>NZ_FNCR01000004.1:1783-438748 GCF_900100525.1 Microbacterium sp. 77mftsu3.1 | reverse complement strand
CACAGCGTAGGCAGAGGTAGCGGCGCAGATCGTCCTGAATACGGGTCTGGTCGATCGGGATGTAACCGATCGCGCTGTGATAACGCTCAAACTCAGCCTCCAGGCGAGACCACAGCTCGTACGCCTCTTTGTGAGCGATCGGTGTCGATTGCGTCGCGCTCATGGTGGCTTCAACCGATGAGTGCTTCGACCGCCGCGCGGAGCCGCCCAACGACACTGTCTCGGTGGGAGGTACTCCGTGATACCCAGTCCGTGTAGCTTTCCGACGACCGCAGCGCGGTAATTGCCCGCTTCACGGCGGCAGCGTCGATCGGGAGCCCCTTGGTGAAGGCGTGAATCAAAGTGCCGAGCATCGCGTCAATGTGAGCGGCATTGAGACGTCCGTTGAACTTGAGCCCATCTCTCCCATTTGCCTCTACGAGGACCCGGCAAGCTTTTGCGAAGGCGTCTGCGACCTCAGATTCGTTCAGGTCCTCGAGCTTGCCGTGTGACTCCAGGAAGTTGTTCAGAAACTGTGCCATCGGTGGCTTGTAGGCCTGCTTCAGCACCTCATCATCGTCCCATCTGCCGTCGATGGTACGGATAACGTCAGCCATCGCGAGACTGCGCAGCACAAGCTCGTGATCTTTTAGCTTCTTATGTGCTGCGCCGAACAGCACCCTCCAAGACGAATCATGATTCAGGTCGCGAATGAACTCCACGAGCGGCCCCCGGTATAGCGCAACCCTGATCTCTTGGGCGGTCAGCGATACTCCTCCGCTGTTGAGGCGGCCGAACAGGCGGTAGACCGCGTCGCGCCCGTCTTCTCCCGCCGGCTCGATAACCACGGCTTGGATAAACGTATTGTTCAGGCGCCTCTTGCTCTCCTTGCTGAGCGTCTCGTACGTTGCACCCTTCAGGTGCTCTGCCACGTCGTTGAGCACAAATACGCGGCCGTCGGGATGCTCGCCACGGTAAAAGCTCTGCAGGGTTGTCAGTCGCTGCTGACCGTCAAGGACGAGGTAGCGACCATCAGGTTCCACCACAAGGAAGATGCTGGGCACCGGCCAACCGAGGAGCAGCGACTCTATGAACTTCTCCATCCGCGGCCCAGTCCAGACGCGCTGCCGTTGGAAGCCTTCTATAGAGAGATCGGCTGATTCATCTGGGTCGAATCGCGGAATTAGGATGTCCTCATCGTCGAGACGACGCACGAGCCCCGCCACGTCGAAGTCGGCCCCGAAGTAGGGAAGACTCGATGCCGCTGTCTCGAACAGGCCTACGTCGTCGATCTCCGACTCGTCCAGGACTGGATCTCCAGTTGGATCGGCAGCCACGAATTCTTGCTCGCTCACACCGACATTCATACAGCAGCTGATCTGGCTGTGCCAGACGGCGCACCTGCTGGCGCGACAACCCCACCGGCTTGCGTGACGCGCACGTGCAACCATGATCACGCTGGTTGTTGACGTGTCAGATCTCACTGTCATGTCACGGCAGCAAGCGAAGGAGCGTCAGGAATCGTGACCACCCGTAGAACCGAATCGCTTCACACGAAATCGGGCGCTCGTCGTTACCCTCTTCGCGGTGAGCATATCGCTCGGTGACCGTGACGCCGACTGACCGGCTCCCCGCGGCGATCAGCCTGGTGCGTCGTGCGGCCGAATCGGTCTGAGCTAGGCCGAATGGGCGTAGCTAAGCTGACGCCGTGCACCCCAGGGATATTGGTCGGCGTATAGCCCACGGCGCGTCCGCAAGGCTCGCTTTCGATTACGAATGCCAAAGGGCGAACTCATTCAGCGAGGTCTACCTTCACGGCGTCATCAACGAGATACTCGCAGCCCAGGTCAGCCCCTCGCAGTATCGCATTCATGGCGGGTACGCCCACGAAGCGCTGAGGCGTGATGCGGGACGCGGGCGACAGCGCGAAGTTGACTTCTTCATGCGACCCTATGATCCAAAGGGCGCAGCCGTCTGTGTTGAAGTGAAGTGGGCCGGATCCAGTCACGCCTCGTGGGATAACGTACTGCTCGACCTTTGCAGGCTGGAGCTGATCCATGAGCACGATCGCTCAACTGAATGCCTGTTTGTGTTGGCGGGACGGCGAGAAGCTTGCGATCGACTACTTGCAGAGCTGGTGAGCAACACCCCGATCCGACAACATCGAACTGGTGATCGATTCGTTCTTAATGGTCCGTCGGCAGCGGCCGTCTCCAAGCGCCTTGGCTACAGGCTCAGGGACTGGGGCGGGCGATTCGCAGGACCGCCAGACCTTCTGGATCGACTGCCAAAGGACTCCAAAGGCCGCCCGCAGGTTCCAATCAAGATAGTGAGTGAACTTCTGGAGTCGACGATAGATTCACGCGGTAAGTGGCAAACTACTGTCTGGCGTGTCGGATTATTCTCTCACCCCAAAGGGCTTTAACCCGGGCAACGTGACTCGTTCCGTCCAGCGGGTGACCGACAGCCGAGAATGAACAAATGTCGGTGTCATCGACCATTGCAGATACACCCCAAAAAGAGGATTCGCCTTTCATTTCTCGCCGGTTCGCTTAGCCGATCTCGATACCTCCCACGAAGGTGCGGGCTGAGAGGTGAGCAAACTGACCGTGCGAATCGGCGCAGCTTTCACGCGACGCCCACAGATGAGGCAGGCGGTCATTCCGATCTCCGCTCGAGTCTGAATCACACCCCGATACAGAGGACGGTTGGACAGACGGAGGAGGTGGGGTGGCCCGGCATGTCAACCGAATACTGGTCAACTCAATAATGCTCGTCACCAGTAGGCGACGGGCGACGACGCAGGTGCTCCCCGGCCAGAGGATGGACGGGTGACCGACCGACGAAGCGACGATCGCGAGATCGACGTGCCGGACCGCGGCGCGGACGTTCGCGCGGTCGCGTCGAGGTTCTGGCCGGAGTGGGACTGGACGGCGGCGCACGTGACGCACGGTGCGTTCCATAAGGTCGCGCTCCATCCGGAAGGTCTCGTCGTCCGTGTCGCGATCGGACAGGATGCCGCTGCGCGTACGGCTCGCGAGCGGCTCACAACCCGAGGATCTAGCCTGGGTTCCCGTTGAGGACACGCTGCAGGTAGTCCTGGAACCTCTCGAACCCGCCTTCGAGGGCGAGGGCGAGTTCCGCCGCGCTGCCGACCACGACCGCGTCGTCAGGATCGGGGAAATCATCACCGTCGTGGATGCCGGCGATGCCGAGGTAGGTGGGATCGCCCTGCGGATTGACGATCATCAACTTCCCCGCCGTGCACAGGTCGAACACGAACGCGCACTCCGACGAGCTGAGGGTCGCGTGCGGGAGGGTTCCGGTGACCGGCTCAGGCTGGTCGAGGACGTCCAGGGCCAGGTCGCTCCCGGCCCCGTCGAAGGACAGCGTGGCACCGTCCGCAGAGAACAGCCCGCTGCCGTCGAAGTGCACCGACAGTCCGCGTGCGTCGAGGAATGCGGCCAGGCCCTCCCGGTCGGCGTCGCCGAGATCGCCGCCGTCGATCGGGTAGAAGCTCAGGGAGAAGCCCATGTCCTCAGTATGGCCTGCCGCACGGGGGTTCGACCGGCCCTCACAGGGCGAGCGGAAGACGCGTCGTCGAGAGGCCGACGTCGCCGAGGAAACGCTCGAACGCCAGCGTCGCCATCCCGATGGCGACCGAACTCCCCCGCACCGTCGACACCCCGAGTTCCCGCGGCGTGGTCGCGCCGATCGGTGCCCGGCGCTGCAATTCGCGCTTCGTGGGCTCGACCAGGTCATCGCCGAGCGTCCACGCGGTCCAGCCCGTCAGCATCATCACCTCGGGATCGATGATCGAGGCCAGGTCGCCGAGCGCCGCCCCGAGGTAATGGGCAGTGCGCGCCAATACGTCGTCGATGACCGGGTCTCCCCCGGCCCGGCGGTGCGCCTGTGCCAATCCGTCGATGAACTCGCGCTGCGGGACGACGGCGAGCTCGTGATCGGGAGCGATCTCCCGGAGGGTGACCTGGATGCCGGGTGCCCCCACGTACGCCTCGACACAGCCCCGGCGACCGCAACGGCAGGCGCGCCCATCGAGGACGAGAACGGCGTGACCCCACTCCCCCGCGCTGTGCGTCGCACCCCGCAGGATCTTCCCCTCGAGCACGATGCCTGCTCCGACACCCGTGCCGAGGTTCGCGATCACCATCGAGGCCGCGGTACGGCCCCGCCCGAACCAGAGTTCGGCCGTCGCGATGGCTTTCAGCGGGTTCTCCACGACGAGCGGAAGACCGATGCGCTCACGCAGCTGGCGGAGCACCTCGACGTTCCGCGCGGCCCAGCGGGGAGCGACGGCGTCCGCCGACTCTTCCGCACTGATGAGGCCGGGCAGGGCGATGCCGGCGCCGAGGACACGCTCGCGGTCGATCGCCGTCTCGCGGAGAGCCGTGTCGACGGCGCGGACGATGGTCTCGGTCACGCTGCTCGCCGACGGAAGGGACTCGTCCATCGGGACCTCGACGGAGCCGATCTCCTCGAGGCTCGCGTCGAACACGATCGCGCGGACGTACGTCTCGGCGACGTCGATCCCGAGGATGCGGCCGCGGTCACCGTTCACCCGCAGCATCGTCGTCGGTCGTCCGGCACCGAGCGCCGAGCTGCCGGCATCCACCACCAGGCCCTCGCCGCGGAGCTCCTGAACGATGGTCGCGACGGTGGCGACGCTCAGCCCCGTCGTCTGGGCGAGCTCGTTACGCGTCGAGGTTCCCGCCGAGAGCAGACCGTGCAGGACGTCGAGACGCGACTCGCTGCGGATGTCGCGCGACGATCTCTTCCCGACCACTGTCTCTTCTCTCCGGCATCCCCACGACCTAGGCGACTGCCTGCATGAATACTGCCAGAGCCGAACCGATTCTGGATCAGGGGTAGACCACCCCTTCTTTTAAGCGTTAGATTAAGGGCGATCGGTGCGACGGCGGACCGATCGGATACCCGTATCGCCGTCACCATCCCGCAGAGAGGCGAGAAGGATGACATCACCCAAGCGACGCAAGCTCGCAATCACAGCAGCACTCCTCAGCGCATCCGCGCTGTTGATCTCCGGATGCTCGAGCGGCGCGGGCGGCGGTGCGGACGGCCCGATCACGCAGTTCTACCACCAGTACGGTGAAGACGGCGTCCAGGATGCCGTCAACCGCTGGGCGGACGATTACAAGGACGCCAAGATCGACCTCCAGTGGGTCGAGGGCGACTACGCGCAGCGCGTCAACGCCCTGCTCGCATCGGGCCGCGGGGTCGACCTGTTCGAGTACAACGCGATCAACGTCGAGGCGGCCCGACAGGGGCAGTACGCAGATCTCACGGACATCGTCGAGCCTGTCAAGGACGACATCCTCCCGATCGCCCTCAAGCCCGTCACGATCGACGGCAAGTACTACGGCATCCCGATGATCACCGATGCCCAGCTCTTCGTCTACCGGCCCTCCATGTTCAAGGAAGCCGGCATCGAGGTCCCCACGACGTGGGACGAGCTCGTCGAGGCGGCCAAGAAGCTCACGAACGCCGACCACAAGGGCCTGTTCCTCGGCAACGACGGTGGCGCGGGCATCCTCGCAGCCAACCTGCCGCCGGCAGCCCCCGGCGGCATCATCAACGACGAGAACACGAAGGTCTCGCTCGACTCGCCCCAGCTCGCCGACGCGCTGACCTCGGCTCACGATCTCTACGACTCGGGCTCGCTCCTGATGGGCGCACCGACCGACTGGTGGGACCCGACGTCCTTCATCGCCGGTGATGTCGCGATCAGCTGGCAGGGCCTGTGGGCGATCCCCGCCCTCAAGAAGGCGCTCGGCGACGACGTGGGCGCATTCGCGGTCCCGGCGCTCGAAGGCGGACAGCCCATCGTGGGCGTCTCGCAGTGGAACGAGATGGTCGCCGGCAAGTCGGGCAAGATCGAGAAGGCGAAGGAGATCGCCAAGAAGCAGTGGATCGACGACACAGACTGGCAGATCGAGTTCAGCACCAAGTACGGATTCCACATCCCGCCGCTGAAGTCCGCCCGCGAGCAGGCCAAGAGCCTCGGTGACGGCATCGCGAAGGACATCGTCGACCTGACCACGGAGTACGGCTGGACCGGCGGCCCGTACTACACGCCCGCGATGAGCACAGCGCTCACCGACGCGGTCAACCGCATCGTCGTCGAAGGCGCGGACGCGAAGTCCGAGCTGGCTGCGGCTCAGACCACGATGCAGGGCATGCTGGACGCACTCCAGTGACTCAACTCAACACTCCGGTGGCCCGGGTCTCAGACCCGGGCCACCGGCCCACTCCCCCGCCGTCCGTGCCGCGACGCCGGCGTCCGATCCGAGGCACCCGGCGTGCCTTCTGGCTCTTCGTCAGCCCGTTCTTCCTCGGCCTGCTGATCTTCAGCATCATCGCGCTGTTCTGGGGTTTCTATCTCAGCTTCACGCGCGCCGTTGCGACCATCACGCCGACCGACTTCGTCGGCTTCGACAACTACGTCTCGCTGCTGACCGACCCGAGCTTCCTGTCATCGCTCCTGTCGTTCACCGTGTTCGCGGTGCTTGTCGTGCCGACCACCCTCATCGTCTCGCTGGTCCTCGCGATGCTGGTGGCGAACCTCCCGGTCGCCCGCGCCTTCTTCCGATCCGTCTTCTTCCTGCCGACGGCGTTCTCGTACGTCATCGCGTCCTTGATCTGGAAGCTCGGCATCTTCAGCGGATCGACCTCCTCCGTCGCCAACTCGGTGCTCTCCTCGCTCGGGCTGCCGACGGTGGATGCCTGGCTGACGCAGTCGCCCTACTACTGGGTCGTCATCGTGAGCGTCCGCCTGTGGCTGCAGGTCGGTTTCTACATGCTGCTGTTCATCGCCGGCCTCCAGCGGATCCCCGAGACGCTGTACGAAGCCGCGGCGATCGACGGCCTGTCCCGCGGACCCCGGCGATTCTTCGCGATCACGTGGCCCCAGCTCCGCCCCACCACGGCGGCCGTTATGCTCCTCCTGCTGGTGGCGGCGTTCCAGGCGTTCGACGAGTTCTACAACCTC
This sequence comes from Microbacterium sp. 77mftsu3.1, assembly GCF_900100525.1. Classification (NCBI taxonomy): domain Bacteria; kingdom Bacillati; phylum Actinomycetota; class Actinomycetes; order Micrococcales; family Microbacteriaceae; genus Microbacterium; species Microbacterium sp. 77mftsu3.1. Next base: position 431,742 of record NZ_FNCR01000004.1, on the reverse strand, counting down.
GTACGGACGATCCCCTCGGTCCGACCACCCCTCCTCTACATCTACAACCTCTCGTTCCAGCAACTCGACTACGGCAAGGGTTCCGCGGGTGCGTTCGTCGTCACGGCGATCGTCGTCCTCGTCGCCCTCCTGCAGTCGCGCTTCTTCGGATTCGGTGCCGCTGACGAGACGAAAGCGCCGCGCCGCGGTGCCCGGAAGGGACGCGCCTCATGAGTGTCGTCGGAAACCCCGTCCGCCGGAGGGTCGAACTGACCTTCCGCTACGCGGTCCTCATCGTCCTCGCACTGCTGTTCCTGATGCCGCTGTACGTCATGGTCAAGACCGCGGTCTCGCAGCCCGAGGACGTCACCTCCAAGACGTTCGTGTGGTGGCCCACGAACCCCAACTGGGGCAAGTTCGCGGAGATCTTCGCCGACGAGCGCTTCGGACAGTCCCTCGTGACCTCGGCGATCATGGCCGTGTCGATGACGGTGGGGCAGATCATCATCGGCGCCCTCGCGGGGTACGGGCTCGCCCGCATCCCGAACCGCGCCTCGAAGCCGCTCCTGGCGCTGACCGTGACGATGCTCCTCATCCCGAGCGCCACCACGTTCCTCCCGAACTACCTGATCGTCTCGTGGCTCGGATGGACCGAGAGTCTGCAGGGCATCGTCATCCCGACGCTGTTCACGGCGTTCAACGTCTTCCTCTTCCGACAGTTCTTCATCTCGTTCCCGAGGGAACTGGAAGAGGCCGGCAAGCTCGACGGCCTCGGGTACATCGGCACCTTCGTTCGCGTGGTGCTGCCCAACTCGCTCGCTTTCGCCGCGGCCCTCACCGTTCTCGGCTTCCTCGGCGCATGGAACGCCTTCCTCTGGCCACTCGTGGTCGCCGGTACGGGATTCGGCGCGCTCACTGTGCAGGTCTACCTGTCGTCGTTCATCACAGCGCAGACCTTCGACTACACCGGGTTGTTCGCCGCGGGCTTCCTCGCCTCCATCCCCGTCCTGCTCGTCTTCATCCTGCTGCAGCGGTGGCTGCTGCGCGGTGTCGCGGAGACAGGCCTCGGGGGCGCCTGAGCCCCGCTCGGGTCAGAGACCTGTGACGACCATGACCCGTACTCGATCCTCGAGTGAGATCCGCGACGCCTCCCGGCGCGAGATCGTCCGCGCACTCGTCGTGCAGGGGACGGCCACGCGGACCGAACTCGCGCACACGACGGGACTCAGCGCCGCGACGGTGTCGAACCTGGTCGCGGAGCTAAGGGAGGCCGGGTTCATCGCGGATGCCGGGACCGACAGCGCCGGCACCGGTCGACCGACGACGGTGCTGCGGATCGACGGCGAGGGAGGCTCCTTCCTCGGGATCGACCTCGCCGAGACCTACGTCCGTGCCGTCGTGTTCGACGCCGCCGTCACGGAGATCGGCGCCGCGAACGTCGAGATCGATGAAGAGTGGGTGTCCGTCGACAGCGTGGCCGATGCTCTCCTGCGTGCCGTCGACCTGGCGCTCGAGAGAGGCGGCCGCGCGCCGAGCGACATCCTCGGGGTGGGCCTCGGCCTGCCCGGTCTCCTGTCGACGGACCGCACCGGCACCGCGGCGACGCCCGGATGGGCGGCGCACGTGCGCCGATTGGAGGACCGCGTGCGCCCACGCCTCCCGGGACCCCTGGTAACGGCGAACCCCCTGCAGGCCGTGGGACATTCGGAGATCTGGTTCGGCGCTGCTCGCGGGCGCTCGAGCGCTGTCGTCGTGAATCTCGGCACGGGCGTCGGTGCAGGCATCATCGTCGAAGGGCGGGTCCTCCGCGGTGCGACGCATACGGCGGGCGAATGGGGCCACACGGTCCTCGAGCTCGACGGGCGCTTATGCCGCTGTGGCCGCCGGGGGTGCGTCGAAGCGTACGTGGGGGTGCCCGGCATCCGTCACACCCTCAGCGAGGTGGATCCCGATCACGCGCTCCTGCAGCTCCACCAACGGGAGTTCATCGAGGGGCTCCGCGACGCGGTGGGCGATCCCCCCGTCGCCGAGACGCTCGCGCGGACCGCGCGGTACCTGGGCATCGCCCTGTCGGACATCGTCGCGGTGCTCAATCCGGAGGTCATGACCCTCACCGGTTGGACCGCGTGGGCGCTCGGAGACGCGCTGCTGCCGGCCGCGCGGATCGCCCTCGCCGAGCGTGCTCCAGAACTGACCGCCGCGCGTCTCGATCTCGGAGTGTCACCGGTCCAGGTCAACAGCGTCGCGACGGGGATGGCCGTGCTCGCTTTCGAGAACCACCTCGACTCGAGCGCTCTCGCCCGCCGCGTGCGGTCGCGTCCCGGTCCGCGAGTGGAACCGCCCGGTCCTCCACCGACCGCCTCATCCGCCCCTCAGCCCGTCGCGGGCTGAGGACGAACCCGACAGGAGTCACATGGTCCTCGCACGCCCGGATCGCCCGCCGATGGGATGGAACAGCTGGGACTGCTTCGGCACGACGGTCACCGAAGCGGAGGTGCTCGCGAACGCCCGCTTCATGGCGGAGCACCTGCGGGACGCCGGGTGGGACACCATCGTCGTCGACGCGGACTGGGCGGATCCCGACGCTCGCTCCCACGGCTACAACGACGACGCCCGGCTGCACATCGATGAGCACGGGCGGCTCCTCCCCGACCCGGCGCGCTTCCCCTCCTCGTCCGGCGGCGCGGGGTTCGGACCGCTCGCCGCGCAGATACACGCGCTCGGTCTGAAGTTCGGGCTGCACGTCATGCGCGGCATCCCTCGTCGGGCGATGGCGGAAGGTCTGCTGCTGCACGGCACCTCGACGCCGCTGTCGGCGATCGCCGACCCCGCGAACGACTGCGAGTGGAACCCCCATTTCGTCGGCATCGATCATGCCCATCCGGACGCCGCGGCGTACTACCGTTCGACCGTCGCCCTCTACGACGCGTGGGGTGTCGACCTCATCAAGGCCGACGACATGCTCTGGCCTTACCAGGAGCAGGACATCTCGGCATACAGCGCGGCAGTGGAGTCCGCCGAGCGCGAGATCATCCTCAGCCTCTCCCCCGGCCGCGACCTATCCGCGGCTCACCGCGGGCATCTCGCCGAACACGCGAGCATGTGGCGCATCTGCGATGACGTGTGGGACCGGTGGGAGGATGTCGCAGACAACCTCGGACGCATGGCACGATGGGCGCCGCATGCGCGCCGGGGTGCCTGGCCGGACGCCGACATGCTGCCGCTCGGCCGCATCGGGATCCGTGCCGAGCGTGGCGAGCCACGAGACGATGCGCTCACCCCCGCCGAGCGGCGGAGCCTGCTGACACTCTGGACGATCGCCCGCTCGCCGCTCATGTTCGGGGGCGACCTGCCCTCGACCGAGCCCGAGACGATCTCACTCCTGCAGAGCCCCGCCCTGGTCGACCTGCTGGCGCGAGCGGAGTCGTCCGGTGAGATCCGGCGCGAGAACGGCCTCGTCCTCTGGCACGCGACCGGCGGGGCGACGACGTGGATCGCGGCGGTCAACACCACCGGCTCCGCATTGACGGCGACCTTGGACACGCGGGACCTCGGACTCGGCCCCGCACCCGGGTCGATCGTCGACGTGTGGACGGATGCGACCGTGCCCACGCGCCCGGGTCGGAGAGGAGACGAGACCGTGCGCGGCGTCGCGCCGGACTCGACCGCCGTCGACCTCCGCCTCGACGCGCACGCGTGCGCGTTCTGGCGTCACGACGCCTGACGGCCGCCGGTCAGGCGACCGCCGCGCTCATCAGGCGGGCCTCGGTGAGGCGCGGAGTGCCCTCGCCTGCCCCGTCCACCACGACGACCCAGCGAGACCGGCCGTCGGCGTAGGCAGCGAGGTCGATCTCGATGCCGTCGCCGTCGCCGGCATCGATGATGCGGTCGACCACGACGTCGTCCCCGATCCCGACGATCATCCGCCGGCCGACCGCATCCGAGAGCCAGGAGACACGCAAGGTCGCGGCCGACGCACCCCAGTCCTGCAGGACGAACGTCGAAGGACCGAAGAACCTCCGCCAGTGCACCGCGTTGTATCCGGACTCCGTGCCGGCCAACGTCAGGGCGTGATCGGATTCCGGCTGCTGCTGACCGAACGTCACCGCGTCGATCGTGCGGGAGTCGAGCTCGTCGGCGCGTGCGTCCTCGGCGAGGAGCGCGGTGAGGCGGGCCGCGGCATCCCCGTCTGACGCGAACGGGAAGGCGAGGATGTAGCGATCATCGTGCAGAGAGGCGAAAGGTTCGAGGACGATTTCGCGCCGGGTCGGGGTCGCCGGCAGCACGACGACGCGGCCTCCGGATCGGTCCGCCGACCGCACGTCTTCGGGTGTCAGGATCGGCGCCGCTGCGAGCGGGAGCAGCGCCCCGCGGGCGATGTGGCCCATGCGGGCGTCCGTCGCGAGCGGGTCGACGGCGGGATGAGGCAGACGCTCGGCGAGCACGCGAGGCCCGTCGACGAGAGTCGCCCACCCGGATCCGTCGGGGGCCGCCTCGACTCGGAGCACAGGCGGCAGCGTGAGCCGGACCGTTGTGCGGTCGGTCCACGTGCGATCGATGCGGAACCAGCCATCGGGCGCCGGCCGGTACGCGGTGCCGTCGACCAGGGCCTCCGCCGTCCCGGCATCCACCCCCTCCGGCAGACGGATCCGCAGAACGAAGGAGCGCGGAGTCGGCACGCTCACGTGGATGCTCGCGTCGTCCCCGAACGGACGGTCGGTCTCGGTCTCGACGACGACGTCCTCGACTCGGGCGCGTGCACCGACGAGGAGGTTCACGTCGACACGCCCGGGAGCCTGCGCGAATGCCGCGGCGGCGAACCGGGCAGGAGCCTCGAGACCGGTGCCCATGCAGCACCAGAATCCCGTCTCGCGTCGGGAGTAGACGCGATGGTGGCCCGGCCGGTGCGACGTGAAGTACACGATGCCGCCGTGGTCGGGATGCTGCGCCGAGAGCACGTGCGCGCTGAGGGCGCGGTCGATGTAGGCGAGGTGCTCGGCGCCGCCGTCGAGCCGGTGGAGCTCACGGGCGAGTTCGACCATGTTCACCGTGTTGCACGTCTCGGGGCCCTCGCGCGCCGTGAACATGGTCGACCAATCGTCGCGCGGCGGGAAGTGCTCGCGCACGCTGTTCCCGCCGATCGAGGTCGTCCGGTGCCGCGTGACGCTCTCCCAGAAGGTCCGGGCCGCGGCGGCGAACTGCTCGCCCCAGCCGAGTCCGGCGAGGACGGCGTGGCCGACGACGATCGGGATCTGCGCGTTGGCGTGCAGTCCGTCCAACGGATCACGCCCCGCCGCGAGCGGCTCCCACAAGGCGCGGACGGCGAGACGGACGGCGAGCCCGCCCGGGCGCTCGTCGTCGGTGAACTGCGACCATCGACCGAGGGATGCCGCCAGGCCACCGGATTCGGTCCGGAGGACCATCTCGACGTCGGCGTCTCCGAGCGGTGCGAACACCCGCAGCCACCACTCGACGAACTCCGCCGCAACGGTCCGTCCGAGCGCGGAGTCGGCGTACACCGCGGCGTCGATGACACCCGTCAGCGTCTTGTGGAGGTTGTACAGCGGCACCCACCGCCCGTCGAGATCGAACGTCTGCGCGTCGATCCGTCCGTTCTCGATCTCGCTCCAGAGGGCGACGCCGTCCGGCACGCCCCCGACGTAACCCGTGCCGTGAGCGACCTGGCAGTCGCGGAGCCCGGTGAGCAGCAGCTCGAGACGCTCGCGTGCGGCGGCCGACCCGCCGGCCGCGTGCGCCGACAGCGCGCTGAGGACGTGCCCGAGCGTGTGCCCGTCGAGTCCCTCCGACTCCCAGCCGCCGTATCCCGGACCCGTCGCCAGCCCCGCCTCCCGGCGGAACGGCGCGAGCAGCCGCTCGGGGTCGAGGTCCAGCGCCGTCCGCAGAGCGCGCTGCTGCGCGGCGGCGAACGGACCGTTCGTCAGTGCGACGGCGGCGAGCGGCAGCAGCTCGGCTGCCGTCTCGCTCATCCGGCTGCCCGCACCCGCACCGTCACGATGCTGCGCGGCGGCAGCGCGAGACGGAGGTCGGTGCCCGCCACGACGGTTCCGTCGAAGTCGACCGGGGCGACAGCATCCGGTTCGTCGAAGGTGTTGTGAGCGGATGCCGCCGCGTGCAGGATCCGGGCGCTCACGACCTCGCCGATCCGCTCGGGCAGCCGCAGTGCGAGCTCGGCCTCGGTCTCGAGGTCCCAGTTGACGGCGCTGACGGTGTAGACGCCGTCCTTGACGCTGACGGTGTGGTCGAGGTGCGCTCCGCCACGACCGCCCGAGCGCCCGCCGTCGTCGACGGTCTCGACGAAATCGGCGTCCTGGTGGTCGATGTACATGCCGAACGCGTGGAACGTCGGGGTCTTCAGCAGGCGCGGGCCGTCGGTGAGGAGCATCGCCTGGAGGACGTTCACCATCTGCGCGATGTTCGTCATCCGGACGCGGGCGGCGTGACGGTGGAAGATGTGGAAGTTCACCGCCGCGACCATCGCGTCGCGCATCGTGTTCTGCTGGAACAGGAAGCCCGGGTTCGTCCCCCGCTCGACGTCGTACCAGGTGCCCCACTCGTCGACGAAGAGGCCGACGCGGCGCGCCGGGTCGTGCCGGTCCATGATCTCGCCGTGACGGCGCAGGAGCGTGTCCATCTGCCGCGTGCGGTGGATCGTGTCGTACCAGGCGGCGTCGTCGAAGCTCAGCGCGGCGCCCTTCACGTCCCACTCCCCCGTCGGGAGCGTGTAGTAGTGGAGGCTGAGCGCGTCCATGTGCCCGGCGGCGCGCGCCATGAGGACGTCCGTCCACTCGTAGTCGTCGGCGTTCGCACCGCACGCGACCTTCGCGACGTGGCTGTCCCCGTAGTCGCGCACGAACGTCTGGTACTGGCGGTAGAGGTTCGCGTAGTGGAGAGGGAGCATGTTGCCGCCGCATCCCCAGCTCTCGTTTCCGACCCCCAAGAACTGCAGCTTCCACGGCTGGTCGCGCCCGTGCGCGCGGCGGAGTTCGGCCATCGGGGTGTGCTTGTCGAGGGTCATGTACTCGACCCAGTCCTGCATCTCGGCCACCGAGCCGCTGCCGACGTTGCCGTTGACGTAGGCCTCGGCGTCGAGCTGGTGGAGGAGCTCGAAGTACTCGTGGGTACCGAAGGTGTTGGGGTCGACGACACCGCCCCAGTGCGTATTGACCATCGCGCGACGCTGCTCGGTGGGCCCGACGCCCCCGAGCCAGTGGTACTCGTCGGCGAAGCAGCCGCCGGGCCAGCGGACGACGGGCACCTTGATCTCGCGGAGGGCCGCGATCGCGTCGGTGCGCAGACCGTTCTTGTGCGGGATCTCGTCCTGCTCGCCGACCCATAGGCCCTCGTAGATGCCGCGACCGAGGTGCTCGGCGAACTGGCCGTAGATGCGTCGGTCGATGCGGTGGGCGCGGGTCGTCGCGGTGATGAGGCTCATTCGGTTCTCTCCATCGAGGGTGTGAGGTCGGATCAGGACAGGCGGATGTCGGGCAGGTCAGCGAGTCGGGCGAGCGCCGATCCGACGCGGCCACCGCGGTGGAACACGGGAATCGACGCGAGAGGGGCGTCGACCGTCACGGTCTGACCGCCGGCGTGCGACGCTCCGCTCCGCGCGTCGGTCCATGCCGTCCCCGCGGGCAGGTAGACGTCCCACCGGGTCGCCCCCGGCTCGGTCACCGGGGCGATGAGGATGTCGGGCCCGAACAGGTACTGCCCCGGTGTCGTCCACGCCCGCTCGTCGTCGGGGAACTCGAAGAACATGCCGCGCATGACGGGGGCTCCGTCACGGTGAGCGTCCGCCATCGCCTCGCGGGTGTAGTCACGCAGGTCCTCGCGTAGCCGGATGTACTCCACAAGGAGGGCCTCGATCTGCTCGCCGAAACTCCACACCTCGTTGTCGGCCCCGGACCCGACGCGCGCGACGCCTTGGGCGTCGACGACGGGGATCCCGGGTACGCGATCGCCGTGCAGGCGCATGACGGGACTGAAGGCCCCGAACTGGAACCAGCGGATGAGGAGCTCGTGGAACGCGGGCTCCCGTACATCGCCGCCCGTGAACCCGCCGATGTCGGTCGTGAACCACGGGATGCCGGCGGCCCCCATGTGGATCCCCGCGGCGATCTGCGCCTTCAGATCGGCGAAGGTCGAGTGGACATCGCCCGACCACACCAGCGCGCCGTGCCGCTGCGATCCGGCCCAGGCCGCCCGGACGAGCGAGACCGGCTGATCGTTGCCGTCGGCACGGAGACCGTCCGCGATCGCGCGGGTGAACTCCCGCGGGTAGAGGTTGGCGACCTGCGCGCTCGACCCCGCAGCGAGCCGGTAGTTCTCGAAGTGATAGGCCCCGTACTCGGGTTCGGCCTCATCGAGCCAGAACGCGGTGATGCCGTAGGCGCCGTAGTTCTCGGCGAGCTTCTGCCAGAGGAACTCGCGCGCCCGGGGTTCGGTCACGTCGAGGAACCGCGTGTATTGGCCGTCGAAGTAGTACTGGACATCGATCCCTCGCCGGGTGCGCACGAGCATGTTCCCATCGCGCAGCTCGTCCCAGTTCTCGGACTGCGGCACCACCTGCGGCCAGACCGACACCATGAGTTCGATCCCGAGCTCGCGGAGCTCCGCCGTCATCGCGGCGGGGTCGGGCCAGAACTCCTCCTCGAAGCGCCAGTCCCCCATCCACCGCCAGTGGAAGAAGTCGGCCACGATGACGTCGATCGGGATGCCGCGGCGGCGGTACTCGCGCGCGACCGCCAGGAGCTCGTCCTGGGTCGAATAGCGCAGCTTGCACTGCCAGAACCCGAGGCCGTATTCCGGCATCATCGGCGCATGACCCGTGGCTTCCGCGTACGCGGCGGCGATCTGCGACGGACGCGGATCCGCGCACACCCACCAGTCGAACTGGGTCGCGCTCTCGGCCTCCCATTCGGTGCGATTCGCCCCGAACACGGCGCGGCCGATCGCGGGGAGGTTCCAGAGGAAGCCGTACCCGGCACTCGAGACGACGAACGGGACGGAGGTCTGCGAGTTGCGGTGCGCGAGCTCGAGCACCGTGCCCTTCAGGTCGACCAGGTCCTGCTGGTACAGCCCCATCCCGACGAGGTGCTCGTCCGCCGGGGCGGCGAGGCTCAGCCGCAGCCGGTGGTCGCCGCCTTCGGTCGGACGGAACTCGCGCGCGGCGAGTTTGAGGGCCCCGCCGTCGCGGATCTCCTCGAACAGGAGGCGGCCGTCGGCATCCTGCACCCGCAACCGCAGTCGGGGCCTGTGGAACCCCACCGACCAGTCGTGGTAATCCTCTTCCTCGGCGACGACGCGGACACCACCGGCCGCGACGGTCGCGACGGCGCCCTCGATGGACACCTCGGCGCGGGAGTCGGGCACCTCGACGAGGGCGCCGGGAGCGTCGTCGATCGGGCCGAGAGCGGCGCGCACGCGCACGCCGCTCCCCCAGGCCTCGATCGAGACGGTCTGTCCGTCGCCGCGCCAGAGCACGCCGGTGTGCGAGGGGTGGAACGTCATGAGGTCGCCTTTCGGGGAGCGGTGGCCGTGCTCCCGCGCACGACCAGTCGGGTGGGGACGAACAGTCGCTGGACGGCGGCGGTGTCGTCGATGCGCGCGAGGAGGACGTCGACGGCCGCGCGCCCGACCTGCTCGAACTCCTGGTGGACGGAGGTGAGCGGCGGCCAGAACTGCCCCGCCTCGGGCATGTCGTCGAAGCCCACGACGCTGACCTGCGAAGGAATCGCGACGCCGGCCTCGTGGAACGCGCGGAGCACCCCGAGGGCCATCTGATCGTTGGCCGCGAACACGGCGGTCACGGCGGGTTCCCCGCGCAGACGGCATCCTGCGTCGTATCCAGACTGCGCACTCCAGTCCCCGCGCTCGAGGGTGGGGGTCGTCCGCCCCGCGGCGGTCAGCGCCGCCCGCCATCCCTGCTCGCGGCGGACGGCGGAATACGAGCTCACCGGGCCCGCCACGTGGTGGACGGTCTCGTGCCCGAGCTCGAGGAGGTGCGTCACGGCTTGACCGGCGCCCATCGTCTGATCCGTGTCGACGAAGGAGCGGTCATCGAGGGCGGACGCATCGACCACGACGACGGGCAAGTCGTCGGGAAGGGGCAGATCCTCTCCCGCCGAGAGGTGATCGCCGATCGCGATGACGAGCCCGTCGACGGCCTGGTCTCGCGCGCGCTCGATGGCCTCGGCGACGGCGCTGCGGTCGAATCGCGAGGTCGGCACGAGGGCGACCGCATAGCCGGATGCCGCGCCCGCGCGGGAGATCGCCTCCCACGTGCGGACGCTGCCGTACGACGTCAGATCGCTCATGATGACGCCGATGCTCCGATACCGGGCTGAGCGCAGTGCACGCGCCGCCCGGTTCGGCCGGTATCCGAGTTCCCGCATGCTCGCCAGGACGCGCTCCCGCGTCGGCTCGTCCACCCGCGCGCCGCCCGTGACGACACGGGAGACCGTCTGCGCCGAGACGCCCGCGTGGCGAGCGACGTCGGCCTGCGTGGGCACGCCGTGAGGTGTTCCGCCACGACGTGCCACGGGCTCGTCGAGTGCATCGGCACCCGTCTCCGGGGCCGGTCGCGTGCTACGCTGAGGCGACATGATTGCGTAAACATAGCAGTTCGCGCAGCGCCACGTCACCCCTCCTCGACGCAGGCGGGTACCCGGACGAACAGCTCCGAGCGGAGATCACATGAGCACTTTCGCCATCGGCGACCGCGACTTCCTGCTGGACGGCCGGCCCCATCGGATCATTTCCGGCGCGATGCACTATTTCCGGATCCATCCCGGCGACTGGGCCGACCGCATCCGCAAAGCACGCCTCATGGGGCTCAACACGATCGAGACCTACGTCGCCTGGAACGCGCACGAGCCCGTCGAGGGCCAGTGGAGCGAGAAGGACGGCCTAGACCTCGGCCGCTTCCTCGACCTGATCGCCGCCGAAGGGCTCCACGCCATCGTCCGCCCCGGCCCGTACATCTGCGCCGAGTGGCACAACGGGGGCCTCCCGACCTGGCTGACGGCGACCCCCGGCATCCGGTTGCGACAGACGGATGCCGCCTATCAGGCCGCGCTCGAGACCTACCTGCGCCGCGTGTACCGCATCGTCGCGCCCCGTCAGATCGACCGCGGCGGCAACGTCGTCCTCGTCCAGATCGAGAACGAGTACGGTGCCTATGGCTCCGACAAGGACTACCTGACGGAGCTGGTCCGCGTCACGAGGGATGCGGGCATCACGGTGCCGCTCACCACGGTCGACCAGCCCGAGCCCGACATGCTCGAGGCCGGGTCGCTCCCCGGCATCCATCTCACCGGTTCGTTCGGCTCGCGGGCCGGCGAACGTCTCGCGACCCTCCGACAGCACCAGCCCACGGGACCCCTCATGTGCTCGGAGTTCTGGGACGGATGGTTCGACTGGTGGGGCAGCACGCATCACACGACGGATGCCGGCGCCGCCGCTGCCGAACTGGACGACCTCCTGGCCGCCGGAGCCTCGGTGAACATCTACATGTTCCATGGCGGGACGAATTTCGGCACGACCAACGGCGCGAACGACAAAGGCCGGTACCTGCCCATCGTGACGTCCTACGACTACGACGCTCCGCTCGACGAAGCCGGCGATCCCACGGCGAAGTTCCACGCGTTCCGAGAGGTGATCGCGAAGTACGCCGACGTCCCGGACGACCTGCCGCCGTCGGCGACGCCCCGTCCGGAGTTCTCCGTCGCCCTGACTCCGCGCCGCACGTCCGACGCCGGAGTGCTGCGCTCACTGCCCGGGAGGGTCACGTTCGAGGATGCCGCTCACACCGGCACGCTCCTCCGCTACGACGTCGCGCTGCCGGACGGATTTCCCGGCGGCGTCCTCGCGATCGGCGAGGTCCGCGACCAGGCGTGGGTCTCGGTCGACGGCATCCGGATCGGATCGCTCTCGCGGACGCGCCACGAACACGCCCTCCGGCTGCCACGGGGCTCGGCGCTCTCGATCCTGGTCGAGGAGCAGGGGCGTGTGAACTACGCCGAACGGCTGGGCGAGGTGAAAGGTCTCATCGGTCCGGTGACCGTCGACGGCCGGGATCTCGCAGGCTGGCGGACGACGCCGGTCCTCCTCGAGGACGCCTCGGCGGCGCCCGAGCTGTCGGTGGCGGAGGGCGCTTTCGACCTCGAGACAGCGACCGACCTCTACCTCGACACCACGGGGTGGGGGAAGGGGTACGTCTTCGTCGGCGACTTCCTGCTCGGTCGCTACTGGTCCAACGGACCGCAGCAGACGCTCTACGTGCCGGCGCCCGTCACCCGTGCCGGAAGGAACACCCTGACGGTCGTCGAGCTCGAACAGCCTCTGGCCGAGACGGCGCGGTTCGTTCCCCGTCCCCTTCTCGGCCCGCTGGAGGAGTGATCAGGCTCCGACGGTGACCCCGGGCGCGAAGGCGACGTAGCCCGAGAAGTCCGCACCCACACGGTCGAATGCGGACGGGTACGGGTTCGGGTACGACCAGGCGCCGTCGGACAGGCGTTCCGAACCGGCCTCGATGTGGAAGTACTGACATTCGCCCTTCCACGGGCACGTGTACGGCGTCGGGCTCTCGACCAGCACGCCCTCCTTGACGGATGCCGGCGGGAAATAGGCGTTCCCTTCGATCCGGATGATCTCGTCGTCATTCGCCTCTGCGATGACCGTCTCGCCGATGGTCGCCTTCATGTCGTTCTCCGCTCATCCGGTGGTGTGGCCTCAGCGTACGCCCGGCGGAGAGTAGCGTGGGCGGGTGGACGCAGTCGGACGAGCGAACGGTCCGGGTCTGCGAGCCTGGCTCATCTGGGGCACCGGTGTCGCCGCGTACATGTTGGCCGTCACCAACCGCACGTCCCTGGCTGCGGTGGGCGTCGACGCCGCCGACCGGTTCCAGGCGGATGCCGCGACCCTGTCGCTGTTCGCGGTGGTCCAGCTCGCCGTCTACGGCGGTATGCAGATCCCCGTGGGCGTCCTCCTCGACCGCTACGGCTCCCGACCCATCATCACGATCGGGATGCTGCTGATGGCGGCCGGCCAGCTGACGATGGCCCTGTCCCCCAGCGTCGGCGTGGCGATCGTCGCGCGCATGCTGCTCGGAGCGGGCGATGCCGCCGTCTTCCCCGCTGTCCTTCGCCTGGTGGCGACGTGGTTCCCGGCACAGCGCGGGCCGCTCATGGTGCAGTTGACCGGCATCCTCGGGCAAGCGGGTCAGCTCATCGCGGTCATCCCCATCGCCGCCGTCCTCCACGCGACGGACTGGAGCGTGACGTTCGGGGGGATCGCCGGGCTCTGCGTGCTCTTCGCGATCCTCGTCTTCGCGATCGTCCGCAACCGCCCGCCCGAACTCGCGCGCGACGTCAGCGTCGACACCGACACCGGCGCCATCCGCGTCGTGACGTCGACGATCGACACCGGGGTCGGCATCCGCGCAGCACTCGCCCACCCGGGGACGCGACTGGCTTTCTGGTCGCACTTCACGACGCCTTTCGCGGGCACCGCGTTCATCCTGCTGTGGGGTTTCCCGTACCTCACCGCGGGCGAAGGGCTCACCGTGGGCCAAGCCGGCGCGCTCACCTCGATCTACGTCTTCGCCGGGATGGCGCTCGGTCCCGTCCTCGGAGAGCTGTCGCGGAGAGCGCCCCACCGGAGATCGCGTGCCCTCGTGCTTCCCGCTGTCGGGTTCCAACTGCTGGCGTGGTCGGCCGTCATCCTCTGGCCGGGGCGTTCACCGATCTGGCTCCTCGTCATTCTGCTCATCGCTCTCGCCATGGGCGGGCCGGCGTCGATGATCGCCTTCGACCACGCTCGGACGCACAATCCGTCGCACCGGCTCAGCACGGCGACCGGGGTCACCAATGCGGGTGGCTTCCTCGCCGCCCTCCTCGCGATCTTCGCGATCGGCTTCGTGCTCGATCTGCAGGGAGCGGGCACCCCCGACACCTACCGACTCGATGCCTTCCGCATCGCGTTCCTCGTCCAGATTCCGCTGTGGGTCCTCGGTGCGGTGTTTATCAGCATCGAACGGCGGCGCACCCGCATCCATATCGGGATGGACCAGCCCCGCCGGCGCGTCTGACCGGAACGACGAACGACCCGCTCCGGGAGGAACGGGTCGTTCGATGTCTGTCGCGTGTCAGACGGTGCCGTCTCCCGACGTCCGCGTCTCGGAGCGGGTGACCCGCTCCCCCGCGACGGGGTCCACCGTTCGGACGGTGGACTCGCTGGAACGCCGACGCATCATCAGCACGAGGCCGAGGATGAAGACGACGACACCGGCGCCCATCAGGATGTAGCCGATCAGGTCGAGGTCGACGTACTGGACGTCGACGTCGATGGCGAACGTCAGGATGGCTCCGATGACGAACAGCACGATTCCGGTTCCGATGCTCATGCGCACACTCCCTCTCTTGGCGGTGTGCTCCGATCATCCCCGACCCTGACAGGAACCTGATAGCCCTTGACAGGGGGCGGAATCAGGCTGTGGCTCGCGGTTGCACGGTGAGCCAGTCACCGTATTTGGCCGGTCGGCCGTCGCCGGAGGATGTGCCCGTGAGACGTCGCCGAAGCCACGGGCCGAGGTGTTCGCGGAAGTAGCGGGCGCGACTCAGGGACACCGCCGAGTCCGCCTCGTCGAGCCGCCACCACTGCGCGGGCGGTCGTTCGCCGAGGGCCTCGAGGACGCGTGCCGCGACCCGATGGTGGCCTCGGGAGTTCATGTGGAGACGATCCGCCGACCAGAAGGAGGGGTCCGAGAGCTCGGCGTCCGGCCAGTTGAGCGCGACGACGAGGTTATCACGACCGCGGATCCGTTCCGTCACCGCGCGCGACAGCTCATCGCCGCGGCGCTGGATGAGCCCCGACAGCGGCAGTTGCGCCGACGGGTTGGCCCCCGACAGGACGATCATCGTGACGCCCTCTTCATCGCAGCGCCGCAGCACCTGCGAGAAGACGTCGGCGACACGGGCGATGGGAGTGCGGGGGCGGAGCATGTCGTTGCCGCCGCCGTTGAACGAGAGGTGCGTCGGGTTCAGGGCGAGGGCGCGCTCCAACTGCTCGTCGACGATCGGTCCGATGAGCTTGCCGCGTACGGCGAGGTTCGCGTACGAGATCGCCTCGCCTCGCGAATCGGCCCATCCCTGCGCGACCAGGTCGGCCCAGCCTCGGACCGTCCCGTCGGGCAGCTCGTCACCCACGCCCTCCGTGAACGAATCCCCGATCGCGACGTAGCGGACTTCCTGTGACATCCCGCCAGCCTACGAGTCGCAGCCGTCGATCAGTCCGCGAGGCTGCGACCTCGCGACTCGGCGAGCCCCCACGCGGCGGCCGCCGCGACCGCGAAGAAGGCACTCAGCACGATGAAGACGAGCGGGATGCCGCCGAGCGCTTGGAGCGCGGGGACGACCGGAGGCGCGAGGATCGAGGCGATGCGGCCGATGCCCGCCGCCCAGCCGGCACCGGTCGCCCGAAGGGTGGTGACGTAGCTCTCGGGCGTCACAGCGTAGAGGGCGCCCCAGGCGCCGAGGTTGAAGAACGACAGCGCCATCCCCGTGGCGAGGATCATCGGCACCGTCGTCGCCTGTCCGAACAGGATCGCGGCGACCGCGGAACCGGCGAGGAACACCGAGAGCGTCGCGCGCCGCCCCCACTTCTCGATCAGCCACGCGGCGACGGCGTATCCGGGCAGCTGGGCCAGGGTGATGAGCAGCGTGAACTCGAAACTGCGCACCAGACCGAACCCCTGCGACACGAGGAGCGTCGGGATCCAGATGAAGGCGCCGTAGTACGAGAAGTTCACGCAGAACCAGACGACCCAGAGTGCGGCGGTGCGCACGCGCACATCGGGGGCCCAGAGGCCGCGCAGCCGCATCCCCACCGTCGTCGCGGGTGCTGGTAGGGCGTCCGGGGCGAGCGCGGAGTCGGTCGTCGGCCGTCCGAACAGTGGACGCGATGCTTCGAGGTCGGAGACGACCCGCTCCGCGTCGGAGACCCGTCCGCGGGAGGCAAGCCAGCGTGGCGACTCGGGGAGACCCCATCGCACCACGAGGGCGTAGACCGCGGGGACGGCGCCGATCGCGAGGGCCCAGCGCCACCCCTCGGCGACCGACGGGATGACGAGGTAGCCGATGAGAGCGGATGCCGTCCACCCGACGGCCCAGAAGGCTTCGAGCACGACGATGATCCGCCCGCGCATCCGGGCCGGCGCGAACTCGCTCACGTAGGTGCTGGCGACGGGCAGCTCGGCGCCGAGCCCCAGTCCCACCAGGAACCGCAGCGCGATCAGAGCCACGAGACCACCGGCGAGGGCGCTCGCGCCGGTGGCGACGCCGTAGACGAGCAGGGTGAGGGCGAAGACCGATCGCCGGCCGATGCGGTCGGCGAGCAGACCGCCGACGGTCGCGCCGATCGCCATGCCCGCGAAGCCCGCGGAGGCGATCCACGATGTCGAGGCCGGCGTGAGGTCCCACTCGCTGACCAGCGCGGCGATGACGAACGAGATCAGCCCGACGTCCATCGCGTCCAAGGCCCACCCGGCGCCCGAACCGGTCAGGACACGCAGGTGGGTCCGGGTGAACGGCAGACGGTCGAGCCGGCTGGCGACGGAGCCCGTCGTGGTCGTGGTCATCCCTGCATCGTACGAGGGGAGCGCCGATCCGGGCTCACTCGCCGAGCATCTCGCGGACCATCGGAATCACCTTGGTGCCGTAGAGCTCGATCGACCGCATCAGCTTCTCGTGCCCGAGAGTGCCGTTGGCGTACTTGAGATCGAATCGCGAGGCGCCGAGGGTCGTGATGGTGTCGGCGATCTTGCGCGCCACCGTCTCGGGCGATCCGGCGTAGATCGAACCCTCCGGGCCGACCTCGTGCTGGAACCGCATCCGGCTGTAGGGAGGCCAGCCGCGGTCGCGGCCGATCGAGTTGTTCTGCGCTTCGAAGCCCGGGTAGGCCTCTTCCCACGCCTGCTCGTCCGTGTCGGCGATGTACCCCGGAGAGTGGATGCCGATGGGCTGAGCCTCGGTGCCGAGCTCGCCGACGGCGCGGTGGTACAGGTCGACGTAGGGGCGGAAGCGGGCCGCCGGGCCGCCGATGATGGCCAGCATCAGCCCGTACCCGTAGCGGGCGGTGCGGATGACCGACTCGGGCGATCCGCCCACGCCCACCCAGGCGCGGAAGCCGTGCTCGGTCTTGGGGAAGACGTCCGCGTCGGTGAGGGGGGCCCGGGTCGATCCCTGCCACGTGACCGGCTTCTCCGTCCGGAGCAGCGAGAACAACTCGAGCCGCTCCTCGAAGAGGGCTTCGTAATCGGAGAGGTCGAACCCGAAGAGCGGGAAGGACTCGATGAAGGATCCGCGTCCGAGGATGACCTCAGCGCGACCGTTCGAGATCGCCGACAGCGTCGCGAAGCGCTCGTAGACGCGTACCGGATCGTCGCTGGAGAGGACGGTCACAGCGGTGCCGACGCGGATGCGTTCGGTCTGCGCGGCGATCGCCGCGAGGACGATCTCGGGGCTCGACACGGAGTAGTCCGCGCGGTGGTGCTCCCCCACGCCGATGAAGTCGACGCCCACCTGATCGGCGAGGGTCGCCTGCGCGATGAGATTCCGGATCGCCTGAGCGCCCGATACCTTATCGCCGTTCTCATCGACGGTGATGTCGCCGAACGTGTCCAGGCCAAGTTCCACAGCGGTCATGTCCGCCCCTTTCATTCACATGCATGAACGTCGGGGGATGCCGGATATTCCCGGCATCCCCCGACGGAGAGTTTCGACGTCTCGTCAGCTGTCGCGCAGGGCGGCACGGAGGGTGTCGAGCCCGACGCCGCCGAGGCGGAGTGCTCGCATGTGGAAGCTCTTGATGTCGAAGTCGGACCCCCCGCGCTGAGCGGCCTCGTCGCGGATCTGCTCCCAGATCCGCTGACCGACTTTGTACGACGGTGCCTGACCCGGCCACCCGAGGTAGCGGTTCACCTCGAACTGGATGAACTCGTCGGACATGTTGACGTTCCGCCGCATGAACTCGAGAGCGTAGTCGGCGTCCCACGTCCCGGTGCCGTCGAGCCGCGGTTTGCCGAGATGGACGCCGATGTCGAGGACCACGCGGGCCGCCCGCATCCGCTGGCCGTCGAGCATGCCCAGGCGGTCCGCGGGGTCGTCGAGGTAGCCGAGCTCCGCCATGAGTCGCTCGGCGTACAGGGCCCACCCCTCAGCGTGTCCGCTGGAACCGGCGAGCAGGCGCCGCCAGGAGTTCAGCTCGGTCCGGTTGTAGACCGCCTGCGCGATCTGCAGGTGGTGCCCCGGAACACCCTCGTGGTAGACCGTCGTGAGCTCGCGCCAGGTGTCGAAGGTGTCGACGCCCTCGGGGACGGACCACCACATCCGGCCGGGCCGCGAGAAGTCGTCCGTCGGGCCGGTGTAGTAGATGCCGCCCTCGTTCGTCGGCGCGATCATGCATTCGAGGCGGCGGATCGGGTCGGGGATGTCGAAGTGGGTGCGTCCGAGCTCCTCGACGGCGCGATCGCTGGTCTCCTGCATCCACTTCTGCAGCGCCTCGGTGCCGCGGAGTTTGCGCGCCTCGTCCTGCTCGAGGAAGGCGACGGCCTCCTCGACGCTGGCACCGGCCTGGATCTCGTTCGCGATCGACTCCTGCTCGGCGACCATCCGCGAAAGCTCCTCGACGCCCCACTCGTAGGTCTCGTCGAGGTCGATCGTCGCGCCGAGGAACCGACGCGAGTGGAGCGCGTAGAGCTCCCGGCCCACGGCATCCACTTCGGAGGCCGCCGGTGCCAGTTCGTCGCGGAGGAACGCCGCGAGCTGGTCGTACGCGACACGAGCGGCGCCCGAATTGTCGGCGAGCTCGCGCGCGAGCGAGGCGGGAAGGTGACCGTCGGCGGGGGCCGCATCGCCGACGAAGGTCGCGAAGAAGCCGGTGTCGCTCGTGTATCGCGCGATCTGCGTCACGACCTCGCGGACCTGGCGACGCGCGGGGACGACACCCTCGGCGATCCCCCGCCGGAGCGTCTCGATGTATCCGCCGAGCGCGGTCGGGATGGCCGCGAGGCGCGTGGCGACGACGGACCAGTCCTCGACGGTGTCGGTCGGCATGAGGTCGAACGCCGCGCGGATGTCCTGAGACGGCGAGGCGATCACGTTGAGGTCGCGCAGGTGCGACTTCGCCGCGTGCAGGTCGAGCTGCAGCCCGAGCTCCGCCGAGAGGTCCATCTTCGTGACCTCGTCGACGTCATCGACCGCGTCCGCGGCCTGCAGGGCGCGAAGCGTCTCGCCCGCCGCAGCAGCGAGGCGGTCGTGTCCCTCCGGTGAGAAGTCATCGAGACGGCCGTTGTGCTCGGTGCGTCCGATGTAGGTCGCGAGACTCGGTGAGAGCTCTGCCAGCGTGTCCACCCAGCGGTCCGCGATCGTGTCGATCGGAGTGGGCGTGCGTTGTGCGTCGGTCATCCCTCGAGCGTAGAGCGTCGCACCGCCGGACGTCAGTGAGCCGCTTCGTCCCAGTCGGTGCCGCGGCCGATCTGCACGTCGAGCGGGACGGAGAGTTCCGCCGCGTCCCCCATCCGGGCGCGGACGATCTCCTCGACTGCGTCCCACTCCCCCGTCGCCACCTCGACGACGAGTTCGTCGTGGATCTGCAGAAGCACGCGCGACGCCAGACCCTTCTCACGGAGGTCGCTGTGGATCTCGACGAGCGCGATCTTCATGATGTCGGCCGCGCTGCCCTGGATGGGGGCGTTGAGCGCCGCGCGCTCGGCGTTCTCGCGGAGCACGCGGTTCGGGCTCGTCAGGTCGGGGAACGGTCGGCGGCGTCCGAAGATCGTCTCGGTGTAGCCGTCGATCCGCGCCTGCTCGACGGACGAGCGCAGATAGTCGCGCACGGAACCGAAGCGGGCGAAGTACTCGAGCATGAGCTGCTTCGCCTCGGACTGCTCGATGCGCAGCTGCTTCGACAGACCGAAGGCACTCAGCCCGTAGACGAGGCCGTACGACATCGCCTTCACCTTCGTGCGCATCGGCGCGGTCACCTCGGCGGGCTCCACACCGAACACACGGGCGCCGACGAAGCGGTGCAGGTCCTCACCCGAGTTGAAGGCCTCGATGAGCCCCGGATCACCCGACAGGTGCGCCATGATGCGCATCTCGATCTGCGAGTAGTCCGCCGTCAGCAGGGTTTCGTACCCCTCGCCGACTTCGAATGCTTCGCGGATGCGGCGCGACTCCTCGTTGCGGATCGGGATGTTCTGCAGGTTCGGGTCGGTGCTCGAGAGGCGGCCCGTCTGACTGCCCGTCTGCACGTAGGTCGTGTGGATACGGCCGTCGTCGGCGATGCCGACCGTCAGCGACTCGATGATCTGGCGGAGCTTCGTCGCCTCACGGTGCTGGAGGAGAAGCCCCAGGAACGGATGCGGGTGGGATTCCTGAAGGTCGGCGAGGACCGCGGCATCCGTCGAGTACCCCGTCTTCGTCTTACGAGTCTTCGGCAGCTCCAGCTGGTCGAAGAGCACCTCCTGCAGCTGCTTGGGCGAGCCGAGGTTCACCTCGCGCCCGATGATGCCGTATGCCTCCTGCGCGATCGCGTCGGCTCGTGCGGCCAGCTCGCCCGAGAAGCCCGAGAGCTTGTCGCGCGAGACCGAGACCCCCGCGAGCTCCATGTCGGCGAGGGCGTCGAGGGACGGGAGCTCGATGTCAGTCAGGACGGCGCCGACGGATGCCGGGAGCTCCGCCCGTTCAGCCTCGGCCACCCGCAGGGCGAACCAGGCGAGCTGACCCGGCGTCGCGCCCTCGGTCTCGGGGACCAGCTGGGACGGGTCGGCTTCGGGCAGCTTCTCGTCGAGGTAGCGGTCGACGAGGTCGGCGAGGGTCTTGTCGGGCAGGCTCGGACGCAGCAGCCATCCCGCGAGCAGGACGTCGAACGTCAGCCCGCTCAGCCGAACACCGGCGCGGCGGAGAGCCTTCACCTGCGGCTTCGCGTCGGTCATGATCTTCGCGGCGTCGCTCTCGAGCCACGGGGCGAGCGCCTCGCGGGCGCTCTCGTCCCAATCGACCTCGTGGACCGTGTCGGACGTCGCGACGCCGAGGCGCGTCGGAAGACCGCCGGCGACGGTGACCGTCAACGCCAGTTCGCCCGTCTGCTGCGTCAGCCACACGGCCAGGGTCGCGGCATCCGTCTGCTGCGGTTCGGGCGCCGAGACCTCGGGCGCGGGCGGCTCGTCGGTCGCGTCGAATGCTTCGAACACCCGCGGCAGAAGGGTGCGGAACTCCAGACGAGCGAAGATGTCGCGGACCGCCTGGGTGTCGAGCGGGCGGATGACGAGGTCCTCGGGCGCGTACTCGAGTTCGACGTCCCGCAGAAGGCGGTTGAGCTGGCGGTTGCGACGGACGTCGTCGAGGTGCTCGCGGAGGTTTCCGCCGACGACACCCTTGATCTCATCGGCGCGCTCAAGGAGCGCGTCGAGCGAACCGAACTGGGTGATCCACTTGACCGCGGTCTTCTCCCCCACCTTCGGGACGCCGGGCAGGTTGTCGCTCGTCTCGCCCACCAGCGCGGCGATGTCCGGGTAGTTCTCGGGCGGGAGGCCGTACTTCTCGACGACCGCGTCGGGGGTGTAGCGCTTCAGCTGCGAGACGCCCTGGACGCTCGGGTAGAGGAGCGTGACGTCCTCGGTCACCAGCTGGATCGTGTCACGGTCGCCGGAGCACACGAGCACCTGGTAGCCGCTCTCGACGCCCTGCGTCGCGAGGGTCGCCAGGATGTCGTCGGCCTCGAAGTCCTCCTTCGTCAGCACCGGCACGCCCATGGCGGCGAGGCAGTCCTGCAACAGCGGGATCTGCCCCTTGAACTCGGCGGGCGACTCGGAGCGGTTGGCCTTGTACTCCTCGTAGACGCGCGTGCGGAACGACTGCCGCGACGTGTCGAAGGCGACGGCCAGGTGCGTCGGCTTCTCTGCCTTGACGAGGTTCACGAACATCGAGAGGAAGCCGTAGATCCCGTTGGTGTGCTGCCCGTCCTTCGTCGAGAAGTTGTCGACGGGAAGGGCGTAGAACGCCCGGTAGGCCAGCGAGTGGCCGTCGACGACGAGCAGAGTAGGCTTTCCGGAGTCGCTCACCCGACCAGCCTAGTTCGGGCCGCGACATCGACTTCCCCCGCGTTGCCCCGTCGGCACCGCCCGATCCACGAGGTGAATCGCCATGCCCGAGTCCGCGTCCTTCCCCTCCGACGCGCTCGAATGGGTCACGAGCCGGGGCATGGGAGCCCTCGCCGAGAAGATGGGCATGGAGTTCACCGAGTTCTCGCCTGAGCGGGCCGTGGCGCGGATGCCGGTGGCCGGCAACACTCAGCCGGTCGGCCTCCTGCACGGCGGCGCCTACGTCGTGCTCGGCGAGTCGCTCGGGTCGATGCACGCCAACCTCCACGCAGGTCCCGGCCGTCTCGCGGTGGGCATCGACATCAATGCGACGCACACCCGTTCGGCGACCGAAGGATGGGTGACGGGGGTCTGCACCCCCCTGCACCTCGGCCGGAGCCTCACGGTCCACGAGATCGTCGTCTCCGACGATCAGGGTCGCCGGTGCTCGACGGTCCGGATCACCAACATGGTGCGGGACCTGCCGACATCCTGATCCGCTCAGCGCGGGACGGCGAGCTTGAAGCCGACGTGCGAGTCGACGAACCCCAGGCGCGTGTAGAACCGGTGGGCGTCGGTGCGCGCGGCATCCGACGTCAACTGCACGACGGATGCTCCGACGGCAGGAGCAGCGACGTCGGCGACCCACGTCATCATCGCGGCGCCGATCCCCGCTGAACGCTCGGCGCTCGCGACTCGGACAGCTTCGACGAGGAGCCTCGTGCTGCCGCGACGCGCCATCCCGGGGATGACGGTGAGCTGCATCGTCCCGACGACGCGGTCGTCGCTCTCGACGACCAGCACGTCGTTGCTCTCCGAGTCCAGGGTGCGCAGCAATCCGCGGAGGTAGAGGCCCCGGTCCTCCGCGGCCGCCACATCTCCGCGACCGGCGCTGACCGGGTCGTCCGACAGCAGCGCGACGATCGCATCGAGGTCGTCCTGCGACGCTCCCCGCAGTCGCACCGATCCGTTTCGCGATGCGAGGGTGACGGGGACGTCGAGTTCGTCGATCATGACGAAGGCGTCAGGCCTTCTTGGGAGCCAGCTGCTCGATGATCGCCTTGGCGACATCCTGCATCGTGAGGCGACGATCCATGGATGCCTTCTGGATCCAGCGGAACGCCTCGGGCTCGGACAGACCCATCTTCTCGTTGAGCAGGCCCTTGGCCCGGTCGACGAGCTTGCGGGTCTCGAAGCGCTCGACCATGTCGGCGACTTCGGCTTCGAGCGTGATGATCTGCTCGTAGCGCGCCAGGGCGATCTCGATCGCCGGCAGGAGGTCGTTCGGGGTGAAGGGCTTCACGACGTAGGCCAGCGCGCCGGCCTCGCTCGCCCGCTCGACGAGCTCCTTCTGGCTGAACGCGGTGAGGAGGACGACGGGGGCGACGTGGTTCTTGCTCAGCTTCTCGGCGGCGCTGATGCCGTCGAGGATGGGCATCTTCACATCCATGATGACGAGGTCGGGACGGAGCTCGGTGGCCAGCTGGACGGCGGTCTCGCCGTCGCCCGCCTCGCCGACCACATCGAAGCCGCTGTCGCGCAGGATCTCGACGATGTCGAGGCGGATCAGCGACTCATCCTCCGCGACGACGACGCGTCGCGGGGTGGGAGCTGCCTGGGGGGCGAGGGAGGGTTCCTGCTCAGTCACTCGTCCATCCTAGGCCAGGGCGCACCCGCATCCTGCGGTATCGTCGATCAGGCGCGCGCCGGTGTGGCGGAATGGCAGACGCGACCGACTCAAACTCGGTTGCCCGAAAGGGCGTGTGGGTTCGACTCCCACCACCGGCACCACAGCGAAACGGCGCCCCCGAGGGGGCGCCGTTTCGTGCATCACAGGCGAGGGATCAGCTCTCGGCCTTGTAGATCGGGGCCTTGCCGTGCACGGCGTCACCGATCTTGTGGATGCGGATGTCGTTGGTCGCACCGATGATTCCGGGAGGGGACCCGGAGATCACGACGACCTTGTCGCCCTCTTCGAGCAGACCGCGCGACAGGAAGTAGTCGTCCACCTGCAGGAACATGAGGTCGGTGTGGGCGACGTGGTCGACGAGCGCCGACTGGATGCCCCACGTCATCGCCATCCGGCGACGGATCGCGGGCTCGATGGTGAAGGCGAGCATCGGGATGCCGGGGCGCAGGCGCGACATGCGACGCGCCGTGTCGCCCGACTCGGTGAAGAGGCAGATGTACTTGGCCTCGACGAACTCGGCGACCTCGTTCGCGGCGAGGGTGATGATGCCACCCTGCGTGCGGGGCTTGGCCGTGAGCGGGGGGATGCGCTCGAGACCGTGCGTCTCGGTCGCGTCGATGATGCGGGCCATCGTCTCGACGACGCCGACGGGGTGCTTGCCGACGCTCGTCTCGCCCGAGAGCATGACCGCGTCCGCACCGTCGAGGACGGCGTTGGCGACGTCGCTCGTCTCGGCGCGCGTGGGAACCGGGTTCTCGATCATCGTCTCGAGCATCTGCGTCGCGACGATGACGGGCTTGGCCATGCGGCGGCAGAGCTCGACCGCGCGCTTCTGGACGATCGGCACGGCCTCGAGGGGCAGCTCGACGCCGAGGTCGCCGCGGGCGACCATGATGCCGTCGAAGGCGTCGATGATCTCCTCGAGGGCGTCGACGGCCTGCGGCTTCTCGATCTTGGCGATGACGGGGACCTTGCGGCCCTCCTCCGCCATGATCTCGTGCACGCGGGTGACATCGGCGGCGTTGCGCACGAAGGACAGCGCGATGATGTCGGCGCCGGCGCGCAGGCCCCAGCGGAGGTCGGCCTCGTCCTTGTCGGACAGCGCGGGGACGTTGACGGCGACGCCGGGCAGGTTGATGCCCTTGTTGTTCGACACGTAGCCCGCGACGATGACCTCGGTCGTGACGACCGGACCCTCGACACCGGTGACCTGGACGCGGACCTTGCCGTCGTCGATCAGGAGGAAGTCGCCCTTGTTGACGTCTTCGGGCAGGCCCTTGAACGTCGTGCCGACGATGTCCTTCGTGCCGGAGACGTCTTCGGTCGTGATCTTGAAGACGTCGCCGACGGCGAGGAAGTGCGGGCCTTCGGCGAACCGGCCGAGCCGGATCTTGGGGCCCTGCAGGTCGACGAGGACGGCGACGGCACGGCCGGCGTCGTCCGCCGCCTTGCGCACGTTCGCCAGGCGGGCGTCGTGGTCGGCGTAGTCGCCGTGGCTGAGGTTGAAGCGGGTCACGTCCACACCGGCGTCGATGATGGCACGGACCATCTCGTAGCTTTCGGTGGCGGGACCCAGAGTGGCGACGATCTTCGCGCGTCTCACAGAAATTGCTCCGTCGGGTAGTGATTCGGGAGTTGGGAACGGTCTCAGCCTAGGCGTGCTGGAGGCCGATCGCGACGTCGGTCGGTCGGACCGGCGCCGGGAGGCTGGTCGACCCCATCAGGTACTCGTCGACGGCCGAGGCCGCCGCGCGCCCTTCTGCGATCGCCCAGACGATGAGGGACTGACCACGACCGGCATCCCCGGCCACGAAGACACCCGGTGCCGTCGCCTGCCAGTCGTCCGCACGCTCGACGTTGCCGTTCGAGGTGAACACGGCGCCGAGCTGCTGCTCGAGCGCCGTGCGCTCGGGGCCGGTGAATCCCATGGCGATGAGAACGAGATCGGCGGGGATCTCCCGCTCGGTCCCGCCCTTGGGGACGCGGCGGCCGTCGACGAACTCCGTCTCGGCCACCCGCAGGGCGCGCACCTCCCCCGCCTCGTTGCCGAGGAACTCGACGGTCGAGGCGAGGTACGAACGCTCGCCGCCCTCTTCGTGCGCCGAGGCGACCTCGAACAGGGTCGGCATCATGGGCCACGGCTGGTGATCGGGACGCGCCTCGGGCGGCTGCTTGCCGATCGCGAGGTTGGTGACGCTCAGGGCACCCTGGCGGTGCGCCGTGCCGATGCAGTCGGCGCCGGTGTCGCCGCCGCCGATCACGACGACGTGCTTGCCCTCGGCGTGGATCTGGTGAGGGACCTGATCGCCCGCGACAGCCTTGTTGGACTCGACGAGGTACTCCATGGCGAAGTGGACGCCGGCAAGGTCGCGCCCCGGGATCGCGAGGTCGCGCGGCACGGTCGAACCGGTGGCGATGACGACGGCGTCGTACCGCGCCCGCAGGTCGTCCCACGACAGGTCCTTGCCGATCTCGACGCCGGCGCGGAAGCGGGTGCCCTCGTCACGCATCTGCCGCAGTCGGGTCTCGAGGTGGCGCTTCTCCATCTTGAAGTCCGGGATGCCGTAGCGCAGCAGACCGCCGATGCGGTCGTCGCGCTCGTACACGGCGACCGTGTGCCCGGCGCGCGTGAGCTGCTGCGCCGCAGCGAGACCGGCGGGGCCCGAACCCACGACGGCCACCGTCTTGCCGGTCAGACGTCCCGGCGGCTCGGCCTCGACCCAGCCGTGCGCGAACGCCTCGTCGATCGTGGAGACCTCGATCTGCTTGATCGTGACGGCCGGCTGGTTGATCCCCAGGACGCACGAGCTCTCGCAGGGCGCAGGACACAGGCGACCGGTGAACTCCGGGAAGTTGTTCGTCGCGTGCAACCGCTCGATGGCAGCGCGACCCTCCCCGCGCCAGGTGAGGTCGTTCCACTCCGGGATGAGGTTGCCCAGGGGGCATCCCTGGTGGCAGAACGGGACGCCGCAGTCCATGCAGCGGCCGGCCTGGCGACGCAGCACGGCCTGGTCGCCCTGCTCGTACACCTCTTTCCAGTCCATGATGCGAACGGGGACGGGCCGGCGCGGCGGCAGCTCGCGCTCGGTGACTTTGAGGAAGCCCTTCGGGTCAGCCACGGGTCACCTCCAGGATGCGGTTCCAGACGACGTCGCTGTCGGGGTCGAGCCCCTCGGCGGCCGCCTCCTGGCGGGTTTTCAGGACAGCCGCGTAGTCACGCGGCAGGACGCGGGTGAAGTTCGCTACCTCGGTGTCGAGGTTCGCGAGCAGCCGCTCGGCGAGGTCCGATCCGGTCTCCTCGACGTGACGGACCAGCAGGTCGCGGAGGATCTCGACATCGCCGGCGCCGAGCTCGAGGAGCTCCAGCTCGCCGGTCGCGAGGGCCTCGCGGTTGATGAGGGCCCGGTCCAGGTGGTGGATGTAGGCCGATCCGCCGGACATGCCCGCTCCGAGGTTGCGGCCGGTGGGCCCCAGGATCACGGCGAGTCCGCCGGTCATGTACTCGAGCGCGTGGTCTCCGACGCCCTCGACGACAGCCGTGGCTCCGGAGTTCCGGACGAGGAACCGTTCGCCGACGACGCCTCGGAGGAACATCGAGCCGCGGGTCGCGCCGTAGCCGATCACGTTGCCGGCGATGACGTTCTTCGACGCGTCGAAGGCGGCATCGCGGGGAGGCCGGACGACGATCTCGCCGCCCGACAGGCCCTTGCCGACGTAATCGTTCGAGTCGCCCTCGAGACGCAGCGTGATGCCCGAAGGCAGGAAGGCGCCGAAGGACTGCCCCGCCGATCCGGTCAGGTTGACCTCGATCGTGCCCGACGGCAGACCGTTCTCGCCGTGGGCCTTGGTGACGTGGTGTCCGAGCATGGTGCCGACGGCACGCTCGGTGTTGCGCACCGGGAGGTCGATCGTCACGTGACCCCCGTGGGCGACGACATCGCGCGCCCGGTCGAGCAGGCCGACGTCGAAGTGCTCTTCGAGCTCATGGTCCTGCTCGCGCACGCGGTGACGGGGTGCATCCTCCTCGAACACGGGTCCGCGGAGGATGGGCGACAGGTCCAGCCCGTACGCCTTCCAGTGGTCGACCGCCGGCTGCACGTCGAGGACCTCGGTGTGACCGACGGCCTCTTCGATCGAGCGGAAGCCGAGCTCGGCCAGGTACTCCCGCACCTCCTGCGCGATGAACTCCATGAAGTTCACGACGTGATCGGCCTTACCGGAGAAGCGTTTGCGCAGTTCCGGGTTCTGCGTCGCGACGCCGACGGGGCAGGTGTCGAGGTGGCACACGCGCATCATGATGCAGCCCTCGACGACGAGCGCGCTCGTCGCGAAGCCGAACTCCTCGGCGCCGAGCAGCGCCGCGATGAGCACATCGCGTCCGGTCTTCAGCTGTCCGTCCGCCTGCACGACCACCCGGCCGCGCATGTCGTTGATCATGAGCGTCTGCTGGGTCTCGGCGAGACCGAGTTCCCAGGGCGTGCCCGCGTGCTTCAGGGAGTTCAGCGGGCTCGCCCCCGTGCCGCCGTCGTGTCCCGAGACGAGGATGACGTCGGCCAGGGCCTTCGCCGTTCCCGCCGCGACCGCGCCGATGCCGGACTGGCTGACGAGCTTCACGTGGACGCGCGCCGACGGGTTGGCTCGCTTGACATCGAAGATCAGCTGCTTCAGGTCCTCGATCGAGTAGATGTCGTGGTGGGGCGGCGGTGAGATGAGTCCCACACCGGGCGTGCCGCCGCGCGTCCGCGCGATCCAGGGATAGACCTTGCCGGGAGGCAGCTGCCCGCCCTCGCCGGGCTTCGCGCCCTGGGCGAGCTTGATCTGGATGTCGTCGGCGTGCGTCAGGTACATGCTCGTGACGCCGAAACGTCCCGAGGCGACCTGCTTGATGGCGCTGCGCCGTTCGGGGTCGAGGAGCCGGTCGACGTCCTCTCCGCCCTCGCCCGTGTTCGACTTCGCACCGAGTCGGTTCATCGCGATCGCGAGGGTCTCGTGCGCCTCCTTGGAGATGGAGCCGTAGCTCATCGCTCCGGTCGAGAAGCGCTTCACGATCGACGAGATCGGCTCGACCTCGTCGATGGGAACCGCGGGGCGGACGCCGGACTTGAGCCGGAAGAGGCCGCGCAACGTCTTCAGGTCGGACGCCTGCTCGTCGATCATCTGCGTGTACTCGCGGAAGATGTCGTAGCGGCGCGTCCGGGTCGCGTGCTGCAGACGGAACACGGTGTCGGGGTTGAAGAGGTGGGATGCCCCGTCCCGCCGCCACTGGTACTCGCCGCCCGTCCAGAGCCGCTCGTGTGCACGCGCGGCCTGATCGGCGGGGTACGCGAACTCGTGACGGGCGAGGTTCTCGCGCGAGATCTCCTCGATACCGATGCCCCCGAGCTTCGTCTCGGTGCCGGTGAAGTACGTGTCGATGAACTCCTGCGAGAGTCCGACGGCCTCGAAGACCTGGGCGCCCGCGTACGAGGACACCGTCGAGATGCCCATCTTGGACATGATCTTCAGCACGCCCTTGCCGAGCGCGTAGATCAGGTTGCGGACGGCCTTCTCGGGCTCGACGCCCGTGATGTACCCCGCGCGGACCAGGTACTCGACGGTCTCCATCGCGAGGTAGGGATTGACCGCCGACGCACCGTATCCGATCAGCGTCGCGACGTGGTGGACCTCGCGGACGTCGCCCGCCTCCACGACGAGACCGACCTTCATACGGTTCTGGTTGCGGATGAGGTGGTGGTGGACGGCCGACAGGGTCAGCAGTGACGGGATCGGCACGAGGTCCGACGTCGAGTCTCGGTCGCTGAGGATGATGAACTCGACACCGTCGGCGATGGCGGCATCCACCTCGGCGCAGATCTCGTCGAGCCGGGAGCGCAGCGAGTCCGCGTCGGCGTCGGCGCGGTACAGGCCCCGGATCGTGATCGAGCGGCGACCGGGCAGCGCGCGGTCGATGTTCTGCAGCTTCGCGAGCTCGTCGTTGTCGATGACCGGGAAGTCGAGGGTGATCACCCGTGTGTGGTCGGCGCCGGAGGCCAGGAGGTTGCGCTCGGGGCCGAGGCCGAGCCCGAGGGAGGTGACCACCTCTTCGCGGATCGAGTCGAGCGGCGGGTTCGTGACCTGCGCGAACTGCTGCACGAAGTAGTCGAAGAGAAGGCGCGGCCGCTGGCTGAGGACGGCGATCGGCGTGTCCGAGCCCATCGCACCGAGGGGTTCGGCGCCGGTCTGGCCCATGGGGGTCAGGAGGATGCGCACCTCCTCCTCGGTGTAGCCGAACGTGCGCTGACGCCGGGTGATCGAGGCGATGGGGTGCACGATGTGCTCGCGCTCGGGAAGGTCCTTGAGGCGGACGCGACCTGCGTCGAGCCACTCCTGCCACGGGTGGAGCGAGGCGAGGTCGCGCTTGATCTCGTCGTCCTCGACGATGCGGCCCTGCGCCGTGTCGACGACGAACATGCGTCCCGGTCGGAGCCGACCGCGCCGCTTGATGCGCTGGGGCTCGAAGTCGAGCACACCCGTCTCACTTCCGATGACGACGAGGCCGTCCGTCGTCTCGGTCCAGCGACCGGGGCGCAGGCCGTTGCGGTCGAGCGTCGCGCCGACGAGCGAGCCGTCGGTGAAGATGAGCGCTGCCGGGCCGTCCCACGGCTCCATCTGCATCGAGTGGTAGTCGTAGAAGGCGCGCAGGTCGTCGGGGATGTCGGCCTGCTTCTCGTACGCCTCGGGGACCATCATCATGATCGCGTGCGGCAGGCTGCGGCCGGTCAACGTCAGCAGTTCGAGCACCTCGTCGAACGACGCGGAGTCGCTCTGGCCGGGGCTGCAGATCGGCAGCAGCGGACTGATGTCGCCGAGGAGCTCGGACTCGAGCTGGGACTGCCGCGCCCGCATCCAGTTGCGGTTGCCGTTGACGGTGTTGATCTCGCCGTTGTGGGCCAGCATGCGCAGCGGCTGGGCCAGCGGCCACGAGGGGAAGGTGTTGGTCGAGTAGCGGGAGTGCACGACCGCGAGCTCGGTCGCGAAACGATCGTCCTGAAGATCGGGGTAGAACGGCTCGAGCTGGAGCGTCGTCACCATGCCCTTGTAGCCGAGCGTGCGGCTCGACAGCGACACGAAATACGCATCGAGCTCGTGCTGGGCGCGCTTGCGCAGGCGGTAGGTGCGGCGGTCCAGCGCGATGCCGGACAGCGCCGGCGCATCGCCGACGGCGGGCCGTGACACGAAGAGCTGCTCGAACGCCGGGCGTGCGTTGAACGCCAACTTGCCCAGGTTCTCGTCCGCCGTCGGGACCACGCGCCACCCGAGGACCGTCAGGCCCTCGCTCGCCGCGATGTCCTCGACAGCCGCCTTCTGCGCGGCACGCTCATCGTGGTCGGTCGGCAGGAACGCGAGACCGACGGCGTACTCGCCGACCGCGGGCAGGTCGAAGTCGACGACCGCGCGCAGGAACGCGTCGGGCATTTGAGTCAGGATGCCGGCGCCGTCACCGGTACCGGCATCCGACCCGATGGCACCGCGGTGCTCGAGGTTTCGGAGCGCGGTGAGGGCGAGGTCCACGATGTCGTGGCCCGCCTCGCCGCGCAGAGTCGCGACCATCGCCAGACCGCAGGCGTCCTTCTCGAACGCCGGGTTGTACATCCCCTGCTTCGCAGGGAACGAACGACCGGTGATGGACCCGGCCGGCCGGGTCGTGGTGTCTTCGTGACGGGAGCTCGAGGGCATGCCTACCGTCCTCACATGGGTGCTCAACCTGGGACGACGTCGGCCCTGCGGTGCTATCGGGTGGTGAGGGAGCTTGTGGCCCCACCGGAGGATTCTTCGGACGCGGGGGGTGCGCTCACGTCCACGAAGTCATCGGTTCCCTGTGAGTGTACCCCGCCCGGCGGAGTCCATTCGCGACCCGGCTGGTACGGCGAGGGCTCGAGCCCCGGGTGCCGACGCTTCTGCACGATCATGATGACCAGACCCACGATGACACCGAAGATCGCCGCCCACACGTTGGTGCGGAGACCGAGGTACACCTCGCTCGGATCGATGCGGATCGACTCCCAGACGATGCGACCGGCCGAGTACCAGACCAGGTAGAGGCCGAACAGGCGTCCCCACTGCAGTCGGAACCGGCGTCCCGCCGCAGCGATGATGATCACGCCCATGACGTTCCAGATGACTTCGTAGAGGAACGTAGGGTGGAACAGGGTGCCCACGGGCAGCCCGGCGGGCCACGCCGAGTTCGGGTAGTCGATCTCCAGACCCCAGGGCAGGTCGGTGGGAAGACCGTAGAGCTCCTGGTTGAACCAGTTGCCGAAACGTCCGAACGCCTGCGCCAGCAGCAGTGCCGGCGCGAGGGCGTCGGCGAACGTCCAGAAGCGGATGCCGCTCCACTTGCAGCCAAGCCACGCGCCGATCGCACCGCCGATGAGGGCGCCGAAGATGGCGATGCCACCCTCCCAGATCCGGAAGATCGCCCACAGGTCCTTGCCCTCGCCGAAGTAGAAGCCGGGGTGGGTCAGGACATGGAAGATGCGCGCGCCGATGATGGCCAGCGGGACGGCCAGCAGAGCGATGTCGATCACGACCCAGGGCTCCGCGCCGCGCGTGGTGAGGCGACGGTTGGTCCACAGCGTCGCGACGATGATGCCCGCCAGGATGCACAGGGCGTAGAAGTGGATCGTCAGCGGGCCGAGCTGGAACGAACTGATCGACGGGCTGGGGATGCTCGCGACGACAGAGAGGGCAGCAGAAGTCACGACGGCGAGTCTACGCGGTGACGGCGTGCGGTCCTGCGCCCTGCGACAGCTCGCGCGCCGTCGCCGCGAGCCCGTCGACGCCGCCGTCGCGCAGCGCGCGGACGAGCGCCGTGCCGACGATCGCGCCGTCCGCGTACTCGAGGACACCGTCCACCTGGTCGGCGGTGGAGATCCCGATGCCGACGCAGGCGTTCTCGACCCCGTGGGCCCGCAGGCGGTCGACGAGGGCGCGGGCTGCGGCATCCAACTCGGCACGCTCCCCCGTGATGCCCATCGTCGAGACGGTGTAGACGAAGCCCGTGGAGTGCTCGGCGATCATCTTGATCCGCTCCTCGGTGGAAGAGGGCGCCGCGAGGAAGATGCGGTCCAGGCCGGTACGCTCCGACGCGGCGATCCAGTCGGCAGCGGCGTCGGGGGTGATGTCGGGCGTGATGAGCCCCGCACCGCCCGCAGCGGCCAGGTCGTCGGCGAAGCGGTCGACGCCGTACTGGAACACCGGGTTCCAGTACGTCATGACGACGATCGGGACGTCGACGCGCTCGGCGATCGCACGGACGGCCGTGAACGTGTCGCGGAAGCGGAACCCGGCCGCCAGGGCGGCCTGCGTGGCCTCCTGGATGACGACGCCGTCCATGACGGGGTCGGAGTAGGGCGGGCCGAGCTCGAGGATGTCGGCGCCGTTCTCGGCGAGAGCGACGGCGGCGTCGATGCTCGTCTGCAGGTCGGGATATCCGATCGGGAGGTAGCCCACGAAGGCCCCGCGTCCCGCCTCCTTCGCGGCGGAGATCGCCGCCGCGACGCGAGAGGTCACAGTTCGACCCCTTCGCCGCTGCCGTGCGCGGGGTCGGTCGGCACCTCGACGGGCTCCTTGTCGGCGTCGTAGAGCTCGAACCACCGGGCGGCGGTGTCCATGTCCTTGTCACCGCGGCCCGAGAGGTTGATCGCGATCACGCCGTCGGGACCCAGCTCGCGTCCGATGCGCAGCGCCCCGGCGAGGGCGTGCGCGGACTCGATGGCGGGGATGATGCCCTCGGTCCGGCTCAGCAGACGCAGGGCCTCCATCGCCTCGGTGTCGGTGGCGGGGATGTACTGCGCACGGCCGATGCTCGCGAGCCACGCGTGCTCGGGACCGACGCCCGGGTAGTCGAGCCCGGCCGAGATCGAGTGCGATTCGGTCGTCTGCCCGTCCTCGTCCTGCAGGACGAACGTCTTCGCGCCGTGGAGGATGCCGGGGCGACCGCGTTCGATGGATGCCGCGTGCTTGGGCGTGTCGACGCCGTCGCCGGCCGCCTCGACGCCGTACAGCGCCACGCCCTCGTCGTCGAGGAAGGCGTCGAACATGCCGATCGCGTTCGACCCGCCGCCCACGCAGGCGACGACCGCGTCGGGGAGCCGGCCGATCTCGTCGAGGAGCTGCTGACGCGCCTCCTCGCTGATGATCTTCTGGAAGTCGCGCACCATCGCGGGGAACGGGTGGGGCCCGGCGGCGGTGCCGAAAATGTAGTTGGTCGTGTCGACCGACGCGACCCAGTCGCGGTACGCCTCGTTGATCGCGTCCTTCAGCGTCCGCGAGCCCGTCGTGACGGGGATGACCTCGGCCCCGAGCAGCCGCATGCGCGCGACGTTCAACGCCTGTCGCTCGGTGTCGACCTCGCCCATGTACACCGTGCACTCGAAGCCGAACAGGGCGGCGGCGGTCGCGGTCGCGACGCCGTGCTGGCCTGCCCCGGTCTCGGCGATCACGCGCTTCTTGCCGAGCCGCTTCGTGATGAGCGCCTGACCGATGACGTTGTTGATCTTGTGCGAGCCGGTGTGGTTGAGGTCTTCGCGCTTGAGGAAGACCCGCGCGCCGCCGGCGTGCTCGGCGAACCGGGGCACCTCGGTCAGGGCCGACGGTCGGCCGGCGTAGACGCTCAGGAGCCGGGAGAACTCGGCAGCGAAGGCGGGGTCCGCCTTCGCATCCTCGTAGACCGCCGTGAGCTCGTCGATCGCGGCGATCAGGGACTCGGGCATGTACCGCCCGCCGAACTCGCCGAAGAACGGACCGGTAGCTGCACGAAGACTCATGAACCTGCCTCCAGGAAGGCGGCGAGCGTCGACACGGGGTCACTCGTGACGAGCGCTTCGCCGATCAGGACGACGTCGGCACCCGCGGCACGGTAGTGCGCGACGTCGGCGGGTGAGAGGACCGCGGACTCGGCGATCTTGATCACACCCTCAGGGATGTCGGCCGCGAGCCGCCCGAAGAGGTCGCGGTCGAGCTCGAAGGTCGAGAGGTTGCGCGCGTTGACTCCGACCAGACGCGCACCGATGTCGTTCGCGCGCGCCAGTTCCTCCGCCGAGTGCGTCTCGACGAGGGGCGTCATCCCGAGCTCCTGCACGAGACCGTGGAGCTCGGCGAGCAGGTCCTGCTCGAGCCCGGCGACGATGAGCAGCACGAGGTCGGCGCCCGCGGCGCGTGCCTCGAACACCTGGTAGGCCGTCGAGATGAAGTCCTTGCGGAGTACGGGAAGCGTGACCGCGGCGCGGACGGCCTCGAGGTCGGGGAGCGAACCCTTGAACTTGCGCCCCTCGGTCAGGACCGAGATGGCGGACGCGCCGCCGAGTTCGTACCGGCGCGCCTGCAGCGCGGGATCGGGGATGTCGGCGAGGTCACCGCGCGACGGGCTCGCGCGCTTGACCTCGGCGATGATCTTGACGCGCTCTGCGGGTGCGAGGGCGGCGAGGGCGTCGATCGCGGCAGGCTGCGCGAGGGCGAGCTTCTCCACGACAGCAAGGGGGCGGACGGTCTCCCGCTCCCGTGCATCCTCCACCGCGCCGCCCATGAGGTCGGCGAGCATGTCAGTGCTGCTTCGAGACGGTCTTCGACCCGCCGACGCCGTAGCCGGCCTTGGTCATGATGAAGCCGACGACGAGACCGAGGAGCAGCAGGACGACCGAGAGCCAGACGAGGAGCGGCATCTCGAGGAAGAAGAACACGGTGCCGATCGTCAGCGCGACGAGCATGATGATGACCGTCGTCCATGCCGCCGGGGAGTGTCCGTGGCCGGGGTCCTCGATGCCGCTCATTGTTCTCCTTCGATGGGACGCACGGGTTGTCTGGGTCGGCTGACGCCGCCTGATCAGTCTAGCGGGGCGTGCAGACTCCCCCGCCCCGCGGAGCTCAGGTGGTCGGGTCCTCGCCGCGCGAGAGATCGTCCCAGGAGTCGATGCTGTCGCGGGGACCGGCCGCGCGATCCGTGCGGTACTTCCGGCCCGCCGAACTCCATCGGTGTGCCGTCGCGAGGGCGAGCACGCCGCCGAGCAGGATCAGAGCGGATGCCGCGACGGTGACCGCCGGCCAGGGCGTCGCCGTGACCTCGGTCACGATGGCGGCGATGCTCTTCTCCCCGCTGAGACCGGTGGCGTCGGTGACCGGGCCGGCGACGGCATCCACGGGTCGCTGAGAGGCGATGCGGAACGCACCCCATCCGAGGCCGGCGCCGAGGGCCACGGCGATGACGGCGAAGACGTGGCGGAGCACGCGGCCGACGATCGTCAGGGCGAGCCCGAGAGCGAGCGCCGCGAGGCTCAGGGGCGCGACGACGGCGAGGGCATCGGCTCCCGCGACGGCGATCGGCACCGGAGACCCGTCGTCGACGGTCGCCTCGAGCCAGGTCTGGGTCGACCCGATGATGCCGACTGCGCCGCCGGCCAGGATCGCGAGGACGGCCGACAGGCGTGTGCGCCGCGACGTCGCCTCGGTCACAAGAACTCGCCGACGACGGGATCGAGGTCGTCGGCGTCGAAGCACGTGCGGTCGCCGGTGTGGCAGGCCGCACCGACCTGCTCGACGGACACCAGCAGCGTGTCGCCGTCGCAGTCCAGCCGCACGCCCTTCACGAACTGCGCGTGGCCGGACGTGTCGCCCTTGCGCCAGTACTCCTGACGCGACCGCGACCAGAACGTCACGCGACCCTCGGTGAGCGTCCGGCGGAGGGCCTCGGCATCCATCCACCCGAGCATGAGCACCTCGCGCGTGTCGTGCTGCTGCACGATCGCGGGGACGAGGCCGTCGGCGTTGTAGACCACTCGGGACATGCGCTCCTCGATCGACCGGGTCATCGGCGGACCTCCACCCCTTCGCGGACGAGCGCGTCCTTGACGTCCGCGACGGTCAGCTGGCCGGAGTGGAAGACGGATGCCGCGAGCACCGCGTCGGCACCGGCGGCGATCGCCGGGGCGAAGTGCGCGGCATCCCCCGCTCCTCCGGAGGCGATCACGGGCACCGTGGACACCTCGCGCATGAGCGAGACGAGCTCGAGGTCGAAGCCGTCCTTCGTGCCGTCGGCGTCGATCGAGTTGACGAGGAGCTCCCCCGCACCGCGCTCGATCGCCTCGCGCGCCCAGGCGAGCGCGTCGATGTCGGTGAGGGTGCGTCCGCCGTGCGTCGTGACGGCGAAGCCGGACGGCGTGCCGGGATCGCGCTTGACGTCGAGGGAGAGGACGAGGACCTGCGCCCCGAAGCGGTCGGCGATCTCGCCGAGGAGCTCGGGCCGGGCGATCGCGGCCGAGTTGACGCCCACCTTGTCGGCGCCGACCCCGAGGAGCCGTGCGACGTCCTCGGCCGAGCGCACTCCCCCGCCCACGGTGAGCGGGATGAAGACCTGCTCGGCGGTGCGCTGTACGACGTCGTACGTCGTGTCGCGCGCGTCGACGGTGGCCGTCACGTCGAGGAAGGTGATCTCATCGGCGCCCTGCTCGTAGTACCGGCGCGCCAGTTCGACGGGATCGCCCATCTCGCGGAGGTTCTCGAAGTTGACGCCCT
Source organism: Microbacterium sp. 77mftsu3.1 (assembly GCF_900100525.1). Classification (NCBI taxonomy): domain Bacteria; kingdom Bacillati; phylum Actinomycetota; class Actinomycetes; order Micrococcales; family Microbacteriaceae; genus Microbacterium; species Microbacterium sp. 77mftsu3.1. The sequence continues at coordinate 394,366 of NZ_FNCR01000004.1, read as the reverse complement.
TGACGACCTTGCCCGCGGCCACGTCGAGACACGGGATCACGCGGCTGACGAGCGACACGTCAGAGCCTCGCGTTGTGGATGGCGGTCACGAGGATCGCCCGCGCGCCGATCTCGTAGAGGGCGTCCATGACCTGGTTCACGGTCTTCCGGGGACTCATGACGCGGACGGCGACCCACTCGGGGTCGCGGAGCGGCGAGATCGTGGGCGACTCGATGCCGGGAGCGAGGGCGACCGCCTGGTCGACCAGGTGCGCGGGCAGGTCGTAATCGATGAGGACGTAGCGCCGGGCGACCATCACGCCGCGCAGGCGGCGCAGGAGCGTCTCGGTGCCGTCGGCCTCGGTCGGCGCGCCGATGAGGACGGCCTCGGACTCCAGCAGCACCGGTCCGAAGATCTCGAGCCCCGCCTGGCGGAGGGTCGTGCCGGTCGAGACGACGTCGGCGACGGCATCCGCGACACCCAGCTGGACGGCGGATTCGACCGCACCGTCGAGCGGCACGAGGTCGACGGCGACGCCGAGGTCGTCGAGGTACGCGTCGACCAGGCCCGGGTAGGCCGTCGCGACGCGCAGTCCGTCGAGGTCGGCGAGCTCGGTGAAGCGCCCGGGAGGGCCGGCGAACCGGAACGTCGAGCCGCCGAAGCCGAGCTTCTCGATCTCGCGGGCACCCGGCATCCGGGCGTCCAGCAGCAGGTCGCGACCGGTGATGCCGACGTCCAGCGCACCGGAGCCGACGTAGGTGGCGATGTCCTTGGGACGGAGGTAGAAGAACTCGACGTCGTTGACGGGGTCGATGGCGTGCAGGTCCTTGGGGTCGCGTCGACCGGTGTACCCGGCTTCGGCGAGCATCCCCGCGGTGGTTTCGGCGAGCATGCCCTTGTTGGGGACGGCGATGCGCAGCATGGAGCGTCTTTCGGTGTGGAGGTGGGCGGACGAGTCGAGGGACCGATCAGAGATGTCGGTACACGTCCTCGAGCGTCAGGCCCTTCGCGAGCATCATCACCTGCAGGTGGTAGAGCAGCTGCGAGATCTCCTCGGCCGTCTCGGTGTCGGACTGGTACTCGGCGGCCATCCAGACCTCGGCGGCCTCTTCGACGATCTTCTTGCCGATGGCGTGGACGCCGCGATCCAGCTGCGCGACCGTGCCCGATCCCTCGGGACGGCTCGCCGCGGTCTCGCTCAGCTCGGAGAACAGTGCGTCGAAGGTCTTCACACCCTCCAGGGTACCGGCCCGCCGATCCCGGCCGGTCCGCGTGACGGCGGTGCGCGTCAGTGACGGTGAGCGGATGCCGCGGCCGAGCGGAGCGCGCTGATCGCTGCGCCGGGATCCTCGGCCCCGAAGACGGCCGAGCCCGCCACGAACGTGTCGGCACCGGCATCGGCTGCCTGCGCGATGGTCGACTCGCCGATGCCGCCGTCGACCTGGAGCCAGACCTGCGACCCGCGGCGGCGGGCCTCGTCGCTGAGCCGGCGGAGCTTGGGCATCTGGTCGGCCATGAAGCTCTGCCCGCCGAAGCCGGGCTCGACGGTCATAACGAGGATCTGGTCGAACTCGTCGAGGACGTCGAACAGCTGCTCCACGGGGGTCGCAGGCTTGACCGCGACGCCGGCACGTGCGCCGATCTGCCGCAGCCGACGAGCGAGGGCGACGGGGTCGGCGGCCGCCTCGAGGTGGAACGTGACGGATGCCGCCCCGATCTCGGCGTACTCGGGAGCGCAGCGATCGGCGTCGCTGATCATGAGGTGCACGTCGAGCGGGACGGGGCTCGTCGCCTGGATGCGCTGAACCATCTGCGGGCCGAACGTCAGGTTCGGGACGAAGTGGTTGTCCATGACGTCGACGTGGACGAAGTCGGCCGACGCGATGCGGGCGAGTTCCGCCTGCATGTTCACGAAGTCGGCGGCGAGGATGCTGGGGTTGATGCGTACGTCGGAATCGGCCACGTCAGCCATTATCCCGGTGCCCGGTCAGTTCTTGCGGAGCAGCCAGATCGACATCGCGTCGGTGCCGTGACGGTGGGGCCACAGCTGGGCGCGGCCCGATCCATCCGACGGCTCCGCGAGATCGATATCCCCACCGACGACCTGCCGGAGCACCTTGCGCGCGTCGAGCTGGGTGAGAGCGTCACCGAACCGACGTTCGACCTCTGCCACGACACCCGCGGTCTCGGCGAGGTGGGGTGAGCACGTCACGTAGGCGACGACGCCGCCGGGAGCAAGCGCGTCGACCGCCGCGATGAGGAGTTCGGTCTGCAGCTGCGTGAGTTCGGGGACGTCCGCCGGGGCCTTCCGCCACCGCGCCTCGGGCCGGCGTCGGAGGGCGCCGAGGCCCGTGCAGGGGGCGTCGACGAGGATCCGGTCGTAGACCCCGCGGCCCGCGCGGGTGCGGCCGTCCTCCTCCGACACAGGCACGTCGAGAGGGACGGCGGCGACCGACTGCCGGACGAGGCGGGCCCGCGCAGGTGACACTTCGTTCGCCTCGACGATCGCGCCGCCGGTGGCGCCCTCGGCAGCCAGCACGGCGGTCTTGCCGCCGGGCGCGGCGCAGAGGTCCAGCCACCGCTCCCCCGCGCGGATCGGCACCGCACGCGACAGGGCGAGGGCCGCAAGCTGCGACCCTTCGTCCTGCACGCGGACAGCGCCCCCCGACCCGCGGACGATCCGGTCCGGGTCACCACCGGCGAGGCGGAATCCGATCGGGGAGAACGGGGTGCGCTCCGCGTCCTCCGGGATCGACCCGACGCCCGGCAGGGCGGTGAGGGTCACGGTGGGTGCGGCGTTGTCGGCGGCGAGGAGGTCGAGGAGCTCGTCGCCGCGTCCCTCGACGGAGAGTGCGCGACGGAAGGCGCGGATGATCCAGACGGGGTGCGCGAACCGGACCGCCAGGCGCTCGTCGTCGGAGCGGGCGGCATCCTCGATGCGGGTCAGCCACTCCTCCTCGTCCCGTTCCGACACGCGGCGGAGGACGGCGTTGGCGAACCCCGTCGCGCGGCGGCCCGCCACACGACCGACGAGGTCGACCGTCTCGTGGACGGCGGCGTGCGCGGGGACGCGGGTCGCGAGGAGCTGGTGCGTGCCGAGTCGAAGCGCGTCGAGGACGGGCGCGTCGATCCCCGAGACGGGTCGCGACGCCGCCATCTCGATGATGGCGTCGTAGGTCCCGACGCGGCGGAGGGTGCCGTAGGTCAGCTCGGTGGCGAGGGCGGCATCCGCCGTCGACAGCCGGGCGCGCTCGAGTTCGCGCGGCAGGAGGAGGTTCGCGTAGGCGTCGTCCTCGCCGACGGCGCGGATGACCGCGTACGCGACGTCGCGGGCGGCGCTCACGAGACCGCTCCAGGGAGATCGATCCGAGGATCATCGACGCGGAGCCCGCGCCACCAGTCGGCCGCGTTCATCGCACCCTTTCCGGCGGGTTGGACCGTCCGGAGAAGGACGGTTCCCTCCCCCGTGCCCGCGACGACGTCACGGCCGACGAGCGCGACCTGACCGGCCTCGAGATCGGCGTCGGGACCGCGGAGGGCGGCGAGCACCTTCACCCGCTGACCGTCGAGCGACACGTGGGCACCGGGCTCGGGCGTCGTCCCGCGGAAGCGGTCGATCACCCGGTCAGCGGGTTCGGCCAGATCGAGGGCGCCGTCGGCCTGTGTGAGCTTCGGCGCGAGGGTGGGTTCGCCGTGCTGGGGCGTCGTGACCGCCGAGCCGTCGGCGATCGCATCCACGACTCCCGAGACGAGTTCCGCGCCGGACGCGGCCAGGTCCGTGAGCACGTCGCCCGCCGTGGCACCGCGCGGGACGTCGTAGCGGAGCTCGGCGAAGACGTCCCCGGCGTCGAGGGCGGGGACGAGCTGGAACACGGCGGCGCCCGTCACACGGTCGCCGGCGATGAGCGCGTGCTGCACGGGCGCCGCGCCGCGCCAGCGCGGGAGGAGGGAGAAATGCAGGTTGATCCAGCCGTGCGGCGGCATCGACAGGAGCGGTTCGCGCACCAGTCCGCCGTAGGCGACGATGACACCCAGGTCCGCGCCGAGCGCGGCGATCTCGGCCGTCGCGACGTCGTCGAGGCGGTCCGCCTTGACGATCGGGAGCCCGAGCTGCTCCGCCGCCACCGCGACCGGCGAGGGCGTCAGGACGCGCCTGCGTCCGATCGGAGCATCGCGTCGCGTGACGACGCCGACGACCTCATGGGACGAGGCCGCGAGGGCGCGGAGGGACGGGACGGCCGGTTCGGGGGTTCCGGCGAAAACGACGCGCATGCAGGGGTCCTCACAGATCGAGCTCGGGCACATCGAGCCGAACCCTGAGTGTAGTCCGGGGTCCAGGACCCCGCCGGCGACCCCGGACCGCATCGGCGACGACGGATGCCCGCAGCTGCTCGGCGACGGCGCGGCCGTGCGCGTAGTCCACCCGGACGAGAGCGCGCGCGCCGTCGTCGGTGGGCACGGGGCCGAGCACCGACAGCGGGACGAGGTCGGGAACCGCCTCGCGCAGCTCGGCGAGGGCGCGGTCGACGGATGCCGCGGCCCCCTCGACGGCGGCGACCCGGACGGTCGGGGGCATCAGCAGTGGAGCCCGGTCCGCGAGCTCGGCACGTGCGTATGCGGCGTGGGTCCACGTCGCGAGGGCACGGGCGACGGGACCGGTGACGCCGACGAGATGGACCGGCGAGCCGGGAGCCGCCAGCGCGGCGGCGTTCGACCACCACCGCAGGCACGATTCGCCGATCCGCAACTGCTCGGCCATGAGCATCTTGTCGCCGTCGAGGAGGATGACCGCACGGTAGCCGCCCTCCGCCGCGGGCTCCGCTCCGCGCGTAGCGATCACGAGGGCCGGTCGGCCGTCGACCGATGCAACGGGGTGATCGCCGTCGGCGACGATGACGCGGATGCCGGGGAACGCCCGACCGAGTTCGTCCGCCGTACGTTCACTCCCCGATGACGCCATCCGGAAGCGCGTCCCGGCGCAGTTGGCGCACGTCCAGTTCGGCGCCGACCGGCCGCACCATCCGCAGTCGGGAGTCGCACCGGGGCGGCGCGCACGGAGCGGGCCGGAGCAATGCCGGCACCGGGCGGGAGTTCGGCACTCCGCGCAGACGAGGACGGGTGAGTAGCCCGGCCGGGCGACCTGGACCAGCACCGGGCCGTGCTGCAAGGCCTCTCGCGCCGCACCGAAGGCGGCCGAGGGGACGCGGGCACCGCGGTACTCGGCCTCGTGCGTCGCGGACAGGACGACCCTCGGACTGACCCGTCGCGACGCGGGGATCTCACGCACCCACCCGAGCTGGACGAGACGCTCGACATCGGTGGTGCGGGTGTGGCCGGCGAAGACGAGCGCGGAGTGCTCCTCCTCCTGACGGACGAGCGCGGCATCCCGTGCGTGGACTCCCGGACTGAGCGGCTCGGCGAGAAGCGTGTCGCCGTCGTCCCAGACGAAGACGGCGCCGACATCGTGAGCGGGCGCGTACACGGTGGACCTGTTCCCGACGACGATGCAGGGCGTGGGACTCAGCATCCGCAGGTACGTCGCGTACCGCTCCGGGCCCGAGCGTCGGGCGTCGTCGCGGACGACCGCCTCGCCCGGGACGAGGGTCGTGAGGGCGTCGAGGAGCTGCGTCTGGTCCCGGTGATCGGGGACGACGAGCAGCGCGCTCCGACCGCTGTCCAGGACGAGCGCGGCGAGGCTCGCGAGCAGCTCCGCCCACGCACCGCGGAGAGCTCCGGGAGTCGGATGCGGCGGGGCGTCGATCGCGACCCGCTCCCCGTTCAGGACGGCGTCGGCGAGCCCCGGATAGGGTGATGCGAGCTCGTGCGCGCGGGTCGCGGCATCCGGATCCACCTGCGGAGCTTCGGGCGGATCGGCGGCGAGCCAGGCCTTCTCGGCACGCACCATCCGCTTCGGCACCGCAAGGCGCAGGATGTCGCTCGCCGAGCCCGCGGCACGGTCGGCGACGCGCCGTGCCAGCGCGTAGAGGGATGCCGGAAGCACCGGTACCGGAGAGACGACGGATGCCACCTCGGACAGCGGCCGCCCGCCGGGCTCGACCTCGGCCCGCTCGATGACCCAGCCCTCGATCATCCGGCCGGCGCTCCGCAACGGCACCTTCACCCGCACACCCGGTTGCGCGTCGGCGTCCAGGGCGCCCGGCACGGCGTAGTCGAAGAGCCGGTCGAGTTGAGGGAGCGGCGAATCGAGGAGGATCCGTGCGACGGCGATCACGGGCGTCAGAGCCCGGCGGCGGCCCGCAACGCGTCGACGCGGTCGGTGCGTTCCCACGTGAACTCGGGCAGTTCCCGCCCGAAGTGCCCGTAGGCGGCGGTCTGCGCGTAGATCGGGCGCAGGAGGTCGAGGTCGTCGATGATCGCCTGCGGCCGGAGATCGAACGATTCGCGAATCGCGGCGGTGATCTTCTCGTCCGAGACGTGGCCCGTTCCGAACGTCTCGACGTACAGCCCCACGGGGGCGGCACGGCCGATCGCGTAGGCGACCTGCACCTCGAGCCGGTCGGCCAAGCCCGCCGCGACGGCGTTCTTCGCGACCCAGCGCATCGCATACGCCGCCGAGCGATCGACCTTGGAGGGGTCCTTGCCGCTGAACGCCCCACCGCCGTGACGCGCGGCCCCACCGTAGGTGTCGATGATGATCTTGCGACCCGTCAGGCCTGCGTCACCCTTGGGACCGCCCACGACGAAGGGGCCCGCCGGGTTGATGACGTAGCGCACGCCCGAGACGTCGAGCCCCGTCTGGGCGAGGACGGGGTCGATGACCTCGGCCTGCACCGCGGCGCGGAGGGCCGGGAGCGAGATGTCGGGGTGGTGCTGAGTGGAGAGCACGACCGTGTCGACGGTCCGCGGCGTCGTGCCGTCGTAACCGAGGGTCACCTGCGTCTTGCCGTCGGGGCGGAGGAACGGCAGCGCGCCGCTGCGACGCGCATCGGTGAGCCGCTCGGCCAGCCGGTGGGCAGTCCAGATCGCGGTCGGCATATACGAGGGCGTCTCGTTCGTCGCGTAGCCGAACATGATGCCCTGGTCCCCCGCGCCGAGCGCGTCGACGGGGTCGACCGAACCGCCCTCGCGGTGCTCCAGGGCGTTGTCGACGCCCGCGGCGATGTCGCCCGACTGCTCGCCGATCGACACCGTCACACCGCACGAGTCGCCGTCGAAGCCGGTCTCGGAGGAGGTGTACCCGATGCGGTTCACGACGCGACGGACGATCCCCGGGATGTCGACGTAGCCGTCGGTGCGGACTTCACCTGCGACGTGGACGAGGCCCGTCGTGACCAGTGTCTCGACGGCGACGCGGCTGCCGCGGTCGACCGCGAGGAGGGCATCGAGGATGCTGTCGGAGATCTGGTCGCAGATCTTGTCGGGGTGACCTTCGGTCACGGACTCCGACGTGAACAGGCGCAGCGCGCTCATCGGTCCTCCAGAGGGCGGATCGGGGGTGTGGAAACCATCATGCCCGCGGCCCCCGACACGGGGGGCTCGCGGGCATGAGGATGACGCCGTGTGGCGCCCGGGTCAGGAGGTCGAGATCACTCGGCCGCGCGGAGGCGCAGCTTGTCCTCGTGGATCTCGTGGAGGGCGATCGTCAGCGGCTTGTCTTCGACGTTGGAGTCGACGAGCGGGCCCACGTTGTCGAAGAGGTTGCCCTCGTGGAGGTCCGAGTAGTAGTCGTTGATCTGACGCGCGCGCTTGGATGCGTAGATCACGAGCTGGTACTTCGAGTCGACCTTGTTGAGGAGTGCGTCGATGGGCGGGTCGATGATGCCCTGGTCACGGTTGGCCATGGTGGTCCTCCAGGATCGGTGAGGAGAGATGTCTGCCGGAACGCGCGCGGACGCGGCGCGGCATCCTCTCAGTCTACAGGTCGCCGCGCGCCTGTGACGCCTGCGCCCGGCTCACCGGCTGAGAAGCTGCCGCTTCGAGCTGAGGACCCCGGTGTCGAAGCCCGCCAGGTGCAGACCACCGTGGAAGCGGGCGTGCTCGATCTTGACGCACCGGTCCATGACGACCGACAGACCCGCGTCGGCGGCGATCTTCGCGGCGCCCTCGTGCCACGAGCCGAGTTGCAGCCAGAGCGTCGAGGCACCGGCATCCACCGCCTCCTGCGCGACGCCGGGCAGGTCGTCGTGCTTGCGGAAGACGTCGACGATGTCGGGGACGACGGGCAGGTCGGCGAGCGACGCGTAGGCGGGCCTCCCGAGGATCTCGCTCGCCCGCGGGTTGACGTAATAGACGTCGTACGGCGAGCTTCCACTCAGGTAGGTGGCGACGAAGTAGCTCGCGCGCGCCGGGTTGTCGGAGGCACCCACGATCGCGATCGTCTTCGCCCGGCGCAGGATCTCGAACCTCTCCTGAGGGCCGGCGGCGGGCCACGTCCGCACATCGTTCGCCGCCGCCGGCGCGCCGGGCAGCGCGCAGGCGACGCCGTCGGCCGGTGCCGGCGGGGTCGGAAGGGCGCAGGCGTTCGGATCGGTCATAGGGAGACTCCTGTCGCGGCGGTGAGGGCCTGATCGAGGTCCCACACGATGTCCTCGGGGTCTTCGAGACCGACCGAGATGCGGATGAGGTCGGCCGGCACCCCGGCGGCGACGAGCTGATCCGCGCTGAGCTGCTGGTGCGTCGTCGAGGCGGGGTGGATGACGAGCGTCCGGGCGTCGCCGATGTTGGCGAGGTGCGAGGCGAGCTGGAGCGCGTCGATGACCGCCTCCCCCGCCCGGCGACCCGCGGCGACGCGGTCGTCCTCGTTCGCGGCATCGTCGCCGGCCTTCACGCCGAACGCGAAGACCGATCCCGGCCCGAGCGGGAGGTACTTCTCGGCCCGTTCGCGGTGGGGGTGATCCGGCAGCCCCGCCCACGTGACGAACGAGACCCGGGGGTCTGAGGCGAGCCACTCGGCGACGATCCGCGCGTTCGCGCCGTGCGCGTCGATCCGCTGCGGCAGGGTCTCGATGCCCTGCAGCAGCAGGAAGGCGGAGTGCGGGCTGAGAGCCGCACCGATGTCGCGGAGCTGCTCGCTCCGGAGCTTGGTCAGGAAGCCGTACTCGCCGAAGTTGTCCCACCACTTGATGCCGCCGTACGAGGCGACCGGCTCGGTCATCTGCGGGAACTTGCCGTTCCCCCAGTCGAACGTCCCCTTCTCGATCACGACGCCGCCGAGGGTCGTGCCGTGTCCGCCGAGGAACTTGGTCACGGAGTGGATGACGATGTCCGCGCCGTGCTCGAGCGGGCGCGCGAGGTAGGGGGTCGCGAGGGTCGAATCGACGACGAGCGGGATGCCGGCCGCGTGTGCGACCTCGGCGAGGCCCTCGATGTCGGCGATCTCCCCCGACGGGTTGCCGATCGTCTCGACGTAGAGCACCTTCGTCTCGGGGCGGATCGCCGCCGCGTAGTCCGCCGGGTCGCTCGAGGCGACGAAGGTCGTGTCGACGCCGAAACGGCGGAGCGTCACGTCGAGCTGCGTGACCGTGCCGCCGTAGAGCTGCGCCGACGCGACGACGTGGTCGCCGACACCGACGAGCGCGGCGAAGGTGATGAACTCGGCGCTCATCCCGGAGGCGGTCGCCACTGCGCCGATGCCGCCCTCGAGGGACGCGAGGCGCTCCTCGAGTGCAGCGACCGTCGGGTTGCCGATGCGCGAGTAGATGTTGCCGTACTTCTGCAGCGCGAACAGGTTCGCGGCATCCGTCGCGTCGTCGAAGACGAAGGAGGAGGTCTGGTAGATCGGCACGGCGCGGGCGCCGGTCGCGGCATCCGGTGTTCCTCCCGCGTGCAGTGCGCGCGTGCGGAAGCCGAAGCGGTGTTCGTCAGTCATGTTCTCTCTCTGGCGGATGGGTGCCGAAGGTCACGCCGCGGCCAGCGCGGCGGCGATGCGGTCGACGGCGTCGGGGTTCTGCAGCGACGTGGTGTCGCCGAGGGGCGCGGGTTCACGTCCGGCGCGGCGGTCCTGCTCGGCCTCCCACAGCTGGGCGAGGAGGCGGCGGAGGATCTTGCCGGAGCGGGTCTTGGGGAGGTCGGGGACGACGACCACATGACGGGGCTTGGCGACCGGGCCGATCTCGCGGGCGACGTGCGCGCGGAGGGCAGCGGCATCCGGCTGCCCCGCCCCGGACGGGACGACGAACGCGGCGACGGCGTGACCGGTGATCGGGTCGACGACGCCGGTGGTTCCGGCCTCTCCTACGGAGGCGTGCGCGACGAGCGCCGATTCGATCTCGATCGTCGACAGCCGGTGGCCCGAGACGTTCACGACGTCGTCGAGGCGGCCGAGGATCCAGATGTGGCCGTCGGCGTCGCGGGTCGCGCCGTCGCCGGCGACGTAGTACCCACCGTGCTCGCCGTGGCCGGCATAGGTCGACCAGTAGGAGTCGCGATAGCGTTCGGGGTTCCCCCAGACGGTCCGCGCCATCCCGGGCCAGGGACGACGCACGACGAGGGTGCCCGATCGGCCCGGCTCGACCTCGCGACCGTCCGTGTCGACCACGGCGGCGTCGATCCCCGGGAGCGGCACGCTCGCCGAGCCCGGCTTCAGCGTCGTGACTCCCGGGAGCGGGGCGATCATGGCGGCGCCGGTCTCGGACTGCCACCACGTGTCGACCACGGGGACCTCGTCGCGTCCGAAGGCGCGGCGGAACCACGCCCACGCGGCGGGGTTGATCGCCTCGCCGACGGTGCCGAGGAGGCGGATGCTCGACAGGTCGTGGCCCTCGGGGAGGTCGTCGCCGAACCAGGTCATGAAGGTGCGGATGAGGGTGGGCGCCGTGTAGTACACCGTCACGCCGTACCGCTCGATGATCTCGAGGTGGCGCTCCCGGTGAGGTGCGTCGGGGGTGCCCTCGTAGATGACCTGCGTGAGGCCGTTCGACAGCGGCCCGTAGATCTCGTAGGTGTGGGCCGTCACCCACGCGAGGTCGGCGGTGCACCAGTGGACGTCGTCGGGCTTCGCGTCGAAGTGCGCCCAGTGGGCCCAGCTCGCGTGCGCGAGGTACCCGCCCGTGGTGTGGACGAGGCCTTTCGGCTTTCCGGTCGTGCCCGACGTGTAGATGATGAAGAGCGGATGCTCCGCATCGAACGGCGTCGCCTCGTGGACGGGCGATGCCGTGTCGACGACGTCGTGCCACCAGACGTCGCGGCCGGGCGTCCAGGGCACGTCGCTGCCGGTGCGTCGGACGACGAGCACGTGCTCGAGCGCGGGCAGGCCTGCGGCGGCGGTGTCGGCGGCGGACTTGACCTCGACCGCTCCCCCGCGTCGGAACTGACCGTCGCTCGTCACCAGCAGCTTCGCGCCGGTGTCCTCGAGGCGGAACCGGACGGCCTCGGCCGAGAACCCGCCGAACACGAGCGAATGCACCGCACCGATGCGGGCGCAGGCGAGCGCGATGACGACGGTCTCGACGAGGACCGGCAGGTAGACGACGACGCGGTCGCCGGGCTGGATGCCGAGGGCGATGAGCGCGTTCGCGGCCTGCGACACCCGGCGCCGGAGGTCGGCGTAGGTGACCGCGGTGCGGTCGCCCGGCTCGCCTTCGAAGTACAGGGCCACCTTCTCGCCGTGCCCGGCCTCGACGTGACGGTCGACGCAGTTCGCCGCGACGTTCAGGGTGCCGCCGTCGAACCATCGGGCGACAGGGATCGACAGGTCGCCTTCCGCGGAACGGACGGGAGGGCGCCAATCGAGGGCGGTGTGCCACGGCGTCTGCCAGTCGAGCCGCCGGGCGGCGTCCTCCCAGAACGCGATCGGATCGGCCGCGGCATCCGCGTAAGCACCCTGTGACACGTTCGCCTGCGCGGCGAAGGCCGACGGGGCAGGGTACGCGCGCGTCTCGACGAGGCGGAGCTCTTCGGCGGAGTGACCCGTCATGCCCATCTCCTCAGCAGACGGCGCTGCAGCAGGGTCACGAGCGCGTTCGACAGGGTCCCTAGTGCCGCCAGGATGACGATCGCGAGGAAGATGCGATCCACGCGGCCGGTGCTCTGCGCGTCGGTGAGGAGGAACCCGAGTCCCATCGACGCCGCGAGGAGTTCGGCGGCGACCAGGAAGAGCCAGGCCTGTGCGAGCGCGAGGCGCAGCCCCGAGATCAGGGCAGGAACGGTCGCGGGGAGCTGGACCGACCGGAACAGATCCCAGCCGCGGAGGCCGAAGGAGCGTCCCATCTCGACGAGGTGCGGATCGACGTGCCGCAGAGCGCCCGCAACCGTCGTGAACATCGGGAAGAACGCGCCGATGGCGACGAGAGTGACCTTCGAGTCCTCGCCGATCCCCATCCAAAGCAGGAGGAGCGGAACGAGCGCAAGGGAGGGGATCGCGCGGAAAGCGGCAAGGATCGGGCTCAGCAGCACGTCGCCGGAGCGCGTCAGCCCAACGATGGCCGCGACCGCCAGTCCGACGAGCGATCCGAACACGAACCCGAGAACGACGCGCTGCACCGAGATCGCGACGTGGGTCCACAGCGCGCCGCCCTCGGCGAGCTGGATCGCCGCGACCACGACGTCGACCGGAGCCGGAAGCCGGTAGGTCGGGATGAGACCCAAGCCCGTCACCGCCTGCCAGAGCGCGAGGACGGCGAGGGGGACGACGAGACCTCCGATGATGCGGACGCTCGTCCGGGACCAGAACGGCCGCACCGCCGCGACGCCCGAAGGCGCTGCGGCGGTGGCGGTCGTGTCGACGGATGCCGTCATCGTCAGCCCGCCGCCTTCTCGGCGAAGGACGGCTCGATGATCGTGTCGAGTGCCTTGTCGACGGCATCCTGCCCGCCGGTCACGGCGTCGGAGTCGACGAGGACGGGCGCGATCTTCTTCAGGACGGCGAGCTGAGCCTCACCGGGGACGCCGCTGACGTCGAGGTTCGAGCGCTCGCCGATGACGGTCGTCGCGACCTTCGGGTCGATCCCGGCCACCTTCGCGAGCAGCGACGCGGTCTCGTCGGGGTGCGCCAGCGCCCAGGTGCGCGCCTCTTCGTAGGCGTCCACGACGACCTGCGCGACGTCCTTGTGGTCGGTGAGGAAATCCTCGGTCGCGTTGAGGAAGCCGTAGGAGTTGAAGTCGACGTTCCGATAGATGAGCTTGTCGCCGGACTCGACCTCTGCGGCCGCCATGATCGGGTCGAGGCCCGCCCACGCGTCGACGGAGCCGCCGTCGAGGGCGGCGCGCCCGTCCGCGTGCTGCAGGTTCTGCACGTCGACGTCCTTGACGCTCAGTCCCTCGGTCTCGAGCGCCTGCAGGAGGAAGAAGTACGGGTCGGTTCCGCTCGTCGCGGCGACCTTCTTGCCCTTGAGATCGGCGACCGACGTGATGTCGCTGTCGGGGCCGACGACGATGGCCGACCACTCAGGCTGCGAGTACACATCGATGACTTTGATCGGCGAACCGTTCGCCCGAGCGAGGAGCGCGGCCGAACCGGCCGTCGAACCGACGTCGAGGGCGCCGGCGCGGAGGAGTTCGTTCGCCTTGTTCGACCCGGCGGACTGGGTCCACTCGACGTCGACGTCGTCACCGAGAGCCTTCTCGATGAGCCCCTGGTCCTTCACGACGAGGCTGAGCGGGTTGTAAGTCGCGAAGTCGATCGAGAGGGTGTCGGTCGACCACGATCCGGCGCTCGCGCCATTGGAGGACGAGCTCGCGTTCTCGCCCGCGAGGCAGCCCGTGGCCATGAGCATCACCACAGCACCCACGGCGAGGGCGGGAACGGTGCGGCGGATGACGGTGCTCATCGGGTCTCCTGAGGGGTTGAGCGGTGGGTGTCGACGCCGAGTCCGTCGAGGAGCTCGGCGCGGAGGTCCGTGAAGCCGCGATCTGCGCGGTCACGGGGACGGATGCCGGGGACCTCGATCACACGGGCGATCGAGGAATCCTCGGAATCGGCATCGATCGCGCGCAGCTGGAGCACGCGATCTGCCAGATACAGGGCCTCCTCCACGTCGTGCGTCACGAGGACGACAGTCGTGGGTTCGGCGGAATGGATGTCGAGGAGCAGGTCCTGCATGCGGAGCCGCGTGAGCGCGTCGAGTGCTCCGAACGGCTCGTCGAGCAACAGCACCTCGGGACCGCGGGCGAGGGCGCGCGCGAGCGACGCCCGCTGCGCCATGCCGCCCGACACCTCACGCGGCCGGAGTGACGCGGCACCGGTGAGCCCGACGAGCTCGAGCAGCTCCGCGACGCGCGCCGACACGTCGGGGCGCGCGGTGCCGCGCGGCATCCCGATCTCGACGTTCTGCGTGAGGGTGCGCCACGGCAGCAGGCGCGGCTCCTGGAAGGCAACGGCAGTGCGCGCGTCGGTGTCGCGGAGCGGCGTACCGTCGACGGTCACCGACCCGGCGGACGGGGCGTCGAGCCCCGCGAGGAGCCGGAGCAGCGTCGACTTCCCGCATCCCGAGGGCCCCACGACCGCGATGATCTCACCGGGCTCGATGTCGAGATCGACGCCACGGAGGACGGGCACCGGTCCCGCCGCGCCCGCGAACGTTCGGCGGACACCCGACAGCGACACGGCGCCGCGCGGGGCGGCGGCGCGTCGGACGGCGTCGGAGGCGGTGAGGACGGCGGACATGCCCCCAGCCTTCCGGAAGGTGTCGGATCGACCGCATCGCGTCGTAACGGTGTGAAACGAAGCCGTGGCGGGAGCCGTCCCCCGGGGTCAGCGTGCGAGTCGGGCGATCTCCGCCGCGGCACGCGCGACGTCGTCGTTCACCACGCGGTAGTCGAACTCGCCCTGCGAGGCGAGCTCGACGCGCGCGGTCTTCAGACGGCGCGCACGCTCCTCCTCGCCCTCGGTCCCCCGCCCGACGAGCCGGTTCACCAGCTCGTCCCAGCTGGGCGGGAGAAGGAAGACCAGCGTCGCGTCAGGAGCGGCGGCGCGCACCTGGCGGGCGCCCTGCAGATCGATCTCGAGGAGGACCGTCCGTCCCTCGGCGAGGGCGGCGTCGATCGGGCGACGCGGCGTGCCGTAGCGGTAGGCATTGTGCACCGTCGCATACTCGAGGAGGTCGCCCGCCTCGACCATCCGGTCGAACTCGGCGTCGTCGACGAAGAAGTAGTGCTCGCCTTCGACCTCGCCCGGTCGCGGCGGTCGCGTGGTCGCCGAGACCGACAGCAGGATCTCGGGGTGGTGCTCCTTGATGTGGGCGGCGACCGTCCCCTTCCCCACTGCGGTGGGGCCGGCGAGGACGATCAGACGGCTCCGTGCGTCACGAGCGCGCGGCTCGGGGAGGCGACGGTCGAGGTAGTCCTGCAGCACCTGGCGCTGACGGATGCCGAGGCCCCCGATCTTCTTGACCGGAGCGATCTGCAGATCGGCCAGGATGCGGTCGCGCTTGCCCTCGCCGATCGCGGGGATCGCGGTGAGGAACTCGGTCACGCGCATCGCCGCGGCGGCCGACTGCGGCTCCGCCCACGCGTGGCGCAGCAGGTCCTGCGGGCTGATGACGCGCGTCGACACGTCGCGCTTGAGCGCGGCACGTTCACGGCGCGCGGCGACGGCGCGACGGGACGCGGCGGCGCGGTCGACCTCGGGGGGTGTGCGGGAGTCAGGCATGTCGGGCGTCCTGGAGTTCGGAGTTGTGGGTGTCGATGGCGGCGGCGATCCCGTCGGGACCGGCGCCGAGGATGCTGCGGCTGGCGCTGGCGAGGACCTGGGGGGCCAGGGACCCGAAGCGCTCGGAGATGTCGCGAAGGCGGGCACCCTGCGCTCCGAAACCGGGGGCGAGGAGGGACGCGCGGTGCAACGAGGCATCCGTCAGTCCCAGATCGGCGCGCTCCACTGTAGCCCCGACGACGAAGCCGACCGGGCCGAAACGGTCGCCTGCGACCACAGCGGACGAATTCGCCGAACCGGCGCGTTGCGCGACCCAGTCCGCGACCGTCTGACCGCGCTCGGCGTCGACGGTCGTGAGCTCGGCGGACTGCAGGCCGGCGGCCTCGGGGTTGCTCGTCGCGGCGAGGACGTAGACGCCCTTGCCCTCGCGGACGGCGGTCGCGATGGTGCCGCGGAGCGAGTCCGGTCCGAGGTAGGGGCTCACGGTCACGGCATCGGACTCCAGGGGCGATCCCGCTGAGAGCCACGCCTCGGCGTAGCCGTCCATGGTCGTCCCGATGTCGCCGCGCTTGGCGTCGGCGATCACGACGAGGCCCGCCGCGCGGGCCGTCCCGATGACCTCTTCGAGCGCGGCGTACCCGGCGGCCCCGTAGCGCTCGAAGAACGCCACCTGCGGCTTGACCACGCCGACGCGGGTGCGCGCGGCATCCACCACGCGCAGGCCGAAGTCGCGGACACCCGCAGCGGATGCCGGGAGCCCCCACGCGTCGAGGAGCGACGCGTGGGGGTCGATGCCGACGCACAGCGGACCGCGGGCGTCGACCGCCGCGGCCAGCCGCGAACCGAATGAGGTCACACCGACGCCTTCCGGTCGGCGGCGTACTCCTGCAGGCTCCGGACGGCGAAGCCCTCGCGGAGGACCGGCATCGCCGAGACGGCGGCGCCGAGGACGGCCATCGTGGTGAACAGCGCCTTGTCCGCGGCCACCGCGGCGGCGCGGATCTCGTACCCGTCCGCACGGGCGATGCCGCCCGACGGGGTGTTCACGACGATGTCGATCTCACCCGCGTTGATCAGATCGACGACGTTCTGCTCGCCCGAGGCCTGCGTCTCGGAGTACTTGGAGACCACCTTCACCGTGATGCCGTTGCGAGCCAGGATCTCCGCCGTGCCCTCCGTCGCGATGAGGGTGTAGCCGAGCTCCTGTAGCCGATGCGCCGGCAGGATGACGGCGCGCTTGTCGTCGTCGGCGACCGAGAGGAAGACGGTTCCCGAGGTCGGCATCCCGCCGTAGGCTGCGGCCTGGCTCTTCGCGAACGCCGTCGGGAAGTCGCGGTCGATGCCCATGACCTCACCGGTGGAGCGCATCTCGGGTCCGAGGACCGAGTCGACGGTGCGACCGTCCGCGGTCCGGAACCGCTTGAACGGGAGGACGGCCTCCTTGACGGCGACGGGGGCGTCGAGCGGCACCCGCGAGCCGTCCTGTTCGGGGAGGAGACCCTCCGCGATCAACTCTGCGATCGACGATCCGGCCATGATGCGGCTCGCCGCCTTGGCCATCGGGATACCGAGAGCCTTCGACACGAACGGGACCGTGCGCGAGGCGCGCGGGTTGGCCTCGATGACGTAGAGCACGCCCGCCGACACGGCGAACTGGACGTTCAGGAGCCCGCGGACGCCGACGCCCTCGGCGATGGCGTGCGTCGCGATGCGTACGCGATCGATCTCACCGCGCCCGAGCGACATGGGCGGCAGGGTGCACGACGAGTCACCGGAGTGGATGCCGGCCTCTTCGAGGTGCTCCATGACGCCGCCGATGTAGAGCTGCTCGCCGTCGAAGAGCGCGTCGACATCGATCTCCACCGCGTCGTCCAAGAAGCGGTCCACGAGAAGCGGGGCGTCGTCGCGGATGATCGCCTGGTCGGCGATGCGTACGAAGTAGTCGCGCAGGCTCTCGGTGTCGTAGACGATCTCCATGCCGCGGCCGCCGAGCACGAAGCTCGGACGCACGAGCACGGGGTAGCCGATCTCCTCCGCGATCGCGATGGCACCCGCCTCGTCGGTCGCGGTGCCGTGGCGCGGGGCGGTGAGGCCCGCGCGGTCGAGCAGCTGCGAGAAGAGCTCGCGCTCCTCGGCGATGTCGATCGCGGCGGGCTTCGTGCCGAGGATCGTGTAGCCGGCGGCCTCGATCCCCTTCGCGAGCCCGAGCGGCGTCTGACCGCCGAGCTGGCAGACGACGCCGACGATCTCGCCGGACTGCGCCTCCGCGTGGAGCACCTCGAGGACGTCCTCGAGCGTCAGCGGCTCGAAGTACAGCCGGTCGCTGGTGTCGTAGTCGGTCGAGACCGTCTCCGGATTGCAGTTGACCATGATGGTCTCGAAACCGGCATCCGACAGCGCGAACGACGCGTGGACGCACGAGTAGTCGAACTCGACGCCCTGCCCGATGCGGTTGGGACCCGACCCAATGATGACGACCTTGCGTCCTTCACTGGGGGTGACCTCGGTCTCGCGGTCGTACGAGGAGTAGTGGTACGGCGTCAGCGCGGGGAACTCCCCCGCGCACGTGTCGACCGTCTTGTAGACGGGGCGGAGGCCGAAGCCGTGACGGATGCCGCGCACGTCCGCCTCGCCGAGGCCGCGGAGCTCCGCGATCTGCGCGTCGCTGAAGCCGTGGTCCTTCGCGAGGCGCAGGACGTCCTCGGTCAGATCGTCCGTCTCGCGGATGTACTCGGCGACCTCGTTGATGAGGATCATCTGGTCGAGGAACCAGGGGTCGATCGCGGTGGCGTCGAACGCCTGCTCGAGGGTGGCGCCCTTGCGGAGCGCCTGCTGCAGCACGACGATGCGACCGTCGGTGGGCGTCTTCGAGATCTCGAGGAGCTCCTCCATCGAGCGCTCCTCGGGCCCCCAGTGGAAGCTGGAGCCGCGCTTCTCGAGCGAGCGGAGCGCCTTCTGGAGGGCGGTCGTGTAATTGCGGCCGATCGCCATGGCCTCACCGACCGACTTCATGGTGGTCGTGAGCGTCGTGTCGGCGGCGGGGAACTTCTCGAAGTTGAAGCGGGGCACCTTCACCACGACGTAGTCGAGTGTCGGCTCAAAGCTCGCCGGCGTCGCCTTCGTGATGTCGTTGGGCACCTCGTCGAGCCGGTACCCGATGGCGAGCTTCGCGGCGAGCTTCGCGATCGGGAAACCGGTCGCCTTCGAGGCGAGGGCCGACGAGCGCGAGACGCGCGGGTTCATCTCGATGACGATGATGCGGCCGGTCGCCGGGTCGACGGCGAACTGGATGTTGCAGCCACCGGTGTCGACGCCGACGGCGCGGATGATGTCGATGCCGATGTCGCGCAGCTTCTGGTACTCGCGGTCCGTCAGGGTCAGCGCCGGCGCGACCGTGATCGAGTCGCCCGTGTGCACTCCGACGGGGTCGACGTTCTCGATCGAACAGACGACGACCGTGTTGTCGGCGGTGTCGCGCATGAGCTCGAGCTCGTACTCCTTCCATCCGAGGATCGACTCCTCGAGGAGCACCTCGGTCGTGGGCGAGTCGCGCAGGCCCGCGCCGCCGATGCGGCGGAGGTCCTCCTCGTTGTACGCGAAGCCGGATCCGAGGCCGCCCATCGTGAAGGAGGGGCGGACGACGAGCGGGTAGCCGAGCTCCGCCGCACCGGCGAGCAGGTCGTCCATCGTGTGCGCGATGACACTGCGGGCGACGTCGGCGCCGCACTCGAGCACCAGCTCCTTGAAGACCTGGCGGTCCTCGCCCTTGCGGATGGCCTCGACCTTCGCGCCGATCAGCTCGACGCCGTACTTCTCGAGGATGCCGCGGTCGTGAAGCGCCATGGCGGCGTTCAGCGCGGTCTGGCCGCCGAGGGTCGGGAGGATCGCGTCGGGCTTCTCCTTCGCGATGATCGTCTCGATCACCTCGGGGGTGATCGGCTCGACGTAGGTCGCGTCGGCGAAGTCGGGGTCGGTCATGATCGTGGCGGGGTTCGAGTTCACGAGGATGACGCGCACGCCCTCCTCGCGGAGGACCCGGCACGCCTGGGTGCCGGAGTAGTCGAACTCGCAGGCCTGACCGATGACGATCGGGCCGGATCCGATGACGAGGACGCTCTGGATGTCGTCGCGCTTAGGCATTCTTCGTCTCCTGGGTGGCGACCACGAGGTCGCGGAAGCGGTCGAACAGGTAGTTGGCGTCGTGCGGGCCGGCGGCGGCCTCGGGGTGGTACTGCACGCTGAACGCCGGGAGGTCGAGGGCGCGGAGCCCCTCGACCACGTTGTCGTTGAGGCCCACGTGGCTGACCTCGACGCGGCCGTAGCCGTGGGGGCTGTCGATGACGCCCTCGAGGGGCGCGTCGACGGCGAACCCGTGGTTGTGCGCGGTGATCTCGACCCGGCCCGTGGTCTTGTCGAGGACCGGCTGGTTGATGCCGCGGTGCCCGAACGGCAGCTTGTAGGTGCCGAACCCGAGGGCCCGACCGAACAGCTGGTTGCCGAAACAGATCCCGAAGAACGGCAGGCGGGCGTCGAGGACCTCGCGCAGGAGCGCGACGTGACGATCGGATGCCGCGGGGTCCCCCGGTCCGTTCGAGTAGAAGACCGCGACGGGGTCGACCGCCTGGATGTCGGCGAACGAGATCGTCTGCGGCAGGACGTGGACCTCGAACCCGCGGGCGGCGAGGTTGTTCACGGTGGCCTGCTTGACGCCGAGGTCGAGGATCGCGAGGTTGCCGATCTTCTCGCCCACCGCGGGAGTCACCTCAGCGGCGGGCACCGAGACGTCGGCGGACAGGTTCTGCCCGCTCATCTCGGGAGCCTCGCGCACGATGCGCAGTTGCTCGTCATCGGTCAGGGATGCGGCATCCCCCGAGAAGACGCCGCCGCGCATGGACCCGGCCGAGCGGAGCACGCGGGTCACGGCACGCGTGTCGACGCCGCTGATGCCGACGATGCCGTCGCGGACCAGGGCGTCCTCGAGCGAGTGGTCGGCGCGCCAGTTCGACACGATGCGCGAGGGGTCGCGGACGATGTAGCCGGCGACCCAGATGCGGCGGGACTCGTGGTCCTCGCCGTTCATGCCGGTGTTGCCGATGTGGGGTGCAGTCTGCAGGACGATCTGACCCGCGTACGACGGGTCGGTGATCGTCTCCTGGTACCCGGTCATCGCCGTCGCGAAGACGACTTCGCCGAGGGTGGTGCCGCGGGCACCGTAGGCGTGTCCGGGGTGTCGGGAACCGTCCTCGAGGACGAGGACGGCGGGTTCGGGAGCTTGGAATCTCTGAATGCTCATGCGTCGCTTCCGGGAATCTGCTGGGGAGAGGTGGGAGAAGAGGTGGCGGGGAGGACCCGGCTGATCGCGTCGCTGAGCGATCGTGCCGAGAGGTCCTGCGGGCGGAGGTAGCTGTCGACGACCGTGCCTTCGGGCGTGGTCCACGCGAGACGGACGAGGCCGTCGCGCTCGACCACGCGATCGATGGCGACCGTCGCCTGGTCGACCGCGACGAGGGCGTCCGCGGCGAGGAAGATCCGCGGCTGGCCGGTCAGATCGAGCGCCACGCCGGTGTCGGTGACGGTGACGTCGACGCGGGATCGGAAGGCGAGCCCGCGGATCGCGAGCCGCTCCAGCGGATCGCCGTGACGGGTCGTGGCGACGTACAGGCCCTCCGAGCGGAGGCTCGTGACGGCGCCGTCGGGGGCGTCACCGACCGGGGCGGACAGGCCCGCGTCCCGCCTCGATCGTCGTCGCCAGGCGATCAGTCCGACCACGATCAGCAGGACGGCGACCGCCGCCATGACGAGGACGGCAGCCTCGCGGGTCACGAGACGACCTCGGCGACGACCGCGCCATCGGCGACGGTCTGCCGGCCGCGGAAGAACGTCGCCCGGACCTCGCCCGGCAGTTCCCGCCCGAGGTAGGGCGAGTTCACGCTGCCTCCCCGCAGGTCGTCCGTGCTGAACGCGCGGACCGGCGCCGGGTCGTAGAGGGCGAGGGATGC
The DNA here is from genome assembly GCF_900100525.1 of Microbacterium sp. 77mftsu3.1. Lineage (NCBI taxonomy): Bacteria > Bacillati > Actinomycetota > Actinomycetes > Micrococcales > Microbacteriaceae > Microbacterium > Microbacterium sp. 77mftsu3.1. The sequence goes on along the minus strand of NZ_FNCR01000004.1, from coordinate 372,840 downwards.
CGGGGATCCGACCGCGATCGGGGTCCCGGCATCCGCGAGCCGGCCGATGCGGGCGGGGGCTGCGGACATGACGCGGACGACGTCGGACCACTCGAGCAGGCCGGTGTCGACCATCGCGGCGTGCACGACGCGGAGGGCGGACTCGAGTCCGACCATCCCGTTGGCAGCCGCCTGCCATTCGCAGGTCTTCGCCTCGGCGGGGTGCGGGGCGTGGTCGGTCGCGACGATGTCGATCGTGCCGTCGGCGAGTCCCTCGCGGACCGCGCGCACGTCCTCGTCCCGCCGCAGCGGCGGGTTCACCTTGAACCGCGGATCGTAGCCGCGCACGAGGTCTTCGGTCAGCAGCAGGTGGTGGGGCGTGACCTCGGCTGTGACGTTGATGCCGCGCTTCTTCGCCCACCGAATGAGGTCGACGGAGCCGGCGGTTGAGAGGTGGCAGACGTGCAGGCGCGATCCGACATGTTCGGCCAGGAGGACATCGCGCGCGATGATCGACTCCTCGGCGACGGCCGGCCATCCCGTGAGGCCGAGCTCGGCCGACACGGTGCCCTCGTTCATCTGGGCACCCTCGGTCAGGCGGGGATCCTGCGCGTGCTGCGCGACGACGCCGTCGAAGGACTTCACGTACTCCAGCGCCCGGCGCATGATGAGCGGGTCGAAGACGCAGAAGCCGTCGTCGCTGAAGACGCGGACCCGTGCTCGCGACGAGGCCATCGCACCGAGCTCGGCGAGTCGCTCGCCCTTCTGCCCGACGGTCACGGCGCCGATCGGCTGGACGTGGGCGTAGCCGGCGGCCTCGCCCAGGGCGAGCTCCTGCTCGACGACGCCGGCGGTGTCGGCGACCGGAGAGGTGTTCGGCATGGCGAACACCGTCGTGTAGCCGCCGGCGGCGGCCGCTCGCGACCCCGACAGGATCGTCTCGGATGCCTCGTAGCCGGGCTCGCGCAGGTGGGTGTGCAGGTCGACCAGGCCGGGCAGCGCGATCAGGCCGTCCGCGTCCACCGTCCGTGCGCCGTTCGCGCTGACACCCGTGCCGAGCTCGGCGATGACGCCGTCCGTGATCAGGATGTCCGCGGCGACGCCGCCATCGATCCGCGCCCCGCGGATGAGGATGCTCTCGCTCATCGGGCCTCCTCCTGTGGATGGGTGGTGGGTCGCTCCCCCGCCAGGAGCAGGTAGAGCGCCGCCATGCGGACCGAGACACCGTTCGCGACCTGCTCGAGCACAGTCGATCGTGGCGAATCGGCGGCGTCGGCGGAGATCTCCAGACCCCGGTTCATGGGCCCGGGGTGCATCACAATGCTAGCGGTCGGAAGAGATCCCATCCGCGCGGCATCCAATCCCCAACGGCGTGAATACTCCCGTTCAGTGGGGAAATAGGCGGCGTTCATCCGCTCCAGCTGGATGCGGAGCATCATGACGGCGTCCGGCGCCGAGGCGATCGCCTGGTCGAGGTCGTAGGAGATCGTCACAGGCCAAGCCGAGACGTCCTGCGGGACCAGCGTCGGAGGTGCGACGAGGGTGACCCGCGCGCCGAGCGTCGTGAGCAGCCAGACGTTCGACCGTGCGACGCGCGAGTGCAGGATGTCGCCGACGATCGCGACGTGGAACCCCGCGAGGTCGCGGCCCCTGCTGTCGTCGCCGAAGAAACGCTTGCGGATGGTGAAGGCGTCGAGCAGCGCTTGCGTGGGGTGCTCGTGCGTGCCGTCTCCGGCGTTCAGGACCCCGGCGGAGATCCAACCGCTCGTCGCGAGCGTGTGCGGAGCGCCCGACGCGCCGTGGCGGATCACGACGGCGTCGGCGCCCATCGCCTGCAGGGTCTGCGCCGTGTCCTGAAGGGACTCGCCCTTGGAGACCGAGGACCCCTTGGCCGAGAAGTTGATGACGTCGGCCGAGAGCCGCTTCGCGGCCGCTTCGAAGGAGATGCGCGTGCGGGTCGAGTCCTCGAAGAAGAGGTTGACGACGGTCTTACCGCGCAGCGTCGGCAGCTTCTTCACTTCGCGGGACTGCGTGTCGCGCATGTCCTCGGCGACGTCGAGGATGCGGAGCGCGTCCTCGCGCGCAAGGGTGCGGGTGTCGAGGAGGTGTCTCATGAGGCGATCGTCACCTCCTCGGCACCGTCGACGTTGGTCAGCCGCACGTTGACGCGCTCCTCCCGCGAGCTCGGCAGGTTCTTGCCGACGAAGTCCGGGCGGATGGGCAGTTCGCGGTGACCCCGGTCGACGAGGATCGCAAGACGCACCACGGCGGGCCGTCCGATGTCCTGCAGCGCGTCCAGGGCGGCGCGGATGGAGCGGCCCGAGAACAGGACGTCGTCGACGAGGACCACGGTCTTCGCGTCGATGCCGCCGGGCGGGATCTCGGTCGGGCGCGGCGTCCGCGTGGGATTGCGGTGCAGGTCGTCGCGGTACATCGTGACGTCGAGCGAGCCGACCGGGACGGTCACGCCCGTGAACGAGGCGATGAGCTCGGCGATGCGTTCGGCGAGGGTGACGCCGCGGGTGGGGATCCCGAGGAGCACGAGCCCGTCGGGGCCCTTGTTCGACTCGAGGATCTCGTGAGAGATGCGCGTGAGTGCGCGGGCGATGTCAGCGTCGTGCAAGACGATGCGCGAAGTCATCCGCCGCTCCCTTCTCCGCCTCACAGGACGGTGTTAAAGGTTGCTTGTTCGAGACCACTCTAGCGGGGCCGGGCGGTGAGGCGCGGCATCCGCTCGCCCTTGCGGACTCCCCCGGCGACGAGAAACGGCATCCCGGTCAAGACTCGGCGCGAAGCCGCGTGTCGTGGGTGGGATGCCGTCTGTCGGTGAATGTGCCAGGTGATCCGGCCCCGGCTCAGGAGCGCGCGATGCGTGCGAGGACGCCGTGGACGAACGAGCCGGAGTCGTCGGTGGAGAATTCCTTGGCGAGCTCCACCGCCTCATCGATCGCGACGGCGGTCGGGACCTGGTCGTTGTGCAGGATCTCCCAGACGCCCATTCGCAGGATCGCGCGGTCGACCGCCGGCATCCGCTCGAGCTTCCAGTCACGCGCGTGCGTGATGATCTGCTCGTCGATCTCGCTCTGAGCATCGATGACGCCGTCGACGATCTCGCGGGCGTAGAGCCAGGAGGCTTCGCGGGCGGGTTCGTTCGCCGCGCGCTTCGCCTCTGCGGCGAGCGTGACACCGAGGTCGTCACCGCGGATGTCGGCCTGGTACAGGATGTCGAGGGCGCGCTTTCGCGCCTTGCTCCGTGCGCTCATCGCGCGGTCAGCTCACGCGGCCGAGGTAGTCCCCGGTACGCGTGTCGACCTTGACCTTGGTGCCCTGCTCGACGAACAGCGGGACCTGGATCTCGTAGCCGGTCTCGAGCGTGGCGGGCTTCGTGCCGGCCGACGAGCGGTCGCCCTGCAGGCCCGGCTCGGTGTAGGTGATCTCGAGGACGACGGAGGCCGGCATCTCGACGTAGAGCGGGTTGCCGTTGTTGAGCGCGATCTGGACCTGCTGGTTCTCGAGCAGGTAGTTGGCGGCGTCGCCGACGACGGTGGCCGTCACGCTCAGCTGGTCGTAGTCGGCGACGTCCATGAAGACGTAGCTGTCGCCGTCGTTGTACAGGTAGGTGAAATCGCGGCGGTCGACGTTCTCGATCTCGATCTTCGCGCCCGCGTTGTACGTGCGGTCGACGGTCTTGCCGGAAACGACGTTCTTGAGCTTCGTGCGGACGAAGGCGCCACCCTTGCCGGGCTTCACGTGCTGGAACTCGACGACGTTCCAGAGCTGTCCGTCGATGGACAGGACGACGCCGTTCTTGATGTCTGCAGTGGATGCCATGAGAGTGCGATTTTCCGTTCGGTGAGTTCGGGGCCGATGCGGCCGACGATCGATTCTACGGGATGCCGCGGCATCCGCCCCGGAAAGCGGTCAGCTCGCGAGGGTCGAAAGCAGTTCGCGGGTCGCGTCGGCGTACCCGGCGACCCCTCGGCCGGCCACGTGGACGACGGCGACGTCGGCGACGTAGGAGTGGTGCCGGAAGGGCTCGCGCGCCGAGACGTCGGAGATGTGGACCTCGGCGACGGGCAGCGCCACCCCCGAGAGGGCGTCGCGCAGCACGACGGAGGTGTGTGTCAACCCGCCCGGGTTGATGACGATCCCCGCGCAGTCCGTGCGGGCCGCATGGATCGCGTCGATGAGGACGCCCTCGTGGTTGCTCTGCACCGCCCGCACCTCGTAGCCGGACTCCGCGGCCGTCCGCTCGACGAGGGCGACGACGTCGTCGAGGGTCGCATGCCCGTAGACGTCGGGTTCCCGGATGCCGAGCAGGTTCAGGTTCGGTCCGTTGACGAGGAGCAGGCGGCGGGAGGTCGACACGTGACGACCCTAGTGGGAGGGGCGGTGCATCTGGATCTCGCGCCCAACCTCTGTGTCGAGGGCGAGCCCGGTCGCCGTGAAACCCAGCCGGCGGTAGGCCGCCTGCGCGCGGGCGTTGTCGATGTGGACGTCGAGGGTGAGCCCGTCAGCGCCGGCGGTCTCGGCCCAGACGGATGCCTCCTCCACCAGGGCGTCGAGGACGCCGCGACCGCGATGGCCCGGGTCGACGAAGACCCCGACGAGTTCGGCCCGTGGGGCGGCGACGCCGCGTCCGAGCGCGTCCGTCGCGCCGGCATCCCGCACCAGGACCGTCACGGAGCCGATCCACCTCTCCCCTGAGATCGCGACGAACTGCGCCGCGTTCTGTCCCAGGGCTGCTTCCGCGGTCCGCGCCTGCCAGTGCGCGTCGTCGCGGGCCGACTCCTGCTCGCGCGTGGTCAGGAAGGCGATGGATGCCGCCGGGTCGCTCACCGCGCGGATGCGGAGGTCGCGGACCTCGCGCCACTCCTGCAGGCGGATGCGGCGGACCGCGGCATCCGTCACCCGGCGATCTCCTGGTACGCGGCGAACAGCAGCGATTCGTCGGGGGCCTGCATGACGGTCGGCTTGCCGATCGCGTCGAGGACGATGAAGCGGAGCATGCCGGCGCGCGACTTCTTGTCGCGCTGCATGACGCCCAGAAGGTGCTGCCAGCCGTCCATGCGGTAGGTCGTCGGGAGGCCGAGCATGTCGAAGATGCGACGGTGCCGGGCGACGTCCTCGTCGGAGAGACGCCCCGCCAGTCGCGACAGTTCGGCGACGTACATCATGCCGATCGAGATGGCGGCGCCGTGACGCCAGCGGTACCGCTCGGCGTGTTCGATGGCGTGCCCCAGGGTGTGCCCGTAGTTCAGGACCTCACGGAGCCCCGCCTCGCGGAAGTCCTCGCTCACGACACGCGCCTTCATCTCGATCGCGAGCTCGATGCAGCGGCGGAACTCGTCGGTCGAGGGGTCGACGGCGGCCTCGGGGTCGCGCTCGACGATGTCGAGGATCTCGGGGAACCAGATGAAGCCGGCCTTCACGACCTCGGCGAATCCGGCGACGATCTCGTTGCGCGGCAACGTGTCCAGCACGTCGAGGTCGCAGATCACCGACCGCGGCGCCCAGAACGCGCCGACGAGGTTCTTCCCCTCGGCTGTGTTGACGCCGGTCTTGCCGCCGACGGCGGCATCCACCATCCCGAGGACCGTCGTCGGAATCTGCACGATCTGCACGCCGCGCAGCCAGGATGCCGCGACGAACCCGGCGAGGTCCGTCACCGCGCCGCCGCCGAAGCCGATGACCGCGTCGGTGCGAGTGAAGTCGGCCTGGCCCATGACCTGCCAGCAGAAGGCCGCGACCTCGATGCGCTTGCCGTCCTCGGCGTCGGGGATCTCTGCGATCAGCACCTCGAGCGCGTCGTCGGCGACGAGGAGGTCTCGGAGCTCCGAGGCCTTCGCCCCCAGGCGCGGGGTGTGGACGATCAGCACCTTTTTCACCGTCGGGGCGAGGTGATCGCGGACTCCGGCGAGGAGTCCCCGCCCGACGTGGATGTCGTAGGGAGTCGCGCCGGTGACGCTGATGGTCGTGTGGGTCATGGGGTGACTCCCGGAATGTCGGCGGCGGGCTCGGCCCAGTCCGCGATGGCGGTCACGATGTTCTCGAGTGGCCCGGATGAGGTGTCGAACGTCGCGTCGGCGACGAATTCGTACAGTGGTCGGCGCTCGGCGTAGATGCGCTCCCAGCGCTGGATCGGCGTCTCGTCGCCCGCCGAGAGCAGGGGGCGGGATGCCGCTTCGCCCAATCGACGCGCGACGACGCGAGGAGCGACGGTGAGGAGCGCGACGCGATGTGCCCGAAGCCGCTCGCGCGTGGTCCCGTCGAGGACCGCTCCGCCGCCGAGCGACACGACGCCGCCGCGCGACAGCGCCTCCTCGACCGCGTCGCGCTCGAGTTCGCGGAAGCGGGGCTCGCCCTGCGTCGCGAAGAGCTCCGCGATCGGTCCGTGCGCTCTCACGACCATCGCATCGGTGTCGTGGAAGGTCCGGCCGAGCCGCTTGGCGACCCGCTTGCCGACACTCGTCTTACCGGCCCCCATCGGACCGATCAGGACGATCGACGACGGCTCAGGCGAGGTCATGCGCGAGGAGTGCCGCCTCGGACGCAGGGGTCGTCTTGAGCGTCTCGGGGATCGCCGCGAGGTAGGTCTCGAGGTTGCGACGCGTCTCACGGATGCTGTCGCCGCCGAACTTCTCGAGTACGGCATCGGCGAGCACGATCGCGACCATCGCCTCGGCGACGACGCCCGACGCGGGAACCGCGCAGACGTCCGAACGCTGGTGGTGGGCCGCGGCGGTCTCACCGGTGGCCACGTCGACCGTGCGCAGCGCGTGCGGGATCGTCGCGATCGGCTTCATGCCGGCCCGGACGCGGAGCACCGTGCCGGTCGACATCCCGCCCTCGGTCCCGCCGGCGCGGTCGGAGGCGCGCGTGATGCCGCCTTCCGTCGCGAAGAGCTCATCGTGCGCGGCGGACCCGCGGCGACGCGTCGTCTCGAATCCGTCGCCGACCTCGACACCCTTGATCGCCTGGACGCTCATGAGGGCCTGGGCGAGCTTGCCGTCGAGACGGCGGTCCCAGTGCACGTGCGATCCGAGCCCCGGGGGAAGACCGTAGGCGAGCACCTCGACGATGCCGCCGAGGGTGTCGCCGTCCTTCTTCGCGGCATCCACTTCGGCGACCATGCGCTCGGAGGTCGCCGGGTCGAAGCAGCGGAGCGGATCGGCGTCGAGCGCGTCGACGTCGTCGGGACCGGGGAGCTCCGCCCCCTCGGGCACCTGCACGGGGCCGATCGAGAGCGTGTGGCTCACGAGGCGGATACCGAGCTCTGACAGGAAGCTGCGGGCGATCGCGCCGAGCGCGACACGAGCGGCCGTCTCGCGGGCGCTGGCGCGCTCGAGGATCGGACGGGCCTCATCGAAGTCGTACTTCTGCATGCCCACGAGGTCGGCGTGACCGGGGCGGGGGCGCGTGAGCGCGGCACCGCGGCCGCGGGAGCGCTCGCTCAACTCGGTGGGCTCGGGGTTCATGACCTCGACCCACTTGGGCCACTCGGTGTTGCCGATGCGAAGGGCGATCGGACTGCCGAGCGAGAAACCGTGTCGGACGCCGCCCGAGAGGTTCAGCTCGTCCTCCTCGAACTTCATTCGCGAGCCGCGGCCGTAGCCGAGCTTGCGTCGAGCGAGGTCGGCGCGGATCGCGTCGAGCGAGACGGGGACGCCGGAGGGCAGGCCCTCCATGATGGCGACGAGTTCGGGGCCGTGGGATTCGCCGGCGGTGAGCACGCGGAGCATTGGTCTAGTCTCCCACGAGCGCACGGCGCATGACCGCCACCACATCGGGCTCGCGCGGGAGCGGTTCGTCGACGCCCCCCGTGGCGAACGCCCGGATCTGCAGGACCGCCTGGTGCAGCAGCATCCCCTCTCCCCCCGAGGCGGGCCGCCCGGCGCGGTCCCACGCCCGGGACAAGTCGGTGGGCCAGTGACCGTAGACGACGTCCATGAGGACGCCGCCCGCCGCCGCCAGGGCGTCCGCGGCCCCGGCATCCACCGATACCCCGCCCGGCAGCGTCGCGATCGTCGCATCGACGGCGTCGGTCCGTTCGCCCGCGAGCGGTGCGGCGACGACGCGGACACCGAGCCGCTCCCCCAGGTCGACGAGTCCCTGGACCGCCTCGGGGCGACGTGCGGCGACCTCGACGTCGCGGACGCCGAGCTCGGACAGCGCCACGAGCGCAGCGGATGCCGTCGCCCCCGCGCCGACGATGCGTGCGCGGTCGACGGCCTCGACACCCTGTTCACGGAGCGCGGCGACGATGCCCCCGGCATCCGTGTTGAACGCCCGCCACCCCGCGGGCGTCCGCACCAGCGTGTTCGCCGCACCGACGAGGGTGGCGCGCACGTCGCGCTCGGACGCGACGTCGAACGCCGCGCGCTTCAGCGGCATCGTCAGCGAGAGTCCGCGGTGGTCGGCGCCGAGGGCGGCGAGCTCGCCCGCGAACGACGCCTCGTCGACGCGTCGTCGGCCGTAGGTCCACTCCCAGCCGAGCAACGCGTACGCGGCCGAGTGCATGACCGGCGACAGGCTGTGCCCGATCGGATCGCCCCAGACTTCCAGAGCGGTGGCCTCCGGGGCGGTGGCCGTCATCAGGAGCAGCCTCCGTCGGGGTTGTCGCGGCACCACTTCTGGTACTGGGCGACGGCTTTCTCATGCTCGGCGAAGGTCGCCGAGAAGACGGTCTCCCCCGTGTCGAGGTTGACCGTGACGAAGTACTGCCACGGTCCCTCGGCCGGGTTCAGAGCCGCCTTCATGGCGAGCTCTCCCGGGTTCGCGATGGGGGTGACCGGCAGACCCTTCTTCTTGTACGTGTTCCACCCGTTGTCGTCCGCGAGCTCCTCGGCGCGCGAACTCGTCCCGCCCTCGCGGTCGGCGAACGGGTACTGGGCGGTCGAGTCCATCTGCAGGAGACCGTTGGTGTCGCTGATCGCCGGATCCAACCGGTTCTGGATCACGCGGGAAACCTTGTAGAAGTCGTCCTCGTAGCGGCCTTCCTTCTCGATGATCGACGCGATCGTGAGGATCTTCTCCCGCTGATCGGCGGGCACGCCGGCGTCGTCGAGGGCTGCGATGGTCCGGTCGACCATCGTCTGAACGACCTCTTTCGCGGTCACGCCGGGGTTGAAGGTGTACGTCGCCGGGAACAGCCATCCTTCGAGACTCGGCGCCTTCACCCCGTAAGCAGCGGGGTCCTTGACGGCCGCCTCGACATCGGCGACGGGCAGTCCGACGCCTTCGGCGATACGCGGGACCGACTGCGCGACCGTCAGGCCCTCGCGCAGCTGGGCGGTGTACTCCTGCTTGTTCGCGGGATCGAGCAAAGCCTCGAACGCCGCTTGCGAAGTCATCTTCTTCTGCAGGGAGTACACGCCCGGTTTGAGGACGTTCGGATCCTCTCCGTTGTCGATCAGATACGAGTAGAACGCGTCGGAGGTCTTCGTGACCCCCGCATCGAAGAGCGCGCGGGAGATGTCGGCACCCGTCTGGCCCGAGAGGACCGTGACGCTCGCCTCGCCTTCGGCGAGACCGGCCTCGTAATCCTTCGGCTCCTCCCATCCGAGGACCTTCCGGATCTGATCCTCGTAGGTGTTGAACACGGCGAACCCGCCGCCGACCAGTCCGCCGATGATGGCGATGATGATGACGAAGACGCCCCACGCGGCGACCCGGCTCTTGCGCCGGTCACGGTCCTGCCGGTGCGGTGCGGCGGACGGGGCCTTCAGTCCCTCGTCCTCGAAGAGCGCATCGATCGGGGCGGTCGACGAGGCGGTCGCCCGCTCGGCCGGACGAGGACGTGGAGCAGCAACGGATGCTGCCTCTTCCCGCTGCCCACCGGGCACGGCTCCGGCGTCCGTCGCCGACCCCGTCGGCTCCTGGCTCTGCGCCCTCCGGGCAGCCCGACGCGACGACGGGATCGCCCCGTCCGTCGAAGCGGAAGGATCTGCCGGGAAGGTCTCGGGGCGGTCGTCGCGCGAGGGGGTCTCGGACATCGGTGGACTCCTGCGTCTCCTACAGCGCCGCACCGGCCGGGTTACCGGTGCTCTTCTCGACGTCGATCGCCTGCTGGAGGAGGACGACCGCGGCGATCTGGTCGACAATCCTACGAGACGACTTCTGCGAACGCCCGTTCTGACGGAGCACGGCGTTCGCCGAAACGGTGCTCAGCCGCTCGTCGACCAGTCGGATGGGCGCATCGACGGCGGCGGAGAGCTCGGTGGCGAACTCGCGCGCATCCGTCGTCGATGCGGTCTCTGACCCGCCGAGGCTGATCGGGAGACCGACAAGGATCTCGAGCGGGTCGTACTCGCGCGCGATCTCGACGATGCGCGCGACCGAGGTCTCGGCCCGGGGCACGGTCTCGACGGGGACGGCGAGCATCCCGTCCGGATCGCACCGGGCGACCCCGACGCGGGCTCGCCCGACGTCGATCCCGAGTCGGACCCCGCGACGGAAACCGCTCACGCGGTCGCACCCTCCAGTGCCGCGACGATGCCGCTCAGCGCGGTCGGCAGAGCGGACGCATCCGTTCCGCCTCCCTGAGCCACATCGTCACGGCCGCCGCCGCCGCCGCCGAGCACACCGGCAGCGGTCTTCGCGAGCAGACCGGCCTTGGCACCCGCGGCACGCGCGGCCTCGTTCGTCGCGACGATGACGATCGGACGCCCACCGGCCTCACCCGCGAGGGCGACGACACCGGCGTCGGAACCGAGACACTCGCGCACCTGCAGCGCGAGGGTCCGCAGGTCGTCTGCGGAGGCGACCGAGCCGATCGACTGCGCCACCACACGGTAGGAACCGGCGGAGACGGCGGATGCCGCAAGAGTCGGGACCCGCTCGCCGAGGGCCTTCGCCTCGAACTGGGCGATCTTCTTCTCTGCCGCCTTGAGGCTCGCCTGGAGCTCCGCGATGCGGGCGGGCAGCTGGTCACGCGGGATCTTCAGTCCCGAGGTGAGCTGGGACACGATCGCCCGCTCGGCCGCGAGCTCGCGGAACGCATCCTGACCCACGAGGGCCTCGACGCGGCGGTTGGAGGCGCCGACCGACGACTCCCCCACGAGGTTGATGAGCCCTACCTGGGCGCTCGAGGACACATGAGTGCCGGCGCACAGCTCGCGCGACCAGGGGCCGCCGATGTCGACCATCCGCACGGTGTCGCCGTACTTCTCGCCGAACAGCGCCATGGCGCCCGCGGCCTTCGCCTCGTCGAGCGACATGACCCGGGTCGTGACCTCGAGGTCGTCGCGGACGGCGTTGTTGGCGATCTCCTCGATCTCGCTCCGTGTCTCGGGCGAGAGCGCCTGACCCCACGAGAAGTCGAACCGCAGATATCCGGCGCGGTTGAGGGAGCCCGCCTGGGTGGCGCTGTTACCGAGGGTGTCGCGCAGAGCGGCGTGAACGAGGTGGGTGGCGGAGTGGGCCTGCGCGGCCGCACGGCGGTTCGCGGCATCCACCACCGTCGTCGCGGCGTGACCGACGGCGACCTCGCCCGTGGTCACCTCGACCGTGTGGCTGATGAGACCGGGGACGGGCTTCTGCACGTCGAGGACCTCGAGCTCGTAGCCCGGACCGACGATGACGCCCTTGTCAGCGACCTGGCCGCCGGACTCCGCGTAGAGGGCGGTCTCGGCGGTGATGACCTCGGCTATCTGCCCCTGCGCGGCACGATCGGCCGGGGCGCCGTCGACGAGGATGCCGAGGATCCGGGACTCCGTCTCGAGATCCGTGTATCCCGTGAAGACCGTCTCACCCAGCGCACGGAAGTCGCGGTAGACGCTCGTGTCGGCGAGCTGACGCTTGCGCGAGCGGGCGTCGGCCTTGGCGCGGTCCCGCTGCTCCTTCATGAGGGTGTCGAATCCGGCGCGGTCGACCGTGAGGCCGGCTTCCTCGGCGATCTCGAGCGTGAGGTCGATCGGGAAGCCGTACGTGTCGTGCAGCAGGAACGCCTGCGAGCCGCTCAGCGCGGTCGACTGCGTGGACTTCGCGGACTCGATCGAGGTGTCGAGGATCTCCGACCCGCTCGCGAGGGTGCGCAGGAACGTCGCCTCCTCGGCCAGCGCGTACTGCGACAGCCGGGCGTAGTCGGTCTCGACGACGGGGTACGACTCCTTCATGGCGTCCCGGGAGACGGCGAAGAGCTCCGCGAACGTCGGTCCCTCGACGCCCAGCAGACGCATCGAGCGGATCGCGCGGCGCATGAGACGGCGCAGGATGTAGCCGCGGCCGTCGTTGGCCGGAGTGACGCCGTCGGACAGGAGCATGAGCGACGAGCGGATGTGGTCCGCCACCACACGGAAGCGAACGTCGTCGTCGTGGTTCTCGCCGTACCGCTTGCCCGAGAGCTCCACGGCCTTGTCGAGGACGGGACGGACCTGGTCCGTCTCGTACATGTTGTCGACACCCTGCTTGATGAACGCGACGCGCTCGAGCCCCATACCGGTGTCGATGTTCTGCGCGGGCAGATCCCCGATGATGTCGAACTCGTACTTCGAGCGCACGTTCGTGATCTCGTACTGCATGAACACGAGGTTCCAGATCTCGACGTAGCGGTCGTCATCCGTGGCGGGTCCGCCGTCGACGCCGTACTCGGGACCGCGGTCGAAGAAGATCTCGGAGCACGGGCCGGCGGGACCGGGAAGCCCCGTGGTCCAGTAGTTGGTGTCCTTGCCCAGGCGCTGGATGCGCTCCTCGGGGAGGCTCGAGTGCTCGAGCCAGAGCTGAATCGCCTCGTCGTCCTCCTCGTAGACGGTGACCCAGAGGTCCTTCGGATCGAATCCGAGCCCCCCGTCGTCGTCGGGCGTGGTGAGGAGCTCCCAGGCGTACCGGATCGCGTCCTTCTTGAAGTAGTCGCCGAACGACCAGTTGCCCAGCATCTGGAAGAACGTGCCGTGACGCGGGGTCTTGCCGACCTCTTCGATGTCGTTCGTGCGGATGCACTTCTGGTTGTCCGCCGCACGCTTGTAGGGCGCGGGAACATCGCCCGAGAGATACGGGATGAAGGGGACCATGCCGGCGACGGTGAACAGCAGCGCCGGGTCGTCGCTGACGAGGGATGCCGAGGGCACGATCGTGTGCCCGCGCTTCTCGAAGTAGTCCAGGTAGCGCCGGGCGATCTCAGCGGTCTTCATCGTGTGTCCTCAAACTGCATGCGGGATCGGTCGCGTCCCAGGGGCCGCGACCGGGAGATGGGGAAGTGGGTCAGTCGCCCTGCGGGGCGGACGCGGCATCCTTCGACAGGGCGTCCTGCGCGTCGGCGACGATGCCCTCGATCTTCGCCTCCTGCGTCCGGTAGGCCTCGCCCATCCGGTCGGTGAACTCGGAGATGCGGAGGTCGACCTCGGAGAGGAGTTCCTGGCCTCGCGGGTCCTTGTTGACCAGGTGCGCGGCGACGAAGCCGGCGACGATGCCCATCAGGAACCAGAGGACTTTCTTCATGGGGTCCATGTTATGTGCAAAGCAGAAGGGGCGCCGGGTGAACCCGACGCCCCTTCGAACCGCTGAGCGGTCGAACCTCGCTTAGCGCGCGGCGTAGTACTCGACGACGAGCTGGACTTCACAGGTCACCGGGACCTCGGCGCGCTTGGGGCGACGCTCGAGACGGGCCTGGAGCTTGTCGAGCTCGACCGACAGGTAACCGGGAACCGGGGGCAGGACTTCGGCGTGACCGCCGGCGGCTGCGACCTGGAACGGCTCGAGAGCCTCGCTCTTGGCCTTGACGTGGATCGTCTGGCCCGGCTTCACGCGGAAGGACGGGCGGTCGACGAGCTGGCCGTCGACGAGGATGTGACGGTGCACGACGAGCTGACGCGCCTGCGCCGTCGTGCGGGCGAAGCCCGAACGGAGCACGAGCGAGTCGAGACGCATTTCGAGGAGCTCGACGAGGTTCTCACCGGTCAGACCCTCCGTGCGGCGGGCCTCGTTGAAGGTGTTGCGCATCTGCTTCTCGCGGATGCCGTACTGCTCGCGCAGACGCTGCTTCTCGCGAAGACGGACGGCGTAGTCGCTGTCCTGCTTGCGCTTGGTGCGGCCGTGCTCACCGGGAGCGTAGGGACGCTTCTCGAGGTAGCGGGCGGCCTTGGGGGTCAGTGCGACGCCGAGGGCGCGCGAGAGGCGCACCTTGCGGCGGTCCTGGGACTTCGTTGCCACGAAATCTTCCTTCCATGACGTGGCCATGTCTTTCACGGCTCACGGGCGTATCGCCGTCTCTCGCCCTCTCGGACTGCACGCCGGGGCACGCCGAAAGGTGGGAAAGAGAGAAGAGGATGCCCGAAAACACGGTTTCGAGCCGATTAAGCCTAACAGACGGGTGGGATCATCCCTGGCCGTGAGCCAGATCGAGCGCACCGGGCGGGTAGAAGGGGAACGCATCCGGGTGGAGGTCATCGAGCCGGTACCAGCCGACCGACGTCTCACCGTCGAGAACCTGGATCCGCTCGTCGACGCTCAGGGCATCGAGCTCGGGACTACTCACCGCGAAGAGGTACGCGATCTCGTGTCCGGGCCGGCCCTCGTTGTCGAAGATGTTCTCGATGACCCCGAGGAGCCGCGACTCCGTCACCGTCGCCCCGAGTTCCTCTGCGAGCTCTCGGCGGACGGCCGCCTCGGCCGTCTCCCCCGGTTCCACACCGCCGCCCGGAGCCCGCAAGAAGGCCGGGCGGACCGTCGTCGCCGGATACAGCTCCCCCAGGATGAACCCGTCCCTCATGACGACCGCCACCGAGATCACGCGGATGCGAGGGCGGGAACGGACCTCGGCTGCGTAGGCGCGGAGCGCCCGGCCGTAGAGCGGTATCCCGTCAGCGAGAGCCGCGAGGGCGGTGCGGAGCGCACGGACGGCTTTGTCGTCGTCGTACAGGGCGAGCGCTCGGAAGCCGGCCGCGGCGCCCGCCAACGGGTCGGTCGGCGGGACGTCCCTCAGAATGGCGATCGCGCCCGAGGCATCCCCCACGTTGCGCAGGGAACTCGCCAGCTGGATCCTCGCCTGCGTCTCGTAGGGAGACTCGAGCCCCGCAGCGAGCGCCGCGCGATAAAGCGGGATCGCCGCCGCCTCCTCCCCCAGGAAGTCCTCGACGGACGCACGCTCGAACAGGGCTCGAGGGTCGCTGCCGGGAGTCCCCGCGAGCGCGCCGCTCATCGCGGCGCGGAGCTCGTCGGGCTTCTCTTCGTCGGCCGCCGCCCACACATCGTCGATCCTCCGGCCGAGGTCATCGGCCCCGCCTGCTGCAGGTGCATCGCCGCTCAGCATCGCTCGGACGCGCCGCTGCAGCGGTTCCAGCCCCACGTCGACGTTCGCGTCACGCGCGAAGACGGTGAGTCCGCGCAGCGCCACGCCGGCATCACTCAGCTCGCCGGACAGCAGATGGGCGAAGAAGGCGGCATCCGGGACCTCGCGCACGGTGCCGTGCTCGAGCTCATCCCATTCCGGCGGGCCTTCCGGGACGCAGTCCGCGGCGATCAGGACGTGCTGACGCCGCGTCGAGTTGGCGCCGCTCCACTCGGAGCCCGCCTCCACGACGATGCCCGCCCGATAGCCGGTCTCTTCGCGGAGTTCCCGGACGCCCGCCTCTCGCGGCGACTCACCCGGATCGACGGCGCCCCCGGGGATCTCGGCGATGACACGCTGCGGGCCGACCCGGAATTGATCGAAGAGAACCACCGTGCCATGCGGGGTGAAGGCGATGACCGCGATCGTGTCGCCCTGGTCGAGGACGTCCCAGTCGGCGCGCGCGCCGTCCGGCATCCGGTACACGTCGCGCCGGATCCGGGTGAAGCCGTCGTAGACGACCTCACCCGATTCGCGCACCCACCGAGGATCAGTCACCGAGGATCTTCCGGATCTTCTCGAGTCGGGCGGAGATGTCCCGCTCCACACCCCGACCGGTCGGCTCGTAATAGCGGCGACCACGCAGTTCGTCGGGCAGGTACTGCTGCGTCGCGACGCCGACATCGAGATCGTGCGGGTACACGTACCCCTTGCCGTGACCCAGGCGCTTCGCTCCGGCGTAATGCGCGTCCCTCAGGTGGATCGGCACCCGGCCGAAACCGCCGGCACGGACGTCCGCGATCGCCGCGTTGATCGCGGTGTACGCGGCGTTCGATTTCGCCGTGGTCGCGAGGTAGGCGGTCGCTTCCGCCAGGGGGATGCGTCCCTCCGGCATCCCGATGAACGCAACCGCGTCAGCCGCGGCGACCGCGATCTGGAGCGCCTGCGGGTCGGCGAGTCCGATGTCCTCCGCGGCGGAGATGACGAGGCGCCGCGCGATGAACCGGGGATCCTCACCGGCTTCGATCATCCGGGCGAGGTAGTGGATCGCGGCATCCGGGTCGGATCCGCGGATCGACTTGATGAAGGCACTGATGACGTCGTAGTGCTCGTCGCCCTGCCGGTCGTACCGCAGCAGCGCGCGGTCGACGGCCTGCGCGACGTGCTCCGCCGTGATGACCGGCGGGGCGGTCTCCTCGGCGCCGTCATCCGATTCGTCGGTCGGCTCCGCGGGTTCAGCCATGGACGCCGCGGCCTCGAGCGAGGTCAACGCACGCCGCGCGTCACCGGATGCGAGGTGGACCAACGCGGCGCGCGCCTCGTCCGACAGGCTGACCGCACCCGCGAGTCCCCTCGCGTCGCTGACGGCTCGGTCGATCAGCATCCCGAGGTCCTCATCGGTGAGCGGCTGCAGGGTGAGCAGAAGCGACCGCGACAGCAGCGGCGAGATGACCGAGAAGGAAGGGTTCTCGGTGGTCGCGGCGATGAGGATGACCCACCCGTTCTCGACACCCGGGAGCAGCGCATCCTGCTGAGCCTTCGTGAAGCGGTGGATCTCATCGAGGAAGAGGATCGTGGAGGCGCCGTAGAGGTCGCGCTGCGTCATCGCCTCCTGCATGACCTCGCGGACGTCCTTGACGCCGGCAGTCACCGCGGACAGCTCCACGAACCGACGGCCCGACGTCCGCGCGATCGCTTGCGCCAGCGTCGTCTTCCCCGTCCCCGGCGGCCCCCACAGGATCACGGACACCGCGCCGGTGGTCGCGCGCCCCGAATCTGCGAGGGCGACGAGCGGCGAACCGGGGCGCAGCAGATGCGTCTGACCGGCCACCTCGTCGAGAGATGCCGGTCGCATCCTGACGGCCAGTGGCGTCGCTCCACGGAAAAGCGCGTCACTCTGTGCCATCGTCCCAGGCTAATCGCCGTCACCGACATCCCGGGTCGAGGCATGGCCCCCGGGTTTTGTCGCGAGCGCGCGAGCCGAATAATCTGCAGGTGGCTGGGCTCGTGCGCAGCCCCGACGGAAGGATCGCCGTGGCAGCGGGCAAGAGCAGGCCGCGCGCAAGCGCACAGGAACGGGAGCGCGTCCGCCTCTATGAGGCGCGCCGACGCTTCAACGCGTCGCTGGTGCAGCGCCGCCGCCGCGACAACGTGATCGCCGGCGTCGCGGGCGGCATCCTTCTTCTGGGGATCCTGGCGGGTCAGGCGGCCTACTACACCGTGGGCCCCGGAACTCCCGAACCCGCACCGAGCCCGACCCCGACCTCGACGACGAGCGAGACACCCGCGCCGTCGCCCACGGCGACGGATTCGCCGACGCCCACTCCGACCCCGTGACCGCCGCGTACTAGGCTGAGTCACTAATCCGACCCCCCATGCGGCGCATGCCGCCGACGAGGTGACCCCCGTGAGTTCCGCCACCCCCGAATCCGCCGAGACCCAGCCGTGGGGCCGCGTCGACGACGACGGCACCGTCTCCGTCCGTGAGGGCGACCAGTGGCGCGTCGTCGGCCAGTACCCCGACGGCACCCCCGAAGAGGCGCTCGCCTACTTCGAGCGCAAGTATGCAGACCTCGCCTCCGAGGTGACGCTGCTCGAGGTGCGCCACCGTCGGGGCGGCGCCTCGGCATCCGACCTGCGCGGCACCGCCCGGACGATCCGTGAACGGCTCGACGGCGCTGCCGCAGTCGGCGACCTGGCCACGCTCGAGGCACGCGTCACCGCACTGGAGGGGGCACTGTCCGAGGCGAGCGCGGAAGAGGCGCAGGCGCAGCGGGCGGCAGTGGATGCCGCCGTCGCCGAGCGCGAGAGCATCGTCGCCGAGATCGAGGCGATCGCCGCCAAGGACCCGCGCTCCATCCAATGGAAGCAGACGACGGCGGACGTAGCCGCGCTGTTCGCACGCTGGCAGGAGCACCAGAGCACCGGCCCCCGTCTGCCCAAGGCGGTCGGTCAGCAGCTCTGGAAGCGATTCCGTGACGCACGTGCCGTCGTCGACAAGAACCGGCGCGAGTTCTACTCGAGCCTCGACGAGCAGCACAAGAGCGCCCGCGATGCGAAGACGCGCCTCGTCGAGCGCGCCGAGGCGCTGGCGCCGAGGGGTGAGGATGGCATCTCGGCGTACCGCGAGCTGCTCGACCAGTGGAAGAGCGCCGGCCGCGCCGGAAAGAAGGCGGACGACGCGCTCTGGGCCCGGTTCAAGGCAGCCGGCGACGTCCTCTACGGCGCGCGCATCGAACGCGAGAACGCGGACGTAGAAGCATCGAAGGAGAAGATCGAGGCCAAGCGCGCTCTGCTCGACGAAGCTGCCGCCGTCGCGAAGGAGAAGGACAACGCCAAGGCGCGCACACTCCTCACGAACATCCAGCGCCGCTGGGACGAGATCGGTCGGGTGTTCCCGCGCGACACCGAGCGCGGGCTGGACGACCAGCTCCGCAAGGTCGAGACCACGCTGAAGTCCCGCGAGGACGAGGACTGGAAGCGCAACAACCCCGAGACGAAGGCGCGTCAGAACGACATGACGAGCCAGCTCCAGGACGCCATCACCAAGCTCGAAGAAGAACTCGCGGCCGCAGAGGCCACGAAGGACAAAGCCGCCATCGCCAAGGCGAAGGACGCTCTCGAAGCCCGCAAGGGCTGGCTGCGCGCCCTCGGCGGCTGACACCTCGTACCGACAGAGAGCGGAGCACTCCCCCGGGGTGCTCCGCTCTCTGTGTTCTCCACAGAGGTGTCGGCAGTCCGACGGCGACGCACCTCGATGGCGCAGACTGCCCTCATGTGGCCGTTCCTCTACTTCGCCGATGATCGGTTGTCGACTGCGGAGCTGACTGCCGCCCGTCTCGACGGCGACCTGGTGGAGGTCGGCGAGGCGTTCATGCCGGCGGACGCCGTCGAGACACGAGAGCTGCGCGCAGCATCCTTCCGCTCCATCGGCGGGCCGGAGCGCGCAGTCACCCACGCGAGCGCGGCGTGGGTGCACGGTGCCATCCCGGACCCGCCGCTCATTCACACTCTGCAGCGCGCCGGCCGGCGGCGAGCAGCCTTCCCGGTCGACGCGCGCATCCGGTTCCGGGATGTCGCGCTACCCGCCGGCGACGTCGAGCTCATCAGCGGCGTCGCTGTGACGACGCCCGTCCGCACCCTCGTCGACCTCGTCCGCGACGCCGTGGTCGGCGGATCGCCGCGCCACCTGGTCGATGACATGCTCGCGTGGCGACCGGACCTCCTCGCCGATGCCGTCATCTGGATCGACGCGGCGGGTCCCATCCACAACAAACGGGCGGCGGCCGCAGAACTACGGCGGCGTCAGGAAGAGGTGACCCGGTAGACGTCGTACACGGCGTCGATGCGCCGGACGGCGTTCAGCACGCGATCGAGGTGGACGGTGTCGCCCATCTCGAAGACGTAACGGCTGAGGGCGAGACGGTCGTTGGTCGTCTGGACGGATGCCGACAGGATGTTCACGTGGTGTTCGCTGAGCACCCGCGTGATGTCGCTGAGCAGGCCCGAACGGTCGAGCGCCTCCACCTGGATGTGCACGAGGAAGACGCTCTTCGACGTCGGAGCCCATGACACGTCGATAAGTCGATCGGGCTGATCGCGGAGCGAGCCGACGTTCGTGCAGTCCGCTCGGTGCACCGACACACCGCTTCCACGGGTCACGAAGCCCACGATCTCGTCGCCCGGCACCGGTGTACAGCACTTGGCGAGCTTGACGAGGATGTCGGGGGCACCGCGGACGAGGACACCGGAGTCGCCGCCGCGCGGCGCCTTCGAGCGCCCTACGGCCGGCAGGTCGATGGGACCGGTGGAGGTCTCCTCCTCCTCGGAACGGACGAGCGCGGTCACCTTCTCGATGACGGACTGCGTCGAGACGTGGCCTTCGCCGACCGCCGCGTAGAGCGCGGTCACGTCTTCGTACCGGAGCTGGTGGGCGACGGCGGTGAACGAGTCCTGGCTCATGAGCCGCTGCAGCGGTAGGTTCTGTCGGCGCATCGCGCGAGCGATCGCGTCCTTGCCCTGCTCGACGGCCTCGTCTCGGCGTTCCTTCGTGAACCAGCCGCGGATCTTGTTGCGCGCTCGGGTGCTCTTGACGAAGGCCAGCCAATCCTGGCTCGGCCCGGCATCCGGATTCTTCGAGGTGAACACCTCGACGACGTCACCCGAGTGGAGTTCAGACTCGAGGGGAACGAGCCTGCCGTTGACCTTCGCCCCCATCGTGCGGTGGCCGATCTCGGTGTGCACCGCGTACGCGAAGTCGACCGGGGTCGCCCCCGCGGGAAGCCCCACGACACGACCCTTCGGGGTGAAGACGTAGACCTCCTTCGCACCGATCTCGAAGCGCAGCGAGTCGAGGAACTCACCTGGGTCTGCGGTCTCTGCCTGCCAGTCGGAGATGTGCGCGAGCCAGGCCATGTCCTGGTCGATCGCCTTGGAGTCCGCCTTGCCGCCGGCGATCTGCTCTTTGTACTTCCAGTGCGCCGCGACGCCGTACTCGGCCTGCTGGTGCATCTCGTGCGTGCGTATCTGGATCTCAACCGTGCGTCCGCCAGGACCGATGACCGTCGTGTGGAGCGACTGGTAGAGGTTGAACTTCGGCGTCGCGATGTAGTCCTTGAACCGGCCGGGGATCGGCGTCCACCGTGCGTGGATCGCACCGAGGACGGCGTAGCAATCCCTGACCGTGCCCACCATGATGCGGATGCCGATGAGGTCGTAGATGTCGTCGAACTCGCGACCGCGGACCACCATCTTCTGGTAGACGGAGTACAGCTGCTTGGGCCGCCCCATGACGCGTCCGCGGATGCGGAGGTCTCGCAGGTCCGCCTCGACGTTGTCGATGACCGTGTGCACGTACTGCTCGCGCTGCGGGGTGCGCTGCTTCACGAGCGAGTCGATCTCGGCGTAGAGCTTGGGGTGGAGCACCGCGAACGACAGATCCTCGAGCTCGCTCTTGGCGGTCTGGATGCCGAGACGGTGCGCCAGCGGCGCGTAGATCTCGAGCGTCTCGCGGGCCTTCTTGGCGGCCTTCTCGGGAGGGACGAACCCCCAGGTGCGAGCGTTGTGCAGGCGGTCCGCGAGCTTGATCAGCAGAACGCGGATGTCTTTGGACATCGCGACGATCATCTTGCGGACGGTCTCCGCCTGCGCAGCGTCGCCGTACTTTACCTTGTCGAGCTTCGTGACGCCGTCGACCAGCATCGCGACCTCGTCGCCGAAGTCGGCGGTCAGCTGATCGAGCGAGTAGTCGGTGTCCTCGACCGTGTCGTGCAGAAGAGCCGCGGCGATCGCGCGCGGACCGAGGCCGAGTTCGGCGAGGATCTGCGCGACCGCGAGCGGATGCGTGATGTACGGCTCGCCGCTCTGGCGCTTCTGGGACGCGTGCGCTTTCGCCGCCGTCCGGTACGCGCGCTCGACGATCGCGATGTCACCCTTGGGGTGGTGGACGCGAACCGTCCGCATGAGCTCTTCGAGGGCGTCGCGCGACGGGGCCCGCGAGAAGATGCGCGGCACGAGCCTGCGCAGCGATTGCCCACCCGTCGCAGAGCCTGTCGGAGTGACCGCTTCAGCCATGCGATCGCCTCCTGTATGCCCGCACGCGCTTGGAACTGGAGGTCAATCCTACGCCCGCGCGCATCCGGCTCAGACCGCGGCGACGGCTGCCGAGCGAGTCTCCACGACACGCTGGTCGCGCGCCTTGAGGTCGGCCTCGTTCTCGCGCAGGAGCGAGTACAGCGGCGCGGCGACGAACAGCGTGGAGTACGCCGCGACGATCGTTCCGACGAAGATCGACAGCGAGATGTCGGTCAGAGTCTGAGCCCCGAGCCACAGGGCGCCGATGAAGAGGATCGCCCCCGTCGGCAGCACCGCCACGACGGTCGTGTTGATCGATCGGATGAGGGTCTGGTTCACGGCGAGGTTGACCGACTCACCGAAGGTCCGACCCGACTTCTCACCGTCCTCGAAGGTATTCTCGCGGATCTTGTCGAAGACGACCGTGGTGTCGTACAGCGAGTAGGACAAGATCGTGAGGAAGCCGATCACGGCCGCGGGCGAGATCTCGAAGCCGAACAGCGCGTAGACGCCCACGGTGACGACGAGGACGTCGACCAGACCGATCATGGCGGCGACCGACATCTTGAAGGTACGGAAATACAGCGCGAGGATCACGAACGTCAGTACGAGGAAGATCGCCAGGCCCCAGAGGGATTGACGAGTCACGCTCTCCCCCCAGCTCGGTCCGATGAACGACGAGCTGACGCTGTCGTCCGACACCCCGTACGCCTCGACGAGAGCCGAGGTGACCTCGCGGGTCTCGATCTCACCCATCTGATCGGTCTGGATGCGGAGGCTGTCGTCGCCGACCGTCGTGACGCGCGGCGCGGCATCCGGGACGACCGACTGGACCGCCTTGGTCGCGAGCAGCTGGTCGGGCTTGGCGACGTCGTTGACGGTGAACTGCGATCCGCCGGTGAACTCGATCGAGAACTGGACCGGACGGAAGACCGGCACGAGCGCCGAACCGATCACGAGGATCGCCGCGATCAGGAACCAGAGACGGCGACGGCCGACGAACGGGAAGGAGACCTTGCCCGTGTAGAGGTCGTTACCGAAATCACTCATGGAACGCATCAGTCGTTCCCCTCCCCTGCCGAGCGGTTGGTGCCGCTCTGCTCCGCGAGCTTGCGCTCAGCGATGGTCTGTCGGCGGACGGCTTCGCTGCGGGACCGCGACGAGCGCTTCTCGGCCTGGGACTTGCCGCCGGCGGCGACGGGTGCGCGGAACTGCGCACGACCACGGTAGACGGCACCGAGTGCGGTCGGGTCGAGACCCGAGAGCGGATGCCCCCCGCCGAAGAAACGCGTCCGCGCGAGCAGCTGCATCACAGGGTGCGTGAAGAGCACGAAGATCAGCACGTCGATGACGGTGGTCAGACCCAGCGTGAAGGCGAAGCCCTTCACCGTCGAGTCGGCCAGGATGTACAGCACGACGGCGGCGAGGATGTTGATCGACTTCGAGATGTAGATCGTGCGCTTGGCGCGATCCCAGCCGTCTTCGACGGCACCGGTGATTGACTTGCCGTCGCGGAGTTCGTCCCTGACGCGCTCGAAGTAGACGATGAACGAGTCGGCCGTGAAGCCGATCGTCACGATCAGGCCGGCCACACCCGCAAGCGAGAGTCGGAACCCCATCCGCCACGCGAGGATGCAGAGGGTGATGTAGGTGAGGACGCCCATGACCGCGAGCGAGGCGATGATGACCGAGCCGAGGGCACGGTAGACCGTCAGCGAGTAGATGGCGACCAGGGCGAGACCGATGAGTCCGGCGACGAGACCGATGAGCAGCTGCTGCGATCCGAGCGTCGCCGAGATCGAGTTGCTGCTCTGGACCTCGAAGCTCAGCGGAAGAGCGCCGTACTTGAGCTGATCCGCGAGCGTCTTCGAGGTCTCCTGGTCGAAGTTGCCGGTGATCTGCGGCTTGCCGTCGGTGATCACGGCGTTCATCGACGGAGCGGAGATGACCTCGCCGTCCAGGACGAAGGCGAACTGGTTCTGCGGCGACTGCAGGTTGAAGAGCCGCTGGCTGATGTCGCCGAAAGTCTTGGTGCCGGCGCCGTTGAAGACGATGTTGACGGCCCACTGGCCGTTCTGCGAGTTCAGACCGTTGGTCGCGTCGGAGATCGCGGAGCCAGTGAGCTCCACGGGTCCCAGGAGGTACTTGGCCGAACCGTCCGCGTCGCAGGTGATCAGCGGCTGATCCGCGGGTTCCTGGGCCGGGTCGTTCGCGGGCTTCGCGCAGTCGTAGGCGAGGAACTCGGCCTGCACCTCTTCCGTCGCCCACGACAGATCGCTGCCGTTCGTCGGCGCCGGAGTGGGAGTCGCGTTCAGGGACGGACCGGGCGTCGGGTACGGGGTCTGCTTGCCGTCGTCACCGACGAACGTGTTGCTCGGGGCCGCCGTGTAGAGGACGGCCCGCAGCTGCATCTGCGCCGAACGGCCGATGCGGTCGCGCGTCTCCTCGTCGGCGATGCCCGGAAGCTGCACCACGATCTGGTTGCCCGCCTGCGTCGTGATGTCGGTCTCGCCGACACCCGAGGCATCCACGCGCTGACGGATGATCGAGACCGCCTGCTGCATCTGATCCGCTGTGGGCTGAGCGCCCTCCCGGGTCTGCGCCTGCAGGATGATCTGCGTGCCGCCCTGGAGGTCGAGCGCCAACTCGGGCACCCACGAACTCTTCTCGAAGAGGATGACGCCCGCGGCGTTCACCCCGAAGAGCACGGCGGTCAGGGCGAGGAGTCCGATGAGTGCGCGCCAGGCGCGGCGGACGGGGGTGGATGAAGCCACGGAGGGAACTTTCTTCAGGGACCGCCGAAGCGGAGGAGATCAGGCCTTGGGCTTGTCGTCCGCGTCGGGAGTGCTGTCGACGGGACGCGAGTCGAGGATCGTCTCGTCGCGCGAGACGATGACGTCGTCACCGGCGACCTGCTCGTCCTCGTCGACGACGGGCTCCTCGTCCTCCACGATGCGGAGGATGGCCTGGCTGTGGACCTCGACGACCATGCCGGGAGCGAGCTCCACGTGAGCCGGCTTGGAGAGGTCGGTCGGGTCGTACTCGACGATCGTGCCGTAGAGCCCGCCCTGGAGCAGGACCTTGACGCCCGGGACCATCTGCTGAGCCTTCTGCTCCTGCTGCTCCTTCATCTTCTTCGCGCGGCGACGCGAGCTGACGAACATGAAGACCAGCAGAGCCGCCAGCAGGATGAGCAGGCCGTAGTCCATGAAGAAGTTTCCTCCGGTGGCCTGCTGGGTGTTCTGCTGGGAGAGAAGCAACATGGACGCGGGTCCGCCTTTCGGGAGGGCACGCCGCATCGATGCGGCGAAGAGGGTGGGAGGCCGGAGCCTTCAGCGATTATAGGTCATCGAGGGTCAGCGCCCCGTCGTGCCGGGGGATCCCCAGGTGGGCGTAGGCTTCGGGGGTCGCGACCCGCCCCCGGGGAGTGCGTCCCATGAACCCGATCCGGACGAGGTAGGGCTCGACGACCGACTCGATCGTGTCGGCTTCCTCCCCCACCGTGACGGCGAGGGTGTTCAGTCCCACGGGGCCGCCGCGGAAACGTCGCACGAGCGCGTCGAGCACCGCGCGGTCGAGGCGGTCGAGTCCGAGGTCGTCGACGTCGTAAAGCTCGAGGGCCGCCGAGACGTCGCCCGTGGTCGCCTGTGTCGACGAGCCGCCGTGGACGACGACGTAGTCGCGCACGCGGCGCAGCAGCCGGTTCGCGATGCGAGGGGTGCCGCGCGATCGACGGGCGATCTCCTCCCGGGATGCCGCGGGCACATCGACGTCGAGCATCACCGCCGAGCGGGCGATGACCTGCTCCAGCTCGACCGGCTCGTAGTACTCGAGGTGCGCGGTGAAGCCGAAGCGGTCGCGGAGGGGGTTGGGGAGCAGCCCGGAGCGGGTGGTCGCACCGACGAGGGTGAAGGGGGCGAGGTCGAGCGGGATGCTGGTCGCACCCGCTCCCTTTCCGACCATGATGTCGATGCGGAAGTCCTCCATCGCGAGGTACAGCATCTCCTCGGCGGAGCGCGCCATGCGGTGGATCTCGTCGATGAACAGCACCTCACCCGGCACGAGGCTCGACAGGAGGGCGGCGAGGTCGCCGGCGTGCTGGATCGCGGGACCGCTCGACATCCGGAGCGGCCGCTCGCTCTCGTGGGCGACGATCATCGCGAGAGTCGTCTTGCCCAGTCCGGGCGGGCCCGACAGGAGGATGTGGTCGGCGGGACGCTGTTGGATGCGGGCGGCATCCAACAGCAACTGCAGCTGTCCGCGCACCTTCATCTGCCCGATGAACTCCGCGAGCGAGCCGGGGCGGAGCGCACCCTCGACAGCGAGCTCGGTCTCGTTCTCGGGGAGGCGCTGGTCGCGGGGATCAGACACCGGAGCGCTCCGCACGGGCCGGGCCCAGCTGGGCGAGCGCGAGTTTGAGGAGTGCCGGTACCGACGCTCCGGCGGGCGCATCGGCGAGGACGTTCTCCGCCGTCTCGAGTGCGACGCGTTCGTTCCACCCGAGCGCCATGAGGGCCGCGGACACCTGCGCGCCCAGCCCCTGCGGAATCGGGGCGCCCGCGGCGGTGCGGGTGGGCGCCGTGAGCTTGCCGGCCAGCTGGACCACGATGAGCTTGGCGGTCTTCGGACCGATGCCCGAGACGCGACGGAACGGAGCGTCGTCCTCGTCGGCGACCGCCGTCGCGATCTGGTCGACAGTGAGGGACGAGAGAACACCGAGGGCGGACTTCGGACCCACGCCGGACACGCTGAGCAGATGCCCGAAGACGTCGAGCTCGGAGCGGTCCTCGAATCCGAAGAGCAGCATTGCGTCTTCGCGGACGATCATCGCCGTGTGGACGAAGACCTCGTCGCCCAGGTGCACCTGCCGTGCGTACTGAGCGGTGACGGCCACGGCGTATCCCACACCGTGCACGTCGATGACGGCGGAGTCGGGTTCGAGGTGGATCACGCGACCGCGCAGCGAGGAGATCATGCGACGAGCCTACGGGAGCGTTCGGACGTATGTTCGAGCGACACGCGTCAGCGTCGCGACGCCTTCTCGGCCTCAGCCCAGGCGCGCTGGGCCGGCGTCAGCGCCGCACCGACGGGGGCCGACGACCCGCGCCTCCAGGCATGGCACAGCGCGAGCGCCAGGGCATCCGCTGCGTCGGCCGGCTGCGGGAGAGCGTCCAGACGCAGCACGCGGGCGACCATCGTCTGGACCTGGAGCTTCTCGGCGTTCCCATATCCGGTGATCGCCGCCTTCACCTCCGACGGAGTGTGCGTCGCGGCGGGCAGCCCGTGCTCGGCCGCGAGGAGCAGGGCTATGCCGCTCGCCTGGGCGGTGCCCATCACCGTGCTCCGGTTCTGCTGCGCGAAGACCCGCTCGACGGCGACGACGTCGGGCCCGTGCTCGGCCAGGACCGCACGGATGCCGGCGGCGATCGTCGCGAGGCGCTGCTCGATCGGCGCCTCCGGCGAGGAGCGGACGACGCCTACATGGACGAGCGAGGCCGACCGGTCGGGGCGGACATCGACCACTCCGACGCCGCACCGGGTCAGGCCCGGGTCGATCCCGAGAACGCGAAGAGCGGATGCCACTCCCCCACGCTAGGCGGGAGGTGCGGCATCCGCTCGTCGGCGCGCCCGGTGAGGCCTTACTCTGACTCGTCGTCCTCGAGCTCGGCCTGCACCTCGGCGGTGAGGTCGAAGTTGGCGTACACGTTCTGGACGTCTTCGCTGTCCTCGAGGGCGTCGATGAGTCGGAAGACCTTGCGCGCCGTGTCGGCGTCGATCTCGACCTTGAGGTTCGGGACGAACTCGACGTCCGCCGACTCGTACTCGATGCCCGCGTCCGTCAGCGCGGTGCGGACAGAGACGAGGTCGGATGCCTCGGTGACGACCTCGAAGCCCTCGGAGTGAGGCTCGATCTCCTCGGCGCCCGCCTCGAGGGCGGCCATCATGACGTCGTCCTCGGTCGTGCCCTCGCCGGAGACGACGATGACGCCCTTGCGGGCGAAGTTGTACGCGACCGAGCCGGGGTCGGCGAGCGTGCCGCCGTTGCGGGTGAGGGCGGTCCGGACCTCGGCGGCGGCGCGGTTCTTGTTGTCGGTCAGACACTCGACCATGAGTGCCACGCCGTTCGGGCCGTAGGCCTCGTACATGATCGAGGTGTACTCGACGGACTCGCCACCGATGCCTGCGCCACGCTTGATGGCGCGATCGATGTTGTCTTTGGGGACCGACGTCTTCTTGGCCTTCAGGACGGCGTCGAACAGCGTCGGGTTGCCCTGCAGATCGGCGCCGCCGAGCTTGGCGGCGACCTCGATGTTCTTGATGAGCTTCGCCCACGACTTCGCGCGACGCGAGTCGATGACGGCCTTCTTGTGCTTGGTGGTCGCCCACTTGGAATGTCCGCTCATGGGACTCCTCTCGGAAAAAGCGCAGGGTCCAGTCTAGGACCGAGGCCGAGCCCCTTCGCTACGCGTCACGCGCGGCATCCAGGAGGAGCTCGTGGAAGCGCCTCTCGCCGTCGAGCTCGGGGTGGAACGAGAGCCCCATCACGCCCCCCTGCCGGACTCCAACGACGCCGCCGTCGGGGAGACGCGCGATCACCTCGGCCGACGGACCGACCTCGCTCACGATCGGCGCACGGATGAACGTGGCCTTCACGCGCGGGTCCCCCACCGCCGGAACCTCGAGATCGGTCTCGAACGACTCGGTCTGCGAGCCGAACGCGTTGCGTCGCACGGTCACGTCGAGCCCGCCGAACGTCTGCTGGCCCACGATGCCGTCCTCGAGCCGGTCCGCGAGGAGGATGAGGCCGGCGCACGTGCCGAGGACCGGCATCCCGCCCGCGATCGCCGCACGCAGGGGCTCGCGCGTCCCGAAGGCGCGGGAGAGCTTGTCGATCACGCTCGACTCGCCACCGGGCAGGACGAGCGCGGACACCGCGGCGAGATCGCCGGGACGCCGGACCGAGACGACATCGGCACCCAGGTCCGTGAGCACCCGGGAGTGCTCACGGACATCGCCCTGGAGGGCGAGGACGCCGATGCGAGGTCTCGTCACCAGCCCCGGTCCGCCAGCCGGTGCGGAGCGGGGAGATCGGACACGTTGATACCGACCATGGCCTCGCCGAGCCCCCGGGACACGTCCGCGACGACCTTCGGGTCGTCGAAGAAGGTCGTCGCCTTCACGATCGCGGCGGCGCGCTCGGCGGGGTTGCCGCTCTTGAAGATGCCGGACCCGACGAACACCCCGTCGGCCCCGAGCTGCATCATCATCGCCGCATCCGCGGGCGTCGCGACGCCACCGGCGACGAAGAGGACGACGGGGAGCGTGCCGGTCTCGGCGATCTCGGCAACGAGCTCGTACGGCGCCTGCAGGTCCTTCGCGGCGACGTAGAGCTGATCCTTCGACAGCGCCGACAGGGCGGCGATCTCACCGCGGATCTTGCGGATGTGCTTCATGGCCTCCGACACGTCGCCCGTGCCGGCCTCCCCCTTGGAGCGGATCATTGCCGCTCCCTCGGTGATCCGCCGCAGTGCCTCGCCGAGGTTCGTCGCACCGCAAACGAAAGGCACGGTGTAGCCCCACTTGTCGATGTGGTTCACGTAGTCGGCGGGTGAGAGGACCTCGGACTCGTCGATGTAGTCGACGCCGAGCTCCTGCAGCACCTGAGCCTCGACGAAGTGTCCGATACGCGCCTTGGCCATCACGGGGATCGAGACGGACGCGATGATGTCGTCGATGAGATCGGGGTCGCTCATGCGTGCGACGCCGCCCTGGGCGCGGATGTCGGCCGGTACGCGCTCGAGCGCCATGACGGCGACGGCGCCGGCGTCCTCGGCGATCTTGGCCTGGTCGGCGGTGACGACGTCCATGATGACGCCGCCCTTGAGCATCTCGGCGAGGCCGCGCTTGACGCGCGCCGTTCCGGTCGAATTCGTTGGCATAGGCCAAAAGTTAGCATGACCCGGACATAGACTCGACGGCATGACGAACGATGTCCTGGCGATCAGCGGCGACACCGCTGCGGAGATCGCGGACAGCATCCGTTCCCTCATCGACCGCGGCGATCTCGCCCCGGGCGCTGCGCTGCCGCCGGTTCGCGCGCTCGCCGACACGATCGGCGTCAACCGGAACACGGTCGTCGCGGCGTACCGCCACCTCGCCGCCGCGGGCGCCGTCGAGACGGCCGGCCGAGCCGGAACCCGCGTGGCGCCGCGCTCGGACCCCGCCCAAGAAGGCTTCGCCGCCGACACGGTCCTCCGCGACATCGCGACGGGGAACCCCGATCCGACCCTCATCCCCGACCCTTCCCTCGCCCTGTCGAGCCTCGCCGGTCGCCCCGTCCTCTACGGAGAGCCGACGATCGACCCGGACCTCGAAGCGTGGGCCGCCCGGTGGATCGAGAACGACCTGCCGGGCCGCGACGACCTCCGGTTGACGATCACCGGCGGTGCCGTCGACGCGCTCGAGCGGCTGTTCGCCGACGCCCTCACCCGCGACGACGGAGTCGGACTCGAAGACCCTTGTTTCCTGTCGGCACTGCGGACCGTGAAGATCGGCGGCTACCGGCCCGTCGCCATCCCCGTCGACGACCACGGGATGACGGTGGTCGGCCTCCAGGCCGCGCTCGACGCGGGCGTCCGCGCCATCGTCTGCACGCCTCGGGCGCAGAACCCCACGGGCGCGAGCCTGACCGCCGAGCGGGCGGCGGAGCTCCGCGCCGTGCTGGCGCGGCATCCGTACGTCCTGGTCATCGAGGACGACCACTTCTCGATGCTCTCGCGGGAGCCGTACCACTCGATCATCGGCCCAGACCATCGTCGGTGGGCCCTGATCCGGTCGGTCTCGAAGTTCCTCGGGCCGGACATGTGCCTGGCCGTGACCGCGAGCGACCGCGACACGGCGGAGCGACTGGCTCGGCGGCTCAGCCCCGGGTCGACGTGGGTGAGCCATCTCCTGCAGCGCCTCGCCGTCACCCTGGTGTCCGACGACGAGGTCATGGCAGGGGTCGAACGCGCGGCTCAGCACTACCGATCGCGCAACGAGGCGTTCGCCGACCAACTGACGCGCCAGGGTGTCCCCACGACGGCGGGCGACGGCCTCAGCCTGTGGGTGCGCGTCCCGGCTCCCGCCCGCGCCGTCGCCGAGCAGCTGATGCGACGCGGCTGGCTCGCTCGACCCGGCGACGAATTCGTCCTCGCCGACGACGACGCCCGTCGCCGCCTGCGCCTCACCGTCCACGACCTGTCCGACACCGACCTCGCGCGGCTCGCCGCCGACGTCGCCGCCTCGGCGCGAGCGATCGCGCCCTCACCGGAAGCGAGTACCGCCCCGTGAAGATCCTCTCCATCCAGTCCGCCGTCGCGTACGGCCACGTCGGAAACTCCGCCGCCGTGTTCCCGCTGCAGCGCATCGGCGTCGAGGTCTACCCGGTCTACACCGTCAACTTCTCGAACCACACCGGGTACGGCGCCTGGCGCGGCCCGCTCATCAGCCCGCAGGACGTCGCCGACGTCATCACCGGCATCGAGGAACGCGGCGCCTTCGGCGAGATCGACGCGGTCCTCTCGGGCTACCAGGGCGGCGAGGGAATCGGCGACGTCATCCTCGACGCCGTCGCGCGCGTCAAGGCCGCCAATCCGAACGCGATCTACGCCTGCGACCCCGTCATGGGCAACGCGAAGAGCGGATGCTTCGTGGCCCCCGCCATCCCGGTCCTCCTGCGCGAGCGGGTCGTCCCCGCCGCCGACCTGATCACGCCGAACCAGTTCGAGCTCGGCTTCCTCACCGGGACCGACCCGGCCGATCTCGAGTCGACCCTCGCCTCCGTCGACGCGGCGCGTGCCCTGGGACCGTCGACCGTGCTCGTGACGAGCGTCGAGCGGCCCGAGCGCCCCGAGGGGACCATCGAGATGCTCGCCGTGACGGATGACGGCGCCTGGATCGTCCGCACCCCGCACATCCCGATGAAGGCGAACGGCTCCGGCGACGTGACCGCCGCCCTGTTCACCGCCCACTTCCGCGAGAGCGGGAACGCCGCCGACGCGCTCGCGAGGACCACCTCGAGCGTGTTCGACCTTCTGCAGAACACCTACGACGCCGGCACGCGCGAACTGCAGCTGGTCGAGTCGCAGGAGGCGTACGCGCACCCGCGGATGCAGTTCGAGGTCACACAGGTCCGGTGATCACCGCGGGCGGCGGGCTCGTCAGAGGACGGGCCAGCCGTCCGCCACCGACTGGCGGACCTCGCCGAGCAGCTGGGGCAGCGCCTTCGTCTTCGCGATGATCGGGAAGAAGTTCGCGTCCGTCGCCCAGCGGGGGACGACGTGCTGGTGCAGGTGCGCCGCGACGCCCGCACCGGCGACCTCGCCCTGGTTCATCCCGAGGTTGAAGCCGTCGCAGTTCGCGACCTTCCGCAGCACCCGCATGGCCACCTGGGTGAGCGCGCCGATCTCGGCGACCTCCTCGGGCGTCGCCTCGTCGTACGTGCCGAAGTGGCGGTACGGGCACACGAGCAGGTGACCGGAGTTGTACGGGAACAGGTTCAGCAGGACGTACGCCGTCTCGCCGCGGGCGACGATGAGCCCCTCCTCGTCCGACTTGCCGGGTGCGGCGCAGAACGGACAGTCGTACTTGAGGGGTTCCGGTCCCGCCTGGATGTAGGCCATCCGGTGCGGGGTCCAGAGTCGCTGGAACTCGTCCGGCACGCCCGCGAGAGCGGATGCCGGTTCCGCACGACCCTCGTCGGGGTCGCTCATACGAGGTCCTCGGCCGTGTTCACGAGAAGACGACCCGAGATCGCCGCGACGATCTTGTCGATCGCCTCGTCCACCGGGATGCCGTTGGTCTGCGACCCGTCGCGGAACCGGAACGAGACCGTGCCCCCGGAACGGTCCTGCTCGCCCGCGATGAGCTGCAGGGGGACCTTCTGGGTCGTGTGGGTGCGGATCTTCTTCGGCATGCGGTCGTCGGAGTGGTCGACTTCGGCGCGGACGCCCACCGCGCGCAGGCGCGCGACGATCTCGTCGAGGTACGGACCGTACTCCTCGGCGACGGGGATGCCGACGACCTGGACGGGAGCGAGCCACACCGGGAAGGCCCCGGCGTAGTGCTCGAGGAGGATCGCGAAGAAGCGCTCGATCGAGCCGAACAGCGCACGATGGATCATGACCGGACGGTGCTTCTCACCGTCGGGGCCGGTGTACTCGAGCTCGAACCGCTCGGGCTGGTTGAAGTCGAGCTGGATCGTCGACATCTGCCAGGTGCGCCCGATCGCGTCACGCGCCTGGACCGAGATCTTCGGACCGTAGAACGCCGCCCCGCCCGGGTCGGGCACGAGCTCCAGACCGGAGCCCTCGGCGACCTCGCGGAGGGTCTGCGTCGCCTCATCCCACAGGCGGTCGTCGCCGATGAACTTGGGGTTCCCCTCCTCCTTCGTCGACAGTTCGAGGTAGAAGTCGTTCAGGCCGTAGTCGCGCAGGGTCTGCAGCACGAAGGCGAGGCTGTGCTCGAGTTCGCCCTTGACCTGGTCGGCGGTCACGTAGATGTGGGTGTCGTCCTGCGTCATCCCCCGCACCCGGGTGAGTCCTGCGAGCGTGCCGCTCTTCTCATACCGGTAGACCGAGCCGAACTCGCTGAGCCGCAGCGGCAGCTCGCGGTAGCTGCGTCCGCGCGAGCGGAAGATCAGGTTGTGGAACGGGCAGTTCATGGGCTTGAGGTAGTACTCCTGGCCCTCGCGTGAGACGTGGCCGTCGGCATCCACCACCTCGTCGAGCACCATCGGGGGGTACATGCCGTCGGCGTACCACTGCAGGTGGCCGCTCGTCATGAACAGATCACCCTTGGTGATGTGGGGCGTGTTCACGACCTGGTATCCGTTGGCGAGGAGGCTCTCGCGCATGTAGCGCTCGATCTCGTACCGGATGATGCCGCCCTTGGGGTGGAAGACCGACAGGCCGGGCCCGATCTCCTCGGGGAACGAGAAGAGGTCCAGGTCTTTGCCGAGCTTGCGGTGATCGCGCTTGGCGGCCTCCTCGAGACGGTGCTGGTAGGCGCGCAGCTCGTCCTTCGTGGGCCACGCGGTGCCGTAGATGCGCTGCAGCTGCGGGTTCTTCTCGCTGCCGCGCCAGTAGGCGCCGGCGACGCGGGTGAGGTCCCAGCCGTTGCCGGCGACACGGGTGCTCGGCACGTGGGGCCCGCGGCAGAGGTCCTTCCACGCGGTCTCGCCGTCGCGGGTGACGTTGTCGTAGATGGTCAGCTCGCCGGCGCCGACCTCGACCGAGGCGCCCTCGGCGGCTTCCTGCGATCCGCCCTTGAGCCCGATGAGCTCGAGCTTGAACGGCTCGTCGGCGAGTTCGGCGCGGGCCTCGTCATCGGTCACCACACGGCGGACGAAGCGCTGCCCTTCGCGGACGATGCGCTCCATCTCCTTCTTGATGGCCTTCAGGTCTTCGGGCGTGAACGGCTCGTCGACGCCGAAGTCATAGTAGAAGCCGTCCGTGATCGGCGGACCGATCCCGAGGTTCGCCTGCGGGCGGACGCGCTGCACCGCCTGCGCGAGGATGTGGGCGGTCGAGTGGCGCAGGATGTTCAGCCCATCGGGGCTCGACACCGTCACGGGCTCGACGCCGTCCAGAGAGTCGACGACCGTCGCGAGGTCCTTCAGCTCGCCGCGGACACGGAGGGCGACGACGGAGCGGTCGGGGAACAGGGCGAAACCGTCGGCAGGAAGGTCGACATCCGCCGGGGCGATCAGATCAGACAAGGGAGGATCTCCAGGAAGTGGCTCGGATGAGAGTAGTCAGCTTCGAGCGCACGACGCGCTCCGCCCGCTCAGGCCCGCGGCGTTCGCGTACCGGCGAGGTGGGATGACCGGCCGTTCTGCATCCTGCGAGTCTACTGGGCGGCGGACAGGGGCGATGATGGATGCCGTGAAGCTCGCTCTCGCGGGACTCGTCCTGCTCCTGGGGGCGATCGCCGCCCTCGTCACCGGGGTCCTCCCCCTCGCCGACCTCGGCGACGTCGCCGAACGCGTCCTGCCGATCCTCGCGTTCGTCGTGGCGGTCACGATCGTCGCAGAGCTCGCCGCGAAGGCCGGCGTCTTCGACGTCACGGCGTCGTGGCTCGCTCGCCTGTCGCGGGGACGCACCGCGCTCCTCTGGGTGCTCGTCGTCGTGCTCGCCGTCGTGACCACGGCGTTCCTCTCCCTCGACACGACAGCCGTGCTGCTGACGCCCGTCGTCATCGCCGTCGCCCGCGCGAACGGTCTGCCCCCACTGCCGTTCGCGCTCACCACCGTCTGGCTCGCCAACACCGCCTCCCTCGTGCTCCCGGTGTCGAACCTGACGAACCTCCTCGCCCTGGCTCGGATGCCGGGGGCCGCCGACCCTGCCTCGTTCGTCCTCCTTCTGGGGCCGTCCGCCGCGGTCGCGATCCTCGTGACCGTCGGATTGCTCTGGGCGTTCCACCGCCGGTCGCTGGTCGGAACCTTCACGGTGGCGGCGCCGCCGCGGGTGAGCGACAGGGTGCAGCTGGTCGCGGCATCCATCGTCGTCCTGGCACTGCTCCCCCTGCTGGTCAGCGGTATCGAGCCATGGATCCCGGCGACGGGCGCAGCCGTCGCGCTGCTCGTCCTTTTCGCCTGGCGTTCGCCGCGGGCCCTCGGCATCCGCTTGGTGCCGTGGTCGCTGCTGGTCTTCGCCGCCGGCCTCTTCTCCGCCGTCGCGGCGCTCGAGGCGTGGGGTTCCGGCCAGCTCGCCACGGCGCTCGCCGGCTCGGGGTCGGAGCCCCTCGACCTCCTGCGCATGTCGGGAACCGCGCTCGTCACGGCGAACGGGCTCGACAACCTGCCCGCGTATCTGCTCCTCGAGACGACGGCAGACACGCCGGAACGTCTTGCGGCGCTGCTGATCGGAGTGAACGCGGGCCCCCTGATCACCCCGTGGGCCTCGCTCGCGACACTTCTGTGGCATCAACGGCTCGTCGCCGCAGACGTCCACCTGCCGTGGCGTCGGTTCGTCCTCTGGGGCCTCGTCGCCGCGCCGCTCGTCGTGGCCGCAGCCACGGTGCCGCTCCTGTTCCGCTGACCCCGCGCCGCGGGCGCCCGGGGTCAGGCGACGGTGAGGTCGACCTGGATCTCGCCCGCGAGCTCCTCGAGCGCGGTGGTCACCGGGGCGGCGTCCGCTCCAGCCGGGAGACGGAACGCGACAGTCGCCTCGAAGAGCGTCCCACCGGCCATCGGCGCGTCGAGCGTGCGGCTGCGGAACGTGTCGATGCTGAGAGTGTGAGCGGCGATCGCGGCGGTGACGTCGCGGACGATGCCGGGACGGTCATTGCCGAGGACCGTCACCTCGAGGGAGCGCTCGACGGCGTCAGCGGACGCGATGGCCCGGCCGCCGTGGACGGTGACGCGCAGCATCCCGTCGAGCCCCTCGAGAGCCGCGACCAGGTCGGCTTCGCGGTCATCGTCGATCGTGACGAGGACGATGCCGGCGAACGCGCCGGCGAGTTCGGCGAGCTCGCTGCGCTCCCAGTTGCCGCCGACGGCGGACACCTGCTCGGCGAGGGCGTTGACGAGTCCGGGACGGTCGTCGCCGACCACAGTGAGCACGAGGTGGGCCATGGCCGGATCCTATCGTCCCGGCTGCGCGGGCGCAGGGCCGTGCGCGCGGGGGATCCGCAGGCGTAGCGTGCGGAGCATGAAGGCACTCCAGTACACGCGCATCGGTTCCCACCCTGAAGTCGTCGAGATCGAGAAGCCCTCTCCCGGACCCGGTCAGGTCCTCCTGAAGGTCACCGCCGCGGGCGTCTGCCACTCGGACGAGTTCGTCATGAGTCTGAGCGAGGAGGAGTACACCGCCGCCGGGTATCCGCTCCCGCTCACCCTCGGGCATGAGGGCGCGGGCATCGTCGAGGAGCTCGGCGAGGGCGTCGAACACCTGCAGGTCGGCGACGCGGTCGCCGTATACGGGCCCTGGGGTTGCGGTCGTTGCCGCAATTGCGCTCAGGGCAAGGAGAACTACTGCACGAACGCGCAGGCCGAAGGGATCATGCCTCCGGGTCTCGGCGCGCCCGGTTCGATGGCGGAGTACATGATCGTCGACAGCGCACGTCACCTCGTGCCGCTGGGCGACCTCGATCCCGTGCAGAACGTGTCACTGACGGATGCCGGTCTGACGCCCTACCACGCGATCAAGACGTCCCTGCCGAAGCTCGGCGCCGGGACGACCGCGGTCGTCATCGGAACGGGCGGGCTGGGCCACGTCGCGATCCAGATCCTCCGTGCCGTCTCGGCGGCGACGGTGATCGCGCTGGACGTCACCGACGAGAAACTCGTGCTGGCACGGGAGGTGGGCGCGCACCACACCGTGATCAGCGACGAGAACGCGGTCGATCGGATCCGCGAACTCACCGACGGCCTGGGAGCGAACGCCGTCTTCGACTTCGTTGGCGCCGAGCCCACGATCGCGACCGCCGTCGCGGCGGCGGCGCTCGACGCGGACGTCACGATCGTCGGGATCGGCGGCGGAACAGCGCACGTCGGCTTCGGTTCCATCGCCTACGACGCGGCTCTCCGCATCCCCTACTGGGGGTCGCGCAGCGAGCTGATCGAGGTGCTCGACCTCGCTCGTTCCGGGCAGGTCGGCGTCGAGATCCAGCGGTACTCGCTCGACGACGGACCGAAGGCATACGAGGCCCTCGCCGCGGGAACGGTCCGCGGCCGCGCGGTCATCGTCCCCTGAGGCGACCCGGGGTCGCGGTCACGCCTCTCCTGCGTCGACGACGACGGGAGCCAGGATGATGATCGCGGCCCCCACGAGGGCGATCGCCGACCCGACGTAGTCCCAGAGCGTCGGACGGAACCCGTCGACGACGATCCCCCAGGCGAGTGAACCTGCGATGAAGACGCCGCCGTAGGCCGCGAGGACTCGACCGAAGTTCGCATCCGGCTGGAACGCGGCGACGAACCCATACGCCCCGAGTGCGACGATGCCCAGGAGCGCGAACCACCAGCCGCGGTTCTCGCGTACGGCCTGCCAGATCAGCCAGGCTCCGCCGATCTCGGCGAGGGCGGCGACGACGAAGAGGGTGACGATCCGGGCGGTGGTCATGGGGCCAGTCTGTCAGCGAGGGATCCCCCGGGGTGCCACGGCCGCGCCGGACACGGGAACGGCTGATCGGATGGCACAATGGCAGAGGAGACCGCAGCTCCGCCCTCTCTGTACGCCTAGACCTGGGTCGGTTCCATGGGACTCCTCTCTTACAACGCCACCACTCGATTCGACATCGACGACCGCACCCTCGTGCACCTCGAAGCCGTGATCTACGCGAAGCTTCGCCGAGGTGAGGCGTTCCTGTTCACGTGGTCGCGAGCAGCAGGAGAAGGCACCGGGCGCACGACCGTCTGGATGAACCGCGCGGCGCGTCTCGCGTTCCGGCGTCGCCACGACACCCGCATCCCGCTGAATCAGGACTGGGTCGCGCGGCTGATGACCCTGGCGAACTCGCCTGCCGGCCTGCACGAGTTGCCGGAGTCCAACGAGACCGCCGGCTGACGGCGCAGGGCGCGCGATCGCGCGCTCCGTCGGCGCAACAAAAAACCCCCGGATAACCGGGGGTTTGTCTGTGCGCGATACTGGGATCGAACCAGTGACCTCTTCCGTGTCAGGGAAGCGCGCTACCGCTGCGCCAATCGCGCCTGTGAAGGCTGTTGAGTTGTGAGTGGAGGTGGCGACGGGATTCGAACCCGTGTGGACGGCTTTGCAGGCCGCTGCCTAGCCACTCGGCCACGCCACCGTGTGTGGTTTGACCCACGTGACGTGATCTCCCCGGAGGAAGATCCCCACACTCGAGCGGATGACGAGATTCGAACTCGCGACCCTCACCTTGGCAAGGTGATGCGCTACCACTGCGCTACATCCGCATTTCGTTCCGGATCGCTCCGGCACTCGTTAAACATTAGACGATTCCCGCGCCAGCGCAAAACCGGCGCCGCCCCGCGCGTGTCTCGCCGTCACGGCGCGGGCCGGTTCGGTCGGGGCCGCGGCATCCGGTATGCTCGGTCATCGGCCCGAGTGTCATTCGGGCGATTGGCGCAGTTGGTAGCGCGCTTCCTTCACACGGAAGAGGTCGTCGGTTCGAGTCCGGCATCGCCCACCGAGAAGCCCCCGGATTTCCGGGGGCTTTCGTTTGTTCTCAGGCCTCAGACGGACCAGCCGTACCGGGCCTTCAGCGCTGCGGCGACCTGATCGAAGCGGCGACGGTCCAGGGCGGCTCCCTCGCGTCGCATCGCATCCGGCGGGACGCTGTAGAGGTGGCCGAGGTCCACCCATGACGGGCGGCCGGACGCATCCCACTCCCCCGAACCGAGCGCAAGATGCTCTCCGTCGCGGTCGTGGGGTTTGCTCGTCAGGCGAACCGCGTACAGCCGGTCGCGACCGTGCTGCCCGATCACGAGGACCGGACGATCCTTGCCACGCCCGTCGGCTTCGTCGAACGGAACCCAGGTCCAGACGATCTCACCCGCGTCGGGATCCCCGTCCGACTCCGGGCGATAGCTGATGCGGAGGTCCCGCACGTCTCCGGGCATCACACGCACGGTTCCGGCGGGCCGTGCCGTGTCAGGTGAGGACCGGAACAAGCGGACGAGGGCGGAGATCAGACGGGATGCCACGCCGTCACCCTAGCCCTCGTCCGCGGGTCCGGTCAGTTGTTGAGGATCACGTCCGCCTCGGCGAAGAACTCGTCCACCGCGGCATCCACCGACTTCGTTCCGAGCCCGAGTTCCTTGCCCAGATCCCAGAACTTCTGCTCGAGCGAGCCGTATCCCACGACCGCCGGCGGCGGGGCGTCGCCGATCCGGTCGGAGACCGACTCGATGTAGTCCGCGACCTGCTGATCGGGCCCTTCGAGCTTCGTGCCCTCCAGCTTGCTGCTGGATGCCGGGAAGCCGAGGGTCGTGCCGAAGATCTCCCCCGCCTCCGGGCTGTTGACGACGTAGTCGAGGAAGATCGCGGCGGCCTCGGGGTGCTTCGTCCGCGAGGAGATCGCGACCTGCAGACCGCCCTGGCGGTAGAGGTCCTTCGCCCCGGCATCCGTCGTCGGCGGAGCCACGATCGCGATCGACGACGCACCGGAATCGGCCAGGTACCCGCCGAGGAAGTTGCTCCAGCTCATCTCACTGACCGTCCGGGTCGAGCCGAAGCCTGAGCTGGGACTGATCTCCTCGAGCTGCTGCTGGGGAATGGTGATCCCGTCGCGCAGCGTCGCTCCGGACTCCCAGAACGTCGCCAACTCGTCCTTCGTGAAGCCGAGCTCACCCTCGTCGGTGTACAGCGCCTTCCCCGCGGCGCGAAGCTGCAGCTCGAACACCTGGATGCGCTGCGTGTAGTCGGTCCCGCCGAAAGGGTCGCCGCCGGTCTTCTCGGTCACCTCGGCGAGCCAGTCATCGAACTCCTCGAACGACGAACCCGCCGCCGGGAGCTCGAGACCCGCCTTCTTCAGCAGGTCCTCGTTCACGAAGTTCGCCCAGAGGCTGTAGCCGGTCGGGAGGGAGTACTGCGTGCCGTCCAATCGGCCCGTGCCGAGCAGGCTGTCGTCGAACGTCGTGACATCGATCTGATCGGCCACCTCGTTCAGATCGAGGATCGCACCACTCTCGCCGTACTGGCGCAGGTAGCTGTCCGAGAACTGGAAGACGTCGGGGAGACTGCCGCTCGCTGCCTCGACCTGCCGCTGCTCCCAGTAGCTCGGGAAGTCCGTAAACGTCGTCTTAATCGTGATGTTCGGGTGCTCCTCGTTGAACGCATCGATGAGCTTCGCGTAGCGCGCTGCGCGGTCGTCGTTTCCCCACCAGGCGAAATCGAGGGAGACCTTCTCATCGGGGTCGAACGAACCGCCCGACTGAGACGCGGCAGGAGTGCAGCCGACCAGCGAGACGGCGAAGACGGCTGCGGCCGCCCAAGCGGCGGTCGTGCGGATGCGGGACATCGTTGTCCTTTCTCGTCCAACGCTGGACGGAGACAGAGGGGAAAGCGCTTCCCGCTCACCGTAGGGCAGCATCCCGAAACCGCACAAGCACGAAATGAAACGAATCAGTGACGTCCGACGATACGGGCTCGCTGTGCCGCCGCCCCGACTCCCCTCGTCCACGGCTCGCCGTGTCCGGGAAGGACAACCGCGGCATCCGTCTGCTGGAGAACCTCCAACGACCGGAGGGATGCCGCAGCGTCCGCGGTTGCCGCATCCGCAACGATCTGCGGGCCGCTGACACCGGTGTAGGGGTCCAGCGTCACCAGGGCATCGCCCGATACCAGGATGTTGTGCGACGCGAACAGGAACGCGCAGTGGCCGTCGGTATGCCCCGGCGTGTGGAGCACCGTCGGACGGCCGGGGACATCGATGACCTCTCGGTCGCGCATCGTTGCATCGGCGTCGACGCCGCGGACCGCGAGCGCCCCGGCTGCGGCCATCCGTCCGATAAAGGGAAGACCGCCAGGGTGGCCGAGCAGGTAGGGCACCCGGGCGGCCGCAGGGCGGTAGCTGTACGGATGCCGGGCCAACCGACGGTCGTCAGCATGGACGTGAACCGGCACCCCCTCGGCCCTCAGCGCGCGTGCGAGTCCCGCGTGGTCGAAATGTCCGTGAGTGAGGATGAGCGCATCGATGTTGCGACGTGCGAGCCCGAGGTACCGGAGAAGCTCATCCAACAGGCCCCCTGAGGCCGGGAGGCCTCCGTCGATGAGCGTGACGCCTTCTACGGTCTTCACGAGGTAGCAGTTGGTCGCCGCGACGGTGAGTCGGAAGAACCCGGGTCGGTCTTCGACCCAACGGGAGGCCGCGGCCACGATCAGTCCTCCGGCCCGCGACCTGCGTCGAACTCGGCCTCATATCGACGAGCCGCTTCATCGAGTAGGGCCGCGTCGAGGACGGCGACCGGCTCCGCGTCGGCGATCAGCGGCTCGCAGTCGGGACCGCGTCCGACGTGCTCCCCCCGAAGGACCCACGCGATCCGCTCCGGGTTGTCCGCCGCCAGGTGCCGGTACTGCGACAACTGGCGTGCCAACCAGTCCTCCAAGGGCCGAGTCCACCATGCCTCCGCATCGAGCGGATTCACCGAGAGTCCGGGCAGGCGAAGACCGCTCTCAGTGTCGACGCTCGAGCAGGCGGCATCCCTCTCGGGCCCTTCGGACCACCGGACGTGCAGGCCCGGAGCTGCGTGCACAAGGGCCGCCAGCTCCGCGAGCCGGACGATGACGGGCAGATCGGTGTCGGGCGGTGAGGTATCGATCTCGATCATGCCCCGGACGGTACGAATCGCGACCGCGCGGCCGGAGGGCCTTGACACCGCCCCGCGGCACCGTCAGACGCGACGCAGGACACGACGACGGAGGGCGCCGCAGGTTTCCCGCGACGCC
Source organism: Microbacterium sp. 77mftsu3.1 (assembly GCF_900100525.1). NCBI lineage: Bacteria > Bacillati > Actinomycetota > Actinomycetes > Micrococcales > Microbacteriaceae > Microbacterium > Microbacterium sp. 77mftsu3.1. Next base: position 330,612 of record NZ_FNCR01000004.1, on the reverse strand, counting down.
CTCCGTGCGATCGAACGGATCAGGCCTTGGCGTCCTCCAGGACGTAGCCGGCCTCACCGTGCACGATCGTGTCGATACCGGCGATCTCGTCCTCGTTCTTGACGCGGAAGCCGATCGTCTTCTCGATCGCGAAGCCGATGATGAAGGCGAGCACGAAGGAGTAGATCAGCACGGCGAAGGCCGCGATCGCCTGGACGATCAGCTGCGAGGCGTCTCCGCCCATGAAGAGCCCCGTGCCGCGGGCGAAGAACCCGAGGTACAGCGTTCCGATCAGACCACCGACGAGGTGGATGCCGACCACGTCGAGCGAGTCGTCGAAACCGAGCTTGAACTTCAGCTCGATCGCGAGGGCGCAGACGGCACCGGTGATGATGCCGAGGACGATGGCCCAGATGGGGTCCAGCGAACCGCAGGCGGGGGTGATGGCAACCAGACCTGCGACGGCACCCGAGGCGGCACCGACTGACGTCGGCTTGCCGTCCTTGATCTTCTCGACGACGAGCCACCCGAGCAGCGCCGCGGCCGGAGCGGCGATCGTGTTCACGAAGGCGAGCGCAGCGGTGTTGTCGGCCGCGAGCTCGGACCCGGCGTTGAAGCCGAACCAACCGAACCACAGGAGGCCGGCGCCGAGGAGGACGAACGGCGGGTTGTGGGGGACGTGGACGCCCTTCTGGAAGCCGACGCGCTTGCCGAGGACGAGCGCGAGGGCGAGAGCCGCCGCACCGGCGTTGATGTGGACCGCGGTGCCGCCGGCGAAGTCGATGACGCCGACGCCGAAGACGTCCTGGAGACCGTGGGTGATCCAGCCGCCGTATTCGAACGATCCGTCGTCAGCGAGACCGAAGTTGAAGACCCAGCTGGCAACCGGGAAGTAGACGACGGTCGCCCAGACACCCGCGAAGATCATCCACGCACCGAACTTGGCCCGATCGGCGATCGCGCCAGAGACCAGAGCGACGGTGATGATGGCGAACGTCGCCTGGAAGGCGATGAATGCCAGCTCGGGGTAGCTTGCCCCGTCAGCGAGCTCCAGTGCGTTGCTCAGGCCTATCGCTCCGCCATCGATGGCCCACGGGAAGACCGTTCCCGACTCGCCCGGGAACGCGATGGCGTAGCCGTAGAGCACCCACAGGACGCCGATGAGGCCGAGTGCGCCGAAGGACATCATCATCATGCTGATGACGCTCTTCGCCTTGACGAGGCCGCCGTAGAAGAACGCGAGACCTGGGGTCATCAGCAGGACTAGTGCGGCCGCGATGAGTATGAATGCGGTGTTGCCTTGATCCATCTCGAAGGGAACCTCTCTGCAGGGACGCAGGTGTAGCGTCGGGTGCCCCCAGTGTCGAGGTCCGCGGTTTCGCCCGGAGGCGCGTCCGTGTTTCGCGCCGGTTACGAGGGTGGCGACGAGGTAAACATCAGGTTTCCCGGCACTCCGAGAGGAACGTGACCCGGCTTACGAGTGGGTGAGAGCGACCAGTCGCGAGACGGCGCGGAGGTACTTCTTGCGGTACCCGCCCGCGAGCATGTCCTCGCGGAACACCGAGTCCAGGGCCACGCCTGTCGCGCGGATCGGGATCTGCGCGTCGTAGGCCCGGTCGACGAACGCCACGAACCGGAGCGCGGCAGCCTGATCATCGAAACCGACCACGTTCCGCAGACCGATCGCTCCGATGCCCTCGATGAGGCGGATGTAGCGCGACGGGTGCACCGACGCCAGGTGACCGATGAACGCGCTGAAGTCGTCATCGGAGACGAGGGCGGATGCCGCGGCATCCGTCATCGCGCTCTCGTAGGCGGCGTCGTCGAGGACCACGGCGTGACCGTCGACGGCACGCTGCCGGTAGTCGGTGCCGTCGATGCGGATCGTCTGGAAGTGCTCGGACATCGCCTGGATCTCGCGGAGGAAGTCCTGCGCGGCGAAACGCCCCTCACCGAGGGCGTTCGGCGGGGTGTTCGAGGTCGCGGCGAGCTTCGTGCCGGTCGGCACCAGCTCGGCGATCAGTCGGGTCATCACCATCGTGTCGCCCGGGTCGTCGAGCTCGAACTCGTCGATGCAGAGGAGGTCGGCGCCGCGGAACAGCTCGACCGTCTTCTGATACCCCAGCGCGCCGACGAGGGCGGTGTACTCGATGAACGAGCCGAAGTACTTCCGACGGGCCGGCGTCGCGTGGTAGATCGCGGCGAGGAGGTGGGTCTTGCCGACGCCGAACCCACCGTCGAGGTAGACGCCGGGCTTCATCGGAGCCTCGCGCTTGGCCCGGCGGAAGAACCCCCCGCGTGCCGCGGGGGCCCCGCGGCCCGAGCTGAACACCTCGAGCAGGTCCTTCGCCCCCTGCTGAGACGGGTAGGACTCGTCGGCACGGTAGGTCGCGAAGGTCGCGTGATCGAACTGCGGAGGCGGTACGAGTGCGGCGACCATCTCGGCTCCGCTCACCTTCGGATCGCGTTCGCTCAGATGAGTGGTTCCGGAGGAGGCGACAGGCACCTGTCAAGCCTAGTCACCCGGGCAGGCGCCCTCGCCGCGTGCGAGGATGGCCGGGTGTGGGTCACAGAGGTGTTGCCGTCATCCGGGGAGCGAGTGGATGCCGCGAGTCCGGACGGCCGTCGCTGGATCGCCGATCGGTACGCGCCCGCTCAGGAGAACTGGGTCCGGCTCAACATGATCACGTCCCTGACGGGATCCGCGGTCGGGCCCGACGGCACGAGCGACACGCTCACCAACCGCGCTGACCGGGCGATCCTGGGCGTCATCCGCGCCAGCGCCGATGCGATCATCGTCGGCGCCGAGACCGTGCGGGCAGAGGGCTACCTGCTCCCCCGTCGCTCGCGACTGGCGGTGATCACCGGCTCCGGAGACCTCGCCGGCCACCGCCTCGACCCGGATCCGGACGGCCCCGACGACCAGGTGCTGCTCGTCATGCCCGAGGGCGCGGAGCCACCCCCGGCTGCCCACGGTGTCACCGTGGTGCCCGTCGCGGCGAGCGAGGGGCGGATGTCGGCCACCGGCATCCTGTCATCGCTCATCGAGCGAGGGCTGCGGCACATCGTGTGCGAGGGCGGCCCCACCCTGGCGGCCCAGTTCGCAGCGGACGACCTGATCGACGAGTACTGCGTCACCGCCGCGCCGCATCTGGTTCCCACGGCCGGGCCGTTCCTGCCCCTTCGTCGACCGATCGATACGTGGCCGGCCGGCGTCCTCGTCGACGACGACGGCTTCAGCTACCTGCGGCTCCGGCGACGCTGAGCCCTCGCGCGTCGAGCCATTCGCGGATGCGGCTCGTCCAGCGCTCCTCGTCGTAGTTCCACAGCTTCGTGTGGCGGGCACCCTCGAACTCCTCGAGCTCGATGAGGTCGGGGCGCAGGTCGCGGAGATCCCGCGAAGCCTGCGCGGGGACGAAGTCGTCTCCGTCGCTGTGCAGGATCAGCGTCGGCGTCACGAGATCACGGGCCTGGGCGAGAACGTCGAGACGGTCCCAGGAGATCGGGTCGGCGGCGCCGGTCAGCGGGGACGCCCACCGACGAGTCAGAGCATCGAGGGCCACTCGGGTCAGCGGACGAGGGATGCCGCTGAGGGCCGCGTGGTGGCTGAGCACTTGACGCCAGTCCACGACGGGGGAATCGAGGACGACCCCGCCGATCAGGTCGCGATGAGCAGAGTGGACAGCGAGCTGCATCGCGATGGCGCCGCCCATGGACCACCCGACCAACACGATGCGTCGGGCTCCGGCCCGACGGGCGTAGCCGATCGCGCGATCGACGTCGCGCCACTCCGTCGCCCCGAGGGCCGACGTGCCCCCTCTGCTCCGGGGAGCGTCGGGGTCGTTCCGGTAGGAGGCCAGGATCGATGTGATCCCCGCCGCATGGAACAGCGGCACGCCACGCAGCGTCTCGGCGCGCGTCGTGCCTCGACCGTGGATGTGGACCGCCCACACGTCTTCGGTTGGGGCGGCATCCTCGGACGCGGCGCCCGGGAACACCCACGCAGGACAGACGCCGAGCGCTGTTCCGACGTCCACGCGCTCGAAGGGGAGGTGGAGCTCGGCCGGGTCGGAGAAGTACCACCCGCTGAAGGCGGCGGCCGATGCCAGACTGTCGGACTCGTCGATCTGGGTCAGCAGCTTGCGCGTCACCGTCTCGCCGCGCGCGGAGAGCACCGTGCCGAGCTTGATGTAGCTCTGCGTCCCGGTTGTGAAGAGGCCGTAGCGGCCCGGGAGGACCGTGTCGTCCGAGCGCGAGAGGGTGATCGTCTGCGCCGCGGTGTCGACGTCGATGATCGTCGTGTCGGGGACGCGTGCCGACGGGGTCACCACTCTCCGGGCGACGCCTCCGGCGAGGAGCGCCAGAAGCCCCGTCGCACTCACGAACGCGGTCGCGAGTGCGACCACCGTGCCTCGGAGGGCGATGACGGTTCCTTGCCGGGCGACGTCGGGAGCGGCGCGCCTGGAAGCCATCATGGTGCCCTCACTCTAGTCTGTCGCCGTGACCGAACCTCCGTCCGCGACGCCGGATTTCCCCGCCGTCAGCGACGAGCTCCGCGCGCTGGGCTTCCGCGACGACTTCGTGGTGCGCGAGATCGCCGCCCCCTCCTCGCTGGCTCCCGATGCCATCGCGTTCGCCGGTGACGTGCGTCCCGACGACGACGGCGAATCCCCTTACGGCACCGGACGCATCGTGATCCTCCACGACGCGTCCGAACCGGATGCCTGGGGCGGACCGTGGCGGATCGTCTGCTTCGCGCAGGCACCGCTCGAACCCGAGATCGGCACCGACCCCCTTCTGGCCGACGTAGCCTGGTCTTGGCTGGTCGACGCCCTCGCCGCACGTGGAGCGACGTTCCACGCGGCATCCGGCACAGCGACGAAGACCCTCTCGAAGGGATTCGGAACGCTGGCCGCGGAGGGCGACGGCGCGCAGATCGAGCTCCGCGCTTCGTGGTCCCCCGAGGGGGACGTCGCCAGTCATATGGATGCCTGGGGTGAGTTGGTCTGCATGTTGGCAGGCCTTCCCCCGGGCTCGGAGAACATCGCCGTGTTCGGCGGGCAGCGGAGTACACGTGGCTGAATACGAGGTCATCGCCGATCAGGAGACGGCGGCGGCCGCAGCGTCGCGCCTGGCGGCCGGGCACGGTCCGGTCGCGGTCGACGTGGAGCGGGCGTCCGGGTTCCGGTACTCGCAGCGCGCCTATCTCATCCAGGTCTACCGTCGCGGGAGCGAGGTCTATCTCTTCGATCCGCCCGCGATCGGCGACCTGTCGGCGCTGCAGGCAGCGATCGGCGACGAAGAGTGGGTGCTCCACGCCGCGAGCCAGGATCTGCCGTCCCTCCGCGAGGCAGGTCTCGAGCCGCCCCGGATCTTCGACACGGAGCTCGCCGCCCGGCTTCTCGGCCATGAACGCGTCGGCCTCGGCGCCGTGGTGGAGCAGACGCTCGGGATCACCCTCGCCAAGGCGCACTCCGCTGCGGACTGGTCGACGCGCCCTCTGCCCCAGGGATGGCTGGAGTACGCGGCCCTCGACGTGCTGCACCTCATCGATGTGCGCGATGCCCTCGCAGCTGAGCTCGACGAGCAGGAGAAGACCGGATTCGCCCAGGAGGAGTTCGAGGCCGTCCGCACGCGCGCACCCAAGCCCGCACGCGAGGAGCCGTGGCGTCGTCTCAGCGGACTGCACACCGTCCGCGGTCGTCGCGCCCTGGCGGTAGCCCGTGCCCTCTGGACGGCGCGCGAGGAGTATGCGCGGGAGGAGGATGTATCTCCGGGCCGTTTGGTTCCCGACCGCTCCCTCGTCGCCGCCGTCATCGCCGACCCCGCGACGAAACAGGACCTCGCACGGGTCAAGGAGTTCACGGGTCGCGCGAGCCGCAATCAGCTGGATCGCTGGTGGGCGGCCATCGAGGCGGGACGGGCCGACCCCGCGCTCCCCTCCGAGCGCGGCCCGGGTGACGGGATGCCCCCGCCGCGCGCGTGGGCGGACCGCAACCCCGCCGCGGACGCACGTCTGAAGGCCGCCAAACCTGTCGTCGAGGCGCGCGCCGAAGAGCTGCACATGCCGACCGAGAACCTCCTGACGCCCGATCTCCTGCGTCGGGTCGCGTGGAATCCTCCCGCGGAGATCACCGCGGAATCAGTAGGTGAGGCCCTCCTCACCCTCGGCGCCCGGACCTGGCAGATTGAACAGACCGCACAGGTGATCGCCGCCGCCTTTGTGGATTCCGTGCAGAGCCCCGACGAACCGTCCGAACCCGCTTCGTAGGTTCGAACCAACCGATTTTCACGGTCGGAGCGCCTCTCTAGGCTGGGTGGGAACCCAATCTTTGGAGGCAATGTGGCCGAGCTTTCGGACGTCTATTTCGTCGACGGAATGCGCACCCCGTTCGGGCGTGCCGGCGAGAAGGGCATGTATTGGAACACCCGCGCCGATGACCTCGCCGTCAAGGCGACGATCGGTCTGATGGAGCGGAACCCCGGCGTTCCCGCCGAGCGCGTCGACGATGTCGCGATCGCCGCCACCAGCCAGACCGGCGAGCAGGGGCTGACGCTCGGCCGATCGGTCGCGATCCTCGCAGGCCTCCCCCAGACGGTCCCCGGCTTCGCCATCGACCGCATGTGCGCCGGCGCCATGACGAGCGTGACCACCATGGCGGCATCCATCGGTGTCGGGATGTACGACGTCGCCCTCGCCGGCGGCGTCGAGCACATGGGGCACTACCCGATCGGCGGCAACGCCGACCCGAACCCGCGCTTCGTCGCAGAGAAGATGGTCGACCCCGGCGCGCTGAACATGGGCGTCACGGCCGAGCGCATCTTCGACCGCTACCCGCAGCTCACCAAGGAGCGCTCCGACCGCTTCGGCATGCTCAGCCAGCACAAGGCGCAGGCCGCCTACGAGGCCGGCAAGTTCCAGCCCGATCTGGTCTCCGTCGCGGTGAAGGATGCCGCAGGCGCGTGGGGACTCGCGACCGAGGACGAGGGGCGTCGTCCGCAGACGACGATGGCTGACCTCGCCGCGCTGAAGACGCCGTTCCGTCCGCACGGACGGGTCACGGCCGGCACCTCGTCGCCGCTCACCGACGGGGCGACGATGTCGCTGCTCGCCGGCGGCGGTGCCGTCAAGGAGCTAGGGCTCGCCCCCAAGATGCGGCTCGTCTCGTTCGCGTTCGCAGGCGTGCAGCCCGAGATCATGGGCATCGGCCCCATCCCCTCCACGGAGAAGGCCCTGAAGAAGGCGGGCCTGACGATCGACGACATCGGCCTGTTCGAACTGAACGAGGCGTTCGCCGTCCAGGTCATCTCGCTCCTCGACCACTTCGGCATCGCCGACGACGACCCGCGGGTCAACCCGTGGGGCGGGGCCATCGCGCTCGGGCACCCGCTCGCGGCATCCGGCGTCCGCCTCATGATCCAGCTGGCGGCCCACTTCGCCGAGCGCCCCGACGTGCGTTACGGTCTCACGGCCATGTGCGTGGGACTCGGCCAGGGCGGCTCCGTCATCTGGGAGAACCCGCACTACAACGGCAAGAAGAAGAAGTGAGGCCGCCGACGATGACCACCTACGACCAGATCGACTTCTCGCCCCTGCTCGCCCTCTCCGACACCGAGGTCGTGACGAACTCGCCCGTGCGCGACGTGATCCTCGCCAGCGGCAAGGTGCTCGCCCTGATCACGCTGGACAACGGCCGCGATCACACCCGTCCCAACACGCTGGGGCCTGCGACGTTGACCGCCCTGGGCGCCACCCTCGACACGCTCGCCGCTCGGGCGCGCGCCGGCGAGATCCAGGCCGTCGGCATCACGGGCAAGCAGTACATCCTCGCCGCCGGCGCCGACCTCAGCGAGGTCAGCAACGTCGGCTCCGTCGAGAACGCGCGACTGATCGCCCAGCTCGGCCACCACGTCCTCGGCAAGCTGTCGGATCTCGGCGTGCCGTCGTTCGCCTTCGTGAACGGGCTCGCCCTGGGCGGCGGGCTCGAGATCGCACTGAACTCGACGTACCGGACGGTGGATGCCTCCGCCGCCGCGATCGCGCTGCCGGAGGTCTTCCTCGGAATCATCCCCGGCTGGGGCGGCGCGTACCTCCTGCCGAACCTGATCGGCATCGAGAACGCGCTCGAGGTCGTCGTCTCCAACCCGCTGAAGCAGAACCGCGTCCTGAAGCCGCAGCAGGCCTTCGACCTCGGGATCATGGACGCGATCTTCCCGGCGTCGAGCTACCTCGAGTCGTCACTGCGGTGGGCCGACGGCGTCCTCGGCGGCACGATCAAGGTCGAGCGCAAGAACGCCCCCGGCAAGATCGAGCGGCTCACCAAGTGGCCCATCGCGATCAAGATGGCCCGCGGCATGCTCGAGTCGAAGATCGGCACGGTCCCGCGCTCCCCCTACGTCGCGCTCGACCTGCTCGACAAGGCCAAGAGCGGCACGAAGGCCGAAGGGTTCGCGCGTGAGGACGACGCGCTCGCCTCGCTCGTCACGGGCGACCAGTTCGCGGCATCCATGTACGCGTTCGATCTGGTGCAGAAGCGGGCGAAGCGTCCCGTCGGCGCGCCCGACAAGGCGCTCGCGAAGAAGGTCACGAAGGTCGGCGTCATCGGCGCGGGGCTCATGGCCAGCCAGTTCGCCCTTCTGTTCGTGCGCAAGCTCCAGGTGCCCGTGCTGATCACGGACCTCGATCAGGCGCGCGTCGACAAGGGCGTCGCCTACATCCACGACGAGATCGGCAAGCTCGAGGCGAAGGGCCGGCTCGACGGCGACACCGCCAACAAGCTGCGCGCCCTCGTGACCGGGACGACCGACAAGTCGGCCTATGCCGACTGCGACTTCGTCATCGAGGCGGTCTTCGAAGAGGTCGGCGTCAAGCAGTCGGTGTTCGCCGAGATCGAGGCCGTCGTTGCCGAGGATGCGATCCTCGCGACCAACACGTCGTCGCTCTCGGTCGAGGAGATCGGCGCCAAGCTCGCTCACCCCGAGCGCCTGGTCGGCTTCCACTTCTTCAACCCGGTCGCGGTCATGCCGCTCATCGAGGTCGTGAAGACTCCGCAGACGTCGGATGCCGCCCTCTCGACGGCATTCGTCGTCGCCCGGGGTCTGGGCAAGAACGCGGTCCTCACCGCCGATGCGCCCGGATTCGTCGTGAACCGTCTGCTCGCCAAGGTCATGGGCGAGGCCGCGCGTGCCGTCTACGAGGGCACACCCGTCGCGGACGTCGAGAAGGCGTTCGCGCCGCTCGGCCTGCCGATGGGACCGTTCCAGCTCATCGACCTCGTCGGCTGGAAGGTCGCCGCCCACGTGCAGGACACGATGGTCCGCGCCTTCCCCGACCGGTTCTATGCGAACGAGAACTTCCACGAGCTCGCCGCGCTGGACGAGGTCGTCGAGAAGGACAGGGGCGGCCGCGTGACCGGATTCACGAAGGCCGCCGAGAAGGTCGCGAAGAAGGCGACGGGATCGACACCGGCATCCGCCGAAGAGATCCTCCGCCGTGTGCAGGACGGCCTCGCGCAGGAGATCAAGCTCATGCTGGACGAGGGCGTCGTGCCCGAGGTCGAGGACATCGACCTGTGCCTGATCCTCGGAGCAGGATGGCCCTTCATCGACGGCGGTGCGACGCCGTACCTCGACCGAGAGGGCGCGAGCGACCGGGTGTTCGGCGACACGTTCCACCGCCCGCCGATCCGCGGCATCGCCTGACGGACCCAGGAACGCGTACGGCCCCTGGGGTGTTCCCGGGGGCCGTTCGCGTCCGTCAGTGCCGAGTGAGCTGCGCCTGGGCCGCGCGGACCCGGAGATCGCGCGCGAGGTGATCACGCTGCTCGATCACGATGCGCCGGAGCGAGCCGGGTGCGTCGGCGTGGGCGTCGAGCCATGCGTCCACCGCCGCGGTGTCGTCCGTGGCCGGGAAGAGGCCCCGCACGAGACGCGCGGCGATCTCGATGCTGCGAGTGCGCCATGCAGGGAGGATCCGCTCGAAGTACGGGGCGTCGAACTCTGCGACGAGATCACGGCTCTCCCCCGCCCGCGCACCACGGATGGTGGCATCGAGGTGGTCGTTGGTCAGCGTCTCGTCCTCCCAGGCCGCCCGCCACGCGTCGCGACGGACGGATGCCTCCGGCCGTGCCGTGAGCGCCGCCAGACGCGCCGTGCGGCCCGAGGCGGTCGCATCCCGCTCCGCTTCAGCGTCGATGCGCGCGGCGTCCGCGTGGCCGGACGCAGCGAGACCGAAGAGCCATCCCCACCGGAGGTCGGGGTCGAGCGGGAGACCCGCCGGTGCCGGTGCCTCTCCTGCCAGGATCGCCGACATCTCGGCCGCGCGGTCCCCGGACAGTTCGGCGGCCACACCCACTGCTCGTGCCCAGATGAGCTGCGCGTCGGACCCGGGGTCCGCCGCCGCCATGGCGCGCCATGCTCCCTCCAACCACGCGGCCGACGCCCGCTCGACGTCCGACACGTAATGACGGATCGCGAAGGCGGCGTGGGCGAGGACGTCGCTCAGGAGCGCCGGGTGCGATTCGCGGGGAGCGTGATCCGCCGCGATCGCCAGATAGACGGATGCCGCGAGTTCCCCGTCACGCACCGCGTTCCACAACGCCGCCCAGACGACGCCGCGCGCGACCGCGTCGGGCATCGATGACAGGCCCGCCGTGACGGCTGCGAGCGACCGGTCGTCGAGCCGCACCTTCGCATAGGAGCGGTCGTCGACGTTGGCGATCACGAGGGCGGTGTCAGGGAGGACGGGCGCGTCGACGAGGGTGCGCTCACCGAACAGGTCGACGGTGACATCGCCGCGCGCGACGAGACGTCCCGCCTCGTCGTCCCACAGACCGACGCGAACCGCGTGCGGTCGTGCGACGTCCTGCACGACGGCCAGAGGGCCGCGATCGACGGTGAGGGTCGGCAGGCCGGTCGTCTCGAGCCACGCCGTGCTCCACGATCGCAGGTCGCGCCCCGACGCCTCCTCCAGCGCGACGAGGAGATCCTCGAGCGTCGTGTTGCCGTAGGCGTGGGCGGCGAAGTACCGCTGCGCGCCGCGGAAGAAGGCCTCCTCGCCGACGAACCCGACGAGCTGCTTCAGAACCGACGCACCCTTTGCGTAGGTGATGCCGTCGAAGTTCAGCTTGGCCGCCTCGAGATCGGGGATGTCGGCGACGATCGGATGCGTCGTGGGGAGCTGGTCCTGGACGTACGCCCACCCCTTCCGCCGGCTCGCGAACGTGACCCAGGCATCCGGGTGCAGTCCTGTCGCGACGTTCGCGTGCGTCCCCATGAAGTCGGCGAACGACTCCTTGAGCCACAGATCGTCCCACCACCGCATCGTGACGAGGTCGCCGAACCACATGTGCGCCATCTCGTGGAGGATCGTGTTGGAGCGCGCTTCGCGCTGCGCGGCCGTCGCCGCGCCGCGGAAGACGTAGGCCTCGGTGAAGGTGACGAGACCCGGGTTCTCCATCGCCCCCAGGTTGTACTCGGGGACGAAGATCTGGTCGTACTTACCCCACGGGTAGTCCTGGTCGAAGGCCGCTGTGAAGAAGTCGAGTCCTCGGCGGGTGATGTCGAGGATCTCGTCCGCGTCGAGGTGCTCCGCGAGCGAGGCGCGGCAGAGGACGCCGAGGTCCACGCTCTGCCGCTCCCCCGTCCAGGCCCCGTCGACGCGGTGGTACGGCCCGACGGCGACCGCGGTGACGTAGCTCGACAGCAGGGGCGTCTCGGCGAAGGACACGCGGACCCCGCCGGCGACGTCGACGCGAGAGGTCTCGGCGCCGCCCGACAGGACGACGCCGTCACCCGACGCCGTGATGTGGAAGGTCCACCGCGCCTTCAGGTCGGGCTGCTCGAAGCACGGGTAGACGCGGCGGCTGTCGGCAGGCTCGTACTGCGTGTACAGATACACGGCCCCGTCCACGGGATCCGTGAAGCGGTGAAGACCCTCACCCGACCGGCTGTACCGACCACGGGCGCGGATGCGGACCGTGTTGTCCTCGGCGAGTCCCGAGAGGCGGATCCGGGCACCGTCCCACTCGACCGGTTGCGGCGCACCGTTGAGCTCCACCTCGTCGACGGCGACGCCGAGGAAGTCGACCCACGTCTCGGCGGCCGACGCGCGGAATCGCAGAGTGCTCTGCGTCGCGAAGTCATCGCGGGAGGCGTCGGACGCCGACCGGACGTCCAGGTCGACCTCGATCGTGTCGAGATCGATGACGGATGCCCGGGCCGCGGCATCCTCTCGACTCAGGTTCTCATCGCCGGAATGCTGCCGTGTCTGCATCTCTCCATGCTGTCACGCGGTCAGTCGGAAGCCGCGTCGGTCGGGCCGCGGAGTTCGACCTCCTGCGAGCTCCACACGGCGTCGTCGCTCGACTGGCGGGCGACGGGTACGCGCGTGCCGAGCACCTGCGACACGACGTCCTGCGCGATCTTCGAGGCCGTCAGGCCTGCATCGGCGAGGATCTGCTCGCGGGTCGCGTGGTCGATGAACTCGTCCGGAAGGCCGAGCTCGTCGACGGCCGTCGAGACGCCCGCCTCGCGCAGCACTTGACGCACGCGCGTCCCGACACCGCCGACGCGGATGCCGTCCTCGATCGTGATCACCAGGCGATGGGATGCCGCGAGCTCGACGACGGCAGGGCGGATGGGAACAGCCCAGCGAGGGTCGATGACCGTCGAACCGATGCCCTGGGCGCGGAGCCGCTCGGCGACCTCGACGGCCATGTGCGCCATCGGGCCGATGCCGACGATGAGGACGTCCTCGGCGCCGCTGCGGTACAGCACGTCCGTGCCGTCCGCCAGACGCTCGATCGCATCGAGGGCATCCGGCACGGACCCCTTCGGAAAACGCACCACGGTGGGCGCGTCCTCGACGGTGACCGCCTCGTCGAAGAGTTCGCGAAGCCGCTCCGCGTCGCGGGGCGCGGCGATCCGGATGCCGGGCACGAGCTGCAGCATGGCGAGGTCCCAGATGCCGTGGTGGCTCGGACCGTCGGGCCCGGTCACGCCCGACCGGTCGAGGACGAAGGTGACGCCCGCCTTGTGCAGCGCGACATCCATCATGACTTGGTCGAACGCCCGGTTCATGAACGTCGCATAGATCGCCACGACCGGGTGGACACCGCCGAACGCGAGCCCTGCGGCCGAGGCGACCGCGTGCTGCTCGGCGATGCCGACGTCGTAGACGCGCTTCGGGAACCTCTGTGCGAACTCCTGCAGGCCGGTCGGTCGCAGCATCGCGGCGGTCATCGCGATGATGTCGTCGCGCCGCTCCCCGGCCGCCACGAGCGCCTCGGAGAAGACGTCGGTCCAGGCCACGGCATCCGATGACCCGATCGGCTCCCCCGTGATGGGATCGATCTTCCCGACGGCGTGGAACTGGTCGGCCTCGTCGCGTCGCGCCGGCTCGAACCCGCGCCCCTTGTCGGTGATGGCGTGCACGATGACGGGAGCGCCGTACTGCTTCGCGAGACGGAGCGTCTCCTCCATGGCATCGAGGTCGTGCCCGTCGACGGGACCGAGGTACTTGATGTCGAGGTTGGAGTACAGCGCCACGTTGTTGGTGAAGCGCGACAGGAAGCCGTGCGTTCCGCCGCGGACGCCGCGGTAGACCGCGCGGCCGATGGGTCCCAGCAGCCGGGAGACATGGGCGGAGCTCTGACGCAGGGTCTTGTAGCTGTCGGCCGTGCGAACGCGGTTGAGGTAGCGGGCCATGCCCCCGATGGTCGGCGCGTACGAGCGGCCGTTGTCGTTGACGACGATGACGAGGTTGCGATCGTTGTCGTCGGAGATGTTGTTGAGTGCCTCCCACGTCATGCCGCCCGTGAGCGAGCCGTCACCCACGACGGCGACGACGTGACGATCCTTGCGCCCGGTCACGGTCAGGGCGCGCGAGACGCCGTCCGCCCAGCTCAACGAGCTCGACGCGTGCGAGGACTCGACGACATCGTGCGGGCTCTCGGAGCGCTGCGGGTAGCCGGCGAGACCGCCGCGCGAGCGCAGCTTCGAGAAGTCCTGACGACCGGTGAGCAGCTTGTGGACGTAGGACTGGTGTCCGGTGTCGAAGATGATCGGGTCGTTCGGGGAGTCGAAGACGCGGTGCAGTGCGATCGTCAACTCGACGACACCGAGGTTCGGGCCGAGGTGGCCACCGGTGCGCGAGACGTTCTCGACGAGGAAGGTCCGGATCTCATCGGCGAGGATGTGAAGCTCCTCGCTCGAGAACCGATCGAGGTCACGCGGACCGGAAATTCCCTCGAGAAGACTCATGACAGGAGTCTACGTGCCCGCATGCGAGAGGACCCCGACTCCACGCGGAGCCGGGGTCCTCTTGACACGCGGGTCAGACCAGCGAACGCAGCACGTACTGCAGGATGCCGCCGTTGCGGTAGTAGTCAGCCTCACCGGGGGTGTCGATGCGGACGACCGCGTCGAACTCGACCGTCTGCTTGCCCTCCGGCGAGAACTCGCTCGGCTCGGCGACGACCTTCACGGTCTTGGGCGTGACGCCCTCGTTCAGCTGCTCGAGGCCCGTGATCGAGACGATCTCGGTGCCGTCGAGGCCGAGCGAGCTCCAGCTCTCCCCGGCGGGGAACTGCAGCGGGACGACGCCCATGCCGATGAGGTTCGAGCGGTGGATGCGCTCGAAGCTCTCGGTGATGACCGCCTTGACGCCCAGCAGGCTCGTGCCCTTGGCCGCCCAGTCACGCGACGAACCGGAGCCGTACTCCTTGCCGCCGAAGACGACGAGCGGGGTGCCCTGCGCCTGGTAGTTCTGGCTCGCGTCGTAAATGTACGACTGCGGTCCGCCGGGCTGGGTGAAGTCGCGGGTGAAACCGCCCTCGACGACCTTGCCGTCGTTGACCGCGGCGACGATCTCGTTCTTCAGGCGGATGTTCGCGAACGTGCCGCGGATCATGACCTCGTGGTTTCCGCGACGCGAGCCGTAGGAGTTGAAGTCCTTCTGTGCCACACCGTGCTCGGTGAGGTACTGAGCCGCCGGGGTGCCGGCCTTGATGTTGCCGGCCGGGCTGATGTGGTCGGTCGTGACCGAGTCGCCCAGGGTCGCCATGACGCGCGCACCGGAGATGTCGGTGACGGGTGCCGGCGTGCTCTCCATGCCGTCGAAGTACGGTGCCTTGCGGACGTACGTCGAATCCTCGTCCCATTCGAAGATGGGGCCGGTGGGCGTGGGCAGGTTCTGCCAGCGCTCGTCGCCGTCGAAGACGGTCGAGTACTGCTTGATGAACTGCTCGCGCGAGATGGAGTGGTCGATGACCTCCTGGACCTCGTCGGGCGAGGGCCAGATGTCCTTCAGGAACACGTCGTTGCCGTCCGCGTCCTTGCCGAGCGCATCGGTCTCGAAATCGAAGTTCATCGACCCGGCGAGAGCGTAGGCGACGACCAGCGGCGGCGAGGCCAGGTAGTTCATCTTCACATCGGGGCTGATGCGGCCCTCGAAGTTGCGGTTGCCCGACAGGACGGCGGTGACGGCGAGGTCGTTCTCGTTGATCGCCGCCGACACCTCCTCGATGAGCGGACCCGAGTTGCCGATGCAGATCGTGCAGCCGTAGCCGACGGTGTAGAAGTCGAGGCCCTCGAGCGCCTTGTCGAGACCGGACTTCTCGTAGTAGTCGGTGACGACCTTCGAGCCGGGTCCGAGCGTCGTCTTGACCCACGGCTTGCGCTTCAGGCCCTTGTCGACGGCCTTCTTGGCGAGCAGGCCCGCCGCGATCATGACCGACGGGTTCGACGTGTTGGTGCACGAGGTGATGGCCGCGAGGGTGACCGCACCGTTGTCGAGGAGGTAGGACTGCCCGTCGGGAGTCGTGACCTTGACCGGCTTGGATGCCGCGTGGCGGGCACCGCTCGAGATCATCGAGGGGACGTGCTCGTGCTCGTGCTGGTGCGAGACGCCCTCGGCCGAGACGGTCTCGTGCTCGACGCCCGGAGCGGAACCCGGGTCGGACGCGGGGAAGGTGCCTTCGATCTCGACGGAGTCCTCAGCGGCGGCATCCGCGTAGTTGAGGATGTCCTTCTCGAACTGGTTCTTCGCCTCGGAGAGGAGGATGCGGTCCTGCGGACGCTTCGGGCCGGCGATGGAGGGGACGACCGTCGACAGGTCGAGCTCCATGAACTCGCTGAAGCTGAGCTCGCGGGAGGCGTCGTGCCACAGCGACTGAGCCTTGGCGTACGCCTCGACGAGGGCGACGGTCTGCTCGTCGCGTCCCGTGAGGCGCAGGTAGTCGAGGGTCACGTCGTCGACCGGGAACATCGCGGCGGTCGAACCGAACTCGGGGCTCATGTTGCCGATGGTGGCGCGGTTGGCCAGCGGCACCTGGGCGACACCTTCGCCGTAGAACTCGACGAACTTGCCGACCACGCCGTGCTTGCGGAGCATGTCGGTGATCGTGAGGACGACGTCCGTCGCGGTCACGCCGGCGGGGATCTCACCGGTGAGCTTGAAGCCGACGACGCGTGGGATGAGCATGGAGACCGGCTGGCCGAGCATGGCGGCCTCGGCCTCGATGCCGCCGACGCCCCAGCCGAGCACGCCCAGGCCGTTGACCATCGTGGTGTGCGAGTCGGTGCCGACGCAGGTGTCGGGGTAGGCGCGCAGGACGCCGTCGACCGGACGGTCGTAGATGACCTTGGCGAGGTGCTCGATGTTCACCTGGTGGACGATGCCGGTCCCCGGGGGGACGACCTTGAAGTCGTCGAAGGCGGTCTGACCCCAGCGCAGGAACTGGTAGCGCTCACCGTTGCGCTCGTACTCGATCTCGACGTTGCGCTCGAGGGCGTTCTCGGATCCGAAGAGGTCGGCGATGACCGAGTGATCGATGACCATCTCGGCCGG
The DNA here is from genome assembly GCF_900100525.1 of Microbacterium sp. 77mftsu3.1. Classification (NCBI taxonomy): domain Bacteria; kingdom Bacillati; phylum Actinomycetota; class Actinomycetes; order Micrococcales; family Microbacteriaceae; genus Microbacterium; species Microbacterium sp. 77mftsu3.1. The sequence goes on along the minus strand of NZ_FNCR01000004.1, from coordinate 313,784 downwards.
CGACAGCGGGTTGATCTTGCTCGGATCGCCGCCGAGGGCGGTGACGGCCTCGCGCATGGTGGCGAGGTCGACGATGCAGGGGACACCGGTGAAGTCCTGCATGACCACGCGCGCCGGCGTGAACTGGATCTCGGTGTTGGGCTCGGCATCGGGGTTCCAGTTACCGAGGGCCTCGATCTGCTCCTTGGTGACGTTCGCGCCGTCCTCGGTGCGAAGCAGGTTCTCGAGGAGGATCTTGAGGCTGTATGGAAGCTTCTCGAAACCGGGAACGGTGTCGATGCGGAAGATCTCGTAGTCGGTGTCGCCGACTGTGAGTGTGCTCTTGGCACCGAAGCTGTCAACTGTGGACACGTGTGCTCTCCTTCGTCGGCGGGCGCGGCGTGAGCCGGCCCTCCCATCTTCGCCCTGCCTGGTCCCGGTGACTAGTGAGGTCCGCCTTACTCAGGCGGGCGAAATTTATCTTGATATCAAGATACTCTACGCGGGCGGATGCCGCTGCCTCAGGCGCCGCTCTCCTCGTCCGGATCGACCTCGTCCGCAGCGCGCGCGACGAGCACCGGCTCCTCGTCGAGACACAGCCTGACCAGCAACGTGAGGAGATCGCGCAGGCTCGTGGCGCCGAGCAGACGGAACTGGTCGTACTCGCCGAGGGGTGCGATCGCGGCGAGCTGCCAGCTCGACTCGACGGGGTCGTCCGACACCTCCGTATCGGGATCCCACCGCGCTTCCCCGAGCACCGAAGCGAGCGTGGCGACACGGCGGACCACCCGCTCCGCTTCGCGCCGCAGCGGTGCCAGCTCCTCGTCCCAGGCCAGCGGCTCCAGGGGCGTCACGTCGGCGATCGGATGCGGGTCGTCGAGACCCCAGCGGTCTACCGTGATGCGATCTCCGCCGACGGCGATCACGAAGAGGTCGGCGCTTCCCGCTTCGACCTGGACGATCCTGGCCATCGTGCCGAGGGAGGAGCGTTCCTCTCCCCCGCCGGCTTCTCGTCCGCGCTCGATCAGGACGACGCCGAACTCCGGGTCCTCGTGCTCGAGCAGTCTCCCGAGCATCGTCAGGTAGCGCGGTTCGAAGATCCGAAGGACGAGCGGCGCGTGCGGGAACAGCACACTTCCGAGCGGGAACATCGGGACGGCGTCCATACGGCCAGTCAACCAGCCGTCGGACCGGTCAGGGGCGTTCTGCTGCGACTTCCTCGGTCGACGCGGCGCGCGGCGGATAGAGCGCACGGACGGCGAGCCAGGTCACCGCGACCATCGGCGCGAACAGCGGCAGGCCCATGATGAGCTTCAGAGTGCCGAGTGCCGCCGTCTGGTCCGTGAGGTACAGCGGCAGCTGCACTGCGAGGCGCGCGAAGAACAGCGCGGCCCACGCGATCGTCAGCCAGAAGAACACCCGGCGCTTGCGGCGGTCTGCCCGCCACGCGGTGCCCTCGTTCATGAGGAACCCCGCAGCGACGCCGATGAGCGACCACCCGATCAGCGCCGAGACGAGAAGCCCTGTCCCGTACGCCGCGTTCGTGATCAGCCCGGGGACGAAATTATCGACGCCCCGACCCGTGAACAGCGCGAGCGCTGCGGCGGCGCCCGTCGCGACCAGGCCGCCGAAGGCCGCCGCAACGGGAGACCGCTGAACCAGGCGGATGATCGTGAAGACGGCCGCCAACCCCACCGATGCCACGAGTGAGAGCACGAGGTCCTGACCGGTGACCGTGTAGAGGACGACGAACACGAGCCCCGGGAGGACGGACTCGCCGATCCCCCGCCATCCGCCCATCGCCCGCCACACGACGTGTCCGGTCGTGGCGTCGTCGGTCGGATCGAGTCCGGCACGTTTCGCGGCGCCTCCGAGGGCCTGACCGATGAGGTCGGATGCCGTCGGTTCGCCCGCTGACGGCGGGACGAGGTCCGGTCGATCGGCCGACGGCTCGCCGGGTCGGTCCTGGGCCATGCTCACGCGCTGCCGGGCGTCGCGGGCATCTTGAGAGGGATGAGGTCCCGCGGAGGCATCGGCGTCGTCCCGCGCACCACGACGATCGATCGGAAGAGGTCTTCGACCTGCTCGGCAGCCGTGATATCACCGGCGGCGGCTCCGCCGATCACACCGCGCAGAAACCACCGGGGGCCGTCGACGCCCACGAACCGTGCGAGCCGCTTACCGGCCGCGCCGTCCGCGCCGGCGACGGGGACCTCGGCGAGCAGCTCGGGTCCCAGAGGACCTTCGCGCTCCTCGACGCGTCCGCCCTGCTGACGGACCTGCTGACGGATCTGCTCTCGCGTCTCCTCCCACAGGCCGCTCGAGCGCGGTGCGGCGAACGGCTGCACCTGGAGGGTGGAGCCGGCGTAGTCCAAGCCCACTGCGACGATGCGCTTCGTCTGCTCCTCGACCTCGAGCCGGAGGTTCAGCCCCTCCCGGGGCAGGACCTTCACGCCGCCGAGATCGATGTAGGGGCGGACGGGATTGGCTTCCGCCTCGTCGAAGGGGCCGTTGGCGGCACGATCGCTCGGTGCCGACTTGGGGGCGAGCTCGTCGCTCATGCGGTTGTTCCTGTCGTGTAGCCGGTGGATCCGAATCCCCCGTCACCGCGCACACTGTCGGGAAGCGCGTCGACGGGGAGGAAAGTCGCCCGCGAGACGGGCATCACGATGAGTTGGGCGATCCGATCGCCGGGTGCGATGTCGAACGCCTCGGCGGCATCCGTGTTCAGCAGCGTCACCTTGATCTCACCCCGGTATCCGGCGTCGACCGTGCCCGGGGAGTTGACGACGGTGATGCCGTGTTTGGCGGCCAGACCGCTGCGGGGGACGACGAAGGCGACGTAGCCGTCGGGAAGCGCGATGCGCACTCCGGTGCCGATGAGGGCGCGCTGGCCGGGAGCCAGCCGCACCTGCTCGGTCGAGACGAGGTCGGCGCCTGCATCCCCGGGGTGCGCGTAGACGGGCACATGAGCCGAGATAATGGGAACGTCCACGGTATCCATCACCCCCCGAGGCTAATGCACAACACCGACCGCACCGTCCCCGCTTCCTACCGCGAGCGGTTGAGCCCGTCCCTGTGGCTCCTGGTGAGCGCAGCGGTGTGCGCCCCGATGGCAGCCGTGGTGTTCTCGCCGATCGACACGACGCTCGCCCTCGTCATCGGGCTGGCCGTCGGAGTCGTCCTCGTCTCGGCGCTCATCCTCGCCGCGCCCGTGATCGCCGTCCGTGACGGGGTCCTGTACGTGGGGCGCGCCCACATCGCGGTGTCCGATCTGGGCGAAGCCGAGTTCCTCACCGGGGACGACGCCCGCACGGCGCGAGGCGGCGGCCTGCGCGGGGACGATTGGCACGTCCTCCGCGGCGGTATCGACGGCGTCGTCCGCGTTCCCGTCTCAGACGACGACGACCCCGCGGCACGCTGGGTGTTCTCGTCGCGCACACCCGATCGGGTGGCGGCGATCATCACCCGCGCGCAGCGGGGTCGCTAGGTCTCCGCGGCTGACGCCGAGGAAGGTCGGCGCTGCTTACGCGGCGCACTCGGTGCAGATGGCACCGATCGAGGTCTGGTGGTCGATCTGGGTCCGGTGCTTCACGAGGAAGCACTCGACGCAGGTGAATTCATCCTCCTGAGGAGGGAGGACGACGACGTCGAGGTCGACGTCGGAGAGGTCTGCGCCGGGGAGCTCGAACCCGCTCGGGTTGTCAGAGTCCTCGACGTCGACCGAGCCGGACATCTTGTCCGGGACGCGTTCCTTGAGAGCCTCGATCGACTCGCTGTCGTCTTCGGTCTTGCGGGGGGCGTCGTAATCCGTGGCCATTCGAGAACGTCTCAACTTTCGGGGTGGTGCTGTGGGGTGCGGCCCGTTCGGGCGGCCATAGTTTGCATCACCTCACGGTGAATCGCAAATGAGCCGCCGGGCCGTAGCTGCCTTTCGGGGGTGCCACACCGCAAACTCGCGGCGCGCCCCGGATATTCCCGCCGCCGGGCCTGCTCCGTGACAGCATGAACGCACACGCTGGATCTGGAGGACGTCCGCATGGAACAGCTCAAAGTGATCGGCACCGAGGACGGTCGCCTCATGCTCGCGACCGACGCCGGCGACCGCTTCTCGCTCGCCGTCGACGAGGCGCTGCGCACCCACCTGCGCCGCCTGCAGCGGGACGCCGAGCCCCGCACCACCCGCCCGAACCCCCGCGACATCCAGGCTCACATCCGTGCCGGCATGACGGCCGAGGATGTGGCTCAGCTGCTCGGTGTGCGCGTCGAAGACGTTCAACGCTTCGAAGGACCGGTCTTGGCCGAACGCGAGCACATCGTGGGTCAGGCGCTGGCCGTGACCGTGCTGATCGGGGGCGAGCTCGACCCCGGGGCGCAGCCGACCTTCGGCAATGCCGTCCGCGCGAAGCTCACCGAAGCCGGCGCCACGGGCGAGCGCTGGACGAGCTGGAAGGACCAGAACGGCTGGACCGTGAAGCTCGAGTTCACCGTCGGGGAAGTCGAGCACGACGCCCGCTGGTCGTTCGATCCGCGCCGATCGTCCCTCGCGCCGCAGAACTCCGACGCGACCCAGCTGTCGCGTCAGGGCTCGTTGCCCGAAGGTCTCATCCCCCGCTTGCGTGCTCTCGACTCCGCGCCGCAGAAGGATGCCTCCCGCTTCGACAGTGGTGCATTCGGTCCTCGTGCACTCTCCGAACCTGACGCCGACCTCGAATCCCCCGAGCCGCGTCCCTCCTCGTCCGCCGCTGTGCAGCAGGCCGCCATCAAGCGTGCGCCCGACGCACCCGTGACGTCTGCGGAGACGGCAGACCTCCTCGAAGCGCTGCGCCGCCGCCGCGGCCAGCGCGAGCCGATGCCGGGTGAGCACGGGGAGGAGCGCACCTCCACCCCCGTCGCCCTCTTCGACGCACCCGAGCCCGACGACGAGCCGGCGCCCGCCGAGCCGGAGAGTTCCCAGCCCGAAGCCACGGAGCCGGCCGCCGAGCAGACGCGTCGGCGGGGTCGCACGTCGATGCCCTCGTGGGACGAGATCGTCTTCGGCGCACGCACCGAGGACGGCTGACCTCAGCCGAAGGCCCCAAGCCGCACGAGCGGGACGACCCGCTCCTGATCGGTGAGCGAGCCGTGCTGCCCGATCATGTTCTGCGGCTTCTTGTCGGCCTCCCGGTCGTCGTAGTACGCGACGGCGGACCGGGCGGCGACGAGGACATCGCCGATCCGCGGCAGGACCTCGGGATCGGGCGAGGCGCCGAACAGTCCGGCGCCGACCGCCTCGTCGCGTGACATCACCCAGGCGCGGGGGGACTCGGCATCCCGCCACCGCTCCAGGACCTCGTCCGCGCGTCCGTCCTCCGTGTAGAGGTGGAGCATGCGCGGCTCGCCCGCGACGATGGTCACGTTCTCGACGAGCGGGTCGCCGTCACGCAGGAGGACCTGGCGATGGCGGGGGACGTCGACGATGCCGTGATCGGCGGTCAGGACCGCCGCGGCGTGGGAGCCGATGGCGGCATCCAGATCGCGGGCCGCACCGTCCACTCGCTCGAGAGCCGCGGCCCACTCGTCGCTCTCCCATCCGCGGGCGTGGGCGATGGTGTCCAATTCCGGGACGTACGCGTAGACGAGGGCTCCGGGATGCCGGAGCGCCAGGTCCGCGGCACGTTCCACACGCTCGGCGATCGAGGCCGCACCCACGAACTCGGCCCCCCGCTGCAGGGCGGCGGTGAACCCGGTCCCGGCGTAGCGCGGCTGCGAGACGACGAAGCACGGCCGCCCCGCCTCTGCCTCGCGCTGGAGCAGCGGGACCGAGCGCTGCCAGGTCAACGGGTCGAGTCCGTCCGTCTCCCAGCCCTTGAGCTGGTTGGGCGCGAGATCCGTGCCGGGGATGCGCGCGCGGTAGCCGACCAATCCATGCGTGCCGGGTGTCTCCCCCGTGAGCAGGCTCGCGAGCGCGACCGCCGTGGTCGAGGGGAAGACGGTGCGGGCGGCATCCTTCTTGGTCATCCGCCCGGTGAGGAAGCGCGCGTATCCGGCGCGGGCGGTCAGGTTCGCACGGCCGAGACCGTCGACCAGCAGCACGATCGCCGACCGGGCGGGCGGGAACCACTCGCCCCGCCCCTCGAGAGAGGCCAGGATCTGCGGCACGACACCGGTGAGGCTCCGGGCTGACGGCGGGTCCACGGGTAGGCTGAGAGACACCCGGGTCAGTCTTCCACACGGTGCTCCGCTGCCGTTTCTGGCCCCTCGCAGCATCTCCCGAAGACCGATCGAGGCCATGGCATCGCGCACTCCCCCTCCCCCGCCCGCTGTTGAACGCATCGAGGACGTCGACCTCGCTGACGAGATGCAGGGCTCATTCCTGGAGTACGCCTACTCGGTCATCTACTCGCGCGCCCTTCCGGATGCCCGCGACGGCCTGAAGCCGGTGCAGCGCCGCATCCTCTTCCAGATGTCCGAGATGGGCCTGCGCCCGGACCGCGGCCACGTGAAGAGTGCGCGTGTCGTCGGTGACGTGATGGGCAAGCTCCACCCCCACGGCGACTCCGCGATCTACGACGCGCTCGTCCGCCTCGCGCAGGACTTCGCCCTCCGCGTGCCCCTGGTGGACGGGCACGGCAACTTCGGTTCGCTCGACGACGGGCCGGCTGCCGCGCGATACACCGAAGCCCGACTCGCGGCATCCGCTCTGGCTCTCACGGAGAACCTCGACGAGGACGTCGTGGACTTCATCCCGAACTACGACGGCCAGTTCCAGCAGCCGGAGGTGCTCTCCGCCGCGTTCCCGAACCTGCTCGTCAACGGTGCGACCGGTATCGCCGTCGGCATGGCGACGAACATGGCGCCGCACAACCTCATCGAGGTCGTGTCGGCCGCCATCCACCTGCTCGAGAACCCCGGGGCGACCCTCGAGGAGCTCATGGAGTTCGTGCCGGGACCGGATCTCCCCGGCGGCGGCGTCATCGTGGGCCTCGACGGCATCAAGGAGGCCTACCAGACCGGCCGCGGCACGTTCCGCACCCGCGCGAAGACGTCGATCGAATCGCTCGGCCCGCGCCGCACCGGCATCGTCGTCACAGAGCTCCCCTACATGGTGGGGCCGGAGCGCGTCATGGAGAAGATCCGCGACGCCGTCTCGTCGAAGAAGCTCACCGGCATCTCGGACCTCACCGACCTCACCGACCGCAACAACGGCCTGCGGCTCGTCATCGGGATCAAGACCGGCTTCGACCCGAACGCGGTCCTCGAACAGCTCTACCGGCTCACGCCGCTCGAGGACTCCTTCGGCATCAACAACGTCGCCCTCGTCGGCGGACAGCCGCAGACGCTCGGCCTCAAAGAGCTGTTGCGCGTGTACCTGGATCACCGCATCCAGGTCGTCACCCGCCGCAGCCGTTACCGGCTCGCGCGCAAGCAGGAGCGCCTGCACCTCGTCGAGGGCCTCCTCATCGCGATCCTCGACATCGACGAGGTCATCCAGGTCATCCGCACGTCAGATGACAGCGAGCAGGCCCGTACGCGCCTCATGGACGTGTTCGACCTGTCTCAGCTGCAGGCCGAGTACATCCTCGAGCTGCGGCTGCGCCGACTCACGAAGTTCTCGCGCGTCGAACTCGAGGCCGAGCAGAACACGCTGAAGGCCGACATCGCCGCCCTCGAGGAGCTCCTCGGCAGCGAGGTGCTCTTGCGGCGCCAGGTCGCGACCGAATTGGATGCCGCATCCGACGCCTTCGGCACGCCCCGCCGGACGCTCCTCATGAACGGTGGTCCCGTCGCTCCCCGCGGCCGCGCCGCAGCGCCGGCGGACCTTCAGATCGCCGACGCCCCGTGCCGCGTCTATCTCTCGGCGACCGGACGCATGGTGCGCGCAGAGCTCGTCGCCGACGCGCCCGGCGGGGGCGTGGTCACACCCGCTCGCCGGTCGAAGCACGACGCGATCCGCTCCTGGGTGAACGGCACGACGCGCGGCGACCTCGGCGCGGTCACGACCCGGGGTCGACTGGTCCGCTTCACGCCCGTCGACCTGCCGTCCGTGCCGGCGAACTCGGTGCAGCTCGCCGCGGGAACCCGCGCGGACCAGTACCTGGGACTCGCCCCGACCGAGCACGTCGTCGCGATCGTCCCGCTGACGGATGCCGCCCCGATCGCGCTCGGTACGGCGCAGGGCGTCGTCAAGCGCGTCGCGGCGACCGAGCTGCCGCCGGGAAAGCCGGACGTCGAGATCATCTCGCTCAAGCCGGGCGACACCGTCGTCGGTGCTGCCCTCGCCGACGACGCGAGTGAGCTCGTCTTCGTCTCGAGCGACGCGCAGCTCCTGCGGTTCGAGGCCTCGGCGGTCCGCCCTCAGGGTCGGTCGGCCGGCGGGATGGCCGGCATCCGGCTCTCGGACGGCGCCCGCGTCATCGCCTTCACCGCCGTGACCGCAACGGACGAGACCATCGTGGCGACGGTCGCGGGAGCGAGTGCCGCCTTGCCGGGGACCGATCCGGGGTCGGCGAAGGTCTCGCTGTTCTCCGAGTTCCCCGCCAAGGGTCGGGCGACCGGCGGCGTCCGCGCGCAGCGTTTCCTCCGGTGGGAGGACGCGTTGCTCGTCGCGTGGGTCGGCGACCAACCGCGCGCCGTCGGCATCGACGGCGCGGTCCGATCGCTGCCCGAGACGGGCGCGAAGCGGGATGCCTCCGGCCAGGCGCTCGACGCCGCGGTCGGCGCCATCGGCACGACGGTGGCCTGAGCAGGGTTCAGCCTGCGAGCTTCGCCTTCACGTAGGCGACGATCGCGTTCGCGTGTCCGTGCCCGAGCCCGTGCTCGTCCTTGAGGACAGCCACGGTCTCCATGTGCGTCCGGGTGTCCAGGCTGTCGGCGGCGACGTCGAGCCAGTGCTGCACCGGTTGACCGTAGGTCTTCTCGATGCTCGGGAAGTACGAGGCGGGACCCTTGGGCTTCTCCCCCTGGGCGATGACGGGCGCGACGACGCGGTGGGCTTCCATACCCGTCACGCTAGCGCCGCAGGGGTCAGGCGTCGATGCGCTCGCGATCGAGCCGTTCGCTCGAGGTCACGATGAAGTCACGGCGGGGAGCGACCTCGGACCCCATCAGCAGCTCGAACACCGTCGAGGCGACCTCGGCGTCCTGCACGCGCACGCGTCGCAGTGTGCGCCCGGCCCGGTCCATCGTCGTCGTGGCGAGCTGATCGGCATCCATCTCACCGAGACCCTTGTAGCGCTGGACCGGTTCCTGCCACCGCTTGCCCGACTTCGTCAGCTTCGCCAGGAGGGTGTGCAACTCCTGCTCGCTGTACGTGTAGATCGTCTCGTTCGGCTTGGTGCCGGGGTTCATGACGACGACGCGGTGCAGCGGCGGGACGGCAGCGTACACGCGGCCCTCCTCGATCAGCGGACGCATGTAGCGGAAGAACAGGGTCAACAGCAGCGTGCGGATGTGCGCCCCGTCGACGTCGGCGTCGCTCATCAAGATGATCTTGCCGTAGCGGGCGGCTTCGAAGTCGAAGGACCGTCCGGACCCCGCGCCGATCACCTGGATGATCGCGGCGCACTCGGCGTTCGACAGCATGTCGCTGACCGACGCCTTCTGGACGTTGAGGATCTTGCCTCGGATCGGCAGCAGGGCCTGGTACTCGCTGTTGCGGGCGAGCTTCGCGGTGCCGAGCGCGGAGTCGCCCTCGACGATGAACAGTTCGGACTCGGCCACGTCGTTCGTGCGGCAGTCCGCGAGCTTCGTCGGCAGAGACGACGATTCGAGCGCATTCTTGCGTCGCTGGGTCTCTTTGTGCGTGCGCGCAGAGATGCGCGCCTTCATCTCCGAGACGACCTTCTCGAGGAGGAGCGCCGTCTGCGCCTTGTCGTCCCGCTTCGACGATGCGAACTTCGCAGCCAGCTCCTTCGAGACGACGGATGCAACGATGTTGCGGACCGCGGGCGTGCCGAGGATCTCCTTGGTCTGCCCCTCGAACTGCGGCTCGGGCAGACGCACCGTGAGGACGGTCGAAAGCCCCGCGAGGATGTCGTCCTTCTCGATCTTCTCGTTCGCGCCGACCTTGAGCTTGCGCGCGTTCGACTCGATCTGACCGCGGAGGGTCTTCATGAGCCCCTGCTCGAAGCCCTGCTGGTGCGTGCCCCCCTTGGGGGTCGCGATGATGTTGACGAACGAGCGGGCGACGGTCTCGTACCCGGTGCCCCAGCGCAGCGCGATGTCGACCTCGCACTCGCGTTCCACCTCGGTCGGGACCATGGCCCCCGACGCCTGCAGGACCGGCACCGTCTCGGTGAACGTGCCGGTGCCCGAGAGGCGCCAGGTGTCGGTGATCGGCGCGTCCGGCGCCAGGAACTCCGCGAACTCGGAGATGCCGCCGTCGTAGCGGAAGCTCGTCTCGATCTCCTCGTCGGTCCGCCGATCGACGATGACGATCTCGAGCCCCGGGACGAGGAACGCCGTCTGCCGCGCACGCTGCTCGAGCTCTCCGAGGTCGAAGGCAGCGTCCTTCGTGAAGATCTGCCGGTCCGCCCAGTACCGGATGCGACTGCCGGTGACGCCGCGGGGCGCCTTGCCGACGACGCGGAGTTCGCTGGACTTCTCGAAGGGACGGAAGGTGGACGAGGGACCGTCTCCGTCGAACGATCCGGGCTCGCCGCGGTGGAACGACATCGCGTACGTCTTGCCGCCGCGGTCGACCTCGACGTCCAGGCGCTCCGACAGGGCGTTGACGACCGACGCTCCGACACCGTGCAGACCGCCCGAGGCGGCGTACGAGCCGCCGCCGAACTTGCCGCCCGCGTGCAGCTTCGTGAAGACCACCTCGACACCGGAAAGACCCGTCCGGGGCTCGATGTCGACGGGGATGCCGCGGGCGCGGTCGCGCACTTCGACGCTGCCGTCGGCGTAGAGAAGGATCTCGATCCGGTCGCCGTGCCCGCCGAGGGCCTCGTCGACGGAGTTGTCGATGATCTCCCAGAGGCAGTGCATGAGACCGCGGGAGTCGGTCGAGCCGATGTACATGCCGGGCCGCTTGCGGACCGCTTCGAGCCCTTCCAGGACCTGGAGATGATGGGCGGAATACTCGGCTGTCACGATCTCCCATCGTATTCGCCGCGGCTGACACCGAGCCGACCGACACACACGCCGACGCGAGCTCGTCATGCACAGCGCGCGCATACCGTACGCGCACAGCGAAATGTCATGCAATGGCGGCATACGTGCAACATCCCCGTGGTTGTATGACATGACAGTTCACCCGTCATGAGCAGTACGAGGAGGCACCTGACATGAGCACGTCGACCACCACCGAGCCTGGAGCCGTCCTCGAGCACCGCCTCACGGCGATGGATCGCTGCGATTCCTGCGGCGCCCAGGCCTACATCGCCGCCGAGGTCAACGGCAGCGAGCTCCTCTTCTGCGCCCACCACGGGCGCAAGTACGAAGAGAAGCTCCGCGCCGTCGCCACGTCATGGCACGACGAGACCGCACGCCTGACCGAATCGGTCTGAGCCGCGGCATCCCGAGTACGACGAAGGCCCCTGCTGAGGCAGGGGGCCTTCGCGTATGCGGAACCGACTCAGAAGCCGACGGCCGCCTGATACACGGGCAGCAGTCCCGTGCGGACGCCGGAGGCCGAGGGCTTGGGCTGGAAGACACTCGAGTTGTGGTTGCCCTCGATCACGACGGGACCGTTCGCCGTGATCGCGATGTCCCAGCCGACGTAGGGCGCTTCCGGGGTCCGCCGGGCGAGCGAGGCGACCAGGTCGAGCACGCGGTCGTACTGCGGCACCTGGAACCCGACGATCGGGGTCCCCGTGGCAGGGTGCTCCCGATACACGTTGCTGTTCTTGTCGACGCCCGGGTAGAGCGCGACGCCCTCGTCGTCGAGCATCGTGAACATCCCGCCAGACGCGAAGTTGTCGATGACGTCCCCGTTGCCGATGCGCAGGACGGCGGCCAGCAGGTGCACCCGGCCCTCGCCGTCGAGGAACGTGATGAGCCGGACGGTGTTGACGGCATCCGGATAGAGCGCCGACATCTCGGGGTGCTGGACGATGAACTCGTCGAGGACCGTCTGCCCCTTCGCGATGACCTCCGCGCGGAACGCGGCGACGTCGACGTCCGGACCCACCTCGTGCAGGTCGATGCCGCCGCCGCCGTGTCCCTCGTTCGGCTTTGCCAGGACGCGCGGGTGGCGCGCGAGGAAAGCCGTCAGCGCGGCATCGTCGACATCACGCAGATCGATCGTCTCGCGACCGAGCAGGTCGGCGTACTCGCGGGCGAACCGGCGCTTGTCCTCGAGCTTCGACCGCCCCTCGGGCGTGTTGTACATCTTCGTGATGCGGAACGACTTGGGGTGCGTCATCCACGTCTTCCGCTCCCGCGCGTTCAGCAGACGGATGTCCCACACGGCGTAGTCGCGGAAGGCCATGTCGTAGCGCACCGAGCACCACAGCATGTCGGCGATGATGACGGGCAGCGGGGCCCTGGAGACCTGCTGCACGGTCCGCGCGAACTCGACGAGGTTGCCCGGCCGGAGCTTGCGCGCGCGTCGGATCAGGTACTGCAGGCGAACGCGGATGCGGCGCATGGCGGTCCCTTCGGTTCGGGTCGGTCAGAAACGCATCGCGGCGCGATACCGCGGGAGGAGGCCGCGACGGATGCCGGAGACCGAAGGCTTCGACTGGAACACACCGGAGTTGTGGTTGCCCTCGATGACGACGGGTCCCTCCGGAGTGATCGCGATGTCCCACCCGATGTACGGGAACGCGGGCACGCGCCGCGCCAGGCGGTCCACGAGCTCGAGGACCTCGTCGTAGAGCGGGACCTGGAACCCCGTGATGGGCGTTCCCGTCGCAGGGTGCTCGGCGAAGGGACGACCCTCTTCATCGCTCGCCGCGTGCAGTGCACGGCCGCGCTCGTCGAGCATCGTGTACATGCCGCCGTTGCTGAAGTTGTCGATGACGCCGCCGTTGCCGATCTTCAGCACACCAGCGAGCACGTGCACCTCGCCGTCGGGATCGAGGTACGACACCATCCGCAGGGAGTTGACGCTGCCGGGGTACAGCTTCGCCATGTCGGGATGCTGCACGAGCACCTGTTCGACGAGGGTCTGACGATCGGCGAGCAGCCGATCCCGGAAGGCGGCCGGGTCGTCGATGTCGACGGAGTCGACCAGCGTGATGCCGTTGCCGCCCACGCCGCCGGGGTTCTTGGCGATGATGCGCGGATGCCGGCTCAGGAAATCGGCGAAGGCCGCGGCATCCGTCTGGTCGAGATCGATCCACTCACGGCCGAGCTCGGGTCCGAACCGCGTCGCGAACTGCAGCTTGTCGTCGAAGATCGCTCGCTGCGCGTCGTCGTTGAGTCGGCGCGACAGATGGAACGACTTGGGGTCGGTCATGTAGGTCTTGCGCTCGCGCGCCTTCAGGATGCGGAAGTCCCACTCCGAGTAGTTCTCGAAGGTGGTCTCGTAGCGCACCGAGCACCATGCCATGTCAGCGATGACCCACCACAGCGGCGCCTTCGACAGCCGCGCCGACTGCCGCGCGAACTGCAGGACCCGGTCCGTGTCGAAATTGACCACGCGTCGCACGAAGAACCGAGCGCGACGGTAGAGCCTGTTCACGGCACCCACGGTCAGGCCTTCGACGGACGGATGATGCCGAGCGGGGTGGACTGGTGTCCCTGTCCGAGCGGGTTGTCCGAAAGGATGCGGACGAGCCGCTGCTCCCCCGCCTTGTCGAGCGTCGACCCGAGGATGTTGCCCCCGATGTCGTTGATGTCGACGACGGCGACGTCGTTCCCCCCGCCGAGCTGCGCCTTCAGACGCCGGGCGACCGTCGCCGGTTCCTTCGGTCCGAGCACGACCGCCTTGTTGTACGGCGGGATCGTGTGCGGCGTGGGACCGTCGATGGAGCGTGCCTTGTCGCCGGCGATCCGGTAGAAGTCGCCGCGGCGTCCGAACAGCTTGGTCACGGCCGCGACGCCCGCCGCGAAGACGATGCGGGGCGTTCCGCATTCACGGAGCGCCATCTCCATCGTCTCGGGCATGCCGAGGCCGATGCCGTACTTCGTCTTCACGACGTAGCGCGACAGGAACCGCGCGAGCGGCCTGGGCGTGATGTCCTCGACGAGGTACGAGCGCCCCTGCGTGATCGCCACGATCTTCTCGGTCACGAAGAGCAGGTCACCGGGCTGGAGCTCCGGAGCGGCGTAGGTCGCGACGATCTCGTCGATGTCCTCGCCCGGCATGACGACGTGCGTCCGGATGGGGATCCGGGCGTAGGTCGCGCCGTCGACCGCTCGCGTGAGCTCCTTGCCCTCGTTCGCGGCGTCGCTCATTCGAGGTAGTCCCGGAGCGACTGCGACCGCGACGGGTGCCGCAGCTTCGCCATCGTCTTGGACTCGATCTGGCGGATCCGCTCGCGGGTCACGCCGAACGTGTCGCCGATCTGGTCGAGCGTCTTGGGCTGACCGTCGCCGAGACCGAAGCGCATGCGGATCACGCCCGCCTCGCGCTCGCTCAGCGAATCGAGGAGCGACTCGAGCTGACGCTGCAGCATCGTGAAGCCGACGGCGTCGGCAGGAACGACCGCCTCGGTGTCCTCGATGAGGTCGCCGAACTCGCTGTCGCCGTCCTCACCCAGGGGGGTGTGGAGCGAAATGGGCTCGCGGCCGTACTTCTGGACCTCGATGACCTTCTCGGGCGTCATGTCGAGCTCGCGGCTGAGCTCTTCCGGCGTAGGCTCGCGGCCCAGATCCTGGAGCATCTGACGCTGCACGCGGGCGAGCTTGTTGATGACCTCGACCATGTGGACCGGGATGCGGATGGTGCGCGCCTGGTCGGCCATCGCGCGCGTGATGGCCTGACGGATCCACCACGTTGCGTAGGTCGAGAACTTGAAGCCCTTGGTGTAGTCGAACTTCTCGACGGCGCGGATGAGGCCGAGGTTGCCCTCCTGGATGAGGTCCAGGAACTGCATGCCGCGGCCCGTGTAGCGCTTGGCCAGCGAGACCACGAGACGGAGGTTGGCGCCGAGCAGGTGGCTCTTCGCGCGCTGTCCGTCACGGGCGACCCACTGCAGGTCGAGGCCCAGCTGCGACGACTTCTCCGCCGCCGTCATGTGCGACAGCTTCTCTTCGGCGAACAGACCCGCCTCGATACGCATCGCCAGCTCGACCTCTTCGGCCGCGTTGAGGAGCGGGACCTTACCGATCTGCTTCAGGTAGTCCTTGACCGGGTCGGCCGTCGCGCCGGTGATCTGCGTCGAGTAGACCGGAACCTCGTCGTCGTCCGACGACGAGATGACGATCGCGCCCGTCGGAAGGGGCTCGGTGAACGCCGGCTTGGCGGGCTCGTCCTCGTCGTCGCCGTCCGCCTTGTCGGCATCCTTCTTTGCGTCGTCGTCGGAAGCGTCGTCCGTGGCCTCGGCGTCGAGCTCGACCTCGTCCGACTCAGCGTCCTCGTCGTCCTCATCTGCGGACTTCTTGGCACGGGACTTCGCCGGGGACGCCTTCGTCGCAGCGGGCTTCTTCGCGGGAGCTTTCTTCGCCAAAGCCTTCTTGGCCGGAGCCTTCTTGGCGGGCGCCTCGGTCTCGGCAGGCTCGACGACGTCAGCTTCGTCGACCGCTTCTGCCGCTCGTGTACGGGTGGTCCTCGTGCTCGAAGTCACGTCTCGCCTTTCACCGACGGCATTCCGCCGGGTTTCGGACACTAGTAAGACCCTTGTCAAGTCCCGCGGACACGCACAACGACGTTCCTTCGGACCGGACAACGGGTCATTTCGTCCATTCTCTCATACGTGTCGGATGCATGAAGGACGTACCGGTGTCAACACCGAAAACCGTATGCGCATTCCCCCAACAGAGGGATGAATACGGGCGAGGCGAGCCTGTCAGCCGAGGCCCGGCCGCCGATCGTCGTCACCCGACGGGCGATTCGCGAGGAACCGCTCCAGTTCGGCGGCGAGTTCGTCGGCCGACGGGAGGTCTCCCGTGTGGATGATCGGCTGAGCCTGCGTGGAGCCCGCCATGTAGGCGTCATAGCGCGCCTCGAGGTTGTGGAGCATCGTCGTCAGCTCGTCGCTCGCCGAGACCTGATCGTCGACTTTCTCGAGGTACTCGCGGTTCTCGTCGCGCAGGGTGTCGCTGTCGAAGACGAGTCCCGTCGCGATCGACACGCTGTCGAGTGCGGCGATCGCCGCCGCGGGGAAGTCGGTCTCCGCGAGGTAGTGCGGGATCAAGAGGGCGAAACCCGACACCGAGACACCCGCATCCGACAGGCGGTACTCGAGGAGATGGCCCGCCGTCGAGGGCACCTGCGTGCGCGGCTTCCAGACGGAGTGGGCTTCGGTGAGGTCGGACCTGTTGCCGCTGACCGTCGTTCCGAGGGGTCGTGTGTGCGGGACGGGCATGGGGATCGCGTGGACCCACGTCACAGATCGCACCTGCAGCCCCTCGGCCAACCCGACGACGGTGTCGACGAACGCCTCCCACGCGAAGTCCGGCTCGTAGCCCGACAGGAGGACGAACGGCTGACCGAGCGCGTCGTGAACGAGCGCGAGGTCGAGGCGGGGCGGGCGGTAGTCCGTGAGGTGATCGCCGTCGAAGGTGATCAGCGGGCGCCGAGCCCGGTAATCGAAGAGCACGTCGGGGTTGAACGTCACGACCGGCTGCGGGTCGTGCTCGGTGTGCAGATGGTCGACGACGCGCGTGACCGCGGACCCGGCATCCGTGAAGCCGGTCAGCGCGACGACCAGGGGCAGGCCCGCCGGAACAGGGGGCGCGGTCGTGATGCGCTCGTAGAGGGGACCAGACAGGGGCATGCTTCCACTGTAGAAGCAGGCTCGAAGGGGTCGGCGCGCGAGCCGTCCCGCTCTGAGCGAACGCCACTCTCCATAGGATGGAGACCATGCCGTACCCCGAGCTGACCGTGTCCACCTCTCCTGCACGCGACGGCGGCGCCGACGCGATCGTCCTGGCCCTTCCGCCGCTCGAGGAGGCGGCGGCGGTCCTGTCCGAGTGGCCCGGCGTGGAGGACGTCCTCCGCGGCGTCGGGTACACGGGCGCGGCGGGAACCACCGTGCGGGTCTTCGCCCCGGCATCCACCGATCTCCCCCTGTTCGTCGTCGGAACCGGCGCAGCGCCGTCGAGCGACGCGATCCGGGATGCCGTCGGTGCTGCGATCCGCACCACCACGGGCTTCGCGCACGTGGCCGTCGCCCTTCCGCATGCACAGGAGCACTGGCGGGCGGCTGCCGAGGGCGCCGTCCTGGGCGGCTACCGGTTCGAGGGGTACAAGTCGGGTGAGCCCGCCAAGACCCGGGCGGCCCACGTGAGCCTTCACCTGGCAGCGGACGTCGATTCCGCAGAACTCCGCGCCGTCGAAGTGACGGGTTCGGCCGTCGCCCTCGTCAAGGATCTCGTCAACATCCCCGCCGAATGGCTCAGCCCGGCCGATCTCGCCGAGCGCGCGATCGAGGCCGTCGCGGGCCTGCCCGTCGACGTCGAGGTCCTCGACGAGACGGAGCTCGCCGCGCAGGGGTTCGGCGGCATCCTCGGTGTCGGCCAGGGTTCGGACCGCCCGCCGCGCCTCGTCCGTCTGACCTACTCCCCCGCGGGCGCCGACCGCCACGTCGCCATCGTCGGCAAGGGCATCACGTTCGACACCGGCGGCCTGTCGCTGAAGCCGCCGGCATCCATGGTCGGGATGAAGTTCGACATGGCCGGTGCGGCTACGGCGCTCGCCGTCGTCCGCGCCGCAGCGCAGCGCGAACTCTCCGTCGGTGTCACCGCGTGGCTCTGCATCGCCGACAACATGCCCTCCGGACGCGCGACCCGCCCGGGCGACGTGCTCCGGATGCTCGACGGCACGACCGTCGAGGTCCTGAACACGGATGCCGAGGGCCGCCTCGTCATGGCGGATGGTCTCGTCGCGGCGAGCCGCACGCAGCCCGACGTGATCGTCGACGTCGCGACCCTGACGGGAGCCGTCATCGTCGCCCTCGGCAACCGCCACACGGGCGTCATGGGCGATAACGCCACCGTCGCCCGCTACCTCGAGGCGGCGGCATCCGTCGGAGAAGCCGCGTGGCAGTTGCCGCTCCCCGACCACATGGAGGACGAGCTCGACTCCCCCATCGCCGACATGCGCAACGCGAAGGTGGGCGATCCTGCTGGCGGGACGATGTTCGCGGGCCTGTTCCTGCGCCGATTCGTCGGACGGACGTCGGAGGATGCCGATGCCCCCCGCATCCCGTGGGTGCACCTCGACATCGCCGGCAGCGGCGAGAACAAGGCATCGCCGTTCGGCCCGACGGACAAGGGCCCGACGGCCGCGACGGTGCGATCGCTCCTCGCCTTCCTCGAAACGGAGTCGCGATGACCCGTCACGAATTCGACCTCGTCGTCCTCGGCGGCGGCAGCGGCGGGTACGCGGCCGCGATCCGGGCGAGCGAGCTCGGCAAGACCGTCGCGCTGATCGAGAAGGACAAGGTCGGCGGGACGTGCCTGCACCGCGGCTGCGTCCCCACCAAGGCTCTGCTTCACACCGCTGAGATCGCCGATCACGTCCGCGAGGCCGCGGCCGTCGGCGTCGACGCCACGTTGACGGGCTTCGACCCGGCACGCATGACCGCGTACCGGGAGGGCATCGTCGCGAAGAAGTACCGCGGCCTGCAGAGCCTGCTCTCGACTCGCGGGATCACCGTCGTCGCCGGCGCCGGACGACTGACCGCAGAACGGACCATCCTCGTCGGCGACGACGAGTACGCCGGCACCGACGTCATCCTCGCCACCGGTTCGCAGACGCGCTCCCTCCCGGGGATCGAACCGGGGGGTCGCATCCTCACGAGCGAGACCGCCCTCACCCTCGACGAGGTGCCGGCCTCCGTCGTCATCCTCGGGGGTGGCGTGATCGGCGTCGAGTTCGCCAGTGCGTGGCGTTCACTGGGCACCGAGGTCCTGGTCGTCGAAGCACTGGATCGCCTGCTGCCCGCGGAGGAAGCCGTGTCGAGCAAGGCGCTCGAGCGTGCGTACCGCAAGCGCGGCATCCAGACCGCCCTGTCGACCCGGTGCGAAGGCGTGACCGCACGAGAGGACGGCGTCGCGGTGACCCTCTCGGACGGTCGCGTCGTCGATGCCGACTACGTTCTGGTCGCCGTCGGCCGTGAGCCGGTCACAGACGGACTCGGCCTGGCGGAAGCCGGTGTCGCGCTCGATCGCGGCTTCGTGACCGTCGACGCCGACCTCCGGACGACGGTTCCGCACGTCTGGGCCGTCGGCGACATCGTCCCCGGCCTGCAGCTCGCGCATCGCAGCTTCCAGCAGGGCATCTTCGTCGCCGAGCGGATCGCGGGGCTCTCGCCCGTTCCGGTGCCGGAATCGACGATCCCGCGTGTCTCGTACTCGCACCCCGAGGTCGCCTCGGTCGGGCTGACCGAGGAGCAGGCGCGGGCTGCGCACGGCGACCGGATCACGGCGTTCGAGTTCAACCTCGCCGGCAACGCGAAGAGCGAGATCCTCGGAACAGCGGGGTTCGCCAAGGTCGTCCGGATCACGGACGGACCCGTCGTGGGCGTCCACCTCGTGGGCGACCGCGTGGGCGAGCTCATCACCGAGGGACAGCTCGCGATCGGATGGGAAGCGCACCCCGAGGACATTGCGCCCTTCATCCACGCGCACCCCACTCAGAGCGAAGCCCTCGGCGAGGCCTTCCTCGCTCTCGCGGGCAAGCCCCTCCATACCATCTGACCCCGTCGCACTCGCGACACTAAGCTAGACAGCACATCGCTTTTTCTTGAAGGAGACACAGTCATGAGCACATCCGTGGTCCTCCCCGCGCTCGGTGAGAGCGTCACTGAGGGAACGGTCACCCGCTGGCTCAAGAAGGTCGGTGATTCGGTCCAGGCCGACGAAGGTCTCCTCGAGATCTCGACCGACAAGGTCGACACCGAAATCCCCTCGCCCGTCAGCGGCGTGATCGAGGAGATCCTCGTGGACGAGGACGAGACGGTCGAGATCGGAGCCGTCCTCGCGAAGATCGGCGACGGCTCGTCGACCCCCGCAGAGTCGGCCCCTGAGGAGCCCGCTGCCGAGGAGCCCGCTGCCGAGGAGCCCGCCGCCGAGGAACCCGCGAAGGAAGAGGCACCGGCTCAGTCCGCGCCGGCATCCGCGCCCGCGTCCTCCGGCGACGCGAAGGACGTCGTCCTTCCCGAGCTGGGCGAGAGCGTCACCGAGGGCACCGTCACCCGCTGGCTGAAGCAGGTCGGCGATGACGTCGCCGTCGACGAGCCGCTTCTCGAGATCTCCACCGACAAGGTCGACACGGAAATTCCGTCCCCGATCGCCGGCACGCTCACCGAGATCCTCGTCCAGGAGGACGAGACGGTCGAGGTCGGCGCTGTGCTCGCCCGCGTCGGCTCCGGCGCCGCCGCTGCACCGGCCGAGCCGGCCCCCGCGGCGCCCGCCGAGGAGAAGGCCCCCGAAGCACCCCAGGCCCAGGAGTCGACGCAGGACGCTCCCGCGGCTGAGGCGCCGAAGGCTGACGCACCCGCGGCCGAGGCCCCCAAGGCTGAGGCACCCAAGGCTGAGGCACCTCAGGCTGAAGCGCCTCAGGCCGCACCTGCCGAGGACGGCGTGACCTACGTCACGCCTCTCGTGCGCAAGCTCGCACAGCAGCACGGTGTCGATCTGTCGACGATCACGGGCAGCGGTGTCGGTGGACGCATCCGCAAGGAGGACGTCCTGAAGGCTGCCGAGGCCCCGAAGGCTGACGCAGCTCCGGCCGCCGCAGCGCCGGCCCCCGCCGCCGTGGAAGTGTCGCCGCTGCGCGGCACGACGCAGCCCATGTCGCGTCTGCGCAAGGTCCTCGCCAGCCGCGCCGTCGAGTCGATGCAGCAGACCGCTCAGCTGACGACGGTCGTCGAGGTCGATGTCACGAAGCTCGCGAACTACCGCGACTCCGTCAAGGCGTCGTTCCTCGAGAAGACCGGCGACAAGCTGTCGTTCCTGCCGTTCTTCGCTCTGACCGCCGCCGAAGCGCTGAAGTCGTACCCCGTCATCAACTCCACCGTCGACGGCGACCAGATCGTCTACCCGGCGAGCGAGAACCTCTCGATCGCGGTCGACACCGAGCGCGGCCTGCTCACGCCGGTCCTGCGCGACGCGGGCGATAAGAACATCGCTCAGATCGCGCACGAGATCGCCGATCTCGCTGGCCGCACGCGCAACAACAAGCTGAAGCCCGACGAGCTCGCGGGCGGCACGTTCACGCTGACCAACACGGGTTCGCGCGGCGCGCTGTTCGACACGCCCGTCGTGTTCCTGCCGCAGTCGGCGATCCTCGGCACCGGTGTGGTCGTCAAGCGCCCAGGAGTGGTGACGGTCGACGGAAAGGACGCGATCAGCGTCCGTTCCTACGTCTACCTCGCCCTGTCGTACGACCACCGCGTCGTCGACGGTGCGGACGCGGCTCGCTTCCTCAGTGCGATGAAGGCCCGGCTCGAGGCTGCGCAGTTCGAGGGTCAGCTCGGCGTCTGACGCCGTTCGGGCGAAATCCGTCATGGCTGGTCCGCGAGGTCGTACACCTCGCGGACCAGCCATTTCTCTTCCACCCGCACCATGACCAGGACCTGCGTCAGCTCGTCTCCGACGATCTTCACCGCGGCAGCCCCGCCGTACTCATCCACGACGTCCACTCCGTAGCCGCCGGCGGCCGCAGGGATGTTCCCGGGGTCGACCGACTCCTCCCCCCACCGCTCGCGGCACGGCGCGTCCGAACACTCGCTCACCGCGTCGACCAGCCGGCGCGCGGCCGCGACGAGCTCCGCGGGCCCCGTGTCCTCCTGTGCAGCTGGAGCAGCCGGAGCAGAAGACGCCGCCGTCGGGGATGCCGAGGCGGACCTCGGCGGGGCAGTCGAAACGGACCCCACAGCGGCCGCCGGTCGGTCCTTCTCGTCGGTCGGCCACAGGGCTCCCGCCAGGATCACAGCGGTCGCCGCTGCCGCCGCGACGAGAACCACTTTCCGCCTGCCCGCCGGGTGTGTCCTCCTCCGACCCCGGACGGCAGAGGTCCGCGTGAACACGGCACGAGTGCGGGCGATGGCGCGACCGACGCGATCGGCGACACCGCGGTCGACGAGTCGGGTGACGAGGTCGCGCACTGCACTCGTCACCCCGGTCCCGGCGGCGTGCTCGCCGGTGGTCCGCAGCCGCGTGGGCGGCGCCGTATCGGCGTCGCGGAGCGAGGTCGGAAGCGGCTCAGGATCGGCCGCCGCGAACAGCAGGTCCTCGACCTCGTCCGATTCGCGGCGCAGCCGGCGTGGATCGTCGATCGCCTCCACCGCGCGATCCAGCGCCGCACGGAGCGGCGGGTTCGCGGGCTCCAGACCTTTGAGAAGTGCGAGCGTGTCGCGCCGCCAGTCCAGTGTCCCCGTGAGCGCGAGGACGGGCCGCCCCTCCGTCGTCACCCACCACCGGCCGCAACTCGCACCCAGCCGGTCCGCCTCTGCCGCACCGCGAAGAGCACTGACGGCGACGGTGACGAGCGCTCCCGGCGACAGGGCGGCATCCCGCACCACATCGTCGAGCTGCACGGGACAGTGAGCCAGGAGGACGCGCGGCCCGTCCGTCGTCGCGGCGGCGTCGATGGGAGCGAGGATGTGCTCCGTGTTCAGCGCCGCCCACGCCGGTGAGGCCGCGACGTCGACCGCGTCCACCCAGACGGTGAGAGGTTCTCCGGCTCGGAGGACGCCGGCGAACGGTGCCTCCGCGAGTGTGAGATCGCGGAGGGCTGCGGGCGTCTCGAGAGTGACGGGGTCCATCCCTCCAGCCTGGGAAGCCGGTCAGGGTGCGGACGGCCCAGCCTGGCGGCCGGTGGACAGCCGGCATCCGCTCGACAGTGTGAAGAAGTCTGCGGGGCGCGAAGGTAGGCTGAGCACATGGCATCCCGCAGTACCGCACCTGAGAAACGCCCCGGATTCTTCTCGCAGATCCGCTCGCTCTACACGTTCACGCAGAGCGAGTTCCGCTGGCTGCCGTGGGCGCTCATCGGCGCGGTCCTCATCGGGATCGGAGTGGGCATCGGGATCGGTTTCCTCGTGCCGCCGGTGGAGATCTGGAGCGTCATCCTCTGGGGCGTGAGCGGCCTTCTCATGGGTGTCTTGCTGGCGATGGTCCTCTTGACCCGCCTGTCGACGCGCGTCATGTACCGCAAGCTCGACGGGATGCCCGGAGCCGTGGGACACGTCCTGTCGACGGGCCTCGGCCGCAGCTGGGTGACCTCGGAGATGCCGGTCGGCGTGAACCCCCGAACGCAGGATGCCGTCTACCGCGCCGTCGGGCGCGGCGGTGTGGTCATCATCGGCGAGGGAGCCCGTGGACGCCTGACGCGGCTCATCAACGACGAGCGCAAGAAGGTCTCGCGGGTGGCATCCGGGATCCACGTCGAGGTCCTCTACGTCGGCGACGGCGAGGGCGACATCCACATCTCCAAACTCGCCAAGACGATCAAGTCGCTGCCCAAGAACGTCGACCGTGCGACACTCGCCGCCGTCGTCAAGCGCATCGAATCGGTCTCCCAGTCGGTGACCTCGCTTCCGATCCCCAAGGGGATCGATCCGGCGCGCGCCCGGGCGCAGCGGCCTCGCTGACCCGGTTCAGCCTCTGACGAGGACGGTGCCGACGGCTTTGTCGTGGAGTCCGCGCTGATCGGCGTCCCAGATGACCGCCGGCAGAACGACGACGAGCAAGGCCGTGCGGACGATCGGGCGCCACAGGCCCGGCCATCCACCGCGGGCCAATTCGACGCGCATCCCCAGGATGCGATGCCCCGGGCTTCCCCCGATCGTGGGGATGAAGACGACCTGCAGAACGGCGAAGACGATCATCGGCGCGAACAGTGTCCACCCGGCCTTCTCGGGCAGAGCGAACTGGTCGTATCCGAAGAACGCAGTCGCCAGGATGGTCGCTGCCGCGTAGTCGATGAAGAGCGCGCCGATACGACGACCGGGGCGACCGATACTGCCGCGGCCGGTGGCGGGACGGCCCAACCGTTCTCCGGGATGATCGGGCGAGGACGAGGTCACCGCTTCAGACTAATCGCGCCCACGTAACATCCTCGAAACATCGGGGACACTGCCGAGCAACTGCTTCCCGATAGGTTCGAGGAGCGCCTGATCCGACGGGCGTCGACATCGCACCCGATCTTGGAGACTCCATGTTCAAAGATTCTTCCGAGGTGCTTGCTTTCATCAAGGACGAGGACGTCAAGTTCCTCGACATCCGTTTCACGGATTTGCCTGGTGTCCAGCAGCACTTCAACATCCCGGCCTCGACCGTTGACGAGGAGTTCTTCACGGTCGGCCAGCTCTTCGACGGCTCCTCGATCCGCGGCTTCGCGAACATCCACGAGTCCGACATGCAGCTGATCCCGGATGTCACGACGGCCTACCTGGACCAGTTCCGCGAGGCGAAGACGCTCGTCATGATCTTCGACATCTACAACCCGCGCACCGGCGAGATCTACCACAAGGACCCGCGCCAGGTCGCCAAGAAGGCGGAGAAGTACCTCGCCTCCACCGGCATCGCCGACACCGCGTTCTTCGCGCCCGAGGCGGAGTTCTACATCTTCGATGACGTTCGCTACGAGGTGAAGCAGAACTCGAGCTTCTACTCCGTCGACTCCGAGGAAGGCGCGTGGAACACCGGTCGCGTCGAAGAAGGCGGAAACCTCGCCAACAAGACGCCGTACAAGGGTGGGTACTTCCCGGTCAGCCCGGTCGATAAGACGGCCGACCTCCGCGACGACATCACCCTCAAGCTGATCGAGTCCGGCTTCGTGCTCGAGCGCTCGCACCACGAGGTGGGCACGGGTGGCCAGCAGGAGATCAACTACCGCTTCGACACCATGGTGCACTCGGCGGACGACATCCTGAAGTTCAAGTACATCGTCAAGAACACCTGCGAGGAGTGGGGCAAGGTCGCGACCTTCATGCCCAAGCCCCTCTTCGGCGACAACGGCTCCGGCATGCACACGCACCAGTCGCTGTGGCTCGACGGCAAGCCGCTGTTCTACGACGAGAAGGGCTACGGCGGGCTTTCGGACACCGCTCGCTGGTACATCGGCGGCCTGCTCGCACACGCCCCCGCGGTCCTCGCCTTCACGAACCCGACGATCAACTCGTACAAGCGACTGGTCAAGGGCTACGAGGCTCCCGTCAACCTGGTCTACTCGGCGGGCAACCGTTCGGCTGCGATCCGCATCCCGATCACCGGCTCGAACCCGAAGGCCAAGCGCATCGAGTTCCGCGCTCCGGATGCCTCCGGTAACCCGTACCTCGCCTTCGCGGCGCAGATGATGGCCGGCCTGGACGGCATCATCAACCGCATCGAGCCGCACGAGCCGGTCGACAAGGACCTGTACGAGCTGCCGCCCGAGGAAGCGAAGAACATCCCGCAGGTCCCGAACTCGCTCCTCGACTCGCTCGAGGCTCTGCGGGCCGACCACGAGTTCCTCACCCGCGGCAACGTGTTCACGCCCGAGCTCATCGAGACGTGGATCGAGTACAAGATCGAGAACGAGATCAAGCCGATCGCGGCACGCCCGCACCCCTTCGAGTACGAGCTGTACTTCGGGGTCTGATCCCACGATCGAGAAGAGCCCGCCGGCAGGACGCCGGCGGGCTCTTCTGCGTCGCCCGGGAGGTGACGACGTGCGTCAGAGACCCTCGTTGTCGTTGGTCGTCAGCCATCGCTGAAGCTCATCACCGGTGGGCCGCAGGGAGGTTCCCCATGACTGGACCACCGGGGCATCCGTCTCTCCCGACAATGTGCACAGGTACCCGTCCTCCGTCTCGGCGGGCACGTAGACGAACCATTCCGGCGTCACGGTGCGCCGCACGACGAGCGCGCTGTCCTCATCTACGGTGAGGGGCTGATCCGGCATGCTCGCGCTGACGCATTCCGAGACCAGCTCGCCCCATTCGGTCGAGTCGAGGACCACAGGCTCAGCGCCGGCGGATACGGACGGCGAGGGCGACGGAGCGGGTGCAGCCGATGACGCACCGGCTGAGGACGGCGGCACGGCCGAATCGCTGGGTGCGGGTGCCCCGCCGCTCGTCCCTGTAGGGGCGCATCCGCTGGCAGCCAGCGCCCCGAGGAGAGCGATCGATGCCGCCGCCGTACGTCTTCCGATCTGCGGTCGAACCGCTCTCTGAGGTGTCATTCCCCGAACGTATAGGTGAATGATGCACCGTCACCGAACGATCGGATAACGACGTCAGAAGCCCGGCAGGTTGATGTCTTTCGGATCCACCTCGATGTCGCCGACGTCGTCGGGGCCACCCGTGCCCGGTGCGACCTGGACCTGCGACGCGTCGATGTCGCCGTCGACGTCGTCGGAGACATGTTCGCCCTGCTTCTGCTGCGTCTCGGTCTCACTGCCGGGGCTGTAGGCGGTGTCCCGGTCGACCCCATCGACCTGGGACTGGGGTGAATCCGTCGCGGGTGTGGGTTCGCCGGAGGGGGAATCGTGGTGGTTCGTCATCCTCGGACGCTACGCTCCCCCACACCGGGACCACGCCCCCTTGACAGCCTCAGTGGGCTGCCGGCGTCTCGGTCTTCGTGTGTCCCCGGTCCTTGCCGCGCAGGCGTCCGATCAGCAGGATGACTCCGACGATGACGAGCCCGAGGAGCAGACCGGCGACGGCGGACACGAGTGTCTCGCCGATCCACACGATGACGGGCCCGGCGGCCTCGAGCAGATGCTCCACACCGTGCAGCAGGTCCGTCGTCCAGTGCCAACCGACCTTGCCCACGTTCTCGAGCACGAGGTGTCCACCGACCCACAGCATGGCGACGGTGCCGAGGATGCTGATGGCACGGAACACCGCAGGCATGGAGCGTACGATCCGGGCGCCGTTGTGGCGCACGCGCTTGATCGAGCTCTTCGCCATCTTCAATCCGATGTCGTCGATCTTCACCAGCAGTGCGACGGCGCCGTAGACGAGGAGGGTCATCATGAGGGCGATGACCGCCAGGATGGCGAGGGTCTGCCATACCCCGAGGTCCTCCTCGAGGCTGTCAAGCGCAATGAGCATGATCTCGCTCGACAGGATGAGGTCGGTGCGGACGGCGCCGAGGACCAGCTTCTTCTCGTCGCGCTCCTCCTCCTCTTCGGCGTGCATGTGGAACCCGAACCACTCGAGCACCTTCTCAGCGCCTTCGAAGCAGAGGAACGCTCCTCCCAGGATGAGCAGAAAAGGGAGCACCTGCGGGGCGAACGCCGTCAGGACGAGCGCGATCGGGATGATGATGAGGAACTTGTTGACGAGCGAGCCGAGCGCGATCTTCGCCACGATCGGGAGCTCCCGAGCCGGCGTGACCCCCTGGACGTACTGGGGCGTCACGGCAGCATCGTCGATGACGACACCGGCTGTCTTGGAAGAGGCCTTCAGGGCGGCGCTCAGGATGTCGTCGACGACGGCCAGCAGTCCAACGGACATGGGGGTGCCTTTCGGTGTGATCGGCACTCAGCCGTAGAAGAGATTCTCGAAGGCGCGACGTGCCCGACGCGCGGTACGCAGCCAATCCTCCTCCACCTGCGTGGCGGAGCGCGGCTCATACTCCAAGAGTCTGCCGATGCCGTCGAGTTTGCCACGATCGCTCGGCAGCACGTCGCTGGTCTGGCCGGAGAGGAGCGTGTTGGCCGACCGGAGCCGGCTGGCGAGCCACCATGCCTCGGCAAGACGTTCGGCCGCGTCATCCGGAACCAAACCGGCGCCGCGGGCGGCTTCGAGCGCGGCGGTGGTCGACGTGGTCCGGAGACCTTCGACGTCGGCGGCATGCTGCAGCTGGAGGAGCTGCACGAGCCATTCCACGTCGCTGAGTCCGCCCGGCCCGAGCTTGAGGTGCCGCGACCGATCGACCCCCTGCGGCAGTCGCTCGTTCTCGACCCGCGCCTTGATCCGTTTGATCTCGCGCAGACCCTGCGGATCGGGATGGAGCGGATACCGGAGGTCGTCCGCCAGCGCCATGAAGCGGCCGATCAGCGTGACGCTTCCGGCGACGCCTCGGGCACGCAACAGCGCCTGCGCTTCCCAGGACAGCGACCACCGGCGGTAGTACTCCGCGTAGGAGTCGAGCGATCGCACCATCGGGCCGTTCCGCCCCTCCGGGCGAAGACCCGCGTCGAGATCGAACGGCGCGCGCTGATCCTCCGAATGGGTGCGCAGCCCCTGGACGATCTTGAGCGCGAGCTCCTGCGCCCGCTGCGCCGGCACGCCGTTGGCGTCGTAGACGTAGATGACGTCGGCATCAGAGCCGAAGCCGAGCTCGGCTCCCCCGAAGCGCCCCATCGCGATCACCGCGAAGTCCAGCGCGTCGTCCTCGGGCGGGACGACCTCGCGCCACACCGCGCGGAGGGTCGCCTGGATCGTCACCTCGCTGATCGACGTCAGACCCTGCGAGAGCTCGGCGATCGTCAGCTCGCCCAGCAGTCCCCCGAGGGCGAGGCGAAGGAGCTCGCGGCGACGCAGCGCGCGCACCGAGCGCATCGCGTCGCCTATCGATTCGTGGCGCGCCTGGATCGCGCGCGCCTCCTGCTGCAGGGCGAACCCCGACCTTGGTCGCAGCTGCTCCGAGGAGTCGAGCCAGGCAGCCGCCTCAGGGATCCACTCCATGAGATCGGCGGCATACCGTGAGCCCGACAGCACGTGGGTCAGACGCTCCGCCGCACCAGAGGAGTCGCGGAGCATCCGCAGGAACCAGGGGGTGTCGCCCAGGCGTTCACTGATCCGCCGGAACGAGACCATGCCGTAGTCCGGATCGACCCCGTCGGCGAACCAGCGGATCATGACAGGCATGAGGTGGCGCTGGATGGTGGCCTTCCGGCTCAGTCCGCTCGTGAGCGCTCCGATGTGGCGAAGCGTCCCCGCCGGGTCTCGGAATCCGATCGCCGCGAGCCGGTCATGCGCTTGAGCTGACGACAGGGCGCCTTGTTCGTCCGCGGGCAGCGCCGCCACCGCCGACAGGAGCGGGCGGTAGAACAGCCGGATGTGGATCTCCCGCACCTGGAGCTTGATGCGCTCCCACACGGCTCCGATCCCAGCGGCATCCGTCGCCAGCCCGGTCGCTCGGGCCAGGACGCGCAGCTCGTCGTCGGTGGTCGGCATGAGGTGGGTACGCTGCAGTCGCCGCAGCTGCAGGCGGTGCTCCATGACGCGGAGGGTGCGGTAGTGCTGGCCGAAGGCCGCGGCATCCGTTCTCCCGATGTATCCCTCCCCGACGAGGGCGACCAGGGCACCCAGGGTGCTCTGCTGACGGATGCCCTCGTCCGACAGGCCGTGGACCAGCTGCAGCAGCTGGACGGTGAACTCGATGTCGCGGATGCCGCCGGGCCCGAGCTTCAGCTGCCGGGCGACCTCGTCTGAGGGGATGTGATCCGTCACGCGCTCGCGCATCCGCTGGACGCTGTCGACGAAGTTCTCCCGGGCGCTGCTCGTCCAGACGAGCGGTTGCACCGCGGCGCAGTACCGCTCCCCCAGTTCCAGATCCCCCGCGAGGGCACGCGCCTTCAGAAGCGCCTGGAACTCCCAACTCTTCGCCCACCGCGCGTAGTACGACAGGTGCGAGTCGAGGGTGCGGACGAGGGCTCCCTGCTTGCCTTCGGGCCGGAGGTTGGGGTCGACCTCCCACAGGGGCGGTTCGATCTCGACATCCGAGATGCCGCGCATCGTCAGCGCCGCGAGACGGGTCGCGATGTCGACCGCGCGGCCCTCGGCGAGTTCCGCTCCTTCGGCCACCCCGGCGACGAAGATGACGTCGACGTCGCTGACGTAGTTCAGTTCGCGCGCGCCGGTCTTCCCCATGCCGATGACCGCGAGGCGCGTCACTGCGACCTCGTCACGCGGGAACATCGTCGCCGCGCGAGCGCGAGCGGCGCACAGCGAGGCGTCGAGGGCCGCGCCCGCGGCATCCGCCAGCGCCGCCGCGACCTCCGGCAGCACATCGGCGGCATCGTCGGAGGCGAGGTCGTAGGCGGCGACGAGCGCCACGAGCCGGCGGTAACGGACACGCAGGGCGATCCACGCAGACTCATCGGATGCCGCGGCGAACCCGTCCGCGTCCGCCCCGACGGATTCGAGCAGGCTCTCCCGCATGGTGCGCCCCGAGGGCAGCATCCGTCCCGCACCGATCAGGTGCACGAGCTCCTCGGGATGACGCAGGAAGAAATCGGCGTAGCCCGAGGAAGCCCCGAGGAGGGACCACGCGACGTCGCCGGCCTCGGCGAGCACATGCGTCAGGGCGTCGGGGGCACGCCGACCGATCCGCACGCAGGCCTGCACCGCACCGTCGGGGTCCGCCGCCCGCTGCGCAGCCGCGACGAGATCGGTACGCGCGATGCCGCTCAGCTCGCTCAGCTCGTCCAACGCGTCGGAGGACGATGCGAGGTCCGAGAACCCCGCACGGGCAAGATCGGTGAGCGCAGCCCGTCGCTCGATCGAGGCCATGGCCTCAGAGCATCTCGAGGTTCTTCTGCAGTTCGAAGGGCGTGACCTGCGACCGGTACTCCTGCCACTCGCGACGCTTGTTCAGCAGCACGTAGTTGAAGACCTGCTCGCCGAGGGTCTCCGCCACGAGCTCGGACTCCTCCATGTACTCGAGGGCGTGGTCCAGGCTCGACGGCAGCGGACCGTAGCCGAGGGCTCGGCGCTCGGCATCCGTCAACGACCAGACGTTGTCCTCGGCCTCGGGGGGAAGCTCGTACTCCTCCTCGATGCCCTTGAGGCCGGCCGCGAGCATCAGCGCGTACGCGAGGTAGGGGTTCGCCGCCGAGTCCAGCGCGCGGTACTCGACCCGCGTGGACTGTCCCTTGTTCGGCTTGTACATCGGCACGCGCACGAGCGCGGAGCGATTGTTGTGGCCCCAGCAGACGAAGCTCGGGGCCTCGTCGCCGCCCCAGAGGCGCTTGTACGAGTTCACGAACTGGTTCGTGACGGCCGAGATCTCGTTCGCGTGACGAAGAAGGCCCGCGATGAACTGTCGACCGGTCTTGGAGAGCTGGTACTGCGCACCCTCTTCGTAGAAGGCGTTCATGTCACCTTCGAAGAGGGACATGTGCGTGTGCATCCCGCTGCCGGGCTTGCCGCTGAGGGGCTTCGGCATGAACGTGGCGTAGACGCCCTGCTCGATCGCGACCTCCTTCACGACGGTGCGGAAGGTCATGATGTTGTCCGCGGTCGCGAGAGCGTCCGCGTAGCGGAGGTCGATCTCGTTCTGACCGGGCCCACCCTCGTGGTGGCTGAACTCGACCGAGATGCCGAGGTCCTCGAGCATCCGCACCGAACGACGACGGAAGTCGTGCGCGGTGCCGCCGGGGACGTTGTCGAAGTAGCCTGCCGAGTCGACCGGCTCGGGGCCTTCCGGACCGAACGACGACGACTTGAGCAGGTAGAACTCGATCTCGGGGTGCGTGTAGAACGTGAAGCCCGCGTCGCCGGCCTTGGCCAGTGCGCGCTTGAGCACGTTGCGCGGGTCGGCAACGGCCGGCTGCCCGTCGGGCGTCGTGATGTCGCAGAACATGCGCGCCGTGGGATCGATCTCGCCGCGCCACGGCAGGGTCTGGAACGTGGCGGGGTCCGGATGAGCCAGCAGGTCGGACTCGTAGGAACGCGTCAGCCCCTCGATCGCGGAACCGTCGAACCCGAGGCCCTCGGCGAACGCGCCCTCCACCTCGGCGGGGGCGATGGCGACCGACTTGAGGGTCCCCGTCACATCGGTGAACCACAGCCGGATGAACTTGACCCCCCGCTCCTCGATCGTCCTCAGAACGAAGTCACGCTGCTTGTCCATCGCATCCTTCCCGGTGCCGAGCCGACTGCCAGACTAGCGGTCCGAAGCCGCGACGCCGTCACGCGACGCGGCGCCCGCTCACTCGTCTTCGGCGGCATCCTCTGCGGCCCACCTGCGCGAGCGCTCCCGCATGATCTCCGGGGCACGAGCCGCTTCCTCGGCGGTGTCGAACGGACCGGCGCGATCGACTGCCGGAGACTCGAAGCCCTGCTGGACCTCACCCGTCTTCAGGTTGTACCAGTACTTGTCGGCGTCGCTCATGGGGTCCTCCTCGGCCTCGTGCGGTTCATCCTACGGACGGGTCCGCCAGAGGCCTACGTCCGGGCTGCCGCGGTCGGACTAGGCTCGAGTGCATGACTGGGACCGCCACCACCGCCGTCGGCATCGACATCGGAGGGACGGGCATCAAGGGTGCCCTCGTCGACCTCTCGCAGGGAAAGCTCCTCACCGACCGCATCAAGGTCCCGACACCGAAGGGCGCCGAGCCCGATGATGTCCTGAAGGCCGTGACCGAGGTTCTGGAGAAGCTCGAGGTGACGGATGACGACATCCCCCTCGGTGTGGCGTTCCCCGCGATCGTGAAGAACGGCCGCACACTGTCTGCCGCGAACGTCGCACACACCTGGATCGACTTCGAGGCCGAGGCGTTCTTCGAGAAGGGTCTCGGCCGCCAGATCCACTTCGCCAACGACGCCGACGTCGCCGGCGTGGCCGAGATGCGGTACGGCGCTGCGAAGGACCGCGACGGGGTCGTGCTGCTCACGACCCTCGGGACCGGCATCGGCACCGCGATGATCTACAAGGGCGTCCTCGTCCCGAACACGGAACTCGGCCACCTGCACCGCCCGGGCCACAAGAAGGACTTCGAGCACTTCGCCGCGTACTCGGCAATGGAGCGCGAAGAGCTCGAATGGGATGCCTGGGCCGAGCGCCTGCAGCAGTACTACAGCCACCTCGAGTTCCTCTTCACCCCCGACCTGTTCGTCGTCGGTGGCGGCGTCTCCAAGCACGCCGACAAATTCCTGCCCCTGCTGGATCTGAAGACCGAGATCGTCCCTGCCGTGCACCGCAACAACGCGGGCATCATCGGAGCCGCCGCACTGGCGCTCGCCGGCGACGACTCCGGCGCGTCGGTCGACGAGGGCGAAGACCTGGCGGGCACGACCTCGCGCTGACCATGAAGGTGCAACAGGTCGATGAGCGCGATGCGCGCTCCGAGGACTACGCGGTCGGTTACCGCGTGATGCTTGTTGGCCCCGGGCTTCGCATCGCGGCCTTCGACGTCGACGACGCAACACCTCGAGACGTCATGGAGTGGGCGGAGTCGGCCGCCGCCACTCGTGAGGCGAACTTCTCGATCGCCGCGAGGACGCGTAGCGACGACGGCGGAGTGGACCTCATCTGGCTGACTCCACCCCCGGAAACCTTCATGGGCTAGGACGCCTCGACGTACGAGGGGCGAATGGGCCGGCCTGTACGCCGGGTTCTGTCCGGGGGTCGAAACCCCGTGGACGGTCATCTCTCTCGGCGACACGTTGCCGTGCCGCTCCAGCGGTCTACCCGGGGACTCGGCGGGCCGCGTCGGCATCCCCTGTCTGACCTTGCTCCGGGCGAGGTTTACCGTGCGGGCCGTGTCACCACGACCCCGGTGGTCTCTTACACCACCCTTTCACCCTTACCCCGGTCGGAACCGGGGCGGTCTGCTCTCTGTGGCACTGTCTCGCGGATCACTCCGGGTGGGTGTTACCCACCGCCCTGCCCTGTGGAGCCCGGACGTTCCTCGGTGCGCTCTCGCGCCACGCGACCGTCCAGCCGACCCATTCGCGGGGTCGAGTCTAGTCGTCGGGGCGGTCAGTCCTTCGCCGCGTCGACCCGCACCTGCAGGTCGAGGCGGAAGTCGAGGGGGATGTCGCCGAAGAGGAGCCGGGTCGCCGCGTCCGCGGCCTGGCGCACCGCCTCCGCCGCCTGCTCCGCATGCGCGGCGGGTGCGTGGACGATGACCTCGTCGTGGAGGAAGAACGCGAGATGCGCCTGCCGCGAGTGGAGCGCGCCCGACCGGGGTGCGGCATCCTCGTCACCGACGAACGGCAGCAGCGCGAGCCTCGCCCGCAGATCGCCGAGCCACGCGAGGGCCCATTCGGCCGCGGTTCCCTGCACGACGAAGTTCCGCGTGAACCGGCCCCGGTCGCGCGCGATGCGCCGGGCCTGGGTGCGGTCCGTCTCGGTCGCGTCGGGATCGCCCGCTCGACTCTGCACCGCGCGCCATCCGGGCGACGGAGGTGGACTGGACCGCCCGAGCCAGGTCGAGACGACGCCGCCCTCCTCGCCCACACGGGCTGCGTCGTCCACGAGTCCCATCGCCCGCGGATACGCCCGTCGGAGCGCCGGGACGAGGCGGCCGCTGTCCCCCGTCGTCGCGCCGTACATCGCGCCCAGCAGGGCGAATTTCGCCTCGGAGCGGGTACTGACAACGCCTCGCGAGACGATGCCCTCGTAAAGGTCGGTATCGCGCGCACTGTCTGCGAGGGCGGCATCCCGCGACATCGCCGCCAGCACCCGAGGCTCGAGCTGCGCGACGTCGGCGACCACCAGCGTCCATCCCGGGTCAGCGCGGACGGCGGGGCGAAGCTGCCGCGGCAGCTGCAGCGCCCCGCCGCCCGACGACGCCCACCGGCCGGTCACGACGCCGCCGGGGACGTACACGGGACGGAATCGGCCCTCCGGCGCCCACTCGTCCCGCCACGCCCACCCGTTCGCCGTGTACATCCGCATGAGCCGCTTGTACTCCAGGAGCGGTGCGACGACCGGGTGGTCGTACTCCTTCAGCTCCCACTTGCTCGTCGACGTCGCGGCGACGCCGACGCGATGGAGCGCCCGCAGGAGCTTCGGCTGCGAATCGAGACTCGCGCCGGGATCCCCGAGAAGACCGCGAATCTCGCCCGCCAGGGCGACGATGCGCGCAGGTGGCCGGCCGCCGGAGTCCCGCTCGCCGAGCATCGCGGTCAGGATCTCGTCGTGGACCCGCCCGTCCCACGGCACGCCCGCCGCGTGCATCTCGGCCGCGACGAGGGCACCGACGGACTCGGCCGCGACGAGCAGCCGCAAGCTGGGAGCACTGGCGCCGATCACCCGCCGTTGCCGCTCGAACTCGGCGACCGCGGCATCGATGTCGTGAGGCGCCTCGCGGGAGCCGGGGTCGAGATCGAAGAGGGCGCTCGGACCGTCGTCCGAGACGGATGCCGCGGCATCCCACTCCGTCGCCCGTCGGAGCGCGTCGGTGTCGACTGCGAGGGCGCTGTCACGCAGGATCGCGTGGACGAGGCGAAGGTCGTGGCAGCGGGTGACGCGGACTCCCGCTGCGATCAGCGACGGATACCAGTGCGAGGTGTCGCTCCACACCCACCGCGTCGTATCACCCGCCCGACGGACGTGCTCGCGGAGGGACGACGCATCGACGAGCACACGGTCGACCGCCCGCCCGTCGACATTGAGCGAGACGAGGGCGATCCGCCCCTCGGAGGCGCCCACGACGATCCACGGGACGGGACCGTCCGAGGGAGCGCCCGGATCGGTCAGAGCCCGGAGTCCTCGTCGCGAACGAGGATGCAGCCGCACTCCGGGCACGTGACGACGTCCTCCTCCGCCGCGGCACGCACGACGTTGAGGTCGGTGCCCGACAGGACCATGTGGCAGCCACCGCACGTGCGACGCTGCAGGTGACCTGCACCGTTCCCGCGAGCGGCGAGGCTGTCGTACATGCCGACGAGGTCGGCGGGAAGCGACGCGGCGATCGCGGCACGGTCGCGGGTCGCAGCCTCGAGACGCGTGGTCGCCTCGGCGACGGTCGCCTTGGCCTCGGCGCTTAGCCGCGCCCCCTCTTCATTGACCGACGCTATGAGGGCCTCCTGCTCCGCCACAGCGGCTTCGGCGGCCTCGAGACGCTCCATGACCTCGAGCTCGGCGTCCTCCAGGTCGCTCTTGCGCCGGGCGAGCGAAGCGATCTCGTGCTCCAGCCCCTGGGCGTCCTTGACGCTCGACGTCGCGGCGAGCAGGTCGTTGTCGCGCGCGGTCCGGGCGTCGACGACAGCGACGTCGGACTGGATGCGGGCGAGTTCGGCCTTCGCATCGTCGCGCTCACCGAGCCGACGCGTCAGCTCGGCCGAGTGGGTCGCGCGCTCCGCCAGCAGCTCCTTCACGCGTGCGGCCTGCGCGGGGTTCTGTCGCGCGTGATCCGCACGGCGCACGGCGATGTCGGCGTCGGCGAGATCGAGGAGGCGGCGCTGGTCGGTAAAGCTGGCTTTCACGTCCTCCAACCTACCCCGCGGGCGACCGGCCGTCGGGGCGACGGCTTCAGACAGGATGCCGCGACGCACTAACATTGCGTGCCGGAATCGCGCGGGAGGAGAACAGCATGAGCGTGCTGCGCACCAAGACGGTCGAACAGTCGATCGCCGACACCGAAGAGCCCGAGTTCAAACTCAAGAAATCGCTCTCGGCCCTCGACCTCACGGTCTTCGGCGTCGGCGTCGTCATCGGCGCCGGGATCTTCACCCTGACCGGACGCGCCGCCCATGAGGTCGCCGGCCCCGCGATCGTCATCAGCTTCGTCGTGGCCGCCATCGCGTGCGGGCTCGCAGCCATGTGTTACGCCGAGTTCGCGTCCACGGTTCCCGTGTCGGGTTCGGCCTACACCTTCTCCTACGCATCGCTCGGCGAGCTCTTCGCCTGGATCATCGGATGGGATCTGATCCTCGAGATGTTCCTGGGGGCGAGCGTCGTCGCGCAGGGGTGGAGCGCCTACCTCGGATCGCTCATGGAGCAGCTCGGCGCCCCGATCCCCGCCGCGATCGGATACGGCGGGTCTATCGACCTGATGGCCGTCCTCCTGGTGGTGGTCCTCGGCGTGCTGATCACCGTCGGCATCCGGGAGTCCCTTCGGGTGAACCTCGTGCTCGTCGCGGTGAAGCTGTTCATCGTCCTGTTCGTGATCGTCGCGGGACTGATGTTCGTCAACCCAGCGAACTACTCCCCCTTCGTGCCGGACGCAGCTCCCCGCGAGACCGCCTCGGGACTCACCCAGCCGCTCCTGCAGTTCTTCTCGGGCATCGAGCCGACCGCGTTCGGCGTCGGCGGCATCTTCGCGGGCGCCGCCCTCGTGTTCTTCGCGTACATCGGGTTCGACGTCGTCGCGACGACGGCGGAGGAGACCAAGCGCCCGCAGCGCGACCTGCCGATCGGCATCATCGCCTCGCTCATCATCTGCACGGTGCTCTACGGCGCCGTCGCTCTCGTCGTCACCGGCATGGTGCCCTACGACAAGCTCGACCCCGCCGCGGCGCTCGCCAACGCGTTCGCGTTCCACGGCCAGACCTGGATGGCGACCGTCATCTCGGCGGGCGCCGTGGCCGGCCTCACGACGGTCGTGCTGACCCTCATGATCGGTGCGACGCGCATCATCTTCGCGATGTCGCGCGACGCCCTCCTGCCGCGCGGGCTCGCGAAGGTACACCCCCGGTTCCGCACCCCGTGGGTCATCTCGGCGATCGTGACGGTCATCGTCGCCCTCGTCGCCGGCCTCACGCCGGTCGGCGTGCTCGAGGAGATGGTCAACATCGGCACGCTGTCGGCGTTCGTGCTCGTCTCGGTCGGCGTCATCGTCCTCCGCCGTCGGCGTCCGGATCTGGAGCGCGGCTTCCGCGTCCCGCTGAATCCGTGGCTGCCGGCACTGTCGGTGATCGTCTGCGTCTATCTGATGCTCAACCTGACCGTCGAGACGTGGCTGCGCTTCCTCATCTGGCTCGCCATCGGCTTCGTGATCTACTTCGCGTACTCACGTCGGCACTCGCGTCTCGGCAAGGGCGGCGACCTGTACATCGACCCCGCGACACCGAAGGTCGCCGGTCGGGACTGAGGGGAGCGGCGGGATGCCGGTGGTGGGCCCTGCCGGGATCGAACCGACGACATCCACGGTGTAAACGTGGCGCTCTACCAGCTGAGCTAAAGGCCCTGACGTACCGAGTCTAGGGCGCCCGCGCGGCGTCCAGCACCGGGCCGTATGGGTAGGCTGAGGACAAGCGAGTTGTGCGCGGCGAACAAGCGCGCCCTCGCTCGATCCCTCCTTCCTGGCACGATCTGCCAGGCGACGAAAGGCCTCTTGTGACTGTCAACGATCAGGATCCGTACTCGCAGGGCCCGCAGGACAGCGACCCGGAAGAGACGTCGGAGTGGCAGGATTCCCTGCGCCAACTCGTCGACGCCCGCGGAGCGAGCCGCGGCCGCGAGATCATGCTGAGCCTGCTGCAGAGCTCGCGTGAACTGCACCTCAACGTCCCGCAGGTCCCCACGACGGACTACATCAACACGATCCCCGTCGACAGCGAGCCGGAGTTCCCGGGCGACGAAGAGGTGGAGCGCCGCTACCGCAGCTGGATCCGCTGGAACGCCGCCCTCACGGTGCACCGTGCGCAGCGCCCCGGCATCGGTGTCGGCGGCCACATCTCCACGTACGCGTCGTCGGCGGCACTGTACGAGGTCGGCTTCAACCACTTCTTCCGCGGTCCGGACCACGAGAGCGGTGGCGACCAGGTCTTCTTCCAGGGGCACGCCTCCCCCGGCATGTACGCCCGCTCGTTCCTCGAGGGCGGCCTGACGACGCAGCAGCTCGACGGGTTCCGCCAGGAGGCATCCGCTGCCCCTCACGGCCTGCCGTCGTACCCGCACCCGCGCCTCATGCCGGACTACTGGCAGTTCCCGACCGTCTCGATGGGCCTCGGTCCCATCAACGCCATCTACCAGGCGATGACGAACAAGTACCTCACCAACCGCGGCGTCAAGGATCTCTCCGACGCCCACGTGTGGGCCTTCCTCGGCGACGGCGAGATGGACGAGGTCGAGAGCCGCGGCCAGCTGCAGGTCGCCGCCAACGAGGGCCTCGACAACCTGACCTTCGTCGTCAACTGCAACCTGCAGCGCCTCGACGGCCCCGTTCGCGGCAACGGCAAGATCGTCCAGGAGCTCGAGAGCTTCTTCCGCGGTGCCGGCTGGAACGTCATCAAGGTCGTCTGGGGTCGCGAGTGGGACGACCTGCTCTCCCGCGACCAGGACGGCGCGCTGCTCAACCTCATGAACAGCACCCCCGACGGCGACTTCCAGACGTATAAGGCCGAGAACGGCGCGTACGTCCGTGAGCACTTCTTCGGCCGCGACGAGCGCGCCGCAGCCCTTGTCAAGGACTACTCCGACGAGCAGATCTGGAACCTCAAGCGCGGTGGCCACGACTACCGCAAGGTCTTCGCGGCGTACAAGGCGGCCATGGAGCACAAGGGCCAGCCGACCGTCATCCTGGCGAAGACCGTCAAGGGCTACGGGCTCGGCCCGCACTTCGAGGGGCGCAACGCGACGCACCAGATGAAAAAGATGACCCTCGACGACCTCAAGCTGTTCCGCGACCAGATGCACATCCCGCTGACGGACGCCCAGCTCGAAGAGAACCCCTACGAGCCGCCGTACTACCACCCGGGCGCCGAGGACGAGACCATCAAGTACATGGTCGAGCGGCGTCGCGCACTGGGCGGCACGCTCCCGCAGCGTCGCAGCACGCACACCTCGCTGAGCCTCCCCGACGACAGCGTGTACGCGCTGCCGAAGAAGGGGTCGGGCACGCAGGAGGTCGCCACCACGATGGCGTTCGTGCGGCTGCTCAAGGATCTGCTGCGCTCGAAGGACTTC
This sequence comes from Microbacterium sp. 77mftsu3.1, assembly GCF_900100525.1. NCBI lineage: Bacteria > Bacillati > Actinomycetota > Actinomycetes > Micrococcales > Microbacteriaceae > Microbacterium > Microbacterium sp. 77mftsu3.1. Next base: position 274,238 of record NZ_FNCR01000004.1, on the reverse strand, counting down.
GGCCACCGCATCGTGCCGATCATCCCAGACGAGGCACGCACGTTCGGTATGGACGCGTACTTCCCGACGGCGAAGATCTACAACCCCAACGGGCAGAACTACACGTCCGTCGACCGCGAGCTGCTCCTGGCCTACAAGGAGAGCCCGCAGGGTCAGATCATGCACGTGGGCATCAACGAGGCCGGCGCCCTCGCCGCCTTCACCGGTGTCGGCACGTCCTACGCGACCCACGGCGAGCCGCTCATCCCGGTCTACGTCTTCTACTCGATGTTCGGCTTCCAGCGCACGGGCGACGCTCAGTGGGCCGCCGGCGACCAGATGGCGCGCGGGTTCATCATCGGCGCCACGGCGGGCCGCACCACCCTCACGGGTGAGGGCCTGCAGCACGCCGACGGCCACTCGCACCTGCTCGCCTCGACCAACCCGGCGACCGTCTCGTACGACCCGGCCTACGGCTACGAGATCGCGCACATCGTGCAGTCCGGTCTCGAGCGCATGTACGGCGGGGAGCACGAGGACCCGAACGTCATGTACTACATCACGGTCTACAACGAGCCGATCGTCCAGCCCAAGGAGCCGGAGGATGTCGACGTCGACGGCATCGTCCGCGGCATCCACCGCGTCTCGACCGGTGAGGGCGAGGGGCACCGCGCCCAGATCCTCGCGTCGGGCGTCGGGCTGGCGTGGGCCCACGAGGCGCAGAAGCTCCTCAAGGACGACTGGGGCGTCGTGGCCGACGTCTGGTCGGTGACCAGCTGGACCGAGCTCCGCCGCGACGGCCTCGCCGCAGACGAGCACAACTTCCTGCACCCGACCGACGAGCCCAAGACGGCCTACATCACCGAGAAGCTCCGCGACTCGGAGGGGCCCGTCGTCGCCGTCAGCGACTTCATGCACGCCGTCCAGGACCAGATCCGCCAGTGGGTCCCGCGCCGTTACGCGACGCTCGGTGCCGACGGCTTCGGCTTCTCGGACACGCGTGCCGCGGCTCGTCGTCAGTTCAAGATCGACGGCCCGTCGATCGTCGTGCGGACCCTGCAGGCCCTGGCCGAGGACGGCGTCGTCGACCGCGGCCTGTCGGCACAGGCGATCGAGAAGTACCGCCTGCACGACGTCAACGCCGGCACCTCCGGCAACGCGGGCGGCGAAGCCTGACCCGCGCGATGACCGAACGGCCGACCGCCCAGGAGAAGGCGGAGACACTCGCGTGGCTCCGCCGGATCTCGGGAGATCTCGCGACCACCACGCTCCGGAGGCTCGAGGAGTACCTGCCCTGGTACGCCGAGATGCCTCCGGGGCGCCGGTCGGCCGTCGGTCTCGTCGCCCAGTCGGGCATCTCGTCCTTCGTCGACTGGTACGACGACCCGAACTCGACGCCGTGGATCGCGGCCGACGTCTTCGCGTCGGCGCCGCGCGAGCTGCTGCGGAGCATCAGCCTCACCCAGACGCTCCAGCTCATCAAGGTGACGGTCGAGACCACCGAGGAACGCGTCGCCGGACGGGGCAACGGACTGCGCGAGAGCATCCTGCTCTACTCGCGCGAGGTCGCCTTCGCCGCGGCGGACGTCTACGCCCGGGCTGCGGAAGCACGCGGCTTGTGGGATGCCCGCCTCGAAGCGCTCGTCGTCGACTCGATCCTCACGGGTGAGGCCGATGAGGAGCTCCCGAGCCGCATCGCCGCCCTCGGCTGGCACGGCCACGGCGAGGTCGCGGTCCTCGTGGGCACGACTCCCCCGCAGCTCGACGTCGACCAGGTGCGCCGCACGGCGCGGAAGCTCGGCGTCGACGTGCTCATCGGAGTGCAGGGCTCCCGCCTGGTTCTCGTCATCGGTCGGGCCGACCAGAGCGGCCGCGAGGATGCCGAAGAGCTGCCCTTCGCCGAGATCGCGACGCGCCTCGAGCCGGGGTTCGGAAGCGGTCACCTCGTGCTGGGGCCCACGGCATCCGCCCTGCTCGACGCAGGACTGAGCGCCCGGGCGGCCCTGGCCGGATTCGCGGTCGCCAAGTCGTGGCGGAACGCCCCGCGCCCCGTGGACGCCGACGACCTGCTTCCCGAGCGCGCTCTCGCAGGCGATCCGCTCGCGAAGGCCACGCTCATCGAACGGATCTACCGCCCGCTGCAGGCGCACTCGACGGATCTCGTCACGACGCTCTGGAGCTACCTCGACAACGGTCGCTCGCTCGAGGCGACGGCCCGCGAACTGTTCGTACATCCCAACACGGTCCGCTACCGACTCAAGCGGGTCTCCGACGTCATCGGATGGGATGCCACAGGTCCCCGTGAGGCTCTGATCCTGCAGACGGCGCTCATCCTCGGCTCGATCGGCGGCGACGTGACCCGCCGTCGCCCCGTGCGCCGAACCTGATCTCTGTACGACTCGAACAAACGGATCGCACTTTCTTGTGCGCTCACCGACAGCAACGACGACTCGAACTTGCAAGGATGGAAACCGTGATCATCGCCGTCTTCCCGGGTCAGGGCTCTCAGACCCCCGGGTTCCTCACTCCGTGGCTGGAGACCGAGGGCACCCGTGAGCTCCTCGAGCAGTACTCCGCCTACGCCGAGGTCGACCTGGTCGCGGCGGGCACCGAGTGGGATGCCGACCGCATCCGCGACACCAAGGTCGCCCAGCCGCTCATCGTCGCCGCCAGCCTGCTGTCGTGGCGCGCGCTGGTCGACGCCGGTCATCGCCCCCACGGCGTCGCCGGACACTCCGTCGGCGAGATCGCCGCGCTGGTCGCCGCCGGCGTCCTCTCGGAAGAAAACGGCATGCGCCTGGTCGGCATCCGCGGCCGCGCCATGGCCGAGGCCGCCGCTCTCGAGCAGACCGGCATGAGCGCGGTCGTGGGCGGCGACGAGGCCACGGTCCTCGCCCGCCTGGAAGAGCTCGACCTGACGCCGGCCAACTACAACGGCGGCGGACAGATCGTCGCAGCCGGGGCGCTTCCGGCTCTCGCCGAGCTCGGCTCCGACGCGCCGCGCGGCAGCCGGGTCATCCCGCTGCAGGTCGCGGGCGCATTCCACACGCGGTACATGGCACCGGCCGTCGAGACCCTCCGCACGGCTGCGGCCGCGGTGGAGGCATCCGAACCCGCTCTGACGCTCTGGAGCAACCGCGACGGCGGGACCGTCTCGGACGGCCGCGCCGCACTCGACCTCCTCGTGGCGCAGGTTGCGAACCCCGTCCGATGGGACCTCTGCATGGCCTCGTTCGCCGACAACGAGGTCGCCGGCATCGTCGAGCTCGCTCCCGCGGGCACCCTCGTCGGACTCGCCAAGCGCGGGTTGCGCGGCGTACCGTCTGTTGCGGTGAAGACGCCCGAGGACCTCGCCGCCGCGAACGCCCTCCTGACCGGAGAGAACGCATGACCCCCCAGCTGATCCAGCCCACCGGCGCGGCGCACACCCGCATCTACGCGTACGGCGCCGCCCGCGGTGAGAACGCGGTCCCCAACGAGGACCTGATCGAGCCGATCAACTCGAGCGACGAATGGATCCGTCAGCGCACCGGCATCATCACGCGAGTACGAGCGGATGCCGGTACCACGGCGATCGACCTCGCGTCGGACGCCGCGGCCGAAGCGATCGAGCGCTCCGGCGTCCCGGCCGACAAGATCGACGCCGTCATCGTGGCGACGATCTCGAACCCCAAGCAGACCCCGTCCGTGTCGGCGATCGTGGCCGACCGCGTCGGCGCGAATCCGGCCGCCGCCTACGACCTGAACGCCGCGTGCGCCGGATTCGCCTACGGCGTCGCGCAGGCGGACGCCCTCATCCGTGCGGGTGCCGCGCACTACGCGGTCGTCATCGGCACCGAGAAGCTCAGCGACGTCGTCGACCCGACCGACCGCTCGATTTCGTTCCTGCTCGGGGACGGTGCCGGCGCGGTCGTCATCGGCCCCAGCGACACGCCCGGCATCGGCCCGACCATTTGGGGATCGGACGGCTCGAAAGCGGATGCCGTGGGCATGAACCACACGCTGACCGAGTTCCGCGACGGTGTCGCCCCCTGGCCGACGCTCCGTCAGGAAGGGCCCACCGTGTTCCGCTGGGCCGTCTGGGAGATGGTCAAGGTCGCCCGGCAGGCGATCGAGGCCGCGGGGATCACGCCCGACGACCTCGCGGCCTTCGTGCCCCACCAGGCCAACATGCGCATCATCGACGAGTTCGCCAAGCAGCTGAAGCTGCCCGACACCGTCGTGATCGGTCGCGATATCGAGACGACGGGCAACACCTCGGCGGCATCCATCCCGCTGGCCACCCACCGTCTTCTCGACGAGCACCCCGAGCTCAGCGGCGGCCTCGCCCTGCAGATCGGTTTCGGCGCCGGGCTCGTGTTCGGCGCACAGGTCGTCGTCCTCCCGTGACGACGGCCGTCCCCCACCTAAACTGACTACCGGCCCGGCTGGGCCGACCCCCACAGAAGGAGAAATCCCATGGCATTCACCAACGACGAGGTCCTCGCCGGCCTGGCTGAGCTCATCACCGACGAGACCGGTATCTCGTCCGACGAGGTCGCCCTCGAGAAGTCGTTCACGGACGACCTCGACATCGACTCGATCTCGATGATGACGATCGTCGTCAACGCCGAGGAGAAGTTCGGCGTCACCATCCCCGACGACGAGGTCAAGAACCTCAAGACCGTCGGCGACGCCGTCACCTACATCACGTCCAACCAGGCCTGATCCGCGCGTCCGGTGGGGGTCCGCCCCCACCGGAGCAGCACGAGGGAATCATGAGCAACACGCGAATCTTCGTCACCGGCATCGGTGCGACCTCCCCCATCGGCGGCACCGCCAGCGAGAGCTGGGAGGCGCTCCTCGCCGGAGCGTCCGGTACCCGCACGCTCGAGCACGACTGGGTGGAGCAGTACCAGCTGCCCGTCACGTTCGCCGCCGAGGCGAAGGTGCGACCCGAGACGGTCCTCGACCGTCCCGTCGCCAAGCGCCTCGACCCGTCCTCGCAGCTCGCGATGGTGGCGGCGAAGGAGGCCTGGAAGGATGCCGGCGCGCCCGAGGTCGACCCCGAGCGCCTCGGCGTCGAGTTCGCCACCGGCATCGGCGGGGTATGGACGCTCCTCGACGCATGGGACACCCTGCGCGAGAAGGGCCCGCGGCGCGTCATGCCCATGACCGTGCCGATGCTCATGCCCAACGCTGCAGCGGGCAACCTCTCGCTGCACTTCGGCGCTCGCGCCTACGCTCGCACGTTCGCGAGCGCGTGCGCATCGAGCACCGAGTCGATCGTCAACGCGATCGAGCACATGCGGGCCGGCCTCGCCGACATCGTCATCGCGGGCGGCACCGAGTCGGCGATCCACCCCATCACGATCGCGTCGTTCGCCTCGATGCAGGCGCTGTCGCGTCGCAACGACTCCCCCGAGACGGCATCCCGTCCGGGCAGCATCGACCGTGACGGATTCGTCATGGGAGAGGGCGCCGCGGTCCTCATCCTCGAGACCGAGGAGCACGCGAAGGCCCGCGGCGCGAAGATCTACGCCGAGCTCGTGGGCGGCGGCGTCACCGCCGACTCGTACCACATCACCGCCAACGACCCCGAGGGCACCGGTGCGGCGCGAGCCGTCCGCCTCGCGCTCGAGATGGCGGATGCCTCGCCCGACGACGTCACCCACGTCAACGCGCATGCGACGTCGACCCCCGTCGGCGACCCGAACGAGTACGTCGCCCTGAAGTCCGTCTTCGGCGACCGGGTCGACGAGATGCCGGTGTCGGCCACGAAGGCGTCCACCGGTCACCTCCTCGGCGGCACGGGAGCGCTGGAGGCGATGTTCACGGTGCTGGCGCTCCGCGACCGCATCGCTCCCCCGACCATCAACATCACCGAGCCCGACCCGGCCGTTCCCTTCCGTCTGTCCGGCGACACCGTCCCGCTCGGCGACGGCGACCAGTTGGCCATCAGCAACTCGTTCGGCTTCGGCGGTCACAACGCCGTCGTGGCGTTCCGCTCGGTTTGACCCCGAACACGACGAACGCCCCCGGGAAGCCACCGGGGGCGTTCGTCGTTCAGTTCAGGCGGGGCGGTAGCCGCCCCGGTCTCCGGGAAGCCGTCCGAAGCCGGTCGAGGCCTACTCACCCCGCCTGAAAACCTGTCCGTCCATGGAGTGTCCGCTCCAGCGGAGTCGTCTCAGCCGACCTTGTGCAGCCACACGACCGGAGCGTCGTCGCTTGCGTGGCGGAAGGGTTCGAGCTCCTCGTCCCACGAGGCGCCGAGCGCCACGTCGAGCTCCCGCTGCAGCTCGCTCATGTCGCCGGCGGCGATCTCCATGGCGTAGCGGATGCGGTCCTCTCCGACGACGACGTTGCCCGAGGCATCCGTCTGCGCGTAGTGGATGCCGAGGCTCGGCGTGTGGAGCCAGCGACCGCCGTCGGTGCGGGGCGTCGGATCCTCCGTCACCTCGTACCGCAGGTGCTCCCAGCCGCGCATGGCGGAGGCAAGAGCGGCCCCGCTTCCGGCGGGTCCCTCCCAGTAGAACTCCGCGCGGCGGCTGCCCGGTTGGACGGGCTGGTCCGCCCAGTCGAAGCTGACGGCATGCCCGAGGGCACGACCAGCAGCCCACTCGAGGTGGGGGCACAGCGCGCGTGGCGCGGAATGGATGAAGATCACTCCGCGCGCGTGAGGTGTGGCCATCGATCTCTCCGTTTCGTTCAGGTACGTCTTCCCCTACGACCTGATGGAGAGTGCTGGCCGGATATCCGGTTGTGCCGCCATTATCGCCCATATCCTCGGCGAATCACAACCGTGTAACACGAGGTTCGTCGGACGTTCGTCAACCCCATGGCCCGCGGGACACGATGGGCGCAAGCTGACCGCTCGACGAAAGGACCATCATGAGCGACAACACTCCCCACACGCGCGACGCCGATGACGCTCACGCCGATGACGCACTCCCGACCGACGCCGTCAGCGACGAGGTGAAGGAAGACGCAGCGCGCGCCGGCAGCGAGGTCACCGCCGAGGACCACGACGATCGCTGACGCATCCGCCTCATTCGGCCTACTCGGCCACGCGATCCAACGGAACCGATAGCGAGGATGCTCTGTCAAGCCCCTGCGGGTCGAACGCGGCGAGGGCGTTCGATGTGCGTGTCGAAAGGAGACATGATGAGCGATTCCATCCCCGACAAGCCGAGCCAGGCCGAAGGCGACATCGGCGACGATGACATCACGGCCGCCGAGCAAGACACCGACGAACGGGAGTCCGACACGCAGGACGACTGAACCTACGCGATACGACGAAGCCCTCGCATTCTGCAAAGGAGCGGGGGCTTCCTCGTGCGACGCCGTAGAAGTTCAGAGGTTGAGTAGGGCGGGTGGGACTTGAACCCACGATCGTCGGGTTATGAGCCCGCTGCCTTGACCAGCTTGGCCACCGCCCCCTGTGGAGTCGAGCTTATCGCCCGGGCCGGTCCTCGTCTTTCACGGGCGGCTCCGGCCACACCTTCGAAACGGCCTCGGTGAGACGGATCGACCCCGTCGAAGGACGCTTGCCTTCGGCGGCATCCGCACTCCCCCGCGTGATCGGGATCTCCTGGCTCTCGCTCACCACCTGCGGGTGGTAGCGGGCCAGCTGGAACACCCCGGTGACGGCCAGGACGCCCGCGATCGCGAAACCGATGTATGCGCCGAGCGGTGCGCCCTGCGCTTCGTTGAGGACCGCGAGACCGATCACGATGGCGACGATCGGGTCGATGACCGTGAGACCGGCGATGACGAGGTCCGGCGGACCCGACGAGTAGGCCGTCTGGACGAAGTAGGCGCCCATCGCCGTGCCCGCGAGCAGGGCGACGATGCACAGGACGGTGAGCCATTCGAAGTCGCCGTTGGCGATGCGGTTGATGACCACCTTGGCGAGGGTCGCGACGAAGCCGTAGACCACGCCGGCCGCCACGATGTAGAACAGGGCACGCATCCGCTTGCGCAGCGTCCCCCAGAGGACGCCGAGGACCACCACGACGCCCAGCAGGATGCCGAGGACGGTCAGGAGCTGCCCGTCGCTGATGGGGCGCTCGGTCGCGTACAGTGCGGCCACCGTGACGAAGATGAAGATGCCGCCGACGCACAGCGCGATGGAGGTGATCGAGCGCCTCGTCGGCTTGTGGCCGCTTATCCGGGCGTTCAGGAGCGTCGTGATGACCAGCGAGATCGCGCCGATCGGCTGGACGAGGATCAGCGGCGCGAACGACAGCGCCGCCAGCTGGCACACGATCGCGAGGCCGAGCATCACGGTCCCGAGAACCCAGGACGGACGCGTCAGCAGACGGAGCAGCTGACTGCCGGTCAGACCGGAGACACCCGCCTGAGCCGTCAGCCGCTCGACCTTCTGCACACCGCGGTGCTGATACTGCGCGCCGAAGGACATGAAGACCGCGCCGACGACGGCGAGCGGGATGCCGATCAGGATCGCCGGGTTCCCGAACACGCCCACCAGTTCATCGGTGAGGTCGTTGATCGGTGTTCCGGCATGAATCACGCCTCGACGATACCCGGCTCAGGCCTCGTTAGGCTTCTGACGTGGCCGTACTTCCGATTCGCATCATGGGCGATCCCGTCCTTCACTCCGTCGCCGCTCCCGTCGCCGAGGTGACGGATGAGATCCGCACCCTCGTCGCGGACATGTTCGAGACGATGGACACCGCTCCCGGCGTGGGACTCGCAGCCCCCCAGGTGGGCGTCGGCCTGCGCATCTACACCTACTCCTATCAGGACGACGACGGCGCCCCGTGGCGCGGCGTGATCATCAACCCCGAACTCTGGATGTCGCCGCCGGAGCCGGGCTCCCCCGACCCCGATGACGAGTCGGAGGGATGCCTGTCGTTCCCCGGTGAGCGCTTCCCGCTCCGCCGCGGCGACGAGGTGCTCGTCACCGGCACCGACCTCGACGGCGGCCACGTCCGCATCCGTGTCGACGGCTGGCGTGCCCGCATCATGCAGCACGAGTTCGACCACCTCAACGGCATCCTCTACATCGACCGGCTGTCCGACTCCGATTGGAAGACGACGCAGAAGATCGCGCGCAAGCGCGGCTGGGGAAAGCCGGGCCAGAGCTGGATGCCGGGCGTCGACGACCTCGACGCCTGAGGCACTTCGCGTGGAACCGTGGGAGCTGCACGGGTGGTTCGAGGAGTATCTCGACGCGTGCAACCGACATGATCTGACGGAGGTCCGCGGGTTCCTCGACCCCGCGGTCCGCCGCGCACACCTGCCGGCAGGAGCAGACGCCTGGATCGACGATCTCGCCGACCTGTTCCACGGCTTCCCGGACTGGCGGTGGAAGACGATCCAACTCGTCGCCGAGGACGACCGCATCGCTGCTCACCTCCGCGGCAGCGGGACGCATACCGGACCGTGGCGCGGCATCCCTGCCACCCGTCGCCACGTCAACGCGGCGGAGTTCCGGTTCCTCCGGCTCGACAAAGGCCGGATCGTCGCCTCGAGCGGCTCCGACGACACGGACGTGGAGGCTCAGCTCACCGCGTGAGCGTCAGCGCCCTGCCGGGTCCATGGCGTCGGTCGCGCGGGTGAGGATCACGATGGCAAGCGGAACGGCGGCAATGGAGAGGAGCTCCCCCAACAGCGACGTGGACATCACGGCAGGGTAGTCTGCGAGGGTCTCGGCGTTCCACGACAGCCTGCCGGAAAGTGACACGAACGCCGTCGAAGCGATCCAGAGGCCCCACCAGGTGCCCAGGATCGCTCGAGTCAGGCTCGCACGCGAAGCCACCACGAGGTCCTTCACGTTCTGGAACGGGAACCACCACGCGATCACGGGGATGAGCCAGGACACGACGTGCCACACCGGTGTGCGACGAGTGGCGGTCGGGGTGATCGCGCGGACGCGCACCGCGGCACGGTACTGCCAGACGACCCAGCAGATTCCCGTCGCCAGCATCAGCCCCGCCGACGCCAAGGAGATCGGCGCGGACAGCGTGTCGTAGAGCTCCAGGTCCGACAGCGGCGCGGCTCCTCGGGTGAAGCCGTCGACGGCGACGAGTCCCCAGGCCTCGACGAGGACGGTGAGGAACGAGACGACCGCCCCGACGATGAGGAGGATGCGGGTGGCTCCGGCGATGCCGCGGAGGGGGCGGATGACCTGCGGTGCGGACACCGGGTAGCCGGCCGGCTGCCCCGGGGCGGCCCCCCCGGGCGCCGGCCACGCCGCAACAGCCGGCGGCGGCGCCGTCCACTCCGTGCCGTCCCAGTAGCGCAGCTCGTTGCCCGCATGCGGCGCCGGGTACCATCCGGCAGGCGCGCTCGTACGATCCGTCATCGTGATCCCCCCACGTGTTCTGAAATCCGCTCTGCACACTATCGGGTCCGCGCTCGTGCCGTGCGTCCGAGCACCCCCGATGCTCACCGAGGCGGCGTGGCAGCCGATCCTTCGTCGCGAGCCTGGCGGCGGTAGCGCGCCTCGCGCGCCGCGACGTGGATGCCGAGGCCCGAAACTCCGAGCGCGAGGGCGAGTGCGAGCCCGAAGAAGGCGACGTCGTTGCCCGCGCCGTACTGGACCGCCGCCCAGAACAGCAGGATGACCGCGGCGAAGCCGACCAGCGCTCCCACACGTTCACCCCAGGTCCAGGCCGACCAGCCTGCGTTCCCCGTGTCCATGCGATCAGCATGGGGCCACAAGGGCGCCGCGGCAAGAGAAATCCGTTGCTCGCAAAGTTCGGGAATGACGAAACCCCCGGGTATCCGGGGGTTTCGGTCAGAGTGGCTCCCCGGCTTGGACTCGAACCAAGAACCTATCGGTTAACAGCCGATTGCTCTGCCAATTGAGCTACCGAGGATCAGTCACCCGGAACCGGGCAACCACACAATCGTAGCAAAGCCCGAGGGGTGTTCGTGACATCAGCCGCCGATGCGTGTCGCCTCGTCGGGGGTCCACAGCACGTCGTCGAGGTGCCGGCCGACACCGACCGGGTGACCTGCTCGCAGGACGAGCACCTGCGCTGCGAGGTCGGTCACGAGCTCGCGCTCGTTGGTGACCACGAGCAGCGCCATGCCGTCCTCGATCCTGCGCAGGAGTGCGTCGCGCACCGCGGGACGGACATCCACGTCGAGGTTGGCATAGGGCTCGTCGGCGATGAGGACCTGCGGATCGAGGACGAGGCTCCGCGCGATCGCCACCCGCTGACGCATACCCGAGCTGAGCTCGTACGGGTACTTCTCCGATGCGCCGATGGGCAGCTGCAACTCGTCGAGCAGCGCGGCGACGCGGAGCGCGAGCGCGCGCTCGTTGACCTTCCGATCGCGCCCCGTGATCGGCTCGGCGACGATCTCGGAGATGGTGAGGCGGGAGGGAAGCGACGAGTTGACGCCCTGCGCGAGATGGCCGGTGCGGTACCCGCGGATGCGGCGGGCACGACCCCGCGCACGCAGCGAGATCCCGGCGACCTCGCCGGTGCCCCCCACGATGCGAAGATCGCGCTGATCGGCCCCCGCCAGACAGGACGCCAGACTCGACTTCCCGGAGCCCGTTGCTCCCATGACAGCGAGGGTCTCACCTGGCATCAACCGGATCGACACGCCGTCGACGACGCGTGTGTCGGCTGACGCACGAGCGATCGACAGGTCCGAACAGAAGATCGCGGCATCCGGATCGTTCACTCGAGGCATGCGATCCATCCTCACCTCTCCGAGCCGGGGATGCCAGTCGTCGAGGTCGATGCGCTGATCATCGGCGCCGATCAGATCGAGTCGGCCAGGGTCCGTCGTCGCTGATCGAGGTCCCGCAGCGCGACGCGGACCGCGCGACCTTCCTCGGACTCGGCCGACACCCGCTGAACCGCCCCGAGGAGTTCGGCCTTCTCGCGATCCATCGCGCGCAGCCGCAACCGCTGGCACATGGCTCGTGCGGACGCCTTCGCCTCGATCTCCGTGAGCGCGGGAAACGACGACGTCAGGAGCTCAGCAGCGAGCCCGCGGTACGGCTCCCGTGTCGCGTCGACCGCCGCCGTCGACCAGCCGACGCGCGACCGATCCGGCTGAGCGGTGACCGCCTGGCGCACCGCTTCGAGAGCGGGGTGCTCCATCGGGATCTGAAGCGCGGCATCCACCTCGGCGGCATCCAGGACGTGCCCGTACTGCAGCACCCCCATGAGCGCGTCTCGCTCGAGAGTCACGCTCGCGGTCCGCGGCAACGTCGCCATCGTCACCCGCACCGGCGCGGAACCCTCCTCCGGTGACTGGGCAGCCGCTGGGCCGCGCTCGCGCGGTGCGTGATTGCCCCGCGCGGCCCGCTCGACCGCCGGCGTCACCTCGCCCAGATCCATCCCCAGCTTGCGGGCGAGGACCCGGGTGTACCCCGGCCTCAGCGACGAGTCGCGGATCTCGGCAACGATCGGTGCCGCCGCACGCAGAGCACCCACACGACCCTCGACACTCCGCAGGTCGAAGCCCGCCAACTTCTGATCGATGACGAACTCGAACATGGGGGCCTTGGCGTCCATGAGCGCACGCACGGCGCCATCGCCGCGATTCAGCCGCAGGTCGCAGGGATCGAGACCATCGGGCGCGACGGCCACGTACGTCTGGGCGGAGAACCTCTTCTCATCGGCGAAGGCGCGCAGTGCCGCCTTCTGACCTGCCGCATCGGGGTCGAAGGTGAAGATCACCTCGCCCGCCGCGCTGTCGTCGCCCATCACGCGACGGAGGACGGTGATGTGGTCGGATCCGAACGCCGTTCCGCAGGTGGCGATCGCCGTCGTGATGCCGGCGAGATGGCATGCCATGACGTCCGTGTATCCCTCGACGACGACGACGCGGTGAGACCGCGACACGTCCTTCTTCGCGAGGTCGAGGCCGTACAGGACCTGCGCCTTCTTGTAGATCGGCGTCTCGGGGGTGTTCAGGTACTTCGGTCCCTGGTCGTCGTCGTAGAGCTTGCGCGCACCGAAGCCGATCGTCTGGCCGGTGAGGTCACGGATGGGCCAGACCACGCGTCCGCGGAAGCGGTCGTAGACACCGCGCTGCCCCTGCGAGACGAGGCCCGCCGTGGTGAGCTCTTCATCCGTGAACCCCTGTGCGCGCAGTGCGTCGCGCATGTTGTTCCAGCCCTTCGGCGCGTACCCGACCCCGAAGTGCGCCGCAGCACCGGCGTCGAAGCCGCGCTCGCCGAGGAATCGACGCCCGGCATCCGCTTCGGCCGTCGCCAACTGTCCACGGAAGTACTCCGCGGCGGCGGTGTTCGCTTGGTAGAGCCGCGTGCGACCGCTCGTCTCGGGGGCGGCGCCGCCGTCCTCGTAGTGCAGCTGGTAGCCGATCCGCCCCGCGAGGCGTTCGACCGCCTCGGTGAACGACAGGTGGTCCATCGCCCGCAGGAACGAGTACACATCGCCCGACTCGCCGCATCCGAAGCAGTGGTAGTACCCCGCCTGCGGACGGACGTTGAAGCTCGGGCTCCGCTCGTCATGGAACGGGCAGAGCCCCTTCATCGACCCGACACCGGCGGACTTCAGGGCGACCCGCTCGCCGACGATGTCGACGATGTTGGTGCGGGCCTTCACCTCGTCGACGTCGGCTTGACGGATGCGGGCCATCAGAGGCCCTCGATCGGTTCGGGGAGCGCGAAGCCGGGGTTCGCGACCGCCCGCGATCCCGCCGGCCACAGTCCGAGCTCCCGCAGGTCGACGGGCCCCACGAGGGCGGAATGCCATTCGATCGCGAAGCGGTCCGTCAAGGTCGCGACCTGGTCGACCACGACGCGCTTGCGCTCGGCATCCGTCTGCGCCGCGGCGAAGTCGACGGCGTGCACGCGGTCGAGGTGCTCGGGGCGCTCGAGGAGCGCCGACGCGAGCCGCTTCAGCACGCGACGCTGCTCCTTGTAGAGACCCTTCCGACCGTCGATCGACACGACGAAGGCGCCGATCGTCCCCTTGAGGACCGCCATCTCGGCCTCGATGACGCGCGGCACGATCATGCGCCCCCGGTACCGCGTCAACGCCGGGGTGTCGTAGTGCTCACGCGTCGCGGCGGTCGCCGCGCGCGCGAAGCGTCCGATGAAGTCCGACGTCAGGTTCTTCAGCCGCGCGACCGAGGCGCGCGTCCCGTCGAACTCCGTCATCCACTCGGGCAGCCGCACCAGCCGGTACATCGCGTCCGCCAACTCGTCCCGGCTGAAGCCGAGGCCCACCCACGACTGGATCGCCGTGAGGAGCGATTCGCGCTCGCGACTGTCCGCGAGGCGCCGGGGGTCGAGGTAACCGTTGAGCACCGCGTCCTCGAAATCGTGGACCGAGTAGGCGATGTCGTCGGAGAGGTCCATGACCTCGGCCTCGATGCACCGCACCCGGCCGGGGGCACCCTGCCGCATCCAGTGGAAGATGGCCTCGTCCTCGGCGTACACGCCGAACTTCTGCCGCCCACCCGGGTCGGGGATCGCGTGATCGGCCGTCCACGGGTACTTGCACGTCGCGTCGAGACTCGCCCGCGTCAAGTTGAGCCCGAAGCTCTCACCGTCGTCGTCGACGACCTTCGGCTCGAGCCGGGCGAGGATGCGCAGCGACTGCGCGTTGCCCTCGAAACCGCCGATGTCCTCGGCCCACTCGTTGAGCGCACGCTCACCGTTGTGGCCGAAGGGCGGATGCCCGAGGTCGTGGCTCAGGCAGGCCGTGTCGACCACGTCGGGCGAGAGCTCGAGCGCGATCGCGAGCTCTCGACCGACCTGCGCCACCTCCAGCGAGTGCGTCAGCCTGTTGCGGGCGAAGTCGTCGGGACTCGCGGGGCTCAGCACCTGGGTCTTGGCTGCCAGGCGACGGAACCCCGCGGAGTGCAGCACCCGCGCCCGGTCACGCGCGAACCCGTCGCGGAGGGAACGGTGCTTCTCGGGATGGAACCGCTCGGCGTCGTGGTCGTCGTAGCCCGTGGGACGTCCGGCGGCGATGCCCACGCTCGCGCCGGTCACCGCCTCAGCCGCCACTGGTGTCGAGCTCCGCATCGGCGAGGGCGGTGGATGCCGCGTGGCCGATCTCGCGCGAGTCCAGCCAGCCGTCGGGCAGAGCGGGCCGCTTGGGCGTTCCCGCACGCCCGCGCTGCCCCTCGGCGGCCGCGCCGGGGTACGGCGCCTCGAGGTCGAGGGTCGCGAGCAGTTCGTCGATCTCCTCGAGGCTCGAGACCGTCGCGAGCTTGGCGCGGAGGTCACCGCCCACCGGGTACCCCTTGAAGTACCAAGCGACGTGCTTGCGGATGTCGCGGCAGCCGCGGTCCTCGCTCTCGAAGAACTCCACCAGGAGTTCCGCGTGGCGTCGGAACGCGGCCGCGACGAACCCGAGCGTCGCGTCGACCGGATCGGCGGCGTGGCCGGTGCCGAGTTCGCGCGCGAGGTCACCGAAGAGCCAGGGGCGGCCGAGGCATCCGCGTCCGACGACGACGCCGTCGCAGCCGGTCTCGGCCATCATGCGGCGGGCGTCCTCCGCCGACCAGATGTCGCCGTTGCCGAGGACGGGGACACTCGTCACCGTCTCCTTCAGCTTCGTGATCGCGGACCAGTCGGCGTGCCCCGAGTAGAACTCGGACGCCGTCCGTGCGTGCAACGCGACGGCGGCGACACCGGCGCCCTCGGCGATCCGGCCGGCCTCGAGGTAGGTGAGGTGGTCGGAGTCGATGCCCTTGCGCATCTTCACCGTCAGCGGGACCGAACCCGCGGCCTTGGCGGCGCGCTCGACGATCTCGCGGAACAGCTCCGTCTTCCAGGGCAGGGCCGCGCCTCCGCCCTTGCGAGTGACCTTCGGGACCGGGCACCCGAAGTTCAGGTCGACGTGATCGGCGTGATCCTCTTCGACGATGATCCGGACGGCCGCCTCGACGGTGGCCGGGTCGACGCCGTAGAGCTGGATCGACCGCGGGGTCTCGGACTCGTGGTGGCGGATCAGGCGCATGGTCGTGGCGTTCCGCTCGACGAGCGCGCGAGTGGTGATCATCTCGCTCACGTAGAGGCCGGCACCGTACTCGCGGCACAGACGTCGGAAGGCGGTGTTGGTGATGCCCGCCATGGGCGCCAGCACGACGGGCGCGTCGA
Source organism: Microbacterium sp. 77mftsu3.1 (assembly GCF_900100525.1). NCBI lineage: Bacteria > Bacillati > Actinomycetota > Actinomycetes > Micrococcales > Microbacteriaceae > Microbacterium > Microbacterium sp. 77mftsu3.1. The sequence goes on along the minus strand of NZ_FNCR01000004.1, from coordinate 258,205 downwards.
GGGTGATGGGCCCGATGCGCAGTGGCGCGGGCGGAGCGAGGGTCGTGGACATATCCTTCACATTCTCCCAGACGGCGAGCGCATCGGGCATCTGCGCGAGTCCTATCGTGGAGACATGACCGAAACCTCCTCGCTGCGAGAGATCCCGTTCACCACCGCAGACGGGAAGGAGGCGACACTCGGCGACTTCGGCGACAAGGCGTTCCTCATCGTGAACGTCGCATCCAAGTGCGGACTGGCTCCCCAGTACGAGCAGCTCGAGGAGCTGCAGAAGCAGTACGGCGACCAGGGCCTGCAGGTCATCGGCTTCCCCTGCAACCAGTTCATGGGCCAGGAGCCCGGGTCGATGGACGAGATCCTCGACTACTGCGCCGTCAACTGGGGCATCACGTTCCCCATCATGGACAAGGTGCGCGTCAACGGATCGCACGCCGCCCCGCTCTATAAGGCGCTGAAGAAGTCCCCGAACGCCGAGCGCGCCAAGGGACCAGTCATGTGGAACTTCGAGAAGTTCCTCGTGACACGCGACGGTGAGCTGCACCGCTTCCGCCCGCAAACCAAGCCCAACGAGCCCGAGGTGATCTCGGCGATCGAGAAGGCCCTCGCCTGAGACCTCGCACGAACGATGAAGGCCGCAGCCCCGATCCGGGATGCGGCCTTCATCGTGGGAGAAGAGCTCAGCTCGCGGCGGGCTCCTCGGCGCGCTCAGCCCACACCTGGCGGGCGATCTGCGCGAACGCTGCGGCGGGCTGGGCGCCGCTCACGCCGTACTTGCCGTCGATGACGAAGAACGGAACGCCCTGGATGCCGTAGGCCTGGGCCTGAGCCTGGTCGGCGCGCACCGCCTCGAGATACCGCCCCGACTCGAGCGCGTCGCGCGTCTGGTCGGTGTCGAGGCCCACGTCACCGGCGAGCGCGACGAGGTCGTCGATGTTGCCGACGTGACGGCCCTCGGTGAAGTAGGCCGACATGAGACGCTCGGTCGCCTCCTTCTGGAGGCCCTGCTCTTTCGCGAAGTGCAGCAGCTCGTGGGCCTTCACGGTGTTGGTGTGCTTGAGGATGTCGAACCGATAGCCGAGTCCGGCGTCGGCGGCGACACCGGTCACGCGGTCGAGCATCTGCTGCACCTGATCAGCCGGCATCCCCTTGTACTCCGAGAGGAAGTCGATCTCGGTTCCGTCGAAATCGACGGGGGTGTCCGGGGACAGCTCGTACGAGTGGAAGGTCACCTCTACGCGGGGGGCGTCGGCGTCCGTCGCCGTCTCCGCCAGCCCGGTCTCGAGGTTCCGCTTACCGATGTAGCACCACGGGCAGGCGATATCGCTCCACACGTCGATCTTGATGGGTTCCGTCACATCCCGTGCAACGCCACCTGGCCCTCGCGGTATTCCCTCCGCCGCTCCTAGGCTGGCGGGATGCTGTCGGCCGACACCCCGCTCCCGTTCCGCCCGCAGCGCGTCGTGATCGCCGGCACCACCGGCGTCGGGAAGTCGACTCTGGCACGGCAGCTGGCCGAGCTGTGGGGCCTCGAGTACACCGAGCTGGACGCGCTCTTCCACGGACCGGGGTGGACGACGCGACCCGAGTTCCTGAGCGACGTCCGCCGCGTCGCCGACGGCGACCGGTGGGTGTCGGAGTGGAACTACTTCGGGTCCGGCGGCGGACAGATCCTCGGCGAGCGCGCCGACCTCGCCGTGTGGCTCGACCTGCCGCGTCGGGTCGCCCGCGCGCGGCTGCTCCGCCGCACGTTGCGCCGCCGCATCCGTCGCGAGCGACTCTGGAACGGCAACGTCGAGCCGCCGCTGTGGACGGTCTTCCGCGACCCCGGTCACATCCTCCGGTGGGAGATGCGCACGCACCGCACATGGAAGACGCGGATGCCGGTGGTCGCCGCCGAGTACGACCTGCCCGTCGTGCGTCTCACGCACCCCCGCGACGTGGATCGTTGGCTCGCGGGGCCCGCTGCCGACGTCCGCTGACCGTCAGGACGCGGTCGGCGCGTCCTTCGCCCCGCCGAACCGGCGGTCGCGGGAGAGGTACAGCTCGATCGCTCCCCACAGGTCCGTGCGGGAGAAGTCCGGCCACAGCGTGTCGAGGAACACCATCTCGGCGTAGGCCGCCTCCCACAGCAGGAAGTTCGACGTCCGCTGCTCCCCGCTGGAACGTACGAACAGGTCGACGTCAGGCATGTCGGGGACGTACAGGTGCCGGCGGAGCGTCTTCTCGGTGATCGCCGACGGCTTCAGCTTCCCCCGGGCGATCTCCTCCCCCATGGCGCGCATCGCATCGACGATCTCGTGACGTCCGCCGTAGTTCACGCACATCGTGAGGGTCAGTCCCGTGTTGCCGGACGTGAGCTGTTCGGCGTACTGGAGCTCCTTGATGACCGACCCCCACAGCCGGGGCTTCCGGCCCGCCCAGCGGATGCGGACGTTCCACTCGTTGAGCTGGTCGCGACGACGGTGCAGCACATCGCGGTTGTACCCCATGAGGAAACGCACCTCCTCGGGTGAGCGCGCCCAGTTCTCGGTCGAGAAGGCGTACACACTCAGGTGCTTCACCCCGGCCTGGACCGCACCGGCCACGACGTCGAGGAGGACCTCCTCCCCCGCGCGGTGCCCCTCGATCCGCGTGAGACCGCGGCGGTTGGCCCAGCGGCCGTTGCCGTCCATGACGATCGCGACGTGAGCCGGGACCGAGCCCTTCGGGAACTCCGGCGGGTACACGCCGGTCCAGTCGAGCGGGCGGTAGGGCACCGCGTCGCGATGCGTGTACGGCTTGGGACTCACCGAGGCGCCTCCAGGTGGGACAGGGAACGGATGCCTCGTTCAGTGTGCCACTGCGCATACGCCGCGATGAGACCGGAGGATGCCGCGGTGGCGCCGCCCGATGCGGCATCCACCACATCCCACTCCCCCGCCAGGAGCGCACGCAGGAGGTCGGAGGTCTCCGCGCTCACCCGAGGCGACCCCGCCGGCGCGCACGCGGAGCAGACGATGCCGCCCAGCTGCGCGACGAACCAGTCGTGCGGTCCGGGCGCACCGCACCGCGCGCATTCCTGCAGCGACGGCGCCCAGCCGGAGAGGGACATGACGCGGAGGAGGTAGGAATCGAGGACCGATCTCGGTGCGTGATCGCCTCGCGCCAGAGCGCGGAGCCCCCCGACGAGCAGCAGGTACTGCTGCGGCGTCGTCTCGGCCTCGTTGAGCCGGTCGGCCGTCTCGGACATCGCCGACGCCGCCGTGTACCGGTCGTAGTCGGTCGCGATGTCGGCACCGTAGGCGCCCAGGGACTCCGCCTGCTGCACGATGTCGAGCGAGCGGCCCTTGTACATCTGGACGTCGGCCACCATGAACGGCTCGAGCCGCGCGCCGAACTTCGAAGACGTGCGGCGGACGCCCTTCGCCACCGCGCGGACCTTGCCATGACGACGGCTGAGCATCGTCAGGATGCGGTCGGCCTCACCCAGCTTGTGGGTGCGCAGGATCACGACCTCGTCACGGTAGGTGGGCACCCATCGATTATCCCGTGACCAGGCACAATGAAGGCGTGACCGAGCCGCAGTTCCTCATCCCCCTCTGGGCAGACCTCACCGCCGTCGGCCTCGGCGGCGTGCAGGGAGCCCTGTTCGCCTCGGGGTTCCAGGGGCAGCGTCGTCTCGATCTGCTCGGGGTCGCCATCATCGGCGTCGTCATGGGTCTGGGCGGCGGCATGATCCGCGACCTGCTGCTCAGCACCACACCCGTCGCCCTCCAGAGCGACGGCTACCTGATCACCGTCACCGCGGCGGCGCTGATCGGGATGCTGCTCGCCAACGTGTTCCAGCGCCTCAACGCGGTCATCGTGGGCCTCGACGCCGTCGCGATCGGGATGTTCGGCGCCCTGGGGACGACGAAGGCGCTCGCCCTCGGCCTCCCTCCGATCCCGTCGATCTTCGTGGGCGCCTGTGCCGCCGTCGGCGGAGGACTCCTCCGCGACGTGTTCATGGGACTCCCCGTCGCCATGATGCACGTCGGGTCGCTCTACGCCGTCGCCGCCGCGGTCGGATGCGCCGTCCTCGCCGTCCTCGACACCCTCGGGGTCTCGGCGGTGCCCGCCGCGATCACGTGCATCGCCGTGACCGCCGTCATCCGCGTGCTCGCCGTGGTCTTCGACATCTCGCTGCCCGAGCAACGGGCCCTCTACCGCAGGAAGGTCGCCGTCGAGACCTCGACGATCCCGATCATCAAGCCGTGACCGGGCGCCCCTCGGCGGCGACCTCCTGCAAGAGTCAGACGCCCGCCAGTTCGCCCTCGTGGGTGCGGCTGCGGATCGCCCGGTTCACGGCCGACACGATCGCCTTCAGGCTCGCGGTCGAGATGTCGCCGTCGATGCCGACGCCCCACAGGCGCTGATCCTCCACCTGCAGCTCGACGTACGCGGCCGCGTGAGCGTCGCCGCCGGCACCGAGCGTGTGCTCGACGTAGTCGTAGAGCGAGATCTCGAAACCGCGCTCGCCGAGGACCTTCAGGAACGCCGCGATCGGACCGTTCCCCGCCCCGGCCGCCGCGACATGCTCGTCGCCGTCGCGGAGGGTGACGTCGAGCGTGACATCACCGGACATGTCGCTCTGGGTGCGCGTGGACAGGAGCTCGAAGCGGCCCCACTTGTCGTCGGCCGCGCGGGCGGGCAGGTACTCGTCCGAGAAGATCGACCAGATCTGACCGCTGGAGACCTCGCCGCCCTCGGCATCCGTCTTCGCCTGGACGACGCCGGAGAACTCGATCTGGAGCTTGCGCGGCAGGTCGAGGGAGTGGTCCGTCTTCAGCAGGTAGGCGACGCCGCCCTTGCCGGACTGCGAGTTGACGCGGATGACGGCCTCGTAGGACCGTCCCAGGTCCTTCGGGTCGATGGGCAGGTACGGGACCGCCCACTCGATCTCGTCGACCGAAACGCCCGCGGCCTTCGCACGGGCCTCCATCGCCTCGAAGCCCTTCTTGATGGCGTCCTGGTGCGACCCGCTGAAGGCGGTGAAGACCAGATCGCCGGCCCAGGGGCTGCGCTCGGGGACGGGCAGCTGGTTGCAGTACTCCGCGGTCCGCTTGACGTGGTCGATGTCGCTGAAGTCGATCTGAGGGTCGATCCCCTGCGTCAGCAGGTTGATCCCCAGGGCGACCAGGTCGACGTTGCCGGTGCGCTCGCCGTTGCCGAACAGGCAGCCCTCGATGCGGTCCGCGCCGGCCATGTAGCCGAGCTCCGCCGCGGCGATCGCGGTGCCGCGGTCGTTGTGCGGGTGCAGCGACAGGATGACGTTCTCGCGGTGCGCCAGGTGACGGCTCATCCACTCGATCGAGTCGGCGTACACGTTCGGCGTCGCCATCTCGACCGTCGCCGGCAGGTTGATGATGACCTTGCGGTCGGGGGTGGGCTCGAACACCTCGATCACCTGGTTGCAGACGTCGACGGCGAACTCGAGCTCGGTGCCCGTGTAGCTCTCGGGCGAGTACTCGTAGTAGACGGCCGTCTCGGGGATCGTCTTCTCGTACTGGCGGCACAGGCGCGCACCCTCGAGAGCGATGTCGATGATGCCCTGCTGGTCGGTGCGGAACACGACCTCGCGCTGCAGAACGCTCGTGGAGTTATAGAGGTGCACGATGGCCTGCTTGGCGCCGGCGATCGACTCGTACGTGCGCTTGATGAGGTGCTCGCGGGCCTGCGTCAGCACCTGGATCGTGACGTCCTCGGGGATGACGTCGTCCTCGATGAGCTGGCGGACGAAGTCGAAGTCCGTCTGGCTCGCGGAGGGGAAGCCGACCTCGATCTCCTTGTAGCCCATCTTCACGAGCAGTTCGAACATGACGCGCTTGCGCTCGGGGCTCATCGGGTCGATGAGGGCCTGGTTGCCGTCGCGCAGGTCGACCGCGCACCAGCGGGGCGCGACCTCGATGCGGTTGCCGGGCCACGTGCGGTCGGGCAGGTCTACACGGATCTGCTCGTGGTACGGGCGGTACTTGTGGATCGGGGCGCCCGAGGGCTTCTGGTGGTTTCGCATGATGGGGCTTCTTCTCTCGTCACTGGTGCGGACCCACGACAACCTCCGCGACGAGTTGGTCCTAGATCGAGGACTCGTCGCGGCGACGAAGAAGGAGGCCGCAGAAGCGCATACCGACACGTTACACCCCGCTCGCGCCGCTCGACATTCTGAGACGGATGCCGCGGACCCGACACTCTCCGGGCATGATGCACCGTCGCTCCTTCGCCGCCCTCGTCGCCGGCGCCGCCCTCCTGCTCACCTCCTGCGCCGCCGCGGCCGATGCGGGTGGCTCGGCAGCACCCCCGGGATCGGCGCTCGCCGCGCTCACACCGGAAAACCCCACCGGCGAGGTGTGGGGTCAAGGAACGATCCTCGACGACGGCTCGGCGGTCGAGCTGTGTCTCGGGGCGGTTGCGGAATCCGCACCGCCGCAGTGCAGCGGCATCCCCGTCGCCGGATGGTCCTGGGACGGCAAGCTGGATGCGACATCGACGGGCGGGTCGACGTGGGGGGCTTACGCAGTCTGGGGCTCGTACGACGGCACGACGTTCACCCTGACACGAACGCCGGTGCCGCTCGCCCTGTTCGATGCGATGCCGGCGCCCGATCCCACCGAGGGGAAGACCGGATCAGCCACCGCGGAGGACATCGCAACGATCGAAGAGATCGTCCCCGATGCGATCGGCAACGACATGCTGGGGATGCACGACCAGGACGGCTGGGTGTACGTCGACGTGATCTGGGACGACGGCACGTGGCAGAAGGCGGCCGACCAGGACTTCGGGACCGGCAAGGTGATCATCCGCTCCGCGCTCAGATCCGTCGGCTGAGCGACGCTCCCGCTACGGCAGCAGTGCGAGCTTGCCGCCGGGGTGCCCCTCCATGAGGAAGCGCGCCGCCTGGACCGCGTCGGCGAACGGGAAGGTGCGGGCGACGGGCACCTCGAGCAGTCCGCGCCGCGCGAGATCGACGAGCTCGCCGCGGACGGCGTCGCGGAACGCAGCGCTCGCGGGCAGCATCCCGCCGATCGCCACGATGCCCTCCGACTCGAGGTCACGACGGACGATCGTGATGATGCGCGTCCTGTCCTCGACGAGCGCGAGCGAGGCCTCGATCGCCTCGTCGGTCCCCACGCCGTCGAGCGATGCGACGAAGGACGCGCCCGCCGCGGCATCCTTCGCCCTGTCGACGAGGCCAGGTCCGTAGGTGATCGGGATGCCGCCGTAGCGCCGGACGACATCGGCGTTCCGCTCTCCGGCGGTCCCGACGACGCGGACGCCCCGGACGGCTGCCTGCTGCAGGAAGCTCACTCCGACCGCGCCGGAGGCGGCGTGGAACAGAACCGTGTCGCCGCTCCGCGCACCGCTTAGCTCGAGCAGCTCGGCGGCGGTCGCACCGGCCAGGAACAGGTTCGCTGCTTCGGGATGGGCGAGGGTCGACGGCTTGGCGAAGACCTTCTCGGCGGGAACGGTCAGCTCGGTGGCATACCCGCCGCTCAGGCGGAACGCGAGCACCTCGTCGCCGACCGTCGCCGCGCCCGAGCCGATCTGCGTTCCGGCACCGAGCGCGGTGATCTCACCGGACACCTCGTACCCGATCGGGAAGGGGAACGTCGCATCGGGACGCGTGGGGTACTTCACATCAGCCGGGTTCATCCCGATCGCACGCACCCGGATCGTCACCTCTCCGGGGCCGGGCGCCGGGACGTCGACCTCTCGCAGCTCCCAGTCCGAGAGTCCTTCCGGACCGGTCGCGAACCATGCCTGTGCCATGCGTGTGCCCTTCCGTGATGACCCGGCGTCGCGGGTCAGAATCCGAGGCGCCCGAGCTGCTTCGGGTCGCGCTGCCATTCCTTCGCCACGCGTACCCGGAGCGACAGGAACACGCGTCCGCCGACCAGCGGCTCGATGCCGGCGCGTGAGCGCGCACCGACGTCCTTCAGCCGCGAGCCGCCGCGACCGATGATGATCGCCTTCTGGCTGTCGCGCTCGACCACGATGTTCGCGTAGACGTCGGTGAGGTCGCTGTCCTCGCGGGCAGCGATGTCCTCGACGGTCACGGCGATCGAGTGCGGCAGTTCGTCGCGCACACCGTCGAGCGCCGCCTCGCGGATGATCTCGGCGATCCGGTCCTCGAGGCTCTCGTCGGTGACCATCCCCTCCGGATAGAGCGGCGGTCCCTTCGGCATGAGCTTCAGGAGTTCGTCGGCGAGGACGTCGAGCTGGTCGTCCGTCACCGCGGACAGCGGGATGACGGCGTCCCAGTCCTCGCGGAGCGCGTCGACCTCCATGAGCCGCTCGGTGATCTCCTCGCGCGACGCGATGTCGACCTTCGTGACGATCGCGACCTTCTTCGCCCGGCCGTAGCCGTCGAGGGATGCCGCGATACGCCGGTCGCCCGGGCCGACCTTCTCGGTGGCCGGCACGAGGAACCCGATCGCGTCGACGTCGCCGAGCACCTGCTCGACGAGGTCGTTGAGTCGCTGCCCGAGAAGAGTCCGCGGCTTGTGGATGCCGGGGGTGTCGACGATCACGAGCTGACCGCCCGGGCGGTTGAGGATGCCGCGGATCGCCTTGCGCGTGGTCTGCGGCTTGTCGCTGGTGATCGCGACCTTCTCGCCGACGAGGGCGTTGGTCAGGGTCGACTTGCCGACATTGGGACGTCCGACGAACGTCACGAAACCGGAACGGCTGCTCACGGTCACTCCGATCCCCGCGCGACGCGGATCTCTGCGGTGGAAGGGGATACGGGTTCGGCGGCCGGTGGGTCGGCGCGCTCGACGAAGACGGTCGCGAGGCCGCGGCCCCGGCCGAGGGATGTGCCGCCGGTGAGGACGAGCCCGCTGTGCTCGACGCGGACGCCGGGGACGGGGACGCTGCCGAGCGCCTTGCCGAAAAGGCCGCCGATCGAGTCGACGTCGTCGTCCTCGAGTTCGATCCCGAACAGGTCGCCGACCTCGTCGAGGGCCAGGCGGGTGCTCACGCGGAATCGACCGCCGCCGAGGTCCGAGACCTCGCTCGTGCGCAGGTCGTACTCGTCGGCGATCTCGCCCACCAGCTCCTCGATGAGGTCCTCGAGCGTCACGAGTCCCGACACTCCGCCGTACTCGTCGACGACGAGGCAGACGTGCACGGCTTCGCGCTTCATCTGCTGCAGCAGACTCTCGGCACGCATCGACTCCGGCACGAAGACGGCGGGCCGGGCGATCTGCGCGACCGGGACGCCCCGCCACGCGGTCTCGTCGCGGTAGGCGAACTGGACGAGGTCCTTGAGGTACACGACGCCCGTGATGTCGTCGGCCTCGCCGTCGGCGATCGGGATGCGGGAGACGCCCTTGTCGAGGAAGAGCGTCATCGCCTCCTGTGTCGTGGCCGCGGCATCCATGGTCACCATGTCGGTGCGGGGCACCATGACGGCGCGCACGAAACGGTCGGTGAAGTCGAAGACGGAGTGGATGAGGTCGCGGTCGTCGGCCTCGATGAGGTCCTGCGACGCGGCCTCATCGACCATGCTCAGCAGCTGCTCCTCCGACGCGAAGGACGCCCCACGGTGGATGCCGGGGGTCAGGCGGTCGCCGAGGAGGACCAGCAGGTGCGCCAACGGGCCGAGGACGATGCGCGCCCCGCGGATGAGCCCGGCGCACGCCTTCAAGAACCCCTTCGAATGCTGACGCCCCACGGCCCGCGGCGATGCGCCCACGAGGACGAACGAGGCGATGGTCATCACGACGACTGCGGCGAGCATCGCCCACCAGATGTTGTCGAAGACGAGGGTGAACGCCACTGTGACGATGACGGCGGCAGCGGTCTCGATGAGGATGCGGATGAAGACGACGGCCGTCCGGTGCGCGTCCGGGTCTGCGGCGATCCGGCGAAGACCTGCGCCGGATCGTGCCTCATCGGCGAGGTCGGCGAGGTCCGCGCGGGACGTCACATCGAGCGCCGCTTCGAGGGAGGCCATCAGCCCGCCGAGCGCGACGAGCAGCACAGCTCCGAGGAGCAGGAGGATCTCGGTCATGCGCGCCGGTGGCGCTCGCTCGAGTGGAACGCGCCGATGAGCTCCTTCTGAAGTCCGAACATCTCGCGCTCCTCCTCGGGCTCGGCGTGGTCGAACCCCAGCAGGTGGAGCAGGCCGTGCGTCGTGAGGAGGATGAGCTCGTCCATCGTGGTGTGCTTGGCCGCCTGGGCCTGGGTCTCGGCGACCTGGGGGCACAGCACGATGTCGCCGAGGAGTCCGGGAGGCGTCGGGGACTCCTCGGTTCCCGGGCGCAGCTCGTCCATCGGGAAGCTCAGGACATCGGTGGGGCCGGGCTCGTCCATCCACTGGACGTGCAGCGCCTCCATCGCCCCCTCGTCGACGAGGAGGATCGCCAGGTCGGCGTCGGGGCTGACGTGCAGCTCGGCGAAGTTGTTCTCGGTGAGGCGCAGCAGCACGGTCTCATCGACCTCGACGCCGGACTCGTTGGTGATCTCGATGGTCATGAACGTCCTCGCTTGGGCTGTCGGTCTCGGGGGCCGGCAGGGCGGAGCCCCGTCCGGCGCTCGGCGCGGTTCGCGAGTTCGCTCGCCTCGTCGCGCTCGCGTCGCGCCACGAGCTTCTCCTCGTCGTACGCGGTGTAGGCGTCGACGATCCGACCGACGAGCGTGTGGCGCACGACGTCGTCGCTCGTCAGACGCGAGAAGTGGATGTCATCGATGTCCTTGAGGACGCGGGTGACGAGTCGCAGCCCCGAGGCGCCCTGCGGCAGGTCGACCTGGGTGATGTCGCCGGTGACGACCATGCGCGTGCCGAACCCGAGGCGCGTGAGGAACATCTTCATCTGCTCGGGCGTCGTGTTCTGGGCCTCGTCGAGGACGACGAACGAGTCGTTGAGCGTGCGCCCGCGCATGTACGCGAGAGGCGCGACCTCGATCGTGCCCGACGCCATGAGCTTGGGAACGAGCTCGGGGTCCATCATCTCGTTCAGGGCGTCGTACAACGGGCGGAGGTAGGGGTCGATCTTGTCGGTCAGCGTGCCGGGGAGGAACCCGAGCCGCTCCCCCGCCTCGACGGCGGGACGGGTCAGGATGATGCGGCTGACCTCCTTGCGCTGCAGCGCCTGGACGGCCTTCGCCATCGCGAGGTAGGTCTTTCCGGTGCCGGCGGGACCGATGCCGAAGACGATCGTGTTCTCCTCGATCGCGTCGACGTACTCCTTCTGGCCGCGCGTCTTGGGTCGGATGACCTTGCCGCGAGACGAGAGGATCGCTTCGCCGAGCACCTCGGACGGACGCATCCCGCTGTTCTCGCGGAGGATGCGGTTCGACTGCGTCACGTCGCTCGGGTCGAGGCCCTGGCCCGATCTCGCCATGCCGATCAGCTCGTCCACGAGCTCGTGGGCGCGCGCGACGGCGCCCTCGTCACCGGTCAGGGTGATCTCGTTGCCGCGGACATGTACCTGCACGTCCGGGTGTTCGCGTTCCACGGTGCGCAGCAGACGGTCCTGCGGACCGAGCAGCTGCACCATGGCGACACCGTCCGCGTAGATGTGCGCGACGGTGGGTTCGGCGCTGTCAGCCACCGAGGCTCCCTTCCGTGAGCCCGCCGCCCAGCACGTGTGCATGGACGTGGAACACGGTCTGTCCGGCGTCGGGGCCGGTGTTGAACACGAGTCTGAAGTCGCCGCCGGCGTGTTCGGCGGCGACACTGTTCGCGAGGCCGACCAGCTCGGCCAGGAGGGCGGGGTCGCCCGCCGCGAGCTCGACCACGTCGCGGTAATCCTCGGTCTTGGGGATCACGAGGAGATGGACGGGCGCCTGCGGGGCGATGTCGCGGATCGCGAACGCGTTGTCGGTCTCAGCGACGATCTCGGAGGGGATCTCACCCCGGAGGATGCGGGTGAACACCGATGGCTCGCTCATCCTCCCAGTCTACTCAGCGCCTTCCCGCGTCGGTCGGGTCCGGTTCACCAGCGGCCGAGGGCCGCATTGACGACGGCGAGGGCCGCCGGCCCCGCCGTCGAGGTGCGCAGCACAGTGTCGCCGAGCCGCACGAGCGTCGCACCCGCCGACTGCAGCAGGTCGAGTTCCTCGGGGGAGATGCCCCCTTCGGGTCCCACGACGAGGATCACGTCGCTCGCGTCGGCCGCGTCGATCTCGATGCGCGACAGCGCGACGGATGCCGTCGGCTCGAGCACCAGCATCCGTGCGTTCTGGGCGAGTGCCGCCAGTTGCCGCGTGGAGACCGGCTGGTGGAGTTCTGCCAGCCACGGCCGATGCGCCTGCTTCGCCGCCTCACGGGCGATCGTCTCCCAGCGTGCGACGCCCTTGGCGACCTTCGGACCCTCCCACCGCGAGACAGAGCGGGCCGCCTGCCACGGCATGATCGCGTCGACCCCGAGCTCCGTCGCCGCCTGGACGGCGAGCTCGTCGCGATCGCCCTTCGCGAGGGCCTGGACGAGGACGGTGCGCGGCGACGCCGCGGGGACCTCGGCGCGGGTGGAGACCTCGACCGAGACCTCTTTGGGCGCGGCGGCCGAGACCGTGCCGGTCAGCCACACGCCGCGGCCGTCACCCACCGTGACGTCCTCCCCCACCCGGATGCGACGGACGGCCGCGGCGTGGTGCGCCTCGGCCCCCGTCAGCCGGACGACATCGCCCGGGCCGGCGGCCCCGGCATCCTCGATCAGGAAGTGGAGGGCCACGATCAGCGCTTGAACTTGCCGCGGAGCTTGGAGAACAGACCCGGGTGGAACTCCGCCAGGTGAGGCGGGGCCGGACGCATCCGCTTCGCGAGCTCCTGCACGAGCGCCCGCGACTTCGGGTCGAGGTGCGAAGGCGTGACGACCTGCACGCCGACCCGGAGGTCGCCGCGCTGGTCGCCTCGGAGAGGCGTGATCCCCCGACCGCGGATGGTGAGCTCGTCGCCCGCCTGGACCCCGGAGCGGATGTCGAGGTCGACGGATCCGTCGAGGGACTCGATGGTCACACTCGTTCCCAGGATGGCATCGACCATCGAGACCTCGAGGGTCGCGAGCAGGTCGTCGCCGTCGCGGCTGAAGACGTCGTGCGGGGCGACGGTGACCTCGAGGTACAGGTCGCCGTTCGGGCCGCCGGCGGGACCGACCTCGCCGGACCCGGGGAGCTGGAGTCGAAGACCGGTCTCGACGCCGGCCGGGATGTCGATCGACACGGTGCGACGTGCACGCACACGGCCCTGGCCCTGACAGGTGGAGCAGGGGTACGGGATGGTCGTGCCGTAGCCCTGGCACGTGGTGCAGGGCTGCGAGGTGACGACGTTGCCGAGGAGGCTCCGGACCGTCCGCTGGATCTGGCCCGATCCGTGGCAGATGTCGCAGGTGACCGGCTGCGTGCCCGGCTGGCAGCACGAGCCCTGGCAGGTCTCGCAGAGGACCGCGGTGTCGACCTCGATGTCGCGGTGGACGCCGAAGACGACGTCGCCGAGGTCGAGGTCGACGCGTACGAGCGCATCCTGGCCCCGCTCGCGGCGTGACCGCGGACGGCCGGCGCGGGTTCCGCCACCACCGCCGAAGAAGCTCTCGAAGATGTCGCTGAAACCGCCGAAGCCGGCACCTGCACCGGCTCCGCCGAAGCCGCCTCCGTCGCCGCCCATGTCGTAACGCTGGCGCTGGTCGGGGTCGCTCAACACGTCGTAGGCGTGCGTCACGAGCTTGAACTGCTCGGAGGCATCCTCCCCCGGGTTCACGTCCGGGTGCAGCTGGCGCGCCAGACGCCGGTAAGCCTTCTTGATCTCCTCAGGGCTCGCGTCGCGCGCGACACCCAGGACCTCGTAGTGGTCAGCCACAATCACCTCTCCGGCCCGCGGGCCGATTCGTTCAGCGCGACGTCTCGTCTTCTTCGAGCAACCGCGTCAGATAGTGCGCGACGGCGCGGACCGCCGCGAGATTCGTGGGGTAGTCCATGCGTGTGGGACCCAGCACGCCGACGCGGGCGTGGGACCCGCCGGCGTCGTAGTCGCCCGCGACGATGGATGCCTCGGACAGCCCGAACGGCTCGTTCTCGCGCCCGATGCTGGTCGCCAGCCCGCGGTCGTCGGCGACCATCTCCCCCATGAGCCGCAGCAGCGTCACCTGCTCCTCGATCGCCTCGAGGAGCGGGTAGATGCTGCCGCGGAAGTCGGATTCCCGGCGGGCGAGGGTCGCGGACCCCGCCATGACCATGCGGTCCTGGCGGAACTCGTCGAGCTCCTCGCCGATCGCGCGCAGCACGACGCGGCGGTTCTCCTCGCGCGGGACCGGGGTCTCGTCCTCGAGGATGCGCGCGATCGCCGCCGCGCCGTCTCGGACACTCTTGCCCGTGAGCAGCGACGCCATCGCGAGCTTGAGCTGCGCGGCCTCGTCGGCTGACGGCTCGGACGACAGGAGCACGACGCGCTGCGACACTCGGCCGGTGTCGGTCACGACGATGATGACGATCCGCGGCCCGCCGAGGTGCACGACCTCGACGTGCGAGACGTTCGCCCGCGCGAAGGACGGATACTGCACGATCGCGACCTGACCGGTCAGACGCGTCAGGGAGCGGACCGTCCGGACGAGCAGGTCGTCGAGGTCACCGGTGTCCTCGAGGAAGGCGCCGATCGCGGAGCGCTGCGCAGAGGTGAGGGGGCGGACGTCGGCGAGGTGGTCGACGAAGACGCGGTACCCCTTGTCGGTGGGTACACGGCCCGACGACGTGTGGGGCGCGGTGATCAGCTCTTCGTCTTCGAGGAGCGCCATGTCGTTGCGGATGGTCGCCGCCGAGACGCCGAACTGGTGACGGTCGACGATCGCTTTACTGCCGACCGGCTCGCGCGTGTCGACGTAGTCCTGGACGATCGCACGCAACACCTGAAGACCGCGTTCCGAGACCATCACCCCTCCTCCGCTGGCACTCTCGTTCTGGGAGTGCCAATTCTACCGCGCGAGAAGCGATCTGCTCGGATCACTCGGTGAGTGCGCGGACGACGGCGTCGGCCAGCAGCCGTCCGCGACGCGTCAGCACGATGCGTCCCCGCACGGCCGAGGCGCCGTCGACGAGTCCGTCGGCGATGAGGGATGCCACGTTCCGCCGCCCCGCGACGGTCGCCTCGTCGACCGCGACGCCGTCCACGATGCGCGAGCGCAGCAGGATGACCTCGAGGCGGCGGGCCTCGGCATCCGGTCGCTCCCGTCCCGCCGCCGGGGACTCCCCCAGCGCCAGGCGCTGCGCGTACGCGGCGGGGTGCTTGACGTTCCACCAGCGCAGCCCGCCGACGTGGCTGTGGGCACCGGGGCCGTAGCCCCACCAGTCCTGACCCCGCCAGTACGACAGGTTGTGGCGGGAGCGCTGGGCGGGAGTCGTCGACCAGTTCGAGACCTCGTACCAGCCGTAGCCGGCTGCCGCGAGCAGCTCGTCGGCGAGCTCGTACATGTCGGCCTGCAGATCGTCGTCGGGGGCGGGTACCTCGCCGCGGCGGATCTGACGCTCGAGCTTCGTTCCGTCCTCCACGATGAGCGCGTACGCCGAGATGTGATCAGGTGCGAGCGCGATCGCCGTCTCGAGCGAGGTGCGCCAGTCCTCGAGCGACTCCCCCGGCGCGCCGTAGATGAGATCGAGGCTGACCGCGAGCCCGGCCTTCCGCGCCGCCGCGACGGCTGTCGCGATGTTCGCGGGGTCGTGCGTGCGGTCGAGTGCCGCGAGGACGTGCGGCACGGACGACTGCATCCCGATCGAGAACCGTGTGACGCCGGCAGCGGCAAGGGTCTGCGCGACCTCATCGGTCAGCGTGTCGGGGTTCGCCTCGACCGTGACCTCGGCGCCGTCCGCGAGACCGAAGGTTCCCCGGATGCCGTCGAGCATGCGCGCGAGGTCGCCCGGCGGAAGGAGCGTGGGGGTGCCACCCCCGAAGAACACGGTGCGAGCCGGACGCAGGGGTCCCTGTGCCGCGAGGACCTCGCGGGACAGCGCGATCTCGTGGAGCACCTCGTCGGCGTACGCGTCCTGGCGTGCACCGCGCAGCTCGGTCGCGGTGTACGTGTTGAAGTCGCAGTATCCGCAGCGGACCCGGCAGAACGGCACGTGCAGGTACACGCCGAAGTCGACGTCGGGATCTACCGGCACGTCGTGCGGCAACGCGCCGTCGGCGGGTGCGGGATCGCCGAGGGGAAGCGCAGAGCCCATCAGGAACCGGTGGCGTACATGGGCGACATCGCCTGCAGGTACCCCTGGAACAGCGCACGACGACGACGCTTCACGAGGGGACGCCACAGGCGGTAGAGCACGCCGGTCGGCTTGTCGAAGGCGCGGACCGTGAACCACACCTCGTCGTCGTCCCGCCACTCGAGCAGGAACGACTCCTCGCCGCTGACGACCGAGCCGCCGACGGTGCCGAGCGAGAACCCGACCCGCCGCGGCTCGTCGATCAGCGAGATGACACGAAGCTCGGCATCCGCCCTCATCCCACCGACCCGGCCGTGGACGTGCGCGGTCGTGCCGGCGCCGACGAACGGCGTGCCGTCCGCATCGAAGCGCTGCTCATCGTCCAGCCTGCTCGGCTGGACGGCGTTGCCGTCGGCGTCGAACCCGACACCCGAGTACATGGGTCCGGATGCCGGGCGCACATCTTCGACGCGCAATCCCGCACCTCGCTGGGCACCCCACCCGAGGAGCTGCTCGGTCGAGGTGACGAAGCGGCTCTCGCCGCTGCCGAGACGCCACGACGCCTCCGCCGGGGTCGTACCCTTCGGCGGATAGCCCATGAGGTCGGGGGCCTGCGTGGCCCCGACGGCGGCGTAGTCGACGGTTCCTGCCTGGAAACTCCCGCGGCGCATCGTGTCAGCCTACTTCTTGTCCTTGCCCTCGACATCGCCCGAGAGGGCGGCGATGAACGCCTCCTGGGGGACCTCGACGCGGCCGACCATCTTCATGCGCTTCTTGCCCTCTTTCTGCTTCTCGAGCAGCTTGCGCTTACGACTGATGTCACCGCCGTAGCACTTGGCGAGGACGTCCTTGCGGATCGCGCTGATGTTCTCGCGGGCGATGATCCGGGCACCGATGGCGGCCTGGATCGGCACCTCGAACTGCTGGCGCGGGATGAGCTTGCGCAGACGCTCGGTCATCAGCGTGCCGTAGGCGTAGGCCTTCTCGCGGTGCACGATCGAGCTGAACGCGTCGACCTTCTCACCCTGCAGGAGGATGTCGACCTTCACGAGGTCGGCGGTCTGCGAGCCCGCCGGCTCGTAGTCGAGGCTCGCATATCCCTGCGTCTTCGACTTCAGGTGGTCGAAGAAGTCGAACACGATCTCGCCGAGCGGCATGTTGTAGCGGAGCTCGACGCGGTCCTCGCTGAGGTAGTCCATGCCGAGGAGCGTGCCGCGACGCGACTGGCAGAGCTCCATGACCGTGCCGACGTAGTCCTTCGGCAACAGGATGCCGACCTTGACCACCGGCTCGGAGACCTCGGCGACGCGGCCGTCCGGGTACTCGGACGGGTTCGTCACCGTGACCGTCTCGTTGGTGTCGGTCGTGACCGTGTAGGTCACCGAGGGCGCCGTGGTGATGAGATCGAGGTCGAACTCCCGCGAGAGGCGCTCGGTGATGATCTCGAGGTGCAGCAGTCCGAGGAACCCGCAGCGGAAGCCGAAGCCGAGGGCCACGGAGGTCTCGGGCTCGTACTGCAGCGAGGCGTCCGAGAGCTTCAGCTTGTCGAGTGCCTCGCGGAGCACGGCGTAATCGCTGCCGTCGATCGGGTAGATCCCCGAGAACACCATCGGCTTCGGGTCGGTGTAGCCGGCAAGCGCGTCGGTCGCGGGCTTGCGGTGGTTCGTGATCGTGTCGCCGACCTTGGACTGGCGGACATCCTTCACGCCCGTGATCAGGTAACCGACCTCGCCGACGCCCAATCCCTTGGTGGGGACCGGCTCCGGGCTCGACACACCGATCTCGAGGAGGTCGTGAGCGGCGCGCGTCGACATCATCTGGATCCGCTCCCGCGGCTCGAGCTTGCCGTCGATCATCCGGACGTAGGTGACGACGCCGCGGTAGGCGTCGTAGACCGAGTCGAAGATCATGGCCCGGGCCGGCGCGTCGGCGTCGCCTTTCGGTGCCGGGATGCGCTCGACGATGCGGTCGAGCAGCTCCTCGACACCGATGCCCGTTTTTCCGCTGACCTTGAGCACGTCCGCGGGGTCGCCGCCGATGAGGTTCGCGAGCTCAGCCGCGTACTTCTCCGGGTCGGCAGCGGGCAGGTCGATCTTGTTGAGGACCGGGATGATCTCGAGGTCGTTCTCCAGCGCCAGGTACAGGTTCGCGAGCGTCTGCGCTTCGATGCCCTGCGCCGCGTCGACGAGGAGGATCGCTCCCTCGCACGCGGCGAGCGACCGGCTGACCTCGTACGTGAAGTCGACGTGACCGGGGGTGTCGATCATGTTGAGCGCGAACGTGCCCGCATCGGTGGCCCACGGCATCCGGACCGCCTGGCTCTTGATCGTGATGCCGCGCTCGCGCTCGATGTCCATGCGATCGAGGTATTGGGCGCGCATGTCGCGGTCCGAGACCACGCCGGTGATCTGCAGCATGCGGTCGGCCAGCGTGGACTTGCCGTGGTCGATGTGGGCGATGATGCAGAAGTTGCGAAGCTGCGCGGGCGGCGTGGCCGCGGGCTGCAGGGGCGTGAGTGCGCGGGGTGACATGACCAGGCGAGTCTACCGGCGACCGGCTGCGCAGCGTCCCGGCCGACCGGGCACAATAACCGCTCGTCTCGTCGACACGCCAGCGCACCGACGCATGAGAAAGAGTTAACCGATCTGACCCTTGCGAGGGGCGCACCACCGCCCGAATGCTCAGTGTGGCGGTCGGTTCCTGCGCGATAAGCCCCGCGCCCGCGCCGCCTCGGGAGAACCCACCGTGTCGCACCCACCTGCCCCCGTGCCCGCCGCGCATCCGGTTCTCCGCCGGACCTGCGCCCTGCTGACGGCCGCGACCGTGACGGTCGGAGGGCTCGCCCTCGCTCCGTCGGTCGCCACCGCCGCCGTGTCGGCCGATTCGCCCATCGTGATCTCCGAGGTCTACGGCGGCGGCGGCAACAGCGGCGCCGCGTTCAACCGCGACTTCATCGAACTCGCCAACACCGGTGACGAGACCGTCGATCTGAGCGGCTACAGCGTCCAGTACGCCTCCGCCACCGGCGGCTCGTGGCAGGTGACGAAGCTCGGCGACGTCGACCTGCCCGCCGGCGAGAACCTGCTGATCGGCGAGGCGCCGGGCAGCAACACCTCCCTCCCCGGCTTCGACGCCGATGTCGAGGGCACCATCGCGATGAGCGGCAGCGGAGCCAAGGTCGCCCTCGTCGCGAACGACACCGCGCTCACGGGCAGCACCGGCATCGCCACCCTCGACCAGGTCGTCGACCTCGTCGGGTGGGGAACGACGGCCACGGCCTTCGCCGGTTCGGCGCCCGCACCCGGGACCGCCAACGCCACGAGCGTCTCGCGCGACGACGAGAACTCGAACACCGCCGACAACGCCGCGGACTTCACGGCCGGCGCCCCCACCCCCACCGGTCTCGGCGCCGATGTCGACCCCGAGCCCGAGCCCGAGCCGCAGGCGGCGACGATCGCACAGATCCAGGGCACGACGGATGCCTCGCCCCTGGCCGGCCGCACCGTCACCACGACCGGGGTCGTCACGGCCCACTACCCCACCGGCGGATACAACGGCTACGTCATCCAGACGGCCGGCACCGGCGGCGCGCTGGACCTCGCCGCGCACACGGCCTCCGACGCCGTCTTCGTCTACGCGCCCGGAGCGACCGGCGAGGTCGCCCTCGGCGACACCGTGACGGTCACCGGCGTCGTCTCGGAGTTCAACGGCCTCACCGAACTCACCGTCAAGGCGGGAGCCGCGAAGGTCGTCGCCGATGCCGAGGCGCCGACGCCCGCCACCGTCGAATGGCCGAAGACGGTCGCACAGCGCGAGTCGCTCGAGTCGATGCTGGTCGCGCCCCAGGGCGACTTCACCGTCAGCGACACCTACAGCACCAACCGTTTCGGCGAGGTGGGCCTCGCAGCCGGGTCGGAGCCGCTGCGCCAGCCGACGGACGCGGCGCGTCCCGGTTCGGACGCGGCCGCCGCGGTCGCCGCGGACAACGCGGCTCGCGGCGTGCGTCTCGACGATGGAGCTGGGCTCGACTACACGTCGGCCGCGAACCAGGCGCTGACGCCCGCGTACGTCTCGCTCACCGAGCCGATCACGGTCGGCGCGGGGGTCACCTTCACGGAACCGCTCATCGTCGACTACCGCAATGACTCGTGGAAGCTGAACCCGACTCAGCCGCTCGTCGGCGACGGCACGGGCACGGATGAGGTCGTCTTCGAGAACGTCCGAACCGACGCACCCGCCGAGGTGAGCGGAGACCTCTCGATCGCCTCGTTCAACGTCCTCAACTACTTCACGACGCTCGGGACCGACACCGCGAGCTGCGAGGCCTACACCGACCGTTTCGGCGACGGTGTGACCGTCCGAGACGGCTGCGCCCAGCGCGGAGCGTGGGATGCCGCCGACCTCGCACGCCAGCAGGCGAAGCTCGTCGAGGCCATCACCTCGGTGGACGCCGGCGTCGTCGGCCTCATGGAGATCGAGAACTCGGCCGCGCTCGGCGAGAAGACCGATGAGGCCACGGCGACCCTCGTCGCCGCGCTCAACGCGAAGGCAGGCGCCGGCACGTGGGCGTTCGTGCCCTCCTCGACGGACCTGCCCCCGGCATCCGAGCAGGACGTCATCACGAACGCGATCATCTACCAGCCCGCGCGCGTCTCCCCCGTCGGCGCGTCCCGCGCCCTCGGCGACCAGAGCGCGGACGGCGAGGCCTTCGGCAACGCGCGCGAGCCCATCGCCCAGGTGTTCGAGCCCGCCGCTGGCGGCGACCCGTTCCTGTTCGTCGTGAACCACTTCAAGTCGAAGGGCTCCGCTGGCCCGTGGCCGGGCGACGCCGACACCGGCGACGGGCAGGGTTCGTCGAACGAGTCGCGGGTCCGTCAGGCGACCGCCCTCCGCGACTGGGTCGCGAAGATCCAGGGCGATGTCGACGCCGTCGCCCTCGCAGGCGAC
Organism: Microbacterium sp. 77mftsu3.1; assembly: GCF_900100525.1. Classification (NCBI taxonomy): domain Bacteria; kingdom Bacillati; phylum Actinomycetota; class Actinomycetes; order Micrococcales; family Microbacteriaceae; genus Microbacterium; species Microbacterium sp. 77mftsu3.1. The sequence goes on along the minus strand of NZ_FNCR01000004.1, from coordinate 237,109 downwards.
TTCAACTCCTACAGCCAGGAGGACCCGCTCGAGGTTCTGTACGACGCCGGCTACGCGGATGCCGAGCAGGCGTTCGACGTCGACTCGTCGTCCTACAGCTTCTCGGGGCTGTCCGGTTCGCTCGACCACATCCTCCTGAACAAGCCGGCTCTCGCCCGCTCCACGGATGCGGACATCTGGAACATCAACTCGGGCGAGTCCATCGCGCTGGAGTACAGCCGGTTCCGCACGCACGGCACGGAGTTCTACTCCGCGGACCCGTACCGCTCGAGCGACCACGACCCCGTGATCGTCGGGATGAAGGCGAAGGCCGCTCCCGTCCAGCTGACCCTCCTCGGCATCAACGACTTCCACGGGCGCATCGACGGCAACACCGTCGCATTCGCGGGAACCGTCGAGGAGCTGCGCAAGGCGGCATCCGGTCCGACCCTGTTCCTGTCCGCAGGTGACAACATCGGTGCGTCGCTGTTCGCCTCATCGGTGGCGAAGGACGAGCCGACCATCGACGTCCTGAACGCCATGGGTCTGCAGGCGAGCGCCGTCGGCAACCACGAGTTCGACCGCGGGTTCGACGACCTGTCGGGCCGCGTGTCCGACGCGTTCGACGCACCGCAGCTCGGGGCCAACGTCTACAAGAAGGGCACGACGACCCCCGCGCTCGACGAGTACACGCTGCTCGAGGCGGACGGCCTCACGGTCGGTGTCGTCGGCGCCGTCACCGAGGAGACCCCGACGCTCGTGACGCCGACCGGCATCGAGTCCGTCGACTTCGGCGATCCGGTCGAGGCGGTCAACCGCGTCGCCGCTCAGCTGAGCGACGGCGACGAGTCCAACGGTGAGGCCGACGTCATCGTCGCGATGTACCACGAGGGGGCCGGCGCGGGCACGCCCGACGGCGCGACCCTCGACGAGGAGGTAGCCGCCGGCGGCGCCTTCGGTGCGATCATCAACGACACGTCCGCCGACGTCGATGCGATCTTCACCGGCCACACGCACAAGGAATACGCCTGGTCGGCGCCGATCCCCGGCACGGACCGCACCCGTCCGGTCGTCCAGACCGGCTCGTACGGCGCCAAGATCGGCGAGATCACGCTGACACTGGATGCCGCCACGGGTGAGGTCTCGACGCACACCGAGCGCAACGTCGCCCGCACGACGACGCCCGCTGCGGACCTCGTCGCCGCGTACCCCCGAGTGGCGGAGGTCGCCCGCATCACGAAGGCGGCCACGGACAACGCCGCTGCCGTCGGCAACACCGAGGTCGGCCAGGTCGCCGGCGACATCACGACGGCCTTCAGCGGCGGATCGTACGTCGACGGCGTCTACACCGGGGGTTCGCGCGACAACCGCGCCGCCGAGTCGACGCTCGGCAACACCGTCGCGAACATGCTGCGCGACAGCCTGGCCGACCTGCCGAACGGCGCTGTGATCGGCGTGACGAACCCGGGCGGCCTCCGCGCGGACCTGTTCGACACGCAGGCCGAGTTCGGTGCCGGCGCCGTGGCGGGTCTCGCGGACGGGTCGATCTCGTTCAGCCAGGCCAACGCGGTGCTGCCGTTCAACAACACGCTGGCCCTCGTCACCCTCACGGGTGAGGAGTTCACCCAGATGCTCGAGCAGCAGTGGCAGCGGGATGCGGCGGGCAACGTCCCGCAGCGGCCGTACCTGCAGCTGGGCCTCTCGGACAACGTGTCGTACACCTACGACCCGGCGCTCCCCGAGGGGCAGCGCATCACCTCGGTGACGGTCGACGGCAAGGCGATCGACCCGGCCGGGACGTACCGCATCGGCACGTTCTCGTTCCTGGCGGCCGGCGGCGACAACTTCCGCGCCTTCACGGAGGGTGACGACTACGTCGACACGGGCCTCCTCGACTACGAGGCATGGGTGGACTACATCGCCGACGGCTCCCCCGTCGCCCCGTCGTTCGCCAAGCACGGCGTGCAGGTGTCGGGCGTTCCCGAGACCGTCGCCGCGGGTGACACGGTGACCTTCCAGGTGGCGGGCATGGACCTGACCAGCAAGGGCGCTCCGGCCAACACCGAGGTGACGGTGCGCCTGGGCGAGCAGGTGCTCGGCACTGCGCCGGTGACCGGTGGCGCGGCATCCGTCAGTGTCACGCTGCCGGCGGGAACCCCCGCGGGCACGGCGCAGCTCACCGTCACGGCGGCGCCCAGCGGCACGGTCGCCCAGGTGCCCGTCACGGTCGAGGAGGCGGCCGAGCCCGCGGCGACGACGCGTACGTCGCTCCTCGCGCTCCCGCCGGTGCACATCAACCGGATCCTGCCGTCGACCCTCGTCGCCATCGTCCTGCAGGACGGTGGGCGCGCGGAGGGCGTCGTGGAGTTCCGGGAAGGCGACCGCGTCATCGCGACCTCGGAGGTCCGCCGAGGTGTCGCGACGACCACCCTCGGACGGCTCTCCAAGGGCGCGCACACGTACACCGCGACGTTCGTGCCCGACGACCCGAAGGTCGCTGCGGGATCGGTGAGCAACCGGGCGACGGTCCGCGTTCTGTTCTGACGCCGCCATCGGCGGAACGGGGGCGGGTCTTCGGATCCGCCCCCGTTCCCCGTTTGCGCGGTCGCTGCTTCGTAGGCTGGAGGCATGACGCCTCAGGTGGTGTTCGTCCACGGCATCCGGACCTCGGCGACGATGTGGCGCGCGCAGGTCGAGCACTTGACCGCGGCGGGCATCGGCGCGCACGCCCTTGACCTGCCCGGGCACGGCACCCGCATGAGCGAGACCTTCACGCTGGACGGGGCATTCGAGACGATCGACGCCGCGGTGACGGATGCCGCGGCTCGCGGCCCCGTGCTCCTGGTCGCCCACTCGATGGGTGGACTCGTCTCCATCGAGTACATGGGCCGCGAGGATCCTCCCCCGGTCGAGGCGTTCATTCCGGCGGGGTGCACGTCGATCCCGCGCGGCGCGGGCCTCACGATGTACCGGACGCTGGCGCGGGGATTCGATCGTCTCCCCCGGCGTGGTCAGCCGCTCACCGACATGGTGTTGGATCGCACGCTCCCGCCCGAGACACGCGCCGACTTCGCGGCGGGCGGGTACGCGTACGACGCGCAGGACACCGCGCTCCGGAGCCTGTCGGTCCTCGATCTCGTGTCCGCGCTGAAACGCATCTCGGTGCCGATGTGGTTCGTCAACGGGCAGTGGGACCAACTTCGTCTGAACGAGCGGCTCTTCACCGCTCTGAAGCCCGAGGCCGAGCTCATCGTCGTGCCCCGGACATCCCATCTGGTCACCGCCATGCGGCCTCGGGTGTTCAATGCGGTCATCGACCTCGCCCTCGCGACGATGGCGCAGGAGCGGCCGACTTCGGGATGAGCCTCCCACCTGATAAGATCTGTTTTTGGCTTGCGTGTGGGTTCCTCCCTCACACGACCGCTGAGTGACAGCCCTCTTCTGTCGCCGGCACATCCACCTGTACCTCGAACGAAAGATACGTCGAACGTGGCGAACATCAAGTCGCAGATCAAGCGCAACAAGACCAACGAGAAGGCCCGCGAGCGGAACAAGGCCGTCAAGAGCGAGCTGCGGACCGTCGTCCGTCAGACCCGCGCGGCCATCACCGCCGGCGACAAGGCCGCTGCCGAGAAGGCTCTGGTGAAGGCGACCAAGAAGCTCGACAAGGCCGTCAGCAAGGGCGTCATCCACGAGAACCAGGCGGCGAACCGCAAGTCCTCGATCGCGAAGCAGGTCGCTGCTCTCTGAGCCGCGAACGCCGAGCTACGACGAAGGCCCGTCCCGAAAGGGATGGGCCTTCGTCGTTTGCGGCTGACGTGCCTCAGGCGCCGTACGGGGCTCGGGTCGCCACGACCGTGACGAGGCGCTCGACCGCGAACACAGCATCGCGGGACGCGCCTTTGACCTCGGCATCCGCTCGGGCGGCAGCCTGGATCGCGATGCCGAGCGAAGACTCGGTCCAGCCGGCGAGGTCGCGGCGGGCACGGTCGACCTGCCAGTCCTTCATGCCGATGCGCGCGGCGAGGGCGCCGGAGGGCTCGCGGGTGCCGGCGACGCGCGCCATGGTGCGGAGCTTCGAGGCGATCGCCGCGACCATGGGCACGGGGTCCGCCCCGGAGGCGAGCGCGTGGCGGAGGGTGACGAGGGCGTCGCCGTAGCGTCCGGCGATGGCGGTGTCGGCGACGGCGAACGCGGTCGTCTCGACGCGGCCGCCGTAGTAACGGGTGACGACCTGCTCGGTGATGTCGCCCTCGACGTCGGAGATGAGCTGCTGGCACGCGGCCGCGAGCTCGGTGAGGTCGTCGGCGAAGGCCGAGACGAGGGCGCGGAGCGCGGGCGGGGCGATGCGGCGTTTGGCGGCCTGGAACTCGCCCGCCGCGAAGTCGAAGCGGTCGGAGTCACGCTTGACCGCGGGGCAGGCGATCTCGATGCCGCCGCCGGCGCCCGAACGGATCGTGTCGAGGAGCTTCTTGCCGCGAACGCTCGCGCCGGTGTGGCGGAGCACGATCGTCGCGCCCTCCTGCGGCGCTTCGAGGTAGCGGATCGCCTCTGTCAGGAACGCGTCGGAGCATTTCTCGACACCCGAGACGCGGACGAGGCGCGGCTCGCCGAACAGCGAGGGTGATGACACCGCGAAGAGGGTGCCCGGCGCGTAGTCGTCGGCGCGGATGTCGGTGACTTCGAGGCTCGGATCCTCGGCGCGCAGGTATTCACGGATGCCGGCGGTCGCCCGCTCGGCGCAGATCTCCTCGGGCCCCGAGACGAGGACGACGGGCGCGGGCTGCGGCGCACGCCAGGAGATCTGCGGGATCGCCGACTTCGCCGTCTTCGCGGCAGGACGACGGGGGCTCGGCATGGGTCCAGCCTACCGAGGGCTACCGACGCTCCGCCGTCGCTCACCGGACCGCCGCCGGGACAGCGCCCACACAGCCGCGACCGCCGCGACCGCCGCGAGGAGCATCGCGCAGAGAGGTGAGGGAAAGGGCCGTGCGGGCGGGAGGCATCCGGTCAGCCTACGAGAATCAGCCGCCCTCCTCACGGGAGCGCCACAGCCGGATCCCGTCCCCGTCGCGCCAGAGCACGACGTCACCCGACGTGTCGGTGCGGGCGATGATCGCCTTTTCCTCGCGGAGGAGCTCGAGGATCTCCTCTCGCGGGTGGCCGTAGGTGTTCTCTCCGACGGTCACGAGGGCGACGGCCGCGTCGAGCTCTTCGTAGAGGCTGTGATCCTGATCGGCGCTGCCGTGGTGCGCGACTTTGACCACCGAATAGGTGCGGTCGATCGCGCCGAGAGCGAGCAGGGATCGTTGCGGCTGCGCTGACAGATCGCCCAGGAAGATCGCGTCGGGGGCGCGGCATCCGGTGATGTCGATCACGACGCTCGCGTCGTTCCCGTACGGATAGACCGGGTCGCGCGGCCTCGGCCACAGCGAGCGCCAGCGGCACTCCCCCAGCGCGCCGCTCTGACCTGCGGAGACCTCCTGTGCTCGCGCACCCGACTCCGTGAAACCGGCGATCATCGCAGCAGCCTCTGCGTCGGGGATCGGACCGTGCAGGACGAGATCCGCGCGACCGACCAGAGTCTCGGCACCGCCGCGGTGGTCCATGTCGAAGTGGGTGAACACAAGGACGTCGATGCGGTCGACCGCGAACCGGTCAAGGCACGCGGCGAGGGGCGCTGGCTCCGGCCCCGTGTCGATCAGCATGATGGCCTCACCGGAGCGCACGAGTACGGCGTCGCCCTGCCCCACCTCGCATGCAGCGATGGCCCAATCGTCCGGCGCCCGCGTCCGGTCGATGAGGGTCCGGAACGGGCCGGCGCTCACCACGACGACGACGATGACGACGAGCGCCCACCCCGCCCACCGCTGCAACCGGTGCCGGCGTGCGGCGATCACGATGCCGATCGCGGCCACTGTCGCTGCGAGGGCGATGAGCCCCGGCATCCCTTCCACCCATCCGATGGATGCCCCGGGCAGCCGCGCGGACAGGTCCGCCGTTCCCGCGATCCAGGCCGCCGGCAGCCACGCGATCGCCGCCAGCCCCTGCGCGAGTACCGGGAACGGCAGCGCAAGGCAGGCGAGAAGGCCGAGGACGGTCGCGGCGGGCGCGGCGGGACCCGCAAGCAGGTTCGCGAGCACGCCGACGAGGGGCACGGTCGGCTCGATCAGCACGAGCAGCGGTCCGCAGGCGAGCTGCGCCGCGAGCGGGACGGACAGGGCGAGCGCGAGCGGTGCGGGCATCCACCGCGACATCCCGTCGGCGAGCGGTCCGGCGAACAGCAGCAGCGACCCGGTCGCCACCGCAGACAGTGCGAACCCGAGGGAGGCCGCGAGCCAAGGATCGAGCACGAGCAGCACGCACACCGACGCGGACAGGATCGACATCCCTGCGCCGATCCGCCCCAGCAGGACGCCCAGCATGGCGATCGCCGCCATCACGCCCGCTCGGACGACGCTGGGTTCGGGCGAGACAAGCACGATGAATGCGACGAGCGTCGCCAGTCCCGCCGTGACGCGGATGCCGCGCCGCGCCCCGCAGAGGGCAGCGAAGCCGAATGCGATCCCGACGACGAGCGCGCAGTTCGCCCCCGAGACGGCTGTCAGATGCGACAGCGACGATGCTCTCATCTGCTGGTCGAGATCCTCGGTGACCGCGGATGTGTCGCCGACCGCGAGGCCTGGAACGAGCCCTGCACCGGGGTCGGGGAGACCGTCGACCGCCTCGACCAGACCCGTCCGCAGCGCGGCCGCGACGGCGAGCGGACCGGTCGGGGCTCGCACCAGCCGAATCGTGGACGCCTCGATCACGAGGACCTCACGATCAGCGGCATCCGCTCGAAACGCCGTTCCCGTCACCTCGACCTGAGCACCGAGGTCGAGCCCGGCCGGGCGCTCCTGGACGCGGACAAGTACGGGAGCCGAGACGGGCGTCGAGTCCGAGCCGATCGTCGCGGACCTGGTGATCGCGTCGAAGCGGAACCCGGTGGCGGACCGTTCGACCTTGCCGACGACATCGACCTCGAACGCGGCGGTGCGCCCCCCGGTGATCTGCAGACCGGCGACGGCCTCTCGGGCGGGCTGAGCGAGTGCGACGTGGGATGCCGCGCCCCCGGCGACCGCGAACGCCACCGCGATAAGCGCGACGGTCGTCGGCAGGGACGTTCGCGCGGCGATCACCAAGGCTAAAGCGGCGACAACCCAAAAGATCACGGCGAGAGCGACCGCATGCTCGGGGAAGCTGATCGCCGCCCCGGCACCCGCCCACCCCGCGAGCGCGACCGGTAGCAACCGCAGGTCGCGGCGCCGCGCGGTCCGCATCGTCATTCCGAAAGGCTCGGGCAGTCTTCATGCGTCAGGCTCCGTCTACGGTCGATCGGGGGATTACACCGATTGCCCGGCATCAGTGGAGAAAAGAACAAGCAGCCCCACTGCGCTCCACCAGCATCAGAGGTGGCATCTCCAGCCTCTTATGATTCTCGCGTCTCCTACGACGGCCGATCTTCAACGTTTGATGGCCGGGGTGCAGATGAGGTGCCCCCCCCCCGGGAGTAGCTACTAGTCACGATCACAGGTCGCACAACAGTGCCGGAGCTTCTTCTCGACCCTCGCTGTCAACGTCCCCTAGTCACGGTGGCGATCCGGCCGGTCTCCTCTCGCCGGAACATGGCCCGCCGAACAGTCGGATCCGCCTCGGGCGGCCACCATGGCCAACTGAAGTTCGGATTCGCACCGTCATGCCCCATGGTGCCGCTGACGCATCGTCGTCAGTGTCTCACTGGGGCCTTCTGAGCACCTGCGCTTGCCGAGGCAAGGCGACCAGACCGGCCGAATGACCTACGTCGATGTCCGCCGAAGAGGGGACAACAATGATGGCAATCCATCGCATAGATTCGCGTCAGGGCCGCAATGCCGCGGCCCATCGACCGGGGGAGCAACGTGTTCAAATTTCGAGACGACGGGAAGCGAAGCCAGAAAGTATCGGTCGCAGCGGCAGCTGCGGCGACCGTCTTCACCATATCCATCGCATGTCCAACGGCAGCGTACGCCGAGTCCGACCCATACACGGAGATCGCCAACGCTGTAGCTTCTTCTGCCGAACGCGAGACGATTACACGAGCGCAGCTTCACAGCGAGAACTGGATTGCATCGAATGAGGCAGTTCAAGCGATCGGAGATGAGAGTCAAGTCACGCTGCATTTCGATCAGGCAGCGCCTGTCTCGATTGGCTTGCCAACTGAAATGAGCGTGGCCGACGTAGGGATCTCGCGACAGGGCAGCATTGCGATGTCGGGCGACAGTGAATCTGCCGCGCTGTCGGTGGAGACGGTAGACGACGGCGTCCGCATCGCCACCGTGATCTACGACGCATCCCAGTCAAATCGCTTCACATATCCTCTCGAGGCCGGCACCGGCGCACGTGTAAACGCTGACGGCAGCGCGGATATCTTCAGGATGGTGGATCTCGAGGATCCGGAGTCAAACACGGAGGCGGTACTGGAGGTTTCTATTGCGCACGTCGAAGCGCCGTGGGCGAAGGACGCGAACGGCCGCAACGTCGCTACTCGCTACGTGGTGCAGTCGGGTGCACTCGTGCAGCTGGTTGATCATGAATCCGCGGGCATCGTCTACCCTGTCGTAGCGGACCCGAAGATAACGCGGCCGAACTTTTTCCAGACCCTCGTACGTTGGAACCGCGCCGAGACTAAAACGATCGCGGGTGCGGGGTGGGGCGCTACCGGCCTGACGGCCGTGTGTGCAGCCGCCGGCACCGCGGCGGGTGGGCCCATTGGAGCGGCTGCATTTGGCGCCGCCTGTCTGGCTATTGCGGGGTCGGGTGTGTACACGGCTGGCGTTGCGGACAACTCCAGCCCGAAAAGATGTCTCCAGCTGACGATCACTTTCACTGTGGTCACCTCGCCAGTACCTTGGTTCGATACATATAAAGGGGGGAACTGCAAGTGAAGAAAGATCGAAGCGTCAACCGTTTCCGTTACTTTTTCGCCGATACCTGGTGGCGCATCACCTGGTTTGTCAGTGCCGTTGTCTGGTGCGCGGCGTTAAACGCCGTTCTTATGACGACAGATGCAGACCCGACGTGGATTGGTCCTCTCTCAGTGGTCCCCCTCCTCGCATTCGCCGCTGATGTAATCCGTCGCGATCACGTCATGCGCCGGAACGAATCACTCTGAACGCGCCAGCGGGCCCCGCCAGCAAGACGCCGGTGGGGCCCGCTGGGCAGGGCGCCTCGGTTATGCGCAAACGGTAGCAACGTCAGGGGCGCCGCGCGGTCCGACCACTCACACCGTCACCAGGTCGCGGAGGGATTCGAGCATCTTCTCCCCGATCCCCGGCACCGCCATGAGGTCGTCGACGCTCGTGAACCGGCCGTTCTCCTCGCGCCAGTCGAGGATCCGCTGCGCGATCGACGGTCCGATGCGCGGCAACGTGTCGAGGGCAGCGACGTCGGCGGTGTTCAAATTCACGCGACCATCGCCTTCGGGTGCGGCGGAAGCACCGGCATCCGTCCCCTCTTCACCCTCTCCGGGGATGAGGAGCTGCTCACCGTCGCTCACCGGACGCGCAAGGTTCACGCCGTCGCGAGACGCCTTCTCAGAGAACCCCCCGGCGGCGACGACGGCGTCCACGACGCGCGCACCCTGGTCGAGGCGATACAGACCGGGCTCTCGCACCTGACCCGAGACGTGGACGTACACCGACGCCGGCGCCACCGTCTCGGAGACGACCTCGGGCACCGTCTCGACGGCTGATTCCGCGCCCGTCCGGACGATCCCGATCGCAATCGTCACGGCGGCGACGACGACCACGAGGACGACGGCGGCACCGATCCCCAGCCGACGTCGAGACGTCGGCACCGCCTGCGCACCCATGGCACGATCATTCCGGCGCCGGGCCGCCCCTCGCCGCGCGGCGAGAGGGCGGTGGACGAACCGCGGTCAGATGGCCACGGTGGAGAAGACGCTCAGGCGACGGTGAAGCTGACGACCTTCGGCGCCCGCACGACGGCGCGGGTGATCTCCTTGTCGCCGATGGCCCGACGCACCTTCTCGTCGGCGAGGGCGAGCTTCTCGAGCTCGTCGCCCGAGATCTTCGCCGGGACGGTGAGCGTGCCGCGCACCTTGCCGTTGACCTGCACGACCGCCGTCACCGACTCCTCGACGAGGAGCGTGGGGTCGGCCTGACGCCACGGCACGACGCCGACGAACGGCTTGTAGCCGAGGATCTCCCACATCTCCTCCGCGGTGTGCGGGGCGAAGAGGTCGAGGATCATCGCGACGGCCTCGGCGGCCTCGCGGACGGCGGGGTCGGCGGCGCCTGCGCCCGAGTCGATCGTCTTGCGCGTCGCGTTGACGAGCTCCATGAGACGCGCGACCACCACGTTGAACTTCGACTGCTCGACGAGCCCGACGACATCGGCCCACAGGCGGTGGGTCACGCGGCGGAGCGCGGTGTCCCCCTCGGCCCAGACGACGTCCGACGGGCTCGCGACGTCGGAGGCGACACGCAGTGCGCGCGACAGGAACTTCTGGGCACCGGTCGTCGAGACGTCCTCCCAGTTGATGTCGTCCTCGACAGGCCCGGCGAATGCGATAGCGACACGGACGGCATCCGCACCCGGGTCGTCCATGCTCGACGCGAACTCGACGAGGTTGCCCTTCGACTTCGACATCTTCGAGCCGTCGAGCAGGACCATGCCCTGGTTGATCAGGCTCGTGAACGGCTCGGTGAAGTCGACGAGGCCCATGTCGAACAGGACCTTCGTGATGAACCGGGCGTACAGCAGGTGGAGGATCGCGTGCTCGACGCCGCCGATGTACGAGTCGACCGGCGCCCACTTGGATGCCTCGGCGCTCGGGAACGGCTCCGTCGCCCCGTTTGGGGCCAGGAAGCGCAGGAAGTACCACGAGCTGTCGACGAACGTGTCCATCGTGTCAGCGTCGCGAAGCGCCGGCTCGCCGGTCTCGGGGTCGACCGTCGACATCCACTCGGTCGCGCCGCCCAGCGGCGACGTGCCCTTCGGCTTCAGGTCGAGACCCTTGGCGTCGGGGAGGATGACGGGCAGCTGCTCGTCGGGGACCGGGACGATACGGCCGTCCTCGGTGTGGATCATCGGGATCGGGGTGCCCCAGAACCGCTGACGCGAGATCAGCCAATCGCGGAGGCGGTAGGTCTTCGCGGCGCGGCCGGTTCCCGCCGAGGTGAGCTCTTCGATCGCGCGGGCGATCGCGTTGCGCTTGGACAGCCCGTTCAGCGACCCGGAGTTGATGAGGCGTCCGTCGCCCGTCAGGGCGGTGCCCGTGCGGGCGGGGTCGATCGACTCGAGGTCGTCGCCGATCGGCACACCGTCCTCGTCGACCTCGATGACCGGGATCGCGCCGGTGACCGGAGCCGTCGTGTCGACGACGACCTTCACGGGCAGGTCGAACGCGCGGGCGAAGTCGAGGTCGCGCTGGTCGTGCGCGGGGACGGCCATGACGGCACCGTGCCCGTAGTCGGCGAGGACGTAGTCCGCCGCCCAGATCGGCAGACGCTCACCGTTGATCGGGTTGATCGCGAAACGGTCGAGGAACACACCGGTCTTGGGGCGATCGGCGGTCTGGCGCTCGATCTCGCTCGTCTTCTGCACCGTGTCGAGGTAGTTCCGGAAGCGCTGCTGAACCTCGGGCGAGGCGCCGTCGACGAGCTCCGCAGCGAGGTCCGAGTCAGGCGCGACGACCATGAAGGTCGCGCCGTGGAGGGTGTCGGGACGGGTGGAGAAGACGGTGATCTTCTCGGCGCGCCCCTCGATCTCGAAGTCGATGTCGGCGCCTATGGAGCGGCCGATCCAGTTGCGCTGCATCTGCAGCACCTTGTGGGGCCAGAAGCCCTCGAGCTGGTTCAGGTCATCGAGCAGACGGTCGGCGTACTCGGTGATCTTGAAGTACCACTGCGTCAGCTTCTTCTTGACGACCTCGTACCCGCAGCGCTCGCAGTGTCCGTCGACGACCTGCTCGTTCGCGAGCACGGTCTGGTCGTTGGGGCACCAGTTGACGGCGCTCTGCTTGCGGTAAGCGAGCCCGCGCTCGAACAGGCGCTGGAACAGCCACTGGTTCCAGCGGTAGTACTCGGGGTCGCTCGTGTGGAGCACGCGGCTCCAGTCGTACGACGACCCGAACGCGCGGAAGCTGACCTTGTGCTGGTCGATGTTGTTGTAGGTCCACTCGCGCGGGTCGGACCCGGCGCCGCCCTTGATCGCGGCGTTCTCGGCGGGCAGGCCGAAGGAGTCCCAGCCGATCGGGTTCAGCACGTTGTAGCCGCGGTGACGCCAGAAGCGTGCGACGGCGTCGACGTAGGCGTAGTTCTCGGCGTGGCCCATGTGCAGGTCGCCCGAGGGGTACGGGAACATTCCGAGGACGTACTTGCGCGGACGGGTGTCTTCGTCGCCGCCGGCCTTGAACGGGTCGGACTCCGCCCACCGGGCCTGCCACTTCGCCTGGATGGCGCGGGAGTCGAAGCCGGTCTGCTCGGGAGCCGATGCGTCGGAGGAGGTGCTGGATGACACGGTGAACCAATCGTGCAAAGTCGGGAGGGCGCGCGAAAACGCCTTTTCAGCCTAGCGGACCAGGACTTTCACCATCCCGGTGGCAGTTCCGCACCCAGCGCGCGGAGGGGCGCTCGCGCCTTGATGCCGACTTCAGCGACCTCGTCCGCCGCGATCGACCCCCACGTGATCCCGCCACCGGCGCCGACATACGCGCCGCCCGGGTGGACGACGATCGAGCGGATCACCATGGCCAGATCGAGTCCGCCGTCGAAACCGATCCACCCGAAGCATCCCGCGAAGACTCCCCGGGGCGCAGACTCCACCCGGTGCAGGATCTGCATGGCCGAGAGCTTGGGGGCTCCCGTCATGCTTCCGGCGGGAAAAGCCGCATCCCGGAGGTCGCCGACCGTCGTGCCGGGACGCAGCCTCCCCGCCACCGTGCTCACGAGCTGATGCACGGCGGGGTAGGACTCGACCTCCAGCAGCCGTTCCGCCGCGACCGTCCCGGGCTCGCACACCCGCTGCAGGTCGTTGCGCATGAGGTCGACGATCATGACGTTCTCGGCCTGCTCCTTCTCACTCCCCCGCAGCTCGGCGGCGAGAGCCGCATCCTCGACGACGTCGACGGAGCGCGGTCGCGTGCCCTTGATGGGGCGCGTGCGGACGATCCCCTCCGAGACCGACAGGAACTGCTCGGGTGACGCACTGACGAGCGCCCACCCGCCGCTGCGGATGAATCCGCCGTGGTGCGCCGGTGTCGCGGCTCGCAGCCGCAGGTACGTGTCGACCGGGTCCACGGATGCCGCCGTCTCGAATCGCGTGGTGAGGCACAGCTGGTACGCACGCCCCTCCCTGATCTCTTCGCGGCACTGTTCGATGAGGGCGATGTACCCCGCAGGATCGTGCCGGGCGACGACCTCGACCACGGGCGGTTCCGCGGGGCTCGGGGCCTCTCCCGCCGCGATAGCCCGAGCGACCGACGCGGCCAGCCCGTCGAGGACGTCCTCCGCACCGAAGGCGACCATCCGCCGTGCAGCGTGATCGAACCCCAGCATCCGATCGACGCGGAGCCAGACCTCTGCGGGCCCGACGTCGTCCACGGCAGGCGCGCCGGCGCGGCGGGCCGCCGCGTCGTACCCCGACCAGCCGACCCAGCCGCCACGGAAGGGTCCCGCAGCGGCATCCGTCCCACCGGAGAGGCGGACCTCGTGAGGAGGCGACGAGGGGATGCCGGTGCCCACCCAGCTCCACCCGTCGGCGGCGTCGGGCCCGGCATCCAACCAGAAGGCGTCCCCGGCATCGCCGACGACCGTCGCGAAGGCGATCGCGGGATCGAGCCAGCCGTCGAGTGCGCGGGAGGCGAGGTCGCTGGACACCCCCTCAGGGTAGACGGCGGATAATCTGAGGTCGTGAACGAGATCCTCGACTGGCTGCTCAGTACCGTCCAGGCGGTCGACCCGGTCGTGCGCGTCATCGTCGCCGGACTCGCGATGATGCTCGAGACGAGCGTCCTCGTCGGGCTCATCGTCCCCGGCGACACGATCGTCATCGTCGCCGGCACGGCCGTCGACAACCTCGCCGAGGGCACCTGGCTCGTCCTGGCCATCCTCATCGGATCGCTCATCGGCGAGAGCATCGGATTCGCGCTCGGACGCTGGCTGGGACCGCGCATCCGGTTCTCGCGCGTCGGGAAGCTGACCGGCGAACGCAACTGGATGCGCGCGGAGCTCTATCTGCGTCGACGCGGCGGGCCCGCCATCTTCCTGTCGCGCTTCCTCCCGGTCCTCCACTCCCTCGTCCCGCTCACCGTGGGGATGAGCGGATTCGCGTACCGCAGGTTCCTCGCGTGGACCGTGCCCGCGTGCACGGTCTGGTCGGTCGCGTACGTCTCCGTCGCCGCGGCCGCCGCCGAGGGGTACCGCGAACTCTCCGACAGCCTCCACTACGCGGGCTACCTCTTCGTCGCCGTCATCGCGGCGTTCGTCCTGCTCGTCTACATCGCGAAGCGCGTCATCAGCACCCGGGAGGCACGCCACCTCGAGCTCGACGATGCGCCGGAGGCTCGGGCCGACGACGTGAAAGACTGAATCGATGTCCTCCTCCCCCCGCGACGCCAAGGTGCTCTGGCTGGCACGCCTCGAATACCGGTTCCACGCCTGGCGCGAGAAGCGCGCCCGCGCGAACGGCCGCCGGCCCACGGTCGCCGCGTTCCCCGGGTACGGCAGCACGCAGTGGGTGCGCGTCCTCGGCCGGGTGCTGATCCCCCCGAAGGCCAAGCGCCGAGAGCGGGGCGACTACGCCGGTGTGCGCGGATGGCGGAGTTTCGCCGCCGTGCCGATCGCCCACGCGCGGGTGACCGTGATGATCGACGGGGTGAGCCACGAGGTCGCCGCCGATCGCGGTGGGGTCGTCGACGCCGTGCTCCCGGCCACGCTCGCCGCGGGCTGGCAGACGATCACGATGAGCGTGGAGGATGCCGACCCGGTCGACGCCCGCGTGTTCATCGTCGGAGACGACATCCGGTTCGGGGTGATCTCGGACGTGGACGACACCGTGATGGTCACCGCCCTCCCCCGGCCCTTCGTGGCGGCGTGGAACTCCTTCGTCCTCAACGAGCACGCCCGCCAGCCGGTTCCCGGCATGGCCGTCCTGCTCGAGCGGCTCGTTCGTGAGAACCCCGGGTCGCCCATCCTGTATCTCTCGACAGGTGCGTGGAACGTCGCGCCGACCCTGGTGCGATTCCAGCGGCGGCATCTGTTCCCCCTCGGCGCGATGCTCCTGACGGACTGGGGTCCGACGCACGACCGGTGGTTTCGCAGCGGCAAGGAGCACAAGCACGAGAACCTGCGCCGCCTGGCGGATGAGTTCCCCGACATCGACTGGTTGCTCATCGGCGACGACGGTCAGCACGATGACGAGATCTACACGCAGTTCACGATCGAGCATCCCGAGCAGGTCGCCGCCGTCGCGATCCGGCGACTGACTCCCGCCGAGGCGGTCCTCGCGGGCGGTCGGACGGCCGTGGACGACCACAGCGCCGCGGGCGTGCCCTGGGTCACCGGCGACGACGGCGCGGAGCTGCTCGAGCGACTGACCGACGTCGACATCGTCCGCGATGTCCCCACCTCCTCCTAGGCTGACAGCCATGTGCGGTCGCTTCGTCGTTGCCAACGTCGCCTCGGAACTGGTCGGCGTTCTCCGCGTCGACGTCGAGAGCGACGACCTCCCCGCTCCGTCGTACAACATCGCCCCGACCTCGCGGGTGGGTATCGTCCTCGACTCGGCCAAGACCGACCCGCCCACACGGCGGCTGGAGCCGGCGCGCTGGGGCCTCGTCCCCTCGTGGGCGAAGGACGTGAAGGTCGGCGCGCGGGCGTTCAACGCGCGTTCGGAGGAGCTCGAGGACAAGCCGATGTTCCGGCAGGCCCTCATCAAGCGCCGCGCGATCGTGCCTGCCACCGGGTACTACGAGTGGCAGACGACCGACGAGGGCAAGACGCCGTACTTCATCCATCCCGCCGACGGGTCCCCGCTGCTGTTCGCGGGACTCTACGAGTGGTGGAAGGACCCGGCGAAGGCCGAGGACGACCCCACGCGCTGGGTGCTGTCCTTCACGATCATCACGCGCGACGCCGTCGCGCCGCTCGGGTCGATCCATGACCGGATGCCGTTGTTCCTCGACGCCGACTTCGCCGACGCGTGGCTCGACACCGAGGTGGACAACGTCGGCGACCTCCTCGACGCCGCCGTCGACGCAGCCCCCCAGGTCGTCGCCGGCCTCACCGACCACGTCGTCTCCAGTGCCGTCGGCAACGTCCGCAACGACTCCCCCGAACTCATCCAGCCCCTCTGACCGGCCTGCGATGCCCACCCTGACGAGCGACGTCCTCGCGCGGACCGACTGGACCGAGCGGATGCGAGCGCATGCCGAGCGGGCCGATGCGCTGACCGCCGGACGCCGTCATCGCGCGGCCGGGGGCGAGACGCACCCGGTCGACGACTTCCTCTACACGTACTACTCCTACAAGCCGGCTGTCCTGCGCCGCTGGCATCCGGGGCGTGACGTCCGGTTAGCGGATGCCGCGGACTCGCCGCACGCGGGGTGGCGCTGGTACCGCAGCGAGGCGGGCACGGTCGCGGCCGACGCCGACGCGTTCCTCACCGAGAAGGCGCCGCTGGTCCGCGCGATCCGCGGCATCCTGTCGAGCACGCTCGGACGGACCGGCTCGTACGGATGCTTCGGCCTTCACGAATGGGCCATGGTCTACCGTGACGGCGAGACGCGGCATCCCGTGCCGTTGCGACTCGGTGCCGAGGGGACGGATGCCGTCGTCGAGGCGCACGATCTGCGATGCACGCACATCGACGCGTTCCGCTTCTTCACGCCCGACGCGGCGCCACGCAATCGCTTCGCTCCCACGCGCGACACGCAGGCGCTGACGGAGCAGCCGGGGTGTCTCCACGCGGGGATGGACCTCTACAAGTGGGCGGTGAAGCTCGGCCCGCTCGTTCCCGGCGAGCTGCTCCTGGATGCGTTCGTGCTCGCCCGCGACATCCGGGAACTCGACATGCGAGCCTCGCCGTACGAACTCAGCGACTGGGGCTACTCCCCCGTGCCCATCGAGACGCCGGCGGGCAAGGCCGAGTACGTCACGGCGCAACGCGCCTTTACCGAGCGGGCGCAGCCCATCCGGAGCCTGCTGCTGCAGCTGGTTGACCCGACCGAGAACAGCTGAATCCGGTCAAGGCCCTCGACGCAACGCTCGAGGTCCGACATGCTCGAAGAGTCGAGAGGACCCCCATGAGCAACGATCCCACGCCCGACCTGGAGCGACTCGTCGGCGGAGAGCAGGACGGCCTGCCCCCTGCGCCCCACGGTGCCCCTGATCACCCTGACGACCCGTCTCCCGAGGAGCGGTTCGTCGCTCCCGACGCCGGGGATCTCGACGTCGACGCCGCCGAGGTGGACGCGGAGGCTTCCGATTCCGCCGAGTGAGCCGGGATCGAGAGCCCTTGATTCCCGCGACGTCGCTCGTCACACATTCACCACGTGGGTCTGTTTCGTCGCGGTCGTCGCCGTGTACTTGTGCGTCGTAGCGATGCAGACGGACGAGAGCGTGAAGGGTCTTCTCGTCTTCGTCGTGCTGGGCGCGGCCGCACTCTCGTTCGCGTTGGTGTGGCTCGGCGCGCCGATCGCGTGGCTCGTGGCCCGGTGGATGCGGAATGTGCGCGGCGTCGTCGCGCACGTGATGGTGTTCTGGCTGCTTGGGGCCGTGACGTCCGGGATCGTGCTGCTCCTCCTCTCCTCGGTGACCGGCGCGGCACAGGGTTCTGATCAGGCCGGCGCCGTCCTCGCTGCGGCAGCCGTGTGCGGCGTCTGCACCGCCGCCGGACGGAGCTCCGTCTTCGTATCGGAGTGGCGTCATGCGCGTCGGCGCCGTGAGCTGCAGACCTCGGCGAGCTGAGGACCACCGGTTCGCACGGAATCAGACGTCGACGAGCGCCCCGCCGTCGGCATCGACCGCGCGCGGTTCGGAGACGATGAGAGCCGCGACCACCCCGGCGAGGATGACGGCCGTCAACGCCACGGGCACCGGGACGAGCGGGTCGATGAGGACGAGGACCGCTCCCGACGGGACGATGAGGTTCACGGCACGCCCCGCGTGCGGACGGATCGCCAGCAGCCAGACGACCCCGATGAAGATCGCGATGGGCACCGTATAGGTGAAGGATGCCGCAGGCGACATCAACGCGCTGTCACCTGTCAGAACGTCGATCTCGACCTCGATGCCGGCGGAGAAGGCGCCGGCCGCCGCGAACACGAAGTAGTGGCCGTAGCCGTACAGCAATGGACTTCCCAGCCGGTCGATCGCCAGGTGGTGCGGCGGCCAGAAGTAGATCCACCACAGCGCGGCGGTCACGGCGAGGGTGAGGACGGCGATCCCGATGAGTGGAGTCAGTGACTCGGCATCCTGCACGGCGTGGATCACCGCGTTCGCGGAGGCGAGCAGACTCTCACCGAGCAGGATGAGAGTGAACAGACCGTAGCGCTCGGTGATGTGGTGCGCGTTGCGCGGTGTGGGCGCTCTGCTTTCCGCGATGACCGGAACCGCCAGCTCCGCGAGGATCAGCCCCACGATGACGAGCCGGAAGGCACCGACCGGGAGCAGCAGTGCCGCCACCCAGAGGACCTGCACCGCCGTGATCCCGACGGCGTAGGTCACCGTCGCCGCTCGCGCCGGCCCCGCTCTTCGGAAGGCACGGATCCACTGAGCGACCATGGCGAGCCGCATGACCACGTACCCCGCGGTCACGATGCGGAAGTCGCCGTCGGCGAATGCCGAATGGACTCCTGCCGCGAGCACCAGCACGCCTCCCATCTGGACGATGGTGAGGAGACGGTAGAGCCAGTCGTCCGTATCGAATGCGGTGGCGAACCAGGTGAAGTTCATCCATGCCCACCAGATGCTGAAGAACACGGCGGCATAACTCAGGACGCCATCGACGATGTGACCGCCGGTCAGAGCGTGATGCAGCTCGACCGCGGAGATGCTGACGGCGACGACGAAGACGAGATCGAAGAAGAGCTCCAGCGACGAGGCTGCCCTGGCCGGTTCGTGCGGATCCCGCGGGGTCATGGGGACGAGGCGGAGGTCGGCTCGACTCATGTCTCGCACCGCCCCACGAGGCCCCCGCCTTCGTGCCGATCCGATGTGCATGCGCCGAGCGTACGGCATCGACGCACCCGCGGGGAGAAACACAAAAACCCCGGCGAACCGGGGTATTTGGTGGACCTGAGGGGACTCGAACCCCTGACCCCCTGCATGCCATGCAGGTGCGCTACCAGCTGCGCCACAGGCCCTTGGTCGCCGCTCGCGGCAACTCATCCAGCTTACTACACGCGGAGGAGTGCTCTGAACACGCGGCGACGACGTCACTCGCTGCGCGTGGGCTCCGCGATCGTCACGGGGATGATCGGGCAGTCCTTCCACAGGCGCTCGAGGCCGTAGAACACGCGCTCCTCTTCGTGGAAGACGTGGACGACCAGGTCGCCGAAGTCGATCAGCACCCAGCGCGATTCGTCGCGTCCCTCGCGGCGCAGGCGCTTCTGGCCCGCCTCGAGCATCTTCTCCTCGACCTCGTCGGCGATGGCGGCGACGTTGCGCTCGCTGTTACCGGTGACGAGGAGGAAGGCGTCGATCAGCGGAAGCGGTCCCGACACGTCGAAGGCGACGAGATCGGTTCCCCCCTTGCTGTCGGCGGCGGCCGCGGCCACCTGGACCAGTTCGTGCGTGTGCTCTGCAGCAACCATTAAAAGACTCCGTTCACAACGGTGAAGATGAGCACCGTCGCGAGAGCCAGCCCGAGGGCACCGGCGCAGATCGCGAGGGTCATGATGAGGCGGCTTCCCTTTTCGGGAGCCGGGGGGCGGATGATCTCATCCGCACTCTTGATCGTACTGATCGCCGCCGATGCGGCGATCGGGGTCGGTGAGGATGCCGGCGGCAGTTCGCCGTCCATGAGGGCGGCGTCGGCATCCTTACCGTCGGATCCAGGGGACGTCCCCGTGGACCCGAAGCTCTCCGGCAACGCGTAACTGCCGGTGATGATCAGTTCTCCCGTGCCGAGGATCGGGACCGAGAGCGATCCGGTCTCGGGCGTCTGCGACAGGATCAGCGCGTTCGGCGCCGACGACGAGCCGCTGCCGCCGCGCGTCAGCAGGTGGTCGAACGACGGCGGAACGTCGACGGGCGCCGCACCGTCCGCGAGGAGTTGCGCGCCGAGTTCGGGAGCGACGACCCGCGCGGGCTCCGGCGCGTCGGTGGGCTCGTCGGCTTCGGCTTCCACGTCGGCGGGGGCCGCGTCGAGGGGAACTTCTGCGGAGTCGGCATTCGGCTCGACAGTGTGCTCCGGCGCGTCCGAGACGGGTTCCGCGGACTCGTCCACCGAGGTCGATCCCTCAGCGTCCTCCTGCGGCGTCTCAGCGTCCTCCTGCGGCGTCTCGGCATCGTCGGCGGAAGCATGGTCGTCATCGTGGCCCGCATCGACGGGGATCTCATCGACCGGCTCACCATCGACCGGCTCACCATCAGCCGTCTCGTGCTCGGCCGTCTCGTGCTCGGTCGCCGCGGCGTCGCCTGTCGAGACCTCGTCCGTCACGGGAGCGGACTCGACGACGTCGACCGTCCCGGTGCTCAGCTTCGCGAGATGCCGCGCCTGGCGTCGCGTCACGGGGTGGGCGTCAGGGTGGAGGTCCACGTCGTCCGCGAGAACGGCCGGAGTGCGCTCCGGGGCGACCTCGGACTCGTGCTCGACCTCGGCGAGAGCAGCCTCCACGGCAGCGGCGTCCGACGCGTCGGCATCCGCTTGCGCCTCTTCGGGCGTGATGATCGGCGTGGATGCCGTGTTGCGCAGCTCCCGCAGTTGCCGCCGTGTCAGGGGTGGGGTGCTCGGCTGGTCTGGTGTGCTCATGCCTTGCTCCGATACAGGTGATGCTTCGCAATGTATTGGACGACGCCGTCGGGCACGAGGTACCAGACGGGGTGCCCACGGCTCACGCGAGCGCGGCAGTCGGTGGACGAGATGGACAGCGCCGGGATCTCGAGGACGCTGACGTCGTCCGAGGGCAGCCCGTCGACGCTCAGCGTGTGGCCCGGACGGGAGACCGCCACGAAGTGCGCG
Organism: Microbacterium sp. 77mftsu3.1; assembly: GCF_900100525.1. NCBI lineage: Bacteria > Bacillati > Actinomycetota > Actinomycetes > Micrococcales > Microbacteriaceae > Microbacterium > Microbacterium sp. 77mftsu3.1. Next base: position 215,902 of record NZ_FNCR01000004.1, on the reverse strand, counting down.
AGGTCCCACAGTTCGTCGACGTCCCGCCAGCCGACGATCTGCGCGATCGCGTCCGCACCGGTGATGAAGAAGAGCTGCGCATCGGGCCGCTGCGCTTTGAGGTCACGCAACGTATCGATCGTGTAGGTGGCCCCGGTGCGGTCGACGTCGACGCGGCTGACGGTGAACATGGGGTTGGATGCCGTGGCGATGACGGTCATCAGATAGCGGTGCTCCGACGACGACACGCCGGACTTCTGCCAGGGCTGACCGGTCGGGACGAACACGACCTCGTCGAGGTCGAACGACTGCGCGACCTCGCTCGCCGCCACGAGGTGACCGTGGTGGATGGGGTCGAACGTGCCGCCCATCACACCGATACGCGGTGCCCGCGTGGTTGCCATGAACGCGGCCTCAGTGGTGGCCGTGGCCCGCCTGCTGCACGGGGTTCTTCGCGGCGTACGCCTCCGCCTTGTGGGCGTGACGGTTGGCCACGTTGCGGTACGACAGGCTCACGAGGCCCAGCAGCATGAACAGCGCGAAAGCCACGATGCCGTACCCGTAGGTCGTGGCCATGACGTTTCCACCGTGGTGCTCAGTCTCGGCTGCGGCGAGGACGATGGTCGTCGCGAAGTTCATTCGGGCTCCGTTCGAGGGGTCGGGTGCAGGAACAGTTTAGGCGGTCAGGACCGGATCTGCCCGGCGCCCCGCGCCAACCACTTCGTGGTCGTCAGTTCGGGCAGCCCCATGGGCCCTCGGGCGTGGAGCTTCTGGGTCGAGATCCCCACCTCGGCGCCGAAGCCGAACTCTCCCCCGTCGGTGAACCGGGTCGACGCGTTGACCATCACGACGGCGGCATCCACTTCGGCCAGGAACCGTTCGGCGACGTCGTCATCGGTCGTGATGATCGATTCGGTGTGCTGCGTCGAGTAGCGCCGGATGTGAGCCAGCGCGTCGTCGAGGTCGTCGATGACGCGGATCGAGATGTCGAGGCTCATGTGCTCGGTGGCCCAGTCCTCGTCGGTCGCGGGTACGACATCCCGACCGAAGGATGCCGCGGCGGCATCGCCGTGGACGGTCACGCCGCGCTCTTGCAGAGCGTCGATGACGGAGGGCAGCAGACGGGATGCCGCATCGCGGTGCACGAGGACGGTCTCCACCGCATTGCAGACACTCGGACGCTGCACCTTCGCGTTGACGACGATGTCGGTCGCCCAGTCCAGCGGTGCGGTCGCGTCGAGGACGATGTGCACGACGCCGGCACCGGTTTCGATGACGGGGACGGAGGACTCGGTGACGACGGTCTCGATGAGCTGCGCGCTCCCCCGCGGCACGAGGACGTCGACGAGGCCGCGCGCCCGCATGAGGGCCCGCGCACCATCGCGACCGAAGTCGTCGACGGTCTGGATCGCCTCGGGGTCGACGCCGGCGTCGGCGAGAGCGCCCCTCATCACCGAGATCAGCGCCGCATTGGTCGACTGCGCAGCACTCCCCCCTCGCAGCACCACCGCGTTCCCCGAACGGAGCGCGAGGGCGGCGATGTCGACGGTCACGTTGGGACGAGCCTCGTAGATCGACCCGATCACACCGAACGGCACGGAGACCTTCTGCAGGTGCAGCCCGTTGTCGAGGACGCGGTCGTCGAGGACGCGTCCGACGGGGTCGGGCAGCTGGGCGACGTCGCGCACCGCCGTCGCGAGGGCCGCGACCCGACTGCCGTCGAGGATGAGCCGGTCGATGAGCCCCGTCGTGAGGCCGTCAGCTCGCCCGCGCGAGACGTCGTCGGCGTTCGCTTCGACGATCTCGTCGACGTTCTCATCGATGGCCTCGGCGATCGAACGCAGGAGGGCGGTCTTGGCGGCATCCGTCAGCAGTCCCAGCGACCGCGAGGCGGTCCGCGCCGAATGCATGCGCTCCTGGGGCGTGGCAGCGGTGATCGTCATCCGCCAAGTCTAGGGCGGCGGATGCCGGGTCTCAGCGTCTCAAGCGCCGTCGACCCGCACCGGAGCGGTAGCCACGGGAGCGGCGGGCTGGGGGTTCGGTGCGAACCAGGTGCCCACCTGTTTGCCCCGCAGGGCGTCGTGCACGAGGTCGGCGCTCGTGACGAGCACCGCGATCCCGGCGGATGCTGCCAGCCGAGCGGCCGAGGCCTTCGTCGCCGCTCCGCCCGTGCCGACACTGTTCACGACGACCGACCCGAACTGATAGCCCGACAGATCGTCGCCGTACGCGACGTCGATGATCGGGGTGGCGCCCGGCTCGTCCGGCGGGCGCGTGTAGAGAGTCTCGATGTCGCTCAGGAGCACGAGGGCGTCGGCGCCGACGAGCTGAGCCACGAGGGCCGCCAATCGGTCGTTGTCGCCGAAGCGGATCTCGTGGGTCGCGACGGTGTCGTTCTCGTTGACGATCGGGAGGATGCGCAGGCCCAGGAGGCGTTCCATGGCCCGTCGGGCGTTGGAACGGTGCGTCGGGTTCTCGAGGTCCCCCGCGGTCAGGAGCACCTGCCCGGCGACGATGTCGAAGGGCCGAAGGGCCTCCTGGTAGCGGTAGATCAGGACGTTCTGCCCGACGGCGGCCGCGGCCTGCTGCGTCGCGAGGTCGCTCGGACGGGCGTCGAGCAGCAGGAACGGCATCCCGGTCGCGATCGCACCCGAGGACACCAGGACGACCTCGGTCCCGCGGGCGTGCGCCTCGGCCAGGGCATCGACGATCGGCCCGATCTTCTCCGCGTTCTCACCACTGATGGACGACGAGCCCACCTTGACCACGACGCGGCGTGCGCCCGCGAGCTCGGCACGGTCCTGCAGCGTCACGACTCGTCCTCGTCCTCCCCGCGCGTCGCAGCGATCCGCTCGGACTCGAGCTCGGCGCGCGCCTCGGCCTTGGCATCCATCCGCTCGTGATAGCGATCACGGCGCTGCGAGGTCGTGCGACGGGGGTTCAGGTCGAGTCGGGGATCCGTGCCACGCGGCGCGGTCATGAGCTCGGCTGCGGAGCCGAGCGAGGGGTGCCAGTCGAAGACGATCCCGTCGCCGGCGCCGATGACGACCGTCGACCCAGCCTGCGCACCGGCCTTGAAGAGGCCGTCCTCCACGCCGAGCTTCTCGAGGCGGTCGGCCAGGAAGCCGACGGCCTCTTCGTTCTGGAAGTCCGTCTGCTGCACCCACCGCACCGGCTTGTCGCCGAGGATGCGGTAGATGTTGCCGTAGGTGCCACCCTCGACGCGGATCTCGAAGTCCTTCTTCGTTCCCTGCGGGCGGATGACGACGCGCTCGGGAGCGGGCGCCGCGGCCAGCGCCGCACGGTGCTCCTCGACGATCTCACCGAGGGCGAACGTCAGCTGACGGAGGCCGTCGCGGCTGACCGTCGAGATGTCGAAGACACGGAATCCGCGCTGCTCGAGCTCAGGGCGAACGAGATCTGCGAGCTCCTTCGCCTCGGGCACGTCGAGCTTGTTCAGCGCGACGAGCTGCGGCCGTTCGAGCAGTGGAATCTGCCCCTCGGGAACGGGGTAGGCGGCGAGCTCGGCCAGGATCACGTCGAGGTCGCTGATCGGGTCGCGACCGGGCTCCAGCGTCGCGCAGTCGAGCACGTGGACGAGGGCCGTGCAACGCTCGACGTGGCGGAGGAACTCGAGCCCGAGGCCCTTGCCCTCGCTCGCGCCTTCGATCAGCCCGGGGACGTCGGCCACGGTGTAGCGGGCATCGCCGGCCTGGACGACACCGAGGTTCGGGTGCAGCGTCGTGAACGGGTAGTCGGCGATCTTGGGCCGCGCCGCCGAGATGGCCGCGATGAGGCTCGACTTGCCGGCCGACGGGAACCCGACCAGAGCCACGTCAGCGACGGTCTTCAGCTCGAGCTGAACGTCGCCCTCCCACCCCGGGGTACCCAGGAGTGCGAATCCGGGCGCCTTGCGCTTCGGGTTCGCGAGCGCCGCGTTGCCGAGACCACCCTGGCCGCCGGGGGCGACGACGAAGCGGATGCCGGGCGTCGCCATGTCGACGAGGACCTCACCGGTCTCGTCCTTGACGACGGTTCCGACGGGCACCTGGAGCTCGAGCGGCTCGCCCTGGGCTCCGGAGCGGTGGTCTCCCATGCCGAAGCCGCCGTTACCGGCGGAACGGTGCGGCGAGTGGTGGTACGAGAGCAGGGTGGTGACCTGGGGGTCGGACACGAGGATGATGTCGCCGCCGTGCCCGCCGTTGCCGCCGTCAGGACCGGCGAGAGGCTTGAACTTCTCGCGCTTTACGGACACGCAGCCGTTGCCGCCCTTGCCTGCGCTCAAATGCAGCGTCACGCGATCGACGAACGTCACCATGCGGTGTCTCCTGACGGGGAAGCCGACCACGGTCGGCGGGGAAAAAGAGAGGGGCGGGCCGCAGCCCGCCCCTCGTCAAGGATTGTGTGTGGTCACTCAGCGACCGGCACGATGTTGACGACCTTGCGGCCGCCCTTCGTGCCGAACTCGACCGCACCGGCGGCCAGAGCGAACAGCGTGTCGTCGCCACCGCGGCCGACATCGGCGCCGGGGTGGAAGTGGGTGCCGCGCTGACGGACGATGATCTCGCCGGCGAGGACCTTCTGACCACCGAACCGCTTCACGCCGAGGCGCTGTGCGTTGGAGTCACGACCGTTACGGGTGGAGCTTGCGCCCTTTTTGTGTGCCATCTCTCGTGTCCTCTCGGCTACTTACTTGATGCCGGTGATCTTGACGCGCGTGAGGTCCTGGCGGTGGCCCTGGCGCTTCTTGTAGCCGGTCTTGTTCTTGAACTTCTGGATGATGATCTTCGGACCACGCTCTTCGCCGACGACCTCGGCGGTGACCTTGACCTTGGCGAGCTTGTCGGCGTCGGTCGTCACGGCGTCGCCGTCGACGAACAGGACGGCGGGGAGCTCGATCTTGTCGCCGATCTTGGCCGACTGACGGTCGAGGACGACGATCGTTCCGACCTGAACCTTCTCCTGACGGCCACCGGCGCGCACAACTGCGTAAACCACTTCACACCTTGTTTCTTCTGTGGAGCGCACGGCTCCGATTGTCTGATGAGACTGGAAGTCATGGTGCGGAAGCCAGGCTCTGCATCGCAACTGCCTGCGACACGTGACGCACCAAGGGACCAGAATACCCGATCCCCGCAGTGAGGGCAAAAGCGACCCCCGGCGCGTCGCGCGCGGTCCCGCCCGGGACGCGCCCGCCTAAGATCGGCGGATGACCGTTCTCGTCGACTCCGCGATGTGGCCCGCCCACGGCAGGCTGTGGGCCCACCTGGTCTCGGACAGCGACCTGGATGAGCTGCACGCCTTCGCGGCGACCCACGGCATCCCGCCGCGTGCATTCGATCGCGACCACTACGACGTCCCGGAGGACGCGATCGCGCGCCTGGTCGCGGGCGGCGCCGAGCAGGTCGGCGCGCACGAGCTCGTGCGCCGACTGATCGCCTCGGGACTGCGCGTCACCGCCCGCCAACGTCGGGGGCGGTGACGCGCCGGATCAGTCCTCCGGAGCCGTCTGGACGGGTGTGCCCGTGAGGGCGGCCGTCGTCACACGACGGCGCGCGCGGCCCTGACCCGGAGCCTTCGGCTCGGGGAGCGCCTCGAGGACCGAGTCGAGCAGACGATCGGCATCGGTCTTCGGCGCGGCATCCGCCTTCTTGCGACGGGGACGCTTGGCGCGCTCGGGCCGCTCGGCGACCTGCTCCTCCGCAGCGGCCGCGGCCGCCTCCTCGTGAGGCTGGATGGTGGATGCCGCGATCTGCGCGAGCGCGGACTTCACACCCTCCGTGATGACGTGGGTGTGGCCGGGTGCCGCGGCGGGGGCGTTTGCGCCCTGATTCTGCGACGAACCGCTGTTCTGGCGCGGACGGCGGTTGTTCCCGTTGTTGCCACCGTTGCCGTTGCCGCGGTCGCCGCCCGAGGAACGGTGCTTGACGACGGGGTCGTGGTGGACGATGACGCCTCGACCAGCGCACACCTCGCACGCCTCGCTGAACGTCTCGAGCAGGCCGAGGCCGATCTTCTTGCGAGTCATCTGCACGAGGCCGAGCGAGGTGACCTCGGCGACCTGGTGCTTCGTCCGGTCGCGGCTCAGGCACTCGACGAGGCGGCGGAGGACGAGGTCGCGGTTGGACTCGAGCACCATGTCGATGAAGTCGACGACGATGATGCCGCCGATGTCGCGAAGGCGCAGCTGGCGGACGATCTCCTCCGCGGCCTCGAGGTTGTTCTTCGTGACCGTCTCTTCGAGGTTTCCGCCGGTGCCGACGAACTTGCCGGTGTTGACGTCGACGACCGTCATCGCCTCGGTGCGGTCGATGACGAGGGATCCACCGGAGGGCAGCCAGACCTTGCGATCCAGCGCCTTCTCGATCTGCTCGGTGACGCGGAAGACGTCGAACGGGTCCTGCTCGCCCTCGTACTTCTCGATGCGCTCGAGCAGGTCGGGAGCGACGCCCGTCAGGTACGACGTGATGGTCTCGTATGCCTCGTCGCCCTGGATGAGCATCTTGCGGAAGTCCTCGTTGAAGACATCGCGGACGATCTTGACCAGGAGGTCGGGCTCCGAGTGCAGGAGCGCCGGAGCCTGCCCGGTCTGCGCCTGCGTGCTGATGTGCTCCCACTGCGAGGTAAGCCGCTGGACGTCCCTCGTCAGCTGCTCCTCGGTCGCGCCCTCGGCGGCCGTGCGCACGATGACGCCGGACGACTCCGGGAGGACCTCCTTGAGGATCTTCTTCAGGCGAGCACGCTCGGTGTCGGGGAGCTTCCGCGAGATGCCGTTCATGGCGCCGCCGGGAACGTACACCAGGTAGCGACCCGGAAGGGAGATCTGGCTCGTCAGGCGGGCGCCCTTGTGGCCGACGGGGTCCTTCGTGACCTGCACGAGGACACGGTCGCCGGACTTGAGTGCCAGCTCGATCCGGCGGGGCTGGTTGCCGGTCTCGACGGCATCCCAGTCGACCTCACCGGAGTACAGCACGGCGTTGCGGCCGCGACCGATGTCGACGAAGGCCGCCTCCATGCTGGGGAGGACGTTCTGCACGCGACCGAGGTACACGTTGCCGATGAGCGACGCATCCTGGTTGCGGGCGACGTAGTGCTCGACGAGGACGTTGTCCTCGAGCACGCCGATCTGGATGCGACCGCCGCGCGAGCGGACGATCATGTCGCGATCGACGGACTCGCGGCGGGCGAGGAACTCGGCCTCGGTGACGACGGCGCGGCGACGACCGGCTTCGCGCCCGTCGCGACGGCGCTGCTTCTTGGCTTCGAGTCGCGTGGATCCCTTGATCCGCTGCGGCTCGGTGATGACCTCGACGGCGCGGCGGCGGGGCGCGACCGGCTCGTCGTTCTGCTCGACGGCGTTGCCACCGCGACGACGGTTGCGACGACGCGAGCTGCCGCCGGACTCGGCGGACGGCTCATCACGGTCGTCACGCCCACGGTCGTCCCGGCCGCGGTCGTCCCGGTCGCGCTCGTCGCGCGCCGCAGCCGGCAACGGCGGGACCTCGGGGGCGTAGAAGTGGAGGGCCGTCGACACGGCCGAGACGAACTGTTCGGGCAGGAGCCCGAGGCTGACCGCCGTCGGGATCGTCGGCTCGGCAGGCTGCTCCGGCTCAGCGGGCTTCTCCGGCTCGGCAGGCTTCTCCGGCTCGGTGGACCGCTCCGGCTCGGCGGGCTGCTCGGGCTCGGCGGGCTGCTCGGGCTCGGCAGGCTGCTCGGCCTCCGCGGACGGAGCGTCTTCCGTCGGCTCCTCGGGACCGGAGGACTGGACGTGCTGCTCGGGCTCGACCTGCTGCTCGAGCTGAGCTGCATCCTGATCGGACGACGCCACCTCGGCGGTCTGGTCGGCCGTGGCCGTCAGATCCCCATCGATCGCGTCGGTCGCTGTCGTGTCGTTCGTGTCATCTGCCATCTCTGGCCTACTCCCAGCCGACGGCCCCGCGTGCCGTCCGGCGAAAATCGGGCGGCGACGCTCCGGTCTCGGAGGTGCCGCGAACTCATTCGGTCTGCAGCCGATCCCCGCACACTCGGCGGGGTGATGCTGCGCGGGCGTGATCGCCCGAAGTCTTCTGGTGACATCTTGGCGGCGCGGCCGCGGGGACGTCGAGCCCCATTATCCCACTACCCGGACCCGAACCGTGACCGGAGCTCCCCGATATGCACGGCCGGCGCATCAGAAAGGTGATCAGTCCCGATGGGATAATCGCCGACATGACCACGCGGACCCGCTCTCCCCGCCCGACCGTCTTCGCACTCTGGCTGATCTTCGCCGGCGTGGTGGGGTGGATCGCGGCGTTCGCACTGACCACCGAGAAGTTCTCGCTCCTCGAGAACCCCGGCTCGTCGGCATCCTGCGACATCAGCCTTCTCGTCCAGTGCGGGAAGAACCTCGACTCGGCCCAGGGGTCCGTGTTCGGGTTCCCGAACCCGATCCTCGGGCTCACCGGGTGGGTCGCTCCGATCGTGGTGGGTGCGGCGCTGCTGGCCGGGGCGCGCTTCGCGAAGTGGTTCTGGCTGCTGTTCGGGCTCGGCGTGACCGCTGCGTTCGCGTTCGTCCTCTGGCTCATCACGCAGAGCATCTTCGTGCTCGCCACCCTCTGCCCCTGGTGCATGGTGACGTGGTCTGTGACGATCCCGACGTTCTTCGCCGTCGCCGTCCACCTGGTCCGCGAAGGGGCGATCCCGGCATCCGCCGCCGTCCGACGACGCGCGGACGCGCTCATGCCCTGGACACCGCTCATGGCCATCGTGGCGTTCGCGGTGGTGGGCGTGATCGCTCAGGTGCGACTGGACTGGATCTCCGAGTTCACCCGCTGAGACGACGACGCGCCCGCCCCGGTGATCGGGACGGGCGCGCGACGACGTGTCGTCAGTCGAACCAGATCGCGAGCTCCCGGTTCGCGGACTCGGCGCTGTCGCTGCCGTGGACGAGGTTCTGCTGAACGGCGAGGCCCCAGTCGCGTCCGAAGTCCCCGCGGATCGTGCCGGGTGCGGCCGTCGTCGGGTCGGTGGTCCCCGCGAGCGAGCGGAAACCCTCGATGACGCGGTTGCCTGCGAGGCGGATCGCCACGGACGGGCCCGACATCATGAACTCGAGGAGCGGCTCGTAGAACGGCTTGCCCTCGTGCTCGGCGTAGTGCTGCTCGAGGCGCTCGCGATCGGGGTCGACGAGGCGGATGTCGACGAGCGAGTACCCCTTCGCCTCGATGCGGGCGAGGATCGCGCCGGTCAGTCCGCGCGCGACGCCGTCGGGCTTCACGAGGACGAGTGTCTGTTCGGTGGCCATGTCAGTCTCCGTTCTTCTCCGCCTCGGCGGCGAGTGTGGCGTTGCGCTCGTCGAGCGCGCCGCCCTTGATGGTGCCATACACGTACAACGCGCCGAAAACGGCGGCCGCGATCAGGACGGCCGGCACGAGGAACGCACCCAGCGCGACGACGACCTGCAGCAGTCCGCCGGCAATGACTCCCGCGCGATACCGGGTGAACGCACTGACGACGATCATCAGGATGCCGAGGGTGACACCACCCACGATCCCCCACCACGGCTCGATCCCCTGCGGGAGCGCACGGAGCCCGTAGACCGACAGACCGGCGAGGAAGGCGACGATGGACTCGAAGCCGAGGATCACCGACAGGAGCGACTCCCGCGCGCCGCGCTGCCGGCGCGGACGGGGCGGACGCGACGACCTGCTCACGAGCGGTACCCCGACTTCCAGTCCTCCGCCTCGGCCAGGACGACCGCCTCGCCGGCGAGCACGACGCTGCCGGCGATGACCACCGCGCGGCGATCGGATTCCGCCGCCCACGCGCGTGCCGCCTCGGCCGCCTCGGCGAGGTCGCGGTGCACCGTCACGGGCGTCTCGGTCTGCTCGACGAGGTCGGCGACGGCATCCGGCTCCTCCGCCCGGTCGGACTCGGGGGCGGTCGCGAACACGTGCGCGACCGCGGGGGCGAGCGTCTGGACGATCCCGGCGACGTCCTTGTCGGCGAAGGCACCGAGCACGAGACCCCAGTCGTCGAAGTCGAACGAGTCCCCCAGGGCTGCGACCAGCGAGCGGGCACCGTGCGGGTTGTGCGCACTGTCGACGAGGACGGTGGGCGCGATGCCGACGAGCTGAAGACGTCCGGGCGAGGTCACGTTGCCGAGGCCGTCGGCGAGCACGTCGGCGGCGATGGGCTGCGACGCTCCCCCGATGAGCGACTCGACGGCCGCGATCGCCAGCGCGGCGTTGTGGCCCTGGTGCGCGCCGTACAGCGGCAGGTAGAGCTCGTCGTACGTGGCCGCGAGCCCGCGGACCGTCAGCAGCTGACCGCCGACGGCGAGCTTCTGGTCGAGCAGGCCGAACTGCTCCCCCTCGACGGCCAAGGACGCGCCCTGAGCCCGAGCCGCCGTCGTCAGCACGCTGAGCGCCGCGGTCTGCTGGGCCGCAGACACCACGGCGGCGTTCGGCTTGATGATGCCGGACTTCACGGTGGCGATCTCGCCGATCGTGTCGCCGAGCTTGTCGGCGTGGTCGATGTCAATCGGCGCGAACACCGCGACGTCGCCGTCGGCGGTGTTCGTCGAGTCCCACGCACCGCCCATGCCCACTTCGATCACCGCGACGTCGACGGGGGCGTCGGCGAACGCGACGAAGGCGAGCACGGTGAGCAGCTCGAAGAAGGTCAGCGGAGGCTCGTCCGTGCCGTCGAGCTCTTCGTCGACGAGCGCGACGATGGGCGCGATCTCGTCCCATGCGTCCGCGATCGCGGCATCGGCGATGGGCTCGCCGTCGACCATGATCCGTTCGGTGAAGCGCTGCAGGTGCGGGCTGGTGAAGAGCCCGGTCCGGAGCCCGTGGGCCCGGACGATCGACTCGGCGATGCGGCTCGTCGAGGTCTTGCCGTTCGTGCCCGTCACGTGGATGACGCGGTAGCTCCGCTGCGGGTCGCCGAGGAGTTCCAGCGCGCGACGGGTGCGCTCGACCCGGGGTTCGACCCAGCGCTCCCCCTGCCGTTCCAGGAGTGCCGCGTAGACGGCGTCCGCTCGTGTCCGGTCGCTCATGAGGTCGCTCCGATCCGGCGCACGCCGATCGTGAAGGAGCCGGCATTCGCGTAGGTGCCGGCGGGGACGGATGCCGTGTGCTCGGGGCTCGAGCGCAGGGCCTCGCCGCGGAGGGCGGTGCCGTCGGCGGCGGCGACGAGGTCGGCGACCGAGAGGGTCTCCCCCGCGACGTCGGCGACGTCGAACGCCGCCGCGACCGCCTCGGCGTCGCCGTCGTCGTCGAAGGTGAGCTGCAGCGCGATGCGGTCGCTCACCTCGAACCCGGCGGCCTTGCGGGCGTCCTGCACGGCGCGGATGACGTCGCGCGCGAGACCCTCGGCCTCGAGCTCGGGCGTCGTCGTGGTGTCGAGCAGGACGAACCCGCCTCGCGGCAAGAGCGCGATCGCGGTGCCCTCGGCGACGCCGCCCGCCTCGAGCGTGAGGTCGTACTCCCCCGGTTCGAGCGCGATGCCGTCGACGACGACCACGCCGTCCTCCTCAGTCCACAGGCCCGCCTTGGCACCCTTGATGACGTGCTGGACCTGCTTGCCGAGGCGCGGACCCGCCGCACGCGCGTTGACGGCGAGGCGCTGGCTGATGCCGTACTGCTCGGCCAGGCCGTCGGTGAGCTCGACGACCTGAACGGCCTTGACGTTGAGCTCGTCGCGCACGATGTCCTCGAACTGCGCGAGCGCGTCGGCACCGCCCACCGCGACCGTGAGGTTCGCGAGCGGCAGACGCACGCGCTTGCCCTCCTTCTTCCGCAGCGCGTTCGCGACGGACGAGACCTCGCGGACGGTGTCCATCGCTTCGCGGATGTCGGATGCCGGGGCGAACTCGTCGGCGTCCGGCCAGTCCTCGAGGTGGACGCTCCGCCCCCCGGTGAGACCCTGCCAGATGCGTTCGGAGACGAGCGGGATGAGCGGAGCCGCGACGCGGGTGAGCGTCTCGAGCACCGTGTAGAGCGTGTCGAACGCCTCCGTCGTGGTCGGTTCGGCGGCATCCACCCCCACCCAGAACCGGTCGCGCGAGCGACGGATGTACCAGTTGGTCAGCGCCTCGGCGAACTCGCGGAGCTTCGCGGCCGCCATCGTCGAGTCGAGGGCCTCGAGGTCCGCGGCGACGTCGCGGACCAGGTCGCCCGTGAGCGCCAGAATGTGGCGGTCGAGGACGTTCGTGGAGTCCGTCCGTCGCGTCGCCTCGTAGCCGGCACCGTCTTGGCCGCCGGCCGCGTTCGCGTACGTCGAGAAGAAGTACCACGCGTTCCACAGCGGCAGCAGGAACTCGCGGACGCCCGAACGGATGCCCTCCTCGGTGACGACGAGGTTGCCGCCGCGCAGGACCGACGAGCTCATGAGGAACCAGCGCATCGCGTCGGAGCCGTCGCGGTCGAAGACCTCACTGACGTCCGGGTAATTGCGCAGCGACTTCGACATCTTCTGACCGTCGCTGCCGAGCACGATGCCGTGGCAGGCGACGCCCGAGAACGCCGGGCGGTCGAAGAGCGCGCCCGACAGGACGTGCATGACGTAGAACCAGCCGCGGGTCTGCCCGATGTACTCGACGATGAAGTCGGCGGGGGCGTGCTCGTCGAACCACTCGCGGTTCTCGAACGGGTAGTGCACCTGCGCGTACGGCATCGAGCCGGAGTCGAACCACACGTCGAAGACGTCCTCGATGCGGCGCATCGTCGACTGCCCGGTCGGGTCGTCGGGGTTCGGACGGGTCAGGTCATCGATGAACGGCCGATGCAGGTCGACCTCGCCCGCCTCGTTCACGGGCAGCCGGCCGAAGTCGCGCTCGAGGTCCGCGAGCGAGCCGTAGACGTCGACGCGGGGGTACTCGGGGTCGTCGCTCTTCCACACCGGGATCGGCGAACCCCAGAACCGGTTGCGGCTGATCGACCAGTCGCGGGCGCCCTCGAGCCACTTGCCGAACTGGCCGTGCTTGACGTTCTCGGGCGCCCACGTGATCTGCTCGTTGAGCTCGACGAGGCGGTCCTTGATCGAGGTGACCCGGACGAACCAGCTCGAGACAGCCTTGTAGATGAGGGGGTTCCGGCAGCGCCAGCAGTGCGGGTACGAGTGCTCGTACGACGCCTCGCGCAGGAGCCGGCCCTCGGCCTTCAGCAGGCGGATGAGCGGACGGTTGGCGTCCATCCACAGCTCGCCGGCGACGTCGGTCACCTGCGGCAGGAAGCGTCCTCCGTCGTCGAGGCTCATGATGAGCGGGATGCCGGCGGCCCCCGTCACGCGCTGGTCGTCCTCACCGTAGGCCGGGGCCTGGTGGACGATGCCCGTGCCGTCGGTCGTGGTGACGTAGTCGTCGACGAGGATGCGCCAGGCGTGCTGGGTGCCCCAGGTCTCCTCGTCGGCGTAGTAGTCGAAGAGCCGGTCGTACGCGACGTCGGCGAGGTCCGCACCGCGGACGGTCTGGTCGACCGCCTCGCGGGCCTCGTCGGCCGAGGCGTAGCCGAGGTCCTTCGCGTAGTTCGCGAGCAGGTCGGAGGCCAGCAGGTAGCGGTGCGACTGACCCTCGAGGGAGTCCTCGTGGACGTCGGCGGCTCCGGCAGGACCGCCCGGCAGGACGACGTACTCGATGTCGGGGCCGACGGCGAGCGCGAGGTTGGTCGGGAGAGTCCACGGGGTCGTCGTCCAGGCGAGGGCGCGGACCGCCGTGAGTCCCAGAGCCTCGGCCTTGGCGCCGACGAGCGGGAAGGTCACCGTCACGGACGGGTCCTGACGCATCTTGTAGACGTCGTCGTCCATGCGCAGCTCGTGGTTCGAGAGCGGGGTCTCGTCGCGCCAGCAGTACGGCAGCACGCGGTGGCCCTCGTAGGCGAGGTCCTTGTCGTACAGCTCCTTGAAGGCCCAGAGGACGGATTCCATGTACCCGGTGTCGAGCGTCTTGTAGCCGCGCTCGAAGTCGACCCACCGCGCCTGGCGGGTGACGTAGTTCTCCCACTCCTGCGTGTACTCGAGGACGGATGAGCGCGCCTTCGCGTTGAAGGCGGCGATCCCCATCTCCTCGATCTCGCTCTTCTCGGTGATGCCGAGCTGCTTCATCGCCTCGAGTTCGGCGGGCAGCCCGTGCGTGTCCCAGCCGAAGACGCGGTCGACCTTCTTGCCTCGCATCGTCTGGAAGCGCGGGAAGAGGTCCTTCGCGTAGCCGGTGAGGAGGTGGCCGTAGTGCGGCAGGCCGTTGGCGAACGGCGGGCCGTCGTAGAACACCCACTCGTCGGCGCCGTCACGCTGCGCGATCGACGCTCGGAACGTGTCGTCCTGCTCCCAGAACGCGAGGACGTCGCGCTCGAGGTCGGGGAACCGCGGGCTCGGGACGACGGCCGCGGGGGCGTCGGCGGCGGGGCCGAAGGCGGAAGGTCGGGGGTAGGTCATGTCGCTCCTGCAGGTCTGGTCCTGCGAGGACGATCCGAGGACCGCGGTACCACCCCGCTTGGTGCGACCCGGATCCGGGTGCACCCACTCACCTGCGGCGATGACGGGCCTGCCCCGCTCGGTTCTACTGGGCGGCGGACCGCTGTTCTTCCGAGAGCTCCCCGGTGATGGCCGGATCGGTGCTGATGCAGACGATCATACCGTCGGCATAGCCTGGCGTCATGGCCCGCTCCCGCATCCGTCCCGAGCCTCCCCGCATCCCGGATCCGGATCTCCCCCGGGAGTTCTCGTCCGCGACGCTCCACCGGTCGGGCGAGACGTCCGAGGCGCGCATCGACCTCGACCCCGGGACGACGGATGCCGCGCACACCCGCATCAGCGAGAGTCTCGTGGCCGCGGCATCCGTTCAGACGCTCGATCTGACCGGAGCGATCCTCACCGACGTCGTCCTCGACGCCGTGTCGACGGCCGAGCTGATCGCCCGGGAGGGGACGTGGCGGACGGTCGTCGTCCGCGGCGGGCGGATCGGGACCCTCGACCTGTCCCGCGCGCGCTGCGACGGTCTCGTTTTGGACGGCGTGCGGATCGACTACCTGACGGCGGGCGGTGCGACGCTCCGAGACGTCGAGGTGACCGGATGCCGCATCGGCACCCTCGATCTCCCCGGCGCCCGAGTGGAGCGGATGCGGTTCGCGGAGACGTCGGTGGACGAGATGGACGTCAGGGAGTGGCAGGCGGGCGACGTCGACCTGCGCGGCGCGGACGTGCTCTCCTTCACGGACGTCCGGATGCTGCGGGGCGTCACCCTGACCGCCGATCAGGCGACCTCGCATGCGCTCGCGCTCGCGGCATCCCTCGGCATCGACGTGAGGACGGACGCGTGACCCTGCGGACGGCGCGGCTCGTCCTCCGCGACATGGGCGAGGACGACCTGCCGGCACTCCGGACGATCCTCACCGACCCGGTCGCGATGACCGCGTACGAGGGGCCTTTCGCCGAGAGCGAGTGCCGGGCGTGGCTCGAGCGCAACCTCCAGCGCTACTCGGAGGACGGGTTCGGGCTCTGGGCCGTCGAGCTCGCCGACGCCCCGGGCGAGATGATCGGGCAGTGCGGCATCACCCGGCAGCGCATCGACGACGACGAGGTCCTGGAGGTCGGGTACCTCTTCCGCCCGGCGCACTGGCAGCGGGGGTACGCGACCGAGGCCGCGGCGGCGTCCCGCGACTGGGCGTTCCGCGCGCTCGACGCCCCGGCCGTGTGGGCGAAGGTCCGCGACACGAACATCGCGTCGATGAACGTCGCCATCCGCCTCGGGATGACGGTCCGCCGCCGCTTCGTCACCCGCTACCGAGGCGTCGACATGCCGCACCTCGGATTCGCCGTGGACCGCTAGGAGGCCCAGTCCTCCGCACGGATGCCGACGGTCGCCGCCCCCTGCAGCAGGCGCGAGATCGGGCAGCGGTCGTGCGCGGCCGCGACGAGTTCGTCCGTCTCGCCGAGCGTGCGCCCCTCCGCGGAGACGAACGCCGTGACGTGGAACTCGTACCCGCCGCGCTCCGGGGAGTCGTGGAGCTCGACCTCGACGCGCACCCGCGTGCGCTGGGCGCCCTTCACGATCGCCTGCAGGGTGGCGTCGAGGCAGGTGGCCCAGGCGAGGGCGAGCAACTGCTCGGGATTGCTCCGCGACAGGTCCGCGTCGGGGCTCAGCGGGTTCGACACCGCGACCTCCAGGCCGCCCGTGACCCGGCTGACACCCGTCCCGCCGTCGTCGTTGATCGCCTCGGTCCGGTACCTGGTGCTCATGGCAGAACTATAGTTGGACGGCATCCAACAACGTCTTGAGGTCCTTTCGTGCTGTCCCCGTCCCCCGTCGAGCTCGCTCGTGCGGGCGTAGCGTACCCCGGCGGCGTGCAGGGTCTCGCCGACGTGGACCTGACCGTCGCCGAGAGCGAGATCCTCGGGATCATCGGCGAGAGCGGTGCGGGCAAGAGCACCCTCCTGAACCTCCTCACCGGCGAAGTCGCTGCCACCTCGGGCTCCGTAACAGTGCTGGGCTCCGACATCGGCCGCCTCGACCGCGCCGGTCTCCGCCGCCTGCGACGCGAGATCGGCGTCGTGTTCCAGGGGGTCCACCTGCTGTCGAACCGGACGGTCCGGCAGAACGTCGAGGTCGCCCTCTCGCTGCGACCCCGACGGGAGCGGACGGCGAGCGCCGTCGACGACGTGCTGCGCTTCGTGGGGCTTGATCACCGGGCCGATGCCTACCCCGCGCAGCTCAGCGGCGGGCAGCGCCAGCGGGTCGGCATCGCGCGGGCGCTGGTGAGCCGGCCCCGGTTGCTGCTGTGCGACGAGCCCACCTCCGCGCTCGACGCGGCGACCGCGGGCGAGGTCCTCGACCTGCTCCGCGACGCGCGGGACCGCTTCGGGACGACGATCGTCATCGTCACCCACGACCTCGACGTCGTCCGCAGCGTCTGCGATCGGGTCGCCCTGTTCGAGGACGGTCGGCTCGTCGACATCCTCGCGGTCGCGCCGTCGGCACGCGGCGAGCGCGAGACCTATCTCGATCGCGCACGGCGGGAGCTCGGCGCATGAGCGGCGTAGAGGACGTCTTCGCCTCCCTGGGAGCGTCGCTCGCCGAGCGCGGTGACGACCTCGTCGAGGCCCTCGGCGAGACCGGCTACATGCTCGGCGTCTCGCTCGCGGCCGCGGTGGTGTTCGGCCTGCCCCTCGGCGCCGCCGTCTACCTGACCCGTCCCGGCGGGATCCGCCCCCAGCGCCTCGTCTGGTCGGTCGCGAACTTCCTGATCAACGTCATCCGCTCCTTTCCGTTCCTGCTGCTCGTGGTCTTCCTCGTCCCCGTGACCCGGGCGGTCTACGGCACGACCTTCGGGACGCCCGCGGCGACGTTCTCGCTCTGCGTCGTCGCCGTGGCCGTCTACGGCCGGCTGGTGGAGCAGATCCTCCGCGAGGTGAGCCCCGGCATCCCCCGTGTCGCGCAGACCCTCGGCGCGACCGTCCCGCAGACGGTCTGGCGCTTCCTGCTGCCCGAAGCCCTGCCGGGTCTCGTCTACGCGCTGACCTCGGCGAGCATCAGTCTGCTCTCGTACTCGACGGTGCTCGGAGTCGTCGGTGGCGGCGGCATAGGCGACTTCGCGCTGCGGTACGGCTACCAGGAGTACGACAACGTGCTCATGTACTTCACGATCCTCGTCATCCTCGTCATCGTCCTCGTCATCCAGGCGGTCGGCCAGCGGATCTCGGTCCGCCTCGACCACCGCTGAGTCCGGCTCACCACCGGCATCCGTCCCACATCCCACAAGGAGCACCATGTCCCCGCGCCGCCTCACCCTCGCCGCAGCCCTCACCGCCGCCGCCGTCGCCCTCCTCGCCGGCTGCGCCTCCCCCGCCGCGCAGGGCGGCGGCGACGTTCAGACCATCCGGGTCGGCGCCGTGACCTCGCCGATGACCGACATCGTCGAAGCCGCGGCCGACGAGATCGAGGACGGCTACAAGATCCAGCTCGTCGAGGTCGCCGACTACGTCACGATCAACAAGATGCTCGCCGCGGGCGACATCGACGCGAACTTCTCGCAGCACAAGCCCTACATGGAGGAGTTCAACGCCGCCAACGGAGCGGACCTCACCGCCGTGCAGCCGATCTACAACTTCACGATCGCGTTCTACTCGAAGACCCTTGACGACATCGCCGACCTCCCCCAGGGCGCCACCGTCGCGATCCCCAACGATGCGTCCAACACGGGGCGTGCACTGAAGATGCTCGCCGACGCGAAGATCATCACGCTCGCCGAGGGCGTCGACCCCTACGCCGCGACGCTCGACGACATCGCCGAGAACCCGGAGGACCTGCAGTTCCTCGAGCTGCAGATCAACCAGCTCAACACCGCCTACGACGAGGCGGACCTCGTCTTCCAGTGGCCCTCGCACATCGCCGCGCTCGGCCTCACCCCTCAGGACGACGGCCTGCTGACCGAGCTCGACGACCGTTTCGCCCTCCAGCTGGTCGTCCCCGGTGAGAACAAGGATGCCGCGTCCACGAAGGCCCTCATCGACGCCTTCACGAGCGACCCCGTGCGCGACATCATCGACGGCAACAAGACCATCGAGACCGCGTTCTGAGCCGGCACGCACCCCGGTCCGCCGGTCGCTTCGCGAGGAGATGACGCATCCCGAGGGCTGGATCCCGGCATCCGCTCCTCGGGAACCCGCATCTCCTCGCGAAGCGTCACCGGTCTGCGAGGTGGAGCCCCTGCGCCACCGCACGAGTGAGGGTGTCCTGCACCACGTGCCAGCGGTGCACCACCTGCGCGTAGCCGACTCGGATGACGTGGTACCCGAGGAGCAGGAGCTCCGCGTCGTGCGCGTTGTCGCTGTCGCGCTGAGTTCCGACGTGTGCACCCCCGTCGATCTGCAGGATGAGGCGATCGCCGATGAGGAAGTCCACCCGATGGCCGGCTATCCACGCCTGCGGGACGATCGGCACCCGCAGCCAGGCAAGCCGCGGCGGGATGAAGGATTCGACCCGAGCCCGAATAGGGTGACGCGTCGTCAAGGATCGCTCGGGCGCGTCCGCGGAACGGCAACCGGCGTAGCGCCGGTAGCGACACGAGGCCTCGTTCGAGAGCGGATTCCCAGATCGCGAGGGCCTCTTCGAACGGCAGGCAGGCCGCGGTGAGCGCGAGCACGTTCTCTATGGGGTCGACGAGCGCGTCCGGAGCACGCGGCACGATCGGCTCAGCCCAGTGGACGACGGTACCCGGATCCTCGATCCGGACCGCGCCCGAGTGAGCGGATGCCGCCACGTGCGCCGTATCCGCGTGCAGCACCCACAACCCGAGTCGCTGCGCCTGCGTCACGCACGAGATCACGACTCCCGCGCGCGCGGCCGCTCGCAGAACCGGATCACTCGACAGCGTCGCCAGCCATCCCCTCCTCGGTCGCACGAGTTCGCCAGCACGCACCGCCGCGCTCACCGCCCGATCGCCGAAACCGAGCCGCCGTAGCTGCGCGGCTCGGACGATCCCACCGCGCTGCGCCACGGCATCCGTCACCCTCATCCCCCGAGGCTCCGCCCACGCTGCGGGCTCCGCGCAGAGCGGGGCGCAGTCTGTGCAGAGATCGCATATGCGCAACGCTAGGGAGGAGACTCCGAGCGTCGGTTCGCGAGGAGATGACGCGCCCCGAGGGCCGGATCCCGGCATCCGCTCCTCGGGAACCCGCATCTCCTCGCGACGCCGCGTCGCGCCTCGATCCCACCAGCACCCCGGCGGTAGACTGGCGCGGCACCCACACTCAGGCACGCTCACACAGTGCCGCACATATCGCTCGAGGAGCATCACCATGACGAACGCGCACATTCCCGACAAGCCCGCCCTGGAAGGCCTCGAGCAGAAGTGGGATGCCGCCTGGTCCGGCGCCGGCACGTACCTGTTCGACCGCGACGCGGCCAAGGCCAAGGGGCGCGCGGGCGTCTTCTCGATCGACACGCCTCCCCCGACGGCATCCGGATCGCTCCACATCGGTCACGTGTTCAGCTACACGCACACGGACGTCAAGGTGCGCTACGAGCGCATGCGCGGCAAAACGGTGTTCTACCCGATGGGCTGGGACGACAACGGTCTGCCGACCGAACGCCGCGTGCAGAACTACTACGGCGTGCGCTGCGACACCTCGCTGCCCTACGACCCGGACTTCACGCCACCCTTCCGCGGCGACGCGAAGAGCCTGAAGCCGGCTGACCAGGTCCCGATCAGCCGCCGCAACTTCATCGAGCTCTGCGAGGAGCTCACCCTCGAGGACGAGAAGCAGTTCGAGGACCTCTTCCGCAAGCTCGGCCTCTCGGTCGACTGGACGCAGACGTACCGGACCATCTCGGACGACACGATCCGCACGAGCCAGCTCGCGTTCCTGCGGAACCTCGACCGCGGTGAGGCGTACCAGGCCATGGCGCCCACCCTCTGGGACATCGACTTCCGCTCGGCCATCGCGCAGGCCGAGCTCGAGGACCGCGACCAGCAGGCCTCGTACCACCGGGTCGCCTTCCACAAGAGCGACGGCTCGGGCGACATCCACATCGAGACGACGCGTCCCGAGTTGCTGGCCGCCTGCGTCGCCCTCGTGGCGAACCCCGACGACGAGCGCTACCAGCCCTACTTCGGCTCGACCGTGCGCACGCCGCTGTTCGACGTCGAGGTGCCGGTCCTCCCCCACCCGCTCGCGGTGAAGGACAAGGGCACCGGCATCGCGATGATCTGCACGTTCGGCGACGTGACCGACATCATCTGGTGGCGCGAGCTCGACCTGCCGAACCGCACGATCCTCGGCTGCGACGGCCGCATCATCGAGGAGGCCCCCGACGTGCTCGTGACGGATGCCGCCAAGGCGGCATACGCGGAACTCGCCGGCAAGACGGTGTTCAGCGCCAAGAAGCGCATCGTCGAGCTGCTGCAGGAGTCCGGTGAGCTGCTCGAGGTCTCGAAGCCCTTCACCCACCCCGTGAAGTTCTACGAGAAGGGCGACCGCCCGCTCGAGATCGTCTCCACCCGCCAGTGGTACCTCCGCAACGGTGCCCGCGACGCGGAGCTCCGCGACAAGCTCATCGAGATGGGCCGCGGCATGGGCTGGCACCCGGACTTCATGCGCGTCCGTTACGAGAACTGGACGAACGGCCTCACCGGCGACTGGCTCGTCTCTCGCCAGCGCTTCTTCGGTGTGCCGATCCCGGTCTGGTACGGCCTCGACGAGAACGGCGAGCGGGACTACGACCGCGTGCTGACCCCGGATGTCTCCCGCCTCCCGGTCGACCCGACCACGGACGTGCCCGACGGCTACACCGAGGACCAGCGCGGCGCGCCCGGCGGCTTCGACGCCGAGCGCGACATCTTCGACACCTGGGCGACGTCCTCCCTCACCCCGCAGCTCGCGGGCGGGTGGGAGCGCGACCCCGAGCTCTGGGACCTCGTGGCTCCGTTCGACGTCCGCCCGCAGGGTCAGGACATCATCCGCACGTGGCTGTTCTCGACCATGGTGCGCTCGGTCCTCGAGGACGGCCGTGCGCCGTGGACGGATGCCGCCATCTCGGGCTTCATCGTCGACCCCGACCGCAAGAAGATGTCGAAGTCGAAGGGCAACGTCGTGACGCCTGCCGACATCCTCGACGCGCACGGCACCGACGCCGTCCGATACTGGGCGGCCTCGAGCCGGCTCGGCGCCGACGCGGCGTTCGACCCGCAGAACCCGACGCAGGTGAAGATCGGTCGTCGCCTGGCGATCAAGGTTCTGAACGCGGCGAAGTTCGTGCTCTCGTTCCCCGTGCCCGAGGACGCCCGCATCACGCACGCGCTCGATGCGTCGATGCTCGCGACCCTCGATCAGGTCGTCCGGGATGCCACGAAAGCGTTCGACGCGTTCGACCACGCCCGCGCCCTCGAGATCACCGAGTCGTTCTTCTGGACGTTCTGCGACGACTACCTCGAGCTCGTGAAGGAGCGCGCCTATAACCAGGCCGACTCCGGTCAGGCATCGGCCGCGCTCGCCCTCCGCATGGCGCTGTCGACGCTGCTGCGCCTGCTGGCGCCCGTCCTGTCGTTCGCCGCCGAAGAGGCGTGGTCGTGGTTCGAGGAGGGGTCCGTGCACACCGCTGAGTGGCCTGTGCCCGTGGGCATCGAGGGCGACCCTGCCGTGCTCCGCACGGTCGGCGAGGCGCTCATCTCGGTGCGCCGCGCGAAGACCGAGGCGAAAGCCTCGCAGAAGACCCCCGTCGACTCGTTGACGATCACCGGCCCGGATGCGGCCCTCGACGCGATCCGCTCCGCCGAGGGCGACCTCGCCGCCGTCGGACGCATCGCGCAGGTGTCCTACGCCGCCGGGGACACCGTGTCGGTCGGCGACATCGTCCTCACCCCGCAGGAGGCCTGACGTGCAACTCGGAACCCGGTGGACCAGCGGCGACCAGCCGCCCGCAGCCGTGCCGCAGGTCCTGCGCGAGCAGATCGCGGCGGTCGACGCATCCGTGGATCAGGATCCGCTCGGTCAGCCGCGACCGCGGTGGACCCTCACCTGGCTGGAGGGCCGCCCGGTCGCGGAACTCGACACCGGCGTAGTCGTGCGCGTGGACCGCGAGGGTGAGGTCGTCGTCGGTCATCTCGACGACGACGGCATGTCCTGAGCCCGGCTCAGCCGCGGGGGTGATGCGCCAGGTGCGCGACGACGTCGGCACGCGTGTCGTCGATGCGCTCCTCAGCCGCCGATCGAACGAGCGCCTGATCGGCGCGACGCAGCATCCGTGCGGCGACCGCCGCTTGGACCGAGGTCGTCGCCGCCCACAGCGCGGCCTCGAGCCGTGTGGGCCGGACGGTGACGTCCAGCGTGGGGATCGTGATCGTGGTCATCGTCCGTCTCCGTCCTCGGGTAGTGCGAATGCGTCCACCCGGACGGTGAACGGCACGCGGTCGGGGTCTTCCTCGTGGCCGCGCGCGGAAGCGGCGACCTCGTCGACGATCTCGGACAGTCGCCGGATCATGTCCTTCGCCTGATCGGGCGTCAGACGGATGTTGGCGGTCGAGATGATCGCCGTGCCGTCGTCTCCCTTGTCGGGATCGGCGATGCTCTCTGTCACATGCCGCATGAGCTGCTGCTGACGACGGCCGAGGAACTCGTTCATGATGAGCTGGGTCGCCGAGCGACCAGCCGGTGAGGCCATCGCCTCAGGGCTGTCGAACGACACGGACTTGTCGGACCGCTCCCACCACCGCTCCCGGGCGGATCCCCGCTCCGGGATCTCGCGGATCAGGTCCTGCTTCGCGAGGGCTCGCAGGTGGTAGCTGGTGGCGCCCGAGGACTCCCCCGTGCGCTCGGCCAGCGAACTCGCCGTCTGCGGCCCGTACTGCGACAGGATGTCGAAGAGCTGCACGCGGAGCGGATGCGCCAGAGCGCGCAACGCTCCGGCATCAAGGGTGCGGTCCGCCCGCCGCATCGGTGTCTCGCTCATGTTACAAAGATATCTTTGCAAGCGATTCTTTGCAAGCATTCCTTTGCATTCTCGATCGCGCGGGCGGCGCGCGCGGGCGACGTACGCTGGGACGATGACGGATGCCGCGACCAACCCGCTCCTCGCCCCCTCTCCCCTCCCCTTCGACCTGCCGGATTACCCGGAAATCCGCCCGGAGCACTACCTCCCGGCGTTCGAGCAGGCCTTCGCCTCGCACCGCGCCGAGATCGACGCGATCGCGACGTCCTCCGACGTGCCGACGTTCGAGAACACGCTGGTCGCGCTCGAGCGGTCCGGCGAGACCCTCGGGCGAGTCGCGCGCATCTTTTACACCGTGAGCTCCGCCCACGCGACGGCCGAGATCCAGGAGATCGACGAGCAGCTCGCCCCGCTCATGGCCGCTCACCACGACGCCGTGACGCTCGATGCGCGCCTGTACGGGCGGGTCGCCGACGTGCATGCCCGCCTCGACGATCTCGGCCTGGAGGGCGAGGACCGGTACCTCGTAGAGCGCACCTACCGCGAGATGACGGGCGCCGGCGCGGGCCTCGACGAGGCGGACAAGACGGTCCTGACGGAGCTGAACCAGCAGCTGTCCATGCTCACCACGACGTTCGAGAAGAACCTCCTCGCCGACACCAACGACCTCGCCGTGGTCTTCGACGAGGCCGCCGAGCTCGACGGACTCACCGAGGGCGAACTGTCGGCGGCGGCACGCAATGCCACCGAGCGGGGCCTCGAGGGCAAGTACGTCGTCACGCTCACCCTCTTCACGGGGCACCCGTACCTCTCGTCGCTCACCTCCCGGGCGAGCCGCGAACGCCTCATGGCGGCATCCCGATCCCGGGGGCGCCGAGGCAACGCCAACGACAACCGCGAGGTGCTCACCGAGATCGTGCGGCTGCGCTCCGAGCGTGCTCGGGTCCTCGGATACGACTCGCACGCGGCCTACGTCACCGCCGACGAGACCGCCGGCTCCCCCGAAGCGGTGCACGAGCTCCTGCGCCGACTCGCGGTCCCCGCCGCAGAGAACGCGCGCCGGGAGCAGGCAGCCCTGCAGGAGATCATCGACAGCGAAGGTGACGGGTTCCCCCTCGCCGCGCACGACTGGGCCTTTTACACGGAGCGCGTGCGAGCCGCACGGTACGACCTCGATCGGACGGCCCTGCGACCCTGGTTCGAAGCCGAACGCGTCCTCGTCGACGGCGTGTTCCGCGCTGCGACGGATCTCTACGGCATCACGTTCACCGAGCGTGCCGACCTTCCCGCGTATCACCCCGAGGCACGTGTCTTCGAGGTCCGCAACGAGGACGGCTCCCACCTCGGCCTGTACGTCCTCGATCTGTACACGCGCGATTCCAAGCGCGGCGGGGCGTGGATGAACTCGATCGTGTCGCAGTCCGCACTGCGCGGCACGGCGCCGATCGTCATCAACAATCTCAATGTGCCCCAGCCCGCTCCCGGCAGCCCCACGCTCCTGACCCTCGACGAGGTGACGACGCTGTTCCACGAGTTCGGCCATGCGCTGCACGGACTCTTCGCCACCGTCACGTATCCGCACTTCGCCGGCACCTCGGTGTTCCGCGACTTCGTGGAGTTCCCCAGCCAGGTCAACGAGATGTGGATCTTCTGGCCCGAGGTGCTCGCGTCCTACGCACGCCACGTCGACACCGACGAGCCGCTCCCCGCCGACGTCGTCCAGAAGCTCCGCGAGTCCGAGGCGTTCAATCAGGGCTTCGCGACGAGCGAGTACCTGGCCGCTTCCTGGATCGATCAGGCCTGGCACAGTCTGGATGGCGAGGACACCGCCGTCGCCATCGACGTCGACGCGTTCGAGGCCACGGCGCTGGCCGACATCGGTCTCGACAACCCTGCCGTTCCGACCCGGTACTCGTCGACCTACTTCGCGCACATCTTCTCGGGCGGCTACAGCGCGGGCTACTACTCCTACATCTGGAGCGAGGTCCTCGACGCCGACACGGTGGAGTGGTTCCGCGAGAACGGCGGCCTGACGCGCGAGAACGGCGATCGATTCCGCACCCGGCTGCTGGGCGTCGGCGGGTCGAAGGATCCGCTCGATGCCTACCGCGACTTCCGCGGACGCGATGCGCGGATCGAGCCCCTGCTCCAGCGGCGCGGTCTCACCGGCTGAGCCCGGACGAAAAGGGCGCCGCCTCCCTCAGGAGGCGGCGCCCTTTTCGATATCGGATGCCGGTGGTCAGGCGCTCTTGCGCTTCTGCCGCAGGACGAGCGTGGGCGGTGCCCCCTCTTCGACGGCCGCCCGCGTGACGATCACCTTGTCGACGTCCTCCGCCGAGGGGATCTCGAACATGATCGGACCGAGCACGTCTTCGAGGATGGCCCGGAGTCCGCGAGCGCCGGTCTTGCGCGCGACGGCGAGGTCGGCGATCGCGCGGAGCGCCTCCTCCTCGAACTCGAGCTCGACGCCGTCGAGCTCGAACATGCGCTGGTACTGCTTCACGAAGGCGTTCCTGGGTCCGGTCAGGATCTCGATGAGCGCGCTCTGGTCCAGCGGCGACACCGTCGTCACGACCGGCAGACGGCCGATGAACTCGGGGATCAGACCGAACTTGTGGAGGTCCTCGGGGAGCACGTCGCGGAAGACGTCGAGCTCCTGCTCCTTGTCCTGCAGCGGAGCGCCGAAGCCGACACCGTGCTTGCCCACACGCGAGGAGATGATGTCCTCGAGGCCTGCGAAGGCGCCGGCGACGATGAACAGGACGTTCGTCGTATCGATCTGGATGAACTCCTGATGCGGGTGCTTGCGGCCGCCCTGCGGCGGCACGGAGGCGACGGTGCCCTCAAGGATCTTCAGGAGCGCCTGCTGCACGCCCTCGCCCGACACGTCGCGGGTGATCGACGGATTCTCGGCCTTGCGGGCGATCTTGTCGACCTCATCGATGTAGATGATGCCGGTCTCAGCGCGCTTCACGTCGAAGTCAGCGGCCTGCAAGAGCTTGAGCAGGATGTTCTCGACGTCCTCGCCGACGTAGCCGGCCTCGGTGAGAGCCGTGGCATCCGCGACCGCGAAGGGGACGTTCAGACGCTTCGCGAGGGTCTGCGCGAGATACGTCTTGCCGCAACCGGTCGGACCCAGCAGCAGGATGTTGCTCTTGGCGATCTCGATCTCGTCTGCCCGCTGCTCTGCGGACTGGATCGTGCTGCGAGCGCGGACACGCTTGTAGTGGTTGTAGACGGCGACCGCGAGTGCCCGCTTGGCGGGGTCCTGCCCGACGACGTACTCCTCGAGGAAGCTGAAGATCTCGCGCGGCTTCGGGAGGTCGAAGTCCTTGACCTCGCCGTCACCGGACTCCGCCATCCGCTCTTCGATGATCTCGTTGCAGAGTTCGACGCACTCGTCGCAGATGTACACGCCGGGACCGGCGATCAGCTGCTGGACCTGCTTCTGGCTCTTGCCGCAGAAGGAACACTTGAACAGGTCGGCGCTCTCACCGATGCGTGCCATGGTGTTCCCCCTCAGGATTCAGGCCGGTGCAGTCGAGCCTAACCGCAGATCCGGACACCGGGCGGATTGCGACACGGGTGTGGACGACGATGCCCCGCCGACGGGTCGGCGGGGCATCGTCTGACAGACCTCAGGCCGTGATGGCCGCGGGCGTGCGCTTGCGGGACGTGAGCACCTGGTCGACGATCCCGTACTCCAGCGCTTCCTGCGCGGAGAGGATCTTGTCGCGATCGATGTCCTTGTTGACCTGCTCGACGGAGCGGTTCGTGTGGTGAGCCATCGTCTCTTCGAGCCAGGTCCGCATGCGGAGAATCTCCGCCGCCTGGATCTCGATGTCGGACGCCTGACCGTGACCGGACTCGCCGACGGCGGGCTGGTGCATCAGGATGCGGGCGTTCGGCAGGGCGAGCCGCTTGCCGGGCGCACCGGCCGCGAGCAGGACGGATGCCGCCGACGCCGCCTGGCCGAGGACGACCGTCGACACCTGGGGCGAGATGTACTGCATGGTGTCGTAGATCGCCGTCATCGCGGTGAACGAACCACCGGGCGAGTTGATGTACATGATGATGTCGCGGTCGGGGTCCATCGACTCGAGGACCAGCAGCTGCGCCATCACGTCGTCGGCGGATGCGTCGTCGACCTGTACGCCGAGGAAGATCACGCGGTCTTCGAACAGCTTGTTGTACGGGTCCTGGCGCTTGTAGCCGTAGGCGGTGCGCTCCTCGAACTGCGGCAGGATGTACCGGCTCGAGGGCATCATGTCGCTCTGCGCGCGACCGAAGATGGGGGTGTTCATGCGTTGTCCTCCGACGCTCAGTTCTCGGTCCCGCCGCCGCCGGTGACGTCGGCAGCGTGTTCGCGGATGTGGTCGACGAAGCCGTACTCGAGCGCTTCGTCGGCGGTGAACCAGCGGTCGCGGTCACCGTCGGCGTTGATCTGCTCGACCGACTTGCCGGTCTGGGCGGAGGTGATCTCCGCGAGACGGTTCTTCATCGACACGATGAGCTGCGCCTGCGTCTGGATGTCGCTGGACGTGCCGCCGAAGCCGCCGTGCGGCTGGTGCAGCAGGACGCGGGCGTTGGGGGTGATGTAGCGCTTGCCCTTCGTGCCGCTGGTCAGCAGGAGCTGGCCCATCGAGGCGGCCATGCCGATGCCGACGGTGACGATGTCGTTGGGCACGAACTGCATCGTGTCGTAGATCGCCATACCCGCGGTGATCGAGCCACCCGGCGAGTTGATGTAGAGGTAGATGTCCTTCTCGGAATCCTCGGCCGCGAGCAGCAGGATCTTGGCGCAGATCTCGTTCGCGTTCTCGTCGCGCACCTCGGAACCGAGCCAGATGATTCGGTCCTTCAGCAGCCGGTCGAAGACACTGGTCGCCATAAGGGGTTCAGCCATGGATGCTCTCCTGGATTCGTGTTCGTGCTTCGAATCTAGTGGCGCGTTCCGAGCGTCTCGCCCGTGTTCGCCGTGGGCATACCACCGGCGGCATCCACCGCCTCCGGCGACGTGGACGATGCCCGGAAACGACGACGGGCGGCGGGGCCCGAAGGCACCCACCGCCCGTCGATGAGGGTCACTCGCTGTCGGCGGCCTTCTTCGTGGCGCGCTTGGCGGGAGCCTTCTTCGCGGGCTCCTCGGCCGCATCCGCGTCGGCCTTCTTGGCGGCGGGCTTGCGAGCCGGCGCCTTCTTGGCGGCGGGCATCTCGTCCGCGGCGTCGTCGGCGTCGTCCGCCTTCTTCGCGGCGGGCTTCTTGGCCGGAGCCTTCTTCGCGGGGGCCTTCTTGGCGGCGGGCTTCTCGTCCGCGGCCTCGGTGGCCTCGTCTGCAGCCTCGTCGTCCTCGGCGGCGAAGCCGGTCAGGTCGACCTTCTTGCCGTTGGTGTCGACGACGGTCACCTTGCCGAGCGCGACGGCGAGGGCCTTGTTGCGGGCGACTTCACCGACCATCATCGGGATCTGGTTGCCCTCCTGCAGGGCGTTGACGAAGTCCTGCGGCGACATGCCGTACTGCGCCGACGACTGGATGAGGTACTGGGTGAGCTCCTCCTGGGAGACCTGCACCTCGTGCTTCTCAGCGATCTTGTCGAGGATCATCTGCGTGCGGAACTGCTTCTCGCTCGCTTCGGTGACCTCTGCGCGGTGGACGTCGTCCTCGAGGCGACCCTCACCCTCGAGGTGGGTGTGCACCTCGTCCTCGACGAGCTTGGCGGGAACGGGGATGTCCGCCTTCTCGATGAGGACCTCGATGAGCTTGTCGCGCGCGGCGGAGCCCTGCGTGAAGACGGCCTGCTCCGAGACGCGCTCGACGAGGCTCTCGCGGAGTTCGCCGATCGTGTCGAACTCGGAGGCGACCTGAGCGAAGTCGTCGTCGGCCTCGGGGAGCTCGCGCTCCTTGACGGCCTTGACGGACACGGCGACCTCGGCCTCTTCACCGGCGTGGTCGCCGCCGACGAGCTTCGAACGGAACGTGGTGTCCTCGCCGGCGGTGAGCGACTCGATGGCGTCGTCGATGCCCTCGAGGAGCTCGCCCGAGCCCACCTCGTAGGAGACGCCCTCGGCGCGGTCGATCTCGTTGCCCTCGATCGTGGCGACGAGGTCGAGCTCGACGAAGTCGCCGGCCTTGGCGGGACGGTCGACGGTCACGAGCGTGCCGAAGCGGCTGCGGAGCTTGTCGAGCTCGGCATCCACCGCAGCCTCATCGGTCTCGACGGCGTCGACCTCGATGGTGATGTCGTCGTAGGCGGGAAGCTCGAACTCGGGGCGGACGTCCACCTCGACCTCGACCTTGAGGTCGCCGGAGAAGTCCTTCGTGCTCGGCCACTCCACGATCTCGGCGGCGGGACGACCGACGATGCGGACGTCGTTCGCCGTCACGGCCTCGCGGTAGAAGACGTCGAGGCCTTCGCTGACCGCGTGCTCGAGGACGGCCTCGCGACCGACGCGCTGGTCGATGATCGGTGCCGGGACCTTGCCCTTGCGGAAACCGGGGATCTGCACGTCCTGCGCGATGTGCTCGTACGCGTGCGAGATGCTCGGCTTGAGCTCCTCGGGGGTGACCGTGATGTGGAGCTTCACCCGGGTGGGGCTGAGCTGCTCGACGGTGCTGGTGACCATGCCTGTCGTTCTCCTTGTCCGGCCGCGCACACGCGCGTCCGTTCGGTGATCTGGGTTCGTGGGGCCGTTGTCGGGGCGACAGGATTTGAACCTGCGGCCTCCCGCTCCCAAAGCGGGCGCTCTACCAAGCTGAGCTACGCCCCGGGCGCGCACGCTGGCGAGCGCCGAAAAACGGCCGTTGGTAAGTCTAGCCGACCATGTCCGCTACACTCGTCGAGGCGCTGTTGTCAGCGTCGACGGGGATGTAGCTCAATGGTAGAGCCTCAGTCTTCCAAACTGATTACGCGGGTTCGATTCCCGTCATCCCCTCCACACACCCTCGCCCGGCTCACACCGAGCTGTAGGCGACGATCCCCCGCCGGACGGCGTCGAGCGCCTTCCGCGCGGTCACGGCGACGTCCGCGTCCGCGACGATCGAGAGCTGGTCGAGCAGATCGATCGTCTGCTTCGTCCAGCGCACGAAGTCGCCTGCTGCGAGGTCGGCCTCGGAGAGGACCAGATCCAACGAGCCGCCGCGCGCCCACGAGTTCATGGCCTGCGCGAGGCCCGTGGCGAGCGGTTCGGTTCCCGGCAGGTGATGCTCCCGCTCGAGGTCGTCGAGGCGGCTCCAGAGCTCCTGCGTCTTCGTCAGCGCATCGCGGAAAGGACCTCGCGGCAGGCGGTACTCCCCCGCCTCATCCCGACGCGGCTCGTACACGAGGCACGACGCGAGGGCAGCCAAGCCTGCGGCATCCAGGTTCTTCCAGAGTCCGCGACGCAGCGACTCGGCGACCAGGAGGTCGCGTTCGCCGTAGATGCGTCGCATCGTGCGTCCGGCGGCGGTCAGCGCGGCCGCGTCGTCCTCGAAGGCGACGTAGTTCAGCTCGGCGAGGACATCGATGATGCGGTCGAAGATCCGCGCGACGGTGCCGGTGCGGGTCTCGATGTCGCGTCGCGTCCGGTCCGTCCGGCGCCGCAGCTTCCAGTACCGCTCCGCCCAGCGCGCGTGGTTCTCGCGGTCCGGGCAGGAATGGCAGGGATGCCGCTGCATCCGATGTCGCAGGGACTGGATCTCGTTCTGCCGCTGCTGCCGGATGCGGGCGGGCGCGGTGCGGTCGGCGCGGTTGAGCTTCTCTGCGTCGCTGAGGTCGCGACGGATGCCGGAGTACTCGGCGAAGTCGCCCCGGTCGCACGTCATGGACTTCTCGTAGCCGGCGAGGGATGCCTCGGCATCCTTCACCTGGCGGGCGAGGCCGACGACGGCGCGGTCCGCCTGGAACTGGGCGAACGAGGACTCGAGGATCTCGCGGGCACGCTCGCGACCGAACTGGTCGATCAGGTTGACGGCCATGTTGTAGGTCGGGCGGAAGCTCGAGTTCAACGGATAGGTGCGTCGAGACGCGAGAGCGGCGACGGCCTGCGGATCGAGGGACTCGGTCCACTGCACGACAGCATGGCCCTCGACGTCGATGCCGCGCCGGCCGGCACGGCCGGTCAGCTGCGTGTACTCGCCGGACGTGATGGCGACCCGCGCCTCGCCATTGAACTTCTCGAGCTTCTCGAGGACGACCGTCCGCGCCGGCATGTTGATGCCGAGCGCGAGGGTCTCGGTAGCGAAGACCACCTTGACGAGCTTGCGACGGAAGAGCTCCTCGACGACCTCCTTGAACGCCGGCAGCATGCCCGCGTGGTGCGCAGCGACGCCCCGTTCCAGGTTCTCCCGCCACTCCCAGTAGCCGAGGACGGCGAGGTCCTCGTCCTGCAGCGGACGAAGACGGTCGTCGATGATCGCCCGGATCTCATCGCGCTCGGCCGTGTCGGTCAGCCGCACTCCCGACCGCCGGACCTGCTGGACGGCGGCATCGCAGCCGACGCGACTGAAGATGAAGAAGATGGCGGGCAGGAGGTTCGACCGGCCGAGGAGCTCCACGACCTGCGGGCGGTCCATCCGCTCGATGCGCGCCGCCGTCGACGGGCGCACGGGACGCTTGCCACCGCGGTGCGGGCGTCGGCGTTCCTGGTCGCCGCGGGACCGGTACTCGATCGCCCGGCGGTTGTTCTCGTAGGTCGCGGCCTTCGGCGAACGGATGCGGGTGAGTTCCTGGTTCACCTGCGCGGTGGCCACACCGGCACGATCATCGAACAGCGGCAACAGGTCACCGCGGACCAGCACATGCTGCTCGAGCGGGACGGGACGGGTCTCGGAGACGATGACGGCGGTGTCGCCCCGCACGGTGTCGAGCCAGTCGCCGAACTCCTCCGCGTTCGAGACGGTCGCCGACAGCGAGACGAGCCGGACGGCCGGCGGCAGGTGGAGGATGACCTCCTCCCAGACCGGCCCGCGGAAGCGGTCGGCGAGATAGTGGACCTCGTCCATGACGACGTAGCGGAGGCCCCGGAGCGCAGGCGAATCCGCGTACAGCATGTTCCGGAGCACCTCGGTGGTCATGACGACGACCCGCGCGTTCCCGTTGATGTTCGTGTCGCCGGTGAGCAGACCGACCTGGTCCTCGCCGTAGACCTCCTGCAGCTCGCGGAACTTCTGATTCGACAGGGCCTTCATGGGCGTCGTGTAGAACGCCTTGTCCCCCGGCTCCCGCATCGCGAGATGGATCGCGAATTCGCCGACGATCGTCTTGCCGGCACCGGTCGGCGCCGCGACGAGGACGCTGCGACCGTCTTCGAGGGCCTGGCATCCCTCGACCTGGAACGGGTCGAGGTCGAACCGCTGCATCTCGGCGAACGACGCCGAGATCGGATGCCGACGGCCGGACTGCGCACGTGCGTATCGCGCCGCGAAGTCCGTCATGCGATCGGGCCGAGGAGTTCCGCCTCGCGCTTGCGCTTGCGGCGGTCGAACAGCATTGACAGGCCGGCCGCGGCGAAGAAGAGGACCGTGAGGATCGCGGCCAGGATGAGCATGCTGACGACGTCGGCGGAGGGGGTGGCGGCACCGGCGAACACGGTCGCGATCACGATCGCCACCCGCCAGCCCTTCATGATCTCGCGCCCCGTCATGACCCCCGCCAGGTTGAGCGCCACCAGGAACACGGGCGTCACGTAGGAGACCCCGACGACGATCAGGAGCTTGAAGACGAAGTCGTAGTAGTACTTGGCGTCGTAGAAGTTCGACGCCCCGTCGGGTGTGAAGCCCGCCATGAGTTCGACGAGGTGAGGGAGGATGAGCCACCCCGTGAACGCACCGGCGAAGAACAGCGGCACGGCCGCCGCGACGAACCCGATCGTGTAGCGGACCTCTTTACGGGTCAGACCCGGCATGAGGAACGCCCAGATCTGCCACAACCAGACCGGTGCCGAGATCAAAAGGCCGACGGCGAACGCGATCCGGACGCGAAGATCGAAGGCGGAGGTCACCGTCGCGAACATGAGGGTGACGGCGTTCTCCTGGCCGCGTTGCTCCGCCACCACGCGGATCGGCTCCGTGATCGCCCAGATGATCGCGTCGCCGAGCGCGAAGGACACGATCATCCCGACGACCAGTGC
This sequence comes from Microbacterium sp. 77mftsu3.1, assembly GCF_900100525.1. Taxonomy (NCBI): domain Bacteria; kingdom Bacillati; phylum Actinomycetota; class Actinomycetes; order Micrococcales; family Microbacteriaceae; genus Microbacterium; species Microbacterium sp. 77mftsu3.1. Next base: position 182,413 of record NZ_FNCR01000004.1, on the reverse strand, counting down.
CACGGCGGCGATGATGAGCCGCTTGCGGAACTCGCGGAGATGGTCGCCGAGCGACATCCGCTTGTCCCGGAGAGGGGCGTCGTCGGTGGCGGCGGCGTCCCGGTCGGTGGTCGTCACCGCGTCAGGAGGAGGTGGGGCCCTGCGATGGGCCCTGCGCGGGCGGAGGCGTCAGGCCCGTCACCGACGTCGGAGCCTGCGGCTGCTGGTGCGCCGGCGTCTCGGCCGGACCGTCCTCTTCCTTCATCGCCTTCATCTCACCCTTGAACACGCGGGCGGACTGGCCGACGCTCTTCGCGAGGGCAGGCAGCTTCGCCGCTCCGAACAGAAGCAGGATCACCGCCAAGACGACGAGAAGGTGCCATCCTTGCAAGCCCATGAAAGCTCCTCGGGGTAGATGTGACCTCAGTCTAACCGCCCCAGGTGAACAGAGACCCTCAGGCGTACTGCGCGAGCCCGGCATCCGCCCAGGTGCGAGCAGCTTCTCGCGCATCGGGGGGCGAGACGATCTCGACATCGCCGCCGAGCCGCGCCGCCAGCCGCTTGAGGCTGCGTTCATCGCCGACGCGGAGGCTCACCGAGCGGAACTCGCCCTTGCCCCGGACCACGGCGCGCGCCGCGAACTCGCCGAGCAGAGGGACGACGTCCTTGCGGCAGCGCAGCTCGACCACCACGTCGGTCTCGCGCGGCTCGAACAGCCCCGGCAGAGGATCGGCACCGTGCGTGCTCGGGATGTCGGTGAGGACGACGTCCGACACGCGGTCGAGATGGAAGGTACGGATCGCCTGCCGCAGATGGCACCACCCCTGGAGGTACCACTGGCCATCGGCGATGTGGACTTTGACGGGGTCGACGGTGCGCGTCGTCGCGGGCGCGTCGGGAGCCCGGTAAGAGAAGGACACCGCGACGCCTCGCTGCACGGCGTCCGCCACCGTCGTCCGCACGTCGTCGACGACGGGCGTCGCGACGATCACCTCGGCGGGAGCGCTCGATGCGCCGGCGGCGAGTTTGGCGAGCAGACCCTGGACGACCCCGCTGTCGCCCACGCCCGGAAGGCTGGCGGCGAGTTGGAGACCGGCGAGCAGTGCGGCCGCTTCGCGCGCGGTCAGTCTCGGCGTCCGCTCCAGCGCGACGGCATTGGTGATCGAGATGGTGTCCTGCTCGTCGAGGAGGTCCCAGTCGATGTCGAAGAGGTCGTTCGCCATCTGCCAGAAACCGCCGTCGCCGGGGAGCCCGATGACCGTCAGCTTCTCGACCATCGACCGCATCTCATCCGCCTCGACGTCGAAGTCCCGGGCCGCGTCCGCCACAGTGACCTCGCCCTTGGAGATGAGGTACGGGACGAGCTGCAGGATGAGCGACGCCCTATCGGTCGCCACCAGCGGCTGGGCGCTCATGCCCCGACCTCGGCATGGCGATCCCGTGCGCGACGCAGCCGCGACGCGACGAGCTCGGCGAGGTACGGCGGATCGATCACACGGACCTCGGGGCCGTACGAGGCGAGCTCGTCCGCGAAGACCTGGGCGTCGACGTAGGGCACGAGGCATCCCGTCTCATCTTCGGACAGCGCACGACGATGGAGGCGGAGGAGCGCCTCGGTGCCGGGCTCGACCTGCAGCCGCGCCTGCTGGCGGGCGGCGACCGCATCCAGGCCGGCGATCGCCTTCTCGCCCGCTCCCTCTCGCAGGGACAGATCGAAGGACGCCCGCGTCACGACGACGTCCGAAGGGATGCGGGACAGGAGGAACGTGCGCTCGGCGTCCTGCAGGAGGTCGAAGCCGTACACGTGCCAGCGACCGTCGTACTCGACGAGGGCCCACGGCTGCACGCGGCGGCGGTGCGCGGCATCCGACCCGCCCTTGATGTAGTCGAACTCGACGACGCGACCCTGCTCGATCGCCCGCTGCAGCGGCGCGAAGGACGGCTCGCGCAAGCTGATGCGCGGCGCGTAGCCGATGATGGGCGCGTCGACCTCGATCCCCAGCGCCTGGATCTTCCGGAGTCCGCTGCGGGCGGATGCCGACATCGAGCTCTCGCCCCACACACCGCTCGCCAGGTTCAGGACCGCGATCTCGGCCGGGGTGAAGTCGATGTCGACGGGGAGCGAGTACTCCGAGGTGGGGACTCGGTAGCGCGCCTCACGCAGATCGTCGGGATCGGCGTAGTCGCCGATCGTCTCGATCGGCACTCCCAGGGAACGCAGACTGTCCTTGTCTCGTTCGAACATCTTCTCGAGTGCGTCTTTGGACGCCCCGGCCGCACCCTGCTCGCGATATCCGGACACGGACGAGAGGATCGTGTCCTTCGTCAGCCCCTGCTCGGTCGCGAGCAATGCGACCACGAGGTTGACGAGTCGTTCCTCGGGCGCGCTGCGGATCGCTTCGGTGGACACATCGCAATCCTAGGCGCGGGACCGGTGCTCGGCCCCGCGGGAGCTCACTGTGTCGCGGTCGGGGAATCGGTCGTCGGGTCGATCCCGAGGATGTCGATCACGTAGACGAGAGTCCCCGTCGGCGGCTCGTTCTGCGCCGACTGACCCTGGACCTTCGCCATGTCGGACGGAACGACCACGAGCACCTGCGAGCCGACCGTCTGACCCTCGATTGCCCGCGCGAAGCCCTCGGAGAACTGGTCCTTCGCGAACGTCACGGCTTCGCCGTTCTGCCACGTCGAATCGAACACCTCTCCGGTGTTCCAGGCGACGCCCGTGTACTGCAGCCGGGCGCGGGAGTCGGCGGTGATCTTCTCACCGTCGCCCTTCTTGAGGGTCTTGATGACCAGACCCTTCGGCGGCGCGGCGTCGGGGACGATGATCCCCGGCGTGCCGTCAGGCGCGAGGACCACGGTCGGCACGTTGGCACCGTCGACGTACTGCGGGACCCCGTTGGCCGCCGGGAGGAGGACGGTGTTCACGTCGATGACCAGGACGGCCGACGCGCTCTCGGACAGCCCGGCCTGCTGCACGAACGTCGGGTTGATGTCCTTCGCGGGCATCGCCGCGACGATGCGGGCACCGGGCCGCGCGCAGTCGAGCGCCTTGCCGATCGTGGGGAACGACTGCTCGAGGACGTTCAGCGCGACCAGCTTGGTCGGCGCCGACACGAGCGTCTGACCGGTCTGACCGTTCAGCACCGTGATCCCGATCTGCAGATCCTGCATCCCCGACGTGATCGGAGTGCCCTTGCCCGTGGCGAGGTCGGTGTACGCGGTCTTCGACACGTAGACCGGATCGGTCGTGGACGCCGTCGGCAAGCCTTCGGCACCCGTCACATCGACGAGATCGAGCGACGATGCGGGCGCGGTGACACGCTCGCAACCGCTGTCGGAGGGTCCGGACGGGGCGCACCCGACGAGGGCCAGGGCAGTCAGGCCGAGTACGGCCACGGCAGCGGGGATCTGACGCATTCGTTCAGTCTACGGTCTCGCCGGAGCGATCCTCGGCGGCCTGACGGGCACCGCCCGCCGCGCGCTGCGCATCGCGCACGCGCTTGCGGAGGTTCTTGTCGGTGATCTCACGATCCCCCACGGCGCCCGGCGTCCACGCCTCGACATCCTCATCCGCGTACGACGGCTTCTTGAGGGCGCGCTTGCGGACGTCGGGCGGCATCGCTCCGGGGGCGAGGCGCCGTGCCGTGAGCAGGAACCCGGTGTGAGCGACCATCCGGTGATCGGGTCGGACCGCGAGCCCCTCGACGTGCCACCCGCGCACCATCGTCTCGGTCGCCTCGGGCTCAGTGAACAATCCCGAGTGGCGGATGTACTCCGCGACGCGGCTCAGCTGCGTCGCGGTCGCGATGTAGCAGAGGACCACGCCGCCGGGCGTGAGTGCGTCGGCGACGACGTCGATGCACTCCCACGGCGCGAGCATGTCGAGGACGACGCGGTCGACGCTGCCGGGCTCGGTCACCTGTGGGAGCTGCTCGGCGAGATCGCCCACGACGACCCGCCATGACTCGGGGTAGTGGCCGAAGAAGGTCTCGACGTTCGCCTCGGCGACCTCCGAGAACTCCTCTCGCCGCTCGAACGACAGGAGCCGCCCGGACGGACCGATCGCCCGGAGGAGCCACATCGAGAGGGCGCCCGACCCGACGCCGGCCTCGACGACGGTGGCGCCCGGGAAGATGTCGGCGGAGGCGAGGATCTGCGCGGCATCCTTCGGGTACACGATGGCGGCGCCGCGGGGCATCGACATCACGAAGTCGCGCAGCAGCGGGCGGAGCGCGAGGTATTCGTGGCCCCCGCTGTTGGCGACGACAGAGCCGTCGGGCTGCCCGATGATCGCCTCGTGGCGGAGCACGCCGTGGTGGGTGTGCAGCTCGCCGCCCTCGCGGAGGGTGACGGTGTGGAGACGTCCCTTGGGCCCCGTCAGCTGCACACGGTCACCGAGGCGGAACGGGCCACTCGGCCGCAGGTCGGCGCTCATGCGCGGACCCCCTGACGCACCTGTGCGAGGAGGTCGGCGACATCCGCCACCGTTCGTCCCTCGAGGGTCGGCCACAGGACGTGGGCACCGACCTCGTCGAGCGGGACCATGTGCGGGATGCCGACGGTCGCCGTGCCCGCGGCTATCGCCGAGCGCGTTCCGGTGATCGAGTCCTCGAACGCGACGGTGTCGGCAGGGTCCACGCCGAGCGCCTCGCACGCCTGCAGGTACGGGTCCGGGTGAGGCTTGGGGCGGGCGACGTCGTCGCCGCCGATGACAACGTCGAACGCGTCGAAGTCGATGAGGTCGGTGATGACCCGCGCCATCCGGCTCATCGACATCGTGACGAGAGCGGTCGGGATGCCGGCGTCCCGCAGGTCGCGCAGCAGTTCGCGGGCGCCCGGCCGGAAGGGGACACCCTCCTCGCGGAGCTGGCGCATGACCTCCTCGGTGAGGTGGGCGACGATCTCGTCGACCTCCATGCGCACGCCGGCGCCCTGGAGGATGCGGGCCGCGTCCTCGAGCCCGAGTCCCACCATCCCCAGTCCGTCGTCATGGGTCCAGGTGCCGCCGAAGCGTTCGACGAGCGGGGTCTCGGCAGCCATCCAGTACGGCTCGGTGTCGACGAGGGTGCCGTCCATGTCCCAGAGGACCGCGGCGGGAAGGGGGGAGATCACCGGTCAATGCTACGCGAGCGCATCCGCCCGCCTCGGGGGCAGCGGCGTATCGTGGGGGTACCGACAGAGAGGACGTCCGTGCAGGGACTGGGACAGCGGGTGCTCGTGATCGCCGTCGACGGCTGGAACGACGCCGGAGAGGCGGCCACCGCTGCGGCCTCGCAGCTGCGGACCTCCGGCACGTTCGAGAAGGTGTTCGGCGTCGACCCGGAGCTGTACTTCGACTACCAGTACACGCGGCCGCAGATGCAGGTGGATGCCGACGGCGCCCGTCGCCTGGTCTGGCCCGACGCGACGCTCTGGCGTCCGGCGACACCCCGCGAGGACGGTCCCGACCTGTGGCTCCTCACCGGCACGGAGCCCGCCCGCGCGTGGCAGGCGTTCTCCGCCGAGTTCATCGACGCGGCCCTCCGAGAGGACATCACCGGCATCGTCGCCCTCGGTTCCATGATGAGCGACGTCCCCCATACCCGGCCGATCTCCGTGTTCGCCGGTTCCGAGAACGAGGAGCTCCGCTCGTCGCTCGGGCTGGAGCGATCGACCTACGAAGGCCCCGTCGGCATCCTTTCGGCTCTCGCCGCCGCCGGCGAGGCGGCCGGCATCCCGACGGCCGGGCTCTGGGCGAGCATCCCCCACTACGTCGCCGGGCACACCCCGTCCCCCAAGGCGACGCTGGCGCTCCTCGACAAACTCGAGGAGATCACGGGTGCCTCGATCACCCGCGGCGCGCTGCCCGCGGAGGCCCTCGCGTGGGAGGCGTCGGTCGATGCCGCCGCCGCGGACGACGAGGAGATGACGGAGTACATCCGCCAGCTCGAGACCGCGCGCGACGCCTGGGACTCCCCCGAGGCATCCGGCGACGCGATCGCGCAGGAATTCGAGCGCTACCTCCGCCGGCGGGGCGACGGCCCGCGCGGGCCGAAGGACGACCCGCGCCGGTGACCGGCCCCGCTCAGTAGGCCTGCAGGACGCCGAAGGCGAGCAGGATGAGCAGCACGACGCCGAGGACGACCCGGTAGAGCACGAACGGCAGGAAGCTGCCGCGCTTGAGGTAGCGCATCAGGTAGGCGATGACCACGAGGCCGACGCCGAACGAGACCACCGTCGCGATCGCGGTCTCGCCGAGGGTGAACGGCGACTGACCGGGCTCGCGGATCGCCTGCAGGAGCTCGTACAGCCCGCTGCCGAAGACGGCGGGGACGGCGAGCAGGAACGCGACCTCGGCGGCGGCGGGACGCGTGTACCCCATGGCGAGCGCGGCCGTCGTGGTGGCCCCGGAGCGCGAGACGCCGGGGACGAGGGCCAACGACTGCGCGACGCCGAGGGTGAGCCCGTGCCCGATAGTGAGGTCCTTCTCGGTGCGGACGCGCTTTCCGAGCGCGTCGGCGATGCCGAGGATGATGCCGAAGACGATGAGGACGGTCGCCACGAGCCAGAGGTTCCGGAAGGTGTCGCGGATGACGTCTTGGAACAGGAAGCCGAGCACGCCGATCGGGATCGTGCCGATGATGACGATCCATCCCATACGGGCGTCGGGATCGTTGCGCGGCACACGCCCGGTGAGCGACTTCGCCCATGCGGCGACGATCCGCACGATGCGGTTCCAGAAGTAGACCAGGACCGCGAGCTCGGTGCCGATCTGGGTGATGGCGGTGAAGGTCGCACCAGGATCCTGCGCGTTGGGGAGGAACTCCCCCACGATGCGCAGATGCGCGCTCGAGGAGATCGGGAGGAACTCTGTCAGGCCTTGGACGATACCCAGGATGATGGCGTCGAGGATCGACATGGGGGCCTTTCAGTACGTGCGGATCAGATCGGTGAGCACACGCTGCCCGAAGACGAGGGCGTCGATCGGGACGCGTTCGTCGACACCGTGGAACATCCCGGTGAAGTCGAGGTCGGCGGGCAGTCGCAGCGGCGCGAACCCGAACCCGGCGATGCCGAGCTCGGCGAGGGCCTTGTTGTCGGTCCCTCCCCCCATAAGGTACGGGATGACCGGGATTCCGGGATCATGGCGCCCCAGCGCGCCGACCATCGCGTCGACGAGGTCTCCGGCGAACGGCACCTCGAGTCCGATGTCGCGGTGGACGACCTCGATGCGGATGTCGTCGCCGACGATCCGCTGCACCTGCGCGAGGACCTCGTCCTCGTGCCCCGGCAGGGTTCGGATGTCGATCGCGGCGGTCGCGGCATCCGGGATCACATTGTGCTTGTACCCGGCGGTCAGACCGGTCGGGTTGGTGGTCGTCCGGAAGGTCGAGCGCAGGAAGGCGGATGCCGCGCCCGCCGTGTCGGCGACGGCGTCGGGGTCGTCGGCCAGGGTCCCCGAGACGTCGGCGAGCGATCCGACGAGCTGACGCGTCGTCGAGGTGAGTTCGATCGGCCACCCGGTGCGCCCGAGTGCGGCGACCGCCTCGGCGAGCCGGGTCACCGCGTTGTCGGGGTGGTGGCGACTGCCGTGCCCGGCCTGCCCCGTGGCGTGGAGCCGGATCCAGATGAGCGCCTTCTCGCCGACCTGCAGCAGGTAGGCGCGCTCGTCACCCACGGCGATCGAGTAGCCGCCGACCTCGCTGATCGCCTCGGTCGCGCCGGCGAACCATTCGGCGCGGTCGCGGACGACCAGCTGGGAGCCTTCGACGCCGCCGTTCTCCTCATCTGCGAAGAAAGCGAGGACGAGGTCCCGCTCGGGTCTCTCCCCCGCCCTGAGCAGCTCGGCGACCGAGGTGAGGATCATGGCGTCCATGTCCTTCATGTCGACGGCGCCGCGGCCCCACAGCATCCCGTCCTTCACGACACCCTCGAAGGGATCGACGCTCCAGTCGGCCGCGACGGCGGGAACGACGTCGAGGTGTCCGTGCAGGACGAGCGCATGCTTGTCGGGATCGCGTCCCGGCACCCGTGCGACGACATTCGTGCGCCGCGGGATCGGCTCGTAGTACTCGGGGACCAGCCCCAACGACTCGAGGTACGCGCCGACGTACTCGGCGGCCTCGCGCTCGCCGTTCGCGCGTCCTTCGCCGTAGTTCGTCGTGTCGAAGCGGATCAGATCGCGGGCGACGCGCGCGACCTCGGGCAGATCGTCGGGAGCGGACATGCGCCCCACGCTACCCGCGGCGCACCGCGCGACGCGTCATGCTCACCGCTCGCGGTCGTCCCAGATGAACAGCCGAGCCGCCAGGATGCCGGCGGCGAGCGTCGTCACGAGCATCAGCCCCCAGTAGAGGAACAGGAGCCCTCCGCTGGTCGTGTCACCCGCGAGGTCGGCTGCGGCGGCGCGCATGTACCAGGTGGTGGGCAGACCGTTGAGCACCCACGTCACCGGCTCGGGTATGAGGTGGGAGGGCAGAACGGACCCCGAAGCGAAGATCGCCATCACCGGCAGCACGGCGGCGAGATTGTTCACCGTCTCCGCGCGCCGCGTCCGAGACGCGAGCAGATAGGCGAGCGCGAAGAACATGGCGACGCCGAGCAGCATCGTGAACAGGAGGCGGAAGAGCTGCCAGAGCTGCGAGTATCCCAGGATCATCGAGGTCGCGTGGATCGTCACGATGACGAACAGCGCGAAGATCAGGCGCGAGGGGGTGAGGGCGGCGATGAAGGTGAACTTGCTGGCGGGCGTGGTTCCGAGGAGACGGAGGGTGCCGTTCTCGCGCATCCTCGTGAGCGGAACGGACGTTCCGATGAAGGTGATGGCCAGCAGCCCGATGCACGACAACGCAGCGAGGTTCGCCCGGAGCAGGTCGATCCACACCTCACCGTCAGTGTCCGTCACCGAGTAGGCAGTCCCGGTGCGCTCCACGGCCGCCGCCACCGCCAGCCATTGCGGGTCCGCCTCGGCGTCCAGGACGATGGCGACACCGTTGCGCGCCGCGGCGATCGTGACGTTGGCCGAGGCTTCCTCCTCTTCGGCCACCATGATGCCGGCCGACTCCAGTTCGCGGGCGATCGGAGCACTCTGCGGCACGGCGCTGTCGATCACGACCACCGGATCCGCTCGGCCGCCGACGTTGACCACGAAGTTGAGCCCGATGATCAGCAGGAAGAAGAAGAAGAAGGTGAACAGGATCGAGAACGCGCCTTTTCGGTCCCGGTAGAGGTCCTTGGCGCTCGCCGTCGCCAGCTCCACGAACGCAGAGCGCGGCTCGTATTTCGCGGTGTCAGGCATCGCCGTCGCGCCCTTCGTCGATCTCACGGGCATCCCGGACGATCGACAGGTAGAGATCTTCCAGCGTGGGACTCACGACGCGATAGGACCGGCCGCGAATCTGACGATCCCGCGTCAACAACTCCAACGCCCCATCCGGGTCGGCTGTCGCGTGGCTGACGTGGAATCCTCGAGCATCCTGGGACCACGTCACGGTGTCGGCAGGGAGCACCGATCGTGTGCGACTCAGAGCTTCCTCGCTCACGACGTCGAAGGTCAGCGTCGATCTCCCTCCGTCGATGAGTTCTGCGGGCGGCCCATCTGCCCGGATCCGTCCGGCAACGACGATGACGACTCGATCGCAGATCTGGGCGGCCTCGGCCATGTCGTGCGTGGAGAAGATGATGGTGGTGCCGTCCCGGGCGAGCGATCGGATGAGCTCCAGCAGGTGCTTCCTCGCCTCGGGATCGAGCCCGGCGGACGGCTCATCGAGGATGACGATCTCGGGAATGCCGATGATGGCGACCGCGAGCAGCAGGCGTCGCAGCTGACCGCCCGAGAGGTCGCGTGCGCGGACATCGACCTGCTCCGAGAGGCCCAGGTCGGCGATCACCTGCGCAACGTCCCGATGGGACGAGTGGAACGAGGCGTACAACCTGACCGTCTCTCGGACGGACAGGTATCCGAACACGCTGGCTGACTGCGGTTGCACCGACACGCGCCGGGTGGTCTGACGTCGCTCCCGTCGAGGATCCACGCCGAGGACGGAGACCTCCCCCGATGTCGATGCCCGCAAGCCGGCGACGGTCTCCAGCAGAGTCGACTTGCCGGCACCATTGGGCCCGAGTATGCCGACGACCGTTCCTCGAGAGATCTCGAGGTCGACGTCGTCGAGCGCCGTGCGCCGTCCGTACCGCTTCGTCAGCCGCCTCACCGACACCACCGACGCACGTTCGCGGTCGATGGTCGTGAGAGCGGGCTGGGCGGGATCGCGGTCCATGTCCACAGTCCAGGGCAAGGCGCTCGAGAACGCCTCCCCCACGGGGATGACGCCTCTCCCCCTCACAGGGGAGAGGTGCCTCGTCAGCGACACCGCACCGATCCGAAACGAGAAATGGGCCCCTTTCGGGACCCATTTCTTCCTCTGTGCGCGAGGGGGGACTTGAACCCCCACGCCCTATTCGGGCACTAGCACCTCAAGCTAGCGCGTCTACCTATTCCGCCACCCGCGCAGAGTTTTTTCCCTTTGTTTCCTCCGGGATTTCGGTTTCGCAACCGAGGATCGACAGTAGCACGTTCTCGGCGGTGCGGATAATCGGGCCGACTGTCCGGTCCGCCTACGCCGCGGACACACCGAACAGGAGACCCAGCAGGTACGTGATCGCCGCCGCACCGAAACCGATCGCCAGCTGACGCAGTCCCCGGCGAAGGGGCGGTGCACCCGAGAGCAGACCGACCGTCGCCCCGGTCAGGAGCAGCGCCAGGCCCACCAGGGCGAGTGCCAGGGTCACGGCCGCGAGGCCGGAGAGCCCGAAGATCCACGGCAGGACCGGGATGACCGCGCCCGAGGCGAAGAACGCGAAGCTGGAGGCCGCGGCCCCGAAGGCGGAGCCGACGGACTCGAGGTCGGCGGGCGGCTCGGCGGCGCGACGGTAGGGGACGGCACGGTCGCTCGCCTGTGCGGTCGCGACGACCTGTCGCGCCCGCTCCAGCGCCTCTTCCTCGTCGAGTCCCCGCGTCCGGTAGACGAGAGCGAGTTCGTTCGCGTCGAGGTCGAGATCGGGGAGGACGTGGTCGGTGTCGTTGTTCGGATGCGTCGCCTCGATGAGCTCCCGCTGCGACCGGACCGAGACGAACTCCCCCGCGGCCATCGACAGCGCGCCGGCCAGCAGACCCGCGATGCCGCTGAAGAGGACGAACTGCGGCGCGACGCCCGTCGCCCCGATGCCCATCACGAGGGCGAGGTTGGAGACGAGACCGTCATTGGCGCCGAAGACGGCGGCGCGGAACGTGCCCGACAGTCGCATGCGGCCCCGCGCGGCGAGTCCACGGACGACTTCGCCGTGGATCTTCTCATCTGCGCGCATGGCCGGGGTGGCGTGGGGGTCGTCGTCGTACGGCGAGCGGTTCTCGGCGTTCTGGGCGAGCGCCAGGACGAAGATCGACCCGAACCGGCGGGCCATCGTCGCCAGCAGTCGCGTTCGAATGGACGCCTGCGGGAGCCGCTCGGGCTCCCCGCCGAGGAGGCCCAACCAGTGGGCTTCGTGGCGCCCCTCCGCGTCGGCGAGCGCGTCGAGGATCTCGCGCTCCTCCCCCGACTTCCGAGCGGCGAGCTCGCGGTACACGCGCGCTTCGGCACGTTCGTCCGAGAGGTAGGCGGCCCACCGCCGGCGATCTCGCGGGGTGGCGTCGGGCAGGGGCGTCGCGTTCATCGTGCTCATGTCCCTTTCACGGTAGCCACGGCGAACCGCGGGAACCGCCCGAAAGCCGGAACTGCCAGCATTTCGGGGTTCCGAAGGGGTCAGGAGTGGACGCGCTTGCGCAGGACCTCGATGCGCGCCTGCAGCTGTGCGACCGTCGCGCGGGCGACCTCGGGGCCGCCGCAGATCCGTCGGAGCTCGGCGTGCACGGCGCCGTGCGGCTCGCCGCTCTGCCGGGCGTACAGCCCGACGAGGCTGTTGAGCAGCTGCCGCTGTTCGCGGAGCGTGCGGTGGAGGGCGGGGGGCAGCGTGTTCTCCGGCTCGCCGGTCGCGTCGGCCGTCGTCTTTTCCTGCGCCTCCCGCGCGTGGCGGTGACGGGTCTGCCGCGACTGCCGCTGCATCAGCAGCTCGTGCACGTGCTCGGGCTCGAGGAGCCCGGGGATCCCGAGGAACTCCTCCTCCTCCAGCGTCCCCGGCACGGCCAGCTGACCGAACTCCTTGCCGTCGTAGAGCACCCGATCGAAATGCGCCGTCGATCCGAGCGCCTGGTAGCTGCCCTCCTCGATGAGCGAGTCTGACGCCTTGTCCTCGCGCTCCGCCTCTTCGAGCAGCGAGTCCTCGAGGCCGTCGTCGTCGCTCTCCTCGCGATCGAGCGCGTGGTCGCGCTCGCGCTCCATCTCGTTCGCGAGGGCGAGCAGCTGGGGGACGTTGGGGAGGAACACGGATGCCGCTTCGCCGCGACGTCGTGCGCGGACGAAGCGCCCGATGGCCTGCGCGAAGAAGAGCGGTGTCGACGCACTCGTCGCGTAGACGCCGACTGCGAGCCGCGGCACGTCGACGCCCTCGGACACCATGCGGACCGCGACCATCCACCGCGTCGTCGACTGCCCGAAGGTCTCGATGCGCCCCGACGCGGCCTTGTCGTCCGAGAGGACGACCGTGGTCGGCTCCCCCGTGATGTCGCGGAGGATCGCGGCGTAGGCGCGCGCGGCCGTCTGATCCGTCGCGATGACCAGGCCCCCGGCATCCGGGACGTCCTGTCTCACCTCGGTGAGGCGGCGGTCGGCCGAACGCAGGACGGCCGAGATCCACTCCCCCTCGGGGTTGAGCGCCGTCCGCCACGCCTGGGAGTTGATGTCCTTCGTGTTGTCCTGGCCGAGGTGGGCTTCGTATTCGTCGCCCGCCTTCGTCCGCCACTTCATCTGCCCGGCGTAGACGTGGAAGAGCACGGGACGCACGACGCCGTCGGCCAGCGCCCGGCCGTAGCCGTAGTTGTAGTCCGTCCGCGACAGGCGGATGCCCTTGTCGTTCGGGTGGTACTCGACGAACGGGATGGGCGCGGTGTCGCTGCGGAACGGGGTCCCCGACAGCAGCAGGCGCCGCGTCGCGCGGCCGTACGCCTCGCGGAGCGCGTCGCCCCAGCTGAGCGCGTCGCCGCCGTGGTGGACCTCGTCGAGGATCACCAGGGCGCGGGAGTCGAGGACGAGTCGCTCGTGGACGGATGCCTTCACCGCGACCTGCGCGTAGGTGACGGCGACCCCGTGGTAGTGCCGCGCCGGCGAGAAGTGCTTGTTGCTGAACCGCGGGTCGAGGCGGATGGAGACACGAGCTGCGGCATCCGCCCACTGGGTCTTCAGGTGTTCGGTCGGGGCGACAACGATGATGCGGTCGATGATCCGCCGCCGCAACAGCTCGCTCGCGAGACGGAGGGCGAAGGTCGTCTTGCCGGCGCCGGGGGTCGCGGCGGCGAGGAAGTCACGCGGGCCCCCGCCGATCCCGTCGGGTCCGTCCATCTCGAAGTAACGCTCGAGGGCCTCGGCCTGCCAGGCACGGAGGTTCTGCGCCGTGCCCCACGGCGCACGCTGCGGGAAGGCGGGAGAGAGGTGCTCGGCGGCGAAACTCCCGAAGTGGGGCTCGTCCGGGGCCGCCCCCTCTTCGCTCGTCATCTCGCTCGTCACGTCGATCCACCCTAATCGCGCCCAGGGACACCGGTCGTCGATCGGGACCGGCGGCATCCGGCGGGTAGCCTCGATGCGGAGGTGCCATGCGCGAGAACGACCAGGCCCCGGATGAGAACCGGTCGCCGTACATACCGAACGCGACCGCCCACCCCTGGCGGCGCATGGTCTCGATCGGAGACTCCTTCACCGAAGGCATCGGCGATCCCTACCCGGATCGCCCCGGTGAGCACCGCGGTTGGGCCGACCGCGTCGCGGCCGTGCTGGCCTCGCAGGTCGACGATTTCGCCTACGCGAACCTCGCGATCCGCGGCAAGCTCATCCGCCAGATCGTCGACGCTCAGATCGAGCCCGCCCTCGCGCTGAAGCCCGACCTCATCACCCTCTCGGCCGGCGGCAACGACGTGATCCGTCCGCAGGGCGATCCGGATGCTGTCGCGGAGCTGTTCGAGGATGCCGTCGCCCGCCTCTCATCGCAGGGCGCGACGCTGCTGGTCTTCACCGCGATTGACACCGAGTTCACGCCGGTCTTCCGCGGCATCCGCGGTCGCGTCGCGATCTACAACGAGAACATCCGGGCGATCGCCGACCGCTACGACTGCATCGTGGCCGACCAGTGGGCGTTGAAAGAGGTGCAGGACATGCGCTTCTTCGACGACGACCGCCTGCACTACAACTCCCTCGGACATCACGAGGTCGCACGCATGGTGCTCCGCGCGCTCAACGTGCCGAACGACCTGCAGCCGATGTCGCCCGAGGCCCTGCCACCGACCACGTGGCGGGCGGCCCGCGCGAACGATCTCGTGTGGGCGCGGGCGCACTTCGTCCCGTGGGTGCTGCGACGCCTGCGCCACCAGTCGTCGGGAGACAACGTCACGGCCAAGCGCCCCGACGCGCTGCCGTTCTCGTCGACGCACTCCGGCGACTGAGTTCAGCGCAGGGCCCAGAGGGCGACCGCCGCCGCGGATGCGACGTTGAGCGAGTCGACACCGCCCGCCATCGGGATGGTGACGATCGAATCGGCCACCGCGAGCGCTGAGGCGGACAAACCCTCCCCCTCGGACCCCATGAGGATCGCAAGCTTCCCGGGCCGGGCTGCGGCGAACGCGTCGAGCGACACGGCGTCGTCGGCCAGCGCCATCGCCGCCAGGTGCACTCCCGCGGCCGCGAACAGGGACGCGGCGGCATCCCACTCGGGAAGGCGCGCCCACGGCACCTGGAAGACCGTTCCCATGCTGACCCGGACGCTGCGACGGTAGAGCGGGTCTCCGCACCGGGGCGAGACGAAGACGGCATCGGCGCCCAGCGCCGCGGCGGCTCGGAAGGCGGCCCCGACGTTGGTGTGGTCGACGATGTCCTCGAGGACGACGACCGTCCGGGAGTGCTCGAGGAGCTGCGCGGGATCGGGCTGCACCGGCCGATGCATGGCGGCGAGCGCTCCTCTGTGGACCGCGAACCCGGTCACCTGCTCCGCAACGGTGTCGGGGACGACGTAGACGGGCGCGTCACCGGCGAGAACCGCGACGTCGTCGATCCATTTCTCCTGCACGAGCACGGACCTGGGCCGATGCCCGGCACCCACCGCGCGGGAGATCACCTTCGCCGATTCGGCGATGTAGAGGCCGCCCTCGGGCTCGGCGATCCGGCGCAGCGCCGTGTCGGTGAGTCCCCGGTAGTCCGACAGACGCGGATCCGACGGATCGTCGATGCGGATCGTCGTCATGGCCCCATGCTGTCATGGGCGGGCTGTCATGGGCGGTGGTGACCTCCGCGAAACGACGACGGCGTAGGCTCGATCCCCTGAGGAGGGCCATGAGCGTGCTGGACCTGGATGCCGAGACGACGGCTGCCGTGGAACGCGCGGCCGACGCGCTCGCCGGGCACCGTGTCGCCGTTCTCACGGGCGCCGGTGTCTCGACGGATTCGGGCATCCCGGACTACCGCGGCAAGGGCGCTCCTGTCCGGACCCCCATGACTGCTCAGCAGTTCCTCGCCGACGACTCGTCGCGCCGGCGCTACTGGGTCGGCAGCCACCTCGGGTGGCGGACGTTCGCCGCCGCCGCCCCCAACGAGGGACACCGTGCTCTAGCGGCGCTCGAGCACGCCGGCATCGCGTCGGGCGTCATCACGCAGAACGTCGACGGCCTGCACGTGCGGGCCGGCAGCCGGCGGGTGGTCGAACTCCACGGCACGATGCGGCGCGTCTCGTGCCTGCACTGCGGCCAGGTCTTCGACCGCCGCGACCTGGCCGTGCGGATCGAGCGCGACAACCCCTGGATCACGGTGCCCGAGAACGTCGAGCTCGGTCCCGACGGCGACGTCCTGCCCGCTGCGAGCGACGGCTTCGTCATCCCCGACTGCTCCGTCTGCGGCGGGATGCTGAAGCCCGAGGTCGTGTTCTTCGGCGAGTACATCCCGCTCGAGAAGTTCCGCGAAGCCGAGCAGCTCGTCCGTTCGAGTACGGCGCTGCTGATCGCCGGATCCTCCCTGGTCGTGAACTCCGGCATCCGGCTCCTCGACCGCGCCCGCCGCCGGCGGCTGCCCATCGTGATCGTCAACCGCGGCGAGACGCGCGGCGACCCGCGCGCAACCGTCAAGATCGACGCCGGGACCTCCGAGGTGCTCACGGTCCTCGGGCGCGAGCTCGCCGGCCGGTGAGGCTGCCGCCTCGTCGTAGGCTCGTCCGGTGACCCTTCTCACCCTCGTGCGCCACGGCGAGACCGACTGGAACCGCGCCCGCCGGATCCAGGGGTCGACCGACATCCCCCTGAACGACACCGGCCGGGAGCAGGCCCGCGCCGCGGGGATCGCCCTCGCGGATGCACTCGACCGGTCCACACCGACCGTCATCGTCTCGAGCGACCTGTCACGGGCCAACGAGACCGCGCGCATCATCGCCGGCATCCTCGACCTGCCCGAACCGCGCACGTACCCCGCACTTCAGGAGCGTGGCTACGGGGATGCCGAGGGACTCACCGACACCGAGTTCTTCGACCGCTGGGGGCCCTGGGCGACCGCGGAGGTCCCGGGCGCCGAGCCCTGGCCGGAGGTCACGACCCGAGCACTGCGCGGGATCCAGGAAGCGGTCGCCGATGCCCGAGCGCTGGTCGCGCCCGACGAGCCGCACGTCATCGCGGTGGCCCACGGCGCGCTCATCCGCACCGTGATCTCCCACGCGACCTCGGGCGAGTACCCCGAGCCGGGCCACAAGCTCGCCAACGGATCTGCGCACACCTTTCGCGTCGAGGACGACTGGCTGTCGCTCCTGACCTCGTCAGCACTACCCGTCTGACACGTTCGCCGGGTTCAGGCGAGGCCGAGCGATCGGGCGATGAGGAGCAGCTGCACCTCGGTCGTCCCCTCCCCCACCTCCAGGATCTTCGAGTCGCGGAAGTGCCGCGCAACGGGGTACTCGTTGATGAACCCGTTGCCGCCGAAGATCTGCGTCGCGTCGCGGGCGTTGTCCATCGCCGCATCGCTCGAGGTGAGCTTCGCGATGGCCGCCTCGGTCTTGAACGGGCGCCCCGCGTCGCGCAGGCGTGCCGCGTGCAACCAGGCGAGACGGGACACGTGGACGCGCTGCTGCATGCGCGCGAGCATGAACTGGATGCTCTGGCGCGTTCCCAGCGTCTCGCCGAACACGACACGGCTCTTCGCGTAGTCGACGGCCGCCTCGAGGCATCCCTCCGCCGCCCCGGTGGCGAGTGCCGCGATCGCGATGCGGCCCTCGTCGAGGATGTGGAGGAAGTTCGCGAACCCGCGCCCGCGCTGCCCGAGGATGTTCTCCTCGGGCACCCGCGCGCCCGTGAAGACGAGCGGATGCGTGTCGCTCGCGTGCCAGCCGACCTTGTCGTATGCGGGACCGACGGTGAACCCCGGCGTGCCGTGCGGAACGATGATCGTCGAGATCTCGCGCGCCGCGGCGCCCGGCTCGCTCGTCACGGCGGTGACCGTCACGAAGCGGGTGATGGGGGTGCCCGAGTTGGTGATGAACTGCTTCGCGCCGTCGATCACCCAGTCGGCGCCGTCGAGGCGCGCCGTCGTGCGGGTGGCCCCGGCATCCGATCCCGCCTCCGGCTCGGTCAGCCCGAAGCCGGCGAGCGCGCGCCCGGCCAGCAGGTCGGGCAGGTACTCCTCGCGCTGCGCGTCGGTCCCGAAGCGGAAGATCGGCATGGCGCCGAGACTCACCCCCGCCTCGAGCGTGATCGCGATCGACTGGTCCACGCGGGCGAGCGCCTCGATCGCGAGCCCCAAGGTGACGTAGTCACCGCCCTGGCCGCCGACCTCGTCGGGGAACGGCAACCCGAACAGTCCCATGTCGCCCATCTGCGCGATGACGTCCATCGGCAGCGTCTTGGTGCGGTCGGCCTCGTACGAGACCGGCGCGACCACCTCGTCGGCGAACGAGCGGACGAGCCCGGCCAGCTCGACCTGCTCCTCCGTGAGGTCGTATCCCGTCATCGGCAGACTCATGCGAACACCATCGCCCTTCCCGGCTCACGCAACACGTCGGCCACGTCGGTGAGGAACCGGGCCGCTTCGGCCCCGTCCACCAGCCGGTGGTCGAACGACAGACTCAGTGTCATGACGTCGCGCAGGGCGACGCCTCCCTCGTACTCCCACGGACGGCGCTGCACGGCGCCGAGGCCGAGGATGCCGGCCTCCCCCGGGACGAGGATGGGTGTCCCGGCATCGACGCCGAACACCCCGTAGTTCGTGATCGAGAAGGTCCCGCCCGACAGATCGGCGGGCGTCGCCTTGCCCGCCCGCGCCGTGTCGGCGAGGGTGCGGATCGACTGGGCGAGGTCGACGAGCGACAGCGCACCGGCATCCTTCACCGACGGAACGACGAGCCCGCGGTCGGTCGCTGCGGCGATGCCGAGGTTCACCCGCCCGTATCGGACGATCTCGCCGGCCGCCTCGTCCCAGGTCGCGTTGAGCTCGGGGGTCCGGCGGAGGGCGAGGCACACGGCCTTCGCGGCGACCGCCATGATCCCGATGCGGGCGTCGGCGTAGCGCCGGTCGGCGCGCAGTCCCGCCACGAAGGCGACGGATGCCGTCACGTCGACCGTCAGGAACGTCGCCGCGTGCGGGGCCGTGAACGCGGAGCGCACCATCGCGTCGGCGGTGTGCTTGCGGACGCCGCGGATCGGGATCCGCTCATCCACGGGCGAGGTCGCCATCGGCGCGACAGGGGCGGCGGATGCCGGGGCCACCGCCGCAGACTCCGCGGGATTCCGTGCCGCATAGGACTCCACGTCCTCGCGCGTGATGATGCCGTCGACTCCCTGCGCCGCCACGAGATCGAGATCGACCCCGAGGTCGCGGGCGAGTTTGCGCACCGGCGGGGTGGACCGGGGACGCTCGCGCGGCTCGCGCTCGGCAGGGGCGGTCTCGATCGCGTCGTGCGGGGCCGCTTCGCGGACGGCCAGGTCGACGACCTCTCCGCCTGCCCCTGCCCGCGCACGCCGCTGCGGGCGCGCGTCGCTACGCGGCGCGGCCCCGTAGCCGACGAGGTTCGGCTCGCGCTTCGGCTCAGGTGCATCGACTGCCCCGGCGATGTCGAACGCGATCAGCACCTCGCCGACCGGGACGACATCCCCCTCGGCGTGGTGGATGGCGAAGACCGTGCCGGCGAACGGCGACGGCAACTCGACGACCGCCTTGGCGGTCTCGACCTCGGCGATCGTCTGATTGAGAGCGACCTCGTCGCCGGGGGCGACGTGCCACTGCACGATCTCTGCTTCGCGCAGTCCCTCGCCGAGGTCGGGAAGACGGAACTCGGTGATCACGCGGTCACCTCCGGAACGCCCGAGGGGCGGCCCAGCACCCGGTCGACGGCATCCAGGATGCGGTCGAGGTCGGGCAGGTGATGCTGCTCGAGCTTCGCCGGCGGATAGGGGATGTCGTGGCCCGTCACCCGCAGCGGCGGCGCTTCGAGGTAGTGGAAGCACTTCTCGGTGATGCTCGCGATCACCTCCGCGCCGACGCCCGCCTCACGGGCCGCCTCGTGCGTGACCACGACCCGCCCGGTCCGCCGGACGGATGCCGCGACCGTGCCGTAGTCCACGGGCGACAGCGACCGGAGGTCGATGACCTCGAGGGAGATCCCCTCGTCCTCGGCGGCGAGCGCGGCATCCAGCGCCGTCGTCACCTGGGCGCCGTAGGTCACGACGGTGACGTCCGTGCCTTCGCGGACCACCCGCGCGAGGCCCATCGGGGCGGCGTCGGCGATGTCGGCGTCGAGGTCGACCTCGCCCTTGGCGTGGTACAGCCGCTTCGGTTCGAAGAAGACGACGGGGTCGTCGCTCGCGATCGCCTGACGGAGCATCGTGTACGCGTCCTGCGGGTTCGACACCGCGACGACACGGAGGCCGGCCGTGTGCACGAAGTACGCCTCGGGCGACTCGGAGTGGTGCTCGGCCGCGCCGACCCCGCCCGCCCACGGGATGCGGATCGTGATCGGCATCTTCACGCGGCCCTGCGTCCGGTAGTGGAGCTTCGCGACCTGACTGACGATCTGGTCGAAAGC
Organism: Microbacterium sp. 77mftsu3.1; assembly: GCF_900100525.1. Taxonomy (NCBI): domain Bacteria; kingdom Bacillati; phylum Actinomycetota; class Actinomycetes; order Micrococcales; family Microbacteriaceae; genus Microbacterium; species Microbacterium sp. 77mftsu3.1. Next base: position 162,262 of record NZ_FNCR01000004.1, on the reverse strand, counting down.
GGGGTAGACGAAGCCATCGAACTGGATCTCCACGATCGGGCGGAACCCCCGGAACGCGAGCCCCACGGCGGTCCCGACGATCCCCGACTCGGCGAGCGGGGTGTCGACGACCCGGCGCGGACCGAATTCGGACTGCAGACCGTCCGTTATGCGGAACACACCACCGAGGCGGCCGATGTCCTCCCCCATGACGAGGGTCTTGTCGTCCTCGGCGAGCGCACGGCGCATGGCGGCGGTGAGGGCCTTGCCCATCGTCATCTCGGTCATCGTGCGCCTCCGCCCGAGAAGCCGTCGAGGTACACGGCGAAGCGGGCGCGCTGCTCGTCGAGCCCGCTGTGCGGTTCGGCGTACACCTGGTCGAACACCCGCAGGGGCTCGGGAGCCCCGGCACCCACGACGGCGCTGCGCATCGCCGCGGTGAAACGGTCGGCATCCGCGGTCAACGTCTGGGCGAAGGCGTCGTCGAACGCACCGAGCGAACGCAGGTACGACTCGACGCGGGCCAGCGGATCGCGGGCCTTCCAGTGCGCTACCTCGTCGGCGTCGCGGTAGCGGGTCGGATCGTCCGAGGTCGTGTGGGGGCCGACGCGGTAGGTGACGGCCTCGAGGTAGGCGGGACCGCGGCCGCTGCGGGCGTGGTCGGCGGCCCAGCGCATCGCGGCGATGCAGGCGAGGACGTCGTTGCCGTCGACACGCAGGCTCGGGATGCCGAAGCCCGGCGCGCGGTGGGAGATCGGCGTCCGCGACTGCAACTGCACGGGCTCGGAGATCGCCCACTGGTTGTTGGAGCAGACGAAGACGACGGGGACGCCGTACGAGGCCGCGAAGATCATCGCCTCGTTGACATCGCCCTGACTCGTCGCCCCGTCCCCGAAGTAGGCCACCGCGACCTGGTCGCCGCCGTCGCGCTGGATGCCCATGGCGTAGCCGACGGCGTGCAGGCTCTGCGCCCCGATGATGATCTGCGGGTTCGCGACGTGCACGTCGAACGGGTTCCAGCTCGCGTGCTGCGCACCGTGCCAGACCATCACGAAGTCCTTCGGCTGCACGCCGCGGACGACCTCGATGCCGATCTCGCGGTAGCTCGGGAAGAGGAAGTCGTCGTCGTGGCACGCCCACGCGGTACCGACCTGGACGGCCTCCTGACCCTGCGCCGGCGCCCACAGGCCCAGATGCCCTTGCCTCTGAAGGGCGACGCCCTCGGCGTCGAGCCGGCGTGAGAGGAACATGTCGCGGTACACCTGGCGGAGCATGGGGGCATCGACGTCGGCGGCCCACGGGTCCAGCCGCTCGTCGCGCACGCGGCACCCCTCGTGGTCGAGCAGGCGGGCCACATCCTCGGTATCGCTCGCCAGTGCGGCGGCGGGGGTCAGAGTGTCGGTCATCATCGTCCCTCTCTGATCGCGGACGCGCGTCTTGTGGACGGGCGACCGGCGCAGAACACCGGCTTCGTCGCCGGATGATGCGACACTAAGCCGACATCGCACCTCGCTCAAGCATCGAGCGGAACATTGAGCAGGATGCGTAAGCAGCCAACGTGGCCCCTGCTATGGTGTGGCACTATGAGCGCCCTCGACCACGTGGATCTCGAGCTGTTGAACGCCCTCGCCGAAGATCACCGGGCCACTGTGGTCGCGCTCGCGGAGCGCTTGGGGCTCTCGCGGAACACCGTTCAGGCGCGCATGGCGAAGCTCGAACGCTCCGGTGTCTTCCTCTCCTACGAACGGGCCATGTCCCCCGCCGCGCTCGGATACGCGATCGACGCGATCCTTCACGTGCAGGTGCGTCAGGCGGATCTGCCGCGCATCACGGCGGAGTTGCAGGAGATTCCCGAGGTCGTGCAGTGCCACGGCATGAGCGGACCGGTCGACCTCCTGGTCCGCGTCGCAGCGCGTGACACGCAGCACCTCTTCGACATCGACGCTCGCATCCTCGCGATCGACGGCGTCGAACGCACCGAGACGTCGCTCGCGATGGGCGAGGTCATCGGATACCGGGTGCGACCTCTCCTGGCAGCGGCTCGGCGGGGGAACTGACATCCGCGGGCGCGCGCTCCTCGAGGCGGACGAGGATCACGCCCGCGAGGATGAGCGCACCGCCCGCGAACTGCACGCCTGCCGGCGCCTCCCCCAGCAGCAGCCATGCGAAGCTCAGCGCGAACAGCACTTCCGAGAGCCCGACGAACGACGCCAACCGCGACCCGATACGGGGAACGGCCATGATGCCGAGCGCGTACCCGGTCGCGGTGCACAGTCCCACGAGCACGAGCGGGACGAGCGGCGAGACGGTCGCCCCCAGCACGTCCACGGCAGCGGCCGACGCCGAGAGGGGCAGGATGCCGACGGCCGCGAGCAGCAGGATCGTCACCGTGCCGATGAGCAGCCCGCCCGCGGCGAGCGACAGCGGCGGCAGATCGTCGCCGGTCCGCTCGCTCATCACGAAGTAGACGCAGGCGCACACCGCTGCGAGGAGCGCGAACACGGTGCCCAGCAGGTCGAAACGCGCGCCGGCGATGTCCACCACGAGGACGAGGCCGGTCATCGCGACGACGGAACCCACGATCACGACGCGCGAGGGAGCACGGCGGGTCCGCGCCCACACGAAGAGGACGAGCATGACGGGCGCGAGGTACTGGATCAGCAGGGCGATGCCCACCGGCATCCGCTGCAGGGCGGAGAAGTAGAAGATCTGGCAGCCGACCACGGGGATCAGCCCGAAGGCGACGAGCGAGAGCCAGTGCACGCGGAGGAAGTCGCGCCGTCGGACGAGCGTCCGGATGAGCCCGGGCGAGAGCACGAGGCCGGCCACCCCCATCCGGATGGCGAGCACGGCCGCGAGCGACCACCCGCCCTCGAGCAGCGGCTTGGCGATGGGACCGCTGACCGAGAACGTCAGCGCGCTGACGACGGCCAGGACCAGCCCGCTCGGCGGCACCGTGCCGCGCGCCGGAAGCGCGGAAGGCCGGACGGACATCGTGCGAGTCATCTGCTGTCCTCAGGGGCGAGATCGATTCGTCATGACCTAAGTGTCATTACACTGGTGACACTAGCGATGGCACGCGTCAGGAGTCAACACCATGTTCATCCATGACACGGAAAATGCGTTGCGCGCGGCGACCGCGCTCGTGAACTCCCTCCCCGAGATCGACGGCGAGGGGGTGGACAGACTCGCGAACCTCGACGACATGACCGAGTTCCTGCAGGAGTATCCGTACACGGGAGCGATCCGCCGCGACGATGTCGAGCTGGACCAACTCCGCTCCGCTCGGTCGCAACTGCGTCAGCTCTGGACCGGCGACCGCGTCGCCGCGGTGCCGATCGTCAATGCCATGCTCCGTGACGGCCGGGCGCTCCCCCAGCTCGTCATCCACGACGGCTACGACTGGCACATCCACGCCACCGACGACGCCGCACCGCTCGCCACCCGCATCACCGTCGAGGTGGCCATGGCCTTCGTCGACGTCATCCGTTCCGACGAGTTCGACCGCGTGCGCGTCTGCTCAGCTGACGACTGCGAGGCCGTCTACATCGATTACTCGAAGAACGGCTCGAAGCGCTACTGCGACACCGGCAACTGCGGCAACCGCATGAACGTCAACGCGTACCGTCGGCGTAAGGCCGAAGAAAGCGCGTGATGGCGGATGCCGCAGCCCGCGGCGTCTCGTAGTGGATCAGGTGCCCCACCTGGGGGATGACGACGAGGTCGGCATCCCGGAACATCTGCTGCAGCTCGAACTGGGCCGACAGCGGCGTGATGTCGTCGTTCTCGGCCGCGATGAGGAGCGTCGGGACGTCGATGCGCCCGGCGGCTTCGCGCACGTCGTGCGACACCGAGGTGACGAACGCCTCGTGCAGGGTGTCGCGGTCGGCGAACCGCGAGAAGTAGGTGTCGTGCTGGTCGTGGATGAAGGCGCGGAGGCCACGGTCCCGCGTCTTGGCCATCGCGACGCTCGTCACCCGCACGATGACACGGTTGCGCAGCAGCGCGTCGCCGAGCGGCCGGGGCAGCCGCGCGCCGGCCCAGTAGTAGAAGATCGCGAGGCGCGTGAGGATGCCGCGGGGCCCCTCGAGCGCGGGCGCCCCGATGGGGTTCACGAGGATCAGTCGCGGCGTCGCGAGCCCGCGTGCAACGGCCGCCGACGAGACGATCGAGCCGAAGGAGTGCCCGAGGACGACCGCCCCGGGTGCGACCTCGTCGGCGAAGGCGGTCAGCCACGACGCGTAGGCGTCGAGATCATGCCGGCCCGCGAACGCCGGGGTCTCACCGAAGCCGGGGAGGTCCGGCGAGATCACGCGGATGCCGTCGAGCTGCGCCACGATCGGTTCGAGACCGTGGTGGTCGCCGCGGAAGCCGTGGACCGCGAGGATCGTGGTCTCGGCATCCGCCGGTCCGTAGACCCAGTACGCCGTCGGAGTACCCGCGACGGTCACCTCGTGTCGCTCGACGGGGACGGCCGCGAGGCGCTCGGCGTACGGATTCACGGCAGTCACCCGTTGAGTCTACGAGGGGGCGATCCGCCTCCTGCCCGGCGGCGCGTCGTCCGACCCGATGTCCGCGGTCGACCGTAGCGTCGGAGCATGGGCGCTTGGCACGAACTTCCGCTGTGGGATGACGACACGTGGGACGAGGCCGCTCCTGCTGAGGTCGCCTCCGCGATCGCCCGCCCCGAGCCCGCCACGGTCGAGTCCGTCGTGGTCGCCGAGGTCCCCACCGAATCCGTCTCGCCGGGTCCGTGTGCGGGCCCGCTGGGCGTCTTCGACCTCGAGACGACCGGTATCGACGTCCGCTCCGACCGGATCGTCAGCGCCCACGTCGGCGTGCTCGACGCTTCCGGCGCCGTGATCGACGCGCGCACCTGGCTCGCAGACCCCGGGGTCGAGATCCCCGCAGGGGCGACGGCGGTCCACGGCATCACGACCGAGCGGGCCCGCACCGAGGGCCGCCCTGCCGCGGAGGTCGTCGCCGAGGTGACCGCCACGCTGCGCGACCTGTTCGCCGCCGGCATCCCGGTCGTCGCCTACAACGCGCCCTTCGACTTCTCGCTGCTCAAATACGAGGGCATCCGTCACGGTGTCGCGCCGATCGAGTCACCGTCGCCGGTCATCGACCCGCTCGTCGTCGACAAGACCTACGACCGGTACCGCCGCGGCAAGCGCACGCTCGAGGTCGTCGCCGCGCACTACTTCGTCGCCCTCGAAGGGGCGCACGACGCCGCGGCCGATGCGATCGCCGCGGGCCGCGTCGCGCAGGCGATCGCCGCGCGCTTCGACCTCGATGTCTCGGCTCACGACCTCCACACGCAGCAGGTGGCCTGGGCGCGTGCGCAGGCCGAGAGCCTCACCGAGTACTTCGTCCGCATCGGCCGACTCGACGCCGACGTGGACGGCAGCTGGCCGATCCGCTGACCGGGCCGCATCCGGAAACGACGAAGGCCCCGCCGGAGCGGGGCCTTCGAGGACGGCTGCTTACTTGCTGCCGAAGTTCTTGAAGCGCTGGTTGAACTTCTCGACGCGACCGGCCGAGTCCATGATGCGCTGCTTGCCCGTGTAGAACGGGTGCGAAGCGGACGAGATCTCGACGTCGATGACCGGGTAGGTCTCGCCGTCCAGCTCGATCGTCTTGTCGCTCGAGACCGTCGAACGGGTCAGGAAGGTCTCGCCGGAGCCGAGGTCGCGGAAAACGACGGCGCGGTACTCGGGGTGGATGTCAGTCTTCATTGGGTTCCTCACGAAGTGCCCTGGATTTTGCCAGGAGCGGGTGAAAGTCTGCAGCGCGAACGCGCCAACGCAAGATTCTATCAGGATGCCGCGCGCGCGGCGAACCGGCCGTCCTCCGACGTCAGCGTGATCGGCATCCCGAAGGTCGCCGTCAGGTTCTCCGCCGTCAGGGTCTCCGCGATCGGTCCCTGGGCGACCGCGGCGCCGTCGCGCAGCAGGAGGACGTGCGTGAAGCCGACGGGGATCTCCTCGACGTGGTGCGTGACCATGATCATCGCGGGCGTCGACTCCTCCTTCGCATACCCGCTCAGCAGGCTCAGGAGCTCTTCGCGGGCGCCGAGGTCGAGGCTCGCTGTGGGCTCGTCGAGCAGGAGGAGCTCTGGGTCGGTCATGACGGCGCGCGCGATCTGGACGCGCTTCTGCTCCCCGTCCGAGAGGGTGCCGAAGGTGCGGTCGGCCAGGTCGGCGAGACCCCACTCCCCGAGGACCCGTCGCGCACGACGCTCGTCGATCGCCTCGTAGTCCTCGCGCCAGCGTCCGACCACGGCGTAGGCAGCGGTCAGGACGACGTCGAGGACCGTCTCGTCCTGCGGCACCCGCTTGGCCATGGCCGACGAGGCGAACCCGATCCGGGGGCGGAGGTCGAACACGTCAGTGCGCCCGAGGACCTCGTCGAGGACGGTGACCGTGCCCGAACTCGGGTGGGCGAGGGTCGCGGCGAGCTGGAGCACCGTGGTCTTGCCGGCACCGTTGGGGCCGAGGACGACCCACCGCTGATCCGCGTCGACGGTCCAGTCGATCCCGTCGACGATGTTGCGGGCATTGCGGCGGACGACGACGTCGGCGAGTTCGAGCACCTGAGGCATGCTCCCAGCCTATCGACCGGCTGAGCCCCGGCCGGTCGTGGCGACCTCTCGGTACAGTTCCGCCGTGGCATCCGCGATCGCTTCCCAGCTGAAGTCGGATGCCGCCCGCTCGCGACCGGCCCGGCCGTAGGCGCGGGCCTTCTCGGGGTCGGACACGACCTCGGTCAGCGTCGCGGCCAGGTCGGCGACGAAACGATCGGGATCGACCGGTGTTCCCGTGCCGTCCTCGACCTGGTCGATCGGGACGAGGCGCCCCGTGACGCCGTCGATGACGACCTCCGGGATGCCGCCGGTCGCCGTCCCGACGACTGCGGCGCCGCACGCCATCGCCTCAAGGTTGACGATGCCGAGGGGCTCGTAGATCGACGGGCAGACGAACGTGGTGGCCGAGGTCAGAATGGCGCAGAGATCCGGCCGCGGCAGGAACTCCTCGATCCACACGACACCGTCGCGCGTCTCCTGGAGCTTCCGGACCAGACCCTGGACCTCCGCCATGATCTCCGGGGTGTCGGGAGCGCCGGCGCAGAGGACGAGCTGCACCTCGGGCGGCAGGAGCTCCGCCGCCCGCAGGAAGTACGGCAGGCCCTTCTGACGTGTGATGCGGCCGACGAAGACGACCGACGGCCGCGACGGGTCGATATCCCAGCGCGACAGGAGCTCCGGATCCTCGCGGGGCTGCCAGGCCTCGACGTCGATCCCGTTGTAGATGACCCGCACCTTGGCCGGGTCGAGGGCGGGGTAGCTCCGCAGGATGTCGCGCCGCATCCCGTCGCTCACGGCGACCACGGCGGCGGCGTTCTCGTAGGCGGTGCGCTCCACGAAGCTCGAGACGGCGTACCCGCCGCCGAGCTGCTCGGCCTTCCACGGACGCAGGGGCTCGAGCGAGTGGGCGGTGACGATGTGAGGGATACCGTGCAGCTTCGAGGCCAGGAATCCGGCGAAGTTGGCGTACCAGGTGTGACTGTGCACGACGTCGGCGCCGGCGACGTCGCCGACGATCTCGAGATCGGTGCCGAGCGTCTGCACCGCGGCGTTGGCCTCGATGAGTCCCTCGGGGACCGCGTACGAGGTGGTGTCCGGCTCGTCGCGCGGAGCGCCGAACGCGCGGACCTGAACCTCCATACGCGATCGCAGCGCCGAGACGAGTTCGGTGACGTGGACCCCCGCACCGCCGTAGATCTCCGGCGGGTACTCCTTCGTGACGATGTCGACGCGCATGGACCGAACTCTAGGCCACGCGGAACACGCGCCAAAGTCCTCGCTTGCCCGTTGCAAATCGCCTTAGTGTGAGCACATGCCAGCATCACCCAAGGTCCTCGGTATCGTCCTCGCCGGTGGCGAGGGCAAGCGCCTCATGCCGCTCACCCAGGATCGCGCGAAACCCGCCGTCCCCTTCGGCGGGCAGTACCGTCTCATCGACTTCGCGATCTCCAACCTCATCAACTCGGAGCTCCGTCAGATCGTCGTCCTGACGCAGTACAAGTCGCACAGCCTCGACCGCCACGTCTCGCAGACGTGGCGCATGTCGGCGCTGCTGGGGTCGTATGTCACGTCCGTGCCCGCACAACAGCGTTTGGGGAAGCGGTGGTTCTCCGGCTCCGCCGACGCCATCCTGCAGTCGCTGAACCTCATCCACGACGAGAAGCCCGACATCGTCGCGGTCATCGGCGCCGACCACGTCTACCGCATGGACTTCCAGCAGATGATCGACGCGCACATCGCGTCGGGAGCCCGCGCTTCGGTCGCCGGCATCCGCCAGCCGATCGGCCTCGCGAACCAGTTCGGCGTCATCGACGTCGATCCCGCAGACGGCATCACGATCCGAGACTTCCTCGAGAAGCCCCAGAATCCCGCGGGCCTCCCCGACAACCCGGGCGAGGTGCTCGCGTCGATGGGCAACTACATCTTCGACACCGACGCCCTCATCGAGGCCGTCGAAGCGGACGGCGAACTGCCCACGTCCAACCACGACATGGGCGGCGACATCATCCCCTACTTCGTCTCGCGCGGCGAGGCGGCGGTCTACGACTTCAAGCGCAACGACGTGCCGGGGTCCACCGACCGCGACCGCGACTACTGGCGCGACGTGGGCACGATCGATTCCTTCTTCGACGCGCACATGGATCTGATCTCCGCGCTGCCGATCTTCAACCTCTACAACATGGATTGGCCCATCCGCTCGCAGTCGGTCAACTCCCCGCCCGCGAAGTTCGTCCGCGACGGGGTGGGCCGCATCGGGAACGCGATCGACTCGATCGTGTCGCTCGGATGCGTCCTGTCGGGAACACACCTCGAGCGGAGCGTCCTCGGTCCCTGGACCCTGTCGGGCGGCGGATCGACCATCACCGACTCGGTCCTCTTCGACCACGTGAGTGTCGGCGCCGGCGCCCGCGTGCACCGCGCGATCCTCGACAAGAACGTCGTCCTCGAGCCGGGTGCGACGGTGGGCGTGGACCGGGAGCTCGACCTCTCCCGCGGGTTCACCGTCACCGACAGCGGACTCACCGTCGTCGGCAAGAACATCCGCATCCCGTCCTGACGGACGTCGCGACGGCGTCGGAGCCGATAGCGTGGTCGGGTGCCTGACGCCCGGTTCCTCGTCGTGTTCGACGCCGACTCCACGATCATCCGCAACGAGGTCATCGAGCTCATCGCCGATGAAGCCGGCCGCGGCGCCGAGGTCGCCGCGGCGACCGAAGCGGCGATGCGGGGCGAGGTCGACTTCGCGACGAGCCTGCGCTCGCGCGTGGGCGAACTCGCGGGCGTCCCGATCGCGTCGTTCGAGCGAGTGCTCTCCCGTATCGAGCCCACCCCGGGCGTCCGCGAGCTGATCGCGGCGATCCATGAGCGCGGCGGCGTCGCCGCGGTCGTCTCGGGCGGTTTCCACGAGATCCTCGACACGGTCGCTCCTGACCTCGGTGTCGACGTGTGGCGGGCGAACCGCCTCGCGGTGGGCGACGGCATCCTCACCGGCTCCGTCGACGGCGACATCGTCGACGCCGCGGCGAAGGCCTCGGCGCTGCGCGAATGGGCGGACGCCTACGGTGTGCACCCGTCCGCGACGATCGCGGTGGGTGACGGGGCGAACGACCTCATGATGATGGATGCCGCCGGCCTCGGCATCGCCTTCAACGCGAAACCCGCCGTACGCCTGCGCGCCGACCTCGTCGCCGGGCGGGTCGATCTGGCGGAACTCATCCCCCTGCTCCCCTGACCCCGTGCGGGATGTCGGGGGCGCGGCTTACCCTGCCGACATGGACATCATCCTGATCCCCGGCCTCTGGCTGACAGCCTCCTCCTGGGACGACGTCGTCCCCGCCCTCCGCGACGCGGGGCACACGCCGCATCCGCTGACCCTCCCGGGCGTGGGCGCCCCCGAGTCCGACATCGGCCTCGCCGACTGGGTCGACGCGGTCGTCGCCGAGGTCGACAGCATCGACGGACCCTTGGTCCTCGTGGGCCACAGCGGAGGCGGCAACGTCGCATGGGCCGCCGCCGAGCAGCGCGCCGACCGCATCCGGCGGGTCGTCCTGGTCGACACGACGCCTCCCCCACCCGGAGCCGAGATCTCGGAGTTCCCCGTCGTGGACGGGGTGATCCCCTTTCCGGGGTGGGACTTCTTCGACGCCGAGGACACCGCGGACCTCGACGAGCAGACACGCGCCCGCACGGCGCCGATGGCGGCATCCGTCCCCCGACGCGTGCCGACCGACCCCGTCGTGATGGAGGGCACCGAGCGTCACCGCGTGCCGGTGACGATGCTCATGGGATCCATGGACGATGAGACGTTCCGTCGGGTCGTCACGGCGTGGGGCGATTTCGCCGCGGAGTTCGCCGCGATCGAGGACGCCGAGATCGTCCGGCTCGGCACCGGACACTGGCCGCAGTTCTCGGCGCCGGCCGAACTGTCGCGGCGGATCGTCGACGCGGTGCGCTGACGCGGGTCAGTGCCCCATGCCGAGACCACCGTCGACGGGGATGACGGCGCCGGAGATGTACGCCGCGTCGTCCGACGCCAGCCACACGACGGCCGCAGCGACCTCGTCGGCGGCACCGAATCGGCCCGCCGGGATGCTCTTCTTGTAGTCGGCCTGCGTCTCGTCGGGGAGCGCCGCCGTCATGTCCGTCTCGATGAACCCGGGGGCGACGACGTTCGCGGTGATGCCCCGCGAACCCAGCTCGCGGGTGAGCGAACGGGCGAAGCCGACGAGGGCGCTCTTCGAAGACGAGTAGTTGATCTGCCCGGCGGAGCCGTAGAGGCCGACGACCGAGGAGATGAGAATGACGCGACCCCACTTGGCCCGCAGCATGCCCTTCGCGGCACGCTTGACGACGCGGAAGGCGCCGCCCAGGTTGGTCGAGACGACCGAGTCGAAGTCGTCCTCGGTCATGCGGAGCAGCAGGGTGTCCTTCGTGATGCCGGCATTCGCGACGACCACCTCGACGGGCCCCAGCTTCTGCTCGACCTCGGTGTAGGCGGCATCCAGCGAGGCGGCGTCGGTGACGTCCGCACGGACCGTCAGTGTGCCTTCGGGCCCCTCTCCGGAGCGCGCGGTGACCGCGACGGCGAACCCCTCCGCGACGAACCGCTCGGCGATCGCGCGGCCGATGCCGCGGTTGCCTCCAGTGACCAGGACGACGCGCTCGCGGGTCATGCTTCTCCTTGCTCCAGACCGGGTGAACCGCACCAGCCTAGCGGCGCGGCCGAGCGGTAGGCTGGGGGCAACTCGCCTGAAGGAGACGGCCGTGACCGACGCCACGAACACCTCGCCGCAGCACCCGGACGTGCCGCCGACCCCGCCCGCACCGGACGCCTCCTTGCCCGCGGCGCCGCCGTACGCACCGCCCGCATATCCGCAGGCGTCCCCCTACGGCCACCCGCAGCCCACGGCCGCCCCGGCCTACGGTCAGCCGCAGTACCAGGGTCAGCAGTACCAGGGACAGCCTTATGGCCAGCCCGCGTACGGGCAGCCGGGTTACGGCTACGCGGTCGCGCCGGCCCGTCCGACGAACGTGCTGGCGATCATCTCGCTCGTGGCATCGATCGTCGGCCTGACGATCATCCCGTTCCTCGCCTCGATCCCCGGCATCATCACCGGCCACATGGCACTCAAGCAGCTCAAGACGTCCGGTGAGAACGGGCGCGGCATGGCGCTGTGGGGCACCATCCTGGGCTGGATCGGCGCCGGCTTCTGGCTGCTGCTGCTCGTGATCTGGCTGGTCGTCGTGATCGGGCTCGCTGCGACGGCATCCAGCGTCGGCCAGTATTCCTGAGGAGCCCTCCCACGTCCCGCCGCACCAAGCACGACCACACGCCCTCTGCGACATCGCTCGCCACGGCGCCCGAGGTCGATGCCCGCTCCCGCACCCGTCGCTACGTCATCATGATGACGGTCCGCGTGGCGTGCTTCATCCTGATGGTCACCGTCACGCCCTACGGCTGGCAGACCTGGATCTTCGCCGTCGGCGCCGCTGTCCTTCCGTACCTGGCTGTCGTCGTGGCGAACGTCGGGACGGGCGAGGAGGTCATCGTCGCCGAACGCCCCGCTCGCGAGATCGAAGCGACGCCCACCCGGCCCGCTCCCCCGGAAGAACCGACGGACGGCGTGATCCGCATCCAGGAGAGCCCGCCTCGGGAGGACCGATGACGTCCGCGCAGTGCTCGCGCGCGGGATGCCGGGCGGATGCCGAGTGGCAGGTCATCTGGCGCAATCCCCGCATCCACTCCCCTGATCGCCGCAAGATCTGGGTCGCCTGTCCCGACCACGTGGAGTTCCTGCGCGACTACCTCGCGTCACGGAACTTCCCCGTCGAAGTGGCCTCGCTGACCCCCTCCCCGACGTCGTGAACCGCGAGACCGCGCTCCGCTGGAGCGGATACCTGGCGATGGCGATCGTGTTCGCCGTCGCCTGCGCGTTCCTGTCCAACTGGCAGTTCTCCCGGAACGCCGAGCGCGACGCAGAACTCAGGCTCGTGGCGCAGAACTATTCGCGCGAACCGGTCCCCGTCGGAGAACTGATCCCTGACGGGAGTTCGCTCGCCCCGGACGACGAGTGGCGACCCGTCGAGATGACCGGCCAATACCTCACCGATCAGACCCTCCTCGCCCGCAACCGCCCGCACGGCGGGACGAGCGCCTTCGAGGTCCTGGTGCCGTTCCGCACCGATTCGGGACGCGTCGTCGTGGTCGACCGCGGCTGGGTGCCGCCCGGCGACGACCAGCCTGAGCCCGACAGCATCCCGGCGCCGCCGACGGGTGAGGTGACGGTCGTCGGCCGCCTGCAACCGGGCGAACGTCCCGCTCGCGAGGGACGTTCCGCTCCCGAGGGACAAGTCCCCACGATCGATCTGCAGCTGATCGGAACCGAGACCGGACAGTCCTCCGCCCTCCTCGACTCGGCCTACGTGCTCATGACGACCGAGTCGCCCGCCCCCGCGGACCGCCCGAACCCGCTCGAGGACCCGTCGGCCGATCCGGGACCGTACCTGTCCTATGCGATCCAGTGGATCCTGTTCGCCGTGATGGGATTCGCCTTCATCGGGTACATCATCCGCACCGAGATCCGTCACCGACGCGAGGACGAGGAGGCCGGACCGGATGCCCCGCCGCGCCGACCGACACAGCGACGTCGCGACCGCGACATGGAAGCCGAGGACGAACTCCTCGACGCCCGCTGACCCGCGTCGGGCCCGTCGGTAGGCGTCAGGCCAGGGTGATGAGGTCGATGTAGTCGCGGCCCCAGATGTCCTCGACCCCGTCGGGCAAGATGAGCACGCGCTCGGGGTTCAGCGCCTCGACGGCGCCCTCGTCGTGCGAGACGAGCACGACCGCACCCTCGTAGTGCGCGAGCGCCCCGAGGATCTCCTCACGGGATGCCGGATCGAGGTTGTTCGTGGGCTCGTCGAGCAGCAGCATGTTGGCCGACGAGACGACGAGCGTCGCCAGCGACAGTCGCGTCTTCTCGCCGCCGGAGAGGACGCCCGCGGGCTTGAGGACGTCGTCGCCGGTGAACAGGAACGATCCGAGTACCTTGCGAGCCTCGGTCGCGGTGATGTCCGGCGCGGCCGACATCATGTTCTCGAGGACCGACCGCCCGACGTCGAGGTTCTCGTGCTCCTGCGCGTAGTACCCGATCTTCAGGCCGTGGCCGGGTTCGATGATGCCGGTGTCCGCCTTGTCGACGCCCGCGAGGATTCTCAGGAGGGTCGTCTTGCCGGCACCGTTCAGCCCCAGCACGACGACGCGGGACCCGCGGTCGATCGCGAGGTCGACCCCGGCGAAGATCTCCAGCGAGCCGTACGACTTCGACAGATTCTTGGCCATGAGCGGCGTCTTGCCGCACGGTGCGGGCTTGGGGAACCGCAGCTTGGCGACGCGGTCGTCCTGACGGACGTCGTCGAGGCCGGCCAGGAGCTTCTCGGCGCGGGCGACCATCTGGTGGGCGGCCGCGGCCTTGCTCGCCTTGGCGCCGAACCGGGCGGCCTGCTGCTGGAGAGCAGTGGCCTTCTTCTCGGCGTTGGCGCGCTCTTTGCGACGCCGTTCCTCATCAGCGGCGCGCTGACGGAGGTAGTTCTTCCAGTTCATGTTGTAGACGTCGATGACCTGGCGCATCGCGTCGAGGTAGAACACGCGGTTGACCGTCTCGCCCACGAGTTCGATGTCGTGGCTGATCACGATCAGCCCGCCCTTGTACCCCTTGAGGAACTCGCGGAGCCACACGACACTGTCGGCATCGAGGTGGTTCGTCGGCTCGTCGAGGATCATCGTCTGCGCGTCGGAGAACAGGATGCGGGCGAGTTCGATGCGGCGCCGCTGACCGCCGGACAGCGTCTTGAGGGGCTGGTCGAGGATGCGGTCCGGGAGCGAGAGGTTGTGCGCGATCGACGCCGCCTCGGCCTCCGCCGCGTATCCGCCGAGGGCTTCGAACCGCTCGGTGAGCGAACCGTACTTCCGCATGGCGCGGTCGGCGACAGCGGCATCCGTCGACGCCATGCCTTCGGCGGCCTCGCGCATACCGATCACGAGGGAACCCAGCCCTCGGGCGTCGAGGATGCGGGTGCGGGCGAGCATCTCGGGGTCCCCGGTGCGCGGATCCTGCGGCAGGTAGCCGAGTTCACCGGTGCGGTCCACTCTGCCGTCGGCCGGCATGAGGTCACCCGCGAGCACCTTGGTCAGCGTCGTCTTCCCTGCACCGTTGCGACCGACGAGACCGATCTTGTCGCCGGGCGACACGCGGAACGACACGTCCGACATGAGCGTGCGTGCACCGACGCGGATCTCGAGATCGTGCACGGCGAGCACAGCGGACATCCGTTCTTCGGGGGAAAGCGGCCGAGTGGCCAAACCCCCAGTATACGACCGCCACCCTCCCCCGACGCTCGTCCTCTCGGGACTCCGTTCCTATGGCGCAGCTATGAACTCCCCGCGATGTGCCCGGTCCGTGACGGGTTGGGCGGACGTCGGAACCAGACTGGGCGGGTAAGGAGCTCCATGAACGTTCTGCTGGACGTCGACATCACCGACGGTCCCGTCGTGGTCCTCGTCTACCTCCTGGCGGCTGCCTCCTTCGTCACGTTGGTGGCACGAAGGCCCTCGGCCCGCTGGCGGCGGCGGCCCTGGCTCGCGACGGCAGCCATCTCGGCGCTCCTCGGCGGGATGATCGGGTGGGGTCTCACGTGGCTGCTGTCCGATCGCCTCGATCTCTTCGACGCAGACCTGACGCCGGTCGTCCGCGGGTGGGTCATCGCGTGCTCCGGCGCCCTCGGCGTCGCCCTCGCATCGCTCTGGCGCCCGACCTGGCCGCGGGCGATCTCGAGCGCCGCCGCCGCGGCTCTGTTCGTGGGGACGGCCGCGATGGGTGTGAACATCGACTTCGGCCAGTATCCGACGATCGGCAGCTCCCTCGGTATCACCTCGATCGACGAGGGGTTGCCTCCCCTGGCCACCGCCGGCGAGGACGCACCGTCGATCGCGTCCTGGCAGGAGCCGGAAGGGATGCCGGAGCGCGGCCGGCTCGCCTCCGTCGAGATCCCCGCCACGGTGTCCGGGTTCGTCGCCCGCCCGGCGGTGGTCTACCTGCCCCCCGCGGCACTGGTGCGGCATCCCCCGCGCCTGCCTGTCCTCATCGTGATGTCGGGTCAGCCCGGCTCCCCCTCCGACCCTCTCCTCACCGATCACCTCCGCGACCATCTCGATGCCTATGCGGCTGCCCATCGCGGGCTGGCGCCGATCGTCGTGTCGCCGGACCAGCTCGGCTCGCCGGGCACCAATCCCCTGTGCATCGACTCGACGCGCGCCGGCAACTCGGCGACCTATCTGACGGTGGACGTGCCCCGCTGGATCCGCGCGCACCTGCCGGTCACGCTCGCCGCCGGCTCGTGGGGCGTGGGCGGTCTCTCGCAGGGCGGGACGTGCGCGAGCCAGCTCGGCGCGGAGCACCCCGAGCTCTTCGACGCGATCCTCGACGCCTCCGGCCAGCTGCATCCGTCCCTCGGACCCGACGAGAAGACCATCGCGGAGGGCTTCGGCGGAGACGCCGGCGCGTTCGCGGCCGCCGCCCCATCGGCCATCATGGCTGCGCACGCTCCCTACGCCGACACGATCGCCGTCTTCGGCGTCGGCGCACGGGACACCCGCTTCCGCCCGGGTATCCGAACCCTGGTCTCGGACGCGCGAGCGGCGAGCATGGAGACCCACTTCATCGAGGTGCCGGACACGGCGCACGACTCCCATGCCTGGAGCGCGATCCTCTCGCGCGGTCTGGTCCTGATCGCCGACCACTGGGGATTCGATCACCAGGGACTCGACCGATGACGGCGGCGGAGCCCGCGGCATCCGCGTTCACCGACCGGTGCCGCACCGCGGGTCGCAGCGCAGCACGCCTGGCCCGATCCGTCCCCGTCACCTGGGCGATCGCCGCGGTCGTCACCCTCGCCAGCGTCTACCGCTTCACACGGCCGGCCGGCGACTTCCGCCGCACGCTCGATGCGATCGCGTCGACCGGGTTCGACACCGTCCTGCTCAACCACGACTGGCTCTCGGTGTTCACCGCCGTCTTCTTCGTCCCGAAGCCCGGCGGCCTGTTCCTCACCCTTCTCGCGGTGATCGTCGGGATCGGGTGGAGCGAACGCCGGATGGGGCATGTCCGCACCCTCGCGGTGTTCGCCGCGGTCACGGTGCTCGGGATAGCCCTTGGCCTGTCCGCGCAGGCGCTCGGGCTCGCATCCAACCTGTACGGCGCGCAGGCGACCCGCGGGCATCACGTGTTCGACCCGACGATCGCGGTGGCCGGCACCATGATGGCGGCGAGCGCCTTCGCCCGTCCTCTCCTGCGCCGACGGGTGCGGATCATCGGGTTCGCCGTCCTGTCGGTGCTGGTCCTGTACGCGGGCGCGCCGGCCGACCAGTACCGGCTGGGCGCTGGCGTCGCCGGCGTCCTCGCCGGTCTCCTGCTGACTCACCGTCGCCCCGAGATCAAACGGCCTCGCGCGACCCGCCGCGAGGCGCGCACGCTCCTCTCGGCGGTCGTCGCCGTGACGGCGCTCGGTCCGCTGGTATCGATCCTCGCGCCGCACAGCATCGGCGTCCTGAACCCGCTGGGCTCGCTGTTCCGCGACCCGCTCCGCGATCCCACGTTCGTGGCGGCGCGCTGCGAGACGGGCGATGTCACCCGTCAGTGCCTGGATGCCGTCGCGCTGACCCGCCTGGACGGACCGGGTGCTGTGCTCGTCACCCTGCTTCCGTTGGTCGCCCTACTGCTCGCCGCGCGCGGCATCCATCGCGGCCGCCGCGTCGGGCTCTACCTCGCGATCGGCCTCAACATCCTGATGGCCGTCATCGCGGCGGTCTACTACGGATTCCTCCCTCTCGTCGCGACCGGCCAGTACACACGGTTCCAGTCGACGGCCGCCGAGCAGTTCGGCGCCTTCGATCTGGTCGCCACCCTGGTTCCGGCGGGCATCGCGATCATGCTGATGGTCGCTCGGCCGCTCTTCCCCACGAGGGACGCCGGACGCGTGGCCGTGAAGTTCGTCGGGCTGGCATTGCTCGCGTTCGTCGGAACCGCTACCGCCTACCTCGTCGTCGCGTGGATCGTCCGCGATCAGTTCTCCCCGACTGCGTCGGTGAGCGCCCTCATCCTCGATCTTCCGGAGCACTTCATCCCGGTCGGTTTCCTGGCCTTCGAGCCGGTGGACATGATCGCGACCGGTCCTGTGGCGATCGCCGCGTCGCAGTGGGTCGGTCCGCTCTTCTGGATCGTCCTCATCGTCATCGCGCACCGCGGGATGCAGAGCGGGTCCCCGCTCGACACGGCTCGAGGTCCTGCTCTCGCCCGCATCTCGACGCTGCTGCGAGCGGGGTCGCCGAGCACACTGTCGTGGATGACGACGTGGGAGGGGAACGAGTACTGGTTCGCACCCGGCGGCGGCGCAGTCGCGTACCGCGTGATCAACGACGTGGCCATCACCACCGGCGACCCGATCGCTCCGACGGGCGAGGGCGCCGCCGTCGCGGAAGCCTTCGCACGGCACTGCGCCCACCACGGGTGGACGGTCGCCTTCTATTCGGTCACGGACGAGCTCCGCGCAGGGCTGAGCGAGCGGGGGTACAACTCGATCGCCGTCGCGGAGGAGACGGTCATCCATCCCGCGGGCTGGTCGTTGCAGGGCGGAAAGATGAAGGACATCCGTACCGCCATCAATCGTGCGGAGAAAGAGGGACTGTCTGCGTCGTGGGTGCGCTTCGGCGATCTGGCACCGCGCCAGGCCGCGCAGGTCCGGGATATCTCAGAGATGTGGGTCGCTGAACGGGACCTCCCCGAGATGGGGTTCACGCTCGGCGGCATCGACGAACTGCTGGACGACGCCGTCATGCTCATGGTCGCCGTCGACGCTGAGGGACGCGTCCACGCCGTGACGAGCTGGCTGCCCAGCTTCAGCGACGGGCGGGTGCGCGGGTGGACGCTCGATTTCATGCGCCGGGCACCGGACAGCATGAACGGCGTCATGGAGTTCCTCATCGCGCGGACGATCCTCCGGGCCGGCGACGACGGACTCGACTTCGTCAGCCTGTCGGGAGCTCCCCTCGCGGTGGATGTGGATCCGGACGGCCAGTCGGCCTCCTTGCGCGCCATCCTGGCGGTTCTCAGCCGATCGCTGGAACCTGTCTACGGTTTCCGATCGCTCCTCCGGTTCAAGACGAAGTTCCGGCCGGAGTTCCGCCGACTGCACCTGGTGTACGCGGACTCGCTCGCACTTCCCGCCATCGGACTGGCACTGGCCCGCGCGTACCTGCCCACCCTCACGGCCCGGCAAGCGGTGCGAGCGTTCGGTCGGCGGACGACGCCGAGAGTCGCCTCTGACAGGTGACCTCTGGTTTCCGGAGCCGTCCGGCTCGGGGTAAGGTTAGGCGACCCTAATCATTCCCCTCAGGAGACCTCCGTGCCTCGCATCCGCACTGCCCTCGCCCTCGCCGCAGCATCCGTCCTCGTTCTGACCGGGTGCGCGACCAACGCCGCGCCGGCCGCGGGTGGTGGCTCATCGTCTGCAGCTGCCGGCGACGCATTCCCCGTCACCATCGAGAACGCGTTCGGTAAGACCACCATCGCGAAGAAGCCCGAGCGCGTCGCCACGGTGGCGTGGGGCAACCAGGAAGCAGCCCTCGCCCTGGGCGTCGTTCCGGTGGGAATGCCCAAGGTGACGTGGGGCGATGACGACGGCGACGGTGTCCTGCCCTGGGTGGAGGACAAGCTCACGGAGCTCGGTGCCAAGACGCCCACGCTGTTCGACGAGGCGCAGGGCATCGACTTCGAAGGAGTCGCCGACTCCCGACCCGATGTCATCCTCGCCGCGTACTCGGGGCTGACCCAGGCGGACTACGACAAGCTCAGCAAGATCGCGCCCGTCGTCGCCTACCCGGAGGTCGCGTGGGGCACCACGTGGCAGGACATGACGATCACCAACGGCACCGCGCTGGGGCTGAAGACGCAGGCGGAAGACCTCGTGTCGACGCTGACGAAGACCCTCGACGACGAGGTGGCGAAGTACCCGGAGATCGCCGGCAAGAAGGCGATGTTCAGCTCTTTCGACCCGAGCAACCTCAGCCAGATCGGCTTCTACACGCTCGAAGACCCCCGCGCGAAGTTCCTGAAGGATCTCGGCACCGTGCCCCCGAAGACCGTCGAGGAGCAGTCGAAGACCTCGAAGGAGTTCTGGATCGTCAACAGCACGGAGGACATCGAGCGGTTCAGTGACCTGCAGGTGCTCGTGACGTACGGGGACGACTCGACGCTGGCCGCCATGCAGGCGGACCCGCTGCTGTCCCGCATCCCCGCCGTGAAGAACGGGGCCGTCGTCGTCCTGCCGTCGGTGAACGACCCGCTCGCGGCAGCAGCCAACCCGACCCCGCTCTCGATCACCGACCCCCACACCGCGGACTTCGTCAAGATGCTCGGTGAGGCGGCGAAGAAGGCTTCCTGAGCCCTTCCGATCCATCGACGTGTCCACTACTCTCGCTCCCGCCGCCACCGCGGTCCCGTCCCTGCGACGGCGACCGCGGCGTCGGCGTGTGATCTGGCTGGTCGCACTCATCGCCTTCGTGGCTGTGGCTGCAGTCCTGTCCGTGACGCTGGGGGCGAGATCCGTGGAAATCAACGACATCTGGGCAGGGTTGTCCGGGAACGTCGACACGGCATCCGCCGCCGCCGTCGCGAAGCGCGTGCCGCGGACGATCCTCGCCCTGCTCATCGGGGCGGCGCTCGCCGTGGCAGGGACCGTCATGCAGGGTGTGACGCGAAACCCCCTCGCGGACCCGCAGATCCTCGGGATCAACGGCGGCGCCTCTCTCGCCGTCGTCGTCGGGCTCGCCTTCTTCGGGATCACGGATGCCTTCGGTTACATCTGGCTCGCCATGCTCGGCGCTGCCGTCGCCGCCGTGTTCGTCTACACGGTGGGTTCGCTCGGCCGGGGCGGCGCCAGCCCGCTGAAACTCGCGCTGGCGGGCGCCGCGACCGCGGTCGCCTTCACCTCGCTGATCAGCGCGATCCTGCTCCCCCGCATCGACGTCATGAGCGTCTTCCGTTTCTGGCAGATCGGCGGAGTCGGCGGAGCATCCCCCGACAAGATCCTCCTCGTCCTCCCGTTCCTCATCGTCGGCGCAGCGATCTGCTTCGCTTCCGCCGGCGGCCTCAACTCCCTGGCACTCGGCGACGACCTCGCCGCGGGCCTCGGCGAGCGGGTGCAGACGGCGCGGCTCCTGGCCGCGCTCGGAGCCGTCATCCTCTGCGGAGCGGCGACCGCCGTCGCCGGCCCCATCGGGTTCGTCGGCCTCATCGTCCCGCACGTCTGCCGGCTTCTCGTCGGCCCCGATCACCGGTGGCTCCTGCCTATCTCGGCGCTCGTCGGTGGCGGCCTCCTCACCGTCGCGGACGTCGTCGGTCGTGTGATCGCCCCGCCGCAGGAAGTCGAGGTCGGTGTGGTCACCGCGCTCATCGGCGCCCCGTTCTTCATCGCCATCGTGCGTCGACAGAAGATGCGTGCACTGTGACCGCGGCATCCGTTCAGCAGTCGACGCTCGACCTCGTCTCGCGAGGTCGAGCACGCAGAGCGCGTCGACGTGTGCTCGTCACGAGCATTCTCGTGATCGCCGTCGCGGCCACCTACCTCGTTTCGCTGATGGTGGGTCAGAGCTTCTACTCCCCCGCCGAGGTCTGGGGCGTCATCACCGGGCAGCTCGTTCCCGGCGCCTCGTTCACGGTCGGCGAGCTCCGACTCCCCCGTTCGACGGTCGGCCTGCTCGCGGGAGCCTGCTTCGGCATCGGCGGCGCGGTGTTCCAGACCATGCTCCGCAACCCGCTCGCCAGCCCCGACATCATCGGAATCAACGCGGGGGCCAGCGCCGCGGCCGTCGTCGGAATCGTGTTCCTCTCGCTCGACCAGACCCCGGTCGCGATCCTCGCCACGGTGGGTGCTCTGGTCACCGCCCTGTCCATCTACCTCCTGGCGTTCAAGGACGGCGGGGCGGGCGCGAGGTTCATCCTCATCGGGATCGGCGTCGCCGCGATCTTCAACAGCGTCGTGGCGTACGTCCTGTCGCGGGCCGCGGAGTGGGACCTCCAGGCCGCGATGCGCTGGATCACGGGCAACCTCAACGGCGCATCCTGGAACGAGGCCGTCCCTCTCGCCGTCGCCGTGGTGATCGGAGTCCCCGTCATCCTCTGGCTGTCGCGCGACCTCGAGCTGATGCGACTCGGCGACGACACCGCCGCAGCGCTCGGAGTCCCCGTCGAGCGTCGGCGCGTCATGCTCATCATCGCCGCCGTGACCCTGCTGGCGTTCGCGACCGCGGCCGCAGGACCCATCTCGTTCGTCGCCTTCCTGGCGGGCCCCATCGCGGCACGGATGCTGGGACCGGTCGGATCCCCCGTCCTCGTCGCTGGCTTGTTCGGCGCTCTCCTGGTGCTCGTCGCGGACTTCGTCGGACAGTATCTCCTCGGTCTCCGACTGCCCGTCGGCGTGGTCACCGGCGTGCTCGGCGCGCCGTACCTCATCTTCCTTCTCATCCGCAGCAGCCGCTCGGGAGGCACCCTATGACCGCCCACCGCACCCTCACCGCGGAGGGGATCTCGCTCGCCTACGGTGACCGGACGATCGTCGACACGCTGGATCTCACCGTTTCCGCAGGCAAAGTCACAGCGATCGTCGGTGCGAACGCCTGCGGCAAGTCGACACTGCTCAAGGCGATGGCGCGCCTCCTCCCCCCCAGAGCAGGTCAGGTCCTCCTCGACGGCAAGGACATCCACCGGATGCCGACCAAGCAGGTCGCCCGCGATCTCGGATTGCTGCCGCAGTCGCCGATCGCTCCCGAGGGGATCGCCGTCTCCGACCTCGTCAGTCGCGGACGTACTCCCCACCACGGGCCGCTCGCGCGCTGGACGCCGGCGGACGACAAGGCCGTGGCAGAAGCCCTCGAAGCGACCGACATCGTCGCGATCGCGGACCGTCCCGTCGATGAGCTCTCCGGCGGCCAGCGCCAGCGCGTCTGGATCGCGATGGCCCTCGCCCAGCAGACGGATGTCCTCCTGCTCGACGAGCCGACGACGTTCCTCGACGTGAGCCACCAGATCGATGTGCTCGACCTGCTGACCGACCTCAACCGGTCGCGCGGAACCACCATCGTCATGGTGCTCCACGATCTCAACCTGGCCGCACGCTACGCCGACCACCTGGTCGCGATGTCCGCCGGACGGATCTATGCTTCCGGCGCTCCTGAGCAGGTCCTGACTGCGGAGACGGTCTACGAGGTCTTCGGTCTCGACAGCCGCGTCATCCCCGACCCGCTCACCGGTCGACCGCTGGTTCTCCCCATCGGTCGACACCACGTCCCCGCGCGCCTCGACGGCGCCGTCAGCTGATACCCGGAGTGACCGATGTCCCTCAACACCATGGCCTTCTTCCGTGCACCGGTGGCGTCCGTCGCAGACGTGACCCCCAGTTTCCGCCGCTTCACCTTCAAGGACACCGCGCTCTCCGCCTACGGCGACCCGGGGTTCGACCAGCGGGTGAAGATCCTCTTCCCCACTCCGACCGCGCCGATCGACTCGATGCCCACCGGTGAGGACTGGTACGACCGGTGGCGCGCACTGCCCGACGACGCCCGTCCCGTGATGCGGACGTACACGACTCGCGCCGTGCGGAACGAGGCCAACGAGGTCGACATCGACATGGTGGCGCACAACGTCATGGGCC
Organism: Microbacterium sp. 77mftsu3.1; assembly: GCF_900100525.1. Lineage (NCBI taxonomy): Bacteria > Bacillati > Actinomycetota > Actinomycetes > Micrococcales > Microbacteriaceae > Microbacterium > Microbacterium sp. 77mftsu3.1. The sequence goes on along the minus strand of NZ_FNCR01000004.1, from coordinate 138,933 downwards.
CTGCTTCGGCGTGGATCGCCGAGGCGAAGGCAGGCGACGAGGTGCTGATCCTCGCGCCGACGACCTCCCACACGGGCGTCAATTACGGCATCGACTTCGTCCCGCCCGCCAAGACGGAGAACATCCTCCTCGCGGGAGACGAGACCGCGGCGCCCGCGATCGCCCGCATTCTGGAGCAGCTCCCCGCCGACGCTCGCGGCGTCGTCGTCCTCGAGGTGCCGCATGCCGATGACATCGCGTATCTGCCCGCTCATCCGGGATTCGAGCTCATCACCGCGGCCCGGGCGGGCGAGGACCACCGACACGATCACCTCATCGCCGCCGTCAGCGAGGTCGCCCACCGTCTCGCACCCCGCGGTATCGGTGCGGAGGTCGAGGAGATCGACGTCGATCACGACATCCTGTGGGAGGTCCCTCGCACGGCGAAGGGTGGAGCCGCCCTGAAGAGCGCGCCGCTGTACGCGTGGCTGGCCGGCGAAGCCTCCGCCATCAAGGCACTGCGTCGCCACCTGGTGAGCGAGGTCGGCATCGACCGCCGCGCCGTCGCCTTCATGGGCTACTGGCGACTCGGACGGTCGGAGAACTGAAGAAGCGGTGCGACACAGTCGCACCGCTTCTTCCATCGGCCGGGTGGCCGCCGTCTTCAGGTCAGATCGAGAATCCGAGCGCGCGCATCATGTCGCGTCCGTCATCGGTGATCTTCTCCGGTCCCCACGGCGGCATCCAGACCCAGTTGATACGGAATCGGTCCACGACGCCGTCGAGTGCCTGGCCGGTCTGTTCCTCGAGGACGTCCGTCAGGGGGCAGCCGGCCGACGTCAGGGTCATGTGGATGACGAGTGCGTCGTTCTCGTCGTCCCATCCCAGGTCGTAGATCAAGCCGAGGTCGACGATGTTGACCCCCAACTCGGGGTCCATGACGTCCTTGAGCGCCTCGGTGACCTCGTCGTACTTCTCGGGTGCGAGCGTCTCGGTCATGCGACGATCCTAGGCCTGCTCGCCGCCGACCGGGGCGAGGAAACGGTCGTAACCCTCGTCCTCCAGCCGCGCTGCGAGCTCCGGGCCGCCTTCCTCAGCGACGCGACCGTTCACGAGGACGTGGACGAAGTCGGGCTGGATGTAGCGGAGGATGCGGGTGTAGTGGGTGATGAGCAGGACGCCCATGTCGCTCTCCTCCTTGGCGCGGTTGACGCCCTCGGAGACGATCTTGAGCGCGTCGACGTCGAGGCCGGAGTCCGTCTCGTCGAGGATGGCGAGCTTGGGCTTCAGGAGCTCGAGCTGCAGGATCTCGTGGCGCTTCTTCTCGCCGCCGGAGAAGCCCTCATTGACGTTGCGGGCAGCGAACTTCGGGTCCATGCGCAGGTTCTGCATGGCGCCCTTCACGTTCTTCGTCCACGAGCGGATCGACGGCGCTTCGCCGTCGATGGCGGTCTTGGCGGTACGCAGGAAGTTCGTGACCGTCACGCCGGGGATCTCGACCGGGTACTGCATCGCCAGGAAGAGACCGGCGCGCGCACGCTCGTCGACCGACATCGCGAGGACGTCCTCGCCGTCGAGGGTGATGGTGCCACCCGTGACGGTGTACTTGGGGTGGCCGGCGATCGTGTACGCGAGCGTCGACTTGCCGGAGCCATTCGGGCCCATGATGGCGTGGGTCTCGCCCGTGCGGACGGTGAGGGTGACGCCGTTGAGGATCGGGGTCTCGCCGGCTTCCGTCTCGACGGTCACATGGAGGTCGCGGATCTCGAGGACAGACATGTCAGCTTCTTTCTTCAGTTCACGGCTTTGGTCACGGCGGGATCGATGAGGATGTCGTCCCCGTCGATCGTGACCACGTAGACGGGCACCGGCTCGTAGGCCGGGAGATTCAGGGGGCGGCCGGTGCGGAGCGAGAACGCGGACCCGTGCGCCCAGCATTCGAGCGTTTCGCCCTCGACGAAGCCGTCCGCCAGCGAGATGTCACCGTGCGTGCAGGTGTCGCCGATCGCGTGGACCTCGCCCTGACCGTCGAGCACCACGGAGATGGCGACACCGCCGACCTCGACGCGCACGGCGGTGTCCTGCTCGAGCTCGCTCAGCTGGAGCACCTTCTCGGCGGTCATCGCGTGACCTCCCCGACGAGCTCCGCCTCGATGGCGGCGATGAACTCGTCCTCGAGGGACGGGATGCCGATCTTCTGGACGATCTCGGCGAGGAAGCCGAGGACGACCAGACGTCGTGCCTGCTCCTCGTCGATCCCGCGGGCCTGCAGGTAGAAGAGTTGCTCGTCGTCGAACCGGCCCGTCGCGCTCGCGTGCCCGGCACCGACGATGTCGCCGGTCTCGATCTCGAGGTTCGGGATGGAGTCTGCGCGAGCTCCGTCGGTGAGGACGAGGTTACGGTTCGCTTCGTAGGAGTCGGTACCGACGGCATCCGGTCCGATGAGGACGTCGCCGATCCAGACGGTCCGCGCCGAGGCACCCTGCAGCGCACTCTTGTACAGGACGTCGCCGTTCGTGTGGTCGCCCTTGTGGTGGAGATAGACCTGGCTCTCGAGATGCTGCCCCGCGTCGGCGAACGAGAGGCCGTACAGGCGTCCCTGCGCGCCGGAACCGGCGAGCTCGACCGACGGGTTCACGCGCACGAGGCCGCCGCCGAGGCTGACGACGATGTGGGTGAGGGTCGCATCGCGGTCCACGCGGGCCTGGTGCGCGGCGAGGTGCACGGCGTCGTCGTCCCATCGCTGGACCGACACGACCGTGAGGGCGGCGCCGTCACGGACGATGATCTCGACGTTCTGCGCCTGAGCGGCGGTTCCCTCGTGGCGCAGCACGACGGTACCGCGCGAATTCACCTGCGCCTCGATGACGACGTGCGCATGAGCGACGCCCCCGCGACCGGTGAGGGTCACGACGACGGGCTCGTCGATCTCGGTGTTCGCGGGGATCCGGATGAGCGGCGCCTCGGGCTCCTGAGCCCAGGCGATCGCGCTGACGACATCCTCGGGGCGGAAGACCTCGCCACGGGGCGCCTCGTCCTTCTGCAGACGGCGGTGCTCGACGGCATCCGGTCCGGTCACCTCGACGCCGATGACGTCGTGCGGAGCGGGCTCGTCGGCCAGCAGCGCGGCGACGCGGTCGAGCGGCGTGTGCTTCCAGTTGACCTCGCGGCCGGTCGGCGCGCCGAAGTCGGCCGGGTCGAACGACCACGGACGCTCCGAGCGGGTCTGCACGGGAACGTTCCGGTCGGTCACTTTCGCCGCAGGGTCGATGTGGCCCTTCGCATCGGATGCGGGGGCCTGAGTCGCTGTCGTCATCAGCCGACGGATCCTTCCATGCCCATCTCGATGAGCTTGTTCAACTCGAGGGCGTACTCCATGGGCAGTTCGCGGGCGATCGGCTCGATGAAGCCGCGCACGATCATCGCCATCGCCTCGTCCTCGGGCATGCCGCGGCTCATGAGGTAGAACAGCTGCTCCTCGCTGACCTTCGAGACGGTCGCCTCGTGGCCGAGCTGGACGTCGTCGACGCGGATGTCGATCGCCGGGTACGTGTCGGAGCGCGAGATCGTGTCGACCAGCAGCGCGTCGCAGCGGACCGTGTTGGCCGAGTGGTGCGCGTTGGCGTCCACCCGCACCTCACCGCGGTAGCCGGCGCGGCCGCCGCCGCGCGCGATCGACTTCGAGACGATCGACGACTGGGTGTACGGCGCCATGTGGATCATCTTCGCGCCGGCGTCCTGGTGCTGGCCGGGACCGGCGAAAGCGACGGACAGGGTCTCGCCCTTGGCGTGCTCGCCCATCAGGTAGATCGACGGGTACTTCATCGTCACCTTGGAGCCGATGTTGCCGTCGACCCATTCCATGGTCGCGCCCTCATGGGCGACGGCGCGCTTGGTGACGAGGTTGTAGACGTTGTTCGACCAGTTCTGGATCGTCGTGTACCGAACGCGGGCGTTCTTCTTCACGATGATCTCGACGACGGCCGAGTGCAGCGAGTCGCTCTTGTAGATGGGAGCGGTGCAACCCTCGATGTAGTGGACGTAGCTGTCCTCGTCGGCGATGATCAGCGTCCGCTCGAACTGGCCCATGTTCTCGGTGTTGATGCGGAAGTAGGCCTGGAGCGGGATCTCGACGTGCACGCCCTTGGGGACGTAGACGAACGAGCCACCCGACCACACAGCGGTGTTCAGCGCGGCGAACTTGTTGTCGCCCGCGGGGATGACCGTGCCGAAGTACTCCTCGAAGAACTCGGGGTGCTCGCGCAGTGCCGTGTCGGTGTCCATGAAGATGACACCCTGCTGCTCCAGGTCCTCGCGGATCTGGTGGTAGACGACCTCGGACTCGTACTGAGCGGCGACGCCGGCGACGAGGCGCTGACGCTCCGCCTCGGGGATGCCGAGCTTCTCGTACGTGTTGCGGATCTCCTCGGGGAGGTCCTCCCACGTCTGCGCCTGCTTCTCGGTCGAGCGCACGAAGTACTTGATGTTGTCGAAGTCGATGCCCGAGAGGTCGGCGCCCCACGTCGGCATCGGCTTGCGACCGAAGAGCTGGTACCCCTTGAGGCGGGTCTTCAGCATCCATTCGGGTTCGCTCTTGAGGGAGGAGATCCCGCGGACCACATCCTCGTTGATACCTCGCTGGGCGATGGCACCGGCGGCATCCGCGTCGTGCCAGCCGAACTCGTACACCCCCAGGCCTTCGAGTTCGGGACGGTCGATGAGCACATCCGACATGAATTTCCTCCTCACGGGCGGCAACGGTGTCATCCGTTCCGGCATTCCCTCCCGTGAGAGGAGTGCACGAGGGGGATGCCGCTGCTGGCCGCTCTGACGACGCGATACCGCGCCTAGAATCGTTGTGCGGGCTGCGATGGGGATCGCGCTCGCCGACTGCTTCATTCTACAGGCACGGCCGTCCCCCGCGGCGTGCCGGCCCTCGCCCGGAGGCGACCCCATGCTCATCACCGCGTCGACACCGACCGCCCCGCCCGTCACGCGGATGCCGCGTCTGCTGCCCCTCGTGGCCTGGCTCTCGTTCATCGCCGAGACGCTCATCATCGGCACCGGCGGCGCCGTCCGGCTCACCGGCTCCGGCCTCGGCTGCCCTACGTGGCCCACCTGCACGCCGGAATCGCTCGTGGCGACTCCCGAGATGGGCATCCACGGCGTCATCGAGTTCGGCAACCGGACGCTGACGGGGCTCGTCGGCATCCTCGCGCTGATCGTCGTCATCCTCGTGTGGCGGATGCGGCGTGCCCGCCGCGACCTGTTCGTCATGGCGCTCATCGTCCTCGGCGGCGTCGTCGCGCAGGCCATCGTCGGCGGCATCACGGTCCTGACGGGCCTGAACCCGTTCATCGTCGGCTTCCACTACGTCGTGTCGCTGGTCCTCGTCTGCGTCTGCGCCGCATTCCTCGTGCGCATGAAGGAGCCGGCCGCCCCCCGCCTCCGCGTGGTACCGACGTGGTACGCCGGGCTCGCGCACGCCACGACCGCCGTCCTCGCGGTGACGATCGCTTTCGGAGTCCTCACCACCGGCGCCGGCCCCCACTCGGGCGACGCGGCGGCCGGCCGGAACGGCTTCAACGCCGAGATCCTCGAGCACGTCCACGCCTGGCCGGGATACACGCTTCTCGCTCTGACGCTCGTGCTGGTCGGCGTCGCCTGGGCGAAGCGCCTGCGGCCCCGCACGTGGATCTCCGTCCTCCTGCTCGCCGAAGCGGTCCAGATCGCGGTGGGTCTCTACCAGGCGCGCAACGGTCTCCCCGAGATCGCGGTCGGCGTCCACATGGTGCTCGCTGCACTGACGGCGGCCACCATGACCGTGGTCATCCTGCGCCTCAAGGCGCCCGTACCGGCCGAAGACGTCGCCACCTCTCACTGAAAGTTCATAGGTTCCGCATCACCTCCCGCAGGGTCCATCGACCACAGTGGCCCGGGCCGTTCGAATCCGGACGGCTTCGACCCGGAGGAGATTCGATGAACACCCGCCCCCGCCTGACCCGCAGCATCCCGTTCTGGCTGCTCGTGGCAGGCTCCCTCGCATCCAGCGCCGCCGGCGCCGTCGTCCTGATAGACAAGCTCGGGACGATGGAGACCGCGCTGACCGCCGGTACCGCGACCGGCGTGGAGGTCTATGTCGGGCAGATCTGGGCTGTCCTGGGCGCGATCCTGATCGGCGTCGGCGCGATCGGCCTCCTGTTGGCCTTCACGCTGGGCGCCCTGCGCGCCTTCGCCGTCACCCCTCAGGCGCAGACTGCACCCGAGGCGGACGACGCCATCGAGCCCGTCGACCAGCCGGAAGACCACGACACGACCGAGCCCGTCCTCGACGGCGCGGCACGCTGACCGAGTGATCGGCCCGCTGCGGTCAGAACGGCAGCAGCGGGTCGATCGCGATGGCGACGAACAGCAGCGTCAAGTACGTGATGGAGGCGTGGAACACGCGCATCGGCTGGATCTTGTCGCCGCGCACAGCACGTGCGTACAGGACGTGGGACTCGTAGATGAACCAGCCGCCGAACACGAGCGCGGACACGGTGTAGACGATGCCCATGCCGGCGACCGGGATCAGCAGGAGTGAACTCGCGATGGTCGCCCACGCGTAGAGGATGACCTGCAGGCCGACCTGTGCACCGTCGCGGGTCGCGCCGAGCATCGGCACGTCGACCTCCGCGTAGTCGCCCTTGTACTTCATGGACAGCGGCCAGTAGTGCGGCGGCGTCCAGAGGAACACGAGCAGGAACAGGATGAAGGGCGTCCACGTGAGAGAACCCGTGACGGCCGACCACCCGATGATGACCGGGAAGCACCCGGCGATCCCGCCCCACACGATGTTCTGCTCGGTGCGGCGCTTGAGAAGGATCGTGTAGATCACGACGTAGAAGAAGATGGCTGCGGCGCTGAGGGCTGCGGCGACCCAGTTCGTGAACACCCAGAGCCACACCGTGGACACGATGGCGAGCGTCCACGAGAAGACGAGCGCGCCGCGGGGTGAGACCTCACCCGTGACGAGCGGTCGGTTCTCGGTGCGCTTCATGTGCGCATCGATGTCGCGATCGAGGTACATGTTGAAGGATGCCGCCGAGCCCGCGCTCATGGCGCCGCCCAGAACCGTCGCGAGGATCAGCCACAGATCAGGGAGACCGTTCGCGGCCAGGAACATGACCGGGATCGTCGTGACGAGCAGCAGTTCGAGAACCCGCGGCTTCGTCAGCTGAACGTACGCGCGGAGGGTTCGGCCGAACGACTGTCGAGCGGGCGCGGATACGCGCGCGCCGGTGTCCGTGAGTGCCATCGCCCCTGCCGTGTAGATCGTCCCCCGAGTCTACGGCATCCTCCGCGGGCGGTACTTCTCGACCGGATCGGACGCTTCGCTGACAGCGCACGTCACAGAGCGCCGCCCCGGCCTCGGCGGGTGCCCCGGGTCGATATGCTGAAAATCCCGACGCGGGACGTCCCTCTTCTTTCATGATCAGCAGTCGTCCGCGCCGACTCACCGACGAAAGGCTTCCAGGTGTCAGAGCTGGTTTGGGACGAGATCGATCGACGCGCGGTGGACACCGCGCGGGTGCTGGCGGCGGATGCCGTCGAGAAGGTCGGCAACGGCCACCCGGGGACCGCGATGAGCCTCGCGCCCGCGGCGTACCTGCTCTACCAGCGCGTGCTGCGCCACGATCCCGCCGACACCCACTGGCTCGGTCGCGACAGGTTCATCCTGTCCGCCGGTCACTCGTCGCTGACGCAGTACGTGCAGCTCTACCTGGGCGGCTTCGGTCTCGAGCTCGATGACCTGAAGGCGCTCCGCACCTGGGGCTCGCTGACCCCCGGCCACCCCGAGTACGGCCACACGAAGGGTGTGGAGATCACGACGGGTCCGCTCGGCCAGGGGCTAGCCTCGGCCGTCGGCTTCGCCTACGCCGCACGATACGAGCGCGGTCTCTTCGACCCCGAGGCCGAAGCCGGCACCTCGCCGTTCGACCACCACATCTTCGTCATCGCCGGTGACGGCGACCTCCAGGAGGGTGTCACCTCCGAGGCCGGTTCGCTCGCGGGCCACCAGCAGCTCGGCAACCTGATCGCGATCTACGACTCGAACCAGATCTCGATCGAGGACGACACCAACGTCGCCTTCACCGAGGACGTGCAGGCCCGGTACGAGGCCTACGGCTGGCAGGTGCAGACGGTCGACTGGAAGAAGACCGGCGAGTACGTCGAGGATGTCGCTGCCCTCCACGCCGCGATCGAGGCCGCCAAGGCCGAGACGTCCAAGCCCTCCCTCATCGTCCTCAAGACGATCATCGGCTGGCCCTCGCCCGGCAAGCAGAACTCGGGCAAGATCCACGGTTCCGCCCTCGGCGCCGACGAACTCGCTGCCACGAAGAAGGTCCTCGGCTTCGACCCCGAAGCGAACTTCGCCGTCGCGGACGAGGTCCTCACCCACACCCGTTCGCTCGCCCAGCGCGCAGCGGCCGACCGCGCCGCCTGGCAGGAGTCCTTCGACGCCTGGGCCGCCGCGAACCCCGAGCGGAAGACGCTGCTCGACCGCCTCGAGGCGGCAGCCCTTCCCGACGGAATCGCCGACGCCCTCCCCTCCTTCGAGGCCGGCAAGGACGTCTCGACCCGTGCCGCCTCGGGCGTCGTGCTCAACGCCCTCGCCGCCGAGCTCCCCGAGCTCTGGGGCGGTTCGGCCGACCTCGCCGAGTCGAACCTGACGACGATCAAGGACGCGAAGAGCTTCATCCCGGCCGAGTGGTCCACGCACGAGTGGTCGGGCGACCCCTATGGACGCGTGCTGCACTTCGGCATCCGCGAACACGCCATGGGCGCGATCATCAACGGCATCAAGCTGCACGGTCCGACCCGTCCGTTCGGCGGGACGTTCCTGATCTTCAGCGACTACATGCGCCCGGCGGTGCGACTGGCCGCCCTCATGAACATCCCCTCGGTGTTCGTGTGGACCCACGACTCCGTCGCCCTCGGCGAGGACGGCCCGACGCACCAGCCGATCGAACAGCTCGCGACGCTGCGGCTCATCCCGAACTTCACGGTCGTCCGTCCCGCGGATGCGAACGAGACGGCCGCGGCCTGGCTCGAGATCCTGCGCCGCCAGGACGGCCCGACGGGTATCGCTCTCACCCGCCAGAACATCGCCGTGTTCCCGCGCGGAGAGAACGGCTACGCCACGACGGATGGTGTCGCTAAGGGTGCGTACACGCTCCTCGACGCTCCCGAGGGAGAGCCCGACGTGATCCTCATCGCCACCGGCTCTGAGGTCCAGCTGGCTGTGGCGGCACGCGAGACGCTCGCCGCCGAGGGCATCGGCGCACGCGTCGTGTCCGCACCCAGTCTCGAATGGTTCGCCGAACAGGATGCGGATTACCGCGAGTCGGTCCTGCCCGCCGCGGTCAAGGCGCGCGTCTCGGTCGAGGCGGGAGCCACGGGCCTGTGGCGCGCGGTCGTCGGTGACAGCGGACGCACCGTCGGCATCGACCACTTCGGCGCCTCCGCCGATTACAAGACCCTGTTCGAGAAGTTCGGCGTCACCGCCGATGCGGTCGTCGAAGCGGCCCGCGCAACCGTCAAGGAGAACGCATGAGCACCCCCACCGAGGACCTGTCCGCCGCCGGCGTCAGCATCTGGCTCGACGACCTCTCGCGATCGCGGATCGACACCGGCAACCTCGCCCAGCTGATCGAGACGCGCGATGTCGTCGGCGTCACCACCAACCCGTCGATCTTCCAGGCCGCCATCGGCAACAAGGACGACGACTCGTACGACGCTCCGCTGCAGGCTCTTGCGGCCCAGGGCGCGGATGTCGACACGGCGATCTTCGAGATCACGACCACCGACGTGCGTGACGCGGCCGACATCTTCCGTCCCGTGTTCGACCGCACGGACGGCGTCGACGGACGCGTGTCGATCGAGGTCTCCCCCGACCTCGCACACGACACCGACGCGACCGTCGCCCAGGCGAAGGAACTGTGGGCGAAGGTCGACCGCCCGAACACGCTGATCAAGATCCCCGCGACCCTCGCGGGCCTTCCGGCCATCAGCGCCGTCCTCGCCGAAGGCATCTCGGTGAACGTGACCCTCATCTTCAGCCTCGAGCGCTACGCGGCGGTCATCGACGCGTACCTCGAGGGTGTGCGCCGGGCGAAGGAGAACGGTCACGACATCGCGACGATCCACTCGGTTGCCTCGTTCTTCGTTTCGCGCGTGGACACCGAGGTCGACAAGCGCCTCGAGGCGATCGACACGGGCGAAGCCGCAGCGCTGAAGGGCAAGGCGGGCGTCGCCAACGCGCGCCTGGCGTACGAGCTGTTCGAGAAGCGATTCGCTCAGTCGGATGCCGCCGAGCTGATCGCCGCGGGCGCGACGGTGCAGCGTCCCCTCTGGGCCTCGACCGGCGTCAAGGACCCTGCCCTTCCCGACACCCTCTACGTGACCGAGCTCGTCGCGCCGGGCACCGTGAACACGATGCCCGAGAAGACGCTCGAGGCCACGTTCGACCACGCGAAGGTCACTGGGGACACCGTCACCGGCGCCTACGAGGACGCTCACCGCGTCTTCGACCAGCTGGCGGAGGCCGGGGTCGACCTCGTCGACGTCACCCAGGTGCTCGAGGATGAGGGCGTCGAGAAGTTCATCGTCTCGTGGCACGATCTGCAGGGCACGGTGCGCCAGGCCCTCGACGGCGCGAACTGACCAATGGCTGCTGAGATCTCGCGGGGGATCAACCCCCTCCGCGATCCCGACGATCGTCGCCTCAACCGCATCGCGGGGCCGAGCGCGCTCGTGATCTTCGGCGTGACGGGCGATCTGTCGCGCAAGAAGCTCATGCCTGCCGTGTACGACCTCGCCAACCGCGGACTTCTGCCCCCCGGGTTCGCCCTCGTCGGGTTCGCGCGTCGCGACTGGGAGGACCAGGACTTCGCGAAGGTCGTGTACGAGGCCGTGCGACAGCATGCCCGCACCCCCTTCCGTGAGGAGACCTGGAACCAGCTCCTCCAGGGGATCCGTTTCGTCCAGGGCGAGTTCGACGACCCGGCATCCTTTGCTCGTCTCCGCGAGACGGTCGAGAAGCTCGACACCGAGCGCGGCACCATGGGCAATCACGCCTACTACCTGTCGATCCCGCCCAAGGACTTCCCGGTCGTGGCACGGCAGCTGCGCGACTCCGGACTGGTCGATGAGTCCGCCGGCGGAGACACCTGGCGCCGCGTCGTGATCGAGAAGCCGTTCGGCAGCGACCTGCAGACGGCCCGCGAGCTGAACGAGGCTCTCGAAGTCGCCTTCCCCGCCGACGCGATCTTCCGCATCGACCACTACCTCGGCAAGGAGACTGTCCAGAACATCCTGGCGCTCCGGTTCGCCAACGAGCTGTACGAGCCGCTGTGGAACGCGAACTACGTCGACCACGTCCAGATCACCATGGCCGAGGACATCGGCGTGGGAGGCCGTGCCGGGTACTACGACGGCATCGGCGCGGCGCGCGACGTCATCCAGAACCACCTCCTCCAGCTCCTCGCCCTCACCGCGATGGAGGAGCCCATCTCCCTCGACGCGGAGCACCTGCGCGCCGAGAAGGAGAAGGTCCTCGCAGCGGTCACGCTGCCCGAGGACCTCGCGACCGCCACCGCGCGAGGTCAGTACGCCGGCGGATGGCAGGGCGGTGAGCACGTCACCGGGTTCCTCGACGAGGACGGCATGGATCCGCAGTCGAAGACGGAGACGTACGCCGCCATCAAGCTCGAGATCGCGACGCGCCGGTGGAACGGGGTCCCCTTCTACCTGCGCACCGGCAAGCGTCTCGGACGCCGCGTCACGGAGATCGCCGTCGTGTTCAAGCACACGCCCCCGCTTCTATTCCTGCGCTCGCAGGCACTGCAGCTCGGCCAGAACGCGCTCGTCATCCGCATCCAGCCCGACGAGGGCGTGACGCTCCGCTTCGGGTCGAAGGTCCCCGGCGCCGGCAACGAGGTGCGCGACGTGACGATGGACTTCGGTTACGGCCACGCGTTCACCGAGTCGAGCCCCGAGGCCTACGAACGACTCATCCTCGACGTCCTCCTGGGCGATCCTCCCCTGTTCCCCCGGCACGAAGAGGTGGAGCTCTCGTGGCGCATCCTGGACCCGGTCGAACGCTTCTGGGCCGAGCAGGACGAGCCGCTCGAGCAGTACTCCCCCGGTTCCTGGGGTCCCCCGTCCGCCGATGAACTCTTGGCCCGTGACGGCCGCGTCTGGAGGCGTCCATGATCGTCGATCTGCCCGACACCACGGTGTCCACGATCGCGAAGAAGCTCGTCAGCGTCCGCGAAGAGGGCGGCGCCGTCGCCCTCGGACGCGTCCTGACCCTCGTGATCGTCTCGACCGGAGGGTTCGACGAGGAAGCCATCGACGCCGCCAACGCGGCATCGCGTGAGCACCCGATGCGCGTCATCGTCCTCGTCGTCGAGCCGGACGCTCCGACCGGCCTCGACGCGCAGATCCGCGTCGGCGGCGACGCCGGTGCGAGCGAGGTCGTCGTCCTCCGGGCACGCGGCGAGGCCGCCGACAACCAGGAGAGCCTCGTCAACGGCCTCCTCCTCCCCGACGCGCCGGTCGTGGCCTGGTGGCCCGATGACCCGCCCACCGACCCGGCTCAGTCGCCGATCGGCCACATGGCTCAGCGACGCATCACGGATGCCTCGACCGAGCCGTTCGCACCGGACCGTCTCGCGCAGCTCGGCTCCGCGTACGCCCCCGGCGACACGGATCTCGCGTGGACCCGCCTGACGCACTGGCGGGAACAGCTCGCCGCTGTCCTGGACCAGCCGCCGTTCGAGCAGGTCTCCGCTGTCACGGTCGTGGGCGCGGGGAGTTCGCCGTCCACGGGGCTCCTCGCCGCATGGCTGCGCCTCAAGCTGGACGTCGCCGTCGAGTGGCACTACACCGACGAGGAGGAGTGGACGCACGGCATCCGATCGGTCACGCTCTCCCGCGAGTCGGGCGACATCGTCCTGGAGCGCACCAGCGCGACGGATGCGACGCTCACCCAGCCCGGTCAGCCCACGCACGACATCGTCCTGCCGCGCCGGTCGCTGCGGGAGTGCCTCGCGGAGGAGCTGCGCCGCCTCGATCCCGACCTCTTGTATGGTCGAGTCATCACCGAAGGGTGGGAGCTCCTCGACCCTCCCACGAGGTAGGAGTCGCATGTCGGAGTTCCGCGCGGAGAAGCGCGTCGTCGTCAGTCCGGATGCCCGGACCCTGGCCGAAGGTGTCGCGAAGCGCTTCTTCCAACGGATCTCGTCGCGCGCAAGCGAGGGGAAGACCACGCACGTCCTGCTGACCGGCGGCACGGCGGGTACGTCAGTCCTCCAGGCAGCCGGCGAAAGCTCAGCCCGTCACGATGTGGACTGGTCGAAGGTTCACTTCTGGTGGGGTGACGAGCGCTTCGTCGCGGCCGACGATCCTGCCCGCAACGAGGTGGCGGCCCGTCTCGCGTTCCTGTCGCAGATCGACGTCCCCGAGCAGAACATCCACCCGATCTCGTCAGCGGGCGCGGGTCGGAGCCATGACGAGGCCGCGACCGATTACGCTGCCGAGCTCGCGGAGTACGGTGCGGCCGGGCAGGCTTGGCCCCGATTCACCATCGCCTTCCTGGGTGTGGGACCGGACGGGCACATCGCCTCGCTGTTTCCGGACCGGAGCGAGATCGGCGACACCGACCACTCGGTCCTCGCCGTGCGGGACTCCCCCGTGCCACCGTCCGACCGGATCACCCTGACGCGACCGGTCATCAACTCGTCCCGACGGGTGTGGCTCGTCCTGCCCGGTACGGACAAGGCATCGGCGCTGGGGCTGGCCCTCGCCGGCGCGAGCTACCACTCGGTCCCCGCGGCCGGCGCGAAGGGGCGGAAGCAGACCGTGTTCTTCGTGGATGAGGCTGCCGCGAAGAACGTCCCGGAGGAACTGATAGACCCCGAGTTCTGAACGAACCCGGGGTCTGTCGTGGTGCGTCGAGCGCCGCTCAGTCCTGACCGCGCCGCTCGCGCAGCTGCTGCAGAGCGTCGCCGAGGATCGACTCCGCTTCTTCGTCGGAGCGCCGCTCCTTCACGTACGCGAGGTGCGTCTTGTACGGCTCGGTCTTGGCCAGCGCCGGCGGATTGGCCTTGTCGCGACCTGCCGGAAGACCGGAGTGCGGCGAGTCGATCGTCTCGGGGATCTCGTCCTCGGCGATGCCGGCTGCGAAATAGCGCACCGTCTCGTTTCCGAGGGCATCCCAGTACGAGACCGCCACACGGTCGGCGTGGTGACCGTGGTCCTGCTCCCCCATCGGGCCCGCACCCACGCGGGTGCCCCGAATCGCGTTCCCCCCGGTCGCCATCAGATGCTCTGGAACTTCGTGATCAGGCCGAGGGCCACGATCGAGACGAACCACACGAGCGCCAGGACGACCGTGAAGCGGTTGAGGTTGCGCTCAGCGAGGCCCGAAGAGCCCATCGCCGAGCTCATACCGCCGCCGAACATGTCGGAGAGGCCGCCGCCGCGGCCCTTGTGCAGAAGGATCAGGAGCGTGAGCAGGAGGCTGGTGAGTCCCAGCAGCACCTGCAGCACAAGCTGGAGGATGTCCACAGTCGTTGAAAGCCTTTCGGGTCGCCGAATAACTCGGCGTTCGCACGAGTATACCGGCTGAGCGGTGCGACGCCGTGAGACGCCGCACCGCTCGAGGTCATACGCCGACGTGCTTCTGGTATCGGATGATCGCGGCGAACTCGTCCGCCAGCAGGCTCGCACCGCCGACGAGGGCTCCATCGACGTCGGGCTCGCGCATGAAGCTGGCGATGTTGCCCGACTTGACCGATCCGCCGTAGAGGATGCGGGTGCGCTCGGCTGCGGCATCCCCCAGGGAATCCGCGACCACCGATCGCAGCGCCGCGCAGACTTCCTGAGCCTGCTCGGGCGATGCGACCTGACCGGTGCCGATCGCCCAGACGGGCTCGTACGCCACGACGATGTCCGCGTCCGACGCGACACCCTCGAGGGCGGCGCGCAGCTGCGCGACGGATACGGCCGTGGGGCCGGACTCCTCGCGCTGCTCGAGCGTCTCACCGACGCAGATCACGGGCACGAGACCGTGCCGGAGCGCGGCCTGCACCTTTCCGGCGACGATCTCGTCGGACTCCGCGTGGTACTCGCGACGCTCCGAGTGACCGATGATCACGTAGTGCACGTCGAGCTTCTTCAGGAACGCGCCCGAGACCTCGCCCGTGTACGCCCCGGAGTCCTTCGCCGACACGTCCTGCGCGCCGAGGGCGAACGGGATCTTGTCGGCGTCCATGAGCGTCTGCACGGTGCGAATGTCGGTGAACGGCGGGAAGACCGCCACCTCGACCGAGTCGGTCTCGTGCGCCGCATCCTTCAGCGTCCAATGCAGCTTCTGGACGAACGCGACCGCCTGCAGGTGGTCGAGGTTCATCTTCCAGTTGCCGGCGATGAGCGGCTTACGGGTCACGCTTCCCATCCGAGGATCTCCAATCCGGGCAGCTTCTTACCCTCGAGGAACTCGAGGCTGGCTCCACCACCGGTGGAGATGTGGCCGAAATCGTCGTCGGCGAAGCCGAGCTGCCGGACGGCAGCGGCCGAATCGCCGCCGCCGACGACCGACAGACCGTCGACCTCGGTGAGCGCCTGTGCGACCGTCTTCGTCCCGGCGGCGAAGGCCTCCATCTCGAACACGCCCATCGGGCCGTTCCAGAAGACCGTCTTCGCGCCGCGGATCGCCTCGGCGAACTGCTCCGCCGTCTTCGGGCCGATGTCCAGTCCCATGCCGTCGGCACCGAAGTCGGTGTCCTCGAGGGCGTCGGCGGATGCCACGACGTGGTCCGCGTCCGCCGCGAAGCCCGACGCCATCACGGCGTCGACCGGCAGGATCAGCTCGACGCCGCGCTCGCGCGCCGTCTCCATGTAGCCGCGGACGGTGTCGAGCTGGTCGACCTCGAGGAGGCTCTTGCCGACCTTGTGGCCCTGGGCCGCGAGGAAGGTGAAGAGCATGCCGCCGCCGACGAGGATCTTGTCCACGCGCGGCAGGAGGTGCTCGATGACGCCGAGCTTGTCGCTGACCTTGGAACCGCCCAGAACGACCGCGTAGGGACGCTCAGGGCGTTCGGTGAGGCGGTCGAGGACGTCGACCTCCTTCTCGATCAGAAGGCCGGCAGCGGACGGCAGGAGCTCGGCGAGGTCATAGACCGACGCCTGCTTGCGGTGCACGACACCGAACCCGTCCGAGACGAGCGCGTCGCCGTGGGCGGCGAGCTGCTCGGCGAAGGCGCGGCGGGCCGAGTCATCCTTAGCCGTCTCCCCCGCGTTGAAGCGGAGGTTCTCGAGGACGGCGACCTGACCGTCCGCGAGGGCGGCGACGACGTCACGAGCCGAGTCGCCGACGGTGTCGGTCGCGAACGCGACCTCCTGGCCGAGCAGCTCGGACAGACGCGACGCGACCGGAGCGAGGCTGTACTTCGCGTCCGGTGCGCCGTCGGGGCGGCCGAGGTGGGAGACCGCGATGACGCGCGCCCCCTGCTCGACCAACGCGCGGAGCGTGGGGATGGCCGCACGCACGCGGCCATCGTCCGTGATGACGCCGTCCTTCAGGGGGACGTTGAAGTCGACACGGACGATGACGCGCTTGCCTGCGAGCGAACCCAGCGAATCGAGGGTGCGCAGAGCCATCGTCAGAGCTTGCTGGCGACGAGCTCGGTGAGGTCGACGAGGCGGTTCGAGTAGCCCCACTCGTTGTCGTACCAGGACGAGATCTTGACCAGGTTGCCCGACACGTTGGTCTGGCCGGCGTCGAACACCGACGAGTGCGGGTCGAGCTGGATGTCGCTGGAGACGATCGCGTCGGTGTTGTACTTCATGTATCCGACGAGGTCGCCCTCGGCAGCGGCCTTCTCGAACGCGGCGTTGATGACCTCGGCGGTCAGGCCCTCGGTCGGGGTGACGACCGTGAGGTCGACGATCGAGCCGGTGGGCACGGGCACGCGGTACGACGAGCCGCTGAGCTTGCCGTTCAGCTCGGGCAGGACCAGGCCGATGGCCTTCGCGGCACCGGTCGCGGCGGGGACGATGTTGATCGCCGCGGCGCGGGCGCGGTGCAGGTCGCCGTGGGGGCCGTCCTGGAGGTTCTGGTCGGCGGTGTAGGCGTGGGCCGTCATCATGAAGCCGCGCTCGATGCCGAAGTTGTCGTTGAAGACCTTGGCGATGGGCGCGAGGCAGTTCGTGGTGCAGGACGCGTTCGAGATGACGTGCATCGTCTCGGAGTCGTACGTGCCGTCGTTGACGCCCATGACGAACGTGCCGTCGACGTCGGTGCCGGGAGCCGAGATGATGACCTTCTTGGCGCCGCCGGCGATGTGCTTCTTGGCGTCTGCGGCCTTGGTGAAACGACCGGTCGACTCGATGACGATGTCGACGCCCAGGTCGCCCCAGGGGAGGTTGGCGGGGTCGCGCTCTTCGAAGACCTTGATGGTCTTGCCGTTGACCGTGATCGAGTCCTCGGTGTACGAGACCTCGGCGTCGAGGCGACCGCCGACGGAGTCGTACTTGAGGAGGTGAGCGAGGCTCTTGTTGTCGGTGAGGTCGTTCACCGCCACGATCTCCAGGTCAGCTCCCTGCGCGAGCGCCGCGCGAAGGAAGTTGCGTCCGATACGGCCGAAGCCGTTGATGCCGATCTTGACAGACACGTTGTCTCCCGTTTTTCTTCGCGCACGCCCCATGAACGGGGTCGACCCGCGATGTGCTGGAAATGAGAGAGGATGCCGGGGCTCAGCCCCCGTTGCCGGGAGGAGCCCGGCATCCTCACCTGTGAACGACCCTACTACTAGAGCAGGCCCGCCGTCTTCTCACGCGCGGCGTCGAGACGCTGTGCGACGTTCTGCCAGTTCGCGATGTTCCACGCCGCCTTGACGTAGTCCGCCTTGACGTTGAGGTAGTCGAGGTAGAAGGCGTGCTCCCACATGTCGAGCTGGAAGATCGGGAGGGTGCCCTGCGCCGTGTTCGACTGCTGGTCGAAGAGCTGCTGGATGATGAGCTGCTCACCGATCGGATCCCAGCTGAGCACGGCCCAGCCCGATCCCTGGATGCCGGTGGCTGCCGCCGTGAAGTGCGCCTGGAACTTGTCGAAACCGCCGAAGAACTCGTCGATCGCCGAACGGAGCTCGCCCTCGGGCTCGCCGCCGCCACCCTGCGACGCAGGAGCGAGGTTGGTCCAGAAGATCGAGTGGTTGACGTGTCCGCCGAGGTTGAACGCGAGGTCCTTCTCGAGCTTGTTGACGTTCGCGAGGTTGCCGGTCTCGCGCGCCTCGGCGAGCTGTTCGAGGGCGGTGTTCGCGCCCGTCACGTAGGCCTGGTGGTGCTTCGAGTGGTGAAGCTCCATGATCTTGCCACTGATGCTCGGCTCGAGAGCGGAGTAGTCGTACGGGAGCTCAGGCAGGGTGTACTTCGCCATGTCCTCTTCCTTCTGTCGGTGCTGCGCACACGGCGCAGCCGGTCGGATTCATCCTATTGAGGGCCAACCCACCGGGCACCCGGTTGCTTCCCGGGAAGAGGGGATGTATCCCGTCAGTCTTCGAGGCCGGCAGGAACGGCGGACTCGGTGTCCGGGATGCCATCCTGCGCGGCCTTCTTGTCGGCCATGGCGAGGAGGCGCCGGATGCGGCCCGCCACGGCATCCTTCGTCATCGGCGGATCGGCGTGGTGGCCGAGCTCGTCGAGACTCGCGTCCCGATGGGCGAGGCGCAGATCTCCGGCCTGCTTCAGGTGGTCCGGCACGGTGTCGCCGAGGATCTCGAGCGCGCGCTCGACGCGGGCGCAGGCGGCGACGGCTGCCTGCGCGGAGCGACGAAGGTTCGCGTCGTCGAAGTTGACGAGGCGGTTCACGCCGGCACGCACCTCCCTGCGCTGGCGCATCTCCTCCCACGCGGCGGCGGTCTTCTGCGCGCCCATCATGAGCAGGGTGGCGCGGATGGCCTCGCCGTCGCGGACGACGACACGGGGCACGCCGCGCACTTCCCGGGCCTTCGCGGCGATCCCGAGGCGGTGAGCGGCGCCCACGAGCGCCATGGCGGCCTCCCCCGAAGGGCAGGCGACTTCGAGGGCGGCGGAGCGCCCCGGATCCGAGAGGCTGCCCGCGGCGAGGAACGCCCCGCGCCACACGGCGGCCAGGTCGGGACGGGCGCCGGTGGTGAGCTTGTTGGGGAGACCGCGGACCGGGCGTCGTCGGTTGTCGAGCAGTCCGGTCTGCCGGGCGAGGGTCTCGCCGCCCTCGATGACGCGGACGGCGACGAGGTTGGCGGAGCGCCCACCCGACGACTGCACGTGGGCGAGTTCAGGGCGGACGCCGTAGATCTCGACGAGGTCGCGGGCGACCCGGCGGGCGAGCACGTCCGTCTCGACCTCGGCCTCGACGGCGACGCGGCCGGCGATCGAGTGGAGGCCGCCGGAGAAGCGCAGGATCGTGGTGAGTTCTGCGACGCGTGCGGTGGGCCGCGGGTCTCGCACCGAGGTGAGTTCCGTCTTCACGTCAGCAGTCAGCGGCACGGGGATCCTTCGGTGGGGGCGATCGGGGACAAAGGATCAGCTTACTCGCGCACTGCTCACTCGCGACCCAGGTCACGGTGCGTGACCCTCACCGCGACACCCTGCTCCACGGCCAATCGTTCGGCGAGCTCGATCGACGTGACGACCGAGCGGTGCTTGCCTCCGGTGCATCCGATGGCGATGACGGAGTGGCGCTTGTTCTCCCGCTGATAGCCCTGCAGGACCGGGTGGAGGGCGGCGGCATAGGCGTCGATGAACTCTCTCGCACCGTCCTGGCCGAGGACGAAGTCCCGCACGTCCTCGTCCTCCCCCGTCAGGGCCCGCAGCGATGGCTCCCAGTACGGGTTGGGCAGGAAGCGCATGTCCGCCACGAGGTCGACGTCGGGCGGGAGCCCGTACTTGAAGCCGAAGCTCATGACCGTGACCGTGTGACGGGCATCCCCGTCGGCACTGAAGAGATCGACGATCCGATTCGCCAGCTGGTGGATGTTCAGCCCGCTCGTGTCGACGATGACATCCGCCGCTTCGCGGATGGCGGCGACGCGTTCGCGCTCCCGCCGGATGCCGTCGAGGATCGTCCCCTCGCCCTGGAGCGGGTGCGGCCGTCGCACCGCCTCGAACCGGCGGACGAGGACGTCGTCGGAGGCATCCAGGAACAGAACGCGCAGCTGGCGTCCGTCGCGGAGCGATCGGGTCACCGACGGCAGCTCGCCGAACAGCTGGCGACCGCGAACGTCCACGACCGCTGCGACCTTGGGCAGGGCATCCGCCGCGAGAGCGGTGAGATCGAGCAGGTGGGACAGCATCTGCGGCGGGAGGTTGTCCACGACGTACCAGTCGAGGTCCTCGAGGGCGTTCGCCGCTGTGGTGCGTCCTGCCCCGGACATGCCGGTGACGATCAGGACCTCGCCCGCCGTCTGGCCGTTCATGCCCGTCCCGCCTTCCACGCGTGTGATCCCAGCCTAACCACCGGATCCGGCAGTGACCGACCCAACCGCCAGATGCGAGTGGATGCTGGAGGCCAGACGCGGACCGATACCGGGAAGCTCCTGGATCTCCTCCGGGGTCGCTTGCTTCAACTTGCTGACCGATCCGAAGTGCCGGAGCAGCGCCTTGATGCGCGCCTCCCCGAGGCCCGGGACCTCGGCCAGGACCGTGGTGATGTCGCGTCCGCGCTTCTTGCGCTGATGCGTGATCGCGAAGCGGTGAGCCTCGTCGCGCAGGCGTTGCAGCAGGTACAGGGCCTCGGAGGACCGCGGGAGGATGACCGGGAAGTCGTCGTCCGGCAACCAGACCTCCTCGAGGCGCTTCGCGATCCCGCAGAGCGCGATCTCTTCGTGACCTGCGTCGCGCAGGGCCCGAGCGGCGGCCGCCACCTGCGGCTGGCCGCCGTCGACGAGGAGCAGCTGAGGACGGTAGGCGAAGCGGGGCCGCTTGCGCGTGGTGTCCACCTCACCGTCAGCCATCGGATCGATAGCCTCCTGCTCCGCCTCATCGCGGTCGATGTGGGCCAGACGCCGCATGAGCACCTGGTACATCGAGTCGGTGTCGTCGGTGGTCTCGCTGACCGAGAAGGAACGGTACTGATCCTTGCGGGGCAGGCCGTCCTCGAACACCACCATCGAGGCGACCACACCCGTCCCCCCGAGGTGCGAGACGTCGAAGCACTCGATCCGCAGCGGCGCCTCGGACATCCCCAGCGCCTCCTGCAGATCGGTGAGCGCCTTGGTGCGGGACGTGTAATCGCTCGTCCTGCGGGTCTTGTGGAGCATGAGCGCCTGCTGCGCGTTGAGGGTCGCCGTGCGCATGAGGTCCGCCTTCTGACCGCGCTGCGCGATCTGGACGGCGACCTTCTTGCCGCGCCGGGACTGCAGCCACTCCTCGAGCTCCGCGGTGTCGTCGGGCAGAGTCGGGACGAGCACCTGACGCGGAATGTCCTCGGCCCCGGCGGCTCCGTACGCGCGCTGGAGGATCTGGTCGACCAGCTCCGGGCCGGAGATGTCGAGCTCCTTGTCGATCGTCGTCGCGCGCACGCCGCGCACCCGCCCGCCGCGGACGATGAAGTGCTGCACCGCCGCGGACAGCTCGTCCTCGGCGACACCGAAGAGATCGGCATCCGTGTCCTCGCTGAGGACGAGCGCGCTGCGGTTCAGGACGGCGTCGAGGGCCTGCAGCTTGTCGCGGTAGGAGGCCGCGGTCTCGTAGTCCATCGCGGCCGCCGCTTCGCGCATACGCGCTTCCATCCGCTTCGTGTAGCGCTTGTCGCTGCCCGACATGAAGGCGATGAAGTCGTCGACGATCGCGCGATGCTCCTCGATGGTGACCTTCATCGAGCACGGGCCGCCGCATCGGCCGATCTGGCCGGGGAAGCACGGCCGCCCCGTCGCCATCGCCTTCTTGTACGACGAGTCACTGCACGTGCGGATCGGGAACACCTTGATCAGCTGATCGATCGTGTCGTGGACCGCCCACACCTTGGGGTACGGGCCGAAGTACTTCGCACCACGGATGCGGCGGTTCCGTGTCACGATCACCCGCGGCGCCTCGTCGCCGAGAGTCACCGCCATGTACGGGTAGGACTTGTCGTCCTTGTACCGGACGTTGAACGGCGGCGAGTACTCCTGGATCCACGTGTACTCGAGTTGCAGCGAATCGATGTCGGTCGCCACGACCGTCCACTCGACCTTCGCGGCCGTCGTGACCATGCGCCGCGTGCGCTCGTGCAGCGTGTGCAGCGGGGCGAAGTAGTTCGACAGCCGCGCCCGCAGGTTCTTCGCCTTGCCGACGTACAGGATCCGGCCATCCGCGTCGAGGAACCGATAGACGCCGGGGTCGGTGGGGATCTCCCCCGGCTTCGGCTTGTACGGCAGGACGGACGCCACCTCAGCCCGCCTTGCGCGCGGGCGCCACGTCCAAGAGCTCGGCGAGGAACTGACCCGTGTGGCTCTCGGGAACCGCCGCGACCTGCTCCGGCGTGCCGGTCGCGACGATCGTACCGCCGCCGGACCCGCCCTCGGGGCCGAGGTCGATGACCCAGTCCGACGACTTGATGACGTCGAGGTTGTGCTCGATGACGAGGACCGAGTTGCCCTTGTCGACGAGGCTGTTCAGGACCTCGAGCAGGCGCTGGACGTCCTCGAAGTGGAGACCCGTGGTCGGCTCGTCGAGCACGTAGATCGTCCTGCCGTTCGACCGACGCTGGAGTTCGGTGGCGAGCTTGACACGCTGAGCCTCGCCGCCCGAGAGCGTCGTCGCGGACTGCCCGAGCCGGACGTAGCCCAGGCCGACGTCGACGAGCGTCTTGAGGTACCGGTGGATCGCCTGGATCGGTTCGAAGAACTCGGCCGCCTCGGAGATCGGCATGTTGAGGACCTCGGCGATGTTCTTGCCCTTGTAGTGGACCGTCAGGGTGTCGCGGTTGTAGCGCTGGCCGTGGCACACCTCGCAGTCGACGTAGACGTCGGGCAGGAAGTTCATCTCGATCTTGATCGTGCCGTCGCCCGAGCACGCCTCGCAGCGTCCACCCTTGACGTTGAAGCTGAAGCGCCCGGGCTGGTAGCCGCGCGTCTTCGCCTCGGTCGTCTCGGCGAACAGCGACCTGATCCGGTCGAAGACGCCGGTGTACGTGGCCGGGTTCGAGCGGGGCGTCCGTCCGATGGGTGCCTGATCGACGTGGACGACCTTGTCGAGGTGCTCGAGGCCGGTCACGCGGGTGTGCTTGCCGGCGACGCGACGTGCCCCGTTGAGCTTGGTCGCGAGGACTTCGTAGAGGATGCCGTTCACGAGAGACGACTTGCCCGACCCGCTCACCCCCGTCACGGCGGTCAGGACGCCCAGCGGGAAGTCCACCGTGACGTTCTGGAGGTTGTTCGCGCGCGCACCGACGACACGCAGCTGCCGGCCCTTGTCGATCTTCCGACGCTTCTTCGGCATGGCGATCGCACGGCGTCCGCTGAGGTAGGCGCCCGTGATCGATTCCTCGTCGGTCAGGAGCTGGTCGACGGGACCGGAGTGGACCACGTTGCCGCCTTCGACACCCGCGCGCGGGCCGATGTCGACGATCCAGTCGGCCGCGTGGATGGTCTCTTCGTCGTGCTCGACGACGACGAGCGTGTTCCCAAGACTCTTGAGTCGCACGAGCGTCTCGATGAGTCGACGGTTGTCGCGCTGGTGGAGCCCGATCGAGGGCTCGTCGAGGACGTAGAGCACCCCCGTCAGGCCGGAGCCGATCTGCGTCGCCAGACGGATGCGCTGCGCCTCGCCACCCGAGAGCGAACCGGCGGCGCGACTGAGGCTCAGGTAGTTCAGTCCCACCTGGATGAGGAAGTCGAGACGGGCGCGGATCTCGCGGAGCACCGCGGCCGCAATCGTCGCCTCGCGATCGGTGAGGGCCATGTCGGCGAAGAATGCCTGCGCCTCGCCGAGGCTCAGCCGCGAGGCATCCGCGATCGAGTGCCCGTGGACGAGGACCGAGAGGACCTCGGGCTTGAGACGGTCGCCGTTGCAGACGGGGCACGGCACTTCGCGCAGGAACTCGGACCACCGCTGTCGCTGCGTGTCGGTCTCGGCCTGAGTGAACTGACGCTCGATGTAGGGGATCACTCCCTCGAACCCGGACGCGTACCGCATCTCACGTCCGTAGCGGTTCTTCCACTTGACCGTGACCTTGTAGTTCTCGCCCGAGAGGACCGCGTCCTGGATGTCGGCGGGCAGGTCCTTCCACGGGGTGTCGAGGGAGAAGCCGAGGTCGTCGGCGAGCCCGACGAGCAGACGCTCGTAGTACTGGAACAGGCCCTTGCCCTGCGTCGTCCACGGGACGATGACTCCCTCGGCGATGGAGAGCTCCTCGTCGCCGAGGAGCAGCTCGGTGTCGACGGACATACGCGTGCCCAGCCCGGAGCACGCCGGGCAGGCGCCGAACGGCGCGTTGAACGAGAACGTGCGCGGCTCGATCTCGGTGAGCTGGAGCGGGTGGCCGTTCGGACAGGCCAGCTTCTCGCTGTAGCTCTGCCAGGCGTCGTCACCCTCTTCGTCGACGAAGTTGACCTGCAGGATGCCGCCGGCCAGGCCGAGCGCCGTCTCCACCGAGTCGGTGACACGGGTCAGGATGTCGGGGCTCGCCACGAGGCGGTCGACGACGACTGCGATGTCGTGCTTGTAGCTCTTCTTCAGCGTCGGGGGCTCGGCCAGCTGCACGGCCTCGCCGTCGACGATCGCGCGGGCGTAGCCCTTCGCCGACAGCTCCTTGAAGAGGTCGACGAATTCGCCCTTCTTCTGCGAGACGACGGGAGCGACGATCTGATACCTCGTCCGCTCGGGCAGCTCCATGAGCTGATCGGCGATCTGCTGGACCGTCTGGCGCTGGATGCGCTCACCGCACTCGGGGCAGTGGGGCACGCCGACCCGCGCCCACAGCAGTCGCATGTAGTCGTTGATCTCGGTGATCGTGCCCACCGTCGACCGAGGGTTCCGGTTGGTCGACTTCTGGTCGATCGAGACGGCAGGGCTGAGTCCTTCGATGAAGTCGACGTCCGGACGGTCCACCTGACCCAGGAACTGCCGCGCGTAGGAGCTGAGCGACTCGATGTACCGGCGCTGACCCTCGGCGAAGATGGTGTCGAAGGCGAGGCTCGACTTGCCCGACCCGGACAGGCCGGTGAACACGACGAGCGAGTCGCGCGGGATCTCGAGGTCGACGTTCTTCAGATTGTGGACGCGAGCGCCGCGGACACTGAGTTTGGAGGCGTGGGGAACGGGGACGATGGGCACCGGTCAATCCTAGGTTGGGCCACCGACACGGGCTCCGGTCTTCGCTCCGGGCGATCAGTCCGCTACCGTCGCCCGCCCTCCGGCGAAGGGCTGCAGGCCGTCACGGAGACGCGCCACGTCGCCGATGCCGAGCCCGACCCGCTCCATGATCTGTCGGGGCACGTCGAGGGCGCGTTCGCGCAACGCACGTCCGTCCTCGGTCAGCTCGATGTCGAGGACGCGCTCATCGCTCGTGCGGCGACGACGGGCGACACGCCCCTGCGATTCGAGGCGCTTGATCGTCGGGGAGAGACTCGCCGGCTCGACGGCGAGGGTCGAGGCCAACTCCCCCAGCGACTGGGGCGCCTTCTCCCACAGTGCGAGCATCACGAGGTACTGCGGATGGGTGAGGCCGAGCGGTTCGAGAACCGGCCGGTAGATCGACACGACGTTCCGCGCCGCCGTCACGATCGCGAAGCAGAGCTGGCTCTCCAGCTTCAGCACGTCTTCGTCCATCATGGTCCTCACTCCCCTAATAGTTAGTACACTAATCATTATGAACGAGGAACGGGAATCACGGCCGCCGCTGCGTCAGCGGATTCGGGCCGCCGGCGGGTTCTACTCGTGGTGGAACAGCCGCCTCATCCGTTACGCCGGTCCCGCGTCGGTGGGTCCGTACGAGAGCGAGCCGGAGCCGGTCCGCACGGAGCGCGCCTGCCCCCTGTGCGGGCAGCCGATGTCGCAGCACACGTTCGACCGCTCCGGCGAGCGCCCCCTCATGCACTGCCCCTGATCGGCGATGGAGCGGGCCGGTCAGGCGTGACCGGCCCGCTCCATCGCCCGCAGCTCCTTCTTGAGGTCTTGGACCTCGTCGCGAAGCCGGCCGGCGAGTTCGAACTTGAGCTCGTCCGCCGCCGCGAGCATCTGGCGGGTGAGGTCCTCGATGGTCGCCTCGAGCTGGTTCGCCCCCTCGGCGGCGATGCCTTCGCGCCGCAGCTGCGGGGTCGGACTCTTGCCCTTGCCCGACTTCGTCTTGCTCTTGCCGCGGCTGTCCATCATGTCGCGCGTGTCACTCGCCTCTCGCGCGAGGGCGTCGGTGATGTCGGCGATCTTCTTGCGCAGCGGCTGCGGATCGATGCCGTGCTCGAGGTTGTAGGCGATCTGCTTCTCGCGGCGTCGTTCCGTCTCATCGATGGCCGCGGCCATCGAATCGGTGATCCTGTCGGCGTACATGTGCACTTCACCCGACACGTTTCGCGCGGCGCGACCAATCGTCTGGATGAGGGAGGTGCCGGATCGTAGGAAGCCCTCCTTGTCGGCATCCAGGATCGCCACGAGGGACACCTCCGGAAGGTCGAGACCTTCACGCAGGAGGTTGATGCCGACGAGCACGTCGTAGACGCCCTGGCGGAGCTCGGTCAACAGCTCGACGCGACGGAGCGTGTCGACGTCGGAGTGGAGATAGCGCACGCGCACCCCGTGCTCGCCGAGGAAGTCGGTGAGCTCCTCGGCCATCTTCTTCGTGAGCGTCGTCACGAGGATGCGCTCGTCCTTTCCGACGCGGATGCGGATCTCCTCGAGCAGGTCGTCGATCTGTCCCTTCGACGGCTTGACGATGATCTCCGGGTCGATGAGACCCGTCGGCCGGATGATCTGCTCGACGACGCCGTCGGCGATCCCCATCTCGTACTTCCCCGGAGTCGCGGAGAGGTAGACCGTCTGCCCGATGCGCTGTTTGAACTCGTCGAAGCGCAACGGACGGTTGTCCATCGCGCTCGGCAGCCGGAAGCCGTGGTCGACGAGGGTGCGCTTGCGGGAGGCATCCCCCTCGTACATGGCGCCGATCTGCGGCACGGTGACGTGGGACTCGTCGATCACCAGCAAGAAGTCGTCGGGGAAGAAGTCGAGGAGCGTGTGCGGAGCCTCCCCCGGCATCCGGCCGTCGATGTGCCGCGAGTAGTTCTCGATGCCGGAGCAGAAGCCGAGCTGCTGCAGCATCTCGAGGTCGAACGTCGTGCGCATGCGCAGACGCTGCGCCTCGAGGAGCTTGCCCTGCGATTCGAACTCCTTGAGACGCTCCTCGAGTTCGTGCTCGATCGTCCCGATCGCGCGCTGCACGGTGTCGGTACCCGCAACGTAGTGGGATGCGGGGAAGATCGGCACGCTGTCGAGCTTCTGCACGACGTCGCCGGTGAGCGGATGCAGCATGTACAGGGCTTCGATCTCGTCGCCGAACAGCTCGATCCGCACCGCGAACTCCTCGTACACGGGGATGATCTCGATGGTGTCGCCGCGCACGCGGAAGTTGCCTCGCGAGAAGTCGACGTCGTTGCGGTTGTACTGCATCGCGATGAACTTGCGGATGAGGGCGTCGCGGTCGTACCGCTCCCCCACCTGCAGCGCCACCATCGCGCGGAGGTACTCCTCCGGCGCGCCGAGGCCGTAGATGCACGAGACGGTCGACACCACGACCACGTCGCGACGACTCAGCAGCGAGTTCGTCGTCGAGTGGCGCAGGCGCTCGACCTCGGCGTTGATCGAGGAGTCCTTCTCGATGAATGTGTCCGTCTGCGGGACGTAGGCCTCGGGCTGGTAGTAGTCGTAGTAGCTGACGAAGTACTCGACGGCGTTGTTCGGCAGGAGGTCGCGGAACTCGTTCGCGAGCTGCGCCGCCAGCGTCTTGTTGTGCGCCATCACGAGGGTCGGCCGCTGCACCTGCTCGATGAGCCACGCTGTCGTGGCGGACTTTCCGGTACCGGTGGCTCCGAGCAGGACGACGTCGGTCTCGCCCGCGTTGATGCGCGCGGCGAGGTCGGCGATCGCCTGCGGCTGGTCGCCGCTCGGGACGTACTCGCTGATGACCTCGAACGGCCGGACGGATCGCGTGGTCTGCATGGATCCAGCGTAGGCCGGGGTCCCGACACCGGCTCCGGCGTTCGCCGTCGGCGTGGGCGGGTCAGGCCGTGAGGCGAGCCCAGAGGTCATCGGTCTGCGCGAGCGTCTCGTCGATCGAGCCCGCCGTGTCGATGACGACGTCCGCGATCGCCAGACGCCGCGCGTCGTCGACTTGCGCCGCCAGCCTCGCGTCCGCCTCCGCCTCTGTCATCCCACGAAGGGAGATCAGCCGTTCCCGGCGGAGCGCGACGGGTGCGTGGGCGACGACGATCAGCTCCCAGGGGTCCTCCGCGCGAGCCTCGAGCAGGAGCGGCACGTCGTAGACCACGACGGCTCGCGGGTCGGCGTCGACCGCAGCGCGGAAGCGCCGTGCCGACTCCTCGCGCACGGCGGGGTGCACGATCGCGTTGAGTCGAGCCACGGCATCCGGATCACCGAAGACCCGAGAGGCGAGGCCTGCACGGTCGAGCTCGCCCGCCGCTGTCAGCACGTCCGGCCCGAACTCCGCCGCGATCGCGTCAAGGACCGGAGAGCCGGGCTGTTGAACGTCCCGGACGATCGCATCCGCGTCGACGACTACCGCCCCGCGCTCGGCCAGCCGGCGAGCGATGGTGGACTTCCCCGATGCGATTCCGCCGGTCAACGCGATGAGTGGCACCCCTCGAGGATGCCACGGACCGCCTACGTCAGGTGAGAACGCGCCTCATCCAGTCCGCCGAAGAGGACGGATGCCTCGAGGCTCCGCGACGCGCGCACCGCGGCGCCGCGCGCCGACTCCATCAGCACGTCCGTGTCGTAGCCGACGGTCTCGGTCAGTCCGATGCCGACACCGACGACGGGCAGGAGTCCGGTCGGGTTGCCGGCGAGGTCGTCGATGCAGCCGCGGTAGATCACCGCGCCCTGACGACGCGCATCGGCCGCGGTGCTGGCGACACCGCAGACCGCGAGTGTGGAATCGCCGTCCTCGCCCACGAACGCCGAGGCCGGCGCGTGTCGACGCACGGACCGGCGCCATTGGGCGGCGAGCTCGTCGGCGGCATCCGACCCGAAGGCGGCCGCCATTTCATCGAGTCCGTCGACGTGGACGACGATCACGCTGACGAGCTCCTGACGCCACCCGGCGCGCTCCGCCATGTCGCGAAGCGCGTCGCGGTAGGTCCGCCCGAGCAGGATGCCGTCGGAGGCCACGCCGTTCTCACTGAGCCATTCGTAACGCTGCGTCGCGCTCTTGGTCGCGCGCAGGATCGAGGTGACGACGACCGCGACCATGGTCAGGACGACCGTCGCGATGTTCGCCGAGATGGAACCGAACCAGGTCTGGAAGAACGCGCCCTCCGGCCCGTCGATGACGAAGCAGAGGAGCCGGGCGGCGTAGTACGCGGCTGCGGCGAAGAGGACACCTGTGAGCAGCTTCGCATTGCCGATGCGTCCCATGGGCCTCCGCAGCGCCTCCCAGCCACCCGCGAGGAAGAACAGCACGATGTGGGCGGCCATGACGGTCCACCCGCCCCATGCTCCATCGACCGGAACGCGGATGACGGCCGCCAGGAACGTCGTCACCGCGAGGACGCCGACGACCACCGACGGCCAGGTGATTGGGCGGTCGTTGAAACGTCGATTGCCGAGCCACATGAACGCCGGAGTGAGGACGAATGCGGAGTTCCCGATCGCGATGGCGATCTCGCCCCCGATGCCGGCGGCCCAGGAGATGTACGCGAAGGCGGTCGCCGTGCCGCACAGGTACGCGACCGCCCACAGTCGGCCCGCGCCAGCGTCGCGCCGCCGCAGGGTCTCGATGACGAAGATGCCCGTCGCCACGAACGCGACCAGGGCCGTCATGACGGTCACCGAGAAGAGGTCGAGCTTCATGCGGCCCCCTCCTGAGCGGCAACGGGCGTACTGGTCGCATGCGCGGGGAGCCTGACCATGAAGGTCGTCCCGACTCCCTTCGTCGAGGTGACGGTGATGTCGCCGCCGTGCGCGCGCGCGATCTCGCGGCTGATCGCGAGCCCCAGACCCGTCCCGGCGACCCCGGATTCGGCTCGGAAGAACCGCTCGAACAGCCTGTCCTGATCCTCCGGCGAGAGCCCGATCCCCGTGTCGCGCACGAGGAACCAGGAGACATCGCCGTCCGTCGCACTGTTCAGCGTGATCGAGCCGCCGTCACGGTTGAACTTGATCGCGTTGCTGATGAGGTTGTCGACGACCTGACGCACGCGCGCGGGGTCGATGAACGCCGGGGTGTCGCCGACCTCGTCCACATCGATGCGGATGGCTCGCTCGCGGGCGATCGGGGCGAGGTCGGATGCCGCCGCCCGCACGACCGCGCCGAGGTCGTGGAGGACGGGGGATATCGTCACCTCGGCCGACATCCTCGAGGCGGTCGACGCGGCGAGGATCCCCGACACGATGCCGAGAAGCCTCTCGCTGTTGCGATAGGCGACATCGACCTGCCGGTGCACGTTCTCGGGCAGGTCCTCGGTGTCGAGCACCAGTTCGAGGTAGCCGATGATCGAGGTCAGCGGTGTGCGCAGCTCGTGCGACACCGACGCGACGAGACTGTCGCGCGCCTTCAGAGCAGTCCGCTCGTCGGTCACGTCGCGCGCGACGAGGACGACGCCCGCAGGGTTGCCGTCGGCATCCCGCATCCGTCGCGCGGTGAGACTGAGGGCCGCGCGACGCGAGTCGGACACGGAATACCAGACGACGACGTCATCGAACGTCTCGCCCCGGACGATGCGGGCCAGTGGCCGATCCTCGGAGGACAGCGGCGTCTCGCCGTCTGCGGCGAAAATCGTCTCGCTGCCATCGGTTCTGCCGAACCCCGGGATGCGTCGCTGGAACCGTCCGAGGGCATCGTTGACGAAGGTGATCTCGCCGTCCGCGCCGATTCGGAGCACGCCGAAGTCGACGGTGTCGAGCACCTCGGTCAGCAGTTGCTCCTGGCGGCTGGCATGCCGGAGGGCGGCCACCAGGCGCTCAGCTTGCCGGTCGAGCAGCGCGCGCTGAGCAAGGAAGCGTCGAGTGGCGTTGTACGTCGACGCGCCGATCGCGATGACGACGGCCGGGAGGACGATGACGGCCCAGGTGAGCTGGAAGTCCGGAACGAACAGGAGTGCGGCCCAATACGACCCGATGGATCCGACGCATGCGACGACGAACCACAACCGCCCCATCGACGACAGCCACATCGTGGGAAAGGCCCACAGGAGACCGATACCCGGGACATCCGAGGTCCGCATGAGCCCGATCGCGACGATGTCGCACAGTGGGATGACCGCGACCCACGAAGGGTGCAATCGCGACCAGGGGACGGCGAGACTGGCGATGGCCGCGACGATGACGAGCACCGCACCGGGAGCGAACTGGGGCGCGTCGGGCAGCCATCCGGCGGGGATGCCGGAGAGGAAGATCACTGCGACGATCGCCGTGAGGAGCAACTGGTTGTTCGCCGCGACTCGATCGCGGAGCTCGGTCAGCGGGAGCTGACGGGACGGCGCATCGAAGAGTCGGCGCATTCGCGTGCCCGTCCTGTCGGACGACGATCGATCTGCGGTCGATCCCTCGTTCTCCTGCGCCACACCTGCACGTTACCGGGCTACCGGCGGCGCGGCATCCGCCCGGGAACGACCGAGGGGCCGGAGCACATGGCTCCGACCCCTCGATTCAGTGGGTGTCGATCAGCGACCGGACAGCTTCTCGCGGAGAGCAGCCAGCGCCTCGTCGTCGGCGAGGGTGCCTGCACCGTTCGAGACCTCGGACGAGAAGGACGACGAACCCGAGTCGGCGGGAGCAGCGGCCTCGGCCTCGAGGGCCTTGGCGACGGCAGCCTTGTGGGCTTCCCAGCGACCCTGAGCAGCGGCGTACTCGGCCTCCCAGGCGAGGCGGGCCTCGTCGAAGCCTTCCTTCCACTGGTTGGTCTCGGGGTCGAAGCCCTCGGGGTACTTGTACTCGCCGTTCTCGTCGTACTCGGTGACCATGCCGTACAGCGCCGGGTCGAACTCGGTGCCGTTGGGGTCGACCGATTCGTTCGCCTGCTTGAGCGAAAGCGAGATGCGGCGACGCTCGAGGTCGATGTCGATGATCTTGACGAAGACCTCTTCACCGACGGAGACGACCTGCTCGGCGAGCTCGACGTGCTTGCCCGAGAGCTCGGAGATGTGCACGAGGCCCTCGATGCCGTCGGCGACGCGGACGAACGCACCGAACGGGACGAGCTTGGTGACCTTGCCCGGAGCGACCTGACCGATCGCGTGGGTACGGGCGAAGACCTGCCACGGGTCCTCCTGCGTCGCCTTCAGCGACAGCGAGACGCGCTCGCGGTCCAGGTCGACCTCGAGGATCTCGACGGTGACTTCCTGACCGACCTCGACGACCTCGGATGCGTGCTCGATGTGCTTCCACGAGAGCTCCGAGACGTGGACGAGACCGTCGACGCCACCGAGGTCGACGAACGCGCCGAAGTTGACGATCGACGAGACGGTGCCCTTGCGGACCTGACCCTTGTGGAGGTTGTTGAGGAAGTTCGAGCGCGACTCGGACTGCGTCTGCTCGAGCAGGGCGCGGCGCGACAGGACGACGTTGTTGCGGTTCTTGTCGAGCTCGAGGATCTTGGCCTCGATCTCCTGGCCGAGGTACGGCGTGAGGTCGCGGACACGGCGGAGCTCGATGAGCGAGGCGGGGAGGAAGCCGCGGAGGCCGATGTCGACGATGAGACCACCCTTGACGACCTCGATGACCGAACCGGTGACGACGCCGTCGTTCTCCTTGATCTTCTCGACGTCTCCCCAGGCACGCTCGTACTGTGCGCGCTTCTTGGAGAGGATCAGGCGGCCTTCCTTGTCCTCCTTCTGGAGGACGAGGGCCTCGACCTGGTCGCCGACGTTGACGACCTCGTTGGGGTCGACGTCGTGCTTGATCGACAGCTCGCGCGAGGGGATGACGCCCTCGGTCTTGTAGCCGACGTCGAGGAGGACCTCGTCGCGGTCGATCTTGACGACGGTGCCTTCGATGAGGTCTCCGTCGTTGAAGAACTTCAGGGTCTTCTCGACCGCGGCCAGGAAGTCCTCAGCAGATCCGATGTCGTTGATGGCGACCTGCTTGGTGGCCGGGGCGGTCGTTGCGTTAGTCATGTAGGGGGTTGTCCTTGGATGGTGTTGTATTCGGGCCCAGGAGCTCATCCGCACGAGGACGCGCGGAAGCCGATCGGGGCAAGGTGGTTGGTGTTGCGATGCTGCGCGGGCGCGGCACAGGTGCCACGCGTGCGACGCTCCAGGGTATCAGACAGCGCTGACGTAATACCAGACGCCCGAGCGCCGCACGAAGCGGCTGTCCTCCTCCATGACGTGGGGATCGCCTGCGTCACCGTCGACCCAGTGGGCGCGGAAGCGCACCCTGCCGGAGCGACCGTCCTCCGACGTGTTCGCGCTGAGGATGTCGAGCCGCGTCCAGGTGACCGCGTCATCGAGCGAGAGGTCGTCGGGCCTGGTCCCAGGGAACCACGTGTCAAGCAGGTGGCGCGCATCGCCGAGCGCGAAGGCGGTGTACCTCGAACGCATCAGGTCTTCGGGCGTCACGGCGGCATGACCGTCGAGAACGGGTCCGCAGCACGACCCGAACGGGCGCCGACCGCAAGGACATGGTGCGTCGAGCGCGACCCGACGTCGCCGACGAGCGGATGCCGCAGCCCCGAACGACATGGTCCCTCCCCATATCCGCGAATGACGTCAGCGAGCCTACGCGCTGTGGAGAATCGCTCGCCCGGCGGCCCGCTTTCATTACCGTGGACCGCATGATCGCTCGACGTTCCGCAGTGCTGCTCGCCACGGTCGCGCTCGTCACCGCCCTCGCGGCCTGCGCACCGGCTGCCGCCCCGAAACCCTCCCCCACGCCGACAGGGTTCGCATCGAAGGAGGAGGCGTTCGCCGCCGCCGAGAAAACGTACCGGGAGTATGTAGATGCACTCAACGAGGTAGATCTGTCGGACCCGGCAACGTTCGAGCCGGTGTTCTCGGTGATGGCCGGCAGTGCCGTTGAGAACGAGCGGAAAACACTGAGCGAGTACCACGCCGAGAAAATGACAGTGGAGGGTCAGGCGCGCATCACCAAGCTTGAACCGCTCGAGTGGATGCCAGAGGATGGGCGGGCGAAGTTGGGCGGCTGCCTCGATGTTTCCGAAATCGATGTAGTGAACCCGTCAGGAAAGTCCATCGTCAGCGACAGCCGTCCCGATGTTCAGAGTGTCTTGATCACACTCGAGTCGGACATTCGGACTAGAGCTTTCAAGATCGTCTCGCTCGACGGACGCGACGGGGAACCCTCGTGCTAGCTAGTGCCATCGCAATCACATTATTTCTGAGCCCCGTCGCGCAGGCGTCACCCGGCTCGTCGAGTGACTGCAGTGCCGGAGGATGGGTGACGACCTGTGACCCTTCGAACAACGGCTCCTCCGTCTCGATCGGCGCGACGCGCGAATCCGCTTCAGCACCCGCCGTCCCAGATCGCGGCTCGAACCGCGGCGGAGGCGGAGGCGGCGGCGGCTCGGTGAACGTCCCTCCCCCGCCCCCGGACCCCGACGCCTACTACCCCGGCGCACGAACCCGCGACGAGTGGCTCGCGCAGTGCGCATTCGACCAGGCGTGCGCGGACGCGGTCGTGGCCCCGGGCGGAGCACCGCTCCTGGGAACCGAACAGGCCGACCAGCAGCCCGCCGACCCGGCTCCCGCGCCGGCGGCGCCCGACCCGACCACCGCGACGATCGAGGACGTCGCGCAGTTCGCGCCCCAGCCGCCGCGGGTCATCGGCGAACCGGACGGTGTGGGGGTGGTCGGGATGCCCACGAACTTCGTCGTCGACGCCGCCGAGCACACCGTCACCGGCCGGATCTTCGACGTCCCCGTGACCGTCCGCTTCACGCCCGTCTCGTACGCCTTCGACTACGGCGACGGGAGCACGCGCGAGACGACCTCACCGGGAACGTCGTGGGACGATCTCGACGTCCCACAGTTCACCGCGACGGACACCAGCCACAGCTACGGCGCAGCCGGGGAGTACGAGGCGAGCGTGACGATCCGCTACGCGGCGGAAGCGGATGCCGGCGGCGGCTGGTTCCCGATCGCCGGACTCCTGGAGCTCAACACGCCGACCACCGTCATCCGCGTCGTCGAGGTGGACACGGCACTCGTGGAACGCACCTGCGACGAGGACCCGAGCGGTCCCGGCTGCTGAGTGCGAGGATGAGCGCGTGACCGACCGCCTCATGCTGCTCGACTCCGCCAGCCTCTACTTCCGCGCGTTCTACGGCGTGCCCGACACGGTGAAGGCGGCAGACGGTCGTCCTGTGAACGCCGTCCGCGGCTTCCTCGACATGATCGCGAAGCTCGTCGACACGTATGAGCCGACACACCTCGTCGCCTGCTGGGACGACGATTGGCGGCCGCAGTGGCGCGTCGATCTCATCCCGTCCTACAAGACGCACCGCGTCGCCGAGGCGGTGGCGTCGGCCCCCGACGTCGAGGATATCCCCGACCCTCTCGAGAGCCAGGTCCCGGTGATCCGTGAAGCGCTCGGCACACTCGGCATCCCGATCATCGGCGCTCCGGACCACGAGGCCGATGACGTCATCGGGACGCTCGCGTCGACGAACACCATCCCCGTCGACGTGGTGACCGGCGACCGCGACCTGTTCCAGCTCGTCGACGACGACCGTGGCGTCCGCGTCATCTACACGGGCCGCGGGATGAGCAAGCTCGAAGTACTCACCGACGCCGTCGTCGTCACGAAATACGGCGTCCTCCCATCGCAGTACGCCGACTTCGCCGCGATGCGAGGCGACGCGTCCGACGGACTCCCGGGTGTCGCCGGCATCGGCGAGAAGACTGCGGCGAC
This sequence comes from Microbacterium sp. 77mftsu3.1, assembly GCF_900100525.1. Lineage (NCBI taxonomy): Bacteria > Bacillati > Actinomycetota > Actinomycetes > Micrococcales > Microbacteriaceae > Microbacterium > Microbacterium sp. 77mftsu3.1. Next base: position 102,846 of record NZ_FNCR01000004.1, on the reverse strand, counting down.
GCTGCTGGCCGCGCACGGCGATCTCACCGGCATCCGGAGCGCTGCCGAGGCCGGCGAAGGGATGAGCGCGGGCGTCAGGGCGAAGATCCTCGCTGCCTCCGACTACCTCGACGTCGCGCCGCGCGTGGTCGAGGTCGTGCGGACGCTCGATCTACCGCCCGTGGATGCCCGCATCACCGCGCCGGACGAGGAGGCGGTGGCGCAGTTGGCGGGCACCTGGTCACTCGGATCCTCGGCGACCCGCGCACGGGCAGCGCTCACCGCCCGGGCCTGACCTCTCAGCTCGTCGACGCCCATTCACGGAGTCGCTCGAGCGGCCACGTGGTGATGACGCGGTCAGCGGGCACACCGGCGCGCTCCGCGCGCGCCGCGCCATGGTCCAGCAACGACAGCTGCCCCGGGGCGTGCGCGTCCGAGTCGATCGAGAAGAGGCATCCGATCTCGATCGCGAGGGCGAGCAGATCGTCCGGCGGATCCTCCCGATCCGGGCGGGAGTTGATCTCGAGCGCGGTGCCGTGTTCGGCGCACGCTTCGAAGACGGCTCTCGCATCGAACACCGACGGCGGACGGGTCCCCCGCGCCCCCGACACGAGGCGGCCGGTGACATGGCCCAGCACGTCGACGCGGGGATCGGATGCCGCAGCCACCAGGCGGCGCGTCATCGGCGCCTGCTCCATCCGCAGGGCGGAATGCGCGGACGCGACGACGATGTCGAGGGATTCGAGGAGATCGTCCTCCTGGTCGAGGGAGCCGTCGTCGAGGATGTCGACCTCGATCCCGCTCAGCAGGGTGAACGTCTCGTCGCAGAAATCAGGGATGAGTGCGAGCTGCTCGCGGAGCCGCTCCGCAGACAGTCCGCGCGCCACCCTGAGCCTCGGCGAATGGTCGGTCAGAGCGAGGTAGTCATGGCCGAGCGAACGCGCGGCGTCGACCATCGATTCGATCGATGTCAACCCGTCGGACCACTCCGAGTGGGCGTGCAGATCGCCCCGCAGGAGCGGACGCAATGCCGACACCTCGGTGGGCGCGACTCGTTCCCGCAGGTCCGCAAGGTAGGTCGGCACGCGCCCGGAAAGCGCCTCCGAGATCACGGCGAAGGTGGAGGCGCCGATGCCTTTCCGGGCGCGCAGGCGGGAGACGTCCGCCCACTCAGCAGGGCTCAGACGCGCGAGGGAGTCTGCGGCTGCTCGGAAGGCCTTCGACTTGTACCGGGACGCGCGATCGCGCTCGAGGAGCTCCGCGATCTCCGTGAGGGCTTCGATCGGGTCCACGGTGCGCGCTCAGCGTCCGGACGCGGCGACCCACGCATCGAGCTTGGCCCGCGCGGCGCCCGCGTCGACGGCGGCTGCCGCTTCGGCATAGGCGTTCGCGAGTCGCTCGACGAACGGACGCTGGAGCTCGGCGGCATCCTGGAACAGCCGATACGACACGATGCCGGCGGCGGCATTCAACAGGACGATGTCGCGGACCGGACCGGATTCACCGTCGAGCACGCGACGCACGATCGCCGCGTTGTGCTCGGCGTCGCCGCCGAGCAGGTCAGCGATCTCGGACCGGGGAATGCCGAGGTCCCGAGGATCGAGGTCGTGCTCTCGCACGTCTCCCCGGCTGACCTCCCAGACGCGGCTGTGGCCTGTCGTGGTGAGTTCGTCCATCCCGTCGTCGCCACGGAACACGAGCGCCGTCGCACCGCGCGTCTGGAACACACCGGTGATGAGCGGCACCCGGTCAAGGTGAGCGACCCCGACGGCGTTGGCTTCGGCGCGCGCCGGATTGCACAGCGGCCCGAGGAAGTTGAAGACGGTCGGGATGCCGAGTTCCGCCCGCGTCGGTCCGGCGTGCCGGAAGCCAGGGTGGAAGGCGGAGGCGAAAGCGAAGGTGATCCCGACCTCGTCGAGGACCTCCGCGACACGCGCCGGAGTCTGCGTCAGATCGACACCGAGCGCGGCGAGCACGTCCGATGACCCTGACTTCGAACTCGACGCGCGGTTGCCGTGCTTCACGACCGGGATGCCGGTGGCCGCCACGACGACCGAGGCGGTCGTCGAGACGTTCACGGTCCCGTAACGATCGCCTCCCGTGCCGACGATGTCGAGCACGTCTGCCGGCACGGGGAGCGGCACCGCAGCCTCGAGGATGGCGTCGCGGAATCCCACGATCTCGTCGACGGTCTCGCCCTTGGCCCGCAGCGCGACGAGGAACCCGGCGAGCTGCGCAGAGGTCGCGTCACCGTTCATCACCTGGCGCATCGCCCAGGTCGATTCGGACACGCTGAGGTTCTTGCCGTCCAGCACCGTGGAGAGAATCTCGGGCCAGGAGTACATGTCCGCCATGACCCCCGATCCTACTCAGCACTCTGGCAGGCGACTCCCGGCGGGCCCATCGACGGCGCCGACCCGGCGGAAAGACACAAGTACCTTCAGGAATGCGAAACCCTCCCCCAACATCGGCCATAATGGGGAGCGTGACGACCACTCCCGCGACATACAACCAGGCACTGCGTTCGGTGAAACGACCGGACCCCGTGGCTGTCGGCACGATCGTGTGGCTGGGCAGCGAGGTCATGTTCTTCGCCGGCCTCTTCGCCATCTACTTCACGATCCGCAACACCTCGCCGGAGCTGTGGGCAAGTCGCACCGAGCTGCTGAACGTGCCGTTCGCCGCGGTGAACACGCTCATCCTTGTGCTGTCGTCGTTCACCGCTCAGGCCGGTGTGTTCGCCGCCGAGCGCTTCCAGCCCTACCGTCGCGGATCCTTCTGGAACTTCCGCCAGTGGGGAATGGTCGAGTGGTTCTACCTGACGTTCATCATGGGCGCCGTCTTCGTCTCGGGCCAGGTGTGGGAGTACGCCACCCTGGTCGCCGAGGGCCTGCCGATCAGCGAGGATTCCTACGCGTCGGCCTTCTACATCACGACCGGTTTCCACGCTCTTCACGTGACGGGTGGCCTCATCGCCTTCCTGCTCATCATCGGGCGCGCATTCGCGGTCAAGAACTTCGGTCGAAAGGAGATGACCTCCGCGATCGTCGTGTCCTACTACTGGCACTTCGTCGACGTCGTGTGGATCATCCTGTTCGCCGTCATCTACTTCATCCGGTAATACAGAGCGGAGCTGAGTTCCTCAATGGCATCCAAGACCCCGCGTCGGCACACGGGCCGTCGCAGCAAGTGGGCGGCAGCCGCTCTCATCGGCGTCGGCCTGCTGCTCACGGGTGGCATCTACGCCGGCGCATCCGCTGCCATGGCGTCGACCACGTCCACCGACACGGCATCCGCGCTCACCGTCGAAGACGGCAAGAAGCTGTTCCAGGCGAACTGCGCGACGTGCCACGGTCTCGACCTCGAGGGCACCGCTGACGGCCCCTCCCTGTACGGAGTCGGCGAGCTGTCGGTCGAGTTCCAGGTCTCGACGGGCCGCATGCCGCTCCAGGCTCAGGGACCGCAGGCTCCCCAGAAGGCGCCGCAGTTCACCGAGGACCAGATCAAGGCGATGGCGGCCTGGGTGCAGTCCGTCGCCCCCGGACCGACCTACCCCGACGAGAAGATCCTCGACGGCGGTGGCAACCTGACGGAGGGCGCCGAGCTCTTCCGCATCAACTGCGCGATGTGCCACAACGTCGCCGCGGCTGGTGGCGCGCTGACCGAGGGCAAGTACGCCCCCGCGCTTACCAAGACCAGCCCACTGCACATCTACGCCGCGATGGTGACCGGGCCGCAGAACATGCCGGTCTTCAACAACATGACCATCACGCCGGACGAGAAGCGCGACATCATCTCGTCCCTCATGTACCTGCAGAAGAGCGAGCCCGTAGGCGGGTTCACGCTCGGGTCGCTGGGTCCCGTGTCCGAGGGTCTCTTCATCTGGATCTTCGGCATCGGCACTCTCATCGGCATCTCGGTGTGGATCACCGCGAAGTCCAACTGACCCACCACTGACGTAAAGAATTTCAAGGCGAGGAGCACAATGTCACACGAGGAAGAGCCGCAGGCGCTCGAGAAGGCTCCTCAGCCTTCGTCGGGGCTCGTCGTCGCGGTCGCCGACCCCGTGCAGAACCCCGGTCTGCCGCCCCACCGTGAGCGGATGACCGATAAGGACCCGGCGGCGATGAACCGTGCGGTCCGTACCGTCTACACGCTGTTCTACATCTCTCTCGCCGCCAGCCTGTGGGCCGTGGCCGCGTACATGCTGTTCCCGATCGAGAGCGGCGACTTCGGTGACATCCGGAGCAACAACCTCTTCATCGGTCTCGGCATCGGGTTCGCTCTGTTGACCATCGGCATCGCTGCGATCCACTGGTCGAAGGCGATCATGCCCGACAAGGAGCACATCGAGGCTCGTCACTCGACCCGCGGCAAGGAGTCGACCCGCGAAGCAGCGGTCGACGTCTTCCGCGAGGCGAACGAGGAGTCCGGGTTCGGACGCCGAACCGCGATCCGCGGCGGACTCATCGCCGCTGTCGTCGCGTCCATCGTCCCCGGCGTGACGCTCTTCCGTGGGCTTGCTCCGCACTCCTCCGAAGAGAAGCCGCTCGCCGGCGACCCGGTCGCGCTTCTTAAGCACACCATGTGGAAGGAGGGTGAGCGCCTCGCACACGACCCCTCCGGCCTCCCCATCCGCGCTGCGGACATCGCCCTCGGCTCCGCCGTCCACGTGATGCCCGAATCGCTCAAGGATGTCGACCACCTCGACGGCTACCTCGAAGAGAAGGCCAAGGCGATCGTCCTGCTCATGCGGCTGCTCCCCGAGCAGCTGCCCGCCGAGTACAACCGCCTCGACTGGTCCTACGACGGGATCGTGGCGTACTCGAAGGTCTGCACCCACGTCGGATGCCCCGTGGCACTCTACGAGCAGCAGACCCACCACCTTCTCTGCCCGTGCCACCAGTCGCAGTTCGACGTGTCCCGCGGCGCCGAGGTCATCTTCGGCCCGGCCGCCCGACCGCTCCCCCAGCTGCCCATCACGGTGGACGCAGACGGTTACCTGATCGCTAAGAGCGACTTCGAAGAGCCCGTCGGGCCAAGCTTCTGGGAGCGTCATTGAGCACCGCGACTGAATCCGCACCGGCCACCACGGTGGCCCGACCGGCTGACAAGCCCCTCGGCGGCCGCTTCATCGGCGCCACCGCGAACTACCTCGACGAGCGAACGAGCATCTCGGGCCTCGTCAAGGAGATCGGGCGCAAGATCTTCCCCGACCACTGGTCGTTCATGCTCGGCGAGATCGCGCTGTGGAGCTTCGTCGTCGTCTTCCTGTCGGGGTCGTTCCTGACGTTCTTCTTCGAAGCGTCGATGGCTCCCACGCACTACAACGGCGCGTACGCACCCTTGCGCGGCATCGAGATGTCGGCGGCCCTCGAGTCCACGCTGAACATCTCGTTCGACCTCCGCGGCGGCCTGCTCGTCCGTCAGCTGCACCACTGGGCAGCCCTGCTGTTCATCGCCGCCATCGGCGTGCACATGCTGCGTGTCTTCTTCACGGGTGCGTTCCGCAAGCCGCGCGAGCTGAACTGGGTGATCGGCTTCGTGCTGTTCATCCTGGCGATGGCGCTCGGATTCACCGGGTACTCGCTCCCCGACGACCTGCTCTCGGGCAACGGTCTCCGCATCATCGACGGAATGATCAAGGGCCTCCCCCTGATCGGCACGTGGACCTCGTATCTCCTCTTCGGAGGCGAGTTCCCGGGTACGGCGATCGTGAACCGTCTGTACACGCTGCACATCCTGTTGCTTCCGCTCATCCTCATCGCGCTCATCGCGGCGCACCTGATGCTGATGATCATCAACAAGCACACGCAGTTCGCCGGCCCCGGCCGCACGAACGACAACGTCGTGGGCTACCCGATGGTGCCGATCTACATGTCGAAGATGGGCGGCTTCCTGTTCATCACGTTCGGTGTGCTCGTGCTGATCGCCTCGATGTTCACCATCAACCCGATCTGGAACTACGGTCCTTACGACCCGTCGCCCGTGTCTGCGGGAACCCAGCCGGACTGGTACATCGGGTTCGCCGATGGTGCGCTCCGCCTGGCCCCGTCCAACCTGGACGTCGTCCTGTTCGACCGCACCTGGTCCTTCGGCATCCTGCTGCCGGTCGCCGTCCTCGGCCTGTTCATCGTCCTCGTCGCGATCTACCCGTTCATCGAGGCGTGGGTCACCGGCGACAAGCGCGAGCACCACATCGCCCAGCGTCCCCGTCACGCACCGACGCGCACCGCGATCGGTGTGGCCGGCGTGATCTTCTACGCCGTGCTCTGGGCCGCCGCTTCCTCGGACATCATCGCGACGCACTTCCATCTCACGATGGAGGGAGTGATCCACTCGCTCCAGGCGCTCCTGTTCATCGGGCCGATCGTCGGGTACTTCGTGACGAAGCGCATCGCGATCGCTCTACAGAAGAAGGACCGCGAGATCGCGTTGCACGGCTACGAATCCGGTCGCATCGTGCGCCTCCCCGGTGGCGAGTACATCGAGGTCCACCAGCCTGTCGACGCTTACGAGCGCGTCAAGCTCATCGACTTCGAGATCCACGAGCCCCTCGTGGTCCGGCCCAACGACAACGGTCGCATCGCGTGGCACCAGAACGTCCGCGCATCGCTGTCGCGGTGGTTCTTCGAGGATCGCCTCTCCCCCGTCACGCAGGCTGAGGTGGATGCCGCGATCGCCCACCAGCACCACGCGCTCGAGCACATCGAGCACGAGGAGCAGGAGGAGATCCGTGGCGCCCACGAGCGCGCCGGAGCTCCGGACGCACCCCTGCGCCCGATCGACGACGGCCACAACCCTGAGACGGCCAACCGCCCGTCGAACATCATCGTGGTTGACGATGCACCCGCCAAGAAGGACGACCGCTCGAACGATTGAGCTCGTCTGGCAGAAAAGCGGCGGGGTCTGACCGAATGGTCGGACCCCGCCGCTTTCGTGTGCCCGTAGCGTCGATCACATGATCCCCTCCCCCGCATCCGTCCTCTCCTACTTCGAGACGAGACTCCACGTCGAGACCGATCCGAGCGACGTCTATGCTTCGCAGCGCGCGGGCGATGCTTTCGTGCTCGTCGATGTGCGCGACACCGATGCCTGGGATCAGGGTCACGCCTCGGGAGCGATCCACATCCCCCACGGTCAGATCGCGTCGCGCGCCGCAAGCGAGATCGCGCAGCACATCCCGGTGGTCGTCTACTGCTGGAGCCCGGGATGCAACGGCGGAGCCCGCGGTGCTGTCGAGTTCGCACGACTCGGCTACGCGGTGCGGGAGATGATCGGCGGGTTCGAGTACTGGGCGCGAGAGGGGCTGCCCGTCGAGGGCCTCGAAGGGCCGCTCCCCCGACGTTTCGACCCCCTGGTGATGCCCGTACGCCCGCCGCGGTGACACCCGCCTGAGACCGGCGCGTGGGCCCGCGTCCGAAAGCTATGGCGATCAGTGCCCACGGTGGCCTCGCCCGGGGCGCCAGGGTGTGCGCGTCGGCGTCATGTGCCCCACCTGAGCCTGGCCCTGGTTCGGATGAGGATAGGCACGTGGGGATGCAGGGGGAGCCGTGTCCGCGGCCCCGGAGCGCAGCGGGGCATCCTGCTCGCGGTCACCCGCTGCATCTTCCGAAGCGGTGGGATCCAAGAGCATCATCGATGACCGACACGCGACCAGCATAGCGGGGGGGATCTGCGTTGCTGGCCTCTCGAGCTCGTCGCTATGGGTGTGCGACTCGGCTGCCGGCGCGCCCAGTCGGGGCCCTCAGATGCCAAGAACAACGCCGTCCGCCACGGTGGTGGCGGACGGCGTTGTGTATGCGCGGCTCAGCGGGCGAAGTAGCCCCGGTAGTACTCGTAGACCCAGCCGACGATGGCGACGACGAAGATGCCGACACCGATCGGGATCATGAACTCGCCGACGGCAAGGCCGATGAAGGCGATCGCCGCGGAGCCGGCGAGCACCAGCGGCCACCACGACCAGGGCGAGAACTCGCCCATCTCGGGGTCGCCGTCATCGATGTCGGCCGTCAGGGAGTCCTCGGGGAGGGTTCCGCCCTGGGCCTTCTCGACGCGGCTGGAGTAGAAGGCGATCATGGCGGCCATCATCGTCACGAAGACGAGGCCGACAGAACCGACCCATTCGATCCGGTTGAAAACCGGCAGCTGCGGGTGGGCAAGAATGTTCCAGCCCACGTAGACCACAGCGACGAGCGCGAAGAAGGCGGAGAGCACCCACCACAGGTTGACGTTGGTCTTCACTTACTTGACCTCACCATTCGTCAGATCGACCACGGGCGCGTCGGGTGCATCCTTCGCAGGACCGACACCCACCGGGATCCCGGCCTCGGGGTGGTTCAGGTCGAAGGCGGGCCGCTCGCTGCGGATGCGCGGGATCGACGTGAAGTTGTGGCGCGGCGGCGGGCAGCTGGTCGCCCACTCGAGCGACCCGCCGTAGCCCCACGGGTCGTTGACGGTCACACGCGGCGCCTTGCGGGCCGTGATCCAGACGTTGAGCAGGAACGGAACCATCGATGCCGCGAGGATCATCGAGCCGACGGTCGACACCTGGTTCTGCCACGTCCAGCCGTCCTGGCTCGCGTAGTCCGCATACCGGCGGGGCATGCCGTCCGCACCCAGCCAGTGCTGGATGAGGAACGTCATGTGGAAGCCGATGAACAGCAGCCAGAAGTGCACGAGGCCGAGGCGCTCGTTCAGCATCTTTCCGGTCCACTTGGGCCACCAGAAGTAGAAGCCGGCGAACATCGCGAAGACGACGGTGCCGAAGACGACGTAGTGGAAGTGGGCCACGACGAAGTACGAGTCGGAGACGTGGAAGTCGAGCGGCGGCGACGACAGGATGATGCCCGTCAGACCACCGAACACGAACGACACGAGGAATCCGAGCGCGAAGACCATCGGCGTCTCGAAGGTGATCGACCCTCGCCACATCGTGCCGATCCAGTTGAAGATCTTCACACCCGTTGGAACGGCGATGAGCATCGTCATGAGAGCGAAGAACGGCAGCAGCACCGCGCCGGTCACGTACATGTGGTGCGCCCACACGGAGACGGACAGAGCCGCGATGGCGATCGTGGCGTAGACCAGCGTCTTGTATCCGAAGATCGGCTTGCGGCTGAACACCGGGAAGATCTCGGACACGATGCCGAAGAACGGCAGCGCGATGATGTACACCTCGGGGTGACCGAAGAACCAGAAGAGGTGCTGCCAGAGCAGGACGCCACCGTTGGCCGGGTCGTAGATGTGGGCACCGAGGATGCGGTCGGCCGCAGCGGCGAAGATCGCCGCTGCGAGGACCGGGAAGGCCATCAGGATCAGGATGCTGGTGACCAGGGTGTTCCAGCTGAAGATCGGCATGCGCCACATCGTCATACCCGGAGCGCGCATGGTCATGATCGTCGTGATGAAGTTCACACCACCGAGGATCGTGCCGAAACCACTCATGCCGAGACCCAGCATCCAGAGGTCGCCACCGGCGCCGGGACTGAAGCTCTCACTCGCCAAGGGCTGGTAGGCGAACCATCCGAACGCGGCCGCACCCTGAGGGGTGAGGAAGCCTGCGACGGCGATAGTGGAACCGAAGGTGAACAGCCAGAACGCGAAGGCGTTCAGACGCGGGAACGCGACGTCCGGAGCACCGATCTGCAGCGGGAGGAGTGCGTTGGCGAAGCCCGCGAACAGCGGCGTCGCGAACATCAGCAGCATGATCGTGCCGTGCATCGTGAACAGCTGGTTGTACTGCTCCTTGGTCGGCACGACCTGCATGCCGGGCTCGAAAAGCTCGGCACGGATGATCAGGGCCATGACGCCACCGAGCATGAAGAACAGCACGGAGGCGATCAGGTACATGTACCCGATGGTCTTGTGATCCGTGGACGTGATCCACTTCACGACGATGTTGCCCTTGTGTTCGACGCGCGAGCTGGTGAGCAGCGCGGCCTGGCGAGGGGGAAGCGTGGGTGCGGGGGGTGCGATGGTGGCCATCAGTTGTTGTGCTCTCCCTCAGCGGCGGGCGCGCCGGTGCCGGGCGCGTTCTGTTGCCGATCCAGTGCGTCGTCGATGTCGCCGGTCTGCCCCTTGGCCTTGAGCGACGCGATGTAGCTCTGGTACTCCGAATCCGAGACGACCTTCACGTTGAAGAGCATCATCGAGTGGTACTGGCCGCAGAGCTCGGCGCACTTGCCGACGAACGTGCCTTCCTTGGTGGGCGTGAAGGACCAGTAGTTCTCACGACCGGGATACATGTCCTTCTTGTAAAGGAAGTCCACGATCCAGAACGAGTGGATGACGTCGCGCGACTCGAGCTGCAGCGTCACTTCCTTGTTGACGGGCAGGACGAGCTCGGGGACCTCGTTGGTGATGTTGCCCTGTGCGTCGGTCTGCGCCTGCACACCGATGGTCCACACCGGGTCCTGGGGGTCGTCGCAGTTGTCGCCGTTGTACTGGAAGTCCCACGCCCACTGCTTGCCGATGGCCGTGATGCAGACATCCGGCTTCTCGTACTGGGTCTCGAGGATCGCCTGGTCGCGCGCCGTGAAGGCGAAGAAGCCGAGCACGAGGATGACGGGGGCGATCGTGAAGAACATCTCGATCGGCATGTTGTAGCGGAGCTGGACCGGCAGGCCCGACTGCCCCTTGCGACGCCGGTACGCGATCGCAGCCCAGCCCATGAGGGCCCAGGTGATCACACCGACGGCGAGGACGACGATCCACGACGTGGTCCAGAGGCCGGCGATCATCGACGTGTGGTTCGTCGCCTGCCCGCCCCCCTCATCGAAGCCGGGGAGGAAGCCGTTCGCTGTCGTGGGGCTGCATCCCGCAAGCGCGACCGCGGAGGCGATCGTGAGCGGGAGGGCTACCCAACGGAGTCGGCGGTTGACGCGCACGGTGCACCTTTCGGGGACATGAAGGTCAGACTCATGCCAGTCTAGGGCAACCTCTTACGGGATTCCGGCCATCCGCTCAGGATGCCGGAACCGGTTGAGGTGCCCGGGGATGGATCAGTGGAAGCTGTCGCCGCAGGCGCAGCTGCCCGCAGCATTCGGGTTGTCGATCGTGAAGCCCTGCTCCGAGATCGTGTCCTTGAAATCGATCTTCGCGCCGTCGAGGTAGGGCACCGACATGTCGTCGACGATCACCTCGACACCGTCGAAGTCGACGGTCTTGTCTCCGTCGAGGTAACGCTCGTCGAAGTAGAGCTGGTAGATCAGACCCGAGCATCCGCCGGGCTGAACGGCGACGCGGAGCCGGAGGTCATCACGGTTCTCCTGCGACAGAAGGCTCTTCACCTTGTCGGCCGCAGCCTCGGTGAGGGCGACGCCGTGGGCGGGAACGGTCTCGGTGGACTGCGTGGCGATGTCGGTCATGACTCTCCCCATGGTCGGGCCGCCAGTGCTCTTGAGGAACGGGGGCGGCGTGCTGACACGATTCTACGTCGCCTCTCGGGCTCTGGCCCGGCGGCGCGAGTATCGGCAGGCGGGTTCACTCGGATGCGTCGAGGGACTCGAGCAGGAGCGCCTCGGACACCAGCGCGTGTCGGAACGTGTCCACGTGCAGGGATTCGTTCGGGCTGTGAGCCCGCGCATGAGGATCCTCCACCCCGGTCACGAGGATCTCCGCGCCCGGGAACTCGCGTACGAGGTCGGCGATGAAGGGAATCGATCCGCCCACGCCGATGTCGACGGGCGTGCGTCCGTAGCCGCTCTCGAGGGCGGAACGCGCCTTCTCGACGGCAGGGCCGGACGTGTCGACGAGGAACGGGTTGCCGAAGTCGACGTCGCGGAACGTGAGGCGTGCACCGAACGGCGCGTGGGCGTGCAGGTGCGCCTCGACGGCGGCGAAGGCCTCGGCGGCGGGCTGGCCGGGCGCGACGCGCGTGCTGATGACGACCGTCACCTTCGGCGACAGCGTGTTCGACGCGTTGCGGACACTCGGAGCGTCGATGCCGGTGATCGTGATCGAGGGCTTGTTCCAGATGCGGCTCAGGATCGCGTCGCGTCCGATCGGCGACACACCGTCGGGAAGCCCCGCCTCGCTGCGGAGGGTCTCCTCGGTGTAGGGCGGGGTCGCGGCATCCCGGATCGCGAGACCGTCGACGGCCACTGCGCCGTCCTCATCCCACAGCGTGGCCAGCAGCGTGACGGCTGCCATCATGGCGTCGGGCACCGCTCCGCCGAACATCCCGGAGTGGGATGCGTGATCGAGCGTCTCGATGTCGAGGGTGAACCGTGCGTTGCCGCGGAGCGAGACCGTCAGAGCGGGGGTCTCGGAGTCCCAGTTCCCCGAGTCTGCGACGACGATGACATCAGCGCGAAGGGCGTCGGCGTTGTCGCTCAGGAACGGCGCGAACGATGCGGAGCCCGCCTCCTCCTCGCCCTCGAAGAAGAGGTTCACGCCGAGGTCGAAGTCGTCGCCGAGCGCCTCCTTCATCGCCCGGAGAGCGCCGATGTGGGCCATGATGCCCGCTTTGTCATCGGCTGCGCCACGCCCGTAGATCCGGCCGTCGCGGAGCGTCGGCTCGAAGGGCGGGGACTCCCACAGGGACTCGTCGCCGACGGGCTGAACGTCGTGGTGCGCGTACAGCAGGATCGTCGGCCGGCCGTTGCGGGGTGCACGGGTGGCGAGGACGGCGGGCATCCCCTCCTCCCCCGTTTCGGGGATGACGGCCGTCTTGACCTCGACGCGTTCGAAGATGCCGAGGTCGTCGACGAGGGCCTTCACCGCGTCGGCGCTTCGCTGCACCTCGGCGCGGTCGAACCCCGGGAAGGCGACGGACGGGATGCGGACGAGGGAGCCGAGATCGGCGAGGGCGGCGGGGACCTGGGTGAGGGCCGCCTCCCGCACCGCGGCGGACCGAGAGGTGTCGGAAGTCATGCGGGTAATCTTATGTGGCACGCCTTTTCCGCCGATTCCGAGGAAGCGCCCCGTGGCACAGACACCTCCCCCTGCCGACACCGCCCCCGACGCCCCCACGGGCGCGGGGAAGAACCGCCCGACGCCGACGCGCGCCGAGCAGGAAGCGGCGCGGAAGCGGCCCCTCGTCGCCAACACCAAGGAGGCCCGCGCCCGCGCGAAGGCTGAGCTCGCTGCCCAGCGCGAGAAGGCCCGCGTCGGCATGGCCAACGGCGACGAGCGATACCTGACGCCCCGCGACCGCGGTCCCCAGCGCCGGTTCGCCCGCGATTACACGGACGCCGGCTGGCACTTCGGCGAGCTCATCATGCCGCTCCTGGTGATCGTGATCCTCTTCGCGCTCGTTCCGAACACCGCGATCGTGTTCTACGCGTACGTGGGGCTCTGGGCTTATCTGCTTTTCGTGGTCGCGGACATGGCCATCCTCTCCCGCAAGGTGAAGAAGCTCGCCGCCGCGAAATGGGGTGACCGCCGCGAGAAGGGTCTCGGCTGGTACGCCGCGATGCGCTCCGTCCAGATGCGCTTCATGCGCCTCCCCAAGCCGCAGGTCAAGCGCGGCGAATACCCGCACTGATCTCCGACGACGAAGGGCCCGCACACGATCGTGCGGGCCCTTCGTCCTTCAGATGGGATGCCGCCTGTCAGCGCGCGAGGCCCCGGTTCAGCTGCCTTGCCCACAGGGGTCCGCGGTATACGAACGCGCTGTAGCCCTGAACGAGGTCGGCACCGGCTGCGAGACGCTCGCGGACGTCGTCGGCCGACTCCACTCCCCCGGCGGCGATGACGCAGAACTCGGCCGGGACCGCGGCTCGGACGCGACGGAGAACCTCGAGCGAACGCTCGCGCAACGGTGCGCCGGAGAGGCCGCCCGCCCCCATCGCGTCGACGCGGGCAGCATCCGTCGTCAGCCCGGAACGAGCGATCGTCGTGTTGGTCGCGACGATCCCGGCGAGGCCGGCGTCCACCGCCATCCTCGAGATCCCGTCGATCTCGTCGTCGGAGAGGTCGGGAGCGATCTTGACGAGCAGGGGCGTGTCTCCTGCGGCATCCTTCACCGCCGTCAGCAATGGCCGCAGCGTCTCGACCGCCTGCAGGCCGCGGAGCCCGGGCGTGTTCGGCGACGACACGTTGACGACGAGGTAGTCCGCGACCGGGGCGACCAGGCGGGTGCTGGCGACGTAGTCCGCTGTCGCGTCCGCGACGTCGACGACGCGGGACTTGCCGATGTTGGCACCCAGGACCGGTCGCCGTCGGCGACGGCGCATACGAGCGAGCCGCTGCGCGACGACGGCGGCGCCCTCGTTGTTGAACCCCATCCGGTTGATGAGGGCGCGGTCCGCCGGCAGGCGGAACAGGCGCGGGCGGGGATTGCCATCCTGCGGGATCGCCGTCACGGTACCGACCTCGATGTGACCGAACCCGAGGGCATGCAAGCCGAGGGCGCCGATGGCGTTCTTGTCGAAGCCGGCGGCGATCCCGAACGGCGAGTCGAAGACGAGACCGAGCGCCTCGGTCCGAAGCTCCGGGGCCGGACGGGTCAGCGCCCGGGCCACAGCCGAGAAGGGCGGCACGGCGGCGACGCGGATGACAACCATCCCGAGATGGTGGGCGGTCTCGGGATCGAGGCGACGGAGGACGAGGTCGAAGAGGAGTCGGTACATCGGCTCCCAGCCTAGAGGTGAGCGCTCAGGCGTCCTGTCGCGGAACGCGCTGTGCCTGGTCCGCGCGCAGCAGAGCGATCGCGGCGTCGAAGTCATCGAGCGTCTCGAACGCCTGGTACACACTCGCGAACCGGAGGTACGCGATCTCGTCGAGTTCGCGCAGGGGGCCGAGGATCGCGAGCCCGATCTCGTTCGTGTCGATCTGCGAGACGCCCGTCTGACGCACCGCCTCCTCGACGGCCTGAGCGAGCATGGCGAGATCCGCTTCGGTGACCGGGCGACCCTGGCACGCCTTGCGGACGCCGGACATGACCTTCTCGCGGCTGAACGACTCGATCACGCCGGAGCGCTTGATCACGTTCAGGCTCGCGGTCTCGATCGTCGAGAACCGGCCCCCGCACTCGGGGCACTGGCGACGACGACGGATGCTGAGTCCGTCGTCGCTCGTGCGGGAGTCGATGACGCGGGAGTCGGAGTGACGACAGAACGGGCAGTGCATGGCGGCATCCAGCCTACGCGTCGAAGCGCGCCGTGACGGCCTCGCCGTGGGCGGGGAGCACCTCGGCCGTCGCGAGGGTCACGATGTCGTCGTGGACGGCCCGCAATGCGTCGCGGTCGTACGTGATGACCTGCTGAGGACGCAGGAAGGTGGATGCCGACAGCCCGGACGCGTACCTGGCCTGACCGCCCGTGGGGAGCACGTGATTGCTGCCCGCGAGGTAGTCCCCGAGGCTCACGGGGGTCCACGAGCCGACGAAGACGGCACCCGCGTTGACGAAGTCCTCCGGACGAGGATCGCGCAGGTGCAGCTCGAGGTGCTCGGGCGCGTACGCGTTGCTGAAGGCGGTCGCCGTCGCGAGGTCGTCGACGAGGACCACGGCGGACTGCACGCCGGCGAGGGCTTGGGCGACCCGCTCGGCGTGGTGAGTCGCCGCTGCGCGGCGCTCGACCTCTTCGACGACGGCTTCGGCGAGGCCGGCCGCATCCGTGACGAGGACCGCTGCGGCCTGCTCGTCGTGCTCGGCCTGGCTGACGAGGTCGGCGGCGACGAGACGCGCGTCGGCGGAGTCGTCGGCGACGATGAGGATCTCGGTGGCGCCTGCCTCGGAGTCCGTGCCGACCATGCCCGCGACGACCCGCTTGGCGAGCGCGACGAAGTTGTTGCCGGGACCCGAGATGACATCGACGGGTGCGAGGTCCAGCTCGGCCACTCCGTGCGCGTACGCCGCGACGGCGCCCGCGCCGCCCATGGCATAGACCTCGGTGATGCCGAGGAGCTTGGCCGCAGCCAGGATGACGGGGTGCACCCGTCCGCCGTGGTCGCGCTGCGGGGGCGAGGCCAGCGCCACCTCGGCGACGCCCGCCACCTGCGCCGGGACGACGTTCATGACGACGCTCGACGGGTACACCGCCTTGCCACCGGGGACATAGACACCCGCACGGCGCACGGGACGCCAGTACTGCTCCACCCGCGCGCCCGGACCGATATCGGTCACCACCGGCGAGGGCACCTGAGCGGCCGACGCGAGGCGGACCCGTGAGATCGCGTTCTCGAGCGCGCCCCGGATGGATGGATCGAGGGAGGCGAGCGCCTCGTCGAGGTGCGCGGCGGGAACGCGGATGGCGTGATCGCTGACGCCGTCGAACCGTGCCGCCTGCTCGCGGAGCGAGACCTCGCCCCTCTCCGCCACATCTGCGACGACGGCGGCAGCCGTGGCCAAT
The DNA here is from genome assembly GCF_900100525.1 of Microbacterium sp. 77mftsu3.1. NCBI lineage: Bacteria > Bacillati > Actinomycetota > Actinomycetes > Micrococcales > Microbacteriaceae > Microbacterium > Microbacterium sp. 77mftsu3.1. The sequence continues at coordinate 86,569 of NZ_FNCR01000004.1, read as the reverse complement.
GCCTCATCCCGCGCTGCGGTGGCTCGGGGAACGGCGGCGAGCAGGTCGGCCGGTGTGACGGCGCGACCCCGGAGGTCGATCGTGCGGAGCATCCCTCCAGGGTAACGGCGGGTCAGCCCCGGGTGACGCCGGAGACGTCCATGAGGTAACCGATGCGGCCGTCCTCGTGGCGGACCACGAAGGAATCGCCACGGTCCTCGATCACGAGCGCCCAGGCCGTCGGGCCGATGCGGAAGACCGGCGCGCCGCTCTCGTCGACGACGTCGCGCTCGACAGGAGCCAACGCCCAGAACGCCTGCTGGGCGGAAGCCGCAGCCGGAGCCGGCTCGTCGTCGTCGATGGGGTCTCCGTACGGGGCCGGGTCGGGATCGACCGACGGCGCCGCCATCGTGTACCGCGCGTCCGAGATCGGCCGCGCCACGACCGGGCGCGCGCGACGGGCGACGCGGTGCGACAAGGTCTCGGCACGGTGCAGGAAGTCCTCGTGGAACGGCGGGATGAACGGAGCGAGGACGGTCAGCACGACGCCCGCAGCCATCAGAAGCACCTCGACCCAGACGACCCAGCTGCTGAGCCACACGCCGACCGCGACGCCGCGCGCGATGTTCGTCCACAACCAGCTCAACCACACGACCGCCGAAACGGCGAAGGCGACGGAGGCGAACTGGTCGATCCCCAGGGATCCGACCCGACGGATGCCGTCGGGCGAGAACCGGCGGAGCGTGATCAGGAACACCGCGACCGTGGGCGCGCCGATGGCGAGGACCCAGTCGATTCCCGAGGTCCAGACGCTCGTTCCGCCGAGGAGGCTCGTGTACTGGTTGTCGGCATAGAGGGGGAAGAACGAGAACAGGAAGGCGAGCACCCACACACCGAGCAACGAGATCTCGCGGAGCGAGAACGGGCCGATGCCGTACTGCGGCGGGATGTGGCCTTCCGAGGCTTCGACCGTCGCCGGCTCGTCCGGAGACGGCTGCGGCTCGACGGGCGCGACCTGCGGCTCGACGTCAGCGGCCGTATCGGCGGCGTCGTGATCGACCGATGCGGGCACGGCCTCCGCGGGGGAACCGGGGGCATCCGCGGCATCCGTGGAGAAGTCGTAGGCCTGGGTCTCCATGTCGAGAGTGGACGTCTCGTGCGGCGCGGCCTCGGGCGCGCGGACCACCGTGACGTCGAGGTCTTCGACGGGGCTCCCGGCGTCGTCCGGCGATTCGGGGTTCGTCTTCTGGTCGGTCACGATGCTCCTTCCGAACAGCGCTGATCAGCGCCGCCTGCGATCCTACCCGCGTCGTCTCAGCGAATCAGCCGAGGCACTGCGGCCCGAGCAAGCCCTTCAACTCGCCGTACAGGTCGACCGTCACCCCGACCTGGGCCGGGACCTCGAACACCTTCGCGACACCGCCGCGGTGCAACTTGAGGGTCACCTCGGTGTCGCCGGGATGGCGGTCGAGGACGGCGGCGAGCTGTCCGATCGTCGTCTCGGTCGCGCGGTGTTCGGGCAGCAGCAGGACGAGCGGGCCCGCGGCATCCACCGATCCGAGATCGGGGACGAACGCCGATTGACCGTGGAGGTTGCGGCCGTCGTCGCGCTGCGAGACGCGACCTCGGACGACGAGGATCGAGTCCGCCACGAGCATCGACTGGAACTCCGTGTACGTCTTGCCCATGAACATGACGGTCACCTCACCGTCGAAATCCTCGACGGTGATCATGCCGTACGGGTTGCCGCTCTGCTTGGCGACGCGGTGCTGGACGCTCGTGACGAGCCCGGCGATGGTCACCGTGTCGCCGTCGGAGATGTCCTCCGACACCAGCAGGTCGTGGATCGAGGTCGACGCGTGCTTGGCGAGCGGGATCTCGAGACCCGCGAGCGGGTGATCCGAGACGTAGAGACCGAGCATCTCGCGCTCGAAGGCGAGCTTGTCCTTCTTCGTCCATTCGGGCCGCTCCGGCACGCGCGCGACCTGCTGCGGCTCGTCGTCGCCCCACAGGCTGTCGAAGTCGAAGCCGACCTCGCCGTTCGCTTCGCGGCGCTTGTCGAGGACGGCCTGTTCGACCGCATCCTCGTGGATCTCCATGAGGGCACGCCGGGTCGATCCGAGCGAGTCGAAGGCGCCGGCCTTGATGAGCGATTCGACGGTGCGCTTGTTGGCGACGTGGACCGGGACCTTGCCGAGGAAGTCGTGGAAGCTCGCGTACGGACCGTCCGAGCGGGCCGACACGATCCCGTCGACGACGTTCGTGCCGACGTTGCGGACGGCGCCGAGGCCGAAACGGATGTCCTCGCCGACGGCGGCGAAGAACCGGATGGACTCCCCCACGTCGGGCGGCAGCACCCGGATGCCCATGCGGCGGCACTCGTTGAGGTAGACCGCCATCTTGTCCTTCGAGTCGCCGACGCTCGTGAGGAGGGCGGCCATGTACTCGGCGGGATAGTGCGCCTTCAGGTAGGCCGTCCAGTAGGAGACGAGGCCGTACGCGGCGGAGTGGGCTTTGTTGAACGCGTAGTCCGAGAACGGCAGGAGGATGTCCCACAGGGACTTGATCGCCGCTTCGCCGAAGCCGCGCTCCTTCATACCGCCCGAGAAGCCCTCGTACTGCTTGTCGAGCTCGGACTTCTTCTTCTTGCCCATCGCCCGGCGGAGGATGTCGGCCTGACCGAGGGAGAACCCGGCCACCTTCTGCGCGATGGCCATGACCTGCTCCTGATAGATGATCAGGCCGTAGGTCGTGTCGAGGATGTCCCGCAGCGGTTCTTCGAGCTCGGGGTGGATCGGGGTGATCGGCTGGACGCCGTTCTTGCGGAGCGCGTAGTTGGTGTGCGAGTTCGCACCCATGGGCCCGGGTCGGTACAGCGCGATGACGGCCGAGATGTCCTCGAAGTTGTCGGGCTTCATGAGGCGCAGGAGCGACCGCATCGGCCCGCCGTCGAGCTGGAACACGCCCAGCGTGTCACCACGGCTCAGGAGGTCGTACGCGGCACGGTCCTCGAGTTCGAGGTGTTCGAGGTCGAGCTCCTCGCCTCGGTTCGTCCGGATGTTGTCGAGCGCGTCCGAGATGATCGTGAGGTTTCGCAGCCCCAGGAAGTCCATCTTGATGAGCCCGAGCGTCTCGCACGACGGGTAGTCGAACTGCGTGACGATCTGGCCGTCCTGCTCGCGGCGCATGATAGGGATGATGTCGATCAGCGGTTCGCTCGACATGATGACGCCGGCCGCGTGCACGCCCCACTGACGCTTCAGGCCCTCGAGTCCGAGCGCGCGGTCGAAGACCGTCTTGGCGTCGGGGTCAGTGTCGACGAGGGAGCGGAACTCGCTGGCTTCCTTGTAGCGCGGGTGCTTGGCGTCGAACATGCCGCCGAGCTCCATGTCCTTGCCCATGACGGGCGGCGGCATGGCCTTCGTGAGGCGCTCGCCCATCGAGAACGGGAAGCCGAGGACACGACCGGCATCCTTCAACGCCTGCTTCGATTTGATCGTGCCGTAGGTGACGATCTGCGCGACGCGCTCGGACCCGTACTTCTCGGTCACGTAGTCGATGACCTCGCCGCGGCGCCGGTCGTCGAAGTCGACGTCGAAGTCGGGCATCGAGACGCGGTCGGGGTTCAGGAAGCGCTCGAAGATGAGGCCGTGCTCGAGCGGGTCGAGGTCGGTGATGCGCATCGCGTACGCGACCATCGAACCTGCGCCGGAACCGCGGCCGGGACCGACCCGGATGCCGTTGTCCTTGGCCCAGTTGATGAAGTCGGCGACGACGAGGAAGTACCCCGGGAACCCCATCTGGAGGATGATCCCGGTCTCGTACTCGGCCTGCTTGCGGACGCGATCGGGGATGCCGCCCGGGTAGCGGTAGTGCAGGCCCGCTTCGACCTCCTTGATGAGCCAGCTGTCCTCGGTCTCCCCCTCGGGCACGGGGAAGCGCGGCATGTAGTTGGCGGAGGTGTTGAACTCCACCTCGCACCGCTCGGCGATCAGCAGGGTGTTGTCGCACGCCTCGGGGTGGTCACGGAAGAGCTGACGCATCTCCTGCGCCGTCTTGATGTAGTAGCCGTCGCCGTCGAATTTGAAGCGGTTCGGGTCGTCGAGGGTCGAGCCGGACTGGACGCACAGCAGCGCCTCGTGCGCGTCGGCCTCGTGCTGGTGCGTGTAGTGCGAGTCGTTCGTCGCGACGAGCGGGATGTCGAGATCCTTCGACAGTCGGATGAGGTCGGTCATCACCCGGCGCTCGATCGAGAGGCCGTGGTCCATGATCTCGGCGAAGTAGTTCTCCTTGCCGAAGATGTCCTGGAACTCGGCCGCGGCCGCGCGGGCGGCCTCGTACTGGCCGAGCCGCAGGCGGGTCTGCACCTCGCCGGAGGGGCACCCGGTCGTCGCGATGAGGCCCTTGCCGTAGGTCTGTAGGAGCTCGCGGTCCATGCGGGGCTTGAAGTAGTAGCCCTCGATGCTCGACAACGAGCTGAGTCGGAAGAGGTTGTGCATGCCCTCCGTGCTCTGGCTCCACATCGTCATGTGGGTGTAGGCGCCCGAACCGGAGACGTCGTCGCTCTTCTGGTCGGGCGATCCCCACGCCACGCGCGACTTGTCGCTGCGGTGCGTGCCGGGGGTGACGTAGGCCTCGAGGCCGACGATCGGCTTGACACCGGCGGCCTGGGCGGCTCGGTAGAACTCGAAGGCCGCGAACGTGTTGCCGTGGTCGGTGACGGCGATGGCCGGCATCCCGTAATCGGCTGCCGCCTGCGTCATCGCGCCGATCTTCGCGGCCCCGTCGAGCATCGAGTATTCGCTGTGGACGTGCAGGTGAACGAAGGAGTCGGATGCCACCCATCGAGTCTACGTTCCGGTTCTGACACGGCGCCTAGGCTGGTCCACATGACCACCCCCGAGTTCGTCCTCGCGCTGCGCGAGAAGATCGGCACCGCTCCGCTCCCCCTCGTCGGGGTGACAGCGATCGTCTTCCGCGACGAGAAGGTCCTGCTCGGCAAACGCGCCGACAACGGCGAATGGCAGGCTGTCTCGGGGATCGTCGAACCCGGCGAGGAGCCCGCCGACACCGCCGTCCGCGAATGCCTCGAAGAGGCGGGAGTGGTCGTCCGGGCGACGCGGCTGGCGGCTGTGCAACAGATCCCCCGCATCGTCTACGCGAACGGCGACGAGGTCGACTACCTCGATCTCGTCTTCCGGTGCGACTGGGTCTCGGGCGATCCGCATCCCGCCGACGGCGAGCTGACCGAGGTCGGCTGGTACGGGCTCGGTGAACTCGTCGAGGTCGATCAGACCCACGTGCGCAAGATCGCGCTCGCGATCGCCGAGGACGACCCTGCGTCGTTCACCGGCGGCCGCTGAGCCCTCATCACTCGCGGGGCGTTCACTCGCAGGCCCTCACTGGTCGCGGAGGATCTCCAGCGCCCCGGCCAGGTCGGCCGGGTAGTCCGAGCGGAAGGTCGCCCAGTCTCCCGTCGCCGGGTGGGCGAACGCGAGCTCGCGGGCGTGGAGCCACTGACGGGTGAGCCCCAGACGCTGGGCCAGAGTCGGGTCGCCGCCATAGAGCGGATCGCCGACGCAGGGATGCCGGTGCGCGGCCATGTGCACGCGGATCTGGTGCGTGCGGCCGGTCTCGAGATGCACCTCGAGCAGCGAGGCCCGCGGGAACGCCTCGAGCGTCTCGTAGTGGGTCACCGAGTCCTTGCCGTCGGGGACGACCGCGAACTTCCACGAGTGGTTCGGATGCCGGCCGATCGGAGCGTCGATCGTGCCGACGAGGGGGTCGGGATGCCCCTGCACCACCGTGTGGTAGATCTTGTCGACCTCCCGCTCTTTGAAGGCGCGCTTGAGCGCCGTGTAGGCGCGCTCGGTCTTCGCCACCACCATCAAGCCGCTCGTCCCCACGTCCAGCCGATGGACCACGCCCTGGCGCTCGGAAGCCCCGGAGGTGGCGATGCGGAAACCGGATGCGGCGAGGGCGCCGACGACCGTCGGACCCTCCCAGCCAAGCGACGGGTGGGCAGCGACACCGGCGGGCTTGTCGACGACGACGATCTCGTCGTCGTCGTGGACGATGCCGAGGTCGGGGACCGCGATCGGGACGATCTCGGGTCCGCGCTTGTCCTCCCAGTCGACCTGCAGCCAGGCGCCGGCGACGAGCTTGTCGGACTTGCCGACGGGACGCATGTCCTGCTGGACACCGCCACCCTCGGCGACCTCGGCCGCGAAGGTCCGCGAGAATCCGAGGAGCTTGGCGAGGGCGGCATCCACCCGCGTGCCGTCGAGCCCGTCGGGGACGGGGAGACTACGGCTGGGCATGAGGGTCCGCGCGTGCCGGGACGTCCGCGTCGGCGGCGTCCGCGGTCGCGGCATCCTTCTCACGGGTGCCGTCGAACCGACGGCCGAGCAGCACCAGGACGGCGACAGCGATCATCATCGTGACGATGAACATGTCGGCGATGTTGTAGATGGCCGACGGGAACCACAGCCACAGCCAGGGGGTGTGGATGAAGTCCACGACGTGCCCGACGAGGAAACCCGGCGCACGCAGCAGCCGATCGGTGAGGTTCCCGAGGATGCCGCCGAGGAGAAGGCCGAGCACGATGGCCCAGGCGCGGGAGCGCACACGGGTCGCCGCGAGAGCGACGATCGTCAGGGCCGCGGCGGCGAGGACGAGGGTGAACACCCAGGTCACGCCCTCCCCCAGGGAGAACGCCGCACCGGGGTTGAACGTCAGATAGAGCTGGAGGAAGTCCCCGAGGACCGGCACGGCCTGCCGCTCGGGCAGGTTCTGGAGGGCGAGGTACTTGGTGAACTGATCAGCGGCCAGCACCAGCACCGCGAGGATCGCGATGGTGGTGCCGGCCGCTGCGGCGCGCAGTGTCGTCCGCTTCGCGGACGTTCGGCTCGACAACGTGCGAGTGGTCAGGACGCGGAGATGGGCGTCGAACCCGAGGTGCCGGCGACGTCGAGGTCGCGCAGCTTCTCTTCGATGAACCCGCGCAGCTGAACGCGGTAGTCGCGCTCGAACTGACGAAGCTCGCTGATACGGCTCTCGAGGGTGCCGCGCTCGCTCTCGAGGCGGGTGATCTCGTCGCGCGCCTTCGAGCGTGCGTCGTTGAGGATGGCGTCGGCTTCGGCCTGCGCCTCGGAGATGAGCTTCTCCTTCTGCGCCTTGCCCTCGGCGACGTGCTCGTCGTGCAGGCGCTGGGCCAGCTCGATGATGCCGGCCGACGCGGCGACGGGAGCGGAGCCGGACGAGGCGGGAGCCTCCGCGGCGGGCTCGGCAGCGGGAACCTCTTCGAGGAGTTCGGTCTGCGGTGCGGCCTCGGCCTGCGGTGCGGACTCGGTCTGCGGGGCGGACGTCTCACCGGACTCGAACGCGGCGAGCTTCGCCTTCAGTTCTTCGTTCTCAGCGATCGTCTTGCGCCACTCGACGACGATCTCGTCGAGGAAGTCGTCGACCTCATCGGGGTCGAAACCCTCTTTGAAGCGAACATGCTGGAACTGCTTGGTGACGACGTCTTCGGGAGTCAAAGGCATGTGTCTTTCCTCTTTCGGGGCTCAGGAAGCGGGCCGGTCAACGAAGACCCGCGAGGCGCGAGCCGTACCCCGACAGCATAGTCCGCGGCTGTCACGGGTGCGACGACAGGTCGGTCAGACGCGGCTCAGGACCTGCGTGATGGACAGCAGCACGAAGCAGCAGAGCATCGTGAGGGGGAACGCGAGATCCAGTGCGATCGGACCGATGCGCAGTGGGGGGATGAAGCGGCGGAAGAACTTGATGGGCGGGTCCGTCACAGTGAACACGACTTCCGCAACGACGAGCCAGCCGCCGCGCGGACGCCACTCCCGATTGAACATCGGGATGTACTCCAGAACCAGACGTGCCAGGAGGAACAGCACGTAGATGAGCAGGAGCGCGTTGAGGATCCCGGCGATGAGGCCGATGACCGACACGGCGTCAGTGCGTGAAGGGGGCGGAGTCCGCGTCGCCCTGAGCGATCGCGCCTTCGCCGGACACTGCGACGTTCTCGGGCGACAGCAGGAAGACCTTGCTCGTCACGCGCTCGATACGTCCGTACAGACCCAGCGAAAGACCGCTCGCGAAGTCGATCAGGCGTCGCGCGTCGGCGTCGCTCATCTGCGAGAGGTTGATGATGATCGGGATGCCGTCGCGGAAGTTCTCGGCGATCGCCTGCGCGTCGCGGTACTGCTTGGGGTGGACCGTGACGATCTCGCTCACCGTCGCCGGAGCGGGCTGACGGACGACCGCGGGGCGGTGGATGGGCGTCACCGGCGCCGTCTTGTTCTCGACCTGCTTCTCCCGACTCTCGCGGCGGGGAGCCGGCTCCTCGTAGACCTCTTCCTCGTCGGCGAGGCCCAGGTACACCATGGTCTTCTTGAGCGGGTTCGACATCGCATCCTCCGTATTGCTCGTCTGTGACGAGGCTATCCGTGCACGGGCCTCGGGCCCGTGATTGCCGAACCGATCCGCAGGTGTGTCGCACCCGCTGCGATCGCCTCGGCGAAATCGCCGGTCATGCCGGCGGAAATCCAGTCGGCATCCGGCACCACGGTGCGGATGCGGTCGGCATAGGTGGCCAGCCGCGAGAAGGCCGGAGCCGGCTCTTCGTCCAGCGGCGCGACGGCCATGATGCCGCGGAGGCGCAGCGACGGACACGTCGCGGCGATGTGCTCGGCGAGTTCCGTGACGCCCGAGGGCGCGACTCCCCCTCGTCCGGGATCCTCGGTCAGATTGACCTGGATGAGCACGTCGAGCCTGTCGCCGTCGTCGTCGGGGCGTGCCGCGTGCAGCGCGTCGGCGAGGCGGGCCCGATCGAGCGAGTGCACGGCGTCGGCATCCCTCCGGACGGCCTTCGCCTTGTTGGTCTGCGCCTGCCCGATGAAGTGCCAGCGGAGCGGCACACCGTCGTAGGTCTCGCGCTTCGCGCTGAGCTCCTGCTGGCGGTTCTCCCCGACGTCGGTCACGCCGAGCCCGGCGAGCTCTTGGACGAGCTCGACGGGGTGGAACTTCGTGACGACGATCCGGGTGATCCCCGATGGATCGCGGCCCGCCGACCGAGCGGCATCCGAGATGCGCGCGTCGATGTCGGCGAGCCGCGAACGCAGATCCACGATCCGGTTACTTCAGGAAGTCGGGGATGTCGAGGTCGTCGTCGCCGAACGCCGAGTCGTAGTCACTCGACGAGGACGGCGCGGACACGGACACCGACTCACGCGAACCGGCCTTCTCGGCGGCTGCGAGGTCGCGAGCCACCGTGTCCGCCGGCAGCGGCGGCAGGACCGGGGCGGATGCCGGGCGGCTGGCCGTGATCGGCTCGACCTTCACCTGGGGCTCGCCACCGTCGAAGCCGGCGGCGATGACGGTCACCCGCACCTCGTCGCCGAGGGTGTCGTCGATGACCGTACCGAAGATGATGTTGGCCTCGGGGTGCGCGGCCTCCTTCACCAACTGGGCTGCGTCGTTGATCTCGAAGATGCCGAGGTTCGAGCCGCCCTGGATCGAGAGGAGAACACCGTGGGCGCCCTCGATCGACGCCTCGAGGAGAGGGGATTCGACCGCGAGCTCGGCGGCCTTGATCGCACGGTCGGCGCCGCGCGCCGAGCCGATGCCCATGAGCGCGGAGCCCGCGCCCTGCATGACCGACTTGACGTCGGCGAAGTCGAGGTTGATGAGACCCGGGGTGGTGATCAGGTCGGTGATGCCCTGCACACCGGCGAGGAGCACCTGGTCGGCCGTGGCGAACGCCTCGATCATCGAGATGCCGCGGTCGCTGATCTCGAGGAGGCGGTCGTTCGGGACGACGATGAGGGTGTCGACCTCTTCCTTCAGCTTCGAGACGCCGGACTCGGCCTGGGTCTGACGGCGACGACCCTCGAAAGAGAAGGGCTTCGTGACGACACCGATCGTGAGGGCGCCGATCGACTTCGCGATCCGTGCGACGACGGGTGCGCCACCGGTACCGGTGCCACCACCCTCGCCCGCGGTCACGAAGACCATGTCGGCACCGGCGAGGGCCTCTTCGATCTCCTCGGCGTGATCCTCGGCGGCGCGACGGCCCACCTCGGGGTCGGCGCCGGCGCCGAGACCGCGAGTGAGCTCACGTCCCACGTCGAGCTTGATGTCGGCGTCGCTCATGAGCAGCGCCTGTGCGTCCGTGTTGACGGCGATGAACTCGACGCCGCGAAGGCCGAGCTCGATCATGCGGTTGACGGCGTTGACACCGCCACCACCCACGCCAACGACCTTGATCACAGCAAGGTAGTTCTGGTTCTGGCTCACGCCGGCCTCCGTATCGTCCTGAACCTCGAGTGCAAACCTTCAACCTCAACCAGAGGTTTAAAGAATTGCCGAGTATGCAATTCCTGATTCCGAAGGTATGCGGCGACGGGGCGGCCGCCCGCACCGTGGCGGCGTGTCGTCGGATCGGATTCTCGAGTCAGCGGATGACGACCGCATCGGGCGAGGAGATGTCGTACTCCTCGACCTTCGACGGCGGCCGAGCCGCCATCGCCGCCTTCAGCACGCGCGCCTTCTCGACGGCATCCTCGACGCTCCCCCAGACGACGTCCGCGCCGTCGATCGTGAGTGTGACGTCATCCGGAGTGGTCGCCGACATCGCCGTGACCGCGGCCTTCAGATCCACCGGCAGGGACCGGTAGACGGCTCCGACGGCACGGAAGGTGCGCGACCCGGCGCCGCCCGCGGCATCGATGACGGGATACCCCTCGGGTGCGTCCTTCGTGGTGCCCAGCACGACTCCGGCCGCGTCGACGAGAGAGGCACCCGCTTTCGTCTTCACGACACCGACAGGCGTCCGCTCGACGATGCGGACGACGAGTTCCTGGGGCGGCCTCGCCTCGATGGAGTAACTCTCCACGAGAGGGAACGCGACGAGCGCCGCCTTGACGGCGCTCGAGTCGACGAGGGCGAGCGGAGTCCCCATCTCCCCCGAGAGCGCCTGTTCGACGGCGGCGGGGGCCAGGCGATCCGTGCCCAGCACCGTGATCTTCGACACCGCGAAAAGCGGACTGTAGGCCGTCGCGACAGCGCCGAGCCCGACCAGGACGACGGCAGCGAGGGCTCCGAGCCAGGCGTACCGTCGGCGGCGCTGGCGCACCGTGAAGCGCCGGACCTCGCGGCGCAACGCGCGGCGACGAGCCCGAGCCGCAGCCCAGACATCGCGGACGCCGAGCGGACGCTCCGTCTCGGCATCCGCTTCTGCCTGCGCGTCGTCGGCGGGGGTCGGGGAGGCGTCGAACGGGACGACGGGAGCCAGACGCCCCGTCGCGACGGGCGGTTCGGCGACAGCGGGCTCGGATGGCGTCGGCTCGGCGGCGGGAGCCTCGACCGCGGGCGGCTCAGGGATGGCCTCACGCCGCCGCGGCCGCTCCGGGAGCGCCTCGCGTCGCTGACCTGCCGGCGGCGTCGACGGGAGCGGGGACGGCCGCCGCATCGTCAGTCCTGCCCTTGCCCGAGGGCGTCGAGCACCTGCGGGATGATGCGGTACACGTCGCCGCATCCGAGGGTGATGACGTAATCCCCCGGCTGGGCGACGGATGCGGTGTACTCGGCCGCCTGCTGCCAGTCGGTGACGAAGTGCACCCGATCCTGATCGGCGAACGCGCCGCTCACCAGTTCGCCGGTGACGCCCGGCACGGGGTCCTCGCGCGCGCCGTAGACGTCGAGGACGACCGTGTGGTCGGCGCGGGATTCGAGCACCTCGGCGAACTCGCGGTACATCGCCTGCGTGCGGGAGTAGGTGTGGGGCTGGTGGAGCGCGATGATGCGCCCCTCGCCGACGACCGTGCGAGCCGCGGACAATGCGGCGTCGACCTCGGTCGGGTGGTGCGCGTAATCGTCGTAGACCGACACGCCCGCGCGGATGCCGTGGAGCTCGAACCGCCGGACCGTGCCGCCGAACTCCTCGACCGCACGGAGCGCTGGTTCGAGGTCGTACCCCAGCGTGAGCAGGACGGCGACGGCGCCGGCGGCGTTGATGGCGTTGTGCGCACCGGGAACAGCGAGGGCACCGGATGCCGCCTGTCCCCCGTGATGGACGGTGAAGGACACCGGTCCCTCGGTGACGATGTCGGTCACGCGGACGTCGGCGTCGGCGGACGTTCCGAACGACACGACGTTCGGGTGCGAGAGCGAGGCCGCGACCTCGCGGGCACCGGGGTCGTCGGAGGAGATGACGACGGCCTGGGAGGCGGCATCCGCGAACCGGATGAAACCCTCGTAGAACGCCTCGCGCGACCCCCAGTGGTCGAGGTGGTCGGGGTCGACGTTCGTGATGAGCGCGACGGCCGTGTCGTAGAGCAGGAAGGATCCGTCGGATTCATCCGCCTCGATGACGAAGAGGTCGTCGGACCCGGTGCCGCTCGAGACGCCGATCGAAGAGATGACGCCGCCGTTCACGAAGGTCGGATCGGCTCCGATCGCCCGGAGCGCCGTCACGATCATGCCCGTCGACGTCGTCTTGCCGTGCGCCCCGGCGACGCTCACCAGCCGGCGGCCGCCGACGAGCCAGTGGAGCGCCTGCGAACGGTGGATGACGGCGACGCCGCGCTCCTTGGCCCGGAGGTACTCGGGGTTCTCGGGCCAGATCGCGCCCGTGAAGACCACCGCGTCGACGTCGTCGGGCAGGTTCGCCGCGTCGTGACCGACGTGGACGACGGCGCCGCGGGACGCGAGAGCGCGCATCGCGTCGCTGTCGGAACGGTCGGACCCCGACACGCGGATGCCGCGGTCGAGGAACATCCCGGCGAGTCCCGACATCCCGGAACCGCCGATCCCGATGAAGTGCGCGGCGGTGATGTCCGTGGGGATGGGGAGCGAGAGATCGGGGCGAATCATGGCCCGTCAAGTCTAGGTCGGGCCCGCCGGGAGGATGCTGCGGCGCGCTGGAGCCGGCGCCGCGTCAGCGGGCCAGGGCGCGATCGATGAGCGCGACGACGTTCTCGCTGCCGGTGCGCGTTCCGACCGCGGTCGCGGCCGCGCGCATCCGGTCGAGCGCTGCGGCATCCGTGAGGAGCGGCACCACCGACGAACGGATGCGATCCCCGCTCAGCTCCGCGTCGGGGACGAGGACGGCCGCCCCGGCCGCGACGGCGGACGCGGCGTTGAGGGCCTGTTCGCCGTTACCGACCGCGTACGGGACGTAGACGGCCGGGATGCCGAGGGCGCTGATCTCGCTCACGGTCGCCGCTCCGGATCGCGACACGATCGCATCTGCCAGGGCGAAGGCGAGGTCCATCCGGTCGATGTACGGGACGACGCGGTAGGCCGGATCGCCCGGGTCGGCGATGTCGTTGCGCTCCCCCGCCGCGTGGAGGATCTGCCATCCCGCGGCGACGACGTCCTGCCAGGAATCGGCGAGGGCACGGTTGATGCGGACGGCGCCCAGCGACCCGCCGAAGACGAGGAGGACCGGCCGGTCCGCGTCGAGTCCGAAGGCGGTTGCCGCCTCATCCCGCAGGGCGGCTCGGTCGAGATGCACGATTTCGGGCCGCAGCGGCATCCCGACGACTTCCGCTCCCCGCAGGGGCGTCCCCTCGAAGGCGACCCCGGATGCCGCGGCTCGCCGCGCGCCCAGCACGTTGGCGAGCCCCGGCTTGGCGTTGGCCTCGTGCACGACGACGGGAACGCCGGCGCGCCCCGCGGCGATGTAGGCGGGGGCCGAGGCGTACCCGCCGAAGCCGACGACCACGTCCACCCCGCGCTCGCGGATGTGCGATCGGACCTGGCGCACCGCGCGCGCGAAACGCGCCGGGAAGCGGAGGGCCGCGGCATCCGGTCGACGCGGGAACGGCACCTTGTCGACGAAGAGCAGCTCGTAACCGCGCTGCGGCACCAGCCGCGCCTCGAGTCCCTCGCGCGTCCCGAGGACGAGGACGGTCGCGCCGGGCTCGCGCGCGGTCAGAGCGTCGGCGACGGCGAGCAGCGGATTGACGTGGCCCGCGGTCCCGCCGCCGGCCAGAAGGTACGTGGTCACCGGATCGAGCCTACCGGCGGGGTGCCGGCGCCACCGGCGGGGCCGCCGGCAGCGTGCGCGCGAACGCCAGCAGTGCGCCGCAGGCCATGAGCACGGACACGAGCGACGTGCCGCCCTGCGACATGAACGGCAGCGGGACGCCGAGCACCGGGAACACCCGGAGCACGACGCCGATGTTGATGAGGGCCTGTCCGACGACCCATACGGTGATCCCGCCCGCGGCGATGCGGATGAACGGGTCGTTCGTCTTGCGGATGACGTGGAACGCGCCGACGGCGAACAGGGTGAACAGGGCGAGCACGACTATGCAGCCGATGAGACCGAGTTCCTCACCGACGATCGCGAAGATGTAGTCGTGGGATGCGGCGGGCAACCACGCGTACTTCTCACGCGAGTTCCCGAGGCCGAGGCCGAAGACGCCGCCGCTGGCGAGCCCCCAGATGCCGTGGAGCGGTTGATAGCAGCCGTTGTAATAGTCGTCGAGGCAGTTCGGGTTGAGGAAGCTCGTGATGCGCGCCATGCGGTTGGCGCTCGTCAGCGCCAGGAATCCGACGATCACGACGGCGGCGACCACGGGGATGACGAACACCCGGAGCTTGACGCCCGAGAAGAAGAGCGCGCCGAGCAGGATCAGCACGAGGATCATGGCCGTACCGAGGTCCTTGCCGGCCAGGACCGAGCCGATCACCATGATCGAGACCGGAACGACCGGGATGAAGACGTGGCGCCAGAGGCCGAGAAGCGTGTGCTTCCGGTAGAGGACGTAGCCGAGCCAGAGGGCGAAGGCGAGCTTCAGGAACTCGGACGGCTGCGCCTGGACCCCGGCGATCGAGATCCAGTTGCGGTTGCCGTCGAAGTCGTAGCCGAGGCCCGTGAACACCAGCAGCTGGAAAGCCTGCGCGACGCCCAGGGCGATCCAGGAGATCCGCTTCCAGAACAGGACCGGCAGCCGGCTGAACACGAACATGAGCGGGACGCCGAGGACCGCGAACATCGCCTGTCGGAGCACCGTCTGGAACGGCCCTCCCTCGGCCCCTGTCGCCATGGTCGCCGACAGCACCATCACGAGTCCGAAGATCGTCAGGATCAGCGCCGTCGAGGCGATGAGCAGGAACTCGCTCGGGACCGGTGCGAAGACCTTGCCGAGGGCGACGCGCGCCGTGAAGGCGGACGAGCCGCGGTCAGCCGGATCCGACGGGGCCGGACGGTCGGTCGTGGTTGTCACCGGCGTCCTTTCCGATCCGTGCGTTCACCGCGGCGGCGAAGCGCCGGCCGCGATCCGAGTACGAGGCGAACTGGTCGAAGGATGCCGCTGCCGGAGCGAGGAGGACCACGTCTCCGTCGTGCGCGACGTCCGCCGCACGGGCGACGACCTCGGTCATGACGTCCTCAGTCTGAGCGTGGTCGACCTCGAACAGCGGCACCGTCGGGGCGTGTCGCCCGAAAGCCGCGACGATCTCGGACCGTTCGACTCCGATGACGATCGCGGCTTTCACCGAGGGGCCGCGAGAGGCGACCAGTTCGTCGATGTCGACGCCCTTCAGCAGACCGCCGATGATCCAGACGGCACCGGGGTACGCCTGGAGCGAGGATGCCGCGGCGTGCGGGTTCGTGGCCTTCGAGTCGTCGATCCACGTGACACCGCCCGCGACCGCGACGACCTCGATCCGGTGCGGGTCGAGGCGGAAGCCGCGGAGCGCGTCGCGGATGGCGGCCGGCGGTACGTCGAACGAGCGGGCGATCGCTGCGGCGGCCAGGATGTTCGCGACGACGTGCGGTGCGGCGAGCCCCGCCTCCGCCAGCTCGTCGACCGTCGTGAGCTCCAGGGCGTTCGTGCGACGCTCCTCGAGGAACGCCCGGTCGACGAGGATGCCGTCGACGACACCGAGGTCGCTCGGCCCCGGGACGCCGAGATCGAAGCCGATGGCGCGGCATCCCTCGACGACCTCCGCATCCTCGACCATCTCGCGCGTCGCGACGTCGCTCTTGTTGTAGACGCAGGCCACGCGGGTGCGCTGGTAGACGACGGCCTTCGCATCCCGATAGGCGTCGAAGGAGCCGTGCCACTCGAGGTGGTCGGCTGCCAGGTTCAGACAGACGCTCGCGTGCGGGGACACCCGACCGTCGCCGTCCTGCAGACCGAGGTACCAGAGCTGATGGCTCGACACCTCGACCACGAGGACGTCGAACCCGGCCGGGTCACGCACCGCGTCGAGGACGGGGACCCCGATGTTGCCGCAGGGCGCAGCGCGGAGGCCGCCGGCCACGAGCATCGTGGCGGTGAGCTGGGTGGTCGTGGTCTTGCCGTTCGTGCCCGTGATGAGCACCCAGTCTGCGGGGGTTCCGTCGGGCCGCAGGACCTTGTCGCGGACGCGCCAGGCGAGCTCGATGTCGCCCCAGACGGCGACGCCCGCGTTCTGCGCCCACGCCACCACAGGGTGGTGCGGCGGGAATCCCGGCGAGGCGATGACGACATCGGGACGGTGAGCGACGAGTTCGTCGGGGACGGAGTCGAGGGGACCCTCCCACAGCCGTGCGCCGATCACCGGGAGGAGACGGGAGTACTCCTCGCCGGCGTCCTCCGTGACCACGAGGACGTCCGATCCCAGCTCCGCCAGGGTGTCGGCGACCGAGAAGCCCGTCATCGACAGGCCGAGGACGGCGACGCGCAGGCCCGACCAGTCGGCGTGCCAACTGGTGAGGCGGGCGAGATCCGCGGTCACAGTGCAGCCAGCCAGCCCGCGTAGAACAGGGCGACGCCGAAGATCGCCAGGATGCCGGCGATGACCCACATCCGTACGACGATCGTGATCTCGGGCCAGCCACGCATCTCGAGATGGTGGTGGAACGGGCTCATGAGGAAGAGACGCTTGCCGCCGGTCGCCTTGAAGTAGTACCGCTGCAGGATGACCGACGCGGGGGCGATGATGAAGACGCCGGCGAGGATGATGGAGAGGATCTCGGTGCGGCTGAGGACGGCCATCGCGACGATGACGCCGCCGATCGCCATCGACCCGACATCACCCATGAACATCTTCGCCTTCGGAGCGTTCCACCAGAGGAAGCCGACGAGGGCGCCGACGAACGAGGCGGCGACGATCGTGAGCCCCATGGGATCGCGCGTGTCGTAACAGGCTGCGGTGTATTCCGTCACGAGGGCGGCCGAATGGCAGCGCTGCTGCAGCTGCCAGAACGTCACGAGGCTGTAGGCGGACACCGTGAAGATGCCGGCACCCGTCGCCAGGCCGTCGAGCCCGTCCGTGAGGTTCGTCGCATTCGACCAGGCGACCGACATGAACGAGATCCACAGGAGGTAGAGGATCCAGCCCGCCACCGCGCCGAGAGCCATGAACGAGAGCGTCGGGATGTCGCGGAAGAACGAGATGTACGCGGATCCGGGCGTCTCGCCGTACTGGTTCTTGAAGTTGAGCGCCATGATGGCGAACGGCACGGCGACGGCGATCTGACCGACGATCTTCCGCCACCCCGACAGACCGAGGCTCCGCTGCGAACGGACCTTCATGTAGTCGTCGATGAAGCCGATGATGCCGAGGCCGACCATCATCCAGAGGACGAGCAGGCCCGAGATCGTGGGCTCGGTGCCGCCGGTGTAGCTGCCGACGAAGAAACCGACGATCGTGCCCAGGATGAAGACGATGCCGCCCATCGTCGGCGTCCCGCGCTTCGTGTGGTGGCTCGGGTTGTGGGCGTCCTCGGGGGTGCGGATGACCTGCCCCCAGCCGATCTTCCGGAAGAGCCGGATGAACAGCGGGGTCAGGAACAGGGTGAAGGCCAACGAGATCGTCGCGGCGGCCAGCAGGGATCTCACGAGAAGAATTCTCCCAGACGGTCGCCGAGGAACCTGAGCCCGGCGGAGTTGGAAGACTTCACCAGCACGCGATCACCGTCGCGCAGCTCGGCCGTCAGGTAGTCGTAGGCGTCGTCGGCGGTCTCGAAGAAGACGGCTTCGCCGTCCCACGAGCCTTCGCTGATCGCTGCCAGGAAGAGGCGTCGCGCGGCGGTGCCGATCACGACGATGCGCTCGTAGCGCAGGCGCACGGCCTGGAGCCCGATGCGATCGTGCTCCTCGCCCGCCTGCTCGCCGAGCTCGGACATGGCCCCCAGCACCGCGACCTTCCGCTGGCCGGGCGCGGTGATCTGTGCGACCGTCCGCAGCGCCGCGGCCATCGAGTCGGGGCTCGCGTTGTAGGCGTCGTTGATGATGCGGACGCTGTCCGTGCCGAGCGGCTGCATCCGCCAACGCTCCGCGATCTCGACCGTCCCGATGCGGGCGATCGCGTCGGCGGGGTCGACTCCGAGCAGCTGGGCGACCGTGATGGCGGCCAGCGCGTTCATCACGTGGTGCTCGCCGAGGACGCGCAGGTGGAGCGGGATGCTGCGGCCGTCGACGTGGACGGTGGCAGTGGTCCCGGATGCCGTGACCTCGACGTCCTCGGCGCGGACGTCGGCGGCGGGCCCGCGGCCGAACCAGCGAACCGCGGCGCCGCGCTCGTCGGCCGCCGTCGCCATCGCGGCGACGCGGGCGTCATCGGCGTTGAGGACGGCGGTGCCGCCGGGTCGCAAGGCCTGGACCAGTTCGGTCTTCGCCTTCTGCGTGGCTTCGACACCGCCGAACCCGCCTGCGTGCGCGAGGCCCACCATCAGGACGGCGCCGATGTCGGGGGTGATGAGTCCGGCGAGCTCGGCGATGCGACCCGGACGGGAGGCGCCCAGCTCGCTCACGAGGAAGCGGGTGTCGTCGGTGACGCGGAGCATCGTGACGGGGGCGCCCACCTCGTTGTTGAACGACGCGCGGGGCGCGACGGTGGGACCTTCGTCCTCGAGGATGCGGGCGAGGAGGTTCTTCGTCGTCGTCTTGCCGTTGGAGCCTGTGATGCCCACGACGCGCAGGTCTCCCCCGGCGCGCACGCGCGCCACCACCTCGCGCGCCAAGGAGCCGAGGGCGGCCACGGCGTCGCCGACGACGATCTGCGAGACGGCGGCCGTCACGGGACGTTCGACGATGGCGAGGGTCGCACCGGAGGCGACGGCTGCGTCGACGAACAGGTGGCCGTCAGTGACGTCACCCGGCTTGGCGACGAAGACGGAGCCCGGCCCCATCTCGCGCGAGTCGGTGTCGACGTTGCCTGAGACGACCGTCTCGGGAGTGTCGGTGCCGTGGACGTGCAGTGTGCCGCCGACGGCGTGCGTCACCTCGGCGAGCGTCATGCGGATCATGCTGGGGTGTTCTCCTCGTGCGCTCGGGCTCAGCCTGTGACGGGCAGGAGGGGGGTCTCCGAGCCCGACGGCATGACGCGGTAGTGCGTGAGCACCTGCGCCATCGCCTTCTTGAACACCGAGCGGTTGGCCGACGACATGCGCTGCTTCTTGGGCTCGTCGAAGACCGTCAGGACAACATACTTCGGATCCTCCGCCGGAGCGAAGCCGACGAGAGACGTGAAGTAGAGGTTCTTCTTGTAGCCGCCGTGGCCGTCGGAGATCTGGGCGGTGCCGGTCTTGCCGCCCATCCGGTAGCCGGGGAGGGCGACGTCGTCGGCCAGCGTTCCCTGCGCGAACACGTTCTCGAGCATGAGAGACACCTCCTTCGCCGTCTCCTCCTTGATGACCCGTTCGGGCTTCGCCAGCTTCGGCGTCACGACGTGGCCGTCCGGCTTCGTGCACGACTCGACGAGGGATGCCGGCATCCGGACACCGCCGTTGGCGAAGGTCTGGTAGGCGTTGGCGACCTGGACGGCCGTGACGGTGAACGCCTGGCCGAAGGTGGTCGCGTACTTCGTCTGGTTGTCCCACGTGTCGGCGGGGTTGAGGATGCGTTCGGGTTCACCGGACCAGCCCAGACCGTCCTGCTGACCGGCACCGAACTTCTTCAGGTAGTCGTACCGGGTCTGCGGGTCGACCATCGCGCCGAACTGCGACATGGCGACGTTGGACGAGGTGACCAGGCCACCGTTGAGGGTGAGGTTCTGGGTGGCGTGGTTCTCGGAGTCGTTGACGACGGCGCCGTTGTCGAAGACCATCCGGTCGGGGACGGTGACCGTCGTCTCCGGGGTCACGCCGGCCTGTTCGATCGCGGTCGCCGCGGTCACGGGCTTGAAGGTCGAGCCCGGCTCGAACGAGAACCGGAGGAGGCGCGAACCGCGGTCGGCGGAGTCGCTGGCACCGGGATCGTTGGGGTCCACGGTGTCGGTCTCGGCCAGCGCACGGATCTTGCCCGTGGCGACCTCCATCACGAGGATGCCGCCCCAGTTGGCCTGGTACCGCTGGGTCTCCTCGGCGATGAGCTGCTGCATGTACCACTGCAGATCGGAGTCGATCGTCAGCTTCAGGGTGCCGCCGTCGACCGCGGGCTTCTCGACCGCTGTGCCGGGGATGGTGACCCCGTTGGCGCCCAGCTGGTACTTGATGCTGCCGCTCGTGGGTTCGAGGCACGAGTCCTGGAGCTTCTCCACGCCCTCGAGGGGCTGTCCGTCCGAGCCGACGAAGCCGATGATGTTCCCGCCGACCGCCCCGTCCGGGTAGGACCGGGAGGCGACGGGCTCGAAGGAGAGGAAGGGGATCTGCAGATCTGCGAGCTTGCGGAACTCCGCCGTCGAGACGAGCCGCTTGACCACCTGATACCGGTTCTTGGGGTGTTTCGCGTAGGCGTCGTCGACGATCGCCCGCACGTCGTCGACGTCCTGACCCGTGACGTCGGCGATCCGGGCCGCGATCTCGGGCCAGGTGACGGTCTCGGCTTCGCCGGCATCGTTCTTGACGACGGCACCGTTCTCGTCGCGGAGCGACATGCCCTTGGCTGCGAGCATCGGGTCGATCGCCACGTTGTAACGCAGCATGCTCGTCGCGAGCGGCTTACCGTTCGTGTCGACGATCGAGCCGCGCGCACCTTCCAGCTCGGAGGTCTTCTGCATCCCCTTGCTGAACGCGTCCGCAACGTGCTGGCTGGCGTTGACGATCTGGATGTCCACCAGGCGGACGACGAACGCGACGAGGACGACGAGGACGACGGCGAGGGCGACGACGGTGCGACGGCGCGGGCTTCGGGTTGCTCGGGTCGTCATGTTCTCAGTGTGTGTCGGGGGTCGGCAGTCCGTCGGTGATCGACGGGGGTGTCGGCGTATTGGCCAGCAACTCCTTGTCGAGGGATGCGCCGGAGTCGAGGCTCGCCTCCGGATCGGTGACGAGCGGGACCCCCGCGACGAGGGCGTTCGAGACGGCGGCGCGGGACAGCGCCTGGACCGACGAGGTGTCCGAGGCACCCTTCGTCGGGCCGAGGGTCTTGCCGTCGCTCAGGCGGATGTAGCTCGGCTCGCCGCCGGCGACGAGGCCGAGCGCGGACGCATTGGCGGCGAGGTACTGCGGCGAGCTGAGTCCGGCGACCTCGTCCTCGAGGATCTGCTTCTGGTAGTTGGCGTCGCGCTGCTGCGAGGTGAGGTCCTTCACCTCGAACGCGCCCTGGGTCGTCACGATCGAGAGCCCCATCTGCACGCCGGCGATCGCGAGAGCACCGACGACGGCGATCACGCCGAACGCCCGACGGGGACGACGGCGAGGCTGGGGAGCGATGCCGACGCCCGACCGACCGACCGGTCGGAGGGACGGCGCCGCCGACCCGAGGAGGACCTCGTCGGGTGCGGTCTCGATGGCGGTGGTGGCCAGGGCAGAAGCGCTCATGACGCCTCCCTCACTCTCTCGGCCGCACGCAGCCGCACCGGGGTGGCACGCGGGTTGCGGATCTTCTCTTCGTCGGACGCCAGCTCTGCACCCTTGGTGAGGAGCCGGAAACGGGGGGCATGCTCGGGGGGTTCGATCGGCAGCCCGGCAGGAGCGGTGGAGCGGGTCGACTCGGCGAACACGCGCTTGACGAGTCGGTCTTCGAGGGACTGGTACGACATGACGACGATCCGACCTGAGACGGGCAGGATGCCGAGGGCCGCCGGCAGGGCGCGCTCGAGCACCGCCAGCTCGCCGTTGACCTCGATGCGCAGCGCCTGGAAGACGCGCTTGGCGGGGTGACCGCTGCGCTCGCGCTGGACGGCCATCGGGGTGGCTGCGATGAGGATGTCGACGAGGTGCGCGGAGCGCTCGATCGGAGCCTCCTGCCGAGCGGCGATGATCGCCCTGGCGTAGCGACCGGCGAGCTTCTCGTCGCCGTAGCGTTCGAAGATCCGTCGCAGGTCGCCCTCGCCGTAGGTCGCGACGATGTCCGCCGCCGTCGTGCCGGCAGTCTGATCCATCCGCATGTCGAGCGGTGCGTCCTTCGAGTACGCGAATCCGCGGTCCGCCTCGTCCAGCTGCAGTGAGGAGACGCCGAGGTCGAAGAGGATCCCGTCCGCGTGCGAGAAACCGGCACCGCGAACAGCGTCGGCGATGCCGTCGTAGACGGTGTGCACGAGGGTGATGCGGTCGCCGAAGCGGGCGAGCCTCTCCCCCGCGATGCGGAGAGCGTCCGTGTCGCGGTCCAGACCGATGAGGTGAACGGCGGGGAAGCGCTCGAGGAGCGCCTCGGAGTGTCCGCCCATGCCGAGGGTCGCGTCGACGACGACGGCGCCGTCGCGCTGGAGGGCGGGAGCGAGCAGCTCGACGCAGCGGTTGAGCAGGACGGGGGTGTGGATGTCGTCGTGTGCCATGGTGCTTTCGGTTTCCGAGAGGTCCTCGACCCCGATCCCCATCCGCTCCGACCTGGCGCCGGGGAAGTGCGTCAGGGCGTGCGGCTGGGAGTCGCAGTCGAGGATCAGAAGAGTCCCGGGATCACCTCCTGCTCCATGTCCGAGTACGTGTCTTCGTTGCTGTCGGCGTAGGCGTTCCACGCGTCCGAGTTCCAGATCTCGGCGTGCGCGCCGACACCCGTCACGATCAGTTCCCGCTCGAGCCCCGCGTAGGTGCGGAGGTGGGGCGGGATGGTGATGCGGTTCTGCGAGTCGGGCTTCTCGGCGCTCGCGCCCGAGAGGAACATGCGCTGGAAGTCGCGCGCCTGCTTGTTCGTCAGCGGAGCTTCGCGGATGCGCTCGTAGACGCGCTCGAACTCGACCGAGCTGAACACGTAGAGGCACCGCTCCTGGCCACGGGTGATCACGACGCCGGGGCCGAGGTCGTCGCGGAACTTCGCCGGAAGGATGACCCGACCTTTGTCGTCCAGCTTGGGGGTGTGGGTGCCCAACAACATCGCTCGGTCACCCCCTTCGTCCGGCCCGCTCCAGGATGACACCACTTTACTCCACTTCCCTCCACTCTGCGACTGCTTTCCGCCGCAACGCCAGGAAATCCGCCACGGCGGGGCCGAGTGGCTCCCCGGCATCCGTCACGCGAACACAAAAAAAGCACCGACCCGGAGGTCGGTGCTTCTGAAGTGGAGGGAGGTGGAGTGCCTCAGCTCATCGGTGGCTGATGCTCATCGGTCGTCGTTCCGGCGATCCCATCGATCGTTCATCCGATCCATGAACGACGCGGAAGCGGGGGCGCGCGCGGCACGCGGCTTCCGCGTCCCCGTGGCGGCGCGCGACGCCGCGGCGCCCTTCGCGGGGGTGAAGGCCAGGACCACGCCGACGACCATGACGACGAAAGCCAGGACGCCGATCACGATGAGCGAGGTGGCGACTCCGACGACCAGACCGGCGATGCCGAGGAGCACGAGAACGGAGCCGTAGACGATGTTCCGGTAGCTGAGGGGACCCGTACCCCGGTCCGCGCTGACTACGTCGGCATCGTTGCGCATGAGATGGCGTTCCATCTCGTCCAGCAGACGCTGCTCCTGCTCTGACAGTGGCATGCATCCCCCTCGGGTCGGTCAGTCAAGTGTACGCGTGCGCGCGATCACTAGGCTAGGCCCGTGCCACACTTCCCCGACCCGATCGTCGTCGTTTCCCAGCGAGTCGAGAGGTTCCTGCAGGCACAGCGCGACGCCGCCGCCGACTTCGGCGCAGAGGCCAGCGCCTTCGTGGAGTCCGGCGCGTCCGCCGCCACCGGCGGCAAAGGGTTCCGCGCCAAGTTCTGCCTCGCCGGCTGGCGGGCCGTCGCGACGGCCGGGACGAGCGGCACGCCCGACATCCCCGAGGTCGTGACCGCGGCATCCGCTGCCCTCGAGATCTTCCACGCGGCCGCCCTCGTCCACGACGACGTCATCGACCGCTCCGACACCCGCCGCGGGCGACCCGCGTCGCACCGCGCGTGGGAGGCGGCGCACCGATCGGAGGCGTGGGCCGGCGACGGCGAGGAGTTCGGGCGGTCGGCCGCGATCCTCCTGGGCGATCTGCTCGTGGCGTGGAGCGACGACCTGCTCGAGGAGGGTCTGGTCGAAGCCGATCCCGACCGGGCCCACCGCGCCCGCGGCGAGTTCGCCCGCATGCGCCGCGAAGTGACGATCGGACAGTTCCTCGACGTCGCCGAGGAATCGGCGTACGTCACCGCCCCCGTCGAGACCCACGCCGATCGCGCGCTCCGGGTCGCCTCGTTGAAGTCGGCGCGGTACAGCGTCCAGCATCCGCTGCAGCTCGGCGCCACGCTCGCTGGAGCGGATGCCGAGCAGTACCGCGCGCTCGGCGACTTCGGGCATCCCATCGGGCTCGCCTTCCAACTGCGCGACGACGTCCTCGGCGTGTTCGGGGACAGCGCGGTGACGGGCAAGCCGGTCGGCGACGACCTCCGCGAGGGGAAGCGGACGCTCCTCATCGCGTACGCGCGGGCCTCGCTCGCGCCGGGCGCTCTCCGGGTGTTCGACGAGCTCATCGGCGATCGCGAGCTGTCACCCGAACAAGTCGGCCATCTGCAGCAGACCATCATCGACACCGGAGCGCTCGCCCTCGTCGAGGAACGGATTTCCGCGTGGGCGGCAGAGGCCGATCGCGCCCTCCGCGGCGCACGCCTCGGCAACGGCGCGGTCAGCGAACTGCGCGACCTCGCACGGGCGGCGACGGTGCGCGCGGCCTGAGCCGCGGCATCCGCTCGTCAGGCCAGCGACTGCGCGACGCGCCGGACCTCGCTCTTACGGCCCTGACGGAGTGCCTCGATCGGCGGGAAGCCGATGGACTCCTCGGGGGCGAGCAGCCAGTCGATCGCCTCGTCGTCCGAGAAACCGGCGTCGTGCAGCACGATGATCGTGCCGCGGAGCGACGAGAGGGGCGCGCCGTCGACGAGGAAGACGGACGGGACGCGCGGCGCCCCGAAGCGGCGGGACGCGACGAGCTGGTGCTCGTCGAGCATGCGACGGACGCGCCCGAGCGGCTCTCCCGTCAGCTCGACCAATTCGGGAAGGCTCAGCCAGTCAGTGGACACGGGCGACTCAGAACTCACCCCTCCACTATCGCATTCCCACCCCGCACTCGCTCATAACACCAGTCACATCCGTCTCATGGATTGACACCAGTCACATCGGCGTGTCACGGTTTCAGCGGGGGGATCCACCGATCTGGGACCGAACGAAGGAATGTCTGTGCGCCGGAACGACGTACTTCCCGCTGCTCTGATTCAGAGAAGCGCCCCGGCGGTGATCGGGTCCATCGCCCTCTCACTGTCTCTCCTCCCCCTCGATGCTGCGTCTGCCGACGAGCGGCGGGTCTCCGCTCCGGAACCGCTGACGGCTCGGGCCTACGCCGGCCCGACCTCCGCGACCGCGAAGGTCGACGTCGTCGGGACCGCGGCAGCTGCGCGATCCGTCAAGACGCACGTCGTCGCGCGAGGCGACACCGTCAGCGCCATCGCCGCAGCGCACGGAGTCCGGACCGCCGACGTGCTCACGTGGAACGGGCTCAGCTGGCGTTCGGTGATCCATCCCGGCGACGTGCTGCGGCTCGGCCCCAAGGCCGCCCGGACGGATGCCGCGCCCCGAGCGAAGGCTCCTGCCGCGGCATCCACCTACACCGTGCGTCGCGGCGACACGCTCTGGTCCATCGCGGCTCGTCACGACGTCAGTGTGTCGACGCTGTCCCGCGCGAACGGTCTGGGGGGCTCGACGACCATCCACCCCGGGCAGAAGCTGATCGTCCGCGCCCTCGCCGCGCCGCGCGTCGCTGTGGTCGCCGCGCCGGCCGCCGGACCCGTGCACGAGGTGTCCGCCGGGGAGACGATGTGGGCGATCGCGACGCGAAGCGGCGTCAGTCTCGCGCGGCTCCTCGCGGCCAACGGCCTGGACGAGGGGTCCATCATCTACCCGGGGCAGAAGCTCCGCATCCCGACCGCGAAGCCGGCACCCGCGGCCGCCGGGAAGGCACGCGCCGCCCTCGACGGCGAGCAGATCGCGAACATCAAGACGATCATCTCCGTCGGGCGGGAACGCGGCGTCTCCCGGGACGGCATCGCGATCGCCCTCGCCACCGCGATGGTCGAGTCGTGGATCCGCAACCTCGACGGCGGAGACCGGGACTCGCTGGGACTGTTCCAGCAGCGTCCGAGCGCCGGCTGGGGAACGCAGACGCAGATCCGCGACCCCCGCCGATCCGCCGCCGCGTTCTTCGGCGGTCCGTCTGACCCGAACGGCGACCGCACGCGCGGCCTGCTGGACATCGACGGCTGGGAGGACATGGCGTTCGGGGACGCCGCGCAGGCGGTGCAGATCTCGGCCTACCCCGAGCGGTACGGTCCGTGGAAGGCCGAGGCGTACCGCTGGCTCGAACTGTATGGGTGAGTCCGGACCGGCACCCGAGCGAGGGTGCGCCGTTACCCGGGCTCGCAGGGTCGGCTCCGTAGACTTCTGACGTGAACGCCAACCCGCAGACCGACCCGCTGATCGGCCGCCTGGTCGACGGCCGGTACCGGGTCCGCGGGCGCATCGCGCGCGGCGGGATGGCGACGGTCTACGTCGCCACCGACCTGCGCCTCGAGCGGCGGGTCGCGCTCAAGGTCATGCACGGCCACCTGTCGGACGACACCGTCTTCCAGAACAGGTTCATCCAAGAGGCCCGATCGGCCGCACGACTCGCCGACCCGCACGTCGTCAACGTCTTCGACCAGGGCCAGGACGGCGAGATGGCCTATCTCGTCATGGAGTACCTGCCCGGGATCACTCTGCGAGAACTGCTGCGCGAGCAGAAGCGGCTGACGCTCCCCCAGACGATCACCATCATGGATGCGATCCTCTCGGGGCTCTCGGCCGCACACCGCGCGGGCATCGTCCACCGCGATGTGAAGCCCGAGAACGTCCTGCTGGCCGAGGACGGTCGCATCAAGATCGGCGACTTCGGCCTGGCGCGCGCGACGAGCGCGAACACCGCGACCGGCCAGATGCTCCTCGGCACGATCGCCTACCTCGCGCCCGAGCTCGTCACGCGGGGGACGGCCGACGCCCGAAGCGACATCTACGCCCTCGGGATCATGCTCTACGAGATGCTCTCCGGCGAACAGCCCTACAAGGGCGAGCAGCCGATGCAGATCGCCTACCAGCACGCGACGCATTCGGTGCCACGCCCGAGCGTGAAGAACGCCGGCGTGCCGGAGCAGCTCGACGAACTCGTCCTCTGGGCGACCGAGCGCTCGCCGGAGGATCGCCCCACGGACGCGCGGGAGATGCTCGAGCGTCTCCGTGAGATCGAGAAGGACCTCGGCGTGTTCCCGCAGGTCGTCCGCTCGACGCCCGCGGGCGCCACCGTCGTCGTCGACGATTCGCTCGACTCGGACGAGGTCACCCGTGTCATGCCGGGCACCTTCACGGCCCCCAGCGTCACCACCGAGATCGACAACGCGACCCGGCTCCGCCGTCGATCGCACCGCAACTCCGTCAAGGGGGGCTGGATCCTCGCCGTGGTGCTGGTGCTCGCCGCCGCCGCAGGGGGACTGGGCTGGTGGTTCGGGTCGGGTCCGGGCTCGCTCGTGGCGGTCCCGGCCGTCGAGGGCATGAGCTTCGACAGCGCGCAGAGCCTGCTCGCCGACAGCGCCCTCGTCGCGCGTCGGAGCGACGTGCACAGCCTGGAGGTTCCCGCGGGCGAGGCGATCGGAACGAAGCCCGGCACCGGGACCTTCCTCGACCGCGACACCACGGTCACGGTGGAGATCTCCGCCGGGCCGGCGACGGCTGATCTCCCGAAGCTCCAGGATCGGACGAGCGCCGAGGTCGAGACGCTGCTGAAGGACAACAGCATCCAGGTCTCGACCACCAAGAAGTACTTCACGAGCTTCGCGGCCGACCGGATCGTGCGCGTGTACGTGACCCAAGCCGGATCGGCCGAGCCGGTGGAGTGCACCGACGGCTGCTCGGTTCTGCAGGGCTCGACCGCGGAGCTGCGCGTGTCGCTCGGCCCCCTCCCCGACGTCACCGGCAAGACCGGCGACGAGGCCACGGACATCCTCGAGAAGGCCGGCATGAAGGTCGAGGAGGACCGGGAGTACAGCAGCAGCGTCGCCGACGGCCTCGTCATCCGGGTCGAGGACCGTCCCGGCGGGGGCTCGTGGCAGCAGGGCGAGACCCTGACCATCGTCGTCTCAGACGGTCCGCAGCCGGTCGAGGTGCCCAATGTGGTCGGCGAGACGGTGCGGACCGCCGTCGACCGCCTGCAGGCAGCCGGGTTCAAGGTCAACCCGAACATCGAGGATGCCGAGATCCCGCTGGGCGGTCGATACTGGGACGTCTACCGCGTGAGGTCCATGACGCCCGACGGCGGAAGCCTGCAGCGTCCGGGCACGACGATCAGTCTGACGCCGCAGTTCCAGCCGTTCGGCTGACGCCGGACCGTCGGCATCCGGAGACGACGAAGGCCCGACGGTGAGAACCGTCGGGCCTTCGTCGTGGATCAGCGGTTGCCGAGCTCCTCGGCGACGAGGAACGCCAGCTCGAGAGACTGCATGTGGTTCAGACGCGGGTCGCAGAGCGACTCGTACCGCGTCGCCAACGTCGCCTCGTCGATCATCTCCGAGCCACCCAGGCACTCCGTCACGTCGTCACCCGTGAGCTCGACGTGGATGCCGCCCGGGAAGGTGCCGACGGACCGGTGCGCCTCGAAGAAACCGCGCACCTCGTCGACGACGTCGTCGAAGCGACGCGTCTTGTAGCCGGTCGGCGTCGTGATCCCGTTGCCGTGCATCGGGTCGGTGACCCAGAGCGGGGTGGCACCGGAATCCTTGACGGCCTGCAGGAGCGGGGGCAGGGCGTCGCGGATCTTGCCCGCTCCCATGCGCGTGATGAACGTGAGACGGCCGGGCTCGCGCTCAGGGTCCAGCTTGTCGATGAGCGCGAGCGCCGTCTCGGGCGTCGTCGTCGGACCCAGCTTGACCCCGATGGGGTTGCGGATCTTCGAGAAGTAGTCGACGTGCGCGCCGTCGAGCTCGCGCGTGCGCTCCCCCACCCAGAGGAAGTGGGCGGACGTGTTGTACGGCGTGCCCGTCCGCGAGTCGATGCGGGTCATCGGGTGCTCGTAGTCCATGAGCAGGCCCTCGTGGCCCGTGTAGAACTCGACGCCGCGCAGCTCATCGAAGTTCGCTCCTGCGGCCTCCATGAACTTGATGGCGCGGTCGATCTCACCCGCGAGGCGCTCGTAGCGCTGATTGGCCGGGTTCTTCGCGAAGCCCTGGTTCCAACTGTGCACCTCGCGAAGGTCGGCGAAGCCGCCCTGCGTGAAGGCCCGGATGAGGTTCAGGGTGGATGCCGCTGTGTGGTACCCCTTCAGCAGTCGCTGGGGGTCCGCCGTCCGCGACGCCTCGGTGAAGTCGTAGCCGTTGACGATGTCGCCGCGGTAGGCCGGGAGCGTGACGTCGCCGCGGGTCTCGGTGTCGCTCGACCGAGGCTTGGCGAACTGGCCGGCCATGCGACCCATCTTCACGACGGGCATCGATGCGCCATAGGTCAGCACGACCGCCATCTGCAGGACCGTCTTGATGCGGTCGCGGATCTGCTGAGCCGTCGCACCGGCGAACGTCTCGGCGCAGTCGCCGCCCTGAAGCAGGAACGCCTGACCGGATGCCGCCTTGGCCAGACGCGCGCGGAGGTTGTCGACCTCACCGGCGAAGACGAGCGGCGGGAGGGTCGCGATCTCGGCGGAGACGGCAGCGACCGCATCCGCGTCGGGCCACAGCGGCTGCTGCTTGATCGGGAGCGAGCGCCAGTGGTCGAGAGGAGTGGGCATCCGCACATTCTACCGACGAGGGAGGGGGCCGTCGGTCGTGTGACGCCGGCTCGATCGGCGCCTCAGGCTGCGGCGGGGCGGCGGTCCTTGACCGTGGACGCGTAGACGTCCTCGTACTCCTGCTCCCCCATCCGCTGGAGCGCGACCATGATCTCGTCGGTCACCGATCGCAGCACGAAGCGGTCGGACTCCATGCCGTAGAACCGGCTGAAGTCGAGCGGTTCGCCGATCACCATGCCGACGCGCCCGACACGCGGGATGGAACGTCCGATCGGCATGACGTCGTCGGTGCCGATCATGACCACGGGGATGACGGGGACGCGCGCCGTGAGCGCCATGCGCGCCAGACCGGTCCGGCCCCGGTACAGCTTGCCGTCGGGGCTCCGGGTCCCCTCGGGATAGATCCCCAGGATGTCGCCTCGTCCGAGCACCTGGAGTCCGGTGTTGAGGGATGCCTCCGAGGCCTTGCCGCCGGTGCGGTCGATCGGGATCTGGCCCGTCCCCTGCATGAAGACGCGGGTCGCCCACCCTTTGAGGCCCTTGCCCGTGAAGTAGTCGCTCTTGGCGAGGAAGGACATGGGCCGGTCGATCATCAGCGGCAGGAAGATCGAGTCGCTGACGGACAGGTGGTTGCTGGCGATGATCGCCGCGCCGGATGCCGGGATGTTGCTGCGTCCCACGATCCACGGACGGAAGATCGCCTTCACGATCGGCCCGATGATCAGGTATTTCAGGACCCAGTAGATCATGTCAGACCCGGCCGCCCGCGAGGTCGGCGACACCGATGAGACCGGCGTCGTTGCCCAGGGTGGCGATCGAGAACGAGGCGATGGGCCGCTCGCCGTAGCCGGGAAGCGCCGTCGCATACGCTTCGCGCACGGGATGCAGGAGACGTTCGCCGAGGTCGGCGACGCCGCCGCCGATGACGAAGAGCGCGGGGTCCAGAACCGCCTGGAACCCACCGCACGCCTCACCCAGTGCGGTCGCGACCCGGTGGACCGCCTCGAGCGCGCCCTCGTCACCCGCGGCGATGAGGGCCTCCATCGCCGCGGCGGGGACGATACCCTCGGCCGTCCGGGCGGCGGCGAGACCGGCTCCGAGTGCGCCGGATGCCGCGATGTCCGCGGCCTCCCGCTGCAGCGCCCGTCCCGAGGCGTACTGCTCGAGGCATCCGTTCTGACCGCATCCGCACGCGCGCCCGCCCCGTTCGAAGCGGATGTGGCCGAGCTCGGCCCCGATGCCGTTGCCGCCGACCAGGAGTTCGCCGTCGATGATCGCGGCTCCGCCGACACCCGTGCCGAGGGTGATCATCACCATGTCGCTGACGTCTCGCCCCGCACCGAAGCGGAACTCGCCCCACCCCGCGGCGTTCGCGTCGTTCTCGAGTGTGACGGGGCGGCCGATGCGCCGCTCGAGCTCGTCGCGGAGCGGTTCGTCCGCCCAATCGATGTTGGGAGCGTGCAGGATGACCGAGCGGCTGGCATCGATGAAGCCCGCGGCCGCCACACCGACGGCGTGGACGACGCGATCGGCGACCAGCTCGTCGACCATGGCCGCGACCGCGTCCGCAAGGGCATCGGGGTCCGTCGGCGTGGGCACGCGGCGCCGATCGACGATCGTCCCGTCCGGATCGACGACGCCGCCGGCGATCTTGGTCCCACCGATGTCGATGCCGACGTTGAGCACGCCACTCCCCTCCGCGCGTGCGCGGTCGCACGGCATCCGTGAGTCTAATGGGGCGGGCGAATCCGGACAGTCGCCACGGGACCGAGGATCACCATGCCCTAGACTCGGTCGCACCTGACGCCACCCGGTACCAAAGGAGTTGCCGCCCATGAGCGCCGTACAATTCGACGTCCCCGCCGTCGTCGCCGCGGATCCGACCGCGAACACCTCGGACATCCTCGTCGAGCGGGTGAAGGCGACTCCGTCGCTCGCCCTGTTCGCCGTCCCCGACGGAGGCGGCTGGCGCGACATCACCGCGGCGGAGTTCCACCGCGAAGTCCTGGCGCTGGCCAAGGGCCTCGCGGCCAGCGGCATCCAGCCCGGCGACAAGGTCGCCTTCCTGGCGCGAACGACCTACGACTGGACCCTCGTCGACTTCGCGCTCTTCTTCACCGGCGCCGTCATGGTGCCCGTGTACGAGACCAGCTCGCCGTCGCAGATCGAGTGGATCCTCAGCGACTCAGGCGCCGTCGCCATGATCGTCGAGAGCACCGTGCATGCGGAGCGCGTCGCCGAGATCCGTTCGGACGTCCCGCTCCTGCGGGAGGTGTGGACGATGCAGGCGGGTGACCTCGACGTGCTGCGCTCGCGCGGCACCGACGTCACCGACGACGAGATCGAACGCCGTCGCTCGCTCGCAGATGCGGACGACATCGCCACGCTCATCTACACGTCCGGCTCGACGGGCCGCCCCAAGGGGTGCGTCCTCACCCACAAGAACTTCGTCGAGCTGTCGCGGAACTCCGCCGTCGCGCTCAGCGAGGTCGTGCAGCAGCCGGGCGCCGCGACCCTCCTCTTCCTCCCCCTCGCGCACGTCTTCGCGCGTTTCATCTCGATCCTCAACATCCACGGCGGCGTGAAGACGGGGCACGAGCCCGACACGACGAAGCTCCTCGCGGGTCTGGGGTCGTTCAAGCCGACCTACCTGCTCGCCGTGCCGCGGGTGTTCGAGAAGGTCTACAACTCGGCCGAGCAGAAGGCGGAGGCAGGCGGGAAGGGCAAGATCTTCCGAGCGGCGGCCGCCGTCGCCGTCGAGCACTCGCGTCGACTGCAGGACGGGGAGAAGATCCCGCTCGCGATGAAGGTGAAATTCGCCCTCTTCGACCGTCTAGTGTACAGCAAGCTGCGCACCGCGATGGGGGGCCGGGTCGCCCACGCCGTCTCGGGGTCCGCCCCGCTCGGCTCGCGCCTCGGGCACTTCTTCCACAGCCTCGGCGTGCAGATCCTCGAGGGGTACGGCCTGACCGAGACCACGGCGCCCGCGACCGTGAACCTCGCGACGAAGTCCAAGATCGGCACGGTCGGACCCGCCCTCCCGGGCGTCGGCGTCCGCCTCGCCGACGACGGCGAGATTGAGGTGCGCGGCGTCAACGTCTTCAAGGAGTACTGGCGGAACCCCGAGGCCACCGCGGCCGCATTCGACGACGGGTGGTTCCGCACCGGCGACATCGGGTCCTTCGACTCGGAAGGCTATCTGACGATCACCGGTCGCAAGAAGGAGATCATCGTTACCGCCGGCGGCAAGAACGTCGCCCCCGCCGTCCTGGAAGACCCGATCCGCGCCAACCCGATCGTCGGTCAGGTCGTCGTCGTCGGCGACCAGAAGCCGTTCATCGGCGCCCTGGTCACCCTGGACCGCGAGATGCTTCCGACGTGGATGGGCAACAACGGGCTGGCGGCCGACATGCCGATGTCGCAGGTGATCACGCACCCGAAGGTCCTCGCCGAGGTCCAGACCGCCGTCGACCGCGCCAACTCGTCGGTTTCCCGAGCGGAGTCGATCCGCAAGTTCGTGATCCTCGACACCGAGTGGACCGAGGCATCCGGCCACCTCACGCCGAAGATGAGCATCAAGCGCAACGTCATCCTCTCGGACTTCGCCGCCGACATCGACGAGCTCTATCAGGCCAACGTGTCGACGACGAACATCTCGCTCGGCAACTGAGCACCACGACGAAAGGCCCCGGAGATCCGGGGCCTTTCGTCATCGGCGGGTCAGAACCAGTCCGACTCCCGCACCTCGCGCATCGCCTGCCGGCGGACATCCTTCGGCAGACGATCCAAGTAGAGGATGCCGTCGAGGTGATCGCATTCATGCTGCAGCGCCTGAGCGAGCAGGCCCTCGCCCTCGATGACGATCTCTGCGCCGTCGAGGCCGAGCCCCGTCACACGCGCCCACGGGTGCCGGAGGGCGTCGTGCCAGAGGCCCGGAACGGAGAGGCATCCCTCCCCCGTCGGCTCCGGATCACCGGACACCTCGAGCACGGGGTTGAGGACGTACCCGATCACTCCGTCGACGTTGTAGCTGAAGGCCCGGAGCGCGACTCCGATCTGCGGCGCCGCCACGCCGGCGCGGCCCGGCTCGGCGACCGAATCGACGAGATCGGTGACCAGACTCCGGACACCGTCGTCGATGTCGTCGATCGGTGCACATGTTCCTCGGAGCACGGGGTCGCCGAAGATGCGGATGGGACGGACGGCCATCAGCGGACCGTCCCCGCCGCACGGAGCCCTTCGACGACGACCGCAGCAAGCTCCCGCGCAGCGAGTCGCGTGGCGGGGTCGAGGTCGCGGAAGGTGATCGGTCCCCCCGTGGCGATGTGCGAGTCGTACGGGATCGTCACGACCGCGCGCACCCGCGACCGGAAGTGGGCTTCCAGCTCGCTGGGTCGGATGAGGCTCGCGCCGGGACGCGAGGTGTTCAGCACGACGACGGCATCGCGGGCGAGGTCGGCGTAGCCGTTGGACTCGAGCCACGACAGCGTCTCGGAGGCGAGCTTCGCCTCGTCGACGCTCCGCCCCGCGACGATGAGAAGCTGGTCCGCCAACTCGAGCGTGGCATCCATCACGGAGTGAACGATGCCGGTCCCGCTGTCGGTCAGGACGATGGAGTAGTAGTGAGCCGCGATGGCCGCCACATCGTGATAGTCCCGATCGCTGAACGCTTCGGAGAGGTGCGGGTCGGCGTCGGACGCGAGGATGTCGAGGCGGGTCTCGTCGCGGGCCACGAGGGCGGACAGGTCGTTGAAGCCGTGCACCTCGGCACGCGAGCGCACCAGGTCGCGCACCGTCTTGCCGCTGGAACGCTCGATCCGTTCGGCGAGCGTGCCGCGATCAGGGTTGGCGTCGATCGCGATCACCCGGTCCTCGCGGGCGTCTGCGAGGGCCATGCCGAGGAGGGTGGTGACGCTGGTCTTGCCCACACCGCCCTTCCGGGACAGGACGGGCACGAACTTCGCACCGCCGACGAGGGGAGCCGCGATACGACGGCCGAGTTCCTTCCGCGCGCGGACGCGAGGATTGTCCGCCAGGACGACCCGGCGGCCCGTGGCGGTGTAGACCAATCGCTGCCACAGGCCCTCGGGCTCGGACGGAGCGACGCGCGCGCGGTCGATGAGCCGGTCGGCGGTGAGGAGGTCCGGACTCTCGCGATCGGCACCGAGCTGGTCGAGGCGGCGCGACTGCAGCGGCTCCTCGTCGATGCGGGCACCGCGCACGCGTTCGAGGGCGTGCTTGTCCGTCGCGACTGCGTGGTGAGCCGCGCGGCGGGTGGTGCCCGTCTGCGTCGACACGGCGGTCGTCGTGGGGGGCACCACCTCGGCGTCGACCACGTCTTCGGTCACCTCGGCGGGCGATCCGTCGGCGGCGGGTTCTTCGACCGGGGCCGGCTCCTCGGGTGTCGTCTCCTGAGCCGTGAGGTCGCCCTGATCGGTGGACATCGTCGTGGTCGCGACATCCTCGTCGTCGACGTAGTCGTCGTCATCGTCGGAGAGCGGCGGCAGCGCGAGATCGATCTGCGCCGTCGCCCCCTCGACGATGCCGATGCCGGTGGTCTCGAGGTTGTCGGTGCGCTCGAGCACACCGTTGTCGACGTCGTCCGACGTTTCGTTGTCGTGCTCGCGCATCACGGGGGTCACTCCTGGTGGTTCTCGGGGCTCGAAAAGCCCGACGCACCAGGTTAGTCCGCGGGACGGACCACGAGCAAAAGGTCGCCGGCCTCGACCTGCGCCGTCGTCGCGATGACGATCCGCTCCACGACGCCGTCGACGGGGGCGGCGATCGCCGCCTCCATCTTCATGGCCTCGATGGATGCCACGGGCTCACCCGCCCGGACCTTCGTCCCCTCCTCGGCCTTGACGGTGACGACGCCCGAGAAGGGTGCTGCCACCTGGCCGGGCTTCGACGTGTCGGCCTTCTCGGCCTGCCGGGCCTCGACCGAGACGGCGCGATCGCGCACGGTGACCGGACGGAGCTGACCATTGAGGGTCGCCATCACCGTCCGCATCCCCTTGTCGTCGACCTCGCCGATCGCCTCGAGCCCCACGTAGAGCTGAACGCCGCGCTCGATCTCGACGACGTGCTCCTGGCCGGGCCGCATGCCGTAGAGGTAGTCGATCGTGTCGAGGACGCTGAGGTCGCCGAAGGTCTCCCGCACCTCGTGGTAGGCCTTCGTCGGCGCAGGGAACAACAGCCGGTTGAGCGTCTGACGTCGGGTCGCCGAGTCGGCGTTCAACGCCGCCGCGTTCTCTGCCGAGATCTCCGTCACGCCGACCCTCCTCGATCGACCGGCGAGAACCTTCGAACGGAACGGCTCCGGCCACCCGCCCGGCAGGTCACCGAGTTCGCCCGCCATGAACGCGACCACCGAATCGGGGACGTCGTATTTCTCGGGGTTCGCCTCGAAGTCCGCGGGGTCGGCCTTCACCGCCGTCAGGTGCAGCGCGAGGTCGCCCACGACCTTCGACGACGGCGTCACCTTGGGGATGCGGCCGAGCATGCGATCCGCCGCGGCGTACATGTCCTCGATCAGCTCGAAGTCCTCCGCCAGCCCCAGCGCGATGGCCTGCTGACGAAGGTTCGACAGCTGCCCGCCGGGGATCTCGTGGTGGTAGACGCGTCCGGTGGGGCCGGGCAGCCCGGACTCGAACGGTGCGTACAGATTGCGCACCGCCTCCCAGTACGGCTCCAGGTCCGCGACCGCCTGCAGGTCGAGGCCCGTGTCGCGCTCGGTGTCGGCCATCGCGGCGACGAGCGCCGAGAGGGAGGGCTGACTCGTCGTGCCCGACATCGGCGCGGCGGCGGCGTCGACGGCATCCGCCCCCGCCGCGCTGGCGGCCAGGAGCGTCGCC
Source organism: Microbacterium sp. 77mftsu3.1 (assembly GCF_900100525.1). Classification (NCBI taxonomy): domain Bacteria; kingdom Bacillati; phylum Actinomycetota; class Actinomycetes; order Micrococcales; family Microbacteriaceae; genus Microbacterium; species Microbacterium sp. 77mftsu3.1. Next base: position 49,649 of record NZ_FNCR01000004.1, on the reverse strand, counting down.
AGCTGTCCGCCGGCGGTGTCGTGCGTGTGGACATGGACCGGGAGGTCGAAGCGTTCGCGGAGCGCCGTCACGAGCTTCGTCGCGGCAGCGGGACGGAGGAGCCCCGCCATGTCCTTGATCGCGAGGATGTGGGCCCCGGCCTCGACCATCTGCTCGGCGAGACGGAGGTAGTAGTCGAGCGTGTAGAGGTCCTCCGCCGGGTCGAGCAGGTTTCCCGTGTAGCAGACGGCCGTCTCCGCGACCGCCGTCCCCGTCGCCAGCACGGCCTCGATCGCGGGGCGCATCTGACTGACGTCGTTCAGCGCGTCGAAGATGCGGAAGATGTCGACCCCGGATGCGGCGGCTTCGGCCACGAACGCGTCGGTCACGCTCGTCGGGTACGGCGTGTACCCCACCGTGTTGCGACCGCGTAGGAGCATCTGGATCGCGACGTTCGGGAGCGCGGTACGCAACGCGTCGAGCCGCTCCCACGGGTCCTCGCCGAGGAAGCGGAGTGCCACGTCGTACGTCGCGCCGCCCCATGCCTCCACCGACAGCAGTTGCGGCGTCAGCCGGGCGACGTGCGGCGCCACGCGGACGAGGTCCTTCGTCCGCACCCGGGTCGCCAGGAGCGACTGGTGTGCGTCGCGGAACGTCGTCTCGGTGACGGCGAGGCCGGGCTGCGCGCGGAGCGCCTCGGCGAACCGCTTCGGCCCCAGCTCGAGCAGACGCTGACGCGATCCCGGCGCCGGTTCCGCGTTCAGATCGACCGCGGGGAGCTTCGCGGCGGGATCGGTGTGGACCGGGCTGTCGCCGTTCGGCCGGTTCACCGTGACATCGGCCAGCCACGAGACGATCTTGGATCCCCGGTCCTTCGACTCGCGGCCGAGGACGAGCTCAGGACGCTCGTCGATGAAGGCCGTGCTGAGGTCGCCCGCGACGAAGGCGGGGTCGTCGAGGACACGCTGCAGGAAGGGGATGTTGGTCGAGACGCCGCGGATGCGGAACTCCGCCAGGGCGCGCCGGGACCGGATGACGGCCGCCTCGAAGTCGCGACCACGGCAGGTCAGCTTCGAGAGCATCGAATCGAAGTGCGGGCTGATCTGCGACCCGGCCGCGGTCGTACCTCCGTCGAGACGGATGCCGGCACCCCCCGGCGAGCGATAGGTCGTGATCTTGCCGGTGTCGGGGCGGAAGCCGTGCGCGGGATCCTCGGTCGTGATGCGGCACTGCAGCGCGGCTCCGCGCAGCTGGATCTGCTCCTGACGGAGACCCAGGTCGGCCAGCGTCTCCCCCGATGCGATGCGCATCTGAGATTGAACCAGATCGACATCCGTGACCTCCTCGGTCACGGTGTGCTCCACCTGGATGCGAGGGTTCATCTCGATGAAGACGACCTCGCCGGTGCGCGGGCCCGCCGTCTCGAGGAGGAACTCGACGGTGCCGGCGTTCTCATATGCGATCGATTCGGCGAAAGCGACGGCGTACGCGTGCAGGCTCCGGCGGATCTCGTCGTCGAGGTTGGGCGCCGGCGCGATCTCGACCACCTTCTGGTGGCGACGCTGCACCGAGCAGTCGCGCTCGAAGAGGTGGACGGTGGTGCCGGCCTTGTCGGCGAGGATCTGCACCTCGACGTGACGGGGTCGCTGGACGGCCTGCTCGAGGAAGACGCGGGCGTCGCCGAACGCGCTGCCCGCCTCACGCATCGCCTCGGACAGGGCGGGCGGGAGCGCATCCGGGTGCTCGACGCGACGCATCCCTCGCCCGCCGCCGCCGGCGACGGCCTTCACGAAGATGGGGAAGCCGATGTCGCCCGCCTGCGCGACCAGGTGATCGATGTCGTCGGATGCCTCGGTCGAGCGGAGGACGGGCACACCTGCCGCGATGGCGTGCTGCTTCGCCGTGACCTTGTTTCCGGCCATCTCGAGAACGGTCGAGGACGGGCCGATGAACGCGATGCCGTTGGCCGCGGCCTTCGCGGACAGCTCGGGATTCTCCGACAGGAACCCGTAACCGGGGTAGATCGCGTCCGCGCCGCTCTCGAGGGCGACGCGGATGATCTCGTCGACGTCGAGGTACGCGCGGACCGGATGCCCCACCTCGCCGATCTGGTAGGCCTCATCCGCTTTCAGCCGATGAAGCGAGTACCGATCCTCGTACGGGAAGACCGCCACCGTGCGGGCCCCCAGCTCATACGCCGCGCGGAATGCGCGGATCGCGATCTCTCCGCGGTTTGCGACCAGAATCTTCCGAAACATGCTCTTCCCCTCTACAGGGTGCGGGGCCGCTGCGTCGGGGCCGCCGAGGTACGGGCTGAGTACCCTCACAGCCTAGGGGACGGTAACGTGGTCGCTTGTGCACGTACTCTCCGTCAGCTCCCTCAAAGGTGGCGTCGGCAAGACGACCGTGACCCTGGGCCTCGCCTCCGCGGCGTTCGCGCGCGGGGTGCGGACCCTTGTCGTCGACCTGGACCCGCAGTCCGACGTGTCGACGGGGATGGACATCCAGGTGGCGGGGCGTCTCAACGTCGCCGACGTCCTCGCGAATCCCAAGGAGAAGGTCGTCCGACAGGCGATCACCTCGAGCGGCTGGGCGAAGGTCCACCCCGGGACGATCGACGTCATGATCGGCAGCCCCTCCGCCATCAACTTCGACGGACCGCACCCGAGCGTCCGCGACGTCTGGAAGCTCGAAGAAGCGCTCGCGACCATCGAGGCGGACTACGACCTGGTCCTCATCGACTGCGCGCCGTCGCTGAACGCCCTCACCCGCACGGCGTGGGCGGCATCCGATCGCGTCGTCGTCGTGACCGAACCGGGTCTCTTCTCGGTCGCCGCCGCCGACCGCGCGCTCCGCGCCATCGAGGAGATCCGTCGCGGCCTCTCGCCGCGCCTGCAGCCCCTCGGGATCGTCGTCAACCGTGTGCGCCCGCAGTCGATCGAGCACCAGTTCCGCATCAAGGAACTCCGCGACATGTTCGGTCCGCTCGTCCTCACCCCTCAGCTGCCCGAGCGCACCTCGCTGCAGCAGGCTCAGGGCGCGGCGAAGCCCCTGCACATCTGGCCGGGCGACTCCGCACAGGAGCTCGCCGCGGACTTCGACTCGCTGCTCGACCGGATCGTCCGCACCGGCAGGATCCCCGTCTCCGGAGCCGTCTCCCCCGCCTGACCTCCGGGCGCACGACAACGGGCGACGCGCGTCGTGCGCCAGCGTCGCCGAAGTGTCAGGCCGAGCGGGCTGAGCGACGAGCCGCGAGCTCGTCCATCTGCTCGGGCTGCTGAGCGTCGAAGTCGACCAGCGTGGTCTCGACCTCGCGGAGCACCTTTCCGACGGCGATGCCGAAGACGCCCTGGCCCCGACTGACCAGATCGATGACCTCGTCGTTCGAGGTGCACAGATACACAGAGGCTCCATCGCTCATGAGCGTGGTCCCGGCGAGGTCGCGGATGCCGGCAGCGCGCAGCTGGTCGACGGCGATGCGGATCTGCTGCAGCGAGATACCGGTGTCGAGAAGACGCTTCACGAGCTTCAGGACGAGGATGTCGCGGAAGCCGTACAGTCGCTGCGATCCCGACCCGCTCGCCCCACGGACCGTGGGCTCCACCAGTTCGGTGCGCGCCCAGTAGTCCAGCTGGCGGTAGGTGATACCGGCTGCGCGAGCCGCTTGGGCACCGCGGTAACCGACTTCGTCGTCCATCTCGGGGAGGCCGTCGGTGAACAGGAGCTCTGTCGAGAACTTCTGCTCGCCCAGCGCGTCGTGCGCAGTCATCGAGGCCTCCTGCAGGTGATCGGTTCTTCAACGCTAGAGGAGGGAGGGGCCTCGGGCAATGACATCCGACTCCCGGGCCTCGGCGTGTCGCGGAAGGGACTCACGGCGTCAAGCGCTCGAGCGCGGCGCTGACGAACACCTGCCGGATCTCTTCGAGACGCCGTGCCAGCTCGGGCGCCACCTCACTGGCCTGCGCGCGGGAACCGGCATCCGTCCGGCGCAGCAGCGGGGCGATGGCGCTCTCGATCAACGAGACCTCGCGCTCGGCGCTCTGACGGATGGTGCGGATGTGGCGAGGCTGGATGCCGTGAGCGTTCAGCGCGACAAGCGACCGCAGGACTCCCAGTGCCCGCTCGTCGAAGGTGTCGGCTGGAGCGATGATCCCCGCGGAGACTGCTTCGTTGAGCAGTGTCGTGGAGGCGCCGGCCGTGCTCAGGAGCTCGTCGCGTCGGTAGCGTCGCGACGTCTGCACGATCGAGGCGGGAGGAGCGGGAGCGACGTCGTCGCCGTGTTCTTCGAGGTACTCGCGGATGCGGGCGAGCGGGAGGCCGAAATCACGCTGCATCGTGAGAGCCGTCCGCAGCCGCTCGACGTCAGCCGGGGAGAACTTCCGGTACCCCGAGTCGGTGCGCACGGGCGTGACGATGCCCTGGACTTCGAGGAAGCGGAGCTTGCTGGCCGTGATCGCGGGGAATTCGGGACTCAACCGGGCGAGGACCTGACCGATGCTCAAGGAGCCCGAGGACGCTGCTCGTCCCCGGGTCGCGGCGGCCGGGCTCACGCGCTGATCGCCCGCTCGGCAGGAGCCACGAAGAAGTTGAGACGGAACTTGCCCACGCGGACCTCCGCGCCGTCCGTCAGGGTCGCGCGATCGACGCGCTCACCGTTGACGTAGGTGCCGTTCAGCGACCGCTGGTCGATCAGCTCGAACGTTGCACCCGTGCGGGTGATCTCGGCGTGACGACGCGACACGGTCACGTCGTCGAAGAAGATGTCGGCCTCCGGGTGACGACCCACGGTCGTGACGTCGGTGTCGAGCAGGTAGCGGGCACCCGCAGTCGGGCCCGAACGCACGATCAGGAGCGCGGCACGCGCCGGAAGGGCGTTGATCGCCTCGACCTCCGCCGCCGTCAACTCCGCGCCGAAGGGCACGAAGGAAAGGTCCGAGTCGTGCCCGAACGTCTGCGTCGAGTCCACGAGACGCGGGTGCGCCGAGGTCTCGGCACCACGATGGATGTCGCCGCCCGGTCGCTGATTGTCGTCCACGATGTCCTCCTTCTTCCACAGTAACCGATCGGTCACGCTCCCGGTTGCCGGGCACCCCGGATCGGGGCGCGCGGAGGGGCGTTGTCCTGGATGTCGTCGGGCACGACGAGCCGCTCCCCGCCTGGGTAGCCTGACGCACATCGTCCCCTTCTCACAAGGAGCAGATGGCACCGGCCGGCCTCTCCGTGGTCGGCTGTCGCATGGTAGCGACGGGACGCGCGCGAGAACAGGGTCGTGGGCACCCCTCCCTCTTCCACTATCGTCGCGCGCATGTCCACGATCACGACAGCTTCCGCTCGACGCCCGGTCACCGCGATGGCCGGCGCGACGATCGCCGCACTCCTCTTGTTCGCCCCGGCCGCCTCCGCCGCCGCCCACGACGAACTGCTCTCCTCCGATCCCGCACCCGACACGGTGCTCGGGACGACTCCCGCCGCGATCACGCTGACGCTCAGCGACGCGCCGTCGACCGAAACGGGCTCGACGGAGTTCGCCGTCTACGACGAGGAGTGCGACTCGATCGGCGAGGGCGACCCCGTCGTAGACGGCAACACCGTCTCGCAAGCGATCCGCGGACCGGTCGAGGGCGCTGTCCTCGTGCAGTGGCGGGTGGTCTCGAGCGACGGTCACCCCATCTCCGACGAGTACACCTTCTCGGTCGGAGAGGACGGGAAGGTGGCTGCCGCCGAGGAATGCGGCGAGTCGGTCGGCGAGCAGACCGAAGGGTCGTCGGAAGGCTTCAACGCCGTGCCCTACGCCGTCGGCGGAGCCATCATCTTCGCGGCTGTGGGCGTGGTCCTCGCCGTCGCGATCGTGCGTGGACGGCGGGGCGCCACGAAGGAGTGACGGCACCCGCAGCGGGCTAGGCTGGACGTATGCCTCACTACGACGTCGTCATCCTCGGTGCCGGCCCCGGCGGCTATGTCGCGGCCGTCCGCTCAGCACAGCTCGGACTGTCCACCGCCATCATCGAAGAGAAGTACTGGGGCGGTGTCTGCCTCAACGTGGGCTGCATCCCTTCGAAGGCTCTTCTGAAGAACGCCGACCTCGCGCACACCTTCACCCACAAGGCCGACCTGTTCGGCATCAGCGGTGACGTGAGCTTCGACTTCGGCGTCGCGTGGGACCGCAGCCGCAAGGTCGCCGACACCCACGTCAAGGGCATCCACTTCCTCATGAAGAAGAACAAGGTGACCGAGTACGACGGTCGCGGCACGTTCCTCGACGCGAAGACCATCGAGGTCGCGAAGTCCGACGGCTCCACCGAGACCGTCACCGCCGACAACGTCATCATCTCGACCGGGTCGACCGTGCGCCTCCTGCCCGGCGTCACCCTGAGTGAGAACGTCGTCACCTATGAGGAGCAGATCCTCACCCGTGAACTGCCGAACTCGATCGTCATCGTGGGCGCCGGTGCCATCGGCATGGAGTTCGCATTCTTCATGAGCAACTACGGCGTGAAGGTGACGATCATCGAGTTCCTCGATCGCGCGCTGCCCAATGAAGACGTCGAGATCTCGAAGGAGATCCAGCGCCAGTACAAGAAGTACGGCATCGACATCCTCACCTCGACCAAGGTCGAGTCCGTCGTCGACTCCGGCGACAAGGTCACCGTGTCGTACTCGGCGAACGCCGACGGCGCGAAGGGTCAGATCGAAGCCGACAAGGTGCTCATGTCCATCGGCTTCGCTCCGCGTGTCGAGGGCTTCGGTCTCGACAAGACCGGCGTGAAGCTCACCGAGCGCGGTGCGATCGAGATCGACGAATACATGCGCACGAACGTCGACGGCGTCTACGCCATCGGCGACGTCACCGCCAAGCTGCAGCTCGCGCACGTGGCCGAGGCGCAGGGCGTCGTCGCCGCCGAGACGATCGGCAAGGCCGAGACCCAGACGCTGGGCGACTACCGCAACATGCCCCGCGCCACCTTCTGCTCGCCGCAGGTCGCCTCGTTCGGGCTCACCGAGCAGCAGGCCCGCGACGCCGGCTACGACATCAAGGTCGCGAAGTTCCCCTTCTCAGCCAACGGCAAGGCCAACGGCCTGGGAGAGCCGGTCGGCTTCGTGAAGCTGATCGCGGATGCCGAGCACCTCGAGCTGCTCGGCGGCCACCTCATCGGTCCGGACGTGTCCGAGCTCCTCCCCGAGCTCACGCTCGCCCAGAAGTGGGACCTCACCGCCCTCGAGGCCGCGCGCAACGTGCACACGCACCCGACCCTCTCGGAGGGCCTGCAGGAGGCGTTCCACGGCCTCGCGGGCCACATGATCAACCTCTGATCGCAGCGGGAAGACCTATCGGATCGATGGGGTCTTCAGTAACCTGACGATCACGACTGACGCCGCCCCGAACGAAGCCGGGGGCGGCGTCAGTGCGTTAACGGGTGCGGCGGCTCAGAGACCGAGTGCGCGTTCGAGCTTGGAGCCCGACGCCGACACGTCTCCGCCGGCGGCACGGACCAGCTCGTCGGCCGCATCGAAGAGCGCGTCGCGGGCGGCGGCATCCGCGGGCGCCGCAGGCCCGAGCTCGAGTTCCCACTCGCGCCAGGCCGTCTCGACGCCCCGGCGGACATCTGTCGCGGTGACGCGGTCGTCGACGAATTCGGCGAGGAGGCCTCCCCCGGCGTCGAGGAGGGCGTAAGCGGTGCGCGAGTTCCGGATGCGAGCGAGGGGCGCGAACGGGGGCGCTGCGATCTCGGCGAGGACGCTCTCGATCTCTGCCGGGACGACGATGTGCTCCGGGTCGCCGTCGTCGAGCGGCCAGCGCGACTCGGCCTTACCCTCGGGGGTCACGCGCTTGATGTGCCACCCCTCGTCGGGGCCGCCGCTCCGGCGACGCAGGGCGACGCGCGCGCGGCCGAGCGCTCCGTCCACCGTGTCGAGATAGTGCGCGTCGAGTTCGCGGGGCTCGGGCGCGCCGACGACGGCGACGCCGGGAAGCCGTGCCCAATCGGGCAGCGGCGTCCCGGCGTCGACGTCGTAGGTCCGCTCGATCTCGAGCGAGTGCTCCGGCTCAGTCGTCAAGGGTCGAACGGTCGTCGCGCTCGTCCGCGGACGGGTCGATGTCGTCTTGAGCGGCGATGAAATGGAAGTCGGCGGACGTGGGTCCGTCGTCTTCTCCCGTGTTCTCGTCGGCGCCCGAGCGCTCGTACGTGATCTGCGTCTCGCTGTAGGGCAGGATCAGCCGATCCGTGTCCTCTTCGAGCGGGATGACCTGTCCGTCGAGCGGACCGCCGTGAAGTCGTGCAATAGCCATGATGAACCTCCGCTACCGACTCTAATCGGGCGGATGCAGCTCGACCCGATGCCTTGTCAGCGGGCCGAGGCGGTGATATCCCGGCGACTCAGAGGATCGGCGGGGTGTGCCAGATGCGGTCGATGTAATCGCGCATCGACCGATCCGACGAGAAGAAGCCGCACCGTGCGACGTTGAGGATCGCGGCGCGGGTCCACGCATCCTGGTCGGCGTACAGGGCGTCGACGCGCTTCTGCGCGGCGATGTAGTCGGTGTAGTCCGCGAGCGCCATGAAGGGATCGTGGTGCGTCAGGTTAGACACGACCGGCTCGAACACCGAGGCGTCCCCGCCGGAGAACGCACCGGAGGAGATCAGCTCGAGAGCGCGCGACAGGTTCTCGTCGGCGCGGACGAAGTCGATGGGGTGGTAGCCCCGCGCCTGCAGGTCGGCGACCTCGGGCTCGGCCATGCCGAAGAGGAAGAAGTTGTCGTCGCCGACGAGCTCGCGGATCTCGACGTTCGCGCCGTCGTCCGTGCCGATCGTGAGGGCACCGTTGAGGGCGAACTTCATGTTGCCGGTGCCGGAGGCCTCTTTGCCTGCGAGCGAGATCTGCTCGGACAGGTCGGCGGCCGGGACGATGCGCTCCGCGAGGGTCACGTTGTAGTTCGGCGGGAACAGCACCTTCAGTCGACCATCGACGCGCGGGTCGTCGTTGACGACGGATCCCACAGCGTTGATGAGGTGGATGATGCGCTTGGCCATCGCGTAGCCGGGCGCCGCCTTCGCGCCGAACACGAAGGTCCGCGGAGTCACCTGGTCGGGCGTCACGCGGCCCGAGACGATGGCGTCGTACTCCGTGATGATGTGGAGGAGCTTGAGCGTCTGACGCTTGTACTCGTGGAGCCTCTTCACCATCACGTCGAGCAGGTGGTCGTCGGCGACCGTGAGCCCGTCGCGCTCGGCGAGCGTGCGGGCGAGCACTCGCTTGTTCGCCGCCTTGACCGCACGGAAGGCGGAGCGGAACTCGGCATCGTCGGCGTACTCCTCGAGCTCGCGCAACCGATCCAGGTCGGTGAGCCACCCCGCGCCGATCGTGTCGGTGATCAGACGCGACAATCCCGGGTTGGCGAGCTTGACGAACCGACGCGGCGTCACCCCGTTCGTGACGTTCGTGAACTTGTCGGGGTAGAACTCGTCGAAGTCCGGCAGGACCTTCTCGCGGAGCAGCTGGGAGTGCAGCTCCGCGACGCCGTTGACCTTCGACCCGGCGACGGTGGCGAGGTAGGCCATCCGGATCGCCCCGTCGGGCGAGACGATCGACATGCGGCGGATCCGCTCCGAATCGTCGCCGAACCGCTCGCGGACCGCCTCGAGGAACTCGTCGTTGATCCGGTAGATGATCTCCAGATGCCGCGGAAGCAGGCGACCAAGCAGGTCAGCCGGCCACACCTCGAGCGCCTCGGGCAGCAGGGTGTGGCACGTGTAGGCGAAGCACTGCTGGGTGATCTGCCACGCGGCATCCCACTCGAGCCCCTTCTCGTCGACGAGCACGCGCATGAGCTCGGGGACACCGATGACGGGATGCGTGTCGTTGAGCTGGAAGATGACCCGGTCGGGAAGATTCGCGAGGTCGAAATCCGTCGGCAGGATGAGATTGACGAAGTCGCTGATGGATGCCGCGACGAAGAAGTACTGCTGCTGCAGACGCAGTTCCTTGCCCTGCGGCGTGGAGTCCTCGGGGTAGAGCACCTTGGAGATGTTCTCGGCGTAGGTCTGCGCCCGCACCGCCTCCTGGTAGTCGCCGGCGTTGAAGACGCGGAGGTCGAAGCCCTGCGTCGCCTGCGCACTCCAGAGCCGGAGCGTGTTGACGCGGCCGTTGTGGTAGCCGGGGACCATGTAGTTGTAAGGCACGGCGAGGACGTTCCACGCGGGGACCCAGCGCGTCCGCGTCACTCCCCCGTCGTCGTAGGTCTCGGTGTGGCCGCCGAAGGAGACGGTCCGCGCCGCCTCGGGGTGCGGGAACTCCCAGGGCGAGCCGAGCGCGAGCCAGGAGTCGGCCTGCTCGACCTGCTGCCCGTCGACGAAGGTCTGCCGGAAGATGCCGTACTCGTATCGGATGCCGTACCCGACGCTCGGGACACCGAGGGTCGCCAGAGAGTCGATGAAGCACGCCGCGAGCCGTCCCAGTCCGCCGTTGCCGAGACCCGGCTCGACCTCCATCGCGCGGACGTCGTCGAGGTCGAGGCCGCACGCCACGAGCGCCTCGTCGGCGATGTCGGTGAGGCCCGTGGCGAGCAGGTTGTTGTCGAGCTGCCGACCGAGCAGGTACTCGGCCGAGAGGTACGCGACACCCTTCGACTGGATCGTGCGCTGACGCCGGACATCCTCGAGCCACCGTGCCATGAGGTAGTCGCGCACCGTCGCGGCGAGCGCGAAGTACCGATCGTTGGCCGTCGACGTCGACAGCGCGACGCCGCGCCCGTTGTTGAGGTTCCGGAGGAACTGGGTCACGAAGCCGTCGACGGTGGGCTCGGGTGCCTGCACGGGCGCAAGGGCGATCGGGTGAGTCGGTTGAAGGCGCGGGTTCTTCACGGTTCGACGGTACACACCCTCGCCCGGCAGCGCCGAGCGGATGCGTCAGAGTTCACACGGCGGTGATCAGGATGTGACGGATGCCGCTCAGTCGGCGCGTTCCTCGGCGAGCGCCGCGCGAGCGGCGTGGAGTTCGTCGGCCGCCGCCTTCACCTGGTCTTCCGCGGTCTGCACCCGTCGCTCGATCAGGGTCCTCGCGCCGTGGACGCGGCGGACGCGATCCTCGCTCTCGAGCGTGGCCGCCACGATGTAGGACGAGGCGATGAGGATCACCTGGCACGAGAGGTTGATCCACAGGAGCAGGGCGATCAGCGACGCGAACGATGCGAGCAGCGGGTTGGACCCGGCACCGCCGACGAAGAGGCTCGACAGCTGCTGCAGCACGGTGAGTCCGACGCCGCCGATGAGCGCCCCGGTCCACAGTGCCCGTGCCGGAGCGCGGACACCCGAGAGGGTGCGGAACAGCAGGGCGACGACGGCGGTGTCGAGGAGGAACGTGACGAGGATGCCGACCGTGGCGCTCACGCCGACCGTGAGCGGGTTCTCGGGCGAGACGCCGACGAAGCCGGCCACGAGGCCGACTCCCGCCGTGCCGAGCACCGTCGCCACCGCCGCGGCCGCCAGTCCGACGCCGATGACGATGGCGAGGAGCAGGTTCCGCGCGAGGACGATGATGAAGAGCGTGTCGTCGTGCACCTTGTCCGCGACGATCCGCAGGGCCGTGCGGAGCGATCCGATGGCCCCGATCGCGGCCATGATCAGACCGATGAGGGACAGCACGCCAGCGAGAGAGAAGGCGACCGGCTGGCTAAGGTTCTCGGTATCGATGAGGCCGCCCTCGCCGACGAGTCCCGGGATCACGCGGTCGACCGCGTCGAGGAGTCCCTGCCACGCCTGCGGGTTGCCCGACAGCCAGAGCGCGGCGACCGAGAACCCCAGGAGGACTCCCGCGAACACGCTGAAGAGGGTGCGGTAGGTCACGCTGTCGGCGAGCATCGGCCCCCGCCGCTCGCTGTACCGCAGGTAGGCACGGACGATCCGCAGGGACAGTGCCCGCGCGATGAGGCGCGGGATCAGCGGGGTCTTCGTACTATCGGCCATCCCCTCACGCTACCGAGGCACCCGCGCTGGCCGACCTCCCCTTGCGTACGGGGCAAGGATCTGCCAGCGGCGACGCGTCACAGACCGAGGCGGTCGACGAGCGACGCGCCCCACACGATGCCCGCCCACGCGCCCAGCAGCATCCACGGGCCGAAGGCGACGGCGGTGCGTCGGCCGGCGCGGCGCGTCGCGAGCAGGAGCATGCCGTAGAGCCCGCCGAAGACGAAGCCCGCGACGGCGCCGACGGCGAGCGCGGACCAGCCCACCCATCCCAGCGCGATGCCGAGCACCCCGGCGAGCTTGACGTCCCCACCGCCCATGCCGCCGCCGGCCGCGCGCAGGAGGAGGTAGAACACGAACAGTGCCGCGCCGCCGATCGCCGCGCGCAGGAGTGACGCCCACGGCGCTCCGGCGAGGCACGCGAGGAGCATCAGGCCGCCGACGATGGGATAACCCGGGACAACCCACGCATTGGGGAGCCGGTGCGTCCTGACGTCGATGACGGTGAGTGCGACGGATGCCACGGCCACCCAGAGGTACGCGAGGGTGATCAGGGTGACAGCGAGTGGATCCGTGGTGCCTGCGAACACGGCGGACGCGCTCTCAGCCGTCGAGAACGTCGAGCCGGACGCGGACGGTGTCGCCGTCGGAGATCCCCTCGCGCTCACGCACCGACCGCTTGAGCGGAAGGACGTAGACCCCGCGGCCGGCGTCCGGGAAGATCGACGTCCGCCAGCTCGTCGCGCCGACCGTGGCCCTCACCGGCACGGAACCGAAACCGCGCCCGGGACGCGGGACCTCGCGGATGTCGGCGCTCACCTCTTCGGGCAACGGCACGAAGTACCAGTCGTCCCTCCGCGATTCCCAGCGGAACAGGACCCCAGCGACATCGACGATCATGCGCTCACGGTAGCGAGTGCAGCGGGGCGGCGGCGGGCGGCATCCCCACCCCCGGTGTCACCACTGCGGGTGGATGTCCGCCCGGAGACGGCGGTCGTAGACGTCGACGACCGCCGCGGCGAAGGTGTCGAGGACTGCGGGGTCGATGAGTCCCGCCGCGGCGTTGGATGTCGCCTGAGCGGTCGTCCGTGCTCCGGGGATCACGGAGGTGACACCGGTCTGCGATGAGATCCAGGCGAGGGATGCCGCGGGCAGCGAGACACCGTCGGGCAGGGCCGCGCCGAGTTCTTCGGCCGCGACGAGACCGGTCTCGTAATCGACCCCCGAGAACGTCTCGCCCCGGTCGAACGCCTCGCCGTTGCGGTTGTACGACCGGTGGTCGTCGCCGGCGAAGGACGTGGACGTCGTGTACCGGCCGCTGAGGAGACCGGACGCGAGAGGGACCCGAGCGAACACGGCGACGCCCGCGGCGGCGGCGGCGGGCAGGACCTCGTCGAGCGGCTTGAGGCGGAACGGGTTGAAGATGATCTGCACGTTTGTCACGCCGGGTCGCGAGATGGCCGAGAGCGCCTGCGCGCAGGTCTCCACCGAGACGCCGTAGGCGGCGATCGCCCCGTCGGCGACGAGCGCATCGAGGGCGTCGTACGTCTCATCGGCGTCGATGACCGCAGACGGCGGACAGTGCAGCTGAACGAGATCGAGGGTGTCGACGCGGAGGTTCCGGCGCGACCGATCGGTCCAGGCGCGGAAGTTCTCGGCCGTGTAGTTGCCGGGCTCCTGCGGCAGTCGGCGCCCCATCTTGGTCGCGACCGTCACGCCGTGGCCGGGATGCTCCGCCAGGAAGCGCCCGATCATCGTCTCACTCCGCCCGTCGCCGTAGACGTCTGCGGTATCGAAGAGGGTGACCCCGGCCTCGACGGACGTCGCGAGCACGCCGAGGGCGTCGGCCTCGGACACATCGCCCCAGTCCGCCCCCAATTGCCAGGTACCGAGGCCGATGGCGGAGACGGAACGACCGGTGGCGGCGAGGGGACGCTGATGCATGGGGCTCACCCTACTTCGCCCGCGAGGCGGCGCGGGGAGCCGATGTCATCTCGGCGACAGCGGCTTCGAGGTGGCCGAGCACCGTGGCGACCGCGGGGACCCGTGCGGCGCCGCGCGCCGACACCGCGTGGAGCTCCCGCCGGTCGCCCGAGGCGAGAGGGCGCGTGCGGACGCCGGCCACGAGCGGGAAGGAGGCCACCGCCAACCGCGGAAGGGTCGCGACGCCGACCTGCTGCGCGACGAGCTGCTCGACGGCCGCGACGTTGTCCGTCTCGAACCGGATGCGGGGAAGGAACCCCGCCCGCGCGCACGAGTCGAGCAGATGGCTGCGGCAGCGCGGACAGCCGGCGATCCAGTCGTCGCCCGCGAGCGCTTCGAGCTCGACGACGTCGTCGGAGGCCTGCCGATGCCCTTCGGGGAGGATCAGCAGCAGGTCCTCTGCGCCGATGCGACGAGCGTCGAGCCCGCGGATGCTGTCGCCGTGGGCATCCGTACCGTCGCCGGGGTGGCTGAAGGTGAGGGCGATGTCCGCACGATCGGCGCGGACGGCGGCGACCGCTTCGGGGGGCTCGGCCTCGACGTAGGTCAGGGAGACACCGGGATCGGTCTCGGCGAGGCGCCGCATGAGGCGGGGAAGGACGGTCGGGGATGCGGAGGGGAAGCCGACCAGGCGCACCGTCCCGCTCCGTCCACCGCTGAGGTCGGCGAGCTCCCCCGCCACCGCGCCCAGGGCGGTGGTGATCGAGGCGGCGTGCCGGGCGAGGATGCGCCCGGCCTCGGTCAACCGCATCCGTCTGCCGACCCGCTCCACCACGGGCATGCCGAGGCGGGATTCGAGGCGGCGGATCTGCTGGCTGACGGCGGGTTGGCTGTAGCCGAGAGCGACGGCGGCCGCGGTCACCGACCCTGCGTCTCCGATGGCTTTCACGATCCGGAGTTCGGCGACGGAGAGGTCGGGAAGAGAGGTGGGCACGAAGACATATAACGCGACGTCATGTCCACGATGCAATACCTGCCGTGGTGCAATCCTCCGGTGGCCGGGACCATGGATGCATGGCCCTCTCCCCCGCTGCCGTCCGGGCGTCCTTCCCCGACGCCCGCGGCTACGTTGCGGCGTGCACCTCCGGCATCCCCTCCCTCGCGACGCGGGACGCCGTCCGCGCCGACCTCGACGTCCTGCCCGACCCGATCCGCTACGCCGCGGTCGCCGAACGGTGCCGTGCCGCCTTCGCTCGTCTGGTGGGCGTCGATCCCGGGGCCGTCGCACTCGGCGCGCAGACCTCGGCGATGGTCAGCCTCATCGCGGCAGCCCTGCCCGACGGAGCGGTCGTCGTCTGCCCCGACGGCGAGTTCTCCTCGCTCGTCCTGCCCTTCGTCCACGCCGGTCGCGGCATCACCGTGCGCACCGTCCCTCTGACGGCGCTCGCCGAGTCGCTCCGGGACGGCGACGCGCTGGTCGCTTTCTCGATCGTCCAGTCCGCGACGGGAGCCGTGGCCGACGCCGACGCCATCGTCGCAGCGGCTCGGGACCACGGTATCCGGACGCTCTGCGACGCGACGCAGGCCGTCGGATGGATGCCGGTGGCCGCCGCTTCGTTCGATGCTCTCGTCTGCCACGCCTACAAGTGGTTGTGCGCCCCTCGCGGCGTGGCCTTCCTCACCCTCGACGAGGACTTCGCCGCCTCGATCGCACCCCGCCAGGCGGGCTGGTACGCCGGATCGGACCCGTGGGCCTCGTGCTACGGCCCGGATGCGGCACTGGCGGCATCCGCTCGACGGTTCGACGTGTCGCCGGCGTGGCAGGCGTTCGTCGGCGCGGAGCCCGCGCTGGCCCTGTTCGCCGACGCCGACGCCGACGCATTGCGCGATGAGGTGACGGGGCTGGCGGCCGCGCTCCGGGAGCGTCTCGACCTGCCGACCCCCGAGCGCGCGACGCCCATCGTCACCTGGCCGGATGTGGACGGGGACGACGTCGACCGCCTGCGAGCGGCGGGGATCGTGGCATCCCGCCGCGCCGGCAACGCCCGGGTCGCCCTGCACATCTTCAACGACCTGCGGGATGTCGACGACATCGCCCGCGCGCTCGGCCGCTGACCCGGGTCACCCCCGATCGGAGCGGAGCTCGATCGCGATCTGCGACGCGTCGATGACGGCGAGCTCGTGCGCGAGGACGTCGGCGTCGAAGGTCCCGCTGTCGCGCGCATCGAGGAGCACCCGCCGTTGCACCGCCAGCACCTCGAGTCGTCGGGCGCTCTCGATCTCGAAGATCCGGGAGCGGTCCGCGTCCGCCGGGCGCTCGGCGGCCGGAACGGTCGCTGCGCTGTCGCGGAGGAGGTCGAGGATGTGCCGGCGCTCCTCCCGTTCGCGCTGACGGGTCTCCTCCTCGGAATCTGCGGCGGTCAGGGCGGTGACCATGGGGGCGACGGTGGAGCCCTGCCCGACGAGGGAGAGGACGGCCACCCCGAAGGCCACGAGGATGAGGACCGAGCGCTGCGGTGTGTCCGCGGGCAGCGTCTGCGCGGCAGCGAGCGTGATCGCGCCCCGCATGCCCGCCCACACCACGAGCGCGCCCTCCCGCCATCCGAGGGGAGCCTCTTGGAAGTAGCGGATGTCCGCGAGCCCACGGGTCACGCGCGGGCCGAAGCGGCGGACCGTGTCACGCGAGACCGTTCTGCCCCGGCGCGCGAAGGCGTCGACGAGCTTCTTCTCGCCTTCTTCGCTCTCGAGCCGCTGGGCGATGGTCTCGAGTCGTGGCTGCAGCCGGCGCACGCGGCGCGCGCTCGCGGACAGGAGCGCCAGGAGCGGTGCGACGTACGCGGCGCGGACGACGACGGTGAGCAGCCACGCCCCCGCCGCGATGAGGAGAGCGGGCGCCACGCCGGCGTGCACGGCTTGCACGTCCGAGATGATCGTCGTGAGCTGCAGTCCCATGAACAGGAACACGAGACCTTCGAGGACGAGCTCGATCGTGCGCCAGTTCTGCGCGTCCGAGAGCCGATTGCGCGCCGAGAACACGCGGGGGCCCCCGACACCCGTGATGATGCCCGCGACGACGGCGGCGACGAGCCCCGAGGCCCCGAGGAGCTCGGCGGGGATGGCGGCGAGGAACGGGACGGTGAAGGACAGGACGGTGTTGACGGTCGGATCCGTCGCGCGGCGACGGACGGTCAGGTTCAGCCAGCCGACGAACGCGCCGATGAGTACGGCGACGACGACGGCGTAGGCGAACGTTCCCACCGCCCCCCAGAACGAGAAGGATGCCGCGGCCGCCGCGATCGCCGTCCGCAGCAGCACGAGCGCCGTGGCGTCGTTGAGCAGGCTCTCGCCCTCGAGGATCGCGACGACGCGTTTGGAAACCGGGGTGCGTTTGATGATCGACGTCGCGACCGCGTCGGTCGGGCTGACGATCGCGCCGAGCGCGACGCCCCACGCGAAACCGAGGTCGGGGAGCACGATCATGAAGAACAGTCCGAGGGCGAGCGCGGTCCCGATGACGAGGAAGACCGACAGCCCGGCGATCGCGCCGAACTCGCGGCGGAAGTGCATGGCCGGCATCGACACCGCCGCCGAGTAGAGCAAGGGCGGCAGGATGCCGAGGAGGATCCACTCCGGGTCGAGGACGAAGTCGTCGAACACCGGCAGGAAGCTCCCCCCGACCCCGACGGCCACCATGAGGATCGGCGCCGCGATCCCCGCCCACCGGCCGACGACCGTGGTGAGGGCGACGACGAGGAGCGCGACCACGAGGCCCAGGAGTGTCTCGATCACACCGAAAGCCTGTCAGAGCATCCCCGTCGATGCGGCCGATTTCGGGCAGTTCGTCACCTGCCGATAGGCTCCCGGATCGTGCTTCGCCTGATCTTCTCCGCAGCTGTGGGCGCTCTCGTCGGCGGTGCCGTCGCCGCGGTGGTCGGTCCTCCCGGAGCCGGCATCTGGGTCCTCGCGGTCGCGCTGCCCATCGGCATCCTCAGCGTCGTCTTCCTCCGGCTGGGTGCGTCGGGACTCGCCTCGACATCGGTCTCTCAGGAGGATCTGACCCGCGCGCGGGCCGAGGATCGCCTGGGCGTGGCACGCATCGACGCCGTCCGTCAGACGGGAACGCAGATCAACGACCAGCCCGTGTGCGAGATCGACGTAACGGTGCAGCCGCGCCGGGGCGCCGCGTACGCCACCACCCTCCGCAGTGTCGTCCCGCTGATCGAGCTCGGAGCCCTCAGGCCCGACGCGACCCGGCCGGTCGCGATCCTGATCGAGGGCGGCCCCGAGTTCGGCTTCGTCGACGGCCAGGTCTCGCCGCAGGAGATCGACGGGCTCGTCGTCCCACCGCCGGGGTCGGTCCCGATGATCTCCTGGCCGAAGGCGCAGCGCGTGGTGAACGGCGCGCGGCGCGGCCCGCTCCTCGGCATCGGTCCGCGCGGGAGGGTGCTCCGCGGCATCCTCTTCGTCGTCATCGCGCTCGCCGTGGCGGCCGCCGTCGTCGCTCCATACGGCCGCGCCGTCGTGATGACCGCGCAGGCGGCGCAGGAGGGGCGCATCGGCGTGGACCTGCGGCGGCCCGACGAACTGGCCGTCGCGGTGCGGGCCCTCGAGGACGAGATCGGGCACGACCGGGTCAGCACCGTCCTCATCACGTCTGATTTCATCCGGGTCGAGGCACCCCTCACCCCGGGCAGGACCGAGACCGATGTGTGGATGTACCGGGGCGGTGTCGTCGATCACGAGGGCCCGGCGCCGTCACAGCCCGACCTCGCGGCCGAGCAGTTCTCCTGGAAGGACATCGCCCTCTCGACCGTGTGGGCGCTGATGGAGAAGGCGTCGGCGGAGTCGGGCATCCCCGTCGGCGACGCGAGCGCCGTCGTCTCGCGGGGCACCGACAGCGACATCGACAGCGAGACCTTCGGAGCGTCCGTCGAGAACCCCGAGATGTTCATCTCGCTCCGGACCGAATACAAGAGCGTCTCGTTCCGGGTGAACGCCGACGGATCGGGCGACGTCGTCGCCCAGTGACGCGCGTCAGGCCGCGGCGAGCTCCGTCGTCGCGCGGAGCGACCGCATCGCGTCCGCGCTGGGGAGATCGACGCGCAGACGGGTGGTCCCGGGACGGGGACCGGCCCCGTTGACGATCGCCGCGCCGCCCAGACCCGCCAAGGGGGCGGCGAGCGCGGCCGAGGCTGCCGCCGGCAGGTAGCCGACGACGCGTCCGTTCGAGTGGACGGAGATGTCCGCAGCGCGACGGGTGCGCCCGCGCCCCATCCGCAGCACGTACAGCCGATCGTCCCGGGTGCGGCGTTCGGGGTCGTCGACGAGGTAGTAGGTCCGTTCGACGTCCACACGCGACGTCGGGAGGTCACGTAGGTCCGGGAGATCGTCGTGCGATCGCGTCCGGCCGATGAGAGCGTGACAGATATGTTCGAGCCAGGTGGGCACGAGGCCCCCTTCCTGCACGCGGCATGAAACTCATGCCGCTGCGCCGAGCCTCTCACAGCGCGCCTGGCAATCCCCCGGTCTCGGAATGCCCGCGCGCTACGGTCGGTTCATGCTCCACATGAAGGCCATCGTCTACCGCACCCCAGGCGCCTCCGACGTCCTCTCTCTCGTCGACCGCGAGATCGCGGATCCCGGACCCGGTGAGGTGCGCGTGCGCATCGCCGTCTCGGGCGTCAACCCGACCGACTGGAAGTCCCGCGCCGGCGGCACGGCGCGGGCGACGTTCGCCGAGACCGTCCCGAACCAGGACGGCAGCGGAATCGTCGACGCGCTCGGCGACGATGTGGAGGGACTCGCCGTCGGCGACCGCGTGTGGGTGCACCTCGCGCAGCACCAGCGCCCCACGGGCACCGCGCAGGAGTACACGGTGGTGCCGGCATCCCGCGCCATCCGACTCCCCGAGGGCATCGACTTCGCGACCGCTGCGAGCCTCGGCGTTCCCGCCGTGACGGCGCACCGCGCCCTCACGGTCCACGAGGACGGGCCGGCTCGCCTGGCCCCCGGAGCGCTCACCGGACGCACCGTGCTCGTCGCGGGAGGCGCCGGCGCCGTCGGTCACGCCGCGATCCAGCTGGCCCGCTGGGCGGGCGCGACGGTCATCACCACCGTGAGCTCCGACGCGAAGGCGGCACTCGCGCGGGCGGCCGGCGCGCACCACATCATCGACTACACGCAGGGTGACCTCGTCGATAACATCCGCAAGGTCGCGCCCGACGGCGTCGATCAGATCGTCGAGGTGTCGCTCGCCACGAACGCGGCGGTCGACGCGGAGGTCGCCGCCGGGCACGCGGTCGTCGCCTTCTACGCGGACGACAACGGCGACACCTTCAGCATGCCGATCCGTCCGACCTTCGCGAAGAACATCCGGGTGCAGGGCGTCCTGCTCTACACCGTCGGAGAACCTGCCCTCGATGCCGCCGTCGCCGACATCACGCGCGCACTCGAAGACGGAGCGCTGCCGGTGGGCGAAGACGCCGGGCTCCCGCTGACATGGTTCCCGCTCGAGCAGACCGCCGCCGCTCACGACGCGGTCGAAGCCGCAACGGTCGGCAAGGTGCTCATCCGCGTCGCGGAGCTCTGAGTCCCCACAGACGCGATCGCCCGACAGTGACGAAGGGATGCCGCAGGTCGCACCCCGTGTGAGGGCGACCCGCGGCATCCGTCTCAGCGGACGACGACCGTCAGCGGAGTCGAGCGGGTCGCTCCCACCTCGTTGCGGTACTCCACGACGTACTCGTACGTGCCCGGGCCACGGCCCGTCACCGCCGTCCGGGTGCGCTGCGCGTTCGGCGACGCCGCGTCGAGGCTCTGCTCGTCGATGACCTTGCCGTTCTCGTACAGCGCGTACGAGGTCGCGTTGGTCCCCCACCAGAGGTTCGAGGCGACCGTGTAGGTGCCGTCTCGATCGTGGTTGTCGTGCGAGAGCACAGGCGTACCGGGAGCGGCATCCGTCACCATGACGGTGATCGACGTCGTCTCGCTGATTCCCGCCGCGTTGACCAGCTCGCCCGTGTACACGTACGTGCCGTTCGAGCGACCCGCGATCGGAACCGCGACCTGCTGCGCCCGCGGTGACTGCGGCGTCAGCAGACGGGTGTCGAGGAGCTCGCCGTTCTCGTACAGCCGGAACACGGAGCCGTTGACGCCCCACCACAGGTTCATGGTGACCGTGAACGATCCGTCGCGGAGGCCCGTGCCCCAGCCGCTGTCGCTGCTGAGAGCCCCCCGACCGGGCGCCGCCGTCGCGCCCTCGTCGGCGAAGACCGTGAACCGGGACTCCGCCGTCGCTATGAGACCGTCGTGGTTGGCGGCCCGCACGGTCAGCAGGTGCTCGCCCGCCTTGCCGGTGAGGTCGATGACGGCGTCGGCCGCGACCGGGTCCCCGTCCAGGGCGACGTCGAGGTTCCGCACGCCGGACTCGGGGTCCGCCGCCGTCACCGCGAGCGCGAGCTCGCCGCTGTCGGCCAGGAGCGCACCGTCCTTCGGGAGACCCGAGATCACCGGAGCGGACTCGTCGTCGCCGCCCGAGGGACCACCCGTCACCGCGATGCGCGGCATCGGAGCCGGCTCCATCCCGTCGCCGATGAAGAAGCTCGGGTGCGGCGGCTGGTTGTAGCCGGTGTTCTGCCAGGCGACCGCGACCCGGTACTGCATGTCGTGCATGAGCGTCGGGATGCGGATGTCGGTCTCGTCATCGGTCGAGTAGATGCGCAGCTCGGACGAATCCGCCGAGCGCCACACGATCTCCTCGCGCCAGTCGCCGAAAAGATCCGCCTGGAGGTTGGGCGTTCCCTTCGTGCCGTTGTTCGACCGGGCCCCGGCATCCGACAGGATCGTCTTCTGCTCGCCGGCCTCCCCGTCCCACTTGGCGACGACCGGCGTACCCTGCGAGGTCGCGGCATCCCACTCGTGGTCGACGATCTCGCGCAGCGGATCGCCGTCGAACCAGGCGAGGAAGTTCGCGGCCGGGATCGTGTCGCCGATGACCTCACCGTCCGCGGCGACGAGCGTTCCGGTCCGAGAGTTCCAGGCGGCGTCACCGCCGATAGCCCAGCCCTCGGCTCCGGGATGCCGCGGGTCGATGTCTCCGATAGCCGCACGTCCCGTGTCGACGGTGGCGGGAATGCTCCAGAGCACCTCGCCGGTCTTCGCGTCGCGGAACGTCGCCCCGCGGTTGCCGGACGCCGCCATGTTCTCGTGAGCCGCGAAGGCTTCGAGTCCGGGTCGCGACGGGTCGAAGTCACCGACGTGAAGGGCGTCGCCGTGGCCGAGCCCGGTCGAGTACAGCAGCTCGCCGTCGTCGTCGATCGCGGCCGAGCCGAAGATGATCTCGTCCTTCGCGTCACCGTCCACATCGGCGACCGACATGGAGTGGTTGCCCTGCCCGTAGAGGGCCTCCGCACCGTCCTCGTTCGAATCGGCGACCCAGCGCGTCGTCAGCTCCTCGCCGTCGAAGTCGACGGCCGCGACGACGGCACGCGTGTAGTACCCGCGGCTGAAGATCGCGCTCGGGTGCTCACCGTCGAGGTAGGCGACGGATGCGAGGAACCGGTCGACCCGGTTGCCGTACGTGTCGCCCCACGATCCGACGTCGCCGCGCTGGGGGATGTAGTCGATCGTGTCGACCGCCGCGCCCGTCAGCCCGTCGAAGACCGTCAGGAACTCCGGGCCCTGCAGGACGTACCCCGAGCTGTTGCGGTGGTCTGCGCTCGCGTCGCCGATCACCCGTCCGGCCCCGTCTACCGTGCCGTCCGCGGTCCGTGTGATCAGCTCGGCACGGCCGTTGCCGTCGAAGTCGTAGACCATGACGTCGGTGTAGTGGGCGCCCGCTCGGACGTTCACGCCCAGGTCGATGCGCCAGAGACGTTCGCCGTCCAGCCGGTAGGCGTCGACGTAGACGTTGCCGGTGTACCCGCCCTGCGAGTTGTCCTTCGCATTGGACGGGTACCACTTCACGATGAGCTCGTACCGTCCGTCCCCGTCGACGTCGCCGACGGTGGTGTCGTTGGCCGAGTACGAGTAAGGCTGGCCGTCCTTCGTGTACGCGTCCGCCGGCTTCTGCAGCGGAAGCGCGCGGTATGCGGCGGTCTGCACTCCTACCGGCTCGGACTCGGTCGTCTCGACGGTCTCGTCGCCCGAGCCGCTCAACCGGGTGACGAAGTACTCCGAGGCATCCGTCCCGTCGGTGTCGAGCAGGTTGGTCGAGGCGGTGATCGGCGTCGTCGTGATGCGCCGGCCGTCACGGTAGACGTGGAAACCCGCGTCGGCAGGGTCTGTGCCCAGCAGTCGCCACGACACGAGCACGCCGCCATCGGTGCGGACAGCGGCGACGCCACGGTCCAGGTACTCCGCCTGACGCTGCAGCACCGTCGGCGCCGCCGTCTCGTACGGGTCGGATGCCGCACCGGCACCGCCCACACCGACCGGAACGACCGTGTAGAAGTACGGCACGGTGGTCAGCACGTCGTCGTCGACGAAACGCGGGACGTCGCTGGTTCCCACGAGGGCGCCGCGCTCCCCCTCGACCTCCGAGCGGAAGACGAGGAAGAAGACGCTGTCCTCCGCCGCGGTCCAGGCGAGCTCCACCTCGCGCGGGTCGACGCGGACGGCGTCGAGATCCGTCGGCGAGCCGGGGGCAGCGACGTCCGGGTCGGTCAGACTCGTCTCGACCTTCGCCGACGGCACGGACTCGAGGCCCGTCCGGTCCACGGCGGTCACGTGATAGCTGTAGTCGAGGCCCACGCGCGCCGTGCGGTCGGTGTACGCCGGCTCGGTGCTGCTTCCCACGAGTGTCGGGGCGGTGTCGAAGGCGGACGAGCGGTACACGTTCCAGGTGAGGCCGGATTCGGCATCCCACGCCAGGTCGATCTCGGGATCGGCCGGATCGGCTTCGACGCCCGTCACCGTCAGCCCTGTGGGGCCGAGGAGGATCGGCGTGATCTCGAGTCCGTTCAGACGCGTCCCGGCTGCGGCTCCGTAGGCCTCGATGTTCAGCTGGCCGTCGGTCACGAGGAAGGGCCCGCGGAGGACCGCCGCGACCGAGCCGCGGCCGGCGTTGCCCGTGCCCGCTTCCTTCCCTTCGATGCGGAAGCTCGTGCGGGTCGATCCGATCCAGTCGCCCGAGAACGTCTTGACCGAGTAGGTGCCGTTCGGCACGTCGAGGGCGAAGGTCGAGCTGTCGCCCGGGAGGACGAAGTCGCGGAGCAGGTCGTTCGATCCCTCGGCGACTCCACGGTCTCGGCCCGCGTTGGCGGGGAGGGCGTTCGTGAAGCCGTGACCGCGGTCCTTCGTGTACGCGAGGTTCGGCGTGACCTCGGTGTACCCGGCGGCGAGGGGGTTGCCGGCGAGCTGGAAGTCGAACCGGTACGCGGCCTGCTTGGTGGTGAACTCCACCGGTGTCGACGGCTCGGATTCGCCGCGACCGTTGACCGCGACGACGCGGTAGCGGACCGTCGCACCCTCGCTCAGACCCTGCACGATCGTCGTCGGCTGGGTCACGGTTCCGACCAGGGTCCAGGTGTCCTCACCGGCCGCCTGACGGAACACCTTGTAGATGTCCGCGGTGGGCACGGCGTCCCACTTCAGGGTGGCGCCGGCGTTGCTGACGCCCCCGGCCACGAGCTTCTGGGGGGCTGCGGGGACCTCGGCCGGGGGCTCCGTGTCGGTGACCTCGTCGGCGAGCGGGATGTCGAGGGTGCTGACGCCTTGCGCGACCAGACGTGCCATCTGGATGGCGCCGTACTCCTGGAAGTGCGTGTCGTCGACCGTCCCGGCGGGCCGGTTGGGGAACACACCCGGGTCGACGTGCAGGAACACGGCCTTCGCCGCTTCGGGACCGATCTCGTCGAGGTAGGCGCGGCTGGATGCCGAGAGGTCGACCAGCGGCACGTCCTCCTCGTCGGCGAGCTCGGTCATCTTCTCGACGTACTCGGGGAAGCTGACGCGGAAGAGCCCCGTCTCGGGGTCGAAGTTCCGGCGGGAGACGGGCGTCACGAGCACCGGCGTCGCGCCGCGCTGGCGCGCACCCTCGACGTACGTGCGGAGGTACTCCTTGTAGTCGGCGGGCGAGGCGTACCGGTCGTCCACTCCCTGCGTCGCATCGTTGTGACCGAACTGCGCGAACAGGTAGTCGCCGGGACGGATCGCGCGCAGCACCTCGTCGAGGCGGCCCTGTGTGAGGAAGTTCTTGGACGAGCGCCCGCCGATCGCGTGGTTCTTGACCGCGACGTCGTCCGTGAGGAAGCGGTCGAGCATCTGGCCCCACCCCGCCTGCGGCGCGTACGCGGTCGCGTCGTAGGTCTGGACGGTCGAGTCGCCCGTCAGGTACGTCGTGGGGACGGCACCCGCGGTGCGCTCGGGCAGCCGCGTGATGGTGAGTGCGTTGAGGGATGCCGCGCCGCCCGCGATCTGCAGCGTCAGGCGCCCGTCGACGAGAGCGATGGGGAACGCCATCTCGAGGTACTCGCCCGTCGCCTTCGCCGTGGGCTGCACCTTGGACATCGACTCGGCTGTGATCGCGATGTCGGTCGCGCCCTCCGCGTCGCCGGCGACGAGCGAGACCGAGTAATCACCCGGCGCGAGATCGACCTCGAAAGTACCGCCCTGCGCGGCGACGAAGTCGGACCGCACGGCGTCGTCGCCCCCGCGGTCGACATCCGGGGCCGCCGAGGTTGGCGGCGTGGAGAAGCCGTATCCCCACTCGGCATCGAATGCCGTCGCTGACGTCACGGCGAGCGAGCCGGATGCGACCGCGCCGGGCCCGAAGTCGAACGCGATGACGTCGCCGTCGGGAAGCGGTGCGGGGGCGTCGCCAGCGACGGCAGGTGCCGCAGCGATGAGCGATGCAGTGAGCGCGGCCGCGGACGCGATGGCGAGCGCGGAGCGGGGACGGCGGATGGGCATGGGTCCTCCTGGACGGCGTCGACGAGAAGGCGCGCCGGATGACCCGCACCGGAGGGGCGCTGGACGATCCGACAACCTCGAGACATGGGGGCTTACGTCATGTCGTGAGCCCACGCACCACCATCATTGGAAAGCGCATTCCGGCTCAATGCGACCGATCCTGGCACGGCTGACAGAGCTTGCGCAAGGCATCCATCCGAAAGAATGAATCGTGTCAATCGGCTGGAGCGAGGGCATTCCGTTTTCGGTCCGAGCGCCTGCATCATCGTCCCGCCACGCCCGCGTCGGAGATCGGAGGGTCGGACGCCCCTGCACGGGCACAGATTCGGGCCCGCACACCCGAAGGTGCGCGAGCCCGAATTCATGCTGACGGATGCCGCCGGATCAGCGGCGTGCGGCGCGGCGTCTCGCTGCGAGGACGATGGCCAACGCGCCACCGGCGAGCAGGACACCGGAAGCCGGAAGAAGCAGCCAGGGATAGCCGGTCGCCCCGGTCTCGGCCAGGCTTCCCGACCCTCGGTTCGCGGACTCGTCGACCGCAGAGCGATCACCCGTCGTTCCGGATCCGGTGCCGTCGCCGGGCGTCCCGGGTCCTTGCGGAGTTCCCGGCGTTCCCGGTGTTCCGGGCTGGGTCGGCGATCCAGGGGTGCCGGGCTGCGACGGGGTTCCCGGACTTCCGGGCGTTCCGGGCTGGGTCGGGGTCGGCCCAGCGGTCGGGGTCGGGGTCAGGGTCGGGGTCGGGGTGGGGCTCGGAGATGCTGACGGTGACGGTGACGGTGACGGAGCCGGTGTCGGAGTCGGAGTCGGTGTCGGAGTCGGGGTGGCCGTCGGAGTCGGAGTCGGGGTGGGGGTGACCGGCCCGTCGGTGTCGCAGCCCGGTGCGGTGAAGACGTTGTTGTTCAGCGTGACCGCGCCCGTGCGAGCCAGCGCGCGCCCTTCCACCGTCGTCCCGAAATCGACGGTGATGGAGGTGAGGGCCATGACGGTGCCGACGAAGTCGGTGCCCGTGCCGAGGGTCGCGGAGCTGCCGACCTGCCAGAAGACGTTGCACGCCTGCGCACCACCGGTCAAGGCGACTCTCGCGCCCGAGCCCGTGATCAGGGTTTCGGGGACTTGGAAGATCCAGACGGCGTCAGGACCGCCTCGGAGGGTGACCGTGCCGGTCAGGCCTGCAGTCGAGGAGAAGCTGTACACGCCCTCGGTCAGCTCGCGACCTCCGAGTTCGGTCGGCAGAGTCGCATCGGATGCTTGCCCTGCGGCGTTGTTATACGCCGTCTTGAGGTCGATCTTCGCCTGCCGTGCTTGTGCGTCGGCCGCGTGGGTCTCGCCTCCGATGACAAGGCCCGGGGGGAAGCCCGTGATGGCTGAACCCGGGGCGACACCGAGGTCGCCGTTGACGACGGTGGGGGTCGCGGTGTTGGTCACGGTCGACCCACCCAGGACGAGGTACGAGTCGGCGGTGCCGAGTCCGATGGATGTCGCGGCGTACGCGCGAGGAACGCCGGCAGCGAAAGACAGGCCGGCTACCGCGACGACGGCCGCGGCCGAGAGTGCGATCACCCGATTCCGCGTGCGGCGCGAGGGGTGAGGATGACGAGAGGTCTGGGTTCCCATGGGAACCGCCATTTCTTCCCCGCAGATGGAGGGGAGCACGGCCCGAAATGGGCCAATGCCAACCTACGCCGCCTTCCTCGAAACGGCTATTGATCTGGGGATATTTGCCCTGTGAAGGGTACGAGACTGGGAATGTGTCTCGCGTCAGCCTCGTATCCGTCTGGCACTCTCACGCCGACACCGTCGGTGGGCTAGCCTTCATCGCCCGTGACGCGACTCGCGGTGAGAACCTGGGGCGATCAGGCGACGGCAGGGCCGGCAGCAGGCAACGAGAATGTGAAGGTCGCGCCCTCACCCTTCCGCCCATCCGCGTAGATGCCGCCGCCGTGGAGTTCGACGATGCGGGCGACGGACGCGAGCCCGAGACCCGTGCCCGGGAACTCCTCCGCGGAGTGCAGTCGCGTGAGCGGTTCGAAGATCCGGGACGCGTCGGACGGGTCGAAACCGTCGCCGTCGTCCGTCAGCTCCAACACGACCCGTTCGGGACCGGCGTCGACCTGTCGCAAGACGATGTGCGCCGACGCCTTCTTGCCGGTGTATTTGACCGCATTGCCGAGGAGGTTCTCCAGCGCGAGGTGCGCGAGCGCGGGATCCGCACTCACGACGTTGGCCTCCTCGACCCGGATGTCGAGGTCGCGACCGCGGTTCTGCGCGAGGAGCTCGTCCGCGATCCCCCGCGCTATCTCGCTGAGGTCGAGTCGTTCAGGCGCGGGCGGCGCCGCGGTGATGCGGTAGATCGACAGCATCCGTTCGATCTGCGCCGACATCCGCTCGCCCGCTCGCACCACCGCGTGCGCATAAGTGGCGCTGGTCTGATCGGTCGCATCGTCTGCGATGAGTTCGGCGAAGCCCATCATCGCCCCCAGGGGGCCGCGCAGGTCGTGCACGAGCGAGTGCATGGTCGCGTCGAGTTCATCCGCCCGTGCGGCCATCTGATCGCGCTCCGCACTGCGCCGGCTGATCGCCCCGCGGAGCTCGAGGTTCTCCAGGGTGACCGCCGCGGTGTTGGCGAGCACCTCGAGCTGCCGCACGTGCTCGGGGTCGGGCACGTGCCGCTCCGCCCAGTACGCCCCGATCGCGCCGATCGGATCGGACGAGCGCACCGGTGCCATGCACATGCTCGCCACGAACGTCGGCCGGTAGGCGTCGATCGGCACGCGCTCGTCGTCGTAGATGTCGGGGATGATGACCGTTTCGCGGTGCAGCATCGACCACCCGCTCACGCAGGCGGTCAACGGGAAGCGACTACCCTTCCACAGGCGTCCGATGGCATCCTCGTCGACGTAGAAGCACTGGTCGTCCTCACGGAGGACGAAGGTCGCGCCGTCGGCACCCGTCAGTTCACGCACGGCATGAGCGACGACCGACGTCACCTCCAACAAGCCGGTCGCCGTCGAGAGCGCATCCACCGTGCGCGCGAGGACGTCGGGGGCAGCGACGTGATCAGCTGGCTTCCCGCCCATGTCGACCTCAATGCAACTCGAAGAAGCGGATGTCTGGGGTTCCCGACGTGGGACCTCCCCCAGGGTACTGCGTTCCGACGGGCAGCGGCGAGAAAGCAGAAGGCCGGAATCCTCATGGATTCCGGCCCTTCCCGAACCGTCGGGATGACAGGATTTGAACCTGCGACCCCTTGACCCCCAGTCAAGTGCGCTACCAAGCTGCGCCACATCCCGGTCCGTTGCCCTCGCGGACAACTCCACTATCCTAACCGGTCCGGAGGCCGCCCGCGAACCGCCACGGGGTTCCGCGTGTCCGATGCCGCCACTAACCTGCCCGCATGAGCCAGATCTCGATCGAACCGGCCCGTGCCGATCGCTTCACCGACGCGGAACGCGCGCTGACCGGTGGTGGCGACGGCGCCGACTGCTGGTGCCAGTGGTGGATGCTCGCGCCGAAGGACTTCGAGGCGACCAGCGTCGACGAACGGCGTGAGCGACTGCGTCAGGACCTCTCGGCTCCGGTCCCGTCAGCGCTGATCGCTTACGTCGACGGCAACGCCGCCGGCTGGGTCAAGGTCTCCCCCCGCCCCGATCAACCCCGCCTCGCGCGTACCCGCAACATCCAGACGTCACCGGAGCCGATGGACGACCCGACAGTCTGGGCGATCACCTGCTTCGTCGTCCGTAAAGAGCACCGATCCCAGGGCATCGCGAGCCGCCTCTTGGATGCCGCCGTCGACCACGCGCGCGCGAACGGCGCTCGCATCGTCGAGGGGTACCCGCTCGACACCGACGTGAAGCGGTTCTCGACGAACGACCTCTACCACGGCACCCTCTCGAGCTTCCTCGCCGCCGGCTTCACCGAGACCGCGCGCCCCGGCGCGGCCCGCCCGATCGTCGCGAAGGATGTGTCATGAGCCGCGTCACCGTCGTCCACGGCGACATCACCCGTCAGAAGGTCGACGCGGTCGTCAACGCCGCCAACCGCGCCATGCGCGGCGGCGGGGGCGTCGACGGGGCAATCCACCGCGCCGGCGGACCCGAGATCCTCGCCGACTGCATCGCCCGATTCCCGCACGGCCTCGCGACCGGGGATGCCGGGTGGACGACCGCGGGGAACCTCGCCGCGCGCTGGGTCATCCACGTCGTCGGACCGAACCACACGGCGGGCGAACGCGACCGCAGCCTTCTCACCTCGTGCTACCGACGCGCGCTCGAGGTCGCCGACGAGCTCGGCGCCACGACCGTCGCGTTCCCCCTGATCAGTGCCGGCATCTACGGCTGGCCGCTCGACGACGCGGTAGACGCCGCCGTCACGACGCTCGCCGAGACCCCCTCGACCGTGACCGAGGCGCGCATCGTCGCTTTCGACGACGCCATGTTCACCCGCGTCGAACGGCGACTCGCGGCATCCTGACCCGTCCTACGATGGACCCACCGGACGGGAGGAGGATCACATGGCGGATGCCGTGCGTGTCGACTCCTGGCTGTGGGCCGTCCGCGTCTACAAGACCCGATCGGCTGCGACCACCGCATGCCGCGCGGGGCACGTCCGGGTCAACGGCGACAAGGCGAAAGCCGCCCAGCAGGTCAAGCCGGGAGACGAGCTGCGGGTGCGGATCGCCGGATTCGACCGCATCCTCGTCGTGCGCCAGACGCTCACCAAGCGTGTCGGCGCTCCGCTGGCCGCCGTCGCCGCCGAGGATCGCACGCCCGAGCGCGAACCGGTCGCCCTGGTCGCCGTCCGCGACCGCGGCGCCGGGCGGCCCACCAAGCGCGAACGCCGCGACATCGAACGGCTACGCGGCCGCTGACACCGCCGCACGGCGACGCCCGACCGCGATGCGGACCGCGGCATCCGTCACGGCGAGCACCAGACCCGTCACCGCATAGACCAGCAGGTCGCGGGCGTCGAAGACGGTCCCGAACACGAGGACGATGGGCGGCCACTCCCCCGCCCACGCGACCGGCAGCCCCGTGAGCTGGAACAGTTCGACGCCGACCGACCAGGCGACCACGATCGCGCCGATCAGCCACGACGACGCCCGAGGGAACAGCGCCACGAGCCCGCCCCACACCGCGACGACGTAGAGCGCATCACCGGCGATGTCGGATGCCGCAGTGTCCGCCGCTCCGAGATGCACGGCGAGTCCGCAGATCACCGCCGCCAGAGCGACGGCGATGCCGAGAAGTCGTCGCTTCACACCCGGTCACGCAGCCACGACGCCCCACGGACCTCCGCGCCCACCGCGACCGCCCGCTCGCCGAGCGCGCGGTCGCTGGTCACGAGCAGGACCCGCTCTCCGTCGCCGACGCGCCGACGCGCCTCGGCGACGAGCGTGTCGTCACCCGCGGCATCCGCTCGCACCACCTCGACGGCGTCCGCCGGGTCCGCGGCGGCGCGCGCCTCGCCCTCGAGTACAGCGACGACGTGGGGGTACCACGTGTCGCCGGGGAGCGACAGCTCGGAAGCAACCACGCCCAGGCGCGACAGACCCTGAAGCCGCTCGAGCAGCCTCGATGCGGCACCGGTGCGGTCGCGCCACCACCCGTCGGGAACCGAGCCGACGACGTTCGCGGCATCGACGAGCACGGTGGGGCGGACGGTGAGCAGCGCGCGCAACGGCTCCCAGGAGTCCGCGAAGCCGGGGTGCAGAGGCAGCGCATCGACCTCATCGAGCGGTACCCACTCGAGGGCGTAGCTCTCGGGGTCGGCGATCACCGGCTCGAACGGGTCGACGACATCGGCGACGAGGGTCGTATACGTCCAGACGTCGAGATCGAGCACGCTCGTGAACCGCGATCGGAGAGCTGCGGCGGGAACGCCCGCTTCCTCTCGCGATTCGCGGATCGCGGCATCCGTCGCGCTCTCGCCTTCGTGGCGCGCACCTCCTGGGATCCCCCACGTGCCGCCGTGGTGACTCCACGACACGCGGTGCTGCAGCAGGACGCCGCGCGCGGGGTCGTGCGCCAGCAAGCCTGCGGCACCGAACCGGCCCCAGTACCGGTCGCCGGCGTCCGTCACCACCCACGCGTCGCCCGGATCGCGAGGACCGGAGGGGCGCGGCGGCCCGCTCGACGGTTCCTCGATCCTCATGCGATCAGCCTCTCACGCGCTCGGCGGCGAGGCGCGGCATCCGTCATGTCCCGGAACAGATCCCCAGCGTGCAGCAGACAACCCAGCGCGCCCGCAGACAACGAAGGAGATGACGGTTCGCGAGGACCGGATGACCCGGATGCCTCCTCGCGAACCGTCATCTCCTCTCGAAGCGACGGCGAACGGGCGTCAGCGCTGGCGACGCTCGCGCACGCGCATGTTCGTGACGATCGGCGTGCCCTCGAAGCCGAAGATCTCGCGCAGGCGCCGCTGGATGAACCGGCGGTAGCCCGGGTCGAGGAACCCGGTCGTGAACAGCACGAATGTCGGCGGACGCGTCGACGCCTGCGTGCCGAACAGGATGCGGGGCTGCTTGCCGCCGCGGAGCGGGTGCGGGTGCTCGGCGATGAGTTCGGCGAGGAACGCGTTGAACTTGCCGGTCGGGATGCGCTGGTCCCACGACTCGAGCGCCGTCTCGAGAGCCGGGACGAGCTTGTCGAGGTGACGGCCGGTGCGTGCCGACAGGTTCACGCGCGGCGCCCACGTGACGTGCGCGAGGTCCTGCTCGATCTCGCGCTCGAGGTAGCGGCGGCGATCGGCGTTGTCCATGTCCTCGTCGTTCAGGCGATCCCACTTGTTGAAGGCGAGGACGAGCGCTCGACCGGACTCCAGGACCAGATCGATGATGTTCAGGTCCTGCACGCTGATCGACTCGGTCACATCGAGGACGACGACGGCGACCTCGGCCTTCTCGAGGGCCGCGCTGGTGCGCAGCGACGCGTAGAAGTCGGCGCCCTGCTGCAGGTGCACGCGACGACGGATGCCGGCGGTGTCGACCAGACGCCAGAGCTTGCCGCCGAGCTCGACGACCTCGTCCACGGGGTCGCGGGTCGTGCCGGCGAGGTCGTTGACGACGACGCGCTCCTCGCCCGCGGCCTTGTTCAACAGCGACGACTTGCCGACGTTCGGGCGACCGAGGATCGCCACGCGGCGGGGGCCGCCGAGCTCGTTCTTGGC
Organism: Microbacterium sp. 77mftsu3.1; assembly: GCF_900100525.1. Lineage (NCBI taxonomy): Bacteria > Bacillati > Actinomycetota > Actinomycetes > Micrococcales > Microbacteriaceae > Microbacterium > Microbacterium sp. 77mftsu3.1. Next base: position 16,707 of record NZ_FNCR01000004.1, on the reverse strand, counting down.
GACGGCCGAGACCTCGGGAAGCACCTTCATGATCTCGTCGAGCAGGTCGGCGACGCCGCGGCCGTGGATGGCCGAGACGGGGTGCGGCTCGCCGAGACCCAGGTTCCAGAGCGCTGCGGCTTCGGGCTCCTGACGGGCGTCGTCGATCTTGTTGGCGACGAGGAAGACCGGCTTATCGGTTTTGCGGAGCATGCGGACGACCTGCTCGTCGGTCGCCGTCGCGCCGACCATCGCGTCGACGACGAACATGACGACGTCGCACAGCTCGATCGCGATCTCGGCCTGGGCGGCGACGGAGCGGTCGATGCCCTTGGCGTCGTGCTCCCAGCCGCCGGTGTCGACGAGCGTGAAGCGGCGGTCCATCCACTCGGCCTTGTAGCTCACGCGGTCGCGTGTGACACCGGGGGTGTCCTCGACGACGGCCTCGCGGCGGCCGAGGATACGGTTGACGAGGGCCGACTTGCCGACGTTCGGCCGTCCGACGATCGCCACGACCGGCAGCGCCGGGAGCATCTCGACGACCTCGCCACCCGCGGTGAAGCCGGCGAGCAGGTCGTCGTCCTCCTCGTCGAGCTCGTAGTCGGCGAGCGAGGCGCGCAGGGCGGCGGCGCGCTGCTCGGCGAGATCCTCGTCGAGGTTGGCGAGCTTCTCTTCGAGCTGGTCGGGCCCGCCGTCGTATTCGTAGTCGTCTTCGGCGCTCATCGTGAGCCTTCCGTTCCCGACCGCACGACGTCCAGGACGGCGTCGACGGTCTGTGCGAAGTCCAGGTCGGTCGAGTCGACGACCGTCACGCCGGGGGCGGCGGTGAGGAAGTCGACGACCTGGGAGTCGGATGCGTCACGCTTGTGCAGCGCGGCGGCCACAGCCGCGGCATCCTCTGTGGTCAATTCGGCGCTGCGCCGCGCGGCGCGCACCTCGGGGGCGGCGGTCAGCAGGATCCGCACGGGGGCGTCGGGGGCGACGACGGTCGTGATGTCGCGCCCCTCGACGATGACGCCGGGGCGACCGGAGTCGGCCACGAGGCGACGGAACAGCACGTTCACCTGCTCGCGGATCACCGGCACGCGGGCCACGCCGCTCACGGCGGAGCTGACCCGGGGCTCGCGGATCGCTTCGGTGACCGAGGTGTCCCCGACCCGCACCCAGTACTCGTCGGGGTCGAGCGAGATGGCGTAGTCGAAGTCGCCGGCGGCGTCGACGACCGCAGCCGCGTCGGACGTGTCCGCGCCGTGCTGGAGCACGTGCCAGGCCAACGCCCGGTAGGCGGCACCGGTATCGAGGTAGCCGAAGCCGAGCCGTCGGGCGGCCTCCTTCGACACGCTCGACTTGCCGCTGCCCGCGGGGCCGTCGATGGCGATGGTGATGGGGTCAGTCATTGAGGCTCGCAATCTTCCACCCGCGTGCCGCGAGACCGTCGGTGGCGACGGAGACGGCGGACGGGACAACACTGATCTCGCCGAGACCGAATTGGGCTCCCGGCGAGTGCTCGAGACGAAAATCCTCGACGTTGACGCCGAGGTCGCCGAGGTCGCCGAACAGCCGGCCCAGTTGACCGGGGGTGTCGTCGACCATGACGACCACCGTCTCGAATCGGCGGTTCTGACCGTGCTTGCCGGGCAGGCGTTCGACGCCCTCGTTGCCGCGGCGGATCGTGTCGGCCACGGCGCGACGCGAACCGGGAGCGTCGGGGTCGCGGAGCGCGCCGGCGACGGCGGTCAGATCGGCGGCGAGGGCGTCGAGGACGTCGACAACCGGCTGCGCGTTGGCACCGAGGATCTGCACCCACAGTTCGGGGGCGGATGCCGCGATGCGGGTCGTGTCGCGGACGCCCTGGCCCGCGAGACGCAGCGACGCGTCCTCCGCCCCGACGAAGCGTCCGGCGAGGAGGGATGCCACGAGCTGCGGCACGTGCGAGACGAGAGCCACGGAGCGGTCGTGCGCCTCGGGGGTCATCTCGACGAGGCTGGCGCCGAGGTCGAGGGCGAGCCCTTCCACGACGGCGAGGTCGCGCGCCGAGGTCTCCTCGTCGCGGCAGATGACCCACGGGCGGCCGAAGAAGATGTCGGCGCGCGCCGAGATGGCTCCGCCGCGTTCGCGACCGGCCATCGGGTGGGACCCGATGTAGCGGGAGAGATCGACGCCGCGCTCGCGCAGCGCGAGCAGCGGTTCGAGCTTGACGCTCGCGACGTCCGTGACGACGGCGTCGGGGTGGGCGCCGAGTTCGCGCTCGATGACGTCGGCCGTGACGTCCGGCGGAACGGCGACGACGACGAGGTCCGGGCGGTCGTCGTCACGGGCAGCGCGGCCCGCCCCGTAGTCGACGGCGAGTCGGAGCTGAGCAGGTGACGCGTCCGCGAGGACGACGTCGACGCCGAGCGCGCGGAGCGCATGACCGATGCTCGAACCGAGCAGGCCCGCGCCGACGATGCGGACGAGCCCGCTCGTGCGGACGGCGCGGGCGCGCGCGTCGATGGCGTCGGTCACAACTGCTCCTGAGTGGGATCCCCGGGCGGGGTCTCCGCCTGGCGCGCGAGAGTCAACAGCGCACCACGCTCCACTGTAGTCAACTCGCGTGCCCGACCCGCTGGGAGCGTGCCCAGGTGCAGGGGACCGAACTGGCGGCGGACCAGCTCCTCGACGGGGTGCCCGACGGCCGCCATCATGCGGCGGACGATGCGGTTGCGCCCCGAGTGCAGCGTCAGCTCGACGAGGCTCGTGTCACCGCTCGCGTCGAGCAGCCGGGCCTTGTCGGCGGCGATCGGGCCGTCCTCGAGCTCGACGCCCCGGGTGAGCTGCGCGATGGTCTGCGGCAGCACACGGCCCGACACCTTCGCGATGTAGACCTTCGTGACGCCGAACGACGGGTGCGCGAGGACGTGGGCGAGCTCGCCGTCGTTGGTGAGGACGAGGAGGCCACTCGTCTCGGCATCCAGTCGGCCGACGTTGTAGAGACGCTCGGGCCAGTCCTTCGTGAAGCGCCGCAGGTCGGGGCGCCCCTGGTCGTCCTTCATCGACGACACGACGCCGGTGGGCTTGTTGAGGATGACGTACCGCTTGCTCGTGTCGAGCTGAATCGCGGTGCCGTCGACGTCGACCTGGTCGGTCTCCGGATTGATGCGCGACCCGAGTTCGGTGACGACGACGCCGTTGACCCGCACGCGACCCTCGACGATGTACTGCTCGCAGACGCGGCGCGAGGCGACGCCCGCATTCGCGAGGATCTTCTGCAGGCGGACCCGGTTCTCGTCGGACTGCTCGTTCATCGGATGGTCTCTCCTTCGAATCCCGCGGAGCCGTCGTCCAGCAGCGGGGAGATGGGGGGCAGCTCGTCGAGGGAGTTGATCCCCAGGTGGCCGAGCAGCGCGTCGGTGGTGCGGTAGTTGATGGCCCCGGTCTCGGGGTCGGTGAAGGCCTCGGTGATGAGGCCGCGGGCGAGGAGCGTCCGGACGACGGAGTCGACGTTGACGGCGCGGATCGAGGCGACCTGACTGCGCGACACCGGCTGCTTGTAGGCGATGACGGCCAGCGTCTCGAGCGCGGCCTGCGACAGTCGCGACGGCGCCTGGCCGTTCACGAATTCGGCCACCAGATCGTCGTGCTCGTCGCGGACGTAGAACCGCCACCCGCCGCCGACCTCGCGCAGTTCGAACCCGCGCCGCGGCCCGGAACGCTCCCCGTCGTAGTCGGCGACGAGCTCGTCGACCGCGCGGCGGACGGCGGCGACGGGCGCGCCGACGGCGGCGGCGAGCGAGACGAGGCTCTGCGGCTCGTCGATGATCATGAGGATCGCCTCGAGGCGGCGTGCGATGTCCCCGGCGTCCTGCGAACGCGGTGGCGCCTCGATCTCGGTGGCGTCATCGGTCATAGTCGGCTCCCAGTGTGGCGAGGTTCTCTTCGGACCACCGGTCGGCGGTCCAGCGCAGCGTCAATTCGCCGAGCGGCTCGAGCTGCTCGAACGACAGCGCAGCATGACGGTAGAGCTCGAGGACGGCGATGAATCGGGCCACGACGACACCGGTCTGTGTGACTCCGGCGACGAGCTCGCGGAAGTTGAGCTGACCGGCATCCCGCAGCAGCGTCACGACGATCGCGGCCTGCTCCCGGATCGAGACGAGCGGCGCGTGCAGGTGGTCCAGCCCGACGTGCGGGATCTCCTTCGGCGCGAACGCGAGCATGGCGATCGCCGCGAAGTCGTCGGGCGACAGCGTCCAGACGAGCTCGGGTACGGCCCGGCGGTGCTTCTCGTCGAGCCGGACGGCGCGCGTGTGGCGTTTGCCCTCCCGCTCCAGGCACCGCGCGAACCACGCGGACACCTCTTTGAAGGCGCGGTACTGCAGCAGACGGGCGAACAGCAGGTCGCGGGCTTCGAGCAGGGCGACGGATTCGGCATCCACCAACTCGCCCTGCGGCAGCAGCCCCGCGACCTTCATGTCGAGCAGCGTCGCCGCGACCACCAGGAACTCGGATGCCTGGTCGAGATCGGCGTCGTCGTCGAGCCCCTTCAGGTACGAGATGAACTCGTCGGTGACCTTGCTGAGCGAGACCTCGGTGATGTCGAGCTCGTGCTTGGAGATGAGGGTCAGGAGCAGGTCGAACGGTCCGTCGAAGTTCCCGAGCGACACGCGGAAGCGATCGCCGGATGCCGTCTCGGCCTCTGGGGTGTCCGCCCGCGGCGGCGCAGCGTCGGCGTCGGCGACGTCCTCAGGCGACGGCGCCACGGGAGACCAGCTCCCGCGCGAGGCGCAGGTACGCCTGGGCGGCGGAGTGCTCGGGAGCGAACTTGGTGATCGGCACGCCCGCGACCGAGGCGTCGGGGAACTTCACCGTGCGGCCGATGACCGTCTCGAGCACGTCATCACCGAAGGCGTCCACGACGCGCTCGAGGACCTCGCGCGAGTGCAGCGTGCGCGGGTCGTACATCGTCGCGAGCACGCCGTCGAGCTCGATCGCCGGGTTCAGGCGGTCGCGGACCTTGTCGATCGTCTCGATGAGCAGCGCCACACCGCGCAGCGCGAAGAACTCGCACTCGAGCGGGATCAGCACACCGTGACTCGCCGTCAGCGCGTTGACGGTGAGCAGGCCGAGCGAGGGCTGGCAGTCGATGAGGATGACGTCGTAGTCGCCGGCCACCTTGCGGAGCACCCGGGCCAGGATCGTCTCGCGGGCCACCTCGTTGACGAGGTGGACCTCTGCTGCCGACAGGTCGATGTTCGCGGGCAGGATGTCGAGGCCCTCGACCGACGTCGACACGATGACCTCGTGGGGGTCGCGCTTCGGGTCGAGGAGGAGGTCGTAGATCGTCGCCGTCTCGTGCGTCTGCACGCCGAGACCGGCGGACAGGGCGCCCTGCGGGTCGAAGTCGACCGCGAGCACGCGGCGGCCGTACGAGGCCAGGCCTGCGGCCAGGTTGATGGTGGTCGTCGTCTTGCCGACGCCGCCCTTCTGATTGCACAGCGAGATGATACGCGCGGGACCGTGGCCGTCGAGCTTCGGCGGGGTCGGGAAGCCGTGGTAGGGGCGACCCGTCGGCCCCATCGGGGTGTCGGTCGCCACCGTCGAATCGACGTCCGCCGTACTCCGCTTGCTCGCCACTGATCTCCCGCCTTCGCCGTGCTCACCCGAGTCTAGTCATCCCGTCGCGGCGCGCCGTGGAGCGACTCCCCGCAGGGTGGGGAGCCGGAGCTCATCTCGCGCGCGGGTGCGAGGTGAGGTAGACGTCGCGGAGCGCGTCCACGGTGACGTGCGTGTAGATCTGGGTCGTGGCGACCGAGGCGTGGCCGAGGAGCTCCTGCACGACGCGGACGTCGGCGCCGCCCTGCAACAGGTGCGTCGCGAACGAGTGCCGGAGCGTGTGCGGAGAGACGTGCGCGGTGATCCCCGCCCGCTCCGCGGCCTGCTGGATCACGAGCCATGCGCTCTGGCGCGACAGCGGAGCTCCCCGCGCGCCCAGGAACGCACGCGGCGTCGCGCGTCCGCGGCGCGACAGCTCCGGCCTCACGCGCGTGAGGTAGGCGTCGACCGAGACCCGGGCGTACGAGCCGACCGGGACGATCCGCTCCTTCGAGCCCTTGCCCCGCACGCGCAGGACCTCCCCGTGCATGAGGTCGTCGACATCCAGATCGATGATCTCCGAGACACGGGCCCCGGTCGCGTAGAGGAGCTCCAGCAGCGCGCGATCGCGCAAGCCCACCAGCTCGCCCGGCGCGGCGTCCTCGGGCGCGGGACCGGCCGCATCCAACAGCCGGAGCACGTCCTCGACGGGCAGCGCCTTCGGCAGACGCATCGGCGCCTTGGGAGGCCGGAGCTTCGTGGTCGGATCCTCCGTCACGATTCCCTCCCGCGCGAGGAAGCGGTGGAAGCTGCGGATGGCCGACTGCAGCCGGGCCAGCGACGTCGAGGCGGGTGGTGGATCGGATGCCGCGCGCTCCGCGGCGAACCTCGTCACGAGCTCCCCCGTCACGGCGTCGGTGTCGTCGACTCCGTGCTCGTCGAGCCAGTCGAGGTAGCCGGAGAGGTCGCGACGGTACGCCGCGACGGTGTGCGCCGAGAGTCCGCGCTCGATGGTGATGTGCCGGAGGAACGCGTCGACGGCGCGAGCGAGCCTCACGGCGCCTCAGCCCTGCGGTCGGTCCGCGCCCACGGGACGCGAGCGTCCGGGCCACGGCGCGTCGGCGGCGCCGAGCGTCGTCCACTCACGGGAGCGGCCGGCAGCGGCGGCCAGGGCCGCGATCACGAGAGACGGATTCTGGAGCTTCCGCGCCAGAACGGCGTCCACGACGTCGTCGAGCGCGACCCAGCGCACCTCGATGTCGGCTTCCTCGTCGGTGCGGGCGAACGCTTCAGGCGTCGCCGCGAGCCCGCGTGCCAGGTAGATGCGGATGGCCTCGTCGCTGCCGCCGGGGCTCGTGAAGAAGTCCGACAGCACGTCCCACCGTTCTGCGGTCAGGTCGGCCTCCTCGGCGAGCTCGCGCTTCGCCGCCTCGAGGGGGTCCTCCCCCGGCACGTCCAGCAGGCCGGCAGGGATCTCCCATTCGCGGAACCCCACCGGGTGACGGTACTGCCGGATGAGGAGCACGCGTCCCTCCTCGTCGAGCGCCAGGACGGCGACGGCGCCGGAGTGGTCGACGTACTCCCGCACGATCGAGCCCTCGCCGTAGGTGAACGCGTCGCGGCGCAGGTTCCAGACCCGCCCCTCGAAGACCGTCTGGGTCTCGGTCACCTCGACGGTGACGGCGTCGTCCTGCAGCGGCGCGGCATCCGTCACGGCTCAGTCCTCGTTCTCGACGTCGAACAGCTCGCTCGAGCGGTGCCGCTCGAGCGCCGCGGCGATGAGACCGCGGAAGAGCGGGTTCGCCTCGGTGGGGCGCGAGCGCAGCTCGGGGTGCGCCTGCGTCGCGATGTAGTACGGGTGCACGTCGCGGGGCAGCTCGACGTACTCGACGAGATCGAGGTCGGGGTTCAGCCCCGAGAACCAGAGGCCCGCATCGGCGATCTGCTGACGGTACGTGTTGTTGACCTCGTAGCGGTGCCGGTGACGCTCGGTGGCGCGGTCCGAGCCGTACAGCTCCGCGGCGAGGGACCCCTCGGCCAGCGCAGCCTCGTACAGGCCCAGGCGCATCGTGCCGCCCATGTCGCCGCGGTCAAGGATGTCGACCTGCTCCGCCATGGTCGCGATGACCGGGTGCGGCGTCTCGGGGTCGAACTCGCTCGAGGACGCGTCCTCGATGCCCGCGACGTGGCGGGCGTACTCGATGACCATGCACTGCAGACCGAGGCAGATGCCGAGGGTGGGCAGTCCCTGCTCGCGGGCGAACTTCAGCGCGCCCAGCTTGCCCTCGATGCCCCGGATGCCGAAGCCACCCGGGATGACGATGCCGTCGACCGCCGACAGGGCCTTCGCCGCACCCTCGGGCGTCTCGCACAGGTCGGAGGGGATCCACACGATCTGGACCTTCGTCTCCTGCGCGAATCCGCCCGCCTTCAGGGCCTCGGTGACCGAGAGGTACGCGTCGGGCAGGTCGATGTACTTGCCGACGAGGCCGACCGTGACCTCGTGCTTGGGGTTGTGGACGGCGTTGAGGACCTTGTTCCAGCGGGTCCAGTCGATGTCGCCCGCCTTGGCGTCCAGGCCCAGGCGGCGCACGATGTACGCGTCGAGACCCTGGTCGCTGAGCGTCGAGGGGATGTCGTAGATGCTCGGCAGGTCGACGGTGTTGATGACCGCGTCCTCGTCGACGTCGCACATGAGCGCGATCTTGCGCTTGTTGGACTCGGTGACGGGGCGGTCGCTCCGCAGGACGAGGGCGTCGGGCTGGATGCCGATGGAGCGGAGCATCGCGACGGAGTGCTGCGTGGGCTTGGTCTTCTGCTCGCCCGAGGCGCCCATGAACGGGACCAGCGAGACGTGCACGAAGAAGACGTTGTCGCGGCCGAGCTCATGGCGGATCTGGCGCGCCGACTCGATGAACGGCTGCGACTCGATGTCGCCGACCGTGCCGCCGACCTCGGTGATGATCACGTCGGGGCGGGGCTCTTCGCTCGCCTGCAGGCGCATGCGCCGCTTGATCTCATCGGAGATGTGCGGGATCACCTGGACCGTGTCGCCCAGGTACTCGCCGCGGCGCTCCTTGGCGATGACCTCGGAGTAGATCTGACCCGTCGTGACGTTCGCCGCCTGGCTCAGCTCGATGTCGAGGAAGCGCTCGTAGTGGCCGATGTCGAGGTCGGTCTCGGCGCCGTCGTCGGTGACGAAGACCTCGCCGTGCTGGAACGGGTTCATCGTGCCCGGGTCGACGTTCAGGTACGGGTCGAGCTTCTGCATCACGACACGCAGGCCGCGCGCGGTGAGGAGGTTACCTAGGCTGGCGGCGGTCAGACCCTTGCCGAGAGACGAAACGACACCACCCGTCACGAAGATGTGCTTGGTGATGTCGTTGTTTTTGCGTCCCGCGCCCGAAGAGTCCGTCACGGGCTTTCACTCTATCAGCCCTCTCGGGTGCCCGGTCTCAGCGCGCCCGTCCGAGGGCCAGCAGCTCGCGCGCGTGGTCCAGCGCGGCATCCGAGTCAGCCATGCCCGACAGCAGGCGCGCCATCTCGGCGGCGCGTTCATCGCCTTCCAGTCGGCGCACGCTGGAGGCGGTGACCGACCCGTCGTTGGACTTCACGACCGACAGGTGATTGCCGGCGAACGCCGCCACCTGTGCGAGATGCGTGACCGCGATCACCTGACTCGTCTCGGCGAGCTTGGCGAGTCGCCGGCCGACCTCGATCGCGGCGGCGCCGCCGATACCGGCATCCACTTCGTCGAAGACGAACGTCGGAACAGGGTCGGTCGCCGCGATCACCACTTCGATCGCGAGCATGACGCGACTGAGCTCACCGCCGGACGCTCCGCGGGCGACCGGTCGAGGCGAGGCGCCCGGGTGCGGCGCGAGTTGGATCGTCACGACGTCGCGGCCGTGCGCCGCCTCGGCCCCCGGGTCGACGGCGACCGTCAGCCGCGCGTCCGGCAGCGCCAGATGATGGAGTTCCTCGGTGACGGCGTCGCCGAGTCGGGATGCCGCCGCCCGCCGCGCGTCCGTGAGCTCAGCGGCGCGCGAGTCGAGGTCGTCTCGGAGGCGATCGCGTTCCAGAGTGAGTCGCTCGATGCGGTCGCCGTCGTCATCGAGCTCGGCGAGACGTGCGGACCCGGTCGCGAGGAGCGCGATCGCCTCGTCGAGCGATCCATGCGCGCGGATGAGTGCGCCCAGGGCCGCGCGACGCTCCTCGACGGCGGCGAGTTCATGGGGGCCGCCCTCGTCGAGGTCGGCGAGGTATCCGCTCAGCTCGCCGGCGATGTCGGCCACCCGGTACCCGAGTTCCTCGATCGCCGCGGCGTGGCCGCGCAGCGCCTCGTCCGAACCGGCGGCGCGTTCGAGAGCGCGGCGCGCCTCGGCGAGGAGGGTCTGCACGTCGGGCAGGTCGTCCTCGTTCGAGAGTGCCGTGTGCGCCGTCGCCGCCGCCATCCGCAGTTCCTCGGCGTTCGCCAGGCGATCTGCGCGCTGCGAGAGCTCGAGGTCCTCCCCCGGCTGCGGGTCGACCGCCTCGATGTCCGCGATCGCGGCCCGGAGCTCCGCTGCCTCACGGGCGCGGGACGTCTGCTCGGTCGTCAGGGTCTCGAGTTCCGCGGCCGCGGTGCGCCAGGCATCCCACACCCGGCGGTACCGGTCGAGCGCGTCGGCGACCGTCGCGCCGCCGAAGCGATCGAGCGCCTCGCGCTGGGCCGCGGCCGACGTGAGCCGCAGCTGATCGGACTGCCCGTGGACGACGACCAACTGGTCGGCGAGGTCGGCGAGCACTCCGGCGGGAGCCGTCCTGCCGCCCACCGTGGCGCGGCTGCGTCCCTCGCTCGACAGTGTCCGCCCCAGGTAGAGTTCCGCGCGTCCGTCTCCGATGGGTTCGACGTCGCCACCGGCATCCCGCACGCGCTCGACCACCGGGCCGTCCTCGGGGACGATCCACACTCCGTCGACCGCGGCCTGATCCGCACCGGCCCGCACCGCGCCCGAGTCGGCACGCTGGCCGAGAAGGAGCCCGAGCCCCGTCACGACCATCGTCTTGCCGGCACCGGTCTCACCCGTCACCGCGGTGAACCCCGGCCCGATCGGCAAGGTCGCCGCCGCGATCACGCCGAGATCCCTAAGCCGGATCTGCTCGATCACAGCGAGGCCTCCGCACCGCCGCGCCAGCCCGCGATGGGGAGCTGGAACTTGCGCACCAGTCGGTCGGTGAAGGCCGAGCGGTGCAGTCGTGCGAGGCGGACCGGGCGTCCCGATCGCCGCACGACCACGCGGGCACCGGGCGGAAGGTCGTGCGAACGGCGTCCGTCGCACCAGAGCACCCCCCTGCCCTGATTCCGCTGGAGGACGTCGATCGACACGGAGGTCTCGGGACCGAGGACGACCGGTCGGGCGAACAGCGCGTGCGCCGACAGCGGGACGAGGCAGAGCGCCTGCACGGAGGGCCACACGACGGGGCCGCCGGCCGAGAAGTTGTACGCCGTCGAGCCCGTGGGAGTGGCGACCACGACGCCGTCGCACCCGAAGGCCGACAAGGGGCGATCGTCGATCTCGATCATGACCTCGAGCATCCGCTCCCGCGACGCCTTCTCGACCGTTGCTTCGTTCAGGGCCCAGGTCGAGTAGACGACGTCGCCGTCGGCGTCTCGGACCTCGACCGACAGCGTCATCCGCTCGTGGATCTCGTAGTCCCGCGCGAGCGCCCGGCGGATCGCTTCGTCGACGCCGTCCGCCTCGAGTTCGGCGAGGAAGCCCACGTGTCCCATGTTGACGCCGAGAAGGGGGACGGATGCCGCCCGCACCAGCTCGGCGGCGCGCAGGATCGTGCCGTCGCCACCGAGGACGATCGCGACCTCGATGTCGGTGACGTCGATGCCGCCCTCGCCGAGGACCACGGTGTCGAGATCCCCGAGGGCCGCGGCGAGCTCGGGGTCGTCGCCCGGCACGACGGGCTGGAGGCCGGCCGCGTGCACCGCTTCGACGACGCGACGGGCTCCTGCGACCGTGTTCTCGCGGAGCGCGTGCGCCACCACGAGGATGTTGCGCGTCGCGTCGGTCATGCGGCTCCCGCCAGTCGGTTCACGGTGTCCAACCATTGTGTCGGATTCGCGTCGTCGCTCGTCCCGGGTCGGAGATGGATGAGGAATTCGCGGTTGCCGTGCGTTCCCGCGATCGGCGAGGCGATGACGCCGTGGGTGCCGAGCCCGGCATCCCACGCCGACCACAGGACGGTGGCGACGGCGTCGGCTCGACGCCCGGCATCCGTCACCAGTCCTTCACGGACCCCGGTGCGGCCCACTTCGAACTGCGGTTTCACGAGCAGGACGAGATCGGATGCCGGGGCGCAGACCGACGCCGACGCGGGGAGGACGTGCGTGAGCGAGATGAACGAGAGATCGCCCGTCACGAGCGTCGGCACGTCGGCGACGCCGCTCGCCTCGGCAAGGGAGGCGCGCGTCATGTGCCGCACGTTGAACCCTTCGACGACGGCTACTTCCGGGAGGGCCGCGATCTCCGCCGCCAGCTGCCCGTGCCCCACGTCGACGGCGAGCACCCGTGCGGCGCCGCGTTCGACGAGCACCTGCGTGAACCCCCCGGTCGACGCGCCCATGTCGAGCGCGACGCGCCCGCGTGGGTCGACCCCGAACGCGTCGAGGGCGGCGAGGAGCTTGTGTGCGGCACGGCTGACGTAGTGGTCGGATGCCGCGACCTCGATGCGCTGCTCGTCGCCGACCTTGACCGAGGCCTTCACAACGGGCTCGCCGTCGACGGTCACCAGTCCCGCATCGATGAGCTGCGCGGCGTGGGTGCGGCTGCGCGCCAGGCCTCGAGCGGCGACGGCCGCGTCGAGCCGGCTGGTCATGCGTTCGGGTCGCGGGGACCCGATTCGAGACGCTTCGCGAGCTCGTCGTGCAGGAGTGCGTACGCAGCCGCCCGTTCGCCCAACGGCTGGTCCTCGATCACATCGAGCGTCGAGAGCAGGTCCTCGCGGCGCGCGTCGCCGTCAGCAGCATCCATCGACATGTCACCCACCCTACGCGGCGCGGACGACGGCGGACGTGAACGCGGCGGAGCGGTTGTCAGCGTCGGTGGAACGGGTCCGCGTAGAGCCGCTCCGGCACCCGGAAGCCGTAGATCGCGCGTCCGGTGCCCCAGATCGCCGCGGCACCTGCGCGCACGAGATCGATCGGACGATCGCCCTCGGTGACGATGTGCACGTCGGGCCCGTCGATCCGAACCGAGGCGGAGCCGACGGTCGTCACGTCACCCTTCACGATCGTCTCGGGGTACGGCTCGTGGAGCTCCCGCAGGTCGCCGACAATGTAAGTCGGCCTCGAGGAGTTCGGAGCGGCGAGGACGTGCTTGGGCCGGTCGATGCCGGTGAGCACCAGCACCGACTCGATCCCCGCAGCCTGCGCGCCGGCGATGTCGGTGTCGAGTCGATCGCCGATGAAGAGCGGATGCCGCGCCCCGAAGCGTGCGACCGCTTCGTCGAAGATCGGTCGCTCCGGCTTGCCGGCCACGGTGGCGAGTCGACCGACCGCGGTGTGCACGGCGGAGACCAGGGTGCCGTTGCCGGGCGCGATGCCACGAGACTGCGGGATCGTCCAGTCGGTGTTGGTGGCGATCCAAGGGATGCCGCCCTCATCTTCGGGCTGGGCCAGGGCATAGGCCGCTTCAGCGAGCTGCGCCCAGCCGACGTCGGGAGAGAAACCCTGCAGCACGGCTGCGGGACGGTCGTCGGCGCTGCGTGTGACGGTGTAGCCCGCCTTCTCCAGTTCGAAGACCAGTCCGTCTCCACCCACGACGAGGATCGTCGATCCGGTGGGAACCCTGTCCCGCAACAGCCGCACGGCGGCCTGCGGGCTGGTGACCACCTCGTGAGGCTGGGTCTCGAGCCCGAGCTCGGTGAGATGGGAGGCCACAACGCTGTCACGTCGCGACGCGTTGTTCGTGATGTACGCGAGCGGACGTTCGCGCCGCGCTGCATTCAGGCTCTCGACGGCATGAGGAATGCCACCGTCACCCGCGTAGACGACGCCGTCGAGGTCGGCGAGCACCAGGTCGACGCCGTCGAGCGGTGTCGATCGGGAACGCGAGAAGAGACCCATCAGGCGCGGTCCTCCTCGTCCTCCTCCTGAACGGATGCCGGGTCTCCCCCGGCGTCGCCGTCCTCGGTGTCGTCGACCTCTTCCCCGGGTTCGTCCTCGGATTCGTCCTCGAGTTCGATTTCATCGATCTCGTCGACCTCTATGGTCTCGGAGTCCGCGTCGATCTCGCCGAGCGCCGCAGCGGCGATGTCTGCACGACGCTGCCACTGCGCGGCCTCGTCGTCCTGACCGAGTTCTTCGAGGACGGCAGCTCGCGCAGCGAACAGCCCGGGGCTCCACGGGAAGGCGGTGTCGGGATCGAGTTCGGGGATGTCGAGCTCCTGCAGGGCACGGTCGGGCTGGCCCAGGTCGAGCCGTGCACCGGACATCGCGATTGCGAGCTCGACGCGGACGTCGGTCGGGAGCGACGCACGGTCGACGGCGCGTCCGACCTCGAGCGCACGGTCGGGTCGACCGACGCCACGCTCGCTGTCGACCATGAGGGCGATCTGGTCGTCACGACCGGAGATCCGGCGGAACGTCCGGAGTTCGCGCAGGGCCAGTGCGAAGTCGCCGACGGCGTAGGCCGTGATCGCGACGGTCTCGCGGACCACAGCGATCCGACCAGCGCTACGGGATGCCGCCAGTGCGTGCTCGTGCGCGAGAGCGGGGTCTTCGTCGATGAGACGGGCAGCCATGGCCAGGTGCCGTGCGACCTGCTCGGCGTTGTCCTTACTGAGAGTCTTTAGCTCGTTCCGGGCCGCACCGTTCAGGTCGCGAGCCGTGACCTCATCGGGAACGACCGGACCCGCCGGCACGTTCCGACGGTCCGAATCCTGCGGCGGCCGCGAAGACCGACGGTCCCCGTCGCGCTGCGGGTACGACGGACGGTCGCCGTCGCGACGCGGGTACGACGGGCGGTCGCCATCGCGCTTCTCGTACGGACGACGCTCCCCGTCACGCTTCGAGTAGTTGGGCCGGTCACCCTCGCGGCGCGGGTAGGAAGGACGATCTCCGTCGCGGCGCGGGTACGCCGGACGGTCGCCATCGCGCTTCTCGTACGGACGACGCTCTCCGTCACGCTTCGGGTAGGAAGGACGATCTCCCTCTCGACGCGGGTAGGTGGGGCGGTCGCCATCGCGCTTCTCGTACGGTCGACGCTCTCCGTCGCGCTTCGGGTAGGAAGGACGGTCGCCGTCACGACGCGGGTACGAGGGACGGTCACCGTCGCGCTTCTCGTACGGACGACGCTCGCCGTCACGCTTCGGGTACGACG
>NZ_FNCR01000004.1:0-1398 GCF_900100525.1 Microbacterium sp. 77mftsu3.1 | reverse complement strand
ACGGTCGCCGTCACGACGCGGGTACGAGGGACGGTCACCGTCGCGCTTCTCGTACGGACGACGCTCGCCGTCACGCTTCGGGTAGGAGGGGCGATCACCATCACGCTTCTCGTACGGACGACGCTCGCCATCGCGCTTCGGGTAAGCCGGGCGGTCGCCGTCACGCTTCGGATACGACGGGCGGTCACCCTCGCGGCGTGGCGCGGAGCCTCGCCCGCTGCCGCGACGTTCGGAAGGACGGCGGTCCTGATCGCCTTCTGAAGGGCGTCCGCGGTCCCGCGAACGCTCACCGCGCGAGCTCGAGGAAGCAGGGGTGAACTTCCGTTTGCCGCCCGACTTGTCTGGGCGCTGCTCGTCCGTCATCTTCTCTGTCCTCTCACGTACGCGTTAACGAGAAATGGCCACCCAACTCTGGGTGGCCATTTCACGAAAGAAGTCCGGCGGTGTCCTACTCTCCCACAGGGTCCCCCCTGCAGTACCATCGGCGCTGTGAGGCTTAGCTTCCGGGTTCGGAATGTAACCGGGCGTTTCCCTCACGCTATGGCCGCCGAAACACTATTGATGTTTCAGTCTGCACAACGAATATTCGTTATGCGGTTCTCGACCGTACATCGAGAACCACTCAGTGGACGCAAGCACCTAAACGGTGTGTTATCAAGTCATCGGCTTATTAGTACCGGTCAGCTTCACGTGTTACCACGCTTCCACATCCGGCCTATCAACCCAGTAGTCTGGCTGGGAGCCTCTCACCCGAAGGTATGGAAATCTCATCTTGAGGCCGGCTTCCCGCTTAGATGCTTTCAGCGGTTATCCATCCCGAACGTAGCTAACCAGCGGTGCTCTTGGCAGAACAACTGGCACACCAGAGGTTCGTCCAACCCGGTCCTCTCGTACTAGGGTCAGATCCTCTCAAATTTCCTACGCGCGCAGCGGATAGGGACCGAACTGTCTCACGACGTTCTAAACCCAGCTCGCGTACCGCTTTAATGGGCGAACAGCCCAACCCTTGGGACCTACTCCAGCCCCAGGATGCGACGAGCCGACATCGAGGTGCCAAACCATGCCGTCGATATGGACTCTTGGGCAAGATCAGCCTGTTATCCCCGAGGTACCTTTTATCCGTTGAGCGACAGCGCTTCCACAAGCCACTGCCGGATCACTAGTCCCGACTTTCGTCCCTGCTCGACCTGTCAGTCTCACAGTCAAGCTCCCTTGTGCACTTACACTCGCCACCTGATTGCCAACCAGGTTGAGGGAACCTTTGGGCGCCTCCGTTACTTTTTGGGAGGCAACCGCCCCAGTTAAACTACCCACCAGGCACTGTCCCTGAACCGGATTACGGTTCGAAGTTAGATATCCAGAGTGACCAGAGTGGTATTTCAACAATGACTCCACGGT
>NZ_FNCR01000005.1:0-391767 GCF_900100525.1 Microbacterium sp. 77mftsu3.1 | reverse complement strand
CACGGCGCGGCGGAACGGCCCGGTCGGCATCTCCTCCGCGAGTGCGAGCACTTCGGACACCAGCTCGTCGCGCACGACGTCGACTTCATCGAGCCCGTCGACGATGATCGTCGCGTGGGTGTCGGTGATATCCGCGTGGCTCATCGACTCCCACACCGCCGGGTACCGCTTCACCAACGCCCGCCCGACCCCCATGAGACGTCCCGCGGCGTGCTCACTGATCCGCAACGCCGACGCGACTTCGAGGCGCACCGACCGTTCCACCAGCACCGACGCACCCTCATCCCGGGTCGCCGCGCGGATCGCGTCATCCCACAACTCGACGATGCACGCATACCGCTGCGCCGCATGGATGGTCGCCATGTCCGCGCTCAACACAACCCAGTCCAGGGTCGTCGGAATCCCCTCGGGGACCTCATCGACATACGGGGAAGGACTGGACATAGTCCCAGACTAGAAGGGGGTTCCGACATAGGTTCTGGCGCGTGGCGCCCCCGGCATCCGTTACCGTGACGTCGTGCGCCGCAGGTTACAGCTGGACAAGAGGGGATTCTGACATGACGAAACTCGTATCCGTCCGGCCGTATCGCGAGTCGGATGCCGAAGGCTGGGTCGTCTGCCGAGCTGTGAGCTTCCTGCGCACCGCGTACTACGACGACGTGAAGCAGACGCGACCAGAACTCTCCAACGGTGCGATCGGGCTCGTCGCCGCGGCAGGTGACGGCGAGATCGTCGGCATCCTCGACATCGTGGTCGACGACGTCGAGGCCACGATCGACACCGTCGCAGTGCTCCCCGGCTGGCAGCATGACGGCGTCGCCACGCAGCTCCTTGACCAGGGGATTCGCGGGCTTGAAGCCAGAGGGGTCCGAACCCTGGATGCCTGGACTCGAGAGGACGTCGCGGCGAACGCCTGGTACCGCCGGAATGGATTCTCCGAGACCACCCGATACCTCCACGTCTACCTCGGCGACGGCGACGATCCGTCAGGGTTCCGAACGCCCGACGGCCTGAGCAGCCCGGTGACGGCCTTCGTGCACGGTCGCATCGAGGATGAAGCCGACCTCCGTGCCCGCTACTCGCGCGTCCACGTCTGCCGTCGGTACGTCCGCGAGCTCACGCCCCGCTGATCGCCGCTGCGCCTCGCCCCGGATCCGGGCCCCGCCCGCGTCTCGTCCCTTGGCGGCGAGACTGCACGTATGCGACGAGACTGCGCCCACGCGCCGCATCCTCGTCGCTCGGGTGCAGTCTCGCGAAACGTTCGCCCCTCCTCCCCATCCTCGCAAGAGCGCCGGGGCTCTCCACATCCGCAGACCGTGTCGGATGCCGCGGCTAGGGTTGACCGGGTGAATGACGGCGGATGGCAGAACGACCCCTACGCCGATCTCGTGTGGGATCCCGACGACGTTCCGCCGCCGGACGACTTCGACTCGCCGCCGCCGCCCGACCCGCGGTACGACGACTACGCCGCGTCCGTCGCCCGCGCCACGCGCGCCGAACCCACCCGCACCCAGCCCACCCGCCCCGCGGCCCCGCCGCAGCGCACCTCCGCACCGCCGGCATCCGTCCTCCGTCTCGAACGGCGCGACCACGTCGGCGACGACCCGGTCAAGGTGCTCACCGAGGTCTTCGGCTACACGGCGTTCCGCGGCGATCAGGGTGACATCGTCTCGCACGTCATCGCGGGCGGCGACGCGGTCGTCCTCATGCCCACCGGTGGCGGCAAGTCGATCACGTACCAGGTGCCTGCGCTCGTCCGTCCCGGCACGGGCCTCGTCGTCAGCCCTCTCATCGCGCTCATGCACGACCAGGTCGACGCGCTCATCGCCAACGGCGTCCGCGCCGCCTTCCTGAACTCCACGCAGACCCCGGCCGAGCGCGCCGGTGTCGAGCAGGCGCTCCTCGACGGTGAACTCGACCTCATCTACGTCGCCCCCGAGCGGCTGTCCGTCCCCGCGACGACCGCGCTCCTGCAGCGCGCCCAGCTCAGCGTCATCGCGATCGACGAGGCGCACTGCGTGTCGCAGTGGGGTCACGACTTCCGCCCCGACTACCTCGCGCTCGGCGACCTCGCCGAACGGTTCCCCGGCGTTCCGCGCATGGCGCTCACCGCGACCGCGACGCGCGCCACGCACACCGAGCTCACCGAGCGTCTGCACCTGCCCGATGCGCGCCACTTCGTCGCGAGCTTCGACCGGCCGAACATCCAGTACCGCATCGAGCCCAAGGTCGACATGCGTCGCCAGCTCGTGCAGTTCGTCCGCTCGCAGCCCGAAGGCTCCGCCGGCATCGTGTACGCGCTGAGCCGCAAGTCCGTCGAGCAGACGGCGGAGTATCTGCGGACGCAGGGTCTCGACGCCCTGGCCTATCACGCCGGGTTGGATGCCTCGATCCGCGCCCGGCATCAGTCGCGCTTCCTCCGCGAAGACGGCGTCGTCATGGTCGCCACGATCGCGTTCGGCATGGGTATCGACAAGCCCGACGTCCGGTTCGTCGCCCACATCGACCTGCCCAAGTCCGTCGAGGGCTACTACCAGGAGACCGGTCGCGCCGGCCGCGACGGCGAGCCCGCGGTCGCCTGGATGGCCTACGGCCTCGGCGACGTCGTGCAGCAGCGCCGCCTCATCGACCAGTCGCCCGGTGACCGCACCTACAAGATGCGCATGGGGCAGCACCTCGACGCGATGCTCGGCCTCTGCGAGACGGTCTTGTGCCGACGCCAGAACCTCCTGAACTACTTCGGACAGCCGTCGGATGCCTGTGGCAACTGCGACACCTGCCTCACCAAACCCGACACCTGGGACGGCCTCATCGCCGCTCAGAAGCTCCTCTCGACGATCGTGCGACTTCAGCGGGAGCGGAATCAGGCGTTCGGCGCCGGGCACCTCATCGACATCGTCCGCGGCGCCTCGACCGAGCGCATCCGCCAGCAGGGGCACGACAAGCTCTCGACCTATGGGATCGGGAACGACCTGTCCGAACAGGACTGGCGCTCGGTCGTGAGGCAGCTCCTGGCCCGCGGCATCCTGGTCGCACAGGGTGAGTACGGTGTCCTGACGGTCGGCGAGGCCGGCGCGGCGGTGCTCCGCGGCGCGGAGCCGGTGCCGCTGCGCCGCGACGTCCTCGGCCGCACCGGCGGCGGATCGACTCGCGCGAAGAAGCAGTCGGCCGCCGACGCGCTGCCCGAGGGTGACCGCGACCTCTTCGAGGCGCTCCGCGCGTGGCGTGCCGAGCAGGCGAAAGAGCAGGGCGTTCCCGCGTACATCGTCTTCGGCGATGCGACCCTGCGCGCCCTCGCCGAGCACCGTCCGACGTCGGTCGCCGACCTCGACGGCATCACCGGCATCGGTGCGAAAAAGCGCGAGGCGTACGGCGAGGCCGTCGTCGCCGTCATCGCCAAAGCCTGAGCGAGTCTGAGCCGAGCCGGATCAGCCCTCCCGAAGCGCCCGCGTCATGCGGGTGAGCACGTCGAACGCCTGAGCCCGTTCCGGCGCCGACAACTCCGCCAGCATCCGATCCTCCACGCCCTTGACCACGGCGCTCGCCTGCTCCCGACGCCGCAGCCCGGCGTCGGTCAGAGTGACCGGCAGCACACGACCCTCCACGGCCGTCGCCGGCCTCGTCACGAGACCCTCCCGCTCCAGCGTCTGCAGGAGGACGTTCATACTCTGCCGTGTCACGAAAGCACCCCGAGCGAGATCCGAGTTCGACGACCCGGGACGCTGCGCGAGGATCTCGAGGCACGAGTACGCGGTCACGGTCAGCTCGAGCGGGCGGAGGGCGTCCTCCATAGCGACCCGCAGGGCGGTGGCCGCTTCCTTCAGGAGATAGCCGAGCGACGTCGGCAGATCGATCTCGTCGGACTGGACCATGTCAGTATTCTGACATATACTCATCCATGTCAGATAACTGACACACGAAAGGATGCCTCATGCCCGCCATCGGACCCGACTTCATCTCCCTGCAGGTCAGCGACCTCGACGCCTCGCAGCGGTTCTACGAGCACTATCTCGGCCTCGTCCGCTCGCCCGCCGGACCTCCTCACGCCGTCGTGTTCGACACCGCGCCGATCGCCTTCGCGCTCCGCGACATCGTGCCCGGCACCGACCTCGCCTCGGCGGCCCACCCCGGAATGGGAGCCGCGATCTGGCTGCGCGCGACCGACGTTCAGGACGTCCACGACGCGCTCGCCGCAGACGGCCACGAGATCGTCGCAGCGCCCATCGATGGTCCGTTCGGCCGGACGTTCACGTTCGCCGACCCGGACGGCTACCGGATCACCCTGCACGACAAGGCCTGAACCCCATCAGCTCCACACGTCAGGGGCGACCCGCACATCGGCGCCCGTCCGCGCCGACTCGCCGATCGCGAGCCCCAGCAGGTGATCCTGGCAGGCGTCGGCCAGCGGATAGGGCTCCGCGCCGTCGCCGCAGGCCCATTGCCCGGTGAGCTCGAGCAACGACGCGACCGCGATGTCGTCCTCCGACAGGCGTGTTCCGACCCACGGGTTGCGGTAGACGATCCGCCCCTCGAAGGCGGCGGACACGACGTCGTTGCCTTCGAGGTTCAGGTCGACACCCGTCCGGCGGTAGGTGATCGGCGAGGTGATCACCTCGGTGCCCTCGAACCGGCGCACGGTGTCGTCGGTGAGTTCGCCGTGCGAGCCGCGGAGGACGATGCGCCGCGACAGGATCGGGTTCCACCACTGGTTGTCGACGAAGTCGTACAGGCCCATCCGACCATCGCCGAAGTCGAGTGTCGCAATCGTCGTCGTCCGATCCTTCGGCGAGACGTCGTCCGACCATCCGGCCGGCGTCAGTGGATCGACGAGTGGTGCGGTGAACGTCCGGGCCGACACCGTCGCCTCGGCCATGCCGGCATCCAGGAACGTCCGGATCATCGAGGTCGCGTGGTACAGGTGCGTCGAAGAGACCTGCACCCCGCCGACGGTGCCGAGTGCGCCCGACCGCACCACCTCGAGGCGGGCGGCGTGCCCCGGCATGAGCATGTACTGCTCGGCGACCTGCACGAGCCGGCTCGCGCCGACGTCGTGCCACAGCTTCCGCAGGCCGTCGGCATCGGGCGCCGGCGGCGTCTCGGCGAGCACGCGCACTCCACGCTCCACGAGTTCGGTGACGACCCCCGGCATCGCCGGCCAGCTCACGGACGCGATCACGAAGTCCGGTCGGGCGGCGAGCAGGTCGTCGAGCGAGCGGTGGATCGGCACGTTCCAGCCGGCTACCCGTGCCGCCGACGCGTCGGAGCGGGCGAGCACGCCCACCGCCTGCAGCCGTTCGGGCGCCGCCGCGGCGATGCGCAGGAAGAACTCCGAGCGCCACCCCGTGCCGATGATCGCGAATCGTGTCGGCGCTGCCATGGGATCCCTTCGTCGTGACGCTCCGAAGCGGGGCGCCCCCGGCATCCTTCAGGTATGCCGCACAGGGGTCAACCCCGGTGCCTCACTCGCCGGCGCCGAGCTTGCGGGTCAGCCGGCCGTGGAAGGCGGATGCCGTGTCGTTCAACCCGACGATCGTCACCGTCATCCCCATCCGCTCGTACTTGTTCACGATCGCGTCGAGTGCGGCGACGGTCGAGGCGTCCCACACGTGCGAGCGCGACATGTCGATCACGACGTTCGCCGGGTCGTCCGGGTACGAGAACTGCGTCGTCAGGTCGTTGCTCGAGGCGAAGAACAGCTCCCCGTCGACCGCGTAGTGGGCGGTGGATGCCTCGGCATCCACCGTTCGCGTGACGGTCACGAAGTGCGCGACCCGACGGGCGAACATGATCATCGCTGCGATCACGCCGAGGACGACGCCGATCGCGAGGTTGTGGGTCCAGACGGTCGCGACGACCGTGATGAGCATGACGGCGGTCTCGCTCTTGGGCATCCGGCGGAGCGTCGCGGGGCGGATGCTGTGCCAGTCGAACGTGCCGATGCAGACCATGATCATGACCGCGACGAGGGCGGCCATCGGGATGATCGCCACGACGTCGCCGAGCGTGAGCACGAGGATGAGCAGGAACAGGCCGGCGAGGAACGTCGAGATGCGCGTGCGAGCCCCTGAGGCCTTCACGTTGATCATCGTCTGACCGATCATCGCGCAGCCGCCCATGCCGCCGAAGGCGCCCGACAGGATGTTCGCGGCGCCCTGACCCAGCGATTCGCGGGTCTTCGAGGAGTGCGTGTCGGTGATGTCGTCGACGAGCTTGGCGGTCATGAGCGACTCGAGCAGTCCGACGACGGCCATCGCGAGCGCGAACGGGCCGATGATCTGCAGCGTCCCGAGCGTGAGCGGCACGTTCGGGATGAACAGGGACGGCAGGCTCTCGGGGAGCTCGCCCTGGTCGCCGACGGTCGGGACGTTCCACGCGAAGACGACGACGGCCGCGGTCAGCAGCACGATCGCGACCAGGGGAGCGGGCACGGCTTTGGTGAGCCGCGGCATCGCGTAGAGGATGGCCAGGCCGACGGCGAGCAGCGGCCAGACGAGCCAGGGGATGCCGTCGCCGAACAGCTGCGGCAGCTGGGCGAGGAAGATCAGGATCGCGAGCGCGTTGACGAAGCCGACCATGACGCTGCGGGGGATGAAGCGCATGAGCTTCGCGACGCCCACGAGCCCGAGGACGATCTGGATGACGCCGCCGAGGAGGACGGTCGCGATGAAGTAGTCCATCCCGTACTCGCGGACGACGGGCGCGATGACGAGCGCGACGGCGCCGGTCGCCGCGGTGATCATCGCGGGGCGACCGCCGAGGAACGCGATCGCGACGGCCATGATGAACGACGAGAAGAGCCCGACCCGGGGATCGACGCCCGCGATGATCGAGAACGCGATCGCCTCGGGGATGAGCGCGAGCGCGACGACGAGTCCGGCGAGGACTTCGCGGGTCAGCAGGCGCGGACTGCGGAGGGCCTGCAGCACCGTCGGTTCGATGCGGGGGCGCGCGGGAGCGGTGGTGGTCATGATGACTCCGTCGGGGAGGGGTGTGCGCAGGCCCGAGGGCGGCGCGGAAGAATGGGGGGCGCGAAGATCGCGCACGACCAAACCTAACGTAACGTGAGGTTTGCTGTCCACTCGGAGGGAACCGGATGACCGACGACACGATGCGCATCGGCGAGGTCGCCGAGCGGACCGAGCTCTCGTTCCGCACCCTCCGCCACTACGACGAGATCGGCCTGGTCACTCCGTCCGCGCGGACGGACGGCGGCTTCCGTCTCTACACGGAGGGCGACGTCGCCCGCATCCTGCTCATCCGTCGCATGAAGCCGCTCGGCTTCACCCTCGACGAGATGCGGGAACTCCTCGAGGTCGTCGACGCGATGGCGGGCGATGCCGACGACCCGCAGATCCGTGCCCGTCTCGACGGCGTCCGCGCCGAGGCCGCATCCCGGCGCGAGAAACTGCGCCGTCAGGTCGAGATGGCCGACGAGTTCCTCGACCAGCTCGAACGGATCTGACGGGTCTCAGACCGCGGTGACCTCGACGACGACCGACTGCTGAGGATTCTGCACGGGCGGACGCAGGCCGACGACGGCGAGCTGACGGCCGGTCAGCACGGTGTCGCCGTGCGCCCACTCGAGCGGCGACTGCGCGGGGGTCTCGACGATCCCGCCGGGGGTGACGAGCTGCACCCGGTAGACGCGATCCGCGTCGAGTCCCGGCAGTCGCACGCGGCCCGCCGGCGACGAGATGAGCGTCTGCGTCTGCGTAATCGTGAAGAAGGCGGATGCCGCGTCCTCCGCGACGACCCCGCGGACGTCGAGTCCGGGGTCGGCGACGTCCGCGTTCACCAGGCGGCCCGTGGCGACGAGGGGGCGCACCCGCTTGGCCAGGGCGACCCACGCGCCGACGGTCGCGGCATCCGTCTCGGACAGGGTCGTGACGTCCCATTCGATGCCGAAGTGGCCGAGCAGAGCCACAGCGCCGCTGAGGCTGAGCGATACGGTGCGGCCGGTGGAGTGCACGTGCGGGGTGGTGAGGTGCATGCCCATCATCTCGGGCGGGACGACGAGCGCGGTGTAGCGCTGGTTCTCGAGGCGCTCGACGGGGTCGAGGCAGTCGCTCGTCCAGATGCGGTCGGTGCGGTCGAGGATGCCGAGGTCGACGCGTGCGCCGCCCGAGGCGCAGCTCTCGATCTCGAGGCCGGGGTGGGCGGCCTTGAGTTCGTCGATCAGGCGGTAGACGGCGAGGGTCTGCGCATGGACGCGGGCCGCACCGCCGGGGCCGGCGGCGGCGTCGACGAGGTCGCGGTTGTGGTCCCACTTGACGTACGAGATCGGGTACGCGGCGAGGATGTCGGAGATGACCTGGCGGATGTACGCGTACGCCTCGGGGTGCGCGAGATTCAGCACCTGCTGCTGGCGCGCGGACGGCGGTAGGTCGGTGCGCCCGCGAAGGATCCAGTCGGGGTGCGAACGGGCGAGGTCGCTGTCGGGGTTGACCATCTCGGGCTCGAACCAGAGGCCGAACTCCATCCCCTTCGCGACGACGTGGTCGGCGATGGGATGCAGGCCGTCGGGCCAGACGGTGTCGTCGACGTACCAGTCGCCGAGGCCCGCGGTGTCGTCGCGGCGGTGACGGAACCAGCCGTCGTCGAGGACGTAGCGCTCCACGCCGATCTCGGCCGCCGCATCGGCGAGGGCGATGAGCTTGGGCAGGCGGTGGTCGAAGTAGACCGCCTCCCACGTGTTGAGGGTGATCGGCCGGGGGCGGCTCGGGTGCTGAGGGCGTGCTCGCCACTCCTCGTGGAATCGCACCGCGAGCTCATCCAGCCCGTCTCCCCAGGAGCCGAGCAGTTCGGGCGAGGAGATCTCCTCGCCCTGCGCGAGACGGATCTCGCCGGGCAGGTAGAGCTCGCCCGCCCCGAGGAAGGACTCGCCCGTCGGCATCCGCTCCGCGAAGATCCGGGAGTTGCCGCTCCAGGCGAGGTGCGCGCCGTGCACGGTGCCGCGCTCGAACCCGAACCCGGGCGTCCCGGCGGCCAACAGCAGGGTGAAGTCCGCCCCCGGACGGCCGCGACGCGACTCCCGGACGTGCGTGCCGAACGTGAGCTCATGGCGTTGCGCCGAGCGCTCCCGCAGGTGGCGCCCCGTCGTGTCGAGGATCTCGGTCGCGTCCCACGGCAGCGGCAGCGTCGTGTGCAGGGCCTGCACCGTGTAGACACCCGCACCGTCGTTGCGGACCGTCGTCCGGGCCCGCACGAGACCGGATGCCGTGACCCGCAGCTCGTACCGGGCCGACAGCTGCATCTCGCTGTCCGTGAAGTGCAGCTCGAGGGTGTCCTCGGTCGCCCGCAGGTCGGTCAGCGCGAAGAGGGCGCCGACGTCCTCGCCGTCGCGGTGACCCTCCAGGGTCGGCGTTCCCGCCCAGCCGGATGCCGCGGTTCCGACCACGCCGAGGCGCACCGTGCGGTCGAGCCCGCCCGAGACCCGCTGCAGACGCGAGGCGGTCGCGAGCGAGACGAGCGTCTCGTGCGGAGCATCGCCGAGATCCGCGCCCCAGTGGGCGATGGCCGGGGCGGCGTCGGGCTGCAGGTCGACGACGACGCTGGTGCCGCCGGAGCGGAGGTGGATGACGGTCTCGTCAGAGGGGAGAACGGGCATTCCTCAAGTCTGGCAGTCGCCGTCCGTGAACGTGCACACACTGCGCGTCTTCCGCCCGTCTGAACGCCCCGGAACACCCCGGGTGTAGGCGCCGCACAAGTCGCACGGACCACGTCGGAGGCCACGCTTGTCTCCCCTCCACAATGCAGTTGGTGAGCAGTTGGAGGACTCCTACCGTGAATGTCGAACTTCCCTGTCCCGTCGCCCCGACCGGGCGTCCTCAGAAAGGCCAGTGATGACCGACACCGTCGTCCGCTCCTCCACTCCCGCCGCCGACAAGCGCACCCCCGCCGGAGGCGCTCCGACCGCGCCGCACAGCGCCGACGAGGCGCACGAGCCCCGCATCGACATCGACGCCGTGGGCGCGATGCTCCGTGGCACCTGGGGCGAGACCCGCCTAACCGTCCGCGAGCTCCTCAAGGACCCCGCCTACTGGCGTGCCGACGGCCAGAGCGTCGCCGAGCATCGCGAGCGCGTCATGGGTCAGGTCAGGTTGCTGGCGAAGAACAGCGGCTCCACGCGCGCACTCCCGAAGGAGTACGGCGGCGACGAGGACAACGGTGCCAACCTCGCCGGCTTCGAGGAGCTCGTCGTCGCCGACCCGAGCATGCAGATCAAGGCGGGCGTGCAGTGGGGCCTATTCGGCTCGGCCGTCCTGCAGCTGGGCACCAAGGAGCACCACGACAGGTGGATCCCCGACATCCGCGACGCCAAGCTCCCCGGCGCCTTCGCCATGACCGAGATCGGCCACGGGTCGGATGTCGCGGCGATCGGCACGACGGCCACGTACGACCCCGAGACCGAAGAGTTCGTCATCCACACGCCGTTCCGCGCGGCGTGGAAGGACTACCTCGGCAACGCCGCCGTCTACGGCCAGGCCGCGACCGTGTTCGCGCAGCTCATCACGAAGGGCGTGAACCACGGCGTGCACTGCTTCTTCGTCCCCATCCGCACGACCGACGGCGAGCTGCTCCCCGGCGTGCAGAGCGAGGACGACGGCGTCAAGGGCGGGCTGAACGGCATCGACAACGGCCGCCTCGCCTTCGATCACGTGCGTGTTCCCCGGACGAACCTGCTCAACCGCTACGGCGACGTCGCTCCCGATGGCACCTACTCGAGCCCGATCGAGAGCACCGGACGCCGCTTCTTCACGATGCTCGGCGCCCTCGTGCAGGGCCGTGTCTCGCTCGACGGCTCGGCCACGATCGCGTCCTCGCTCGCCCTGCACATCGCGCTGACGTACGCCAACCAGCGCCGCCAGTTCGACTCGGGCGCGGGCACCGACGAGGTCGTGCTGCTCGACTACGGCAAGCACCAGCGGCGCCTCCTGCCCCTGCTCGCCCAGAACTACGCGCAGTACTTCGCGCACGACGAGCTGCTCCGCACCTTCGACGGCGTCTTCAGCGGCAGAGTCGACACCCCGGCCGAACGGGAGAACCTCGAGACGCTCGCCGCAGCTCTCAAGCCCCTCAGCACCTGGAACGCGCTGAACACGATCCAGGAGGCCCGCGAGGCCTGCGGCGGATCGGGGTTCATGGCCGAGAACCGCCTCGTCGGACTCCGCTCGGACCTCGACGTCTACGTGACCTTCGAGGGCGACAACAACGTCCTCCTGCAGCTCGTCGGCAAGCGTCTGCTCGCCGACTTCGCGAAGCAGTTCAAGGGGGCGGATGCCGCCACCCTCGCCAAATTCGCGGTCGGCCAGACGGCGGGCAACATCTTCCACGGTGCGGGCCTGCGGAGGCTCGGTCAGACTGTCGCCGACTTCGGGTCGACCGCCCGCTCGGTCGAGCTCGGTCTGCGCGCGGAACAGCAGCACGAGCTGCTCGCCGGACGCGTCGAGCAGATGGTCGCCGACATCGCGGGTGCGCTGCGCCCGGCATCCAAACTGCCCTCCGACAAAGCTGCCGCGCTGTTCAACCAGCACCAGGCCGAGCTCATCGAAGCGGCGCGGGCGCACGGCGAGCTGCTGCAGTGGGAGGCCTTCTCGGATGCCGTGAAGGGCACCGAGAACGAGAGCACGCGTCAGGTCCTCACCTGGCTGCGCGACCTCTTCGGTCTGCACCTCATCGAGAAGCACCTCGCGTGGCACCTCATCAACGGGCGCCTGTCGACCCAGCGCGGTGCGGCGGTGTCGAAGTACATCGACCGGCTGTGCGCGCGGCTCCGGCCCCACGCGCAGGACCTCGTCGATGCGTTCGGCTTCGCCCCCGAGCACGTGCGGGCGCCCATCGCGTCGGGCGTCGAGCGTCAGCGTCAGGACGAGGCCCGCGCGCACTACGCGGACCTCGCGGCGCGCGGCGAGGCGCCGATCGCGGAGAAGTCGCTCAAGAAGAAGAAGTGAGCGTCGGAGGCCGTCGGTAGCCTGAGCGCGTGGACATGCGACTCGGGCCCGACGGCCTCCTTCGTTGCGGCTGGGTCGGGGACGACGCCGAGTATCGGCGGTATCACGACGAGGAGTGGGGCCGCCCGCTGCACGGCGATCGGGCCCTCTTCGAGAAGATGAGCCTCGAAGGGTTCCAGGCGGGGCTCTCGTGGATCACGATCCTCCGCAAGCGTCCGCGCTTCCGCGAGGTGTTCGCCGGCTTCGAGCCCGCGACCGTGGCCGCCTTCGACGAGTCCGACGTCGAGCGGCTCATGGGCGACGCGGGCATCATCCGCAATCGGGCGAAGATCCTCGCCACCATCGGCAACGCACGGCTCGTCACCGAGATGGCCCCCGGCGAGCTCGACGCGTTCATGTGGTCGTTCGCCCCGGCATCCCATCGCCGGCCGTCCTCGTTCGCCGAGGTCCCCGCAACGACGACCGAGTCCGACGCGATGTCCCAGGCCCTCCGCAAGAGGGGGTTCCGATTCGTCGGCTCCACGACGATGTACGCGCTCATGCAGTCCTCGGGCATGGTCGACGACCACGTCGCCGGATGCCACCGCGCCGCAGACTGACGACGCTGCAGAAGTGGGGAGGAGTCCCCATGGGCGACTCCGCGCCGAATCGGTAGCGTCGATGCCGATCGGGGGTGACGATGAGCGACGTGCAGTTGGACCTGGCGGAGTTGGCCGCAGCCAGGGACCGCGCGATCGCCGCATACGACACCTTCTCGTCGGCGGATGCGGTGAGCGGGGACCTCGCCGACCTCACCGGCGAGGCACGGCTGGCGGGCAAGGTCCGAGACTTCGCGGCGAACTGGGACTACAACCGCGGAAAGCTCGAAGACCAGCTCGTCACCGTCCGCGATCTGCTCACGGCGATCGTCGACTCCTTCACGGAGCTCGACGCAGAGGGGGGACGCCAGCCGTGAGCGCGTTGTCGGTGGAGTTCGAGGATCTCTTCGACGGCCGTCCCGACGACCTCGAGGGTCGGGCTCGGGACCTGGGCCGGACGGCCGAGGCGATCGCTTCGGCGGCCCTCGTGCTCCGGAACCTCGTGCAGCAGCAGCACAGCCTGTCGACGGATGCCGCGGGCACCGCCTCGAGCGAGGCTGCCGCCGGACTGCAACGCGCGCAGGATCGATATCAGGGGACGTCGACTGCGCTCGTGACCTACGCGGTGGAGTTGGGGGACATCCAGCGCGAGGCGCGCGCGGCCATCGAAGAGGGTGACGCGCACCTCAGTCAGATCCCGCTGCAGGAGGCGGAGGTCCACGACCTCGAGAACGCGCTCACGCTCGCCATCGCGAAGGGCGAGTCGACGAGCACCATCGAGGACCGCCTGGGGGAGGCACGGTCGGCTCTCAGCACCGCGATGGGGGGCGCCGAGGATGCACGACAGGCCCTCAACTCGGCGCGGCGGCGGCTGTGGGACGCCGCCGACCGCGCCGGCGAACAGATAGCCACGGCGATCGAGGAGGGCGCCGACTCCTTCGGCGACAACTGGAACCAGTTCTGGGATGGCGTCGGCGAGGTGTTCGCCATCGTCCGGGACTGGGCCGAAGGGGTGCTCGCGGCGATCGTCTTCGAGCTGGCGGAGCTGGTCAGCGCCCTCGTCTCGGCCGCGGTCGTCGCGGTGATGATCCTCGTCGGTGTGCTGGTGCTCGGCTTCGTCTACCTGACGCTGGGCGGCGCGGGCCTGCTCCTGCTCATCGCTCTCGTCTCGGCATCCCTCATATCGATGGCGATCCGCGAGCTCATGGCGCCACCGGTCGTGCAGCGCACGGACCGCTTCGAGGTGTCCGACGACCTCGAACCCCGCGACTACCGCGACCTGTTCGGCGAACTGGCCGCGCAGGACGGTGCCGGCGGCGAGGAGTACACCGAGATCCGGGTCGTGGCGGTGCGGGACGGGTCCGGCGAGACCGTTGCCTGGCGTGTCCAGCTGCCGAGCACACAGCAGTGGTCGCCCTCCAACACCGACGGGGCGCTCAACGACCTCCGCACCGACGTGATGCTGTCGATGTTCCCCGAGCTGCAGACGCAGTACGAGCAGGCCGCCTGGCAGGCGATGACGGATGCCGGTGTCTTCCAGAGCGACGCCCCGATCATGTTCACCGGGTGGTCGCTCGGCGGGATGATGGCGGGCGAGATGGCGACGGATCCGCGGGTGTCGGACCGTGTCGAGTCCGTCGTGACGGCAGGCTCGGCGATCGACAAGCACTACAGCGACATGCCTCCCGACGTCCGTGTGACGCAGTTCAACAACGGCATCGATCCGGTGCACACGCTCGAGTTCTTCGGGCTCGGCATCGAGGACTACGTCCGGCTGGACCAGGACTGGCAGACGTACCGGCCCCTCAGCTGGCCGATGCACGATGCCACGATGTACGGCGATGCCGCCGAGCGGTATCTGCCCGAACCTCGGCCCGGGGACGACATCTTCTTCGCGGGTGCGGGAGACTCGGGCAGCGAAGAGGTCTACGTCGCCGAGTACACCCGAGGATCGTGAGGTTCGCATGCCCCGTCAGCGCCGCCCCCTGACCGTGTTCGCCGTCGCGGCGATCACGCTCTGCGCCGGAGCGCTCGGCCTCTCCGGATGCGCCGCATCCGCGGACCCCGACACCGCGGGACTCGAAAGCGAGCTCGCGTCGGTCGGGGGAGTCAACGGCGCGTTCGTGTGGACGACGCATCCGAACGCACCGTGGGTGACCCACGTGCAGGTGATGCTGTTCCTCGACGACCCTTCGGATGCCGGAGTCGTCGACGCCGTGCGCGCCGCCGCCCCCGTGCTGTCGGCCGATGATGCCGTCGCCGACGCGGATGCGGTGGCGCTGACGTTCATCGACGGTCAGCGCGGCGACTACACGGCCCGCGGTGAGGCGAACCGCGACGTCATCGGCCTCGCGTCCGAGATCGCGTCCACCCTCGGTGTGACCGATGCCGGCAAGCGTCAGCTGCTCGTCTCGCCCGACGAACTGCGGGCGCTCGCCGGCACGGAGTGAGCGTGATGGCACGGCTCGCCTTCCCCCTGCCGGGCACCTGGCTCGCGATAGATCCGCGAGACGAAGAAGCATCCTTCGACCGGGTGGATGCCGCGGTCCGCGACGTCGCGGGCGTCGCCGACGATGCCGCCGCGGCCCGCCGGCGGCTGCGCGATCAGCTCCGGACCGTCGTCGGGTCGGCCCGGGCGTCGGGGGCGCAGGGCGTCTTCCTCTGCCTCGAGGTCGCGCCCGGGGTGCGGTTGCCCGCGACGCTCACGGTTCACGCGCCCTCGGCGATGTCCATGACCCCCGCGATCGGCACCGCGTCGGCCGCCGTGCTCGACACCCTTCATCGCGGCCTCCAGACGCTGGAGGTGGCGGGGATCGACACCGCCGTTCGCGTACCGGCGCCCGACGGGGGAGCGCTGCGGATCCACCGGCGGGTCGACGAGACGGTCGAGGGCGCGCCCGTCGAGGCGCCAGTGCAGCGGCTCGAGGTCGATTACTGGTTCGCCGTCCCCGGCTCCAAGCGCGTCGTGCTCGCGAGCTTCGCGGCGCCGCTCGGCCACCTGCACGACGCGACGCTGAACCTTTTCGACTCGATCGCCGCGGCCGCGAGGTTCGAGTCCGCCGCGGCGAGTCTTGCCCCGTGAGGTCTGCTCCCGGGATCATGTGGAGACGGCGACCGGGAGGCAGACATGACGGGGTACGAGATCACCGAGATCGGCGGGCTCGACCAGTGGCGCGACCACTTCGGCGGCTTCGCGCCGGCGCGCTCGCGTGACGGTCGACGCGTCGTCGATCACGAGCTGGCGATGCAGTACATCGGGTTGACCGCCAACGCCCTCGAACCGGGGGAGGAGGCCGGTTACTGGCACACCCACTCCGAGGTCGAGGAGCTCTACGTCTTCCTCGAGGGTCGGGGTCAGATGGGCCTCGACGACGACCTCGTCGAGGTCGGTCCAGGCTCCGTCGTCCGGGTCGGCCAGGGCGTGTGGCGCACGTGGCGCGCCCACCCCGAGAGCCCCGGTCAGCTCCGCTGGCTGTGCATCCGCGCCGGCGGAGAGGAGCTCCCCGAGGTGCCGTCGGATTCGACGCGGGCCGAGCGGCCGATGCCGTGGTCCGCGCCGGAGGCGTGAGTCGTGGCATCCGATCGTCACGTCGCCGACGCGCACGACGTCATCCGCGTCGTCGGGGCGCGTGAGAACAACCTCAAGGACGTCGACGTCGAGATCCCCAAGCGACGCCTGACGGTGTTCACCGGGGTGAGCGGCTCGGGCAAGTCCTCGCTCGTGTTCGGCACGATCGCCGTCGAGTCCCAGCGCCTCATCAACGAGACGTACCCGACCTTCGTGCAGCAGTTCATGGCGCAGCTAAGCCGCCCCGACGTCGACGGACTCGAGAACATCAGTCCCGCGATCATCGTCGACCAGGAGCGCATGGGGACCAACGCGCGGTCGACGGTCGGCACCGTGACCGACGCCTACGCCATGCTCCGCCTGCTCTTCAGCCGCCTCGGCGAGCCGCACATCGGATCGCCGCAGGCTTTCTCGTTCAACATCCCCTCCGCGCCGGGATCCGACACCGTCACCGGTGGCATGTGCCCACGCTGCGAGGGGCTCGGCGAGGTGAGCGACGTCGACCTCGACGAACTCTTCGACCGCTCGAAGTCCCTGTCGGAAGGCGCGATCACCGTGCCCGGCTACAACGTCGACGGCTGGATGGTGCGCATTTTCACCGAGTCCGGGTTCCTGGATGCCGCCAAACCGATCGCGACGTATTCGCCACAGGAGCGCGCGGACTTCCTCTACAAGGAGCCCACCAAGGTGAAGCTCCAGAACATGAACATGACCTACGAGGGTCTCGTTCCGAAGATCACGAAGTCGTTCCTGCAGAAGGATCGCGAGGCTCTGCAGCCGCACATCCGTGCGTTCGTCGATCGGGCGGTCAAGTTCCTGCCGTGCCCGGAGTGCGGCGGCAGCCGTCTCAACGCCGGCGCCCGCTCGTCGAAGATCGGTGGGGTCCACATCGCCGAGGTCTCCGCGATGCAGATCACCGATCTGTCGGCCTGGCTCGACAGCGTCGACCCGACGTCGATCGGTCCGCTGCTGTCGTCGCTCAAACGGGTCATCGCCTCGTTCATCGACATCGGCCTCGGCTACCTGTCGCTCGACCGCTCGTCGGGGACGCTGTCGGGCGGCGAGGCGCAGCGCACGAAGATGATCCGTCATCTCGGTTCCGCGCTGACCGACGTGACCTATGTCTTCGACGAGCCCACCGCGGGCCTTCACCCGCACGACATCCAGCGGATGAACGACCTGCTCCTGCTGCTGCGCGACAAGGGCAACACCGTGCTCGTCGTCGAGCACAAGCCCGAGGTCATCGCGATCGCCGACCACGTCGTCGACCTGGGACCGCAGGCGGGCTCGCGCGGCGGGCAGATCATGTACGAGGGGGATGTCGCGGGTCTCCGCGCCTCCGGCACGCTCACGGGCCGGCACCTCGACCACCGCGCGGCGCTCAAGACGAGCACGCGCACCGCGACCGGCTCGCTGCCGATCCGCGGTGCGACCCAGCACAACCTCACGGGCGTCGACGTCGACATCCCGCTCGGCGTGCTGACCGTCGTCACGGGTGTCGCCGGCTCGGGCAAGTCGTCCCTCATCCACGGGAACGTCCCCGGGTTCGATGACGTCGTCGTCGTCGACCAATCGCCCATCAAGGGTTCGCGCCGGTCGAGCCCCGCGACGTACACCGGCGTGCTCGACGCGATCCGGACCGCGTTCGCCAAGGCCAACGGCGTGAAGGCCTCGCTGTTCAGCGCGAACTCCGAGGGCGCCTGCCCCGCGTGCAAGGGGCTCGGCGTGATCATCACGAACCTCGGCTACACCCAGAGTGTCGAGACGCGCTGCGAGGTGTGCGACGGGTCCGGGTTCAGCGACGCCGTCCTGGAGTACACCCTCGACGGCAAGAACATCGCCGAGGTCCTCGCGATGTCGGCCGAGGAGGCCCACGGCTTCACGACGGGGTCGGCCAAGACGACGCTCGCCCGGATGATCGACGTCGGCCTCGGCTACATCACGCTCGGTCAGGCGCTCAACACCCTGTCCGGAGGTGAGCGCCAGCGGCTGAAGCTCGCGATCGCCATGGCGAAGAAGGGGGCGGTGTACGTCCTCGACGAGCCGACCACGGGTCTGCACCTCGCCGACGTCGACAACCTGCTGTCGCTTCTCGACCGATTGGTGGATGCCGGCAACTCCGTCATCGTCATCGAGCACCATCAGGCGGTCATGGCGCACGCCGACCACCTCATCGACCTCGGTCCGGGCGCGGGACGGGACGGCGGACGGGTCGTGTTCGAAGGGACGCCGGCGGCACTGGTGAAGGAGCGGTCGACGCTGACGGGAGAGCACCTCGCACGGTACGTCGGCGCGGTCTGAACCGCCTCGGCACGGCCGAACCCACGAGCATAGATGGGGAGAACTCCCCACGTCACGCGCTCGCCCGATATTCGTCTCTCGCTTAGTCTTTATGGCGTCCACACGCCGTGGCAGTCGGTCTTCTCACCGGCCGCCACGGTTCTGCATGCATGACTGCCTCGGGGGAAGTCAGAACACTCATGAAGTCGTTCACCTGGCTGCGTTCTCGGCCCAAGACGTTCGCCTCGATCGGTGCGGTGACGGCCGCGGTTGTCGCTGTCAGCGTCCTCGCCCTGACCTACGACGGTGAGCCGACGACCGAGGTCGAGCTCAACGACGGCGGTGTCTGGCTCACCAAGCAGACGAGCTTGCTCGTCGGACACTTCAACAACGAGTCGCGCGTGCTCGACGGGGGTCTTCGCACGCTGTCGGCGGACTACGACATCCAGCAGGCCGGCAACCGGGTCCTCGTCACGGACGAAGCAGAGAACACCGCCACGGCGATCGACCCGTCACGGGTCGTTCTCTCGGACAGCGCCGACATCCCCTCGGGCGCGAACGTGGTGCTCGGCGGCCCCACCGTCGCGACGATCGACGAGGACGGCGCCCTGCGCGCCGCCCCCTTCACCTCGATCGCCGCGGTCGGCAAGGAAGCCGGCGATCCGATCGCGAAGCTCGGTCGCGGCGCCGCGGTGACCGTCAGCACCGCCGGCGTCGTCTACGCCGTCTCGGCGAAGTCCGGCAAGATCTTCGCCTACGGCCCCAACGCCGAGGGCACCTACGTGCAGACCGCCGAGCGCGAGCTGGAGGGCATCGACAAGGACGACGAGCTCTCGATCACCTCCGTCGGCGGAGTCAGCGTGGTCCTCGATCAGACCACCTCGATGCTCTACTCGACCGACGGGCTGCAGGCCGAGGTGCCGGGCGACGCGGTTCTCCAGCAGCCCTCCAACGCGACCGACACCGTCACGCTCGCGACGCCGTCGCAGCTCGTCCGGGTGCCCCTGGGCGGCGGGGACCTCGTGACGAAGGATGCCGGCAGCGGCGGCGGTGCTCCGGCCCAGCCGGTGTACGTCGCGGGCTGCGCGTACGGTGCCTGGTCGGGCACCGGCGCCTTCGTGCGCGACTGCACGGGCGACGGCGACGACGTGCAGAAGACCATCAAGGGCGTCAAGAAGTCCAGCCAGCTCCGGTTCCGCGTGAACCGGGACGTCGTCGTCCTGAACGACATCTTCGGCGGATCGGCGTGGATGGCGAGCGACGCACTGCAGCAGGTCGACAACTGGGAGGACATCACTCCTCCCGAGGGCGAGGGTGAGGAAGAGGAGGAGACGACGGAGGAGACCATCCAGTCGACCCTCCCCGAGCGCACCGAGCAGAACACGGCTCCCGTCGCCGAGAACGACCGCTACGGCGTCCGTCCGGGTCGCACAACGGTCCTCCCGGTCCTCGAGAACGACCTCGACGCCGACGGCGACGTCCTCGTTGCGAAGGTGGTCACGCCGCCGTCGGTCGGGAAGGTGACGCCGATCTACGACGGCACCGCCCTGCAGATCGCCATGCCCGAGGATGCGAGCGGGACGACCTCGTTCACGTACGAGGTGTCGGACGGTCGCGGCGGAAAGGACAGCGCCCGCGTCGCGCTGACGGTTCGGCCGCTCAGCGAGAACTCCCCGCCGGTCCAGAAGCGCAAGACCGCGATCACCGTGGAGACGGGCGGCGTGGTCTCCTACAACGTGCTGACTGATTGGGTAGACCCCGACGGGGACGACATCTTCCTGCAATCTGTCACTCCCGACGGTGGCGACGAAGCCGAGTTCACCTCCGACGGCCAGATCACCTATCGCGCGATCGGCGGCACGCAGGGTCGGAAGGACGTTCCGGTCTCGGTGTCGGACGGAAGCGACTCCGCCGTAGGCGTCGCGCGGTACGACATCCGTCCGCTCGGAACCACCCTCCCTGTCACGAACGCGGATCACGTCGTGACCCGCCCCGACCGTCCGGTCACCGTTCGCCCGCTGACGAACGATACGAGCACCGGCAACGAGCAGCTCCGCCTCACCCGTGTCGACGACGTCGAAGGCGGCACTGTGACGCGCGACTATCCCGACAAGTCGTTCACGTTCCAGTCCGCCAAGATCGGCACGTACTACGCCACCTACCTCGCCTCGGCCGGACCGAACTCGGCTCCCGGCATCGTGCGCATCGATGTGCTCCCCGAAGAGGATGCCGACGTCGCGCCGATCGCCGTCCGTGACGTCGCCCTCCTGCCGGCCGGTGGCGACGTGCTCGTCAATGTGCTGGGCAACGACACCGACCCGGCGGGCGGCGTTCTGGTCGTTCAGTCCGTGACCGTCGATGAGGACGCGGGTGTGGCCGCGGCCGTGCTCGGGCATGAGACCATCCGCGTCAGCGACCAGGCGTCGCTCGACAAGCAGGTCCGCTTGACGTACACGATCTCGAACGGATCGCAGTCGGCCGACGGCGAGATCATCGTCATCCCAGTGCCGGCTCCGGAGAAGCTCCGCCCCCCCATCGCCGTCGACGACGAGGTCGTCGTGCGTACCGGCGACGTCGTGACCATTCCGGTGATGGACAACGACTACAGCCCGAACAACGACGAGATCCACATCTCGCCCGAACTCGTGCCGCCGCTCGTCGACGATGCGGACGGCGACCTGTTCGTCTCCGAGGACACGCTGCGCTTCCGCGCCGGGTCGGAGCCGAAGACGGTCAACGCGACATATGAGGTCGAGGACTCCAGCGGCCAACGCGACGCCGGTTACGTCACGATCCGGATCCTGCCCCGCGACGACACGTCGAACGCCGCGCCGCGACCGCGCGACGTGACGGTCCGCACGCTCAGCGGGTCGGCTGTCACGGTTCCCGTCGACCTGAACGGGATCGACGCGGACGGCGATTCCGTCGAGCTCGTGGGTCTCGCATCCTCGCCGAAGAAGGGCCGGGTGTCTGCCATCGAGGCCGACTCCTTCACTTACACCGCTTTCGAAGATGCGGTGGGTGTCGATCGGTTCCAGTACCGGGTACGCGACGCTCTCGGTAAGGAGGCGACAGCATCCGTCCAGATCGGCATCGCCCCGGCCCCGACGACCAACCAGGCTCCTTACGCGGTGCGCGACACGATCACGATGCGGCCTGGGCGCACGGTCGCCGTCGACGTGCTGAAGAACGACTCCGACCCCGACGGCGACAAGTTCACGTTCGCCAAGAACGCGGTGGAGGTCCCCGACGTCGCGGGGCTCAGCGCGAAGGTCTCGGGACAGCAGTTGCTCATCACGGCGCCTGAGAAGCCGATGCAGACGAGTGTCATCTACACGATCGCCGACGAGCGCGGGCTCCGCGCGACGACGTCCGTGCAGATCACGGTCGACCCCGATGTCCCTCTCGCCCGTCCGATCGCTCGAGACGATCGCGTCCTCCCCGACCAGGTGAAGGAAGACGGCACCGTGACGGTCGATGTCCTCGCCAACGACGATGACCCCGACGGCACAAGATCTGCCCTTGAGGTATCGCTTGGCAAGGGCGGCGACAATGCGCGTGTCGGATCGGGCGGTCGTGTCAGCCTGACCGTCACCGACCAGCGTCAGCTCATCACGTATCTCGTCAAGGATGAGGACGACCAGGTCTCTGCAGCATTCATCCACGTTCCGGCGCTCGTTGATCTTCCCCCCACCCTTCTCTCGACCGAGGGCGTGACTGTCAAGAGCGGGGAGTCGATCGACCTGCCCCTGTCGAAGTACGTACGTGCTTCGGGCGGCGGCAACGTCGTGATCACCGAGACCGAGAAGGTCTCGGCGGCGCACAGCAACGGCGCGAGCCTCGTGAAGGACGAGTCGACGCTCACCTACACCTCCGCGGAGCGTTACTTCGGATCGGACGCGCTCACGTTCGAAGTCACCGACGGCTCCGGGCCCGATGATGACACCGGCCGCAAGGCGACGTTGACCATCCCGATCACGGTGCTGCCGCCGGACAACGAGCCGCCCACGATGACGGGCGCGTCGATCTCCGTCGCGCCCGGCGAGGAGGCGACGACTCTCGGCCTGCGGGAGCTGGCTTCGGATCCCGACCCGGGCGATATGGAGAAACTGACGTTCTCCCTCGCCTCCGACGCGCCATCCGGTGTCAACGCGTCGATCGACGGACAGACTTTGCAGGTGTCCGCGCAACCTGACGTGGATAAGGGCACGCGGTTCTCGCTGACCGTCCGTGTCACCGATGGGGAGACGGACCCCGTCGAAGCAAACATCCAGGTTACGGTCACCGCGTCGACCCGCGAGCTGCCGTCGGTCAACGACGATGTCGTCAAACAGGCGGACCAGGGCGAGACCGTGTCGGTGAACGCATTGAACAACGACGTCAACCCGTTCCCTGAGAAGGCCCTCCAGATCGTGAACACACAGATCGAGACGGGCGATGTCACGAGCGTGAGGGTGTCCGGCCCGAACGTGAATGTGACGACGTCGAAAGAGTTCGTCGGGAACGTGGTCGTCCGCTACACGGTCCAGGACGCGACAGGAGACGCCGACCGGCGTGTCGACGGACGCATCCGCATCACCGTTCAGGGGCGGCCTGAGGCGCCCGGTAAGCCGACCGTGACCACGGTACGGAGCCGGACCGTGGTTCTCAGCTGGACCCCGCCCGCGGACAACGGTCGTCGGATATCGGGCTACACGGTCACCTCGACCGCGGGTGGCTACACCCGGGAATGTCCCTCCACGACGTGCACCCTCGACGGGCTGACGAACAACGTCGAGTACAACTTCGTCGTCACAGCGACCAACAGCGTCGGCGAGTCCGATCCGTCGGTGCCGTCGGAGACCGCGCGTCCGGATGTGCGTCCCGACCAGCCGGCGCCCCCGGCGCTGGCGTTCGGTGATCGTAGTCTCGACGTCACGTGGAAGACACCACGTACTGAGGGGTCGCCGGTCGAGAGCTTCACTCTCGAGATCTCACCCGCACCGCCCTCCGGCGTCGCGCAGAAAACAGGCGTGACCGGGAACAAGCTGAAGTGGGACGGGCTGCAGAACGGTACGGAGTACCAAGTACGGGTCCGCGCCCACAACCGCGCACCCGAGCCTTCCGACTTCTCGCAGTGGTCCGCGGGAGAGATCCCTGCCGCACCGCCGGCGGCGGCGGGCGCTCCGACGGTGGCCCGTCTCGAGCCGGTCGGGGGCCGTGCTCAGATGCGCGTGTCCTGGAACCAGCCTGCGGAGAACGGCGACGCGATCGCCGCCTACGAGTTGCGAGTCATCCGCGGCGGCAGCGTCGTCCAGAAGATCTCGGTACCGGCAGGTCAGACGAGCCAGGCCGTCGTCGTCGACACCTCCCAGACCAACTACACCTACACCGTGCGGGCGCGCAACAAAGCAGGGTGGGGCAAGCTGAGTCCTGAATCCGCTCCGCGCCGTGCCTTCACGCCGCCGGGTGCTCCGTCTGGTGTCACCGCGGGCGAGGGCGACAACCAGGTCACGGTCCAGTGGCAGCCGGCCGCGTCGAACGGTGCCACCGCGAACGAGATCCAGTACCAGTACAACGTGAACGGCAGCGGATGGCGTGCCGATTGGGTCGCGGGCGGCGGTTCAGGGACGTCCGGCACGATCGGCAACGGCGTCGTCAACAACAACGGCTCGTACACGGTCCAGATCCGGGCCGTGGCCACCGCGGACGGCACGACCTACGAGGGACCCGCGTCGGCGGCCTCCAACCAGGTCGCCCCGTACGGGCAGATCGGTAATCCGTCGGCCAGCGCATCGCGGGCGGGCGACGGGCGGACGATCTCGATGAGCTGGTCGTCGCCCGCCCCCAACGGGCGGCCCGTCACGACCGAGATCCGCACCGGTGACGGCCGAGGATGGCGTGTCGTCGCGGCCTCGGGCACCGAGAACTACGACGTCGGGTACAGCACGACGCGGACGATCGAAGTGCGAACGAGCGCTGCGGGCAGCCAGACCACCACCGCGCAAGCGAGTGCGACGACCGTCGACGCGCCGCCGCCACCGCAACCGCAGGTCTGGGTGACGAAGGGAGACGGTGGGCCGCAGGCATGCGTCAACGGCTGCTACTACTTCGTGGTCAACACCAAGAACTTCCCAGGGGGGAGCTATCGGATCGACTGCAACGCGACGGGCGACCCCAGGTTCAACGACTACAACGGTCCGTTCAACGTCCCTTCCGACGGCTCGGTCCAGATCACGTGCTGGCACGGATCGGACAACGTGGATGTCTGGGTGGACATCCTCGGCTGGGGAGGCGACGTGGACACCGAGAAACGCTTCTGGGCCAAGTAGGACCAACGAACACTGAAGATGACGAAGAAGGACTGAACGAATGAGCATGACCCCCGAACAGGCGGCCTGGTTCCGCGACACGTTCACGCGACTCGTCGACAACGTCGACCAGGCGCTGATGGGCAAGCGCGAGGTCGTCGGCCTCGTGCTGGCGGCGATGCTCGCCGAAGGTCACGTCCTCCTCGAGGATGCGCCGGGCACGGGCAAGACGAGCCTCGCGAAGGCACTCGCGGCGAGCGTGCAGGGGTCGTCGACCCGCATCCAGTTCACGCCCGACCTGCTGCCCTCGGACGTGACGGGCGTCACGATCTACGACCAGCAGAACCACAAGTTCGAGTTCCACAAGGGTCCCGTGTTCGC
Organism: Microbacterium sp. 77mftsu3.1; assembly: GCF_900100525.1. Classification (NCBI taxonomy): domain Bacteria; kingdom Bacillati; phylum Actinomycetota; class Actinomycetes; order Micrococcales; family Microbacteriaceae; genus Microbacterium; species Microbacterium sp. 77mftsu3.1. The sequence continues at coordinate 366,719 of NZ_FNCR01000005.1, read as the reverse complement.
CTCGATCGTCCTCGCCGACGAGATCAACCGCGCCTCGCCGAAGACGCAGTCGGCGCTCCTCGAGGTCATGGAGGAGTCCCGCGTGACGGTCGACGGCGTGCCGCACGAGGTGGGTCGACCGTTCCTCGTCATCGCGACGCAGAACCCCATCGAGCAAGCGGGAACGTACAAGCTCCCCGAGGCGCAGCTCGACCGCTTCATGATCAAGACCTCGATCGGCTACCCGTCTCTCGCCGTCGCCGAGCGGATCCTCGCCGGCGACGTCGACCGCAACCCGTCGGGCAAGCTGAGCCCCGTCATCACGACGAAGGCCGTCGCCGACATGGCCGACCTGGCCGCCACCGTCCACGTCGACCCGGCCGTCGCGCGCTACGCCGCGCAGCTCGTCGAGTCGACCCGCGAATCGGATGCCACGAAGCTCGGCGTCTCGGTCCGTGGCGCGATCTCGATGATGCGGATCGCGCGTGTGGTCGCGGCATCCCAGGGTCGTCACTACGTCATCCCCGATGACGTGAAGGCGCTGGCGGCACCTGTCTGGACCCACCGTCTCGTCCTCGACCCCGAGGCCGAGTTCTCGGGGACGACGTCCGAGTCGGTCATCGAGCGCGCCCTCGGCCAGGTCGAGGCGCCTCTCGCGAGGGCGTCCGCCGAATGACGATGACGCCGGAGACGGTCGCCGAGGCGCCGGACGCGCCCGGCCCCTCCGGCGCGCCCGCGGGCACCGCACCGGACGCCGCCGAGGACGCGGCGCTGCTCGCGCCCCGCGAAGCGACGCGGTGGGAGAAGGTGCGAGAGGACGCCGGGGTGTGGGCGCGCCGCGCGGGTTCCCGCGCGCGGATCATCGCCGAGGTGATCCAGCTCACCGGCTGGGTCGTCATCGCCGCCGCGATCATCCTCTGGATCACGGCGTTCTCGCTCGGCTGGCAGGAGGCGTTCGTTGCGGCGATCGTGGCGACGGTGCTGGCGCTCCTATGCATCGTCTTCCTCTTCGGGCGGACCGCGTACGAGGTCGATCTCGACCTCACCCGCACGCGCGTCGTGGTGGGCGAGCGGGCCGTCGGTGCGCTGAAGCTCGCGAACCTCACGTCCCGCTCGCTGCTGCCCTCCGAGATCGTCCTGCCGGTCGGTTCCGGTCGCGGCGTCTTCCAGGTGCCGCGGCTTCAGGCGGGGGAGGAGCACGAGGAGCTCTTCGCCATCCCGACGACCCACCGCGGCGTGCTCGCCGTCGGTCCGGTGAGCGTCCTCCGCGGCGACCCGCTGGGCCTGTTCGAACGCACGCACGACCGCCGTCAGGCCGTCGACCTTTTCGTACACCCGCGGACGCTGCCGCTCGAGGGGCTCTCGCTCGGGCAGATGCGCGACCTCGAGGGCCTGCCCGATCAGCACCTCGCCCGTGACGACGTCTCGTTCCACGCGCTGCGCGAGTACCAGCCCGGCGACGATCTGCGCCACGTGCACTGGAAGTCCACGGCGCGCACCGGCACGCTCATGGTGCGCGAGTACGAGCAGACCCGTCGCTCGCACTTCGTCGTGGCGCTGTCGACGCACCCCGGCGAGTACCGCGACCCCGAGGAGTTCGAGACCGCGATCTCCGTCGCCGGCTCCGTGGGCCTGCGCGCCCTCCGCGACTCGCGCACCCTGGACGTGCGCACGTCGGCCGGCAAGATCCGCGCCGAGACCGGACGCCGGTACCTCGACTCGCTCTCCGCGCTCGAGAGCACGAAGCCGCGCGACGGCGGGATCGTCGCGCTCGCCGGCATCCTGGCCGCGCACTCCCCGGATGCCGCCGTCGCCGTCCTGCTCTGCGGGTCGACGGTCGACGCCGGACAGCTGCGCCTCGCCTGCTCGCGCGTGCCCTTCGGCGTGCGGACCCTCGCGATCATCGCCGACAGTCGCCTCGAATCGCCGGTCCTCCGCCGCGTGGGCGACGCTGATGTCGTCGCGCTCGGCCACCTCGATCAGCTTCCCAACGCCCTCCGCAAGGTCCTCTCGTGAACCGGCTCGCCTTCTTTCTGCTGCCGGGTGCGACCTGGCGGCGTCTCGTCGCCGACATCGCCGCCGTCGTGCTCCTGCTCGGCGTCGGGATCGTCGGGTTCGCCGCGACCTTCGACGGCCCGGCCTACCTCCTCGCGGCGATCGGCGCGCTCGTGTTCGGCCTGGCTCTCGCGTGGGTGGGTGCCCGGTGGCGCTGGGGCATCCTGTCCCTCGCCGGGGCGACGATCGCGCTCTACTTCCTGCTCGGCGGTGCGCTGGCACTGCCGAACACGACCTTCCTCGGCGTCGTGCCGACCCTCGAGACGTGGCGCCAGCTGGCGCTCGGCGCCGTCACCTCGTGGAAGGACCTCCTCACGACGGTGCCGCCGGTCGACCCGGGCGATGGCCACCTGATCGTCCCGTTCCTGATGACCCTCGTCGCGACGGTGCTCACGGCGTCCCTCGCGCTGCGCCTGCGTCGCGCGGCGTGGGCGCTGATCCCGGCATCCGTCTACATCGCCGGTGAGATCCTCCTCGGCACGGCGCAGACCGTGGCGCCGATCGTGCAGGGCGCCCTCTTCGTCGTCGTCGCCGTCGTGTGGCTCGCGCTGCGCACCATGTGGAGCCCGGAGCGCACGGCCGTCGAGGCCGCGACCCCCGGAGCCGACGCCTCGCGCGCCGCTCGGCTGCGCCGTCTGGTGTCGGGCGGGATCGTCCTGGCCCTCGCGACGGGTGCAGGGGCTGCGGTCGCGGCGACCGCCAGCCCGCCGACCCAGCGGTACATCCTGCGCGACTTCGTCGTCCCGCCCTTCGACATCCACGACTACGCGAGCCCGCTGCAGTCCTGGCGCAAGTACGTCCGCGACTTCAAGACCGACCAGCTGTTCACCGTCAGCGGGCTGCCGAAGGACGGGCGCGTGCGCCTCGCGACGATGGACGCCTACGACGGCGTCGTCTACAACGTCGCCGAGGACGGCGCCGGATCGTCGAGCGCCTTCACCTCGATCCGGTCGAACATGTCGCCCGAGGCGTCCGGCACCGAGACCAAGGTGCGCGTCGACATCGAGGACCTGTCCGGCGTGTGGCTCCCTTCCGTCGGATCCGCGCGCGGCATCGAGTTCCAGGGAGACCGGGCGACCGACCTCCGTCGCGGCGCCCACTTCAACGATGCGACCGGCACCGCGGTGGTCACCTCGGGCGTCCAGTCCGGTGATGCATACACGATCGACACGATCATCCCGCCCGTGATCAAGGACGAGCAGCTCGCCGAGACGCCCTTCGCTCCGCTGAAAATGCCCAAGCAGACCGGCATCCCGCAGGCGCTCAGCGAGATCGCCTCGGATGCGACGGAGGACGCCGAGACGCCCATCGACCAGGCGCGCGCGCTCGAGAGCTACCTGAAGACCGACGGGTACTTCAGCCATGGTCTCGCCGACGACGTGTACTCGCCGTCCGGTCACGGCTCGGCACGCATCTCGATGCTCGTGAACAACGACCAGATGGTGGGCGACGACGAGCAGTACGCCGTCACGATGGCGCTCATGGCCACCCAGCTCGGCATGCCTGCCCGTGTCGTCATGGGCTGGCATCCCGATGAGGGTGAGAAGGATGCCGGGGGTGTCTTCACCGCGACGGGCGAGAACATGCACGCCTGGGTCGAGATCGCTTTCGAGGGCAAGGGGTGGATCCCCTTCGACCCGACTCCCGACGAGGACAACGAGCCGAGCCAGCAGAACACGAAGCCGCGCGCCAACCCGAAGCCGCAGGTGCTGCAGCCGCCGCCGCCCGCGCAGGAACCGGCCGATCAGCCGCCGGCACTCGCCGAGGAGCGCGATCAGGATGAGGACGAGGAGCCCGGCCCGGACTGGCTCGGACCCGTGCTCCTCTGGACGGGCGTGGGGCTCGGCGGCATACTGCTGCTGATGTCGCCGTTCCTGGTGATCGGTGGGCTCAAGGCGGCTCGTCGCACCCGGCGACTGCGCGCGGAGCGCACCGCCGACCGCGTGTCGGGCGGCTGGGACGAGCTGGTCGACCGCGCTGTCGACTACCGCGTGGCCGTGCCTCCCGGATCGACCCGCGCCGAGAGCGCAACGGTCGTCGGCGACGCGTTCGACGGTTCTCGCGTTGCGACACTCGCGCAGCAGGCCGACGCCGAGGTGTACGGCCCCGGTGACCCGACCCCTGAGGACGTCGACGCCTTCTGGCGCGAGGTCGACGAGATCGTCGCGGGCATGGCCGGCGGTGCCACGTTCTGGCAGCGTCTTCGGGCCCGGCTGAGCCTGCGATCGCTCCGACGCAGTCGGGCGGGTCGATCGGTGCGCCGGCGATGACCGGGGGTGCCCCCGCGACGATGCCTCACCGCGTCGGCGCCGTCGTCATCGACTCCGTCGTCGGGGCGGCGGTCGTCGCCGCGGTCGCGGGGGGCGTCCTGGCCGTGTCCGTCCTGTCGGCTGGCGTCGTGGGGATCCTGGTCCTGCTTCCCGCCGTGGCGGGCACCTCGCTCGCCTGGTTCCTCGTCCACACCGCCCTGCAGGGCGGCCGGGGCTCGATCGGCATGCGCGTCGTGGGGCTGCGGCTCGAGCGGGCCGACGAGGGCGACGGGCGGCTCGGCTTCGGCCGCGCACTCGGGCGCAACCTCGTGTGGACGCTCACCTGCAGTGTCGTCGTCGGTCTCTTCTCACCTCTGTTCGACTCGTCGCGGTGGCGGCGTGGATGGCACGACCTGGCTGTGGGGGCCGTCATCGTCCACCCGGCCGACGTCCTGGCGGTGACGCCCGCCGCGCCGGTCGAGCCTGCGCCCGCTGCACGGATCGAACCCGCGCCCGTCCTCATCCCGCAGACCGCGGCGGCCGCGGCGGCGCCAGATCCCCGGCCCGTCGTCTCGGCGGCGGCCACCGGCCACGGCGACCCCCTCCCTGCGCCGTCGTGGGCTCCGGCATCCGTTCCGGCGAACCGGCCGATCCCGCGGACGCTGCCGGTCGACGTGATCTCGACCGTCCCCGGAGTGCCGCACCGCGACGGCCGGCCCGCATCGGCCGAACGGGTCTCGCCGCCCGTGATCGCGATCCTGCGCTGGGATGACGGGACGCGGCACACGATCTACGAGCCGACGCTGTTCGGTCGGGGGCCCGGCCAGCAGGAGGGGCGGCGCAGCACACCCGTCCGCGACGAGACCCTGTCGCTGTCGAAGACGCACTTCGAGGTCGGCGCCGACGAGCGGGGCTCGTGGGTCGTCGACCGTCACTCGCTCAACGGCGTCGTGATCGTCCGTGCCGGTCAGCCGCAGCGGCTCGTCCCGGGTGAACCGGCGCGCATCTGGTCGGGCGACGTCCTCGAACTCGGCGATCGACGACTGACGGTGGAGTCCGCGCGATGATCGCGATGGACGTGCAAGTCGGGGCGGCGACGCACCCGGGCCTCCGTCGACGCGTGAACGAGGACTCCCACCTGGCGGAGTATCCGCTCTTCCTCGTCGCCGACGGCATGGGCGGCCACGATGCGGGCGCCGCGGCGAGCTCCGCCGTCGTGGCCGAGTTCCGCGCCCTCGTCGGTCAGGACTCCGTCGGGATCGACGGGATGCGGGCGGTCCTCGCGCGTGCCCGCGCCGCCGTGCACCGCATCGGTCACGAGGGGCGGGCCGCCGGCACCACCCTCACCGGTGTCGCGGTCACCGAAGTCGGCGGCCACGGATACTGGCTCACCGTCAACGTGGGCGACTCTCGCACCTACCGCTTCGCGGACGGTGAGCTCGAGCAGATCAGCGTCGACCACTCCGTCGTGCAGGAGCTCATCGACGCGGGCGAGCTGACCGGCGAAGCCGCCGGACGGGATTCGCGCCGCAACGAGATCACCCGGGCGATCGGCGCGGGCAGCGGCGGCGAGGCGGACTTCTGGCTCATCGCGGCCGAGCCGGGCGATCGCATGCTGATCTGCTCTGACGGCCTGTCGGGCGAGGTTCCCGAGGACCGCATCAGCGACATCCTCCGAGAGGTCGTCGACCCGCAGGATGCCGCGACCCGCCTCGTGCACGAAGCGATGCTCCACGGCGGTCGCGACAACATCACGGCCGTGGTGGTCGATGCCGTCCGCGTGGCGGGGCAGGATGATGATGCGTACGACACGGCTCCCGCGGGGGGCGCGTCGTACGCCGAAGAGGACACACGGCCGCGAGCAGCGGCAGGAGGAGACGCCTGATGCGCGCAGTGCGATATCGGCCCGACGGCGCCCCGGAAGCCTGGCGTGCCGCCGTGACCGGCTCGGCGCTCGCCGTGCTGCCCCCGGCTGTGACCCCGCACGCCGTCGAGGGTGTGTGGCGCCGGCTCGAGAACGGCGGGATCGGCGCCGTCCTCGAATCCCTCACAGGGGCGTTCGGCACGTCGCTCGCGGCGATCCCGCCGTTCGGTCTCGCCGTCGCGGAGGGCGACGGGGTGCGCGTCGCAGTCCGCGGTCCGGTGACCCTCGTCGTCGAGACCGCCGACGGCGTCGATGCGGTCTCGGGTGCCGGCGTCGCGACGTGGACCGAGAGGTTCCTGCCGGGCGTCATCCGCGTGAGCGTCGACCTCGGGACAGCCGCGGATGCCGACCTGTTGCCGATCGAGTCGGGCGTCGTCCCCGTCGCCGAGATCATCTTCGACGTCGCAGAGCACGAGACCGCCGCGCCGGTCGCAGCGCCCGTGACGGCGGGGGAGCCCCTCGCCGAGCCGGAGCCGGAACCAGTCGCCGAGCCCGAGCCGGAGCCTGTCGCCGAGCCGGAGCCCGAGCTCGAGCCCGAGCCCGCACCGGAGCCCGAGCCCGAGCCGGAGCCGGAGCCGGAGCCGGAGGCATCCGCTGTGGCACCCGACGATCTGGGCGAGACCGTCGCCTCGCCGCGCACGCTGGCGAAGGAACCTGAACCGGAATCGGAGCCGGAGACCGAGACGCCGGGGCTGGTCACGGGGGTTCCACCGATCCACACGCTCGGTGGCTCGCCCGTCTCGGTCCCCGTGCCGCACGATGCGCCGCGGCCGCCGGACCCCGGCGAGACGATCTCCGGGCCGGATGAGGACGCCGTCCTCGGGGCGACGATCGTGAGTTCCCGGGTGGCGCCGCAGGGCACCGCGCCCGTCCCCGCCCTGCCCCCGTTCGTGCCGCCGCACCCCGCGCCGCCCCTCCCACCGGTTGCGGATGCGTCGGCGCTGGGCGACCACGACGGTGCGACCGTATCCGTCGCCGAAGCGCGCGCGATGCGGTCGGCATCCTTCGATTCGATCGAGGACGTGCCGCCGCGGAGCCCGTCGCGGGGCCGCATCCGCCTCGCCGACGGCCGCGTCGTCGAACTCGAGCGCACAGTCATCATCGGCCGCCGACCGCGCTCGACGCGACCGGCCGAGAACGAGCTGCCGACCCTCGTCGCCGTGGACGGCCCACAGCACGACATCTCGCGCAACCATGTCGAGATCCGCGCGGAGGGTGAGCACGTGCTCGCCGTCGACCTCGCGAGCACGAACGGCACCGTCCTGCTCCGGGGCGGCCACGACCCGGTGCGGCTGCACCCGAACGAGCCCACCATGGTGATCGACGGCGACGTGCTCGACCTCGGCGACGGCGTCACCCTGACCTTCGAGGACCTTCCGTGAGCTCGAAGCGAGCCCCCGCCGCGCCACCGGAGCTTCCCGGCTTCTCCTACGTCCAGGTGCTCGGCTCCGGCGGATTCGCCGACGTCTACCTGTACGAGCAGGCGTTGCCCAGGCGTCGCGTCGCCGTCAAGGTGCTCCTCGCCGACAAGATGACGAGCGGCGCGGCCGAGCAGTTCCAGGCCGAGGCGAACGTCATGGCGATGCTCTCGACGCATCCCGCGATCGTCACGATCTACCAGGCCGGTGTCGCCGGCGACGGCAGGTCGTATCTCGTCATGGAGTACTGCTCCAAGCCGAACCTGCAGGTCCGCGCCCGCTCGGCCCCCATCTCGGTGGCCGAGGCGCTGCGCGTCGGCATCCAGGTCGCGGCGGCGGTCGAGACCGCCCATCGTGCGGGCATCCTGCACCGCGACATCAAGCCGGCGAACATCCTCGTCACCGAGTACAACAGGCCCGCCCTCACCGACTTCGGCATCGCGACGACGGCGGACGGCATGGATCCGTCTGCGGGGATGTCGATCCCGTGGTCGCCGCCCGAGTCCTTCGCGGACGCGCCGGACTTCACCGTGCGCTCGGACGTGTGGGCGCTGGGGGCGTCGGTCTACAACCTGCTCGCGGGACGGTCGCCGTTCGAGGTGCCCGGTGGACGCAACGGCGGCGCGGACCTGATCCGCCGGATCGAATCCGAGCCACTCGCCCGCCTCGAGCGGGCCGACGTCCCCGCGTCGCTCTTCCAGGTGCTCGAACGGGCGATGTCCAAGCGCCCGACCGACCGTTTCGAGTCGGCCGTCGCGTTCGCCCGTGCGCTGCAGAAGGTGCAGATCGAGCTGGCCCACTCGGTCACCCCGATCGACATCCTCGACGACGCCCCGCCCGTCGAGGAGCAGGAGGAGGAGGGCGAGCTCACCCGCGTCCGCGGCATCGTCAGCATCGACCCGCACACCTCGCCGGCGGCAGGGCCCACGTGGGAGCGGACCGCCCTCGCGGCGGGTCTCGCGACCGGGACGGATGCCACGCAGCACCGCGACACCTCGGGGTGGGCCCCCGGTGCCACGGCCTCCGCGACCGGCGTCGACTCGACCGTCCTGCGACCGCCGACCGCGATCCCGCCGTCGGCCCCCGCCGCTGCGGTGTCCGAGCCGGATGACGGCACGATCGTCCGGGGGTCGCAGCTGATCGCTGCCGGCGAGACCCCGCCGGCGACATCACCGACCGCGCCGCCGGCGCCGGCCGGTGAGACCGTCCGTCAGACGGCCGCGCCGGCTCGGTCGCGTCGGGGGCTGTGGATCGGGCTCATCGCCGCTGCCGTGGTCGTCGTCGTGGTGGTCGGCGCGGTGGTCCTCGCATCGCTGCTCGCGCCGCCCGCGACGGAGGCGAAGCCCGCGCAGTCCTCGGCCCCGACTCCGAAACCCCAGGAACCAGACGCGGAGTTCATCGCGGCGCCGACCGACGGGTCGAGCCGCATCCAGAACGGCAAGGCGGTCTTCCGGTGGGTCAACCCCGACCCGCAGGACGGCGACACCTACCTGTGGCAGCAGGTGCGCCTCGACGGCGCTGAAGCCACCCCCGCGAACGCCCCCAAGGCGCGCGTGTCCGTTCCTCTCGGGGACGAGACCCAGATCTGCATCGACGTCAGCGTGCGCCGCGAGAACGGCGCGACGAGCGACCCGCTGCGCATCTGCGCGACATCCTGACGGCGGGGATCAGCCCCGGTCGAGCACCTTCACGATGACCGACCGGCGGCGGAGCTCCGCGACCGTGCGGGTCTCCTCGTGCGCGTCGCGGCCGAGGGCCTTCACGTCGGTGACGACGAGCACGTCGCCGGCGCCGAGGCGCCCGAACAGGCGTGTGAGACGTTCCTCCCAGGTCTCGCCGATGTCGGGGGCGGGATGCCGGAACCCCTCGATCGGCACGCCGAACTGCGCGAGCGCGTCACGCTGGGCGACGACGCTCGGCATGTCGGGCCGCGAGACGACGAGCCCCACGAGTCGTGAGCCGGCGGGGAGCGCCAGCCACCACTCCGGGCTGGGGTGCAGGGCGGCGAATCCGGGGGCATCCGTCGTCGGATCGTCGGGGATCGCGATGAGGCGCGATTCCGCGTAGTCCCCGGGTGCCGGTTCGTCCGCGTGTGCGTCCACTGTGATCTCCTCCGCGAGCGACGATGCGGTCAGCCCCGTCGCAGTCCATTGTGACCGATCGCCCCATTCTGGCCGACGCGCGACCGTCCCGAACACGGTTCGCGGCACGAATGCAACCCGTGTGCCGTGACGTCCGGGGCGGAGTACGGTCCCGGGCATGACCTTCAACCCGAATGCCGACGTGCGGGGCAAGAGCGCGACTCGCCGCGGGGGCCGCGGCGCCGTCGTCGCCGGCGGGGCCGGAGTCGGCGTCATCGGCATCGCCGTCCTGCTGATCAGCCTCTTCACCGGTCAGGACTTCAGCGGGCTCCTGGGCGGGTCGCCCGGCGGGGGCACCGGCTCCGAGGGCGAAGCGCTGCAGAACTGCACGACAGGCGCCGACGCGAACAACGACGACGCGTGCCGGCTCGACGCCGGCGAGGAGGTCATCAACTCGTACTGGCAGAACGAAGTCGAGGGGTACCGCGCACCCGATCTCGTGCTCGTGGAGCAGCAGACGTCATCGCCCTGCGGCACGGCATCCAATCAGACCGGTCCGTTCTACTGCCCCACCGACGAGACCGTCTACATCGATCCGACGTTCTGGTCGATCCTCCGGAACCAGCTCGGCGCCGAGGGAGGCGAGTTCGCACAGCTGTACGTGCTCGCGCACGAGTACGGCCACCACGTGCAGCACCTCACCGGGATCTTCGAGGACCACCCGCGCGACGGGACCGGCGAGGACAGCAACGCGGTCCGCACCGAGCTGCAAGCCGACTGCTTCGCCGGGGCGTGGGCGGCTGAGGCGCCGAATCAGAAGGATGCCTCCGGTCAGTCCTTCCTGCAGAAGCCGACGCAGGCCCAGATCGACGATGCCCTGTCCGCGGCATCCGCCGTCGGCGACGATCACATCCAGCAGCAGTCCGGACGTGTGAACCCCGAGAGCTGGACGCACGGGTCGAGCGAGCAGCGCCAGCGCTGGTTCATGGCCGGATACACGGGCGGATCCGGCGCCTGCGACACCTTCTCCGTCTCGGGCCAGCAGCTCTGAGAGGCCGGTCCGGGAGCCACCTGATAGGCTGAAGGGGTTGCGGCGCCTTTCCTGGTGCCCCTCGCGTCGTAGAACGCATCATCCGCTGCCGATCCATCGATCGTCGCTGGCGACTCCTTCTCACGGCGAACCCGTCTGCGCACTCGCACTCGGGACACCGATCCGGGCGATCACGCCCGAGTTAGTTCTCTCATGACTGAACCCACGTTCGGCACGCTCGGCGTGCCCGCTCCCCTCGTCGCCGCGCTGGCTGCCAACGGCAAGACCACCGCGTTCCCGATCCAGATCGACACGCTCCCCGACACGCTCGCCGGTCGCGACGTGCTCGGCCGCGGTCGCACCGGCTCGGGCAAGACCCTCGCCTTCTCGATCCCCATGGTCGCCCGCCTCGGGCAGGAGCTCGCCGGCGGCACCCGCCGCCGCGGCCGCATCCTCGGCCTCGTGCTCGCTCCGACCCGCGAGCTCGCGACGCAGATCGACCGCGTGCTCGCTCCGCTGGCAGCCGCCTACGGGATGAAGACCGCCACCGTCTTCGGCGGTGTGAACCAGAACCGTCAGGTCGAGGCCATCCGCGCCGGCGCCGACATCGTCGTGGCCTGCCCGGGCCGCCTCGAGGACCTCATGCAGCAGAAGCTCGTGAGCCTCGACGCCGTCGAGATCACCGTCATCGACGAGGCCGACCACATGGCCGACCTTGGCTTCCTGCCCGGCGTCACGCGCATCCTGAACGCGACCCCGCAGGGTTCGCAGCGCCTGCTGTTCAGCGCCACGCTCGACAACGGCGTGGACAAGCTGGTCAGCCGCTTCCTGCAGAACGAGGTGCTCCACTCGGTCGACGAGGCGCACTCGCCCGTCACCGCCATGACCCACCACGTGTTCCACGTGCCCGGCTCCGACGAGAAGAAGGAGCTCGTGCGCTTCCTCGCGTCGGGCACCGGCCGTCGCATCCTGTTCCTTCGCACCAAGCACGCCGCGAAGAAGCTCGCCAAGCAGCTGACCTCGCAGGGCATCCCGTCGGTCGACCTGCACGGCAACCTGTCGCAGCCGCAGCGCGACCGCAACCTCGCAGCCTTCTCGGCCGGCACCGCCCGTGTGCTCGTCGCGACCGACGTCGCCGCCCGCGGTGTGCACGTCGACAACGTCGAGCTCGTCGTCCACGTCGACCCGCCCATGGAGCACAAGGCGTACCTGCACCGTTCGGGCCGCACCGCTCGCGCCGGCGCCGAGGGCGCCGTCGTCACGATCGTCCTGCCCGAGCAGCGTCGCGACGTCGACTCGCTCCTGCGCAAGGCCGCGATCTCCGTCACGCCCGAGACCGTGACCGCGGCATCCGCCTCGGTCGTCGAGCTCGTCGGCGAGGTCGCCGCGCACGTCACCCCGGCACCCGAGCAGCCGCAGACCCGCGGCGGCGGTCAGAGCCAGGGCGCGAACGCGCAGCGCAAGCGCGCCGCCCGCGAGGGCCAGGGCGACCGCGGTCGCTCCGGCCAGGGCGGCGGACGCGGCGAGGGTGGCCGTGGCCGTGGCCAGGGTCGTGCCGCCGATTCGACGCGCCGCTCCGCCGACGCGCCGCGCCGTGACGGCCAGCCCGCTCGCACCGCCGGCTCCGGCCAGACCGCGTCGCACGGCGCGCCCAAGGCCGCCCCGGCCGGCGGCGCTCGTCGCACCGGTCGTCGCGCCAGCGGTGGTGGTGCGCTCACCGTCGGGTCGGTCGTCCGGCAGAACGGTGCCGGCCGCCGCAGCGGTCGCTGACCCGCAGCATCCAGGTCGAGAGCCGCACCCCGTCCACAGGGGTGCGGCTCTCGCCGTCTGTCCCGCACGACGGTGGGCGGGACAGGTCTCGAAAAGTCCGGCGCTCAGCCGGCGGCATCCATCAGCGGATCGATGACGGCGCCGGTGATGGTGACCATGCGGCCGGTGATCGAGGCGACGCGGAAGACGGTCGCCTGCGGCGGGGTCGAGGCGTCGAGGGGGAGGATGACAACCTCCACCCGGTAGTCGCCGACGGTCAGGATGCCGTGGCCGGGCGCATCGGCGAGGACCACATAGGTCCGCGCTCGAGCCCGCGCCCAGTCCTGCTCGGCGCGGGAGGAGGCTCTCGGGTCACGGGAGCGGGGGAAGATGCGGCGCAGCGGCGGAGGGTCGAGTCCGCTGGTCGGTCCGCCCAACACCCGCAGGGGGTAGAGGGCGAGGACCTGGCCGACGAACAGTTCGATGACTTCGTCGGGACCCTCGGATCGCGCGCTGTCGTCGCGCGCCGTGGTCACGCCGACTCGGAACGCAGCTCGCGGTCGTACAGCGTCTCGGCTGAGGCGACCTCGAGCGCACGACGCAGCTGGGTGCTCGAGGTGTGCGCCGTGTACGGGAAGTAGACGACCTCGACCCCGACCTCGGCGAACTCCCGTTCGAGACGGTTGCCCTTCTCGGTGCCGCGCCAGTCGTCGCCTTTGAAGAAGTGCGTGAAACCGACCTCGCGCCACACGGCCAGCTTGTCGGGCACGCGCTCGATGTGGACGTGATCCACGAAGCGGATGCCGCGCACGATGTCGGCTCGCTCAGCCGTCGGGATGAACGGGTCGACGCCCTTCACCTCGTGCAGCATCTCGTCGCTGACCACACCGGCGACGAGCATGTCGCAGTTGTCCCTCGCGTGGCGAAGGATGTTCAGATGTCCCACGTGGAACAGATCGAACGCCCCCGCGGCGTAACCGATACGCACAGTCATAGCAAGCTCCCCAGCCAGCTAAATCGAGCCCCAACTCGAACCGAGCCCCCAAAGCCCGATGCGGAGGACACTACACCACGACGCCCCCGGGCGTCACGATCCGGTGCGGGGGCGGTACTCGAGCACGGCGCGCTCGAAGGCGTCGCGATGGTGGGCACCCGCCGCCGCCCACTCGCGACGGGACAGATCCGGTCTCGCGCCGCGCATTCGAGAGTCGTTCCAGGCCCGCTCGATGTCATCCGCGGAGATCTCACCCTCGAACGTGTGGACCCAGCCGGGACCGCACTCCTCGGTGAGCGCACGGTTGACGGCGTTCTCGGGGACGAGCACCGGCCGGTCGAGCGACAGGGCCGCCAGAGCGGTTCCACTGTTGTGCATGTGCCGGTAGGGCAGCACGATGAGCTCCGACGCGCGGATCGCCGTCACGAAATCGGGCTCGTCGAGGAAGCGCGCATCGATCGATATCCGGTCGTCGGATGCCGCTGCCGCACGGAGACCGTCGAGGATTTCGGACGACGACGGCTTGCCGGCGACGTGCAGGCTCACTCCTGCCCGGTCCCACTCCTTGAACGCCTCGACGAGGTCTTCGACCCCCTTGTACCGGCGGATCAAGCCGACGTAGCCGACCCGTCCGGCCACGCTGGGCGAGGGCTCCCGTACAGCGAACCAGTCGCGGTAATGCCCGTGCGGGATGGTGACCTGTGGCACGCCGGCGCGAGCAGGGGTGAGGTCGTTGAGAGCGATGTCGAGCGTGGTCGCCCGATCGATCCCGCTCAGGACGACGTGGTCGAACCATGAGATGCCCTGAGGTCTTTCCACGTTGTGCAGGGTCCTGACGACGGGTGTTCGCGTCACGAGCCACCGCAGAACCGTGAGCGCCGCGAGCGTTCGCCGCGCCGCGCGGCCGAGCGCTTTGTGACCGTCGACCATCAGCTCCGGCCAGTGGGCGTGAACGACGTCGTACTTCCCCAGCAGTGCGGTGCGGTAGTCGAACGTCAGGGTCGTGAGGCCCGGGGTCGCCCTCAGGCTGGCGTGGAGCTGCGCGATGTACGGGTTCGTGGTGACCTTCGGTGTACCGAAGGTCTCGAGCACGCGGATCGAGGGTGGATCCGTCGCGCGCAATGCGGTTCGGTACCAGCCGTCGACGAGGGCGGGGAGGCGATGGGCGGACCAGCGATCGTGGGGGCGACCGCCCGCGGTGGCTGCCGCGACGAGCTGGTGCGCGACGGCGCCGGGGAGGTCGCCCCGTAGATCGGCGATGTAGGCGTTGTCTCCCGCGAGCAGAGGCGGCCCACCCAGCGGCAAACACACGACCGGGCATCCCATGGTGCTCGCCTCTGCCGCGACCCATCCGGCCTGGTCATGCATCGACGGGAAGACGAACGCCTCGGCGCGCGCGATCGCATCGAGGACCTCCGGACGCGGTCGGTGACCGGCGAAGGCGACGCGGTCGTCGAGTCCCAGCCGGCTCCTCAGCCGTTCGAGTCGACGGCGTTCGTACCCGTCGCCGAAGATCGTGAGCGTCCAGTCCGCCGCCTGCGGGCGGGCGAGCGCCTCGATGGCGATCGCGGCTCCCTTCCAGGCGAGCAGCCGACCGGCGAAGACAGCGTGCCGTGGCTGCACGGCCGAGGTCACCCGGGCGGGCAGGTCATCCAGGCAGGCATTGGGTTCGACGACGACAGCGTCGTTGAAAGGCTGGAACATGCGGCCGACGTCCGGATTCTGAGCGACGATGAGCGACGCGCGTTTCGCGACCGGCGCCGCCCACAGACGGCGGAAGATGGTGGTCGTCAGGCTCCGGACGAGTTCGGTGAGCGTTCCCCTGACACCGAGCCACCGGCTCAGATGCCGGATCGGGAGGGTGCTCGACCCTCCTACGGGCCCCCAGACGAGGGGTACGTCGCGCAGAGCGGTCAGGCCGCACGGCATCCAGTCGTTCGCGAAGGTCACGTGGTGTGCGACATCGAAGCGCGTGACGTCGTGCAACGATCGCGCCCGCCGTCCGAGAGCGCGCTGCCAGAGGGGGTAGTACCAATACAGGTCCCAGCCTCGGCGCTTGCGGCGCACGACCTTCGACGGCAGATCGAGGTAGGCGACATGGAGGCGTCGGCGCAGAGCGGCATCCGTCGCGAGGGCCGCGTCGATGGCCTCTCGGAATCGGGGCCGCGTGATGACCCAGACGTCGTGGGTGCGCGCCGCCGCGGTGGCGACCTGCCAGCCTGCGCTCGCTTCCGGTTCCGATACCGGACCGCACGCGTAGGCGCTGATCAGCACGCGAAGCCGTCCCTCGCGCGCACGATCGTCGATGTGTTCCACACGTCCCCCATCACCGTGGATAGACCGCGCCCGTCATCTCCCCAGACAGGCGTGGTGAAGGAATACTAACGACACCACGCGATTTGCACGTCATACTGTCCGTGGGGAGGGCGCTTTCAGTGCCCGCGAACGTCCGGCTACTTGGGGGTGGCGCGAATGACTTCGCTCGTGGGGGAAACGAGTACGGTGCGACCGGGGACACGCGGTGTCCGCGTCGTGATGCCGGTGCACAACGCTGCGGATTACGTGGTCGCCGCGCTGGAGAGCGTGCTGGCGGACCTGCCCAAGGATGGGGAGGTCGTCGTCGTCGACGACGGCTCCCGAGACGGCAGTGGGCAGCTCGTGGACGAGATCGTGCGGCGCGACGATCGGGTCGTCCTGCTGCGCAACGATGAACCGACCGGGGTGTCGCGCGCCCTGAACCGCGGGATGACGTTCGAGAACTGTCCGGAATTCGTCGCCGTCGCGGAGCACGACGATCTCGTGCTCCCCGGGCGCTTCGCCGCCCAGCTCGCGGCATTGCGGTCGGATGCCTCACTCGGAGCCGTCTCCGGTGAGGGCCGGTACCTCGGGCCGACGGGCCGGATCGCAGGACGTGTATCGGTCGGGCCGCGGACGGATGCCGAGTTCCACCGCATGCGCGACGAGGGTCGGGAGATCCTCATCCCTCACCCCGCGATCATGTATCGGCGAGACGCCGTGGTCGCTGCAGGACTGTACGACGCCGAGTTCGACGCGGCGCAGGACCTCGAGATCGTCAACCGGCTCGTCTACTCCGCCGGGTGGCAGGTGCGCAC
Source organism: Microbacterium sp. 77mftsu3.1 (assembly GCF_900100525.1). Classification (NCBI taxonomy): domain Bacteria; kingdom Bacillati; phylum Actinomycetota; class Actinomycetes; order Micrococcales; family Microbacteriaceae; genus Microbacterium; species Microbacterium sp. 77mftsu3.1. Next base: position 350,127 of record NZ_FNCR01000005.1, on the reverse strand, counting down.
TCTTGCGGAGCCGCACGTGCTCTACCGGATCCACGACACATCGATGTCGTTCTCCCACATCGCTGCGCAGCGGATGATGACGCGCTACATCGTCTACCGCAACCACGCCCAGCTCGAGGGGGGAGCTTTCGTCTCCTTCGCCGAGTGGCGGGAGGCGAACCGCCCCGACCGGCGAACCCGGTGGCGGTGGTACCGGAAGGACACCGGTGCGCTGCGATATCGCCAGGCAGGGCTCGCGTGGCTCAACCGGCGACCCGTCGCCTTCGCGGCCAACATGGTCGCGGCCAGCGTGCTGCACCCGCGCTGGGTGCTGATGAAGCTCCGTGTGGCACGCGGCCGATGACCCCCTCCGCATCGATCGATAGAACACCGCCGGCGGTGATGGTCGCCGTGCCGACCTACCGCCGACCGGACGACCTGCGACGACTTGTCCGCTCTCTCGATCCCGTCGTCGTGTACGCCACGACTGTGGGCGCGGCATCCCGGGTGGACATCCTCGTCATCGACAACGACCCGGATGCGTCGGGGCTCGCCGTTCTCCCCGATGACGCCCCCGTGATCCGGGTGCACGAGAGGTCGCCCGGCGTCGCCGCTGCCCGCAATCGAGCCCTCGACGAGAGCATCGGTCACGACGTGCTGGTCTTCATCGACGATGACGAAACGCCCGCGGCGAGCGATTGGCTGGCACGTCTTCTGGAGACAGCGCGGGACCATCGTGCCGACGCGGTCGCCGGCCCCGTGCTGACGGTGGTCGACGGCGGGATCGACCCGTGGATCGAGGTGGGCGGCTTCTTCGCGCGTCGTCACACCCGCGGCATCCTCACCGGCGAGGTCATTCAGCGTGCGGCGACGAACAACCTGTTGCTGGACCTCGCCATCGTGAGAGCGAGCGGAGTCCGGTTCGACGACAGATTCGGCCGCACGGGTGGTGAGGATTCGCTGTTCACCAGCCAGTTGCACCGGGCAGGAGCGCGCATGGTGTGGTGTGCCGAGGCGCTCGTCCTCGACCACCTGCCCGAGACACGGCGGACCCGGGCGCATGCGCTGGGGCGCGTTCGGGGCATGTCCGCGGCCGGTGTGCGGGTCGGACTCATCCTGGCTCCCACCCGCAGAGGGCGCGCCGTGGTCCGCGCGAAGGCGACCCTCGCGGGGGTCGCCCGCATCGCCGCGGGCGTCGCCCGGACCGCGACCGGCGCGCTCGTTCGCTCGGAGCGGCTGGATGCCACGGGTCGCCGGGACACCATGCGGGGTGTCGGGGCGTTGGAAGGCGCCGCCGGACACATCCGCATCCACTACGGAGAACCTGTGCGAGGAGCAAGCCGATGACGACGACGGGTTCGACTCCGCCCACTCTCCCCGAGACCCTCGCTCGCCTGCGCGGCGCTCAGAAGGGGCATGCTCGGGGCGCCCCCGCCTACTCGGTGTACGTCAACCGACGGATCGGGCGGTTGTTCGCCGCCGTCGCCTATCGATGGGGGCTCACTCCCAATCAGGTGACGATGGTGAGCGCCCTGCACACGTTCGCCGGCATCGCGGTGATCGCGACCGTGCCTCCCTCGTGGTGGGCAGGAGTCGTCGTCGCAGCACTGCTCGTGGCCGGGTACGCCTGGGACTCGGCCGACGGTCAGGTCGCTCGCCTGCGCGGCGGTGGCTCGATAGCCGGTGAGTGGCTCGACCACTTCGTGGACGCGGTCAAGATCGCCAGCCTGCATCTGGCCGTGCTCGTCGGGCTCTATCGGTTCGGTGACGTCGACGAGGTGGTCCTGCTCGTCCCGATCGGCTTTTCGGTCGTCGCCACGGCGACCTTCTTCGGGATGATCCTCAACGACCTCCTCAAGGCGGCTCGAGGTGTCGCGTCCACCCACGCTCGCGCCGGCGGTACCTTCGCTCGTTCGATGCTCCTGCTGCCGACGGATTTCGGTGTGTTGTGCCTCGCCTTCGTGCTGTGGGGCGCGTCGCCGCTTTTCCTCCTGGTCTACGGTGCACTGTTCGCGGTCAACGCTCTGTTCCTGTGCGCTGCTGCCGTCAAGTGGTTCAGAGAGATGCGCCGTGTCGACTGAAGGCGATGTGTGGGCCGTCGTGGTCGTCAATTACGGATCGAGTGCGCTGCTGGCCAGGAATCTCGTCGCGACCGCCGCGGAGGCGGACCCCGACCTCGTCGTGGTGGTCGACAATCCGACGACCGCCGCAGAGCGGGAATGCATGCGCGAACTCGCGGAGCGGGAGCGGTGGGTCCTCGTGGAGCCCACCGCGAACACGGGATTCGGCGGCGGAGTCAATCTCGGGGTGGCAGCGGCGATCGAGCGCGGAGCGACGGGCTTTCTGCTGCTGAACCCCGACGCGCGCATGGACGGGAACGCCGTGAGCGCGCTTCGCGAGGGGACCGTCGGTGCGCCGATGACCCTGTGCGCCCCTCGCATCATCACGCCCGCAGGGGCGGTCTGGTTCGCGGGTGCCGACGTGTCGCTCGTCGACGGCCGCACCCGCGGGCACTCCTCGCGCGCGAAGCACAGTGGCGAGGAGTCGTGGGAGTGGCTCACGGGGGCATGCCTGTGGCTCACCGTGACCTTGTGGGCCGCGGCCGGGGGGTTCGATGAGGAGTACTTCCTCTACTGGGAGGATGTCGATTTCTCGCGTCGAGTGGTGCTCGCGGGGGGAGGCCTTCGACTGATCGACGACGCTGTGGCGGTCCACGACGAGGGCGCGACCCATCGGTCGCGTCGCCAGAGCGACCGCAGCAAGTCCGAGACGTACTACTACTTCAACATCCGGAATCGGATGCTGTTCGCCACCCGATTCCTCGACGAAGAGGGAGTACGGCGCTGGCGTGCCGAGGTGACGGCGTCGGCCCGCGAGGTCATCCTCCGGGGCGGACGCGCACAGCTGCTTCGATCGCTTGCGCCGTGGCGGGCCTACGTGCGCGGCTCTCGGGATGCGCGCCGGATCGCCGATGGGACGGTGACGGCGAAGGCGATGTGAATGTCGGGCCGAACGGTTAGTATCTGGCTGAATCGTGCGACACGTCCACTGGGGAGGACGGCACGTTCTTTGGGGAGGACGTCATCACAATGAAAGACGACGAAGCGTTCGCGCGCGACCGCGACGAGTTCGAGAGGGTGCTGGGGGAGGAGCCGCGACGTCGACGTCGGTCGATCGTCGTAGCCGCGACGATCGCAGGCGTGGCGGTGATCGGCATCGCAGTCGCCATCGCGGTCGGAGGGCTCGGGAGCAGCCACGTCTCGGCACCGGGCGGAGCGAAGGAGTCCACGGCGTCGACACCGGCGGACGATCCGGACCCGGCGGAGACGCCGAGCGGTTCCGCGGTTCCTCCGGCATCGAACGTGACGCCGACACCGGATCCCGAGGTCGACGAGGGCTCGACGGAGTCGGAACCGGATGCCCGCGAGACGCTGCCACCCGCAGAACTGACGGAGCCCGTGGCGGTGGACGGTGGCCCGCTCGTGTCGGTCAGTTCCATCCAGAGCGTGACCGGTGAAGCCGTTCTGCCCGGTGAGGTGAGCGGCCCCGCCGTGCGGATCGCGGTCGATGTCAAGAACACGACGGAGAAGCCGATCGAACTCACCGCGGCCATCGTGACTCTCTACACCGGCAACGACGATCTGCAGGCCAGCCCGGTGTCGAAGCCGGCAGGGAAGGCATTCCCGGCAGAGGTCGCGCCGGGAGAAGTCGCCCGGGGCGCCTTCGTTTTCGAGCTGCCGAAGAACCAGCGCGACGGTGTACGAGTCGAAGTCGATCTCTCGCTTTCCGAACCCCTGATCGCCTTCGAAGGCGACATCGGGTGAACGCGTAGGGGTCGAATCTGAAAAACAGTTCGCGCGCGGCACCGCTTATGGCGTATGTTGTGCGAGAAATCCTTTGGGGGGATTTCTGGGGACCCGGCGGCACGACGCATTCTGCGTGTGTGCTGGCGCGTATATAGGGGATGCAAATCGTGGGGACGATTTCTGCGGGCCGTGCGGCTCTGTCGATGATGATTGCGACTGTCGTCGCGGCTGGGCTCACGCTGGGGGTGGTGCCGGCAGCGGCTGTCGCTGCTGATCCACCCGTGGCGGCTGCGTCCGATGCCCTGCCTGAGACGGTGTCGGCGGACTCGTTGCCGACGGTCCAGATCGACGGAGGCGTGGTGTGGTCCCAGGTCATCGTGGGGAACACGGTCTACGCGGCCGGACAGTTCTCGAATGCGCGACCGGCGGGAGCTGCACCCGGGACCAGCCTCACTGCGCGTGGCAACATCCTCGCGTACAACCTGACGACGGGCGCGTTGATCACCTCCTTCGCGCCGACGTTCAACAACCGGATCAATGATCTCGCCGCCTCGCCGGACGGGACGAAGCTGTACGTCACCGGCTCGTTCACGCAGGTCAACGGTCAGACCCGACAGCGCTTCGCCGTGCTCGACATCCCGAGCGGCAACCTCGTGTCGGGAACAGTCGGCCTCAACAACATCGGCAAGGCGGTCTACGCCACCTCGAACGGTGTCTTCGTCGGTGGCTACTTCACCTCGGTGTCGAGCCAGCCGCGACAGCGAATCGTGAAGCTGAACGCTGCGGCGACGGCTGTCCAGCCCTTCGCGGTTCCGGTCGACAACGGTCAGGTGCAGAGCATCGTCGTGAACGGCGCCGGTGACCGCGTCGCTCTCTCGGGCAACTTCACCTCGGTCGGCGGTGGAGACACCCCCGGGTTCGGTCTGTATCTGGCCGATGCCACCTCCGGTGCCGGGTTGCCTCTCCCCGCGAACACCCAGGTGCGCAACGCCGGCGACGCCGCCGGATTCATGAGTTTGGCAACCGACGGGACGAAGTTCTACGGGTCCGGCTGGCACTACGGCGGCACGGGCAATGTCGAGGGCACGTTCGCCGTGAACTGGACGGATGGTTCGATCGCCTGGATCGAGGACTGCCACGGGGACACCTACGACATCGCCATCGTGGGCAAGATCGCCTACTCCGCCAGCCACAAGCACTACTGCGGCAACAGCGGCGGATTCCCGCAGACCGACCCGTGGTCCTTCTACCACTCCACCGCATGGACCACCGATGCTCGCGGAACCAACACCGGCGACATCTACGGGTACCCGGACCACCCGGGTACGCCGCGTCCCGAGCTGCTCAACTGGTTCCCGCAGACCACGCCCGGCACATTCACCGGCACGAGCCAGGCGGTGTGGACGGTCACCGGCAACTCCGATTACGTCATCTACGGCGGCGAGTTCCCGAGCGTCAACGGCACCCGCCAGCAGGGCCTCGTTCGATACGCCGTCCGCTCGATCGCGCCGAACAAGCAAGGGCCCCGCTTGTCCGCTGACGCGTGGAACTTCTCGGCGAAGTCCTTCGCCGCGGGTGAAGTCCGCGTCAAGTACCCCACCAACTGGGACCGGGACGACACCACGCTGACCTATCGCGTCTACCGCGATTCCGAGTCTTCGGCGCCCATCTCCGAGAAGACCGTCTCGACGGTGTTCTGGAAGCCTCAGTCGCAGACGTTCACCGACTCCGGGCTCACGGCGGGAAGCTCCCACCGGTATCGGGTCGTCGCCTCCGACCCCTACGGCAACGTCGCGAAGTCGAGCTGGATCACCGTGACGGTGTCGGACGCGGTCCTCAGCGACTACGCGGACGACGTCCTGAAGGATGACGCCGCGCACTACTGGCGGCTCTCCGACCCCGACAACGCGACCGCCAGCGACTGGGCTGGCACGTCGGACCTCACGGTCAACGGCGCTGTGGAGTCTTCCGCAGGAGCGATCTCGTCGGACGCTGACACGGCGAAGACGTTCTCGAACGGTGCGTTCGCATCGATGACCGACTCCATCGAGGGGCCCACCACGTTTGCGGTGGAAGCCTGGGTCAAGACGACCTCGACCTCCGGCGGAAAGATCATCGGCTTCGGCAACAGTGCGACGGCGAACTCGGGAAGCTACGACCGTCACGTGTACATGGACAACGATGGACGGGTCTGGTTCGGCGTCTACCCCGGTGGCGTGAGGACCGTGAACTCCAACGCGGGATACAACGACGGCCAGTGGCATCACATCGTCGCGAGCATGGGCTCGGACGGGATGAAGCTCTACCTCGACGGCAAACGTGTCGCGCAACGCAGCGACACCACCACCGCGCAGGCGTACAACGGGCACTGGCGAGTCGGTGGGGACAACATCGGCGGGTGGCCGAACCAGCCGTCGTCGTCACACCTGAGCGGCACCATCGACGATGTCGCCGTGTACGGAACGCCGCTCACGCTCGCTGAGGTGCAGTCGCACTACCGCGCGTCCGGCCGCACGCTCGACGTGCCTGCTGCGCCGACCGACGCCTACGGTGCGATCGTCTACGAGGCCCAACCGGACATCTACTGGCGCTACAGCGAAACTTCGGGGACGAACGTCGCGGACAGCAGCACCTCGGGGTACGCCGGGGCGATCGCCGGCACGGTGACCCGCAACGCGCCGGGCGCGATCTCGGGGACGACGGACCCGGGCATCACCCTGTCCGGTGCATCGAACGTGTACTCCGTGGCTCAGTTCGGGACTCCCAGCGCCTACACGCTCGAGACCTGGTTCAAGACGACATCGACGCAGGGCGGCAAGATCATCGGCTTCGGCAACGCGCAGTCTGGCACGTCGTCCAGCTATGACCGGCATGTGTACATGCAGGACAACGGTCAACTCGTCTTCGGCACGTGGACCGGGCAGACGAACACGATCACGTCACCCAACGCCTACAACAACGGACAATGGCATCACCTTGTCGCGTCTCAGGGATCCGGCGGCATGGCCATGTACGTCGACGGAGTCCCCGTGGGGACCCATCCGCAGACGTCGGCGCAGGATTACGGCGGATACTGGCGCGTCGGCGGCGACACCACGTGGGGTTCATCGTCCGCGTTCCTCTCCGGGAATTACGACGAGACCGCGATCTACAGCCGTGTACTCAGCGCCGCCGAGGCAGCTCAGCACTTCACCGCGGGCACGACGGGTGAGGCGCCGAACATCGCGCCCACGGCTCAGTTCACCTACTCCCTCGATCACCTCAACGCGTCCTTCCAGGGCTCGGCGTCGTCGGACCCCGACGGCACGATCGCGGCGTATGCGTGGCAGTTCGGCGACGGCGAGACATCGACGGCGATCAGCCCGACGCACCGCTACGCCTCCGGCGGCGAGTACACGGTCAAGCTGACCGTGACCGACGACGACGGCGCCTCGCACACGTCGCAGGTGCCGATCACAGTCGTGGCCAACGCGGCGCCGACGGCTCAAGCCGCGTGGAGCGCGGTCGGTCTCGACGCGACCTTCTCGTCGTCCGGCTCGACCGACGCCGACGGCTCCATCGCCGCCTTCGAGTGGAACTTCGGCGACGGCAACACGGATGCCTCGCCGTCACCGAGCCACACCTACGCGCAAGCCGGGTCGTACACGGTCACCCTCAAGGTCACCGACGACGACGGTGCGACCGCGACGACATCGCTGGACGTCGTCGTCGCCGCACCGGTGAACTCCCCGCCGACCGCCGCCTTCACCCCCACCGTGACGGGCATGTCCGTGTCCGTCACCGGTGCGGCCTCATCCGATACGGACGGGACGATCTCCTCCTACGCGTGGGCGTTCGGCGATGGAGGCACCGCCAGCGGCGCTACGGCTTCCCACACCTACGAGCGTTCCGGCGAGTACACGGTCACGCTCACCGTGACGGACGATGACGGTGCGACGGACGTGAAGACCGCGACCGTGACGATCGAAGCCCCATCCGCGTCGACCCCGCTGTTCTCGGATGACTTCTCGCGAACCGCTGCAACAGGGTGGGGAACCGCAGACGTCGGTGGCGCGTGGTCGCTTCGATCGGTCGCCAGCCGCTACTCGGTCTCGAACGGCAGCGGGAACCTCATTCTTCCGAAGGGTGCGACGGTGTACGCCGATGCGGCCTCGGTGACTGCGGATCGCGTGCGAGTGGACGCGACGTTCTCCGTCGACAAGCTCGCCGAGGGCACCTACGTCGCTGTCACCGGACGCCAGGTCGGTGCGGACTTCTACGTGCTCCGTGTCAGGGTCAGTGCCGACGGCACCGCTCGTCTGTTCATCCTGCGCAACAACTCGGTCGCGATCGGATCGTCGCTCGTGCTGCCGTTCGCGATTCAGCCCGGGCAGAAGTACCACGCCATGTTCGAGGTGGCGGGCACGTCACCCACGTCGCTGAAGGCGAAGGTCTGGGCCGCGACCGGCTCCGAGCCGGCTTGGCAGCGCGAGGCCACCGACGCGACGGCTGCGCTGCAGGCGCCGGGCCGGATCGGGGTCTTCGGGTTCCTCCCGTCCGCCGTGACGAACGACCCCGTGACGGTGTCCTTCGATCGCATCGTCGCGATGAACCCGGATGCTGTGGTTCCCCCGGCGGGCAACTCCGCACCCACTGCGGCATTCACCCACACGAAGACGGGCTTGAAGGTCGACGTGAACGGTAGCGGTTCGACGGATGCCGACGGCAGTATCGCGTCGTATGCCTGGCAGTTCGGTGACCCCGCCGGGAGCACGGCCGTCGGAGCCACGGCTTCGCACACGTACACAGCGGCGGGGACCTACACCGTCCGGCTCACTGTCACGGACGACGACGGAGCGACCGCGACGGTGACCCACGATGTGACGGTGGATGCCCCGGCGGCCAACGTCGCGCCGACGGCCGCGTTCACGCGCACGGCTGCGGGACTGACGGTCGCTGTAGACGGCAGGACCTCGTCGGACTCCGACGGAACCATCGCCTCGTACGCCTGGACATTCGGTGACCCGGGTGCTGGCACGGCGACCGGATCGACGGCCTCCTACACATATGCAACGGGGGGTACGTATTCGATCACCCTCACGGTCACCGATGATGACGGGGCGACGGACGCCGAGACTCAGGAGGTCACGGTCGCTTCCCCGCCCGCGGGGGTGCTCTTCGCAGACACCTTCACCCGCACGACGACCGGTGGGTGGGGGACGTCCGACAGCGGCGCGGCGTGGACGACGCGAGGCGCGGCCACCCGTTTCGCGACGGCGGGAGGTGTGGGGACCCTGACGGTGGGCGCGGGCACCTCGTTGTTCGCGGACACCCCCGTCATCGACAGCACCTCTACCAGAATCAGCGGCACGTTCACCGTCGACAAGGTCAACGAAGGCATGTATGTCGGCGTGATCGCCCGTCGGGTCGGGTCGACGCAATGGCTCATTCGTGCACGGATCGCGGCGGATGGAACCGTCAAGCTCAATGTCCTTCGCGGTGACAGCACGTCGGTCGGCGCTGCGGTCACCGTGACCGGACTGACGATCGCTGCTGGGCAGACGTACCGTTTCGAGGTCGACACGAAGACGACCACAACGACATCGATCTCGGCGAGGATCTGGAACGCGTCCGACACCGCTCCGACCACATGGCAGATCGAGCGGAGCGATGCGACCGCTGCACTCCAGGGTGCGGGTTCGGCGGGCGTGTATGGATACCTCCCGAGCGCCACGGCGAACGTCCCGGTCGCGCTGTCGTTCGACGACCTCCAGATCGTGGCGGCTCCGTGATCGTCGGATGCGTACGGGGAGGATGAGACCGGTCGCTGCCGAGAGAAGTGTCGTGCAGCTGTACGAGGTGGTGAGAAGCGCTCATCTGGAGCGGGCTGCGGACATGAGTCCGCGGCCCGTCATCCTCTACCGTCGCACTCGCTACGACTTCGATCCGGTGCTGGCGGAGGCGACGAATCCGCAGCGAAAGAGCTTCTGGGGGGCCGTCGCCTTCGCACTTTCGACCGACATCGACGTGATCGAGGTGAACGAGCCGCTCTCGGGTGACTCATCCCTCCCGAGCGTCGCCTTCGTGGCCGCGGCGCGACTGCGGGCCGCAGCCCGGCGCCGGGAACGGCCCTCCGTGGCCACCTACGCGATTGAGAACCTCCACCCGGCCGTGACCGTGCGCCACCTCCCCGTCAAGGCGAGGTGGCGGTATCGGCTCCGCCACCTCGTCACACCCCTGCTCTGGCGGTGGATCGATCGGATCGCGTATGGCACCTCGGCTGCCGAGGCGCTCTACACGAGCGTGTTCGGCGCCGCGGCCCGACAACCGGTCCGCGCGCTGATCCCGGCTTTGCCGACCCCGGCGCGCGCCGCAGAAGGGGTGCGCGATCCGGTCATCCTCTTCCTCGGCGACCTCTCCGAGCGCAAGGGCTTCCCTGATGTGATGTCCGCCTGGCCCGATGTCAGGGCTGCGGTCCCCGACGCGCGGCTCGTCATCGTCGGCCGGGGAGCAGGGGCCGACGACGCCCTCACCCTCGCCGAGACCGACGAGCGGGTGACGGTCCTGATCGACCCACCTCGCGCCGACATCGCGCACGTCTTGGGCGAGGCGAAAGTCCTGGCGCTCCCGTCACGACGCCGCCCCCTGTGGCGTGAGCAGGTGGGCCTCCCCATCGTCGAAGGTTTGGCGAACGGATGCCTCATCGTGACGACAGGGGAGACGGGGATCGCGGAGTGGCTGTCCGCCCACGGGCACTGGGTCCTCTCCGAGCCGAGTGTGGGCGAGGACCTGTCGGCGGCGCTCGTCGCCGCAGTCACGAGCATCCGCTCTGTCGTCGAGGTTCACGCAGCCCTGCCTTCCGTGGACGGTAGACGCGCGGCGCAAGAGTGGATGCACGGGGCGCGAGCGACTACCTCCGAGTGATGACCTCGGCGACGCGCGCCGCAAGATGCGCAGTCGTGAAGCCACCCGTGACGTGGGCACTCGCTGCCTCGCCCGCAGCGGCGCCTGCGACAGGGTCCTCCAGCAACCTGAGTGCCTCGCTGGCCAAGGCGTCTGCGTCACCGACCTGGACCATTCGAGCGGCCGTGGTGCCGCCGAAGTAGTCGTCCATGCCGGGGGTGCGGGTGATCACGAGGGGCCGACCAGTGGCCATCGCCTCGAGTCCGACGGTCATACCCGATACGTGCAGGTTGGGCCGCGTCGCGATCACGACGACAGAGGCCCGAGCGTAGAGATCTCGCAATTCCGTGTGCGTGAGGTACGGGACGACGTTCACGCCCGCGGGCGGGTCGATGCTCGTCTTGCTCTGCACCACTATCTCGACGTCGGGTCGGACCTTCCGCAGCGTCGCCATCGCGCGGAGCAGGGTCTCGGGATCGCGATCTCGGTCACCACCGACACTCACGACGAGCGGGCGTATCGGGTAGGGGGCGTGCCGAAAGAAATCCTGGTCGACACCGAAGCGAACGTAATGCACCGGAGGAGCGCCCTCGCCGAGGAAGGCGGCGAGGGGTGCGACCTGCGCGTCGGAGAGTACCCAGAGCCCATCCATTCGCCGGAGTGCGCGGCGCAGGCTCGCGAATCGCCCTCCGCCCTGCCGTGCGACACCGTCCGTCAACCAGACCACGCCGGAGTATCGCGCGCTCAGGCGGGTGGTGGTCGCCAGGAGCGCACCAGCGTTCTCATCCCATGTCACACCCACGGGGTTCGATGCCCGCCGGCCCGGCGGCAGCACGGCGATGACGCGTCGCGCCACCCGCGTGATCGGTGTCGCAGCCGGCAGGTTCTTCGAGGTGACACCGGCGATGTGCGACTCGAGCCGATCGAGTCCATATGGCCATCGGTCGGGCGCTGATCCCGCCGCGTGACGTGCGGCCCACGTCTCCAGGTCTCGCTCTGCCGGATAGAAGACGACAGCGTCCGCACCGCTCCCCAAAGCCACGCTCACATCGTATGGCTCACGTACGGCGCACGGGTACGAACCTCGATCACCGGCCTAGGGCGGGTGAGAACGCGCCCGGCCGCTTCGTTCCCGCTGCGACGCCGATGGAGGCTGCGACGTCCGACGGCAACCCGGACAGCGAGGCGCGCGGTGAAGCGAGCACATCGCTGCGGACGGTCAACGAGGACGAGAGGATCGGCGTGCCTGTCCACAGTGCCGAATTCCCATCGTTGCCCGTGAACGCCGTCAGCTCGGAAAGGGTCTTCACGCTTTTCGTGCCGTTGGCGCCGTTCGCCCAGCACGCGAGGTTGGCGGGGGTCGAGGAGTCTCGCCGGAAGTAGACGTTGCTGTCCATCGCCACTCCCACTCCAGCGCCGACGAGTCGGCGTTCGGAATCCTGGGCGAGGATGGGGCAGGTGCTCGAGTCGGTGCCGTAGGAGATGACGTTGTTGCGGACGGTCACGTCGTCGAGGAGCCACGGGATGATCGACTTCAGACCCGACACCGGCTGGCGCCGCTCGTCCTGAGCGAAGCTGAGCGCGCGGGTGGCGGCGTCGATGGTGTTGTTCCAGATGTCGACCTCGCCGCTGTTCATGATCTTGGCGCCGAGGACATTTCTCGAGAGATGGTTGTCGGCGATGATCGCGTTCTCGCTCAGCTCGATCTGAACGCCGGTGGTCGTGTTGTCGGAGACCGTGTTGCCTGTCACACGGATGTCGCGTGAGTTGACGTCGAACCAGACACCCGAGCCGATGTTGTCGGAGACGATGTTGCCATCCACCCGGACCCCGTCCGCTTCTGTGATCTTCACGCCACCCGCGGCAGGCGCCGGCTTGAAGCGCTGCGCGTTGTTGCGCGCGATGACCGAATCCGTCAGGGAGACATCCGCTGCCTTGTTGACGCCGAGTCCCATCAGTCCGTTGCCCGTCACTGTCAGACGACGGAAGTTCTTGACGTCGTTCCATGCGTAGACACCGATGGTCGCGTTGTCGCGCACCACCATGTTCTCGAGCGAGATGTCATCGACCTCTGCGGTCACCGCGCCCATCATGGAGACCGTCGTCGCATAGCGCTCGACACCGAATCCCCGAAGCGTCGTGTGCTTGCCCTGCACCTTGAACGCCCGGGCCAGGGTGCTGGCCTCCACGCGCCTGCCGTTCGGGTCGGAGCCGATCACCAGGCGTCGGCCGCCTTCGTCGACGAAGAAGGTGCCTGCGGTGACCGCGCTCGCCGAGCCGACCTGTCTCAGAGCCTGATCGTCGATCCACACCTGATCGGGGTACCCGGCGAGCGGATTGGTGTCGTCGACGAACCGCGAGGTGTCGTCCCGGCCCGCTGTGAACGACACGGAGTGATCGAATCGGTGCGTCCACCCCGTCTTCACCCACGTGTTGCCCGACCTCGCCCAGCCGGTCACCGGCGAACTGCCGTCGAACCAGACCGCCTCCCCCGGGTAGGCCTGGATCGTGAGCGCCTTGTTGAATCCGACGTAGACGTACTCCCGGTAGGTGCCGCCGCGGAGCACGATGGTCGAACCCGAAGGTGCCCTCGAGACGGCGTACGCGGCACTCCCGTACGGATCGTTCGCCGTTCCCGAGCCTGTCTGGGTGCCTCTCGGCGCGACGAAGATCGCGCGGGCAGGGACGGGGTAGCTGGTGCTGCCGACCGGCGCGCTCCCCACCGAACCGTTCGCCACAGGGGGCGTGGGGGGCGGAGTCGGGGTGGGCGTGGGGGACGCGGCATCCGAGATGTCGACGTCATCGATGCGCACGGTGTTCGAGCGGGAGCTCGACGACAGATAGGTCGAGATGGCGGGGTAGCCCACCCGTGCGATGCGCTGCGCGCTGGCGTCGTCGAAGGACGCCTGCCACTCCGGCTTGGCCGCGCCATCCGTCCAGATCCTCGCGCGGATCTTCACGGGAGACGTCCCCGTCAGCGAGAACTCGGCGCGAACGTGCGCGCCGGCGGGGAGCTCCTTGATCGGTTTGAGAGAGCGGAGCACGACTTCCCGGCCACTCGAACCGTCGAAGCGGCTGATCCAGAGGTTCACCCCGCTTCTGCCGAAGCCCACGCGCGCCTGGTACGAATACTTGCCGTCGGAGCGGAGTGCCAGCGAGATCGTCGATCCATTGCCCGTGGTGGTCGCCTTCTCGGGCCAGACGGTCGCACTGAGGATCGAGTCCGTGGCTGCGAGAGAACGGATCGACTGAACCGTCGCCGTTCCGGGCGCTTGCAGGACCGCGGCGGCCCCGTCGCGCACGCTCGTGACACGCGAAGAGGAGGTCGTCCACGCGGCCCCGGAAGTCGAGGTCCCCCAGCCGGTCGCGACAGTGCGGTTGAAGGAGTCGGTGACGCGCGTGGCTGCCGCTGCGCCCGTCGCGGTGAAGACGGAGCCGGCTGCGACGAGGCTGAGCGCGACGGCAGCAGCGGTCATCCGCAATCGGGAACGAGTGAGGGCTGGGGGGAGTGACATCTCGGCGTTCGCCTTCGGGTAGGGGGGCGCGGACGGAGACTCATCAGAACATGGGGCGTGCCCGAGGCCGTTCGCCATGAGACACTTTTCATCTGCGCAGGGATGCGTGGGGTACGCGGTTGGGGCTGCGTCGGTGATGGGGGTCATCGTGTTCGAATCAGTGTGGCGGCGCGAGTCGACGCTTCCGCAGGGTCGTGTCGACTGGGTCGACGCCGGCAAGGGGCTGGCGATCGCCCTCGTCGTCCTTTTCCACTCCGCACGATGGCTCGCCGGTGTGGCGGGTGATGTGTCGGGATGGATCTGGCTCAACGATGTCCTCGCCACGATGCGGATGCCGCTGTTCTTCACGCTGGCCGGTCTCTTCGCCGCCAAGTGGGCCTCGGTGCCGCTCGCTCAGTTGTGGAACTCGAAGCTCCGGCTGTTCGTCTGGGTCTTCCTGCTCTGGGAGCTGCTGGGGCTCGGACCGTACCTCCTCGGACAAACAGTTCACGGAGTCGAGATCAACCTGCGTCGAGAGGTCTTCGACACCGTGATCTCGCCCCTCATCCCGCGATTCGAACTCTGGTTCATCTGGGCATTGGCTCTGTTCTTCCTCCTCAACAGGGCGCTGCGCCGGGTCCCTGCGGCCCTCACGATCCCGGTCGCGGCAGCGGCGTCCATCGTCGCGTTCACCGACGTCCTGCCCTTTCCGTCGCCCAGCTGGACCGGCGCCTGCAAGTACTACGTGTTCTTCCTGATGGGCATGGTGGGAAGGCGGGCCCTGTTCTCCTACGCCGCGCGAAGCGGTTGGCTTCTTCGCGGCCTGGTCTTCACCGGCTGGGCGGCGGCTGCATGGGCTGTGACCGTCTTCGACCTCGGGCGCATCCCGGGGGTGTATCCGGCGCTCGCCTGTCTGGGGGTGCTCGCGGGCATCGCCATCAGCCAGGTGTTGCAGCGTTCCGCGCTTGTCGTGCGGCTCGGATCGCGTACCTTGCCGGTCTACCTCGCGCACACGCCGATCGTCATCCTCCTGACTGCAGGCGTCGCGCTCGGGGAGAACAGTGAGATCGTGCGGGCTGCCGCACTGTTCTTGCCGCCGGTCACCGCATGCGTGGCGATTGCGCTGTCTCTCGGCCTCCACCGACTATCGACTCGCCCGCCCCTCAGGTTCCTCTTTGATCCCCCGCGAGGTCTCCTGGTGGCGCATCCTGCCGACCCGACGAGCGCTGCGCGATGACGGCTGCTACGGGCACGGCCAGCACGACCAACGCCAAGGGAAGGGTTTTCATCGCCGAGACAGCCGGGCTGAACGCGAGATCCCAGAGGAGCCGCGTGGCGAGGTAGATCGCCAGCGCTGTGCACGCACCCTCGCGGAGGGCGCGCTCCAGGCCGAGCCCTGCGATGGCCGCGATCACTGCGCACGCCATGAGTCCGGGTAGTCCGAACCACAGCCAGAAGTCGCCGAGCATCGAATGGACTTCGATTCCCCCGCCGAACATGAATCTGTCGACGTAATTGTTGTGCGGGTCGTACCCGATGGCAGCCATCGAGGACTTTGCCGCTGTGATGTCGGCGCGCGAGGCGACGATTCCTGATCCCAAGCCGAGCGGGTGGAGCCGAATGAGGGCCTCGGATGCCGCGATCTCGGGGCGGCCGCCCAGGAGAAGCGATCCCGACTCATCGATCTGTGCCTGTGTGCGATCCTTCGTCGCTTCTCCGAAGAACCCCTCGAGGATGGCGGCCTGCGCGAGGAAGAAGACGGCCACTCCGAAGAGGATGACGCCCACGATGTTGCCGGCACGCCGTCGTGTGGTCCCCGTCGCCCGGCCGATTCGCTGCCAGATCAAGACGACTGCGGCCAGCATGAGCATGGCCGTGTTGGATCGCGCGTCGTTCACCGCACCGATCGCTGCGAGCAGGATGACCACGACGAGTTGAGGCACGAATCGATCTCGGCGGGCAGCCAAGGCCAGGAGCAGGATCGTCAGGGGGATCGAGAAGGTGAACCTCCAGCTGACGTTGCCGCCGAGGTCGCCCGCGATTCCGAGGGCCATCCCGGCCCCGTACGTGATGGCCACGGTCGACAGTCCCACGATCGTCCGCGCCCACAGGAGAGCTCCGACCGCCCCGAGCAGGCCGAGCGCGACGGCGCTGCGTTCGATGACCGCCGAAGGGAGGGAGACGCGTTCTGCCGCCATCCACCAGGTGAGAAGCATTCCTGCCGCGGCGGCTACGACCAGAAGGGCCGCCAGGGCGACGAAGAGACGAGCGCGGCGCAGTAGGGGGAGCCACAGCGGTATCAGAAGGAGTCCGAGGGCGCCGCCGACCGGAACGTTGAAAGGAAGAGTGAGTCTCAGCCCGATGACGACGCACACGAGCATCGCCACGACGGATTCAGCCGTCCACTTCTTCTGGAGGAAGGTGGTGCTGCTCGGAAGGACCGCGCGGGTGTTCACGCCCGCGCCTTCGTTCTCCCGCCTAGACGCTCGCTCTTGCGCCATCGTGATGGTTGCGACGTCGCGTAGGCATTGTCGTGGTACGGGCTCGAATCGACACGCTTGACGGCGTTGAGAACGATGCCGAGGATCCGCGTGCGCGTGGATTCGAGCTCGTCCAGGGTGCGTCGGAGCGCCTGGCGCTTCGTGAAGCGGTGTCTGGCGACCACGAGGATGCCGTCGACGACGGGTGCGAGCCAGAGCGGGTCGCTCACGGCGAGGACGGGCGGGCTGTCGATCACGACCACGTCGAAGCGTGCACGTGCATCCTTGACCAGCTCTCGCAGGTGGTCGGACGTCAGAAGTTGGCCAGGATTCGGCGGGATGGTTCCGCTCGCGAGAACGCTGAGATTGCTCGTTCCCCAGTGCTGGATAGCGTCGCCGAAGCCGATGTCGCCCACCAGGATGGTCGTCACGCCGACGCCGCCCTCGAGCCCGGTCATCCTCGCGATCGAACCACGTCGGAGGTCGGCGTCGATGAGCAGAACGCGTTGGCCCTGTTCAGCAAGGATCAGAGCCGTCGAGAGGGCCACGGAGGACTTGCCCTCGTTGGAGGTCGCGGAGGTGACGAGGATGACGCTCGTGTCGCCGTCGACGTTGGCGAAGCGGAGTCCGGCGGCGACGCCGCGGATGGACTCGGCAGCCAGCCCTGTCTCTGCTCTGCGAACGGCATCGGGCAGCGTCGAGCCGCGTGCGACGCCGGTGACCTCGCCGAGCACCGGCGTCTCCGTTACCCCGGCGATGTCCTCGCGGGATTGAAGGCGGGTTGCGAGGAGCCGGCGGAGCCAGGCGTACACCATGCCGGCGACCAGGCCCGCGAGGGCGCCCACGATGATGAGCAGTCTCGTGTTGGGCGCGATGGGAACGCGTGACTCCGCGGCCGGGCTGATCGTCTCGATCCGGACGGCCGGGCCGGATGTGTTCGTCTGCGGGGACAGCCCCTCGACGGCGTCAGCGAGCTCGGTGGCGATCGCGTTCGCGATCCTCGCAGTCCCCGAGGGCGACCCTCCGGTCACCGTGATGTTCAGGACGGCGGAGTCGAGGGGTGTTTCGACGGTGACCTGTCCGGCGAGGGCGCGTGGTGATATCGAGAGCCCGAGTCGATCGATCACCGGTTCGAGCACGACCGGAGACGTCGCCACCAGCGCGTAGGTGTTGACGAGGCTCTGAACGTAGCTCGACCCTTGAACGAGCTCGGCTGTGCTGTCGCCGCGCGCCGGAAGGACCAGGACGGATGACTGTGCGCGGTACACGTCGGTCTGCGTCTGCGCATAGCCGTATCCGATCGCGGCGCCCAGGAAAGCGAGTACGAGGATGGCCAGCCACTGCTTGCGCAGGGCGAGGAAGTAGTCGTTGAGGCTCACCGTGCAGTCCTCGAAGCACCCGAGCGCACGTTCCCCGCGCGGACGACGTCATCCACCATGGCAGATCCCCCCAAGCATCCCGTCCGCCCCAACGGCCCCAGCGGACGCTTTTCTTTTCCGCATTCTACGGGGTCGCCCCCTCGTGCGATGTCGGAAGTGTGTGAATCGTGACGACGAGCGGTATCGTCTGACCTGGGGAATACGCAGACTTGGGGAGTCGCATGCGCACGAGTGGGTTTGGGGTCAGGCGTCTGGGGCGTCGGTTGTCCGAGGCCGTGGACGAGGTGTTCGCACGAGGCGTCGGCGCGGTGCGAAAAGGGCCACCCCGCAGCGTCGGTGTGGTGGGCATCTATCGGAACGCGGAGCCCATCCGCGCGGCCGTCACGGAGCTGAGGGCATCGCGCCACGAGGTGAAGATCCGCCTCGGGGCCATGGGGGACGTTCCGGCGGGGATGCAGGCCGATACCGGCGCCGACCACCTCGTCGCCGGCAAGTTCCAGAATCTCAACGTCTTGGTGCGGGATCTGCCCGAGGTGGATTGGCTCGTGATCATCGACGACGACGTCGTCCTTCCCCACGGGTTCCTGGATCTCGCGATCGAAGTGTGCGAGCGGCTCGACCTCGCCCTCGCGCAGCCGGCGCAGACGCGGTTCAGCAACGCGAACTGGGCGGTTGCGAAGCGTCGTCTGCTGAGTGTCGCTCGAACCACAAGGTTCGTCGAGATCGGTCCGGTCACGCTGGTGCGCGCGGATGCCGCACGGCTGCTGCTGCCGTTCCCGGCGGACCTTCGCTGGGGGTGGGGGCTGGACTTCCAGTGGGCCCGTCTCATGGAGGACGCCGGCCTGGCCATGGGAGTGATCGACGCAGCCGCCGTCGTGCACGCGAGTCGCAAGGTCGCGAGCACGTACTCCTGGGATGCTGCACAGGAGGAGGGGCGGGAGTTCCTTCGCGGCGTCGATCATCTGCCGAACGATGTGGCCAAGGGCCGGGGGCTTCGCACTTACCGCGTTCTGCCGCGCCGTCGATCGGCCGCGACGCTGATGGATGAGGCGGAACGCACCGCTCGTTCGACGTGACGGCGAACGGTCGCGCGGTAGGACTCGGGGGAGTGTCGTCGGAGGGCTTCGGCCCGGCTCCCCTCGACATCCGCTGTCACCGCCACCCACGACTCCGAGAGTGCCCGGAGCTGGGCTGAGATGGCCTCCGGCTCGTCGACGGGCACCATGCGCGCCGTGGCGTACCTGTCGGCGGCCTCGCGCAGACCACTGGTGTCGGCGACGATGACCGGGCGTAGGCCGAGGACGGCCTCAACGGCCGTGTTGCCGAACGGCTCGTCGATCCGCGAAGGCACGACGATGACATCCGACGCTGCGACATAGCTCCACACATCGGGCTGGAAGCCCGCGAAGCGGACCGACATCCTCCTCGGCGCGCGTGACGCTTGCTGCCTCAGCTCCGCTCCGAACCACTCGTATCCGGGGAAGGTGTCGCCCACGAGCGTGACATCGACCGGAAGGCCTTCTCGGGCGAGCAGAGACGCCGCGGAGAGGACCAGATCAGGCCCTTTCCGAGGAGACAAGCGCCCCATGTACAGAACGCGGAGGGCCCCGTCGGTGTCGGCCCGAGGCGGCTCGGGCCGATCCGGGCCGACGACGCCGTTGAGGACGAGCTGCGCGCGGGAGGCGAGCTTCGGCAGCGCTTGTCGTATCGTCTCCTGGCTGAAACGACTGTTCACCAGCACTTCTTGAGCCAGCATGTGGGGCATGTACAGCATCCGGTTCACCAGGACACTCCCCGAGGCCTCGGCTTCGTGGACATGGCTGACGACCGGCACTCGGCGCAACCACGCGACCAGCGGCCACAGCGGGATGGTGATGGTGCTGACGTACACCGCGTCGGGTTTCACGCGGTGGACGAGCCGCCACGCCGAACCGAAACCGCGCAGGGCCTCTCTGACCAACCGCAACCACCCCGACGGTCGCAGGAGCGCCTTGCGGAGCACGAGGCCAGGAGCGATGACGACCTCAGCGCCGAGAGTGCGCAGCTCGTGGATCAGGGGACCGGCCGTAGGCACGACCACGACGACTCGTGCGCCGCCCTCGCGAAGCCCTGCAACGGACTCACGCAGCATCCGGTCGGAGCCGAACAACTCCGCCCCGGGGTGCGCCACGAGGACCGTTTGCAGCGTGGTCACAGCACGCCGGCCATCGTGAGGATCGACGTCATCGCTGTCGTTGCGGCTCGGGCATTGGGGGTCGGGTCATGCGACACGCGTTCGCCGCGTCGGGCGCGCACGGTCTCTGCCAGATCCTCGTCGCTGACGCCTTCGACGCGCGGGGGGACGGGGCACGCCGCGAAAGCCTCGGCGGTCTTCGCCACGCCGGGGGTGAGCACGGGGGTGCCGAACGAGCCCGCGACGATCGCTGCATGCATGCTCGTCGTGAAGACCACTCCCGCCGCGGCGAACACCGAGACGATCTCGTCCGCGTCGAGGCCGATGAGGGCGCCGACACCGGTTCGCTCGGCTGCCGCGGCCAGAGCGCGGTCCTCGCCGGAATAGGCGCCCAGTGAGAGGACAGCGACGGGGAGGCCGGCCAGAGACCGCAGGGCGGCTTCGATCCGGGCCTCAGGCCAGCCGTGGAACGCCGCGGCATGGAAGACGACGAGTGGCTCGTCGATGCCGAGTCGCCGACGGATGACCTGTCGGCCTCGGTCGGCTGAACCTTGGGGATCGGACAGTGCCGGGTGGGCGAAGACCATGTCGGGCGCCAGGACGATGCGCGAAGCGTCGACGCCCGCCGCCTGGAACTGCTGTGCGGCGTGTGACGTCCGCACCCATACGCCGCGCAGTCGAGTCACGACCGCTCGTGCTCGGGCATCGTGCGCCATCCGACGGGCTCCCACGGAGACCAGGACCGTCGGCGCGCCGCGGACCCAGTCGTCCTCCGGGAGCCACACTCCGGGGCCGGCGAGGAAGTGCCTGCGAGCGAACCACGCCGCTCGCAGTCGGAGGAGGCGCCCATGCCGTTCCGCCTCCGGTATGGCCATGTGGTCGAGAGCGACGGTGGTCGTATCGAAGCGCACGAGGTCCCCGCCGCCGACCAGCACAGCAGTGGCATCCGACCGCCGTATCTCGTGCAGTGGGCGGATCGGCTCGCCGGCCAGGGTGGTTCCCGCAAGAGGAGCGAAATGCGTGATCTCGGAGAGGAGCCCGATGCGGCGGAGCAGGTCAGCGGTCACACCCGGGTAGAGCTGATCGCCCCAGTTGGACACGGAGTAGTCGCCGACTTGTGCGAGCCTCACGGGCGAAGTGCGAACGGGCGCCTCTTCTGACAACACGTCACTGATGGCGGACTCCTGTCTCTCGTGTCTCGTCGACGAGCGCGGCGCGACGCGCGCGCTGCCGGACGAGGATCATGTTGGGCGCCAGCTGGCAGATGACGACGGCGACGATGGAGCCGATGAGCGGCCCGGGTGCACCGAGGCTCGGTGTGAGGGAGATCGTCAACCCCAGGTTCACGGGAAGGAGCACGAGCGCGCAGACCGCCTGGAAGGCGAGACCTCTCGGATCGGTGAGCGCCATACCGTACGGCTGCTTGACCGCTTGGACGACGATGAAGATGGCCCCCGCCACGAGGATCGGCCAGCCGAGATGGATGCGCCCACCCGAGGCGAGTTCGGCGAGCCACCCTGAGAGCGCGACGATGAGCGTTCCGCCGATGAGCGCGAGCGCCGCGAACATCCCGGCCATCGCGTGCGGCGAGAAGGGTGTGGCGGTTCCCGTGGCG
The DNA here is from genome assembly GCF_900100525.1 of Microbacterium sp. 77mftsu3.1. Lineage (NCBI taxonomy): Bacteria > Bacillati > Actinomycetota > Actinomycetes > Micrococcales > Microbacteriaceae > Microbacterium > Microbacterium sp. 77mftsu3.1. The sequence continues at coordinate 328,319 of NZ_FNCR01000005.1, read as the reverse complement.
CGAGCCCGGGCGAAGACCGGCCACAGGGACATTCCCGCCGTGGTGAGAACCCCGAGTGCCGGGCCGAACATCTGCATCGTCAAGCTGTACTCGGTCAGGTCATCGAGCGAGCCGAGATGGCTGAGCACCAGACGGTCCGAGGACATCGCGATAGGAAGGGCGATCATCTGCACGAGCATCGGCCACGCCACGTTGAGCACGCGCTCTCCGCGCACGCGGGGGCTGAAGCTCTGACGGATCGCGATGCCGATCGTGGGCGAGGTCCGGCGAACGGCGACGACGAAGGCGATGACGCTGACCAGGAAGGTGCCTGCGTACGACGCCACGGCGATGTAGCCGCCGCCCGCACCGGCCGAGATCGTCAGCCAGAGCACGAGGAGGACGATCGGCGTCTGCAGGGCTCCCAGCAGGACGACGAGGGTGTTCAGGCCCAACGCGATCAGGATGCGCTGCCCGAAGGAGACGAGCAGATTGAGGGCGAGGATGGCGAGGCAGAGCGTCGCGGCGAGGGCCCCCGAATCCAGGCTCAACCCGTCGCCGAGCAGAGCGTCCCAATACCCGAAGGCGTAGATGCCCACGGCGACCGTCAGAAGTACCAGCGCGCAACACGCCAGAAGGCGGATGCACGAGACGAGGACACCCCGGAAGTTCAGGTCTGTGCGGGGGTTTCCGGCTGCGGATGCGGCATTCAGGATCGCGGCGGACAGTCCCAGGTCTGCGAAGGGCAGAAGTGCCGCGATGCCGACCAGGAGCGTGTACTGGGCGTACGTCGCTTCACCGTAATTGTCGAGGATGAGTCGTGTGACGACGATGCCCAGGAGCGCGCTGAGCGGCATCACCGTCAGGCGAGCGATCGCGCTGCCGCCGACGGACGCGAGCATTCCTCGTCGCGTTCCGAGCCGGCGTGCGACGTCGACGTCGATGTCAGGCGACTCTTCGCTCGCGGCGTCGCTGCGGGCACGGATGGTTTCGGCGGCCGTCATGCGGCACCGCCGACGGTCCGGGGGCGAGCGGTGATGAGAGTTCTCCCTTGGGGAAGGCTCGGTGCGCGGAACAGCCAGGAGACACTCCAGTGGCGATTCGCCAGCGCCAGGGGGACGCCGCCGAGAAGTGCGGTGGCGCAGCAGACTCCGACGATCCACAGTCCGAGCGCATCGGCGGTCTGTCGGGCGATCACGCACGCAATGATCATCAGCGGGAAGTGCGTCAGGTAGAAGACCACGGAATTGCGACCGATCCACGCGATCCCGCGCCGGAGGGGGCTTTTCGATGCCCGACGACCGAGCGTGTGTGCGACGCGGATGCTGAGCGCGATGAGCGCGAGCACGAAGACGATCGACGCGGGTGCGAACTCGAAGAAATGCGCTCCGGTCACCGCGGACAGCGTCACCGATGCCGCGGTGAAGGCCGCAGCGACGAGGCCGACGGCGCCGACGAGCGTGCGAGGTGCATTGAGGACGAACGGGATCAGCGTGCGGGCGTAGTGGCCGGCGAAGAAGAACACCGCGAAGAAGCAGATCTTCTGGGGCGACGGATGCGGGATGAGGATCGCGCCGACGGTGAATGCCGGGAGTGCGATCCACCACGGCGCGCGGACGACCAGCGGGGCCACCAGGTAGTAGGCGAAGAGATAGAGGATGAACCACAGGTACCCCGCGCCGAACCACGACATCGGGTCGCTGATCGCCTCACCGGATCCGGGGAAGAGCGACAAGTAGACAGCGGCCCACAAGGCGTAGGGCCAGAGCAGGTTCCTCACCTTGCCGACGATGTAGACGGACGCGGGCTTGCGGAGCGAGCCCGCCAAAAGCAGCCCTGACAAGAACATCAGAGTCGGCATCCGCCAGGGCAGGAACGCTTCGTTCACAAGGAACAGCCAGGTCGGCATATCGAACCCGAATCGCACCGGGATGGACGATGCGTGCCAGAGGATGAGGAGGAGTATGGCGGTGCCTCGAAGGGTGTCCATCCACTCGACGCGTCCCGTCGTCCGTGACGTCGGCGCCCAGCCTGCCGTATGGCGTCCCGGCACATCATGACCCGGCGCGATGAGTGCGTTCCTCGCCTTCATCCGGTGCCCCTCAGGCTGTGCGCTCGGCTGTCGCGGCGAGCCCGGCGGCCTCGATCGTGCATGGACTCCCCCTGGGCGAGACGCCTCGCCAGGTCTTCGTAATCACTGGTCACGTCGTCCCACCGGAAGGCTGCGGCAGCGCGCTCGCGGGCGTGCAGACCGAGTGCGGCGACCCTGACGGGATCGCTCTCGAGGGTGCTGAAGTGTCGGGTGGCCTCGGCGGCATCCGCGAAGAACAGGCCGTGCTCGTCGAGGGTTTCGTGGTTGAAGCCGACGTCGTAGGCGAGCACGGCAGTGCCCGCACCCATGGCGCGCAGGAGCGAGGGGTTCGTCCCGCCGACCGAGTGCCCGTGCACGTACGACGTCGCGTGGAAGTACAGCGCGTCGAGCAGGTCCTGGTCGTACACGCCGCCCAGGAATCGGATGCGGGGGTCGTCGCCGGCCGCGGCGCGGATGCGCTGCGTGTACTCGGCGGCGTACGGCGCCGAGCCGACCACGACGAGGGGAGTGGTCGCGGAGCTGGCCCGATAGCCGGCCACGATCTCGAGCACATGGTTCTCGGGCTCGAACCGCGCGACGACCAGGTGGTACCCGCCGGGGGTGAGATCGAGGGCGCGGATGCCGTCGGTCGGTGCATCGTCCAGGATGGGCGCTCCGTAGCGGATCAGCTCCGTCGGGACCCCGAACTCGCGGTCGTAGTACTCGCCGATGCCGGGGGCGTCCGCGATGAGGGCGTCGGCCGTCCGCACGCCGAACTCCTCGGCCCAGCGGTAGTAGGCCTTGCCGCGCCGGCCCCACTTCGAGCGCTTCCATTCGAGACCGTCCATGTGGAGGGCGGTCGGGATGCCGCGGGCACGCAGGACCGGGAGGAACGGCGAGTTCGCGGCGTTGAACACGAAGGCCGCATCCGTCCGCCGGCCGAACACGGCGTGCACGGCGGAGAGCCCGGTGTGGCTGAGTGTCTCGAGCTGCTTCACGGAGACGGCCGGAAGGTGGACGACCCTCATGCCGAGGTACTCCGAGGTCCGGGTACTCGCGCCCCGTGAGTAGACCGTGATCTCGTGGCCGCGTTCGACGAGGCGACGACCGATCTCCTCGACCGCCGTCTCGAAGCCGCCGTAGCAGGCCGGCACCCCCCGGGTGCCGATCATCGCGATGTGCAGCGTCCGCGTCTCGAGCGTCCGCGTCCGGTGCCGACCGCGGTCGGCGTCGGTGTCGACCGGGCGCGGGATTTCGATGACCATCAGTACGCTCCCTCACGTGTGACCATGACTTTGGCGGTTCGCCACATCAGGACGAGATCGGTCATGACGGTCCAGTTCTCGACATAGCGGAGGTCGAGGCGGACGCTCTCCTCCCAGGAGAGGTCGCTTCGTCCGCCGACCTGCCACGGTCCGGTGATGCCGGGCTTGATGTAGAGACGGCGGAAGACGGTGCCGTCGTAGGCGGTGACCTCGGCGGGCAGCGGCGGGCGCGGCCCGACGACGCTCATGTCGCCGCGTAGGACGTTCCAGAACTGCGGCACCTCGTCGAGCGAGAACCTCCGGAGGATCTGGCCGACGCGGGTGACCCGGGGGTCCTGCTTCAGTTTGAAGAGCGGGCCCGAGCCCTCGTTGCGGGCGAGCAGCGCGGCGAGCTCGGACTCGGCATCCACCCGCATCGTCCGGAACTTCAGCATCGCGAACTCGCGCCCGTCTCGGCCGACGCGCGCCTGGCGGAAGAAGACCGGGCCGCCGTCGTTCGTCTTGATGGCCAGAGCGATGACCGCGGCCACCGGAGCGAAGGCGAGGAGGGCGGTGGTCGACACCAGGATGTCCAGCGCCCGCTTGACGTAGAAGGAAGCCCCCTCGAAGGTCGGGATCTTCACGTGGATGAGCGGCATCCCCTCGACCGGCCGGAGCGACATCCGCGGTCCTGCGACGTCGGCGAGCCGGCTCGAGATCACGAGCTCGGCAGCGGTGCCTTCCAGTGACCAGGAGAGGCGCTTCACATACGTGGGATCGCCCGCCGGCTGGCTCGCGACGACGATCGTGTCGCTTTCGTAGATCTCCGCCGCACGGAGGACGGCGTCCTCGCCGTGCATCACCGGGTAGTCGACCCCGTCGACGCTCACGCGCTCGCCGGCGCCTTCGAGGAGCGCGACCCCGACGACGAGGTAGCCGAGCTGGCCCGCGGGCCCGAGGGTGCGGATCGCGTACTCGACGTCATCCCGCGACCCGACGACGACGGTGCGCGAGGCGAACCTGCCCTCGGCGCGCTGCGCGACGAGCCACCGCCGCCATCCCCATCGCGAGAACAGGAGCGCGAGTGTCCCGAGGGGGAGAGCGGTGAACAGCTGCGCGCGGATCCCGCCCCACTCGAAGACGACGAACATGATCGCGAGAAGCCCGAACGCGAGCCCGGTCGCGTGAGCGACGCGGGCGTACTCCACCGAGCCCGAGCCGACGACGCTCGCCGACCGGGTGTTGAAGAGCATCAGCGCGACGAGCCAGAGCGTGCCGGTCGCGAGCGCGATCGCGACCGCGCTGTACGGGACCGGGGCGACGGCGCCCGATGCCGTCACGCGGACGGTCGCGAACGCGCAGGCCACGGCGACGATCGCCGTGTCGCTGGTTCGCAGCCGCACGCGGAAGCGGCGCTCCCACTGCTGACGGCTGACCAGCGCGGCGGATGCCCGCGGCGCTTCGCCGGCCCACGTGCGCACGGTCGTCAGCGGGCTCAGCCCTGACAGCGACAGGCCGGGCGAGATGCCCTCGACCGCGCTCATCGTGCGTCCCCACACACATCGGACGGTGTCCGCATCATGCCCCCAAGCAATGTGCGATCACTGCACCCGCCCCCAAGGCGGATGCATAGTTCCCCAATGAGCTTCGCGGTCCCCCAAGAACCTCCGCACGACCCCCCGGCCGCGCGATCCACTCGATGGCAACTGTAGCGTGCGACGAACGGTCGTGCGAGCGCGCGGCGTTAACTCGATGTAAACCGACGCGTCATGTCGTCAGAGCCCCCGGCCCGCGATCCCCGGCTGCGCCGCCGGGCGCCGAGCTCAGGCGCCGAAGGCGCGGGCGAGCGTCACGACGAGCGGGCCGATGCGGCCGTCGATCCGGAACCGGGCGAAGCCCTCCGACACCGCGCGTCCCGTGCGCGAGGTCACGAACCACGGCGGCTTCGGCAGCATCGAGAAGCGTCCACGGCCGAGGGAGCGGGGGAAGGGGCGGAACGGTCCGCGGACGACGCTCCGCTCGACCTGGTCCAACAGGAGTGCGTTGTGGACGATCCCGATGCCGCTCGGCGCGTCGTCGACGGTGCCGCCCGGGAACGCGCCCCACGTCGCCGTGGGCGTGAGGAACCCGAACGCCGTCCACGCGTTGATGGCCACCGTGCCGTAGCGCAGGCGAGCCATCGCCTCGTCGAACGGGGAGCCGAGGCGGTGCTGTGTGACGGGGTCGACGAGGACGTTCGCGCCGAGGGTTCCGGTGAGTCGCTCGTTCGCGTGCGCGACGGCGGCATCGACGAACGCGGCGCCGGTGCCGGGCAGGTCGACGATCCCGAGCACGGGGGCGAAGTACTCGGTCGTCTCGATCTCACCGTCACCCACCGCGATCGCCCGCGTGCCGTCGGCGAACCACTCGGCATCGGGGTAGACCTCGCGCACGTGCCCGAGCCGCGCCGCCGCGTTCGGATACCAGACGGGCCGCTTCGGCGTCCGCGCGAAGGCGCGGCGCAGCTCGCGCTCGAAGTCCTCGCGCTGATCCCAGTCGCGGCTGAGGAGCACGACCTGACCGGCGATGCAGTTGTGCCCGCTGTTGTGCAGCCGCATCGTGGCGACGTGCTCGGCCTGGAACCGCAGGTCGGCCGCCGTCCAGCGCCCCGGCACGACGATGATCGGCGACACGCCGCCGAGCTCGGCCGTGATCGGCACGCGCAGGCGGTCGTCGCCGGAGCCGACGATGGCACGGAAGGTCGTCTCCGACCCGGTGATGTGGACGTGGTCGATCTCGGGATGCCGCGTCAGGTAGGCCCCGACGTCACCGCCTCCGCTCACGACTGCGGCGAACCCGGCCTCGACGAGCGGCGCGAACGCCCGCTCGAACACGGGCACGAGCGCATCCTGCGTCGGATTCACCTTCAGCAGTGCGACGCGCCCTTCGGCGAGCAGCTCGTACAGCACGTCGAGGAAGGGGATCGAGGTCACGTTCCCCGCGCCCAGGATCAGGCCGACCCCGCCGCTGCGGAGCGGATGCCGCGAGGCGAGGCCCGCGGCATCCCTCGCCTCGTGCGTGGTGACGCCCGGCTGCAACCAGACCTCGGTCGTGTAGCCCGAGAGGAGGATCCGGTCGGCGGCGTTCAGCGGCGAGGTGTGGACGACGGTGCGACCGCCGGGCGCGGTGCCGGTGCGGACGCCGGCGAGCGGACTGCGCCCGCGGGCGAGCGCGTCGAGCGTTCCGATGTACGCGTCGAGCGCGACGATGGCGGCGTATGGGCCGGCGAGCCACTCTTCTCCGGCGAGCGGATGCCGCGGCTCGAGCCCTTTGCTCGCGGCGGCGATGCGCGCCCAATCATCGGCGGCGCCGGCGACGGCGGAGCGGATGCGCCGGAGCAGATCACGACGCCCGGCAGCGGTGAGTGCGGTCCACTCGCTCGAACCGGCGCGCAGCCGGGTGAGGGCGGAGTCGAGATCGGTGCGGGCCTCGGGGGAGTGCTCGTGCGGCGTGGCCGGTGACGTCGTCGTCATCGTCGCTGTGCCGGTGGACTCAGATGAGCGACAGTTCGCGGAGCTTGGCCGCGACGTCGTCGTTGCTGGGCTCGACGTGATGCGTGGCGTCGGGGTACACGACGACCGGGATGTTGGTGCGTCCGGAGATCTCGCGGGCGATGTCGGCGGCGTCGGGCTCGGCCTCGAGGTCGACGTACCGGTAATCGACTCCGAGGGTGTCGAGCTGCGCCTTCGTGCGGCGGCAGTCGCGGCACCATTCGGCGCCGAACATCGTGATCTGAGTGGACGTGTCGGTCATCACTCCAGGGTACGCCCGCCCGCTGCTGCGGGCTCGGATTCCTGGGCCGCGACGGCACGTATCGGCCGGCGCGGTGCGTAGACGACGAGTGCGTGGAAGACGAAGCGCAGGACGAAGGCGGCGACGAGCGTGAGAGCCGCGGCCAGCACGGCGGGGATGTGGGTGGCCTCGACGATGATCGACAGGACCGGGATGCGGATGATCGCTTCGAGGCCGTTGAAGGAGAACGACTTGAGGAACCGGGTGAGCATCCGCCCCGACTCGGACCTCATGTCGGCGAAGACGAGGTACTCGAGCAGCAGGAAGTTCGTGATGATCGTGATGACGCTCGCGACGATGGCCGCCGGCACGTAGTCCATCCCCAGTCGGATCAGACCCCACATGATGACGAGGTTCGCGATGGCGCCGAACCCGCCGACGAGGGCGAACGCCGACATCCGACCGAAGCGCAGCATGGCGAGCTGGGTCAGGAAGCGGACGCCCTGCGTGAAGGTCGCCTTCGAGGTGCCGGCGTGGCGGGAGGCGAAGTCGAAGGGGACCTCGTCGACCCGCAGCTGACGTCGCGCGAGGACTTCGAGCAGGATCTTGAAGCCTCGAGGGCGGAGCGCGCCGACGTCGACGGCGTGGGTGTCGAGCAGGAAGAACCCGGTCATCGGGTCGGAGCAGTTCGCGAGCTTCCGCGGGAACATCGCCTTGGTCAGCGCGGTCGAGGCGCGCGAGACGGCGGTGCGGGTCGCATCGGCGAGGCCCTTCGACGTGCCCCCGGACGCATAGCGCGAAGCGACGACGACGTCGACGTCGCCTCGGTCGGCCCGCTCGATCAGTCGGGGGATGTCTTCGGGTGGATGCTGCAGGTCGCCGTCCATGACGAGGCACCAGCGCGAGGTGGCCGCCTGGAATCCCGCGACGACCGCGCCGCCGAGGCCGGCATCGGCGTTCTCCCGGTGGATGAGGCGCACGGGGAACGGGGCGCCCTTCGCCGCGGCCGCGATGACCTGCGGGGTGTCGTCCGTCGAGTCATCGACGAAGACGACCTCGAACACGCGCCCCTCGAGGCTCTCCCCGATGCGACGCAACAGCTCGTCGATGTTCGGACCCTCGTTGAAGGTCGGGACGATGATCGACAGATCCATGGCGGGGCTCGCGATGCTCGGCGGGCACGGGGACGTCTCAGCCTAGCCGGGACCGGGCGCACCGGACTGAGGATGTCCCCGGCGAACGACAGGGATCCGCTGACGGGGTCCCGGGCCGTCTGATAGACAGATCAGATGATCTGGGGGGATGCCGCTGCGCCGCGCACGCGTCGAGGCGCGAAGGCGGCCGTGATCGCGGCCGCGGTGGTGATGCTGTCGGCGGGATGCGTGTCGACGGTCGTGGAGCCCGCGGGAGAAGCCCGACCGACGGTGGAGGCGCCGGTGGTCGCACCCGCGCCGACGTCACCGACGGCCGAGCCGGCCCCGGCGTCGCCGACGGTGATCGCGACGCAGGCGTTCTCGGGCACCGGGCCCGGCCCCGTCGCCCTCGACGTGCCGGCCGGCACCCAGTCGGTGCTCGTCCAGCTGACGTGCGACCCCGCGGAGCGATTCACGGCGGAGCTCGGCGACTCGATGATGCTCGGGCAGGCGCCGCAGTCCGGATCCTGCGATCCCGATCGCGTCCTCGCCTGGCCGTGGGAGGCCCGGTCGGCGCCGGAGCTCACGCTCGGCCTGGCCCCGGAGGCCGAGTGGGCGGCATCCGTCTCGTATTCATCGGCCCCATTCCCGCAGGACGCCGCGCTCGCCGAGGAGTGCGAGCTGTTCTCGGGCGTCTACAGCCAGGTCACGAACGCCGACGAGGGCTACGGCTTCTACGCGGCCTTCGGTGCCGATGAATGGAACCGACGGGTGGATGCCGCGGCGGATGCGGCGGACATGCTCGCCGCGTCGTCGACGACCACTCTCGCGCCGTACCTGCGGTCGATCCACACGGTTCTCGCGGAGCGCTCGCCGATTCCCGGTGGGATGACCGAGGTGCAGGAGTTCTGGGACGCACAGAATCCGATCGCCGAGATCTGCGCGGTGAACCACAGCGAGGTGTACGTCCTCGCCGAATTCGGCGGCTGAGCGCTCAGCCCACGGAGTCGCGCCATGAGTGCTGCGGCCGGTAACCGAGCACCCGCTGCGCCTTCGTGGTCGAGAACAGCGAGTCGTTGACTCCGAGGTCGCCGCGGAGCTCGACGCCGGGGAACACCTCGGCGACCAGCTCGGCGTTGGGGCGACTCATGACGGTGTCGGCCGCCGCGATGAGGAAGTGGTCGAAGCCGGGGCCGGCGACCTCGAGCGCGCGTTCGATGGCCTGCGATCCGTCGCGGGCGTCGATGTAGCTCCACAGGTTCCACTTGCGCTGCCGCGCGTCGGCGTCGAACGAGGGGAACTCCGCGTAGTCCTCGGGCCACATGACGTTCGAGAAACGGAGGGCGGTGATGGATGCCTCGGGGTACCACCGCGTCAGCTCGATCGCCATCTGCTCCTCGAGGTGCTTCACGAGCGAGTAGACCGATTCGGGACGCGCCGGGTAGTCCTCGTCGACCGGGATGTAGGGCGGCGGCACGTCGAACGGCAGTCCCTGAACCGTCTCGCTCGAGGCGTAGACGATCTTCGTGATCCCGAGGCGGAGCGCCGCCCAGAACACGTTGAACGTGGTCGTGATGTTGTTGTGGAAGGTCGCGACATCGGGCCGGATGCCAGGGGCCGGGATCGCGGCGAGGTGGACGAGGGCGTCGATGCCGTTGTGCTGATCGCCGACGCCCGTCAGCGCGTCGACGACCTGTCCGTGGTCGGTGAGGTCGATCTGCACGAAGCCGGGGCCGCGGGTGCCGTGCTGGTCGAAGCCGATCACCTCGTGGCCGGCGGCGGTGAGTTCGCGGACGACGACGGACCCGAGTTTTCCGGACGAACCGGTGACGGCGATGCGCATCCCGTCAGCATGGCACGCGCGTCGGATAGCGAGGGCCGTCACCACCCGTGGGTGTTGAGCCATTCGCGACGACGGGATGCCTCGGCATCCGTCTCGTCCTCGTCCGAGCTCACGTGCTCCTCGAGCAGGCCGTCCACGAGGGGGACGAAGCGGTGGCAGACGGGGCACAGGGCGCGGCCGTGCGGCCACCCGTCCGCGAGCGCGGCGGCGGGGGAGCTCGGCTTGCTGGACCCGGGGCAGCGGGACGGGTCGGCCGCGGCATCCGTCCACATGATCGTGCGGTGGCGGTGGAGGCCCGGGTGGTCGAGCGGGCGCGTGCAGCGGCGACCGGCGTTGCGACTGCGGCAGAAGCGGACGACGTCGCTCATCAGTTGATGATCTCGCCGCCGGACTCCTCGATCGCGGCGATGCGGCGCTTCCAGTCCGCGAGCGCCTCGGGGCTGAGGCGCGGCCAGCCCGCCTCCTCGCCGACGACGCGGAGCGGATCGGTGCTGCGATACGAGCGCGTGGGGTTGCCGGGGAACTTCTTGTCGGTCACGTTCGGGTCGTCGTCGAACGGGCCGGTCGGCTCGACGCGGTAGACCCGCGGCTCACCGTCGCCCGCCGCGAGCTCGGCGGCGAGGCCGGCGCCGTCGCGCTGCGCGGTGAAGTAGATGTGGTTCATCACGATCGACGGCCGGTAGTTCGAGCGTCGCCCCGCCGTGAGCAGATCGCCGACGTCGAGGTCGGCTTTCGTGCCGTGGAAGAAGGGACCGGTCTCGTCGGCTGCGCTCACCGCGCCAGGGTAGCGCGGCGGATCAGGCGTCGGAACGGAGCATCGGCGCGAGGCGCGTGAGCTGCGTGACGTGCCGCGGCTCGAGCTCGGCGATCGAGGCGACGCCGAGCAGCTTCATGGTGCGCTCGATCTCGCTGCGGAGGATCTCGATCGTCTTGTCGACGCCCGCCCGCCCGCCGGCCATGAGGCCGTAGAGATAGGCGCGGCCGATGAGGGTGAACTTCGCCCCGAGCGCCATCGCGGCGACGATGTCGGCGCCGTTCATGATGCCGGTGTCGACCATGATCGTCGCGTCCTTGCCGACCTCGCGCACCACGGTGGGCAGCAGGTGGAAGGGGATCGGCGCGCGGTCGAGCTGGCGCCCACCGTGGTTCGACAGGATGATGCCGTCGACGCCGTGGTCGATGAGGCGCTTCGCGTCGGCGACGTTCTGCACGCCCTTGATGACGATCTTGCCGGGCCAGATGCCGCGGATGATCTCGAGGTCCTCGTAGCTGATCGTGGGGTCCATGGCCGCGTTCAGCAGGTCGCCGACGGTGCCGCCGGTGGCTGAGAGCGACGCGAACTCGAGCTTCGGGGTGGTGAGGAAGTCGATCCACCACCACGGCCGCGGGATCGCGTTGACGATCGTGCCGAGCGTCAGCTGCGGCGGGATCGAGAACCCGTTGCGCTTGTCGCGCAGGCGTGCGCCGGCGACGGGGGTGTCAACGGTGAACTGCAGGGTGTCGAACCCGGCCTCGGCGGCGCGCTTCGCGAGGCCGTAGGAGATTTCGCGCTCGCGCATCACGTACAGCTGGAACCAGTTGCGTCCGTGCGGGTTCGCCGCCTTCACGCCCTCAATCGAGGTCGTGCCGAGGGTCGACAGGGTGAACGGGATGCCGGCGGCCCCCGCCGCACCCGCGCCGGCGACCTCGCCCTCGGTCTGCATCAGCCGGGTGAAGCCGGTCGGTGCGATGCCGAACGGCAGCGCCGACGGTCCGCCGAGGATCTCGACGGACGTGTCGACGTTCTCGGCAGGCCGGAGGACGTCGGGGTGGAACTCGACGTCTTCGAACGCCTGGCGGGCGCGGGCGAGCGAGGTCTCGCCCTCCGCAGCGCCGTCGGTGTAGTCGAACGCGGCCTTGGGGGTGCGTCGCTTCGCGATCGTGCGGAGGTCCGCGATCGTGAACGCGGCATCCAGCCGTCGCTTCGTGCCGTTCAGCTCGGGCTTCTTGAACTGCATGAGCTCGAGCAGCTCGACCGGCTTCGGGAATTGACGCTGCACCATGGCAACCATCCTCCTCTGGAGTGATCCGACGCGGGCCGGGATTAACGCAGGAACGCGGCGGCGACGCCGGAGTCGACGGGGATGTGGAGCCCGGTCGTGCGTGAGAGTTCCGGTCCGGTCAGCACGTAGACGGCGTCGGCGACGTTCTCGGGGACGACCTCGCGCTTGAGGATCGTGCGGTTCGCGTAGAACTGGCCGAGGTCCTTCTCCTCGACGCCGTACGTGGCGGCGCGGTTGGCGCCCCAGCCGGCGGCGAAGATGCCCGACCCGCGGACGACGCCGTCGGGGTTGATGCCGTTGACGCGCACGCCGTGCTCGCCGAGCTCGACGGCCAGCAGACGCACCTGGTGGGCCTGGTCGGCCTTCGTCGCCGAGTAGGCGATGTTGTTCGGGCCGGCGAAGACGGAGTTCTTCGACGAGATGTAGATCACGTCGCCGCCCATCTTCTGCTCGATGAGCGCCTTCGCGGCGGCCTTCGCGACGAGGAACGAGCCCTTCGCCATGACATCGTGCTGCAGGTCCCAGTCCTTCTCGGTGGTCTCGGGCAGCGGCTTCGACAGCGACAGGCCCGCGTTGTTGACGACGAGGTCGACACCGCCGAAGGCGAGGACGGTCGCATCGATCGCGGCCTGCACACCCGCGGCATCCGCCACGTTCGCGGCGACGCCGATGGCGACGTCGGTCCCGCCGAGCTCGGCGGCTGCGGCCTGTGCCTTCTCGAGGTCGAGGTCGGCGACGACGACGCACGCGCCTTCGGCGGCGAGTCGCGTGGCGATGGCCTTGCCGATGCCGGATGCCGCGCCCGTGACGAACGCGATGCGCCCCTGATGCGTCCTGGGCTTCGGCATCCGCTGCAGCTTCGCCTCTTCGAGCGCCCAGTACTCGATGCGGAACTTCTCGGCGTCGGAGATGGGGGCGTAGGCCGAGAGGGCCTCGGCGCCGCGCATGACGTTGATCGCGTTGACGTAGAACTCGCCGGCGACGCGAGCGGTCTGCTTGTTCGCTCCGTAGCTGAACATGCCGACGCCGGGGACGAGGACGATGAGCGGGTCGGCGCCGCGGATCGCGGGGGAGTCCGCCGTTGCGTGCGCGTCGTAATAGGCCTGGTAGTCGGCGCGATAGGCCGCGTGCAGTTCCCGAAGGCGCGCGATCGAGTCCTCGACGGACGCGGATGCCGGCAGGTCGAGGATGAGCGGCTTGACCTTCGTGCGCAGGAAGTGGTCAGGGCAGCTCGTGCCGAGTTCCGCGAGCGCGGGAGCCTTCTCGGAGGCGAGGAAGTCGAGGACGACGTCGCTGTCGGTGTAGTGGCCGACCATCGGCTTGTCCGTCGACGCGAGCCCGCGGATCGTCGGGGCGAGCGCCGCGGCCTTCGCGTGACGCTCTTCCTCCGACAGCGCCTCGAAGCCGGAGCGGATGCCGCCGAAGGGCTGCGGCGCACCGTGGGCGTCGATGTGGGCCTGGGCGGTCTCGATGATCCAGAGGCTGTTGCGCTCCGCCTCTTCTGACGTGTCACCCCAGGCGGTGATGCCGTGTCCGCCGAGGATGCAGCCGATCGCGTCGGGGTTCTCGGACTTGATGGCGGCGATGTCGAGGCCGAGCTGGAAGCCGGGGCGGCGCCACGGGACCCAGGCGACCTTCTCGCCGAAGATCTCGGCGGTGAGCTTCTCGCCGTCGGCGGAGGTGGCGATGGCGATGCCGGCATCGGGATGCAGGTGGTCGACGTGGGCGGCATCCACCAGTCCGTGCATGGCGGTGTCGATCGAGGGGGCCGCCCCGCCCTTGCCGTGCAGGCAGTAGTCGAAGGCGGCGACCATCTCGTCCTCGCGCTCGACGCCGGGGTAGACGTCGACGAGGGCGCGCATGCGGTCGAGGCGGAGGACGGCGAGCCCTTCGGGCTTCAGGGTGCCGAGGTCGCCGCCGGAGCCCTTGACCCACAGGAGCTCGACGGGCTCGCCGGTGACGGGGTCCGTGTCGGTGCCCTTGGCGGACGTGTTTCCGCCCGCGTAGTTGGTGACCCTGGGGTCGGATCCGAGGCGATTGCTGCGCGCGATGAGTTCGGCGGCGGCCGTGGGCGTGGGGGACATCGACTCTCCTGCGAGGCTCAGACGTGAAAGATCTTGTGAAACCTTTCACAATCTAACAGGCTCAGCGGATGTCGACCAGCCCCCGGAAGGCGGAGAGCCGCTCGTCGGCGGGGTCGAGCTCGGTCACGAGCAGGTCGACGTCGGTCCAGGCAAGGGCCCGAGCGACGGCGAGCCGCTCGAGCTTCGACGAGTCCGCGAGCACGACGGTCTCGTCGGCGTGGGTCGAGAGGACGCGCTTGACCTCGGCTTCTTCGAGGGTCGTCTCGCTCGTACCGAACGCCGGGTCGAGGGCGGCGGCGCTCGTGAAGAAGCGGTCGTAGTGGAAGCGGCTCGCGCTCTCGCACGCCTGCGCGCCGACGAAGCTGCCGGTGCGGGGTTCGAGGCGGCCGCCGAGGAGGATCGCGTCGACGCCGGGTCGCCCCTGGGCTGCGCGGAGGTTGTCGTACGAGTTCGTGACGACGAGGAGCTCGCCGCTGTCGTCGAGGGTCGAGATGAGTGCGCCGACGGTGGAGGAGGCATCCATCGCCGCGGCACCGCCGTGGGGGAGCAGGTCGTGCGCTTTGCGGGCGATCTCGGCCTTCGCGCCGCCGCGCGCGGCGATCCGGGCGGTGAAGTCCTGCGGGACGATGGCGGCGACCGCGCCGCCGCGGACCCGCCGCGCGAGCCCTTCGCGGACGAGGTCGTCGAGGTCGCGCCGGACGGTCATCGCCGAGACGCCGAGCGCCTCGGCGGCCGGCTCGAGTCGGACGCTGCCGGACTCGGCGAGCATCTCGAGGAGGAGCGACCGCCGTTCGGCGCTGAGCAACTGCGGCATGCGATCAGGGTAACCGGGTGCCGCGGCGACCTTAGGCTCGAATGGTGAGCGAGCGTCCGGGGGTCATGTGCCCCACCTGCGGGGATCCGCTGCGGTTCGAGATCCTCGACGACGAGCGGTTCACGGTCGCGTGGTCGTGCCTCAACTGCGGGCTCGTGCGCGTGACAGAGCCGCGCTGAGATCAGGGGCGGCGCTCGGCGATGATCGCCGCGACGGGTCGCGCTCCGCGCTCGGCGCGGCGGTGGACGGCAACGACGTCGAACCCTGCACTCTCGAGAATGTGCTGCAGGTCGTCTGCGTTCCATCGGAACGCGAGAAGGACGGCGTGGTCGAACGCCTCCGTCTCGTCCGCGTCGAAACAGCCGAGCAGCAGCGATCCACCCGGACGCAGCACGCGCGCGAATTCGATAAGCGGAACCGCGATCGTCGACGGCTCGTGGTGGATCGTCGAGAACCAGGCGAGGATGCCGCCGAGCGCGGCATCCGCCTCGTCGATCGATTCGATGCTCTCGACGTCGAACCGGATGCCCGGGTGGGCCGCGCGGGCGTGGTCGATGAACTCCGGCACGAGATCGATCCCGCGGATGTCGGAGCCCCGCTCCGCGAGGTGCTGCGTCCAGTGCCCCGGCCCGCAGCCCGCGTCGATGAGGCGGCCGGATGCCGCGGCTCCCCACGTCTCGATGAGGTGGCGATCCGCGTGGTGCATCGCGCTCACCGATCCCAGCGCGTCCACGTACTCCGTCGCCCGGCGGGAGTACGCGGCGGTCGTGCGAGTCATCCTGCGAGGCTATCGAGGCCGCCCACGTGAGACGATCCCGGGGTGAAGATCACCCAGGTCCGCAACGCCACCATGCTGCTCGAGGTCGGGGGCATCCGCATCCTCGTCGATCCCATGCTGGGTGCGCGGGGCTCGCAGCCCGGCTTCGCCAGTGAGCGCCGCAATCCGCTGGTCGACCTCGTCGTCCCGCTTGCGGACCTTCTCGAGCCCGACATCGTGGTGGTGACGCACACGCATTCCGATCATTGGGATGCCGCGGCCGCCGCGCTCCTGCCGCGTGAGGTTCCCGTTCTCGTTCAGCACGCCGAGGACGCCGCGGTGATCGGTGATGCCGGCTTCACTCAGGTGATCGTCCTCGACGAGCAGACGACGCTGGGCGGCGTGACCTTCACGCGCACGGGCGGGCAGCACGGCTCCGACGCGACGCTCGCCGCGGCCCCGCGACTCGGCGAGGTCATGGGGGTGGTCATCGCGCATTCCGCGGAACCGACCCTCTACGTCGCCGGCGACACCGTCTACCACCCGGCCGTCGAGGCGGCGCTCGCCGCCCACCGGCCGGACGTCGTCGTCCTGAACACGGGCGAAGCCGTGCTCCCGGGCCTGGACCCGATCCTCATGGGTGCCGAGGACGTCGTGCGGGTGCACGGCCTCGCCCCGGACGCCCGCATCGTCGCCGTCCACATGGAGGCGCTCGACCACTGCACCGTGACCCGCGCCGATGTGCGCGCGACGGCAGAGGCGCAGGGAATCACCGCGGCCGTCCACGTTCCGGAGGACGGCGACACGCTGACTGTCTGATCAGCGGGGCCGCCCGAACGTCGGGATACGGTCGAGGACGACGGGCTGTTCCAGCCCCGTCCCGGCGACACCAGACCGTCCCGCCGGACGACGCTCCGGCTTCTGCCGCTGCCGCGGATCCGTGGCCAGTTCGCTCAGTACTCGCGCGCCCTTCGTGCGGTCTTCCCTCGCTCGAAGGAGCACCACCATGCCCTCGCTGACCCCGCCCCGTGCGGCCTCGGACACCACGATCGTGAAGACGGGGCGTCACAGGAAGCTTTGGTGGATCGCTCTCGCACTGGTCCTGGTGATCGCGATCATCGTCCTCTCGCCGATTATCTGCACCCTCGCCGTCGCCGTCGCGATCACCGCGGGAGTCTCACTCGGCAAGAAGACCCCGACGTTCCTGCGGTTCAGGACGCCGACCACCGCCGCACGTGCGCTGATCATCTCCGTCGTCGTCGCGCTGCTGTCAGCCGGTATGGCGAACCTCGTCCTGTCGCGGGCGCACACGACGGTGGACGAGGCGCCCGTCGCCTTCGCGCCGGCATCCCCGGCGGCCGACGAGGCGGTCGCGGTCGGTGAAGATCAGCCGGAGTCCCCGGCTCCGGCCGACACCGTCACGCCCGAGCCGGGTACGGCTCTGGCGGCTCTCGAGACCCTCGAGGTGAAGGGGCGTGCCCCCAAGACGGGCTACGACCGCGACGAGTTCGGGCAGCGCTGGAAGGACATCGACCACAACGGATGCGGGCAGCGCGACGACGTCCTCGCCCGCGACCTCGCGGGCGCGCAGAAGGACGGGCGATGCGTCGTGACCTCCGGCATCCTCGACGATCCGTTCACGGGCGAGCGCGTCGCGTTCGAGCGCGGCGAGGACACCTCGTCGCTCGTGCAGATCGACCACGTCGTTCCCTTGTCGGATGCCTGGCAGAAAGGTGCGCAGCAGCTCACCGCGCACCAGCGCGAGACCCTGGGGAACGACCCGCTCAACCTTCTCGCCGTCGACGGTGCCGCGAACGCGCAGAAGAGCGACAGCGACGCCGCGACCTGGCTTCCGAAGAACACGCAGTTCCGCTGCTCGTACGTCGCGAGGCAGGTCTCGGTGAAGGTCGCCTACGAGCTGTGGATCACGCAGGCGGAACGCGACGCGATCGAGCGCATCCTGACGGGGTGCCCGACGGAACAGCTGCTGGCGTCGGACTACGCCGCGGGCGCCATGGCGATCGAGGCCGAGCCTGCAGCGAAGCCCAGTCCGAGCGTCGCAACGACGCCGAAGCCTCAGCCGACGCAGGAGCCGAAGCCCGCGCCTGCGCCCGCGAAGCCTGCGCCGCCGGCGGACGTGTACTACAAGAACTGCACCGCGGCCCGCGAAGCCGGGGCCGCCCCCGTGCGCCGAGGCGACCCTGGGTACGCGAAGCACCTCGACCGGGACGGCGACGGCGTCGGCTGCGAGTAGCGACGGTCGACAGACGAGTCGGTGGCGACCACACTGGTCGCATGGATCCCCTGACGAGCGCCGTGCTCTTCGTGACCGTGTTCGCCGCCGGCTCGTACGTCCTCTACTGGGTGATCCGCAAGGCCGTCGCGCACGGCATCCAGGAAGCGCGTCGCGCCACGGAGGGTCAGCGGGTCGACGCGGGCTGAGCGGCCGGGGCTCGTCGCCCGGAAAAGGCGAAACCCCCGCGAATAGAAGCTTCGCGAGGGTTCCTAGAACCGTTGTAACGACGGTTCGTGTGGCTCCGACGGGCGTCGATCCCGTGACCTCACGATTTTCAGTCGTGCGCTCTACCAACTGAGCTACAGAGCCGCATGGCATCAGAAGTGCCATGTCCTAGACGAAAGGCCCGTGAATTCAACAGAAGCTGAAGACAAGGGCCTGTCGCTCGGAGCGACCCTGACGGGACTTGAACCCGCGACCTCCGCCGTGACAGGGCGGCACGCTAACCAACTGCGCTACAGGGCCATGCTTATTAAATTGTGGGAGTGACCCCAACGGGATTCGAACCCGTGCTACCGCCGTGAAAGGGCGGCGTCCTAGGCCGCTAAACGATGGGGCCGAGCGACCCCGGGGGGATCACGCTTACCGAGGGTCAAGCATATGCGATCCCTCGCGAATGTGCGAATCGAGGGCGCGCCCACCGTTCGGACGGGGGAATCGGGGGCAGGATGGCGGTGCCCCTCTCGGTCTCGACCTGTGACGAATGTGAACAGTGTTGCTACTGTGATGGGCGGATCAGCACGCCATCTGGCCGAGGGAAGGGTGTGTGCAGTGACCGACCTGCCCGAAGCGACCGGAGCCGACTGCGGCTGCGCGCCCACCGCCGAAGAGACGCGGTCGTTTTCGTCGCGCATCAGCAGGCGGAACGCCCTGGGCCTCGGCGTCCTCGGTGTGGCCGCGGCATCCACCGGTCTCGGCTTCGCCCTCCCGGCCTTCGCCGCCACGTCCTACCCCAGCTGGGATGACGTCCAGAAGGCGCGTCAGAACGAGGCGTCCAAGGGCACCGAGATCACCCGCATCCAGAACCTCATCTCGTCTCTCGAAAACGACGTCACCGTCAAGCAGGCCGAGGCCGAGCGCTTGGGCGCCGAATATCAGGACGCCCTGATCGCGTACGAAGACGCTGCAGCGCTTGCGGATCAGCGTCAGGCGCAGGCCGACGCCGAGGAGAAGCGCGCCAAGGCCGCCGCCGGCAAGCTCGGTGTGCTCGCCGCCGAGCAGTACCGCTCCGGCAAGGGTGATGCCACCCTCGAGCTCTTCTTCTCGGATTCCTCCGCGAGCGCCGACGACCTCCTCGGCCGCCTCGGCACGATGGATCGCCTCGTCGATGCCAACCGCGATGTGTATGCCGAAGCCGTCGGCGCGCGCGACAGCGCGAAGAGCCTCGCTGCGCAGGCGCAGGTCGCCCGCGACGAGCGTGACAAGCGCAAGGTCGAGGCCGAGCAGAAGATGCAGGCCGCGCAGGATGCCGCGCAGGCCGCACAGGCTGCCCTGGCTGCGCAGAACGAGCACCGCGAAGTGCTCGAGGCGCAGCTGCAGGCCCTGCAGGACACCACCGCGAAGACCGTCACCGCGTACAAAGCCGGCGTCGAGGCCGAGCGCAAGCGCCGTGAAGAAGCCGCCCGCAAGGCCCGCGAGGAGGCCGCTCGCCGAGCCCGCGAGGAGGAAGCGCGTCGTCTTGCGGAAGAGAAGCGTCGCCGCGAAGAAGAAGCCAAGAACAACAACAACGGCGGCGGATCCAGCGGTGGCGGATCGTCGTCGGGCGGTTCCTCCGGCGGCGGAAGCAGCAGCGGCGGCAGCGGTGGAGTCGTGCAGCCATCCGGCTGGGTGCGCCCCGCCCACGGCTACATCAGCTCCTGGTTCGGCGTCCGCGGCAGCATCTGCACGCCCAGCGGCTGCACGGCCAGCGGCCACCGCGGCATCGACTTCGCCAGCTCGTGCGGGTCGCCCATCTACGCGGCTGCCTCCGGCACCGTCGTCTTCGCCGGCTACAGCGGCGGCTGGGGAAACTTCATCAAGGTGCGCCACAGCGACGGCACCATCACCGGCTACGCGCACATCATCGACGGCGGCTACGCAGTCGGATACGGCGACTACGTCCGTGCCGGCCAGACGATCGCCTACATCGGCAGCACCGGCGCTTCCACGGGCTGCCACCTGCACTTCGAGGTCTACCGCGGCGGCATCCGCGTCGACCCGGCACCCTTCCTGCGCGCCCGCGGCATCAGCGTCTGACGCTCAGCGTCCCGAAACGACGAAGGTCGGATGCCGCGCGGCATCCGACCTTCTCGTTGTGAGCCTCAGAGGCTGTTGGGCGCTTCGCCCTCACCCTGGGTGCGGGTCTCGCCCTCGTGCTCGTCGAAGCGCGTGAAGGCCTCGGACACGAGGCGCTCGGCCTCGGCCGCACCGGCCCACTCGTCGACCTTGACCCATTTGCCGGGCTCGAGGTCCTTGTAGCGCTCGAAGAAGTGGCCGATCTCACCCTTGGTCCACTCGTCGATGTCGTCGACATCCTGGATGTGCGCCCAACGCGGGTCCTTCGCGAGGACCGCGACGACCTTGTCGTCGCCGCCGGCCTCGTCGCTCATCTTGAGGACGGCGACGGGACGGACCTTGGCGAGCACGCCGGGGTAGATCTCGCGGTCGAGGAGGACGAGCACGTCGAGCGGGTCGCCGTCCTCGCCGAGCGTGTTCTCGAAGAAGCCGTAGTTCGCGGGGTACCCCATGGGGGTGAACAGAACGCGGTCGAGGAAGACGCGGCCCGTGCCGTGGTCGACCTCGTACTTCACGCGGCTGCCGCGCGGGATCTCGATGACGGCGTCGTACGCGCCCATACCTGTGCTCCTTTGAAAGTCCGGTGGGATGCGGGCACAAGCCTACTTGCGCGGGTGCGTGTGCCCAACGCAGGGTGAAACGCTCGGGGACGCCGGTCCCCGGCCCGTCAGGGTGCGATTTCTCCTGCACTCGGCACGCCCGGTGGCGGAGGAGCGCTCGGTACGGTGGAGCGGTGCCGTCCCTGCATCCCGCCGTCGCCGAGGTCCGCCGTGCCGTCCGCTCCGCACTGACCGGCCTCCCGGAGGGCGCCGTCGTCATCGTGGGGCTCTCGGGCGGCGCCGATTCGCTCGCGCTCGCCGCGGCGGTCGGCTTCGAGGCGCCGAAGCTCGGGCTGCGCGCGGCATCCGTCACCGTCGACCACGGCCTGCAGCCGGACTCCGCCGAGGTCGCCTCGGCCGCTGCGCGTGCCGCCGCGACGCTCGGCCTCGATCCGCTCATCGTGCGGGTGGAGGTCGGCACCGAGGGCGGTCCCGAAGCGGCGGCGCGCGATGCGCGATACGGCGTGCTGCGGGATGCCGCGCGCGACGTGCGTGCTGCGGCTGTGCTCCTCGGGCACACGCTGGACGACCAGGCCGAGACGGTGCTCCTGGGCTTGGCCCGCGGATCCGGTGCGGGCAGCCTGCAGGGAATGGCGGCGGCATCCGATCTCGACGGCATCCCTCTGCTGCGACCCCTGCTCGAGGTGCGCCGCGCGACCACCCGGGACGCCTGCGCGGCGCAGGGACTCGAGCCGTGGGACGACCCGCACAACCGCGACCCGAAGTACGCGCGGGTGCGCGTCCGCGAGACGGTGCTGCCGATGCTCGAGGCCGAACTCGGACCCGGCATCGCCGAGGCACTGGTGCGCACGGCGGCGCAGCTGCGCGAGGACGCCGAGGCCTTCGACGAGATGATCGACGAGACGATCGAGGACATCGTGGAACCCGCCGAGGCCGGCATCGCGGTCTCGGTCGCCGCGCTCGCCGCCAACCCGCCCGCACTCCGTCACCGCATCATCCGGCACGTGGTCGCCAGCGAGTTCCACGTCTCGCTCACCCGCACGCAGACGCTCGAGGTGGCGCGACTGGTCACCGAGTGGGCGGGGCAGGGGCCGATCGACCTGCCCGGATGCCGCGCCCGCCGCGCCGGCGCCCTGATCGAGTTCACGGGGGCCGGATCCGGTCTTTAGACTTCTGCAATGCGCGCAGCCGAGATCGCCGACCAGCTCACCGATGTCCTCGTCACCGAGGAGGAGATCCAGGCGAAGCTCGAAGAGCTCGCCCGTCGGGTGGAGGCGGACTACGAGGGCAAGGACCTGCTGCTCGTCGGTGTGCTGAAGGGCGCGGTCATGGTGATGGCCGACTTCGCCCGTTCGCTGAAGCGCCCCATGGAGATGGACTGGATGGCCGTGTCGTCCTACGGCGCCGGCACGAAGTCGAGCGGCGTCGTGCAGATCCGGAAGGACCTCGACACCGACATCTCGGGCAAGCACGTCCTGATCGTCGAGGACATCATCGACTCCGGCCTGACGCTGAGCTGGCTGCTCGAGAACTTCGCCTCACGCGGCGCGGCATCGATCGAGGTCCTCGCATTGCTCCGCAAGCCCGAGGCCGCGAAGGTCGAGATCGACTGCCGCTACGTCGGTTTCGACATCCCGGTCGAGTTCGTCGTCGGGTACGGATTGGACTTCGCGGAGAAGTACCGCAACCTGCGCGACGTGGCGGTCCTCGCGCCCCACGTCTACTCCTGAATTCGCGCGGTACGCCCAAAACGAACGCACAGACCCCGCATAGCGCCGCGGGGGTAGCCTGAACGCACAATGAACGTCAAGAAGCTCTCCCGCAACCCGTTCCTCTACGTGGTGCTCATCGGCGTGCTCTTGATCATCGGCATGACGCTGATCTCGAACCTCACCGGCGCCAAGAGCATCACCACGCAGGAGGGCTTGAAGCTCCTCGATGGGTCGACGGTCTCGCAGGCCACGATCACCGACGGGGACAACCGCGTCGACCTCACGCTGGACAAGGCGTTCGAGGGTTCGACGAACGTGCAGTTCTACTACGTCACCGAACGTGCGGACGCGGTGGTGCAGGCCGTCGACTCGGCCGCCCCCAAGGACGGTTACAACGACGTCGTGCCGCAGACCAGCTGGTTCGGCAGCCTGATCTCGATCCTCCTGCCCATCCTCATCCTCGGTCTGCTCTTCTGGTGGCTGCTCTCGAGCGCCCAGGGCGGCGGCAGCAAGGTCATGCAGTTCGGCAAGTCGCGCGCCAAGCTCGTGACCAAGGAGACCCCGACGGTCACCTTCGCCGACGTGGCCGGCTCCGACGAGGCCATCGAGGAGATGCAGGAGATCAAGGACTTCCTGAAGGACCCGGCGAAGTTCCAGGCCGTCGGCGCCCGCATCCCGAAGGGCGTGCTGCTGTACGGCCCTCCCGGAACCGGTAAGACCCTGCTCGCGCGCGCCGTCGCCGGCGAGGCGGGCGTTCCGTTCTACTCGATCTCGGGTTCCGACTTCGTCGAGATGTTCGTGGGTGTCGGCGCGAGCCGCGTGCGCGACCTCTTCAAGGAGGCCAAGGAGAACGCTCCGGCCATCATCTTCATCGACGAGATCGACGCCGTCGGTCGCCACCGCGGCGCCGGAATGGGCGGCGGTCACGACGAGCGCGAGCAGACGCTCAACCAGATGCTCGTCGAGATGGACGGCTTCGACCCGAAGGTCTCGGTGCTCGTGATCGCGGCGACGAACCGCCCCGACATCCTCGACCCCGCGCTTCTCCGCCCGGGCCGCTTCGACCGCCAGATCGGCGTCGACGCGCCCGACCTGAAGGGTCGCCAGCGCATCCTCGAGGTGCACGGCCGCGGCAAGCCGCTCTCGCCCTCGGTCGACCTCGCCGTCATCGCGCGCAAGACGCCCGGCTTCACCGGCGCCGACCTGGCCAACGTCCTGAACGAGGCCGCGCTCCTGACCGCCCGCTCGAATGCCCAGCTCATCGACATGCGCGCCCTCGACGAAGCGATCGACCGCGTCATCGCCGGTCCGCAGCGTCGCACGCGCGTCATGAAGGACAAGGAGAAGCTGATCACGGCGTACCACGAGGGCGGCCACGCCCTCGCCGCCGCAGCGATGAACCACACCGACCCCGTCACGAAGGTCACGATCCTTCCCCGTGGCAAGGCGCTCGGGTACACGATGGTGCTGCCGCTCGACGACAAGTACTCCATCACCCGCAACGAGCTGCAGGACCAGCTGACGTATGCGATGGGCGGCCGCGTCGCCGAGGAGATCGTCTTCCACGACCCCACCACGGGTGCCTCGAACGACATCGAGAAGGCGACCGGCATCGCCCGCAAGATGGTCACCGAGTACGGCATGACCACCGACGTCGGGCCCGTGAAGCTCGGCTCGTCGTCGGGTGAGGTCTTCATGGGACGCGACATGGGTCACGGCCGCGACTTCAGCGAGCGCATCGCCGAGCGCGTCGACGCCCAGGTGCGCGGACTCATCGAGCAGGCGCACAACGAGGCGTACGAGGTGCTGAACGCGAACCGCGAGGTCCTCGACCGGCTCGCCCTGGCGCTGCTTGAGAAGGAGACGCTCGATCACCTCGAGCTCGCCGAGATCTTCAAGGACATCAAGCGCCTGCCGCCCCGGCCGCAGTGGCTCTCGAGCAGCGAGCGTCCCGTGTCGACGCTTCCGCCCGTCGAGGTGCCCCGTCGCGCCGAGGCTCCGGTCGCGGCGAACACCGAGGCCGAGCAGCCGGCCCCCGAGACCTCGCCGGCGCGCCACGCGACCGGGCAGGCTCGACCCGCGACGGCCTGAGGCGGCGCGCATGGCGGTCGACCGCGAGCGCGTCTCCGAACTGGTGCGGGAACTGCTCGTCGCCATCGGTGAAGACCCGGAACGTCCCGGCCTGAAGCTGACTCCGCAGCGCGTTGCCGACGCGTACGCGGAGTTCTTCTCGGGTGTGGGTGAGGATGCCGCAGCCCCGCTCGCGCATACGATTTCGGTCACGCGCGGTCCGGCGCCCGACACGCTCCCCTCCGGTGCGGTCATGCTCCGTGACATCCGGTTCCGCTCCGTCTGCGAGCACCACCTGCTGCCGTTCGCCGGGCATGCGCACGTCGCCTACCTTCCCGGCGAGCAGGTCGTGGGACTCGGCGCTCTGCCGAAGGTGATCGACATCCTCGCGGCGCGCCCGCAGGTGCAGGAGCGCCTGGGCGAGCAGGTCGCCGACACGATCGCCGGCTCGATCGACACCCGCGGTGTGCTCGTCGTGCTCGACGCGGTGCACGAGTGCGTGACGATGCGCGGGGGACGGCAGCCCGCGGCATCCACTGTCACCATCGCCGCCCGCGGCGTGTTCACCGACCCCGTGGCGCGCGCCGAGGCGATCGCCCTGCTGACCGGCGGCCGGACATGACCCTCGTCATGGGCATCGTGAACGTCACGCCGGACTCGTTCAGCGATGGCGGACGGTACGCGACGCACGAGGCGGCGATCGCGCACGGCCGCGCCCTCCTCGCCGACGGGGCTGACCTGCTCGACATCGGCGGGGAGTCCACTCGTCCCGGCGCGACGCGGGTCGCGCAGGGCGACGAGCAGGCGCGCATCCTGCCGGTCATCGAGACGCTCGCCGCCGAGGGGGCGGTCATCAGCGTCGACACGATGAACGCGGGCACCGCCGCTGCCGCGGTCGCAGCCGGTGCCCGGATCGTCAACGACGTCTCGGGCGGCCTCGCCGACCCCGACATGCTCGCCGTCGTCGCCCGCACCGACGCGGACGTCGTCGTGCAGCACTGGCGCGGGCACTCCGACGACATGTACGGCACCGCCGTCTACGACGACATCGTCGCGGAGGTGGTCGGCGAACTCGCTGAGCGCGTCGCCGCGGCTCGGGCGGCCGGCATCCCGGATCAGCGCATCATCGTCGACCCGGGCTTCGGCTTCGGCAAGACGCCAGAGCAGAACTGGCAGGTCGTCCGCGGCCTGGGCGAGCTCGTCGGCGGTGGTCATCGCGTGCTCCTCGGCACGAGCCGTAAGCGGATGCTGGCGGTCGCCGCGTCCGGTGCAGGTATCGAGCTCAGCGGTGAGGCCGATCTCGATCTCGCCACGGCCGTCACGAGTGTCCTCGCCGCGCAGGCCGGCGCCTGGGCGGTGCGCGTGCACGACGTCGCCGCGACGCGTCTCGCCCTCGCCGTGCGGACCGCGTGGGAGGGTGAAGGATGACGACCGACGAGATCGCGATCACCGGCATCCGTGCCACCGGATTCCACGGCGTCTACGAGCACGAGCGCCGCGACGGGCAGGAGTTCGTCGCCGACCTGGTGCTGTCGCTGTCGTTGGCCCGCGCCGCGGCGACCGACGACGTCACCGACACCGTCCACTACGGGGAGGTCGCCGAGCGCGTCGCCGCGATCCTCGCGGGCGACCCCGTCGACCTCATCGAGACCGTCGCCGAGCGCATCGCGACCGCCGTCCTCACGGGCTGGTCGCTCGTCGACGCGGTCGCCGTCACCGTGCACAAACCCGCCGCGCCGATCCCGGTGCCGTTCGACGATGTCGCCGTCACGGTGAGGCGGTCCCGCGCATGAGCCGCCGCCTCGCCGAAGGGATGCCGCAGAAGGAGCCGCGCGCGCACGGCCCCGCCCACCGCGCCGTCGTCGCCCTCGGCGCGAATCTGGGTCAGCGCGCCGACACCATCGCCGAGGCGATCGCCGACCTCGGCCGCCTGCCGATGACCGTGCTGGTCGCCGCGGCCGAGCCGATCGAGTCGGTCGCGATCACCCTCGGCGGGCCGGATGCCGACGCCCCCCGCTACCTGAACACGGTCGCGCTCATCGACACGCGTCTCGCCCCGTCGCTGCTCCTCGGTTATCTGCACGCGATCGAGGGCCGGCACGGCCGTGAGCGGCGCGAGCGGTGGGGGAGCCGCACCCTCGACCTCGACCTCATCACCTACGGCGACGTGCGTTCCGACGACCCGGCTCTCGTGCTGCCGCATCCCCGTGCCGCGGAACGCGACTTCGTGCTCGACCCGTGGCTGAGCATCGACCCCGACGCGGTGCTCCCCGGCGTGGGCGCGGTCGCCGACCTGCGCGCCGCGTTGCCCGGAGGTGCGGGATGAGGCGTACGAACCCGCTCCTCCTCGTCGCGGTCGCCGTCGTTGCCGGCATCGCGGGGTTCTTCGTCGACCAGGTCCTCACGGGGATGGGGCAGCCGACCTTCACCCCGTCGCCGCTGTTACCGATCCTGCTCGTCGCGCTCGGTGCCGCCGTCGTCCTCGCTGCCATCCCGGTCCGCCGGGCGACAGCCGGAACCGCAGCACCCGTCGACCCCTTCCGAGCGCTCCGCATCGCGATGCTGGCCAAGGCGTCGAGCATCGTCGGAGCGCTCGTCGCCGGATTCGGCGGAGGGCTTCTCGCCTTCGTGCTCACACGACCCGTGTCGCCCTCGTTAGGCTCAACGGGTGCGGTGATCGCCGCGGTGGGGGGCGGGTTGCTCCTCGTCGCCGGTGCACTCGTCGCCGAACACCTGTGCACCATCCGGAAGGACGATGATGACGACCAGCCCGGACCCGACGAACCCGGCTACGGGCTCTCCCACTCCGACTGACGAGACGTTCACGAAGATCCTCGAACCGCGGGGTGCCTCGCGGCTCCCGCTGGGGGATGGCGCCTGGCGCCAGCTGTCGCGCAAGTACGTGATCGGGCAGGTCATCGGCTACGTCGTCGTGCTCCTGCTGATCGCGGCCGCGGTACTGACGCTCTGGCTCATGTTCGAAGCGACGTGGCCGTTCATCCCCGGCGGCATCCTTTTCGCGATCTTCCTCGTGACGCTCGTCGTCACACCGAGGCAGGCGCGGTCGATCGGCTATCAGCTGCGCGAGGACGACCTCGTCTTCCGACGCGGCATCCTGTGGCAGCGGATGGTGTCGGTCCCGTACGGCCGCCTCCAGCTCGTCGACATCACGCACGGCCCGCTCGATCGGATGCTGGGCATCGCCCAGTTGAAGCTCGTCACCGCGGCGGCATCCACCGGTGTGACGATCCCCGGCCTGCCGCAGCGCGACGCCGAACAGCTGCGCGACACGCTCATCGAGGTGGCTGAGACCCGGCGGACCGGTCTGTGAGCGATCTCGACCCCCAGCCCGCGCCGCTCGAGCAGGCGTCCGCTCCGCCGCCCGCCGCGGTCCGCTCCGAGATGAGCGACGGCGAATGGCACCGGATGCATCCGCTGTCGCCGCTGCTGCGCGGCGGGCTGACGCTCATCGTGATCATCGGCATCCTGGTCGCGAACCTCCGCGACCGACTGATCTCGTTCTTCCTGCCCGAGAACTTCCGCTACGGCGAGGAGGACCCGGTCGACTTCGTCTTGCAGAACGGCATCGCGGTGCAGGCCATCGTCGCCGTGGCGGTCGGCCTCGTCATCCTGCTCGCCCTCTTCTGGACGGCCTGGCGCTTCCACACCTTCCGCATCACGGGCGACGAGGTCGAGGTGCGCAGCGGCGTGCTGTTCCGCACGCACCGTCGCGCACCGCTCGACCGCGTGCAGGGCGTCAACCTCACGCGCCCCGCTCTCGCCCGTCTCGTCGGGCTCGCCAAGCTCGAGGTCGTCGGCGCCGGGCTCGACGCGAACGTCAAGCTCGAGTACCTGTCGACCCGCAACGCCGAGACGGTCCGCGGCGACATCCTGCGCCTCGCGTCGGGACATCGGACGAAGGATGCCGCTGGCCGCCCGGCATCCGCAGGCGGGCCGCTGACCTCTCGCGTGACCGCCGGGATCAGCGAGATCATCGACGGTGTCGACGACGACGGTGCCGAACCCGAATCCATCGTGCGCGTGCCGATATCGCGCCTCATCCTCGCGGGGTTGCTGTCGGGCTCGACCATCTGGTTCGTGCTGGTCGTGGTGGCGGCGATCGTCGGGCTCGTGCTGCAACCGATCTGGATCATCCCCGCTCTCGGTGCGTCCATCCCCGCGGCGATCGGTTTCGGCGCGTACGCGGTGCGGCAGTTCATCAAGACGGTCCGCTACTCGATCGCGCCGTCGTCGGCGGGGGTGCGCGTCACCTTCGGTCTGCTCACGACGGTCACCGAGACGCTGCCCCCGGGTCGCGTGCACGCCGTCGACATCCGGCAGCCGCTGCTGTGGCGGTGGGGTGGCTGGTACCGGATCCGGGTGAACAAGCTCTCGGGCCGCTCGGCAAGCGACGCATCGGCAGCCCAGATGGGCGACGTGCTGCCCATCGGTACGCAGGCCGACGTCGAGCGGGTCCTGCGACTGCTGCTGCCGTCCCTCTCCGTCGACGCCGCGATGCTCGACGCGGGTCTCCGCGGTCCCCGCGAGGGTGACGGGTACGTCACGTCGCCTGCCCGGGCGCGGGTGATCGACCCGCTCACGTGGCGACGCAACGGCATCCTCGTCCTGCCGCAGGCGGTGCTGATGCGGACCGGCCGGCTGTGGCCGAAGCTCACGATCCTGCCGCTGGCCCGCATGCAGTCCGTGCGTCTCTCGCAGGGCCCGCTCGCGCGTCGCCTCGGGCTGGCCGCCATCACGGGACACACGGTCATGGGACCCGTGAACGGCACCATCGAGTCGATCGACCACGCTCGTGCCTACGAGCTGTGGCGGGCGATCACGGATGCCGCGGTGGCCGCGGCATCCGCCGAGAGCGCTCAGCCGACCGACGGGAACGCGGTCGAGGTGGAGTGGCCGGAAGCGGCTTCGGTCGCGCCGCCGCTCGCGCCCCCTGCGCCGGTGCCGCCCTTGTGGGTGCCGCCCGCCCCGCCGACGTCGCCGACGGAGGAGCGATGAACCGCGAGGGGCGCCTCGGTGTCGGCGTGATCGGCGCCGGGCGGGTCGGGCCCGTCATCGCCGCCGCTCTCGCGGGGGCCGGGCACGCGCTCACCGGGATCACGTCGGGATCGGACGATGACCGGGTCGAGGCGATCCTCCCCGAGGTGCCGAGGGTCAGCGCCGAAGAGGTCGTCCGACGCAGCGAACTCGTGGTCCTCGCCGTGCCGCACGACGAGCTGCCGGGGCTCGTGTCGGGCCTCGCCGAACTCGGTGCGTGGCAGGTGGGCCAGATCCTGATGCACACGGATGCCGCGCACGGCATACAAGTGCTCGCTCCCGCCGCGGCGCGGGGTGCCATACCCGTCGCCATCCATCCCGCCATCGCCTTCACGGGCACGTCGACGGACCTTCGCGCCCTCAAAGACGCGTACGCCGCCGTGACAGCGCCCGCCGCGGTCCTGCCGATCGCGCAGGCGCTCGCGGTCGAGATGGGGTGCGAACCGGTCGTGGTCGCCGACGCCGACCGCGCGGCGTACGGCGAAGCGATCTCGACCGCGACGGCCTTCTCGTCGTTGATCGTGCAACAGGCGGCCGGTTTGCTTCGCGGCGCCGGGGTCGAGGATCCCTCGCGGTACCTCTCGGCGCTCGTCCACACGACGATCGACCGCGCGTTGAGCGACGCCGCGCCTGCGGTCGGTGACGGGCCGCCCCTCCCGTGAGCGACGTGGAGCTCGCCCGCATCCCCGCGGGCAGCGTCGACCTGCACGACGCTCGACGCCGGCGGCGGTGGACCGTCGCGCTCGAGCCCTTCGAGATCGGCGTCTACCCCGTCACGCAGGAGCAGCTGTCGGAGGTGATCGGGGTGGCGGCATCCGACCCCCGCCGTCCCGCCGTCGAGGTCAGTTGGCTGCGCGCCGTGCGGTTCTGCAACGCGCTGTCGGAGTGGGAGGGGCTCGACCCGGCCTATGCCGTCGACGGCGAAGAGGTGCGGTGGCACGTCGACAGCGACGGCTTCCGGCTGCCGACGGAGGCCGAGTGGGAGTACGCGTGCCGCGCCGGCTCGACCGGCCCGCACTACGGTCCACTCCCCGAGGTGGCGTGGACCGCCGGTGACGGCGTGACCTCGCCGCAGCCGGTCGGCGGCAAGCTCCCGAACTTGAACGGGCTGTTCGACACGCTCGGCAACGTGTGGGAATGGTGCTGGGACTTCCTCGACACCGAGCGCTACGACGACTACCGGGTGTTCCGCGGTGGCGGCTTCGCTGACGACGCTTGGAACGTCCGCGCCGGCACCCGCCGCGGCGGCGGACCCCGCATGACGCACGACGACGTCGGGCTCCGCGTAGCGCGGGGCGGCTTCGATGCGGTCGACGCCGCACAGGGCTGGTCGGCCGCGTTCGACGCCGAGCGTGCGGCCGGCGGCGATCCCCGCCCGCCCGGCTGGACCCCGCGCCGCTGAGGCTTGGCGGTCGGGGTGTTCGCGGATGCAAGGGATCGTGCGCGACACCCCGGGGTGGGATGCCGCGGCGCGGCGTGTCGGGGCGGATCTCTTGCATCCGCGCACACCTGGCGCACACCCGGCGCACACACCCCGCGCCCGCGCCGCCCGCGCCGAAACCGCCCGCAGCCCGTCGATAGACTGAAGGGTCGAATCCCCGAGGAGCCCCCGAACATGACCGACGCGTCCGCGCCCACGCCCGCCGAGACGACCGAAGAGGACGTCATCGAGCAGAAGGCGGTCCGTCTCGCGAAGCGGGAACGGCTGTTGAGCGAACGAGCGGATGCCGCGGGTGGCGCCTACCCCGTGACCGTGCCCGTCACCGACACGATCTCGGCACTGCGCGAGCGGTTCGCATCGCTCGAGGCGGGCGATGAGACCGGCGAGACCGCGTCGGTCGCCGGCCGGATCGTGTTCAGCCGCAACACCGGCAAGCTCTGCTTCGCAGCACTCCAGTCCGGCGACGGAAGCCGCATCCAGGCGATGGTCTCCCTCGCCGAGGTGGGCGACGAGTCGCTGCAGGCGTGGAAGGAGCTCGTCGACCTCGGCGACCACGTCTCGGTCACCGGTCAGGTCATCTCCAGTCGCCGCGGCGAGCTGTCGATCATGGTCACCGACTGGACGATCGCCGCGAAGGCGCTGCTGCCGCTCCCGAACCTGCACTCCGAGCTGAGCGAGGAGAGCCGCGTGCGGTCGCGCTTCCTCGACCTGATCGTCCGCGACACCGCCCGCGAGACCGTCGTCGCCCGCGCCAAGGTGAACGCGTCGCTGCGGCGCACGTTCGACGCGCACGGCTTCCTCGAGGTCGAGACGCCGATGCTGCAGGTGCAGCACGGCGGCGCCGCGGCCCGCCCGTTCATCACGCACTCCAACGCGTTCGACACCGAGCTGTACCTCCGCATCGCGCCGGAGCTCTTCCTCAAGCGCGCCGTCGTCGGCGGCATCGACCGGGTCTACGAGATCAACCGCAACTTCCGCAACGAGGGCGCCGACTCCACCCACAGCCCCGAGTTCGCGATGCTCGAGGCCTACCAGTCCTACAGCGACTACAACGGCATCGCCGACCTGACGCAGGAGCTCATCCAGAACGCCGCGATCGCCGTCGCCGGCTCCACCACCGTCACGTGGGCCGACGGCACCGAGTACGACCTCGGCGGCCAATGGGACCGCATCTCGATGTACGAGTCGCTGTCGGATGCCGCCGGTCGCCGCATCACGCCCGAGACCTCGTTCGAGGAGCTCCAGACCTTCGCGGCCGAGTCGGGCGTCGAGGTGCCGGAGAAGATCGCCACCCACGGAAAGCTCGTCGAGGAGCTGTGGGAGCACTTCGTGAAGGGCGGCCTCGAGCGCCCGACATTCGTCATGGACTTCCCGCTCGACACCTCGCCCCTCGTGCGCGAGCACCGCACCATTCCCGGTGTCGTCGAGAAGTGGGACCTCTACGTCCGCGGCTTCGAGCTCGCGACCGGCTACTCCGAGCTCGTCGACCCCGTCATCCAGCGCGAGCGTTTCGTCGAGCAGGCGAAGCTCGCCGCGCGCGGCGACGACGAGGCGATGCGTGTCGACGAGGAGTTCCTGCGCGCGCTCGAGCACGGCATGCCGCCCACCGGTGGCATGGGCATGGGCATCGACCGCCTGCTGATGGCGATCACCGGCCTCGGCATCCGCGAGACGATCCTCTTCCCGCTCGTCAAGTGAGCGCGGGCGCGGGCGCACGACGATGCGTCCTCGCCAGCGGAACCGTCTCGGCGATCCGAGCCGACAGCGCGTCGACCTCCGCGGGGCGGAACCGGAGTGCCCGGAAGGTGCGCGGCATCCCTGCGTAGAAGCACACGTCGGCGACGAGCGGATGCCCCGCGAGCCGGCTCGTGCCCACGATGTGCACGGCCGCGGCGGACAGCACCGTCTGCCGTTGCACGACGTGACTGACGAGGAGGACGACCCGGTTGGAACCTGCGTCGACCCGCAGTCGTGAACAGAGGACGACCGTGACGGGCCAGGCGATCGCGAAGACGATCGCACCGGCCGCGAGGACGAGCAGCGGCGGCCACCCCAGTCCCGCGGCGACCCAGCCGGCGAGGACGGCGGCAGCGATCAGCCCGGCGAGCAGAACGACACCCGTACCGGTGGCTCGGGCACCCCGATCGCCGGTGAGCAGGCGCGTCGACGGGTCCTCGTCGAACGCCTCGTGCAGCAGGCGTTCCACGACCCGGCGGGGGAGCGACGGGAGCAGGAGGTTCGTGCCGAGCTGCGCGGCCGAGTCCGTCGTCAGAAGCGACAGTCGGACGCGTCCGAGCAGCGTCTCGACGAGGTTGCGTTGCAGCACGACGCCGATCGTCGTCGCCCGCGAGACGCTCCGGGTGTGGGTGGAGAACAGGCCGTAGGAGATCACGATCCGGTCGCCCGGCATCCGTCGCACCTCGAACGAGGCGTAGCGCACCACCGTCAGCACGAGGCCGAGCGCGACGATGCCGACGGCGATCGCCACCGCCCAGACGACCGGGGGGAGCGGCAGCCACCGGGTGAGCGCCGCGTCGGCGCCGAACATGCCCAGCGTCTCGGACACCCCCAACGCCGCGCCACCGCCGATGAGGGCGAACTGGCCGTAGACGACGCTCGCGAGCAGCAGGTGCGTCAGCCGCACCCGGTAGAGCAGGATGCCGGGCGCCGGCCGCGCCTGCTCGGCAGGCTGCTCGGCGGTCACCTCCGCCTCAGTCGTCCCGAGCGCGTGCCCGGCGCGCGCCGTCACCTCGCGATGGAGGTCCTCGTCGACCGCCCACAGGTGGACCTTGGTCCGCTCGTCGCCGGCCTGAGACAGCGTGAGGACCCGCAGGTCCCACCGGGCGAAAGCCCAGGACTGCCTGCTGTCGACCGTTCCGATGTCGCCCCAGGCGAGGGACTGCTGGCGTCGCGTGAACGCACCGGTCGTCACCACCAGGTGCTCCGGGGTGAGCGCCACCCGGGTGAAGGTCCACCGCCAGATCGGTTCGCACAGGAGAACGGCGATCAGGGGGCCGAGCGCCAGCCACGCCCAGGCGCCCGGCCACACGGCCGGTCCGAAGAGATAGACGGCGCCGGCGATGAAACTGCCGACGAGTTTGGGAGAGGACTCCAGGTACGACGCCGGAAGGTAGCGCAGCGGAAGACGCCGGGGGACCTCGTCGGAGGGGACGGTCACCGCGCCGGCTCCGCCTGCGCGTGGAGCACGGTCGTGCGGATGCGCTCCGCCGCGCGCGGTTCGAGCGGGCCGAGGCCCTCGACCTCGGAGATGCACGTGAATCGCACGCTCACGGCGTCGAACGCGCGCAGCAGCGGCCCCTGCACGACCTCGACGTTCAGGATCTGGGCCGTCGCGATGACGGTGGTCCGCCGCCAGAGCCAGCCGCGCGTGATGTAGACGTAGTCGGCGGTCGCGGTGTAGCTCGTGTTCTCGACCTGCTTGCGGTTGAGCCAGGGCAGTTCGATCAGCAGGGAGACGACGGCGAGGATGCCGACGATCACCCAGAGCGCCGTGCGCCACCCTGGATCGGGGAGGAAGGCGATGGCGACGGCGAGTGCCGTGGTGACGAGGACCGTCGTCACGCCCTCGCGGACGTTGAGGTAGGTCAGGGCGCGGGGTGCCAGCACCGAGTCACCGCGGGTGCCGTGCGCCGGCGGGTATCCCGAGGACGGGGTGCTCGCGTGGACGGTCATGATCCCGATACTCCCGCACCGGCGGCGTCGGCGGGCATCCGTCCGGCGTGGATTCTCGGGAGATCGAAACCTCGGTGCGCGTAAACTGATCCCGCTTCATCTCGATCCGATTCGAAGCACCCCTGGCTGGCGTCTTGACCGAGACGCCAGCCAGACCCCTTTCCAGAGGGGGCGCCGGTCATTGCACGTCGGCCCGCTGATTGCGGGCGAATCCGATGGCGAGCGGGACGACCAGCCACAGCAGTCCGGCCGTCAGAGCCGGGCCGAGCTCGCCCGTGCCGCTGCCGGCCTCGGTGATGGCGGTCAGCCGGAACCACGAGCCGATGCCGTGCGGGATGAGCATGAGCAGCGGGTCGATCACGAATCCCTGCACGAGCGAGAACACGATGGCGATCGCGACGCGCTGCGTCGCCGCGCCGTACGCGATGCCCGACACGGTGCCGACGGCGGCGCTCCAGAGCAGGACCGCGATGCTCTCCGCATCCGCGTTCCACACGATGGTCGCCCCGGCCGCGAGCGCGAGGCCGGCGGTGAACACGACGGCCAGGACGGCGGCGATGGCGACGAGGACGGTGCACACGATGAGCGCCGTCAGCGCCTTGGCGAGGAAGACGATGTGCCGGCGCGGTTCGAGGGCGAACGTCGTCAGCACGTCTCGCGACTGCCAGTCGGCGGCCATGATGAAAATCGCCAGGATGGGGACGAACACGGTGACGGCCGCTCCCATGCCGAGGAGCGCGCCGGAGATGCTCACCGATTCCGCGTCGACGAGCAGCGCGATCGCGGCGACACCGGCGCCGACGACGACCCAGAGCGCGGCGGTGAGGCCCAGCGCCCACCGCGTCCCCCGTGTCGTGCGGACGTTCCGCAGTTCGGCCCGCAGGCTGCGGCCGAAGCGGCCGGCCGTCTGCGGGGGGCTGTCAGCGAGGATCAAAGACGTCACCTTCCACTCGGTACTGGCCGCGCGTCAGGCGACGGTAGAGGTCGCTGATCGACTCGCGGTCCTCGGCGAGCTCGTCGAGCAGGATGCGGTCGGCGATGCAGATCTCGCTGAGGGAGCGGGGGTCGATGCCCACCGAGAAGCGCCCGTCCTCGGGACGCACACTGAACGGGATGCCGCGGGTCGTGAGCGCGCGTCGCAGCAGGTCGGTGTCCGCAGCGATCGCCGTCGCGTTCTTTTCGGCGGTGAGGTCGCCGACCTCGCCGGAGTAGCGGATGGCGCCCTCGCTGAGGACGACGATGCGATCGGCGAAGGTCTGGAGTTCCTGGAGGAGATGCGTCGAGACGAGGACGCAGCCGCCCGTCGTGTGCGCGTGATGGACCAGAGTCGATCGCAGCCAGTCGCCGGTCTCGATGTCGAGACCGTTCATGGGCTCGTCGAGGATGAGGTGTCGAGGCCGACCGACGAGCGCGACGGCGAGGGCGACCCGCTGCTTCATCCCGAGGGAGAGCGCGCCGAATCGGCGACGTGCGGCAGAGGCCAGGCCGAGCGTGGCGATGAGTTCGCCGACCCGCTCGCGCGGTGAGCCGGTCAGGATGGCGGCCGTCGCGAGGGTGTCCTCGACACTGCGCCCGGGGTGGTGGGCGCCCGGGTCGAGAAGGGCTCCGACGGTACGGCCCGGCTGCGCGAGATCGCGGAAGAGGACGCCGTCGAACGTGGTCGATCCGGCGTCGGCGATCGTCAACCCGAGCATCGTGCGCATCGCGGTCGACTTGCCGGAGCCGTTGGGACCCAGCAGGCCCGTGACGGTGCCCGCGGGGATGTCGAAGGAGACGTCGTCGAGGACGCGCTTGACGCCG
The DNA here is from genome assembly GCF_900100525.1 of Microbacterium sp. 77mftsu3.1. NCBI lineage: Bacteria > Bacillati > Actinomycetota > Actinomycetes > Micrococcales > Microbacteriaceae > Microbacterium > Microbacterium sp. 77mftsu3.1. The sequence goes on along the minus strand of NZ_FNCR01000005.1, from coordinate 291,680 downwards.
TACGTCTTCGAGACGCCCCTCACGCGGATGCCGGTGTCCGGTGTCTGCGGCATGGGTCGTCTCTCCTTCTCTCTCAGGTGGTCGCGGTGTCCCGATGGGACGGCACGCACGTGGTGCCGTCCCATCGGGACAGATCTCAGCCGATGCCGAGGATCCGCAGGATGTAGTCGACGATCGTCGCGAACGAGATGCCCGCGTTGATCCACTCGAGCACGCGACGCCAGTTGTTGCGTGCCCACGCGGTGATGCGTCCGACCTGGCCGGCGACGGCACGGCCCCAGCGGCCGATGTTCGCGATGACCCACGCGATGAACCTCAGAACTGCCCCCATGATGTTTCCTCTCGATCCGTTGGTGTTTGTCAGTGACGCTGCGTTCGTGACCGCGATCGCAGCGCCGGAAGTGACGCTACCGACGGCTCGGGCCGCCGCTCTTGAGTCGAAAGGCCCCAGCGCTCGTGCGGGGGACGCAATCCGCATCCGCCTTTAGACGCAACGGGACCGCCCGGGGTGCCGCCCCCGGATGGAATGCGCTCTCGCGCCGTATCGAGGTGCGCAGGCCGCGGCTAGGCTCCGAGGCGTTCCCACCCACATCGACGCGCGGCAGACACACGGTGCCCGTTCGTCCGCGACGTAAGGAATCCCATGGCTGACAAGAAGCGGACCGCCGCGGACGGCGCGGCATTCGCCGCACTCTTCATCGTCGCGCTGACGGTCAACATCTGCCTGGCCGTCTTCACCGACGTCGAGGTGATCCTGCGCTGGGGGATCACCGCCGTGGCCGGCATCGCCGCCGCGGCGACGGCCTACGCGATCGTGTCGCGCCGGAGCCGTTCGCGCAGCTGAGGGACGCCGCCCCGCTCAGGGGAGTCGGATGACGCCGGTGGTCGCGGCGTAGAGGAGGACCTGCACCCGATCGCGCACGCCCCACTTCGTCATGATCCGGCGCAGGTGCGACTTGACCGTCGCCTCGGACAGGAAGAGGTCCCGCCCGATCTCGGCGTTCGACATCCCCTTGGCGAGCAGCTCGAGGACGTCGAGCTCACGACGGGAGACCTGTTCTGCGGGGCTCAGTGTGACGGTGGGCTGACCCGCCTGCGCGCCGATCCGCCGGACGAGATCTCGGCCGGCGACCGACGACAGGACGAAGCCGCCGTGGTGCGCGCTGCGGACGGCCGCCGTGATGTGCTCCGGTTCGGAATCCTTCACGAGGAAGCCGACGGCGCCGACCCGGAGGGCGCCGGCCACCGTCTCGTCGGATCCATAGGTCGTGATCGCGATGGTCCGTGCGGACGGCAGGTCGACCGACAACTGCTCGATCGCGCGGATGCCGTCGCCTCCCGGCATCCGGATGTCCATCAGGATCACGTCGGGCTTCAGTTCGAGGCTCAGGCGGACAGCGCTCGGTCCGTCGCTCGCCTCTCCTACGACCGTCATCCCCGGTTCTGCGTTCAAGAACACCTGGAGAGCCCGTCGGACGAGAGCCTCATCGTCGGCGATGAGAACTCGGATGGGGTCCATGCGATCAGCATAGGTGCCGGTTTTGCGTCTTGCGGTGACGGGATTGCGTCTTGAGCAGGAGCGTCCCCCGGCGCTCCTCGCGTCAGGATGGGCGCAGGGCGTGCCGGGAGCTCCTTCCGGCACGAAATCGAGATGGGGAGAGAAAGAATGTTCCGATGGATCCCGTTCGCGAGTCAGCCGACAAATCTGTGGACGCACCTGTGCCGGGTGCTGCGCATCTGCAACTAACCCGCGGCATGCACGGCGCGGGCGGAGCAGCCCGTGCCGTGCAGCGCGAGCTGTGGGACTACGTCCTCCCCCCGAAGGTCGCCCGCGCAATCCTGGCTCTGCTGCCCCTGCTCGCGGCGGTCGACGTCGTGTGGGCGCAGCTGACATCGGGGCCGTCGATCTCGTGGCCGACGATCGCCGCCTCCGTGCTCACCAACGGCTCGATCATCGCGATGGCCTGGCGGCCCACGTGGGGAGCCATCGTCCTCGTGCTCTCCGGATTCGTCGCCGTCGTCGCGGGCCAGAGCGGTGAGTATCTGACCGCGGTCGCCATGAGCATCGGGGTCGTCTTCTACTGCTGCAGCGCCGTGTTCTCGACCGCGTACGGGGTCGCGGCCGTCGCCTGGGTGGCGGCGATCGCCACGGTGCCGCCGGGTCTCGACGTCGGCGGAGTGGTGGCCGTCTTCGTCGTCGGGCTCCTGTCGGCGACGGTCGGACGGGGCCTGCGTCGCGTCGTCCGCCGGAACGTCGTCCTCGCCTCGCAGGTCGACGCGCACGAGGCGCAGCTCGACGCGGCGCTGCTGGCGGAGCGCACCCGTATCGCCGACGAGCTCCACGACGTCATCGCGCACGAGATCTCCATCACCGTCATGCACGCCCGCGTCCTGGAGCGCACGGACGACCCCGAGATCCGCTCCAGCTCGCAGCGCGCGATCGTCGCGGCATCCGCTCAGGCGCTGACCGACACGCGTCGCGTGCTGCAGCTCATCCACGGCAGGACGGGGACGGACGGCGTGACGGATGCCGGTGCCCCCGGCATCCGCCGAGAGATCGACTCCCTCGCCCAGAAGCTCCGCGACCTCGGGCACACGGTGAGGACGGAGGTCACCGGTGACGCGGCGCTCGCCGGCATCATCGAGACGACCCTCACCCGCGCCGCGCGGGAGGCGGTCACGAACATCGTGAAGCACGGCGCGCCGGCGATGACGATCGAGCTGTCGCTCGTGGTGACATCGCACACCGTCGTGCTGTCGGTGATCAACGATCCGCATCGCCCCGTGTCGGGTCAGCGCCCCGGCCCCGCATTCGGACTCGCCCGGCTTAGAGAGCGCGTCGAGGTGCTGAGCGGCACGTTCGCCGCAGGCCCCGACGAGGGTCGATGGCGCGTCCGCGTGGAGCTGCCCACGCGCTGATCAGCGTTTACGCCCGCGCCGACGCGCGTGTCAAGGTCTTGCTTTTTCGTCGCCTGAACCGGTTTAGTAGATCAGGTCCGCCACGAAGGAGTGACCGATGCCCCCCGAGACCCGCCCCACGATCGCGGATGTCGCGCGCGCGGCGGGCGTCAGCAAGGGCCTCGTCTCCTTCGCGCTGAACGGCCGTCCCGGCGTCGCCGCCGAGACGCGGCAGCGCATCATGGACACCGCCGCCGAACTCGGCTGGACGCCGAGCCTGAGCGCCCGGTCCCTCAGCGTCGGGCGCGCCTTCGCCTGCGGACTGGTGATCGGGCGGAGCCCCGACGTCATCGCGGCCGACCCCTTCTTCCCCTCGTTCATCGCCGGGCTCGAAGACGAGTTCTCCGTCACCGGTCAGGCCCTCGTCCTCGCCGTCGCGAACCCGGGCCGTCAGGAGGAGGCCACCTACCGGGCGCTCGCCTCGGACCGGCGCGTGGACGGCGTCATCCTCACCGACATCCGCGTCGCGGACGCGCGCATCGCGCTCCTCGCCGAAGTCGGGATCCCCGCCGTCACCCTCGGCGTCCCCGACGTCGCCTCGCCGTTCGCCTCGGTCTCGACGGACGACGGAGCCGGCATCCGTCTCGCCGTCGAGCACCTCGCCGGCCTCGGCCACCGCCGCGTCGGGCACGTCGCAGGACCCTCCGGCATGCTCCACGCCCAACGCCGCCGCGACGCCTTCCTCGATGCCGCGGATGCCGCCGGCCTCGACGTCGCCGTCGTGGAGACCGACTTCAGCGCCGCCGACGGCGCGCGCGCCACGGCATCCCTCCTCGACGAGGGGACCCCGCCGACAGCCATCATCTACGCGAACGACAGCATGGCGGTCGCCGGCATGGGGATCGCCCACCAGCGCGGGCTGAGCGTGCCCGACGACCTCTCGATCACCGGATTCGACGACACCGAGATCGGCCGCTGGGTGCACCCCGCTCTCACGAGCGTCGCGACCGACGCCCGCGGCTGGGGCGTGGCCGCCGCACGCACGCTGCTCGCCGCGATCGCCGGTGACGCGCCCACTCGCCTCGACCTCCCCGATCCCACCCTCGCCGTCCGGGGTTCGACGGCACCTCCACGGGCGCGTGACGCGCGACCGACGACAGCAAGAGAGCACGAGTAACCGAACGAAGGAGCAGGACATGCAACGACGCATCCTCATCACGGCAGCCGGCGCAGCCGGTGTGCTGGCCCTCACCGCGTGCGGCGGCGGAGGCGGAGGTGGTGGCGGCGACCTCGAGAGCCGAGGCGACATCACCATCTGGTACTCCAACAACGAAGCCGAGATCGGCTGGGGCAAGAAGATGGTCGAGGCATGGAACGCCGACCACCCCGACGAGCAGGTCAAAGCGCAGGAGATCCCCGCCGGCGCCTCGAGCGAAGAGGTCATCGGGGCCGCGATCACCGCGGGCAACGCCCCGTGCCTCGTCTTCAACACCTCGCCCGCGGCGGTGCCGGGCTTCCAGCGCCAGGGGGGCCTCGTCGACCTGTCGACCTTCGAGGACGGCGACGACTACATCACGGCCCGCAGCGGCGACCTGGCCGACCAGTACCGCTCCGAGGACGGCGATTTCTACCAGCTGCCGTGGAAGTCGAACCCGGTGATGATCTTCTACAACAAGGCCCTCTTCGAGAAGGCCGGACTCGACCCCGAGAACCCGAAGCTGTCCACCTACGACGAGTTCCTCGAGACCGCGCGGACGCTCAAGGAGAAGGGCGTGTCCGAGTACGCGATCAACCCCGCCCCCACGAGCGAGTTCTTCCAGTCCTGGTTCGACTTCTACCCGCTCTACGCGGCGCAGACCGGCGGGACGCAGCTGCTCGAGGACGGCAAGGCGACGTTCGACGACGACAACGGCAAGGCCGTCGCCGACTTCTGGCGGACCCTCTACGAGGAGAAGCTCGCCGGCAACGAGCAGTACCAGGGCGACGCGTTCGCCGACGGGTACGCCGCCATGGCGATCGTGGGGCCGTGGGCGATCAGCGTGTACGGCGACTCGATCGAGTGGGGAGCCGTGCCGGTGCCGACGAAGGACGGCACCTCGGCGGGTGACACCTGGACGTTCAGCGACGCGAAGAACGTCGGCATGTTCACCGCGTGCAAGAGCAAGGGCACGGCCTGGGACGTCCTCAAGTTCGCCACCAGTGAGGAGCAGGACGGCGAGTGGCTGAAGGCCACCGGCCAGATGCCGCTGCGTCAGGACCTGACGGGTACCTATCCGGACTACTTCGCCGACAACCCTGCCTACGAGCAGTTCGGCGATCAGGCCGCGCGCACCGTCGAGGTGCCCAACGTCGTCGGATCGGTGGAGATCTGGCAGGCCTTCCGTGACGGCTACTCGAAGTCGGTCATCTTCGGTGAGACGCCGGTCGATCAGTTCCTCTCCGACACCGCGGCAGAGGTCGACAAGCTGGCGGCGGGCTGAGATGACCGCCGTCGTCCCGGGTCGCGCCGGGTCCGATCCCGGCGCGACCCGCGGTGCCACCCCCGGGAAGGACGGGAAGGATGCCGCGCCTCGCCGCGGCATCCTCCACCGCCTCCTCGGCGCGCAGCCGCACGGGCTCCTCTTCTCGGCGCCCTACATCGTCTTCGTCCTGGTCGTCTTCGCCTACCCGGTGGTGTTCGCCGTCTGGATGTCGTTCCAGGACTACTTCTTCGCCGCCCCGGGGGCCGTGGTCGACCGGCCGTTCGTCGGCTTCGACAACTACGTCACGGCGCTCAGCGACCCCGAGGTCTGGCGGTCGTTCGGCAACGTCGGGATCTTCCTGATCATCAACGTGCCGCTGACGGTCGTGCTGTCGATCCTGCTGGCGACAGCGCTCGACCGCGTCACGAAGGCGCGGACCTTCTTCCGGGTGAGCTACTACGTGCCGTACGTCACGGCATCCGTCGCCGTCGTCGCGGTCTGGCTCTTCCTCTTCGCCCGCGGCGGACTCGTCAACAACGTGCTCGGGCCGCTTGCGCCCGACCCGTCGTGGCTCGTGAACTCGGCGCTCGCGATGCCGACCATCGCGATCTTCGTGACGTGGAAGGGGCTCGGGTTCTACATCCTGCTCTACCTCGCCGCCCTTCAGAACGTGCCGCGCGAGCTGTACGAATCGGTGTCGATGGACGGCGGCGGGAAGATGCGGCAGTTCTTCTCGGTGACGGTGCCGAGCGTTCGGCCGGCGACGCTGCTCGTCGTCCTGCTCGCCACGATCACCGGGGCGAACCTCTTCACCGAGCCGTATCTGCTGACCGGTGGCGGCGGTCCCAACGGAGCCTCGACGTCGCCCGTGCTGCTCATGTACCAGCGCGGCATCGAGCAGCAGAACCCCGACGTCGCCGCCGCGATCGGCGTCGTGCTGATCGTGTTCGTCCTGGCCATCGCTGCCCTGCAGCGCAAGCTCGTGGGAGGTGAGGAGCGATGAAGCGCGCACTCGGGTCGAAGATCGCGATGTACACGGCGCTGTCGATCGGTGCGCTCGCGTTCCTGTTCCCGTTCTTCTACATGATCGTCGGCTCGCTGCAGACGAACGTCGATCCGACGCCGGCGGGGGCGTTCCCCAACCCGGCGAATCTGACGCTCGACAACTACGCCGCCATCAACGGGCGCATCGACCTGCTGCAGGGGCTCGCCAACTCGGGCATCTTCACCGGCGGGGTGATCCTCGGCACGGTCGTCTTCGGCGTCCTGGCCGGATACGCCCTGGCGATCCTCCGCTGGCGGGGGCGCGGGGCGACGTTCGCCCTCGCCCTCCTGGTGCAGGTCGTGCCGTTCCAGCTGCTGATGATCCCGCTCTACGTCATGATCGCCCGGGATTACGGCCTGGCCGACAGCTACCTCGGCATGATCCTGCCGTTCTTCATCAACTCGACGGCGGTGGTGATCTTCCGGCAGTACTTCCTGCAGCTGCCCAAGGAGCTCTTCGACGCCGCGAGGATCGACGGCTCGAACGAGTTCCGTCTGCTGTGGAGCGTGGCGCTGCCCCTCGTGCGACCGGCGCTGCTGACGGTCGTGCTGCTGACGTTCATCGGGCCGTGGAACGAGTTCCTGTGGCCGTTCCTCATCACGAAGGATGCCGAGATGCAGCCGCTCGCGGTGTCTCTCGCGAACTTCATCTCGAACATCGCGGCATCCACCGCGAACCCGTTCGGGGCGATGATGGCCGGTGCCGTGGTGCTGGCCGGCCCCGCCGTCGTGCTGTTCCTCGTGTTCCAGCGCTACTTCACGTCCAACGACCTCGGATCCGGAGTGAAAGGTTGACCATGACCACCGAGACCCACGTGCCCTACCGACTCACCCGCATGGGGGTCGTGATGACCCCGGCCGCGGGCGATCCGAACGAGGTCGAGGGGGTGTTGAACCCCGGCTCCGGCCGCGGCCCCGACGGGGAGCTCTACCTGCTGCCCCGACTCGTGGCCGACGGCAACGTATCGCGCGTGGGCCTGGCCCGCGTCGTCGTGGAGGACGGGGTGCCGACCCGCGTCGAACGCGAGGGCGTCGTCCTCGAACCCGACCGGGGGTGGGAGCGCGGGGTCGGCAACGCCGGCGTCGAGGACCCCCGGGTCACCTGGATCGAGACGCTCGGACTGCACGTCATGACCTACGTCGCCTACGGGCCCCTCGGCCCGCGCACGGCGATCGCGGTGTCGAGCGACCTGCGCGAGTGGCGCCGACTCGGGCCGGCGCTGTTCCGGTACCAGGACGACCTCGACATGGACCTGAACCTGTTCCACAACAAGGACACGGTGTTCTTCCCCGAGCCGGTCACCGCGCCCGACGGGCGGGAGGCGCTCGCCGTCCTCCACCGCCCCATGTGGGACCTCGGCGAGACGAAGCCCGGCCAGGGCGTCCGCGTCCCGGCGGGCGTCGAGGACGAACGGCAGTCGATCTGGATCAGCTACATCCCCCTCGCCGACGTCCGCGACGACCTCGCGGCGCTGACCCTGTGGGAGCAGCACCGCTTCGTCGCCGGCCCGGAGTTCCCGTTCGAGGCGCTGAAGATCGGCGGGGGACCGCCGCCGCGCCGCATCCCGGAAGGCTGGCTCGTCCTGCACCACGGTGTGACGGGCGTGCTCGAGAGCGCCTTCGCGCAGCAGCAGAAGGTCAACTACGCCGCCGGGGCGCTCATCCTCGACGCCGACGACCCCTCGACGGTCGTCGCCCGCACTCCGGAGCCGCTGCTGGCACCGGAGACAGACGACGAGCGGAGCGGCATCGTGCCGAACGTCGTCTTCCCGACCGCGATCGAAGAGGTCGACGGTCGCCTGTTCGTGTTCTACGGCATGGCCGACTCGAAGATCGGCGTCGCCCTGCTCGAACGCACCGACTGATCGCGTGCCGAGTGCAGGTCCCGTCGGCCAGCGGGCGCCCTGAAGCGCTCCGATCCGACTCTGGACCTGCACTCGGCACCGCAACGAAAGGAATCCCCCCCGTGAACACCTCCGCACACCGTCGTGCGAGGACCGTCGGCCTCACCGCGCTCGCCGCGCTCGCCCTGACCGTCCCGCTCGGCGTCACCGCCGCTGCCGCGGCGCCCGCCGACCCTCCCGTCACGAACCTCGCGCACCTCGACTTCCTGCTCGACGCAGCGACGCCGCCCGCCGACGTCGACGGGCACAGCACCTACCGACAGGCCGAGGAGCCCGCGCTCGTCATGCCCTGGACCTATGCCGATGCCCGGGACGGCGGAACGTTCGAGCGGGTAGGCGGCGGCCCCCTCGACCCCGAGACCGGCTACTGGGGCCAGGGGGCCTACAACGCCGACGACATCACCCGTGCCGCCGTGGTCTACATCCGCCACTGGGAGCTCACCGGCGACGACGACAGTCGCGACACCGCGTACGAACTGCTCCGCTCGGTCGCGTACTTCCAGACGACCGATGGTCCGGATGCCGGCAACGTCGTCCTCTGGATGCAGCCCGACGGCACCTTCAATCCCTCTCCCGAGCCCGTCGAGCTCCCCGACCCGTCCGACAGCGGGCCGAGCTACTGGCTCGCCCGCACCCTGTGGGCGCTCGGCGAGGGCTACGCCGCGTTCAAGGACGAGGACCCTGCCTTCGCCGCCTTCCTCGACGATCGCTTCGACCTCTCTCTCGGCGCGCTGAACCGCCAGGTCCTGTCCAGGTACGGCACCTGGACGGTCTCGGACGGCAAGCGTGTGCCGGCCTGGCTCATCACGAACGGGGCGGATGCCTCGGCTGAGGCCGTGCTCGGGTTGGCGGCGCGTGTCGCCGCGAGTCCCGACCGGGCCTCGGCGACGGCGCTCCGCCAGCTCGCGAAGGGCATCGCCGCGATGTCGGACGGGTCGACGCGGGAGTGGCCGTACCGAGCCGTGCTGCCGTGGGCGGAGTCTCCGGCGATCTGGCACGCGTGGGGCTCGCAGATGCCGGCGGCGCTGGCCGCGGCATCCATTGTCCTGAAGGACCGTGCGCTCGCTCGTCCCGCCGTCGCGGATGCGACGAGCTTCACGACCACCCTGCTCACGGCGGGTGGACCCGACAACGGGTGGAACCCGAGCCCGGTCGACCGGGTGCAGATCGCCTACGGCGCCGACTCGCGGGTGCAGTCGCTCCTGGGGGTCGCCGACGCGACCGGGTCGGAGGGGTTCGAGGACCTCGCAGCGATGCAGGCCGCCTGGTTCTTCGGCGCCAACCACGCCGGTCAGCGCATGTACGACCCGGCGACCGGCGTCACCTACGACGGTCTGCAGCCGGACGGCACCGTCAACCGCAACAGTGGTGCGGAGTCCACGATCCACGGGTTGCTCACCGCGCTCGCGCTCGACGCCCACCCGGACGTCCGGCGTCAGGCCCTCTCGCTGACCGAGGTCGGCGACCGTGAGGGGCTCACGTGGGTCGAGGCGGAGGATGCCGCCCGCACGACGGGTGAGATCTCGACGCCGGAGTCGTGGACGGGCGAGTCGAGCTGGTCGGGCGACAAGCTGACGCTGTCGCGCGGTGAGACCGCGGTGTTCGACGTCGGTACGGCGGGCACGGATCGGTGGATCGAGCCCGTGGTCTGGTCGGAGGTCGGAGAACGCACGTCGTCGACGTGGACGAGCGACCGCGCCCGACTGGGGAGCCTGCAGCTCACCGGTCCTCGGCAGGGGATCTCACCGACACCGGGTGCGATGCATCCGCACACGCTGCAGAAGGCCCTGCCCGGTTCGCGTGACGAGCTGCGCGTCGTGTCGACGCGCGGCGAGGTGCAGGTCGACGGCATCCTCGTCCGGCCGTTCGTCTCCCGCCTCGTGCTCGAGGGCGACGACGGTGCGCGCACCGAACTCGTGCACTCGGCGGCGCGCTCGCCGCAGAAGGTCAGGGTGGGCGCCGGCGACCTCGCGGTCTACGACGACCGCGGGCGCGAAGTGCGCGCCAAGAAGGACCGCACGGGCGTCCTCACCCTGCCCGCCGGCGGATTCGCGATCGTCGAGCGGTGACGATCCGACCGGGCCGTGGGACGCCGCGGCCCGGTCATCGCCGGAAGGCCCAGTCGGGCAGGTGGGCGTGCGCCACGAACGATCGCACGATCTCGCCGAGTCCGTGCTCGCGTTCGAGGCGCAGCGCCGCCGCGGCGTGACGATCGGCGTGGGTGGAGCGTCCGAGCGCCCAGGCGAGCCATGCGGCCGTCGCCAGCGGGCCCGCCCGGTGGGCCTCGGGAGTGCGGGCGGCCACGTGGCGCACCAGCTCGAGCGCCGCCTCGAGCCGGGTCGGGTCGGGCCGTTGGCTCTCGCCCCACATGACCGACGCCAGGTCGGCGGGGTACTCCTCGCCGTCCTCCCACCGGCGTTGCGCGTCGAGGGCGGCATCCCCTCCGGCCCGGTCGGTCGCCCACTGCACGATCCCGACGTCCCGAAGCGACGGACGTGCGAGACACCACGCGAGCACGGCCGTCCGCATCGGGTCGAGGTGTGCGGCATCCCACGTCAGGCAGGTCTCGAACAGGGCGGGCAGGTCGTCGAGCGCGCAGCCAGCCTCGAGCGCCGCCGGATCGATGCGCGTCGGGGCATCCGCCAGAGCCGGGATGCCGCACAGCACGGCCAGCGCCGACTCGAGCGACTGCAGCGCGGCGGCGACGTCCGCGACGATGGCGGGGTCCGCGGTCGGTAATGCGGCGCCGTCGTGCTGGTCGTGGTCGAGGCGGGGCAGGTGACGCTCGAGTTCTGCGAGCGCGCGGCCGCCGCGCGGGAGCCGCTCGTCGTAGTGCGAGCCCCAGCCGTCCCCGGCGACGGTGAGCGCGTCGACAATCCCGAGCCCGCAGGTCGCCGCCGCCCGTTCGAGCGCCTCGGCCAGGTCGCCGTGGGGGAGTCGGTGACGAGCGGATGCCGCCGTGTAGACGACCGCGGTGAAACCGTCGGCATCCGACACCCGGCAGATCATGCCGACGACGGTCGACGCGACGGGATCGAGCGGCGCGCCCCGGGGCGGCAGGTCGATGCGCAGGGCGCCGAGACTGCGCCCGCGGGTCATCGGGACGACGACGAGGCTCTCGGTCGGGGTGAACCCGAGCAGGCGGGGGACGAGGGCGAGGAAGTGCGCGGAATCCGCGGCGGTGACGATGGTCGACATGGCCCCACGGTCGTCGGGCGGGACCCCTCGCGGGCGCGAGGATGCGAGGCTGTGGACGATCCGCCGAGGATGCCCCCGGTTAGGGGAGCTCCGCGCCGTCCGGCCGCACCGGCATATTACGATGGAGACATGGATGAGGTCTGGAGCGCGGTCGTCTGGGGACTGATCCCCACGATCGTGGTGGCCGGGCTCTTCGCCTTCGTGATCCGCAGCATCCTTCGCATGGACCGCACCGAGCGAAAGCTCTACGCGCAGGTCGAGGCGGAGGAGCGGAGCAAGCGAGGTCTTCCTCCCCGCGACGAAACCGCCGGTCGATCCGCCAAACGATAGGCTGACCCCACACTCTCTGGGGGCCTCGTGATCAGCATCAGCGTCGACTGGACGTGGACGTGGTGGATCGTCCTCGTCCTCCTGTTCGACATCTCGGTGCGCGCCATCGCGGTCTTCATCATCCCGCGCAACCGCCGCCCGACCGCGGCGATGGCCTGGCTGCTGGCGATCTACTTCATCCCGGTCTTCGGCATCCTCCTCTTCCTCCTCATCGGCAACCCGCGTCTTCCGCGCAAGCGCCGCAAGGAGCAGGAGTCGATCAACGACGCCTTCCGTGCCGCGAGCGAGGGTCTCGACTTCGGCACGCTCCGCCCCGACGCCCCCGAGTGGTTCACGCAGCTGGTCGGCCTGAACCGCAAGCTCGGCGCTCTCCCCATGGCCGGGGACAACGGGGCGCAGATCATCTCCGACTATCAGGGCAGCCTCGACACGATGGCGTCCGAGATCGACCGCGCCGAGCGCTACGTCCACGTCGAGTTCTACATCCTGCAGTCCGACGGCGCGACCGACGGCTTCTTCGCCGCCCTCGAGCGGGCGACCGCCCGCGGCGTGAGCGTGCGAGTGCTGCTCGACCACTGGGCGAACCGCTGGAAGCCGAACTATCACGCGACACTCGCGCGCCTCGAGCGGATGGGCGCCGAGTGGCACCTGATGCTTCCGGTGCAGCCGCTGAAGGGCAAGTACCAGCGGCCCGACCTGCGCAACCACCGCAAGCTGCTCGTGATCGACGGCGTCGTGGGCTACGTCGGTTCGCAGAACGTCACCGACCGCAGCTACAACCTGAAGACGAACCTGCGCCGCGGGCTGCAGTGGGTCGACCTGATGGTCCGCGTCGACGGGCCGGTCGTGGCATCCCTCTCGGCCGTGTTCGTCTCGGATTGGTACGGCGAGACCGGCGAGGTGTTCGCGGTCGAATCCGACTTCCTGATGGATGCCGGGACCGGCGACCTCGACTGCCAGATCGTCCCGAGCGGGCCGGGGTTCGAATACGAGAACAACCTGAAGCTGTTCCTGAGCCTCATCTTCGGCGCGAAGAAGAAGATCGTCATGGTCAGCCCGTACTTTGTGCCCGACGAGGGACTGCTCCTCGCGATCCAGACCGCCTGCCACCGCGGCGTCGAGGTCGAGCTGTTCGTGTCCGAAGAGGGCGATCAGGCGATGGTCTACCACGCGCAGCGCAGCTACTACGAGCAGCTGCTCGCGACCGGTGTGAAGATCTGGATGTACAAGCGGCCTTACATCCTGCACTCCAAGTCGATGTCGATCGACGACGAGGTCGCCGTGGTCGGGTCGAGCAACATGGACATGCGCTCGTTCGGCCTCAACCTCGAGGTGACGATGCTCGTCCGAGGGGCGGAGTTCGTCGAGCAGCTCCGCACGGTCGAGGACCAGTACCGCGGCATGTCGCGCGAGCTGACGATCGCTGAATGGGAGAAGCGGCCTATGCGATCGGTCGTGCTCGACAACCTCGCCCGTCTGACGTCGGCGCTGCAGTAGGGGTTCCTCCCCGGCGGGCGAATTTCCGCCGTTGCGCACACAGGGCGGGGCGCGGCATCCGTTTGCCTTTCGCATCAGCGACCGTGACGGGATGCGCGCGCGATCCCTCCCCGACGGGCTCGGGGAGCCGTTCTCGGTCGCGCAGGCGCGCGCGGCGGGAGTGAACCGGTCGCGACTGCGGGCCGCGGACCTGACACGTCCGTTCCACGGCGTACGGTCGACGGCTGTTCCCGACGGCGACCTTGCGCAGATGGTCGCGGCCTACGCCTGCGCGATGAGCCCGCACGTCTTCTTCAGTCACGTGACGGCCGCGGAATTGTGGGGGATGCCGCTTCCCTCTTCCGCGGGTGGGCCGCTGCACGTCTCCGTGCGCGCGCCGCATCGCGCGCCAGCCGGGGCCGGTGTGGTGGGACACGCGGTGCACCCGTCGATGGTGGGGGTGGTGCGGCATCCGCTGTTCGGGGTGCCGGTGACGTCGCCCGCGACGACCTGGGCGATGCTCGGGGGTGCGCTCGGGAACGTGCGCGATCTGGTCGCGACCGCGGATGCCGCTGTGCGCGAGCCGATGCACCCGGCCGATCCGCCGCCGCTCACGACGCGGACGCAGCTCGAGCGGGCGGTGGCGGCTGGCCGTCGTGTCGGCGCCGCGCGTCTGCGCGAGGCGTTGCCGCGGGTCTCGGTGCGGTCGAGGTCGCGGCCCGAGACGTGGCTGCGCCTGATCGTGGTGGACGCCGGTTTCCCGCCTCCGGCCGTGAACCATGACGTCGTCGCTCGGGGGATGTGGTTGGCGCAGGTGGATCTCGCGTACCCGGCTCGGCGCGTGGCGCTCGAGTACGAGGGCGAGCATCATCTGACCGATCCGGCGCAGTGGGCCGCCGACCTCGCGCGCTACGACCGACTGGTCGAGGCCGGGTGGCGGGTGCTGCGGGTGACGAAGGGCGACGTGTTCGGAGACCCGCGTGACCTGCTCGCGCGACTGGGGCGGGCTCTGGCCTGAGGTGTGCGGCTGGGTGCGCGGCGGTGCGTGGTCGGTCGCGCGGCGCGGGCGTTCGGTCGCGCCGAATGGCGGGTGCGCGGGCGCGAAGGTCACCGTTCGGCGCGACTGAATCGCGGGGCGTGTGTTCAGTCGCGCCGAATGGCGGGTGCGCGAGCCTCGAGGTCGCCATATGGCGCGAGTGAATGTGCGGGTTGCCCGGGCATGCGAGATGCGGGTGCGGGTGTGCTCGCCCGAGCTCAGTCGCGCCGTATGGCGGGTAGACGGGTGCGGAGGTCGCGACATGGCGCGAGTGAATCCCGGGGCGTGCGTTCAGTCGCGCCGTATGGCGGGTACACGGACGCGGAGGTCGCCATTCGGCGCGACCGCGCGATGCGCGCAACGCCACACGACGCGCGGCGGGCTCAGTCCGCGCGCACGAGCAGCTCGCCGACCTCGCAGTCGAGGGCGCGGCAGATGGCCGACAGGGTCGAGTACCGGATCGCACGGGCGCGGTCGTTCTTGAGGATCGACAGGTTCACAACCGAGACCCCGACGATCTCGGAGAGGCGCGTCAGCGTCATCCCGCGTTCGGCGAGCAGTTCGTCGAGTCGACAGTGGATGCCGGTGAGCTCGTCCTCCTCGGTCGGACTCACACGAGCCCCTTGGTGTCGCGCTGCAGTCGCTCGCCCTGCGCGAAGGCGCTCGCCAGCACGGCCGCGGCGACGGCGACCAGCAGGATCGGCAGCAGGGGCAGCAGATCGAGCATCGACAGCGTCTCGAACCGGATGCCGAGGGATTGCATCGCGTGCTGTCGCCCCATCCCGTCGACGATCGGCCACGCGAACACGGCCGCCGTCAGCGTTCCGGCGATCACCGCAAGCGCGTGGGTGGCGCCCCCGGCGAACACGCGTCCCCGGCGCACGGCGAGAGCGACGCGCATGAGCGCTGCGGCCACGACCACGCTCGCGACGGCGACGAGCAGGACCGCCGCGATCATCCAGGAACGGCCGCCGACGCCGAGATCGGGCGCCCGGACGCTCACGGTATCCACCGTCGTCCCCACCGAGAGTCCCAGTGCAGCGGATGCCGCATCCGCCCCGACCGTCACGGCAGGGCCCTCGGGGCCAAGGATCTCGGTGATGCGGAACACAGCGACGGCCAATGCCGCGAGGGAGGCGGCGACGCCGTAGACGACGAGGTCCAACGCGCCCGTGGTCCGGGTCCCGGCGGCCATCAGACGAGCCCCGTCACGTCCCGCTGGAGGCGGGAGCCGTAGCGGAAGAACGCAGCCAGAGCAGCGAGGCCGAGGCCTGCCGCGATGGGCCAGAACGGGAAGGTGATGAGGAGGTTGGCCTGCGGAACCCAGGCGGCGAAAGGGTCTTCGATCCCGGGAATGTCTTTCCAGGATCTGCCCGTCACCTCGAATACCTGCGACGACGCCACGCTTCCCGCGATGTCTCCGAACACCTGCGCAAGAGTGCCGCCGGCAGTGACGCACACGGCCGACACCGACGCCATCCGCGCAACCACCGGAGCGAATCCGCGGCCAGACAGGAGGTGGGAGCACGCAACGGCGACAAGAGCGGCGATCGACGCGGGCACCAGCCAGGCAGCGACCTGACTGATCGCCCAGGTGATCCGTGCGGCAGGGTTCAGACCCGCCACGTCGAGCGTCACGGAATCGAAGCCGCCGCTCACGCGCGTGGCCTCCGTCGGCTCGGCACGGACCTGGCTGGGCAGTTCTGGCCAGAAGCTTTGAATCGGCATGGTGATCGACACTGTCGGCGAGAGGAGGATGAACAGGAGCGTGACGAGTGCGCCGACGGCCGACACTCCGGCCCACACGACAGCCACGATCTGGGTGACGCGCACCAAGGACGTCGGGTCCTTCTGTTCGCGTCGACGCTCACCCGCAGCAAGGACGAACGCGAGGATCATCGCCGCGATCAGGATCACGACGAGCATCGCGGCCATGCCGATCATCCAGGTGAATCCGCCCATGTCACACCAACCCTTCGGTCTCGCGCTGCAACCTCGCGCCCTGCTGGAAGATCACGCTCAACGCCCCGAGCCCCAGCGCCACACCGAGAGGCCATACCGGTGGGTTCAGGTTGAACGCCCTCGGCGCCGTCACAGGCGAGTCGGCGATCGGCTCCGCCAGGACGGATTGTGCAATCAGGAACGAGCCGACGTCATTGAGGAGAGACCCGAGCGTGCCGGCCACGAGCACGACGATCGCGCTGACGAGCAGCCACCGCGCGGAGCGAGCGGCGAACGGCGCTCGTGTCAGGGCGCGCTGGCCGAGGACGGCGATGACTACTCCTGGGACCGCCGCGACGAGCAGAGAGAGGACGCTCCCGAAGCCGAGCAGCGCACGCAGGCCGCCGTCGAGGCCGCTGACCGTGGCGCTCGCCGAATCGGCGACGGCGCAGTGCAGCACAGCGCCTTCACCTGTGATCCCGCCGCCGCGCGACTGGCACGGGAGCTCGGTCGGCCACCTGAGCGAGACAGGCATCTCAGCCAGGTCGTAAGGGCCGCCGGACACCCAGCGGATGATCGTCACGACGATCCCGAGCACCACGATCGCTACCCACACGCGGGCCATCGCAGCGATCACGTCGAGCAGGACCGACGGAGACTTCCGGCGCCGCGCATCCCACACCATCAGCCCGACGATCGCCGCGACGATCGCGAGCCCGATGGTGCCCCACAACATCACGCTCGACATGTCCGTCCCAGAAACCATTCCCGCCCCCATAACGACATTCGTTGTTATCGACAAACGTTATGCCCACGGATGCCGCGGCCGCAAGCCCCGGCATCCCGTATGCCCACGGCGAACACGGGCATACCGGCATCCCGCCGTCGTTAGCCTCTACGTAAGACGCCGCCAGTGCGTCGAGTGGAGGTGGAGACGATGTTCGAGAGATTCACAGACCGTGCACGTCGTGTGGTGGTGCTCGCCCAAGAAGAGGCGAAGATGCTGAACCACAACTACATCGGCACGGAGCACATCCTCCTCGGCCTGATCCACGAGGGTGAAGGCGTCGCCGCCAAGGCCCTCGAGAGCCTGGGCATCTCGCTCGACGCCGTGCGCGAGCAGGTCCAGGACATCATCGGGCAGGGGCAGCAGCAGCCGACGGGTCACATCCCGTTCACGCCGCGTGCCAAGAAGGTGCTCGAGCTGTCGCTGCGCGAAGCGCTGCAGCTGGGCCACAACTACATCGGCACCGAGCACATCCTGCTCGGGCTCATCCGCGAGGGTGAGGGCGTCGCCGCGCAGGTTCTCGTCAAGCTCGGCGCCGACCTGAACAAGGTGCGCCAGCAGGTCATCCAGCTGCTCAGCGGCTACCAGGGCAAGGAGCCCGCGGGCGTCGCTTCCGGCGCCGGCGAGCAGGCCCAGGCCACGGCGCAGGGCGGCTCCGCCGTCCTCGACCAGTTCGGCCGCAACCTCACGCAGGCAGCGCGCGACAACAAGCTCGACCCCGTCATCGGGCGCGAGAAGGAGATCGAGCGCGTGATGCAGATCCTGTCGCGCCGCTCGAAGAACAACCCCGTCCTCATCGGTGAGCCCGGTGTCGGCAAGACCGCCGTCGTCGAGGGCCTCGCCCAGGCGATCGTCAAGGGCGAAGTTCCCGAGACGCTCAAGGACAAGCAGGTCTACTCGCTCGACCTCGGTTCGCTGATCGCCGGTTCCCGCTACCGCGGTGACTTCGAGGAGCGCCTCAAGAAGGTCACCAAGGAGATCCGCACGCGCGGCGACATCATCGTCTTCATCGACGAGATCCACACCCTCGTGGGTGCGGGTGCCGCCGAAGGCGCGATCGACGCCGCCAGCATCCTGAAGCCGCTGCTCGCCCGCGGTGAGCTGCAGACGATCGGTGCGACGACGCTCGACGAGTACCGCAAGCACTTCGAGAAGGATGCCGCGCTGGAGCGCCGTTTCCAGCCGATCCAGGTGGCGGAGCCGAGCCTTCCCCACGCGATCAACATCCTGAAGGGCCTGCGCGACCGCTACGAGGCTCACCACAAGGTGCAGATCACCGACGGCGCCATCGTCGCCGCGGCGAACCTCTCCGACCGGTACGTCTCGGACCGCTTCCTGCCCGACAAGGCCATCGACCTGATCGACGAGGCCGGCGCACGCCTGCGTCTGTCGATCCTGTCCAGCCCGCCGGAGCTGCGCGAATTCGACGAGAAGATCGCCAAGGTCCGCGAGGACAAGGAAGCCGCCAGCGAGGAGCAGGACTTCGAGAAGGCAGCCTCCCTGCGCGACGAGGAGAAGTCGCTCCTGGCCGAGCGTCTGCGCCTCGAGAAGCAGTGGCGCTCGGGTGACGTCGCGTCGCACGCGGTCGTCGACGAGGGTCTGATCGCCGAGGTGCTGGCGCAGGCCACCGGCATCCCCGTCTTCAAGCTCACCGAAGAGGAGACCAGCCGTCTCGTCTTCATGGAGAAGGCCCTGCACCAGCGCGTCATCGGTCAGGAGGAGGCCATCGCGGCCCTCTCCCGCACGATCCGTCGCCAGCGTGCCGGACTCAAGGACCCGAACCGCCCCTCGGGCTCGTTCATCTTCGCCGGCCCCACGGGCGTCGGTAAGACCGAGCTCGCCAAGGCGCTCGCCGAGTTCCTCTTCGACGACGAGGGCGCGCTGATCTCCCTCGACATGTCGGAGTTCGGCGAGAAGCACACGGTCTCGCGACTGTTCGGTGCCCCTCCCGGGTTCGTCGGCTTCGAAGAGGGCGGCCAGCTCACCGAGAAGGTGCGCCGCAAGCCGTTCTCCGTGGTCCTCTTCGACGAGATTGAGAAGGCCCACCCGGACATCTTCAACTCGCTGCTGCAGATCCTCGAAGAGGGTCGACTGACCGATGGTCAGGGCCGCGTGGTCGACTTCAAGAACACCGTGATCATCATGACGACGAACCTCGGTTCGTCGGCGATCGCCGGTGGTCCGGTCGGCTTCCAGGTCGAGGGCAACTCGCAGACGACCTACGAGCGGATGAAGGGCAAGGTCGACGAGGAGCTGAAGCGTCACTTCAAGCCCGAGTTCCTCAACCGTGTCGACGACGTCATCGTCTTCCCGCAGCTCAACAAGGCCGAGCTGCGCCAGATCGTGACGCTGTTCACGAAGCGCCTCAGCGAGCGTCTGCTCGACCGTGACATGACGGTGGAGCTGACGGATGCCGCCAAGGACCGCCTCATCGAGATCGGGTTCGACCCGACCCTCGGTGCCCGGCCCCTGCGCCGCGCCATGCAGCGCGAGGTCGAGGACCAGCTCTCCGAGCGCATCCTCCGTGGCGAGCTGAACGCCGGCGACCACGTCGCGGTAGACGTCCAGAACAACGCCTTCGTCTTCGCGACGACCCGCCAGGAAGGCCGCGAAGCGGTCGGTGTGGGCGCCGCGGGCGAGATCACCGCGAGCCCGGACATCATCGCCGGGTCGTAAGCGACACGAACGACAGGGGTCGGATGCCGAGAGGCATCCGACCCCTTCGTCGTTCAGTCCCGGCGGACCAGGAAGACGTCGACCTCGTCCTCGCTGTCGAGGATGAAGCCGTGACGCTCGTAGAGGCGGCGGGCCGGGCTCTTCTGCAGGACATTGATGCGCCAAGGTCCCGGGTGGTCTTCGGCGAGGACCGACTGCAGGACCTGCGTCCCCACACCGTGCCCCTGCACACGCTCGTCCAGATAGAAGTGCTCGATCCACGTACCGTCCGGGGCCGAGCGGACGGCGACGCAACCGGCATCCGCCCGGTCGACGACGATCACGCGGGTGAGGGCGGGGTCGAACGCGTCGAGGAACCGCTGCCGCACCCGCTCGGGGCTGAAGACGCCGAGGCGTTCGAGGTCGGGGCGCATGACGACGGCGCGGAGTTCAGCAATCCACGTCGCGTCTGCGGGCGTCGAGAGGCGGGTCGTCCAGCGCATCCGTCCATTCAACCCCGGCGGGCGCGACGCCGAGAGATCGCGTGCGATTCGTCGCCTCCGCTGACAGGCGAGGATGGTCGGGTGCCTCTCCTCGTTCGCCCGGCCGTCCTCGACGGTGCCGATCTCGGCCTGGTCGCTGCGATGCTGGCTGACTATCACGCGCAGACCGAGGGCGAGAAGGTCGAACAGGGGCTCGCCGAGCGGGGCCCGTTGCCCGAGCGTTACGCGGCCGAGGTGCGCGACCCTGCGGCAGCCTTCGCAGGCGCCGAGGTGATCGTCGCAGAGCGCGACGGCAGCGCGATCGGGATGGCGGTGCTGCACCGGTCGGGATCGGATCTCGAGATCAAGCGGCTCTGGGTCGCGCCCGCGGGGCGTCGCTCCGGCGCCGGGTCGACGTTGCTGACGGATGCCGCCGACCGCGCGCGTGCCGTCGGTGCGACCGGACTTCGCCTGTCGGTCTGGGACTGGCGTGCCGACGCGCTCGCCCTCTACGCGCGGCAGGGCTTCGTCGAGGCGCCGTCATGGGAGTCGCGCGATCGGCTCGTGTGCCTCCGCCTCGTGCTCTGACCCGCTGTCGTCGGATGCGAGGGATGCCGGCGCCGCGAGGCATCCGAACGTGGCCGCACGTGCGAACGGACCGGGTGCGCCCTCAGCAGCACCCGGCCCGCCCGGGTCGGTCAGGAGCGCGTGTCTCCGAAGACGTCCTTCTCCATGGCGTCGTAGCCCTCGCGCTGCGGGTCGCCGTGGAGGCCGCCCGAGAGCGCGTACTCCTCCTCTGGCGAGAGGATGAGGCGCTTGCGGCCGTAGACGGCGAAGCCGATGAAGATCACGACGTAGACGATGATGATCGCGACGATCGCCAGCAGGAACGTCGGGTTGAACAGCAGTCCGACGAACACGATCGCGGCGATGATCGCGGCC
This sequence comes from Microbacterium sp. 77mftsu3.1, assembly GCF_900100525.1. Classification (NCBI taxonomy): domain Bacteria; kingdom Bacillati; phylum Actinomycetota; class Actinomycetes; order Micrococcales; family Microbacteriaceae; genus Microbacterium; species Microbacterium sp. 77mftsu3.1. The sequence goes on along the minus strand of NZ_FNCR01000005.1, from coordinate 270,525 downwards.
GAGTAGGCGCCGAACAATCCCCACGGGCTCTTGTAGGGCCGCGCCGCGTTCGGGAACTTCTTCCGCAGGATGATGAACGACACCATCTGCAGGAAGTACGCGAGCACCGCGCCCCACACCGCGATGTTCAGCACGATCGCTCCGGCCGGGCTCGTGTCGCCGCCCGCGGCCTGCAGGATCACGAGGGCGATGAAGCCGAGCACGGCACCGAACGTGAGCGCGACCCACGGGGTCTGACGTTTGCCGGTCAGTGACAGCCAGCGCGGGTAGTACCCGGCCCGCGAGAGGGAGTACATGTTGCGTCCGTAGGCGAACATGATGCCCATCAGGGACGCGAGTAGGCCGACGAGGGCGAGCAGTGACAGGATCGCGGCGGCCTGGTCGGGCAGGAACGCCTGGAAGCCTTCGAGCAACGGCTCGGTCGACGGGCCGGTCGCGTCCGCGCCCAGCACGCCCGTGTTGATGAAGAGCACGATGAGGCCCGTCACGATGAGGGTGCCGCGCGCCCAGAGGCCGGCGCGAGGGATGTCGCGGGCCGGGTTGTGCGATTCCTCAGCCGCCAGCGGAAGCTCTTCGATCCCCAGGAAGAACCACATGGCGAAGGGCAGCGCGAACAGGACCGCGCCGATTCCCTCGGGCAGGAAGACGGACGCGCCGAACGCGTCCGGGTTGGGGGCCATGTCCCACAGGGAGTCCCAGCTGAACGCACCGGACGCGACGGCCATCACCCCGAACACGACGATGATGCCGATCGAGATGATCGAGACCACGATCGCGAAGCCGAACGACACCGCGGCGCCCGCGGCGTTGAGCCCGATGAAGAGGGCGTAGAGGATGACCCACCACAACCACGGCGGCAGGCTCACACCGGTGAGCAGGTTCAGCGCCTTGTCGGCGTACGAGCCGGAGAAGTAGACGACGACGGCAGTGGTCGCGACGTACTCGATCGTCTCCGCGAGACCGGTCGCGAGCCCTCCCCACGGCCCCATCGCGGAACGCGAGAACGAGTAGGCACCGCCGGTGTGCGGCATCGCGGCGGCCATCTCGCCGATCGAGAAGGTGAGTCCGTAGTACATGAGCACGAGCACGGCGAAGGCGATCAGCATGCCGCCGAAACCGGCGAAGTCGATGCCGAAGTTCCACCCCGAGAAGTCGCCCGAGATGACGGCGGCGACGGCGAGGCCCCAGAGCCCCCAGACTCCAGCGGAGCGCTTCAGGGTGCGTTTCTCGAAGTAGCCCTCTTCGGCTCGGGCGTAGCGCACGCCGCCGGTCGCGGGGGGAGTGGTGCTCGGATTCGTCATGAGACCTCCTGGCTGCGGGTCGGCGCGAGGCGCGCCGTCGGGTCGGCGCGCTGGCTCACGCCTTGCGGAAGAGTGTGGCGTCTATTGGTATGCCATGTCTACCTTTGGGATGTAGCGTTCTCGTTACAGCCCCACGACGATCCCGCACAGTGCACGACGGAAGGACCACGGATGCCCGGAAACCTGACGGTGGACGAACTCGCCGATGCGATCGCTGCCGACGAGATCGACACGGTGATCGTCGCCTTCCCCGACGCGCAGGGACGCCTCGTCGGCAAGCGCGTCGCGGGCCGCTTCTGGCTCGACGAGGTCGCCGGGCACGGCGCCGAGGTCTGCGACTACCTCCTCTCGGTCGACGTCGACGTCAACACGATCGACGGCTACGAGATGTCGGGCTGGGACAAGGGCTACGGCGACCTCGTGCTCCGCCCCGACATGGCGACGCTCCGCCGCATCCCCTGGCAGCCGGCGACCGCACTCGTCATGGCGGATCTGGACTACGTGCGCGGCGGCGCGGTGGTCCAGTCGCCCCGCGGCATCCTGAACGCGCAGCGGCAGCGGCTCGCCGACCGCGGCCTCGTCGCCTACTCGGGTACGGAACTCGAGTTCATCGTCTTCGACGACTCGTTCCGGGATGCCTGGGCCAAGCGCTACGTCGGACTGCAGGCATCCACCGACTACAACGTCGACTACAACCTGCTCGCCACGACCCGTCTCGAGCCGCTGCTGCGCGACATCCGCCGTGGCATGGAGGGTGCCGGGCTCTACTGCGAGGGCGTGAAGGGCGAGTGCCACGACGGGCAGCAGGAGATCGCGTTCCGCTTCGCCGAGGTGCTCGAAACGGCCGACCAGCACACGATCTACAAGAACGGTGCGAAGGAGATCGCCGACGCCCACGGCAAGTCGCTGACCTTCATGGCCAAGTTCGATCAGCGCGAGGGCAACAGCTGCCACATCCACCTGTCGGTCCGCGGCGAGGACGGCGAAGCGGTCATGGCGGGCGACGGCGAGCACGGGTTCAGCCCGCTCATGGAGCACTGGATCGCCGGCATCCTCGCGACGCTGAAGGAGTTCACGCTGCTCTACGCGCCGACGATCAACTCGTACAAGCGCTTCGCGAAGGGCTCCTTCGCCCCCACGGGCATCGCGTGGGGCGTCGACAACCGCACGTGCGCGCTCCGGGTCGTCGGGAAGGGGCCGTCGCTGCGAGTCGAGAACCGCGTGCCGGGCGGCGACGTCAACCCCTACCTCGCCATCTCGGCGATCATCGCGGGCGGTCTGCACGGCATCGAGCACGAGCTCGAGCTGCCCGCACCGCTCACCGGCAACGCCTACGACTCCGACGTCGATCACCTGCCGACGACGCTGCGGGAGGCGGCGGACCTGTTCGAGGCCTCCGAGATCGCCCGCGCCGCGTTCGGCGACGAGGTCGTGGCCCACTACCTGCACCAGGCGCGAGTCGAGGTCCTCGCCTACGACGCCGCCGTGACCGACTGGGAGCGCATCCGTGGCTTCGAACGTCTCTGATCCCGCGGGCGGCCGACGCCCCGTCATCGGACTCACCACCTACCTCGAGCGCGCGGTGCAGGGGGTGTGGGACGTCCGCGCGAGCTTCCTCCCGCAGCAGTACTTCGACGCCGTGACCGCCTCGGGCGGGGTCGCCGTGCTGCTTCCGCCGCAGCCCTCCGCCCAGGCCGCGGCGGCGGTCGTGCTCGACGGGCTCGACGGACTCATCCTGACCGGCGGACTCGACGTGCAGCCCGAGCTGTACGGAGCGCCCCGGCATCCGCTCACCGACCCTGCCCGCGCGGACCGCGACGAGTGGGAGCTCGCCCTGCTCGCCGGCGCGCGGGAGCGCGGCATCCCGGTCTTCGGCATCTGCCGTGGACTGCAACTCATCAACGTCGCCTACGGCGGCACGCTGCATCAGCACCTCCCCGAAGCCCTCGGGACCGAGCGCTACAAGATCGGCGGCGGGGTCTTCGCCGAGAACACCGTCGAGGTGGATGCCTCGACGAAGCTCGCGGGCCTCATCGGCGCCGGTCCCTACGGCGTCCACAGCTACCACCACCAGGGCGTCGACCGCCTCGGCGAGGGGCTCGTCGTCACCGCCCGCACCGATGACGGGCTCGTGCAGGCGTTCGAGACACCGGGCGACGACTACCTCCTCGCGGTGCAGTGGCACCCCGAGGAGAACTCCGCCGATCGGCGCCTCTTCCTCGGCCTGGTCGCCGCCGCCGACGCCTACGCCGCCTCGCACCGGGGAGTCTCCGCATGAGCGCCTTCACCGTCCTCAACCCCGCGACCGGCGCCGCCGTCCGCGACGTCGCGCTCGCCTCGGTGGAGGAGACGGATGCCGCGGTCGCCCGCGCCGTCCGCGCGCAGCGCGCGTGGGCCGAGCTGGCCCCCGTCGCCCGCGCCGATGCGCTCCGGAACTTCGCGCACGTGGTCGAGGACCACGTCGAGGAACTCGCCCAGCTCGAGGTGCTCGAGGCGGGGCATCCGATCTCGTCCGCCCGGTGGGAGGCCTCGCACGTCGCGCAGGTGCTCAACTACTACGCCGGTGCGCCGGAACGCCTGATCGGAAGCCAGATCCCCGTCGCCGGCGGGCTCGACGTGACCTACCACGAGCCGTACGGGGTCGTCGGGATCATCGTGCCGTGGAACTTCCCCATGACGATCGCGGCGTGGGGATTCGCCCCCGCGCTCGCGGCCGGGAACGCCGTCGTGCTGAAGCCCGCCGAGATGACCCCGCTGACCGCGATGCGTCTCGGAGACCTGGCACTCGAGGCGGGGCTGCCGGACGGCGTCTTCACCGTCATCCCCGGTGCCGGCCCTGTCGTCGGCGAGCGGTTCGTGACGCATCCCGACGTCCGCAAGGTCGTGTTCACCGGGTCGACCCGCGTCGGCACCGAGGTCGCCGCGGGCTGCGCGCGCCAGCTCAAGCCCGTGACGCTCGAGCTCGGCGGCAAGAGCGCCAACATCGTGTTCGCCGACGCCGACCTCGAGGCGGCCGCCGCGGCCGTCCCCGGCTCGGTCTTCGACAACGCCGGGCAGGACTGCTGCGCCCGCAGCCGCCTGCTCGTCGAGCGCTCGGTGTTCGACCGGTTCCTCGAGCTCGTCGAACCCGCCGTCGCCGCATGGCGCGTCGGCGACCCGAACGACGAGTCGACCGAGATGGGCCCGCTCATCTCCGCCGCACAGCGCGATCGCGTCGCCGGGTACGTCGACGGTGCCGACGTCGCCTTCCGCGGCGCCGCCCCCGAGGGCGACGGGTTCTGGTTCGCTCCGACCGTCGTGCTCGCCGACCGCGCCGACCGCATCGCGACGGAAGAGGTCTTCGGACCCGTCGTCGCGGTGCTGCCGTTCGACGACGAGGCCGACGCGATCGCCCTCGCCAACGACACCGTCTACGGGCTGGCGGGCTCGATCTGGACGCGCGACCTGGGTCGCGGCATCCGCGTCTCCCGAGGCGTGCAGAGCGGCGTGCTGTCGGTGAACTCGCACTCGTCGGTGCGCTACACGACCCCCTTCGGCGGCATGAAGGCCTCGGGTCTCGGCCGCGAGCTCGGACCCGACGCGGCCGAGCACTTCACCCAGACCAAGAACGTCTTCTACGCCACCTCCTGACCCGGAAGGACTTCCCCGAATGGATCTCACCCAGCGCCTGCGCGACCGCGTCGCCATCATCACCGGCGGTGCCAGCGGCATCGGCCTCGCGACCGCCCGGCGGTTCGCCGCCGAGGGGGCCCGCGTCGTCATCGCCGACCTCGACCCCGTGACCGGCCAGAAGGCCGCCGACGAGGTGGGCGGCGTCTTCCGCCAGGTGAACGTCGCAGACCAGGCATCCGTCGACGCGCTCTTCGACGGTGTCGCCGCCGACCTCGGTTCGGTCGACATCGCCTTCAACAACGCCGGCATCTCTCCCGCCGATGACGACTCGATCGAGACCACCGAGCTGCCCGCGTGGGACAAGGTGCAGGACGTCAACCTCAAGAGCGTCTACCTCTGCTCGCGCGCCGCGCTGCGCCATATGGTGCCGGCGGGCAAGGGCTCGATCATCAACACGGCGTCGTTCGTCGCACTGCTGGGCTCGGCCACCTCGCAGATCTCGTACACCGCCTCCAAGGGCGGCGTCCTCGCGATGACCCGCGAGCTCGGCGTGCAGTTCGCCCGGCAGGGCATCCGTGTCAACGCGCTCTGCCCCGGACCGGTGAACACGCCGCTGCTGCAGGAGCTGTTCGCCGCCGACCCCGAGCGCGCCCAGCGACGGCTCGTGCACGTGCCGATGGGCCGCTTCGCCGAGCCCGAAGAACTCGCCGCCGCCGTCGCCTTTCTCGCCTCGGACGACTCCTCGTTCATCACCGCGAACGCGTTCGTCGTCGACGGCGGCATCACCAACGCCTACGTGACGCCGCTGTGATCCCGGCCGCGTCGTCGCCGGATCTCGGCCGCACCGTCTACCGACCGGTGCGCGGCGGCAACGCGCTCGAAGACACCGTCGCACGGCTCGTGCAGACCGTGCGGCTCGGCGTGGTCGCGCCGGGGGAGTCCCTCCCCTCGGAGCGCGAGCTCGCCGAGCGCTACGGCGTGAGCCGTGACACCGTGCGGCAGGCGATCGGCGAGCTCGCCGACGCCGGTTACGTGGTGCGGCGGCGGGGGCGATACGGCGGCACGTTCGTGGCCGATCCGCTGCCCGTGCCCGCGGGCCCGGTCGACGCGGCCGAACTCGAGGACATCCTGGGCCTGCGCCGCGTGCTCGAGGCGGGCGCCGCGCGCGCCGCTGCGTCGCAGGCGTTGACGGATGCCGCCCGCTCCGCGCTCGAGCAGCATCACCGAGCGACCGTCGGAGCCGCAGAGGGGGAGTACCGCCGGCTCGACTCGCTGCTGCACCTGGCCATCGCGGAGGCCAGCGGCATCCCGTCGCTGCTGCCGCTGGTCGTCGAGAACCGGGCGCGCATCAACGCCTGGCTCGACACGTTCCCGCTGCTGCCGCGCAACATCGAGCATTCCGACGCGCAGCACGAGCGGATCGTCGCGGCGATCCTGGCGGGGCGGGCGGACGCGGCCGAGGCCGCCGTGCTCGAGCACCTCGCCGGGTCGGAGGCGCTGCTGCGAGGGTTCTTGGGCTGAGGTCGCGGCCCGCACGGTGACGGATGTCCGGCCGCTGGGGGCGATGTGGCGTTCGGGGCCGCGTCTTGTCACATCTGTACCGGCCGCCGTGCATCCGTCACGCTCCGACTGGTGCCGCCGGGGCGAATCTGGTGTGCTGAGCGGTGATGATGCGGCCCGGGATGATGCAGCGGCGTGCCGCCGAGGCGGCCGGATGGGGTGCGGCGCTGGCTCTCGCGCTCATCGCCGTGGCCGTCGTCGCCTCGACGAGTTCGTGGCTGCTGTACCGCGATGGGGATTCGGTCGTCGTCGCGCTCATGGCGGATTCACTGCGGCGCGGGGACTCGCAGGACTGGGCGCTGTCACCCGTGCTCTTCCTGCCCGAGACCACGGTCTACGCGGCGCTGTCGTTCCTGGGGCTCGGCACGACAGGGACGCTCACGCTCAACGCCGTGGTCAACCTCCTCGCCGTGTACGGCGGGATCCGCCTGGTCGCCGGGCGCTCCCGGCCGGGCTCGCGGCCCGTGACGGGGAGCGTTCTCGCGTTCGCGGCGTTCGTCGCGCTGGTCCTCCTCGAAGGGCCCGACGGGATGCCGGGGTTCCACCTCGCGCTGCTGACGGCGACGACGACCTACTACTCCGCGACGGTCGTCGGCACTCTTGTCACCGTGGGTCTGTTCCGGCGGCTGCTGGACGGCGCGCCGGCCGTTCGTGTCGTGCCCGTCATGGTGGGCGTCGTCGCGATCTCGACCCTCACGAATCCCCTCTTCGTCGTGTGGTGCGTCGGACCGGTCGCGGTGACCGTCGGCATCTTGCTCCTCGGGCGCAGGATCGTGCCGCGTCTCGCCTTCGTGACGCTGCTCGCGGTCGCGGGCGCGGCGGCGGTCGGCTACCTGCTGCGGGGGTTCTTCGCGGCGAACATTGTCGCCGCCGGCGGCAACTACCTGCGTCCCGACCAGGCGGGTGCCGCGCTCGCCCGTCTCGCCGGTGTGCTCGGCGACACGGTGGTCTCTGTGAACGGACTCCTGTGGCTCGCCGTGGTGCTCGCCCTGTTCGCGACGAGCGTCGTCGTCGCGGTGCGGTCGTGGCGTCGGCGTGACGGCGTCGTCGCGGCCGTCTGCGTCCTCGCGGTCGTCGCGCCGCTCGCGGCGACCGCCCTCGTCGTCGTGGCCGGCACCGACGCCGATCGCTATCTGCAGCCGTGGGTGTTCCTGCCGGTGGTGGTGCTCGCGGCGGCGCCACCCGTCCGGTCGGTCCCTCGCGCCCTGAGCGTGATCCTTGCCGGCGTGCTTGCTCTCGCCGCCGTCGCCGCTGTTCCCGGGACCGTCGCCGCCGCGAGCCGCCCGGACGCCGATCTCGCGTGCGTCACCCGCTGGATCGACGCATCCGGCCGCACCGGTGCGGGGCAGTTCTGGACCGTGCGCGCGCCGAAACTCGCCCTCACCGACCCGTCGCACCTGGTGCAGGTCGACAACACGATGCGCCCCTACGACTGGCTCGTCAACCGCGCCGAACGTCGCGGACCGGTGACGTTCCTGATCCAGGATGCCGCGACCGTCCCCTTCGCCGGTGTCTCGACGTTCGACGCGACGCCCGTCCGCTGTGGTCGCTACACGATCCTCGACTTCGGCTCGCGCGTGCTGCCGCTCGGTGACCCCCGCAACTGACCTCGGCGTCGGCGGTGGCCGGTGGCGGATGCACGAGATCGCGGGCGACACGCGGCATCCACTCGCCTGGGGGCGGGGTGTCGGGGCCGATCTATTGCATCCGCGAACGCGCGGCGCGCTAATCGAGCGGTGCGACGTCGACCTGCACGCGCAGGGTCGAGGTCTTCGCCTCGGTGAAGATGATGCCCGTAACCGGTGAGACGTCGCCGTAGTCGCGGCCCCACGCGACGGTGACGTACCGATCGTTCGCCCACTGATTGTTCGTCGGGTCGATCGCGAGCCACTGGTCGGTGCCGGGCAGCCACACCGCGAGCCACGCGTGCGAGGCATCCGCCCCGAAGACGCGCTCTTTGCCGGGCGGCGGCTGCGTCGCGAGGTACCCCGAGACGTAGCGCGCCGCGATGCCGTGACCGCGCAGGCAGGCGAGGGCGACGTGAGCGAAGTCCTGGCAGACGCCCGCCCGCTTCGTCATCGCGTCGCCCACCGTGCTCGTCACGGTCGTCGCGGTCTTGTCGTAGTCGAAGTCGCGGAAGATCCGCTGCATCAGGTCGGTCGCGGCTTCACCGATCGGCCTCCCCGGTGTCAGCGACTCGGCCCCGTAGGCGAGGGCTGCCTCGTGGTGCGCGACCCGTGCCGACTCGAGCGCATACTCCGTGGCCTCGACGGCGCCGCCGAGTTCGGGATGCCGCAGCGGCCGCGCGAGCTCCCATGGCTGCGCGAGCGCCTCGGCGTCGTACTCGGGCACCGCGACGGTCACCTCGCTCGACGCCTCGATCGTCAGCGCCTCGTGCGGATCGGTCACGTGGAAGTACGTCGACGAGTTGCCGAACCAGTCGGTGCGGGGGGAGATGTCGCCCGGGAGGGGGTCGACCGTCACCTCGGAACCGGCGATCCGCTGCCACGGCAGGTCGCGCGGGCGCAGGTGGAACTGGCCGATGCTGTCCTGCACGGCGTCGCTGTAGGTGTACGCCGTGCGATGCCACACGCGGTACCGGGTCATGCGCGCGCACCCATCAGCTCGACGAGCGACAGCTCGGTCATCGACACCGCCGGCGGGCCGGCCTCGAAGTGCAGGTCGCCGATCGCGTCCGAGAGCTGCTCCAGCTGAGCGCGGACGCCCTCGAGCCCGTCGACGAGCCGCTCGCGGCGTCCCCCGACGACCGCCGTCATCTCGAGCACCTCGATCTCGGCGAGCTCGGTCTCGAGCTGGTCGAGCAGACGCTCCGCACGCGACGAGCCGGTCGAGGCGGGCATGGCGGCCAGGTGGCCGCGCAGGGTCTGCAGCGAGAACGCGAGCGAACGAGGGTTGCCGCGGTCGAGCAGCAGCAGCTCGGCGACGTCGGCCGCTCGCATCGCACCGCGGTAGCGGCGGCGGTGCGTCACGACGCTCTCGGCCGTCAGCAGCAGCGATTCGAGCACTTCGCGGTCGGTTCGCGGACTGCGACTGGCCGACAACGCCGACGACAGCAGGGTCGTCAGTTGCAGGCCGCGCTCCAGGTAGCGACCGGCCTCCATCATGTGCCAGCCGGGGTCGCGGATCATGTTGGCCGTCACGCCGTAGAGGGACAGCATCGAGGCGAGCATCCGTCCCGCGGACTCCGCCGTCCGGTGCGGATGCGGCGCCGTTCGGAGCGCGCGCACCGCGCGCTCGATGTTCGAGAAGACGCGCCACGTGTCGCCCGAGAGCTGATCGCGCACCCCCTCCATGGCGTCGCGGAGGCGCGCGATCGAGTGCGCCGCCGATCCGGGACGCGCGGCATCCAGCAACAGCGACCGGAACTCCGCCTCTGGTTCGCTCGCCCGCGTGCCGGCGAGGGTGTGTATCGCTGCGAGCAGCACCCGCACGCTCTCGCCCGCCTGGCCCGCCCGGTGGGCGCCGGGCTGGTCGAGCGCCGCCTGAGTCGAGATCACGAGACGCAGGAGGTCCTCGGCGCGCTCGGCGTAGCGGCCCGTCCAGAACAGGTCCGACAGCGCGCGCGGCGCGAGGGTCGGGTCGCTTCTGGTCGTCGGCAGGGATGCCACGTCGACGATCCCCTGATCGGCTTCCGCCTCGTCCGACTTCAACACCCACACGTCCTTCGTGACGGGGGCCGACTCGGGTGCGGTCCGCACCGTCGCCAGGCCGCCCACGAGCGGACGGTACGTCGACCCGAAGCGGATCGCGAAACCCCGCAGGGTGACGGGCAGAGCGGATGCCGCGCCACGGGCATCCCACACCGGGACCTGCGACAGGGCCAGCTGCTCGACCGCGGCGAACCGGTGCGGCTCCCGCACCAGGCGGGCGCGCAGTTCGGGATCGGCCGCGTCGAGGCGGCGGCGGGGGTCGTCGATGTGGCGCAGCTCGAGCGTCGGGTCGCCGGCGGTCAGGCGCGGGAGGGCGTCGGCACGGGCGTCGGGGTCGCCGAGCCACCAGGCGGGGACGGACGGCAGACGCAGCTGCTCGCCGAGGAGCCGTTCGCAGACGGCGGGCAGGTAGGGGAGGAGCGCGGGGTTCTCGAGCACGCCGGCCCCGAGTCCGTTGACGACGCGCACGTGCCCGCGGCGCACCGCCTCGGCCAGGCCGGCGACGCCGAGCCGCGATCCCGAGCGGAGTTCGAGCGGGTCGCACCACTCGGCATCCACCCGTCGGAGGATGACGTCGACGCGCTCGCGCGGGGCGCGCTGCGGCCAGCCGGCGGGCTTCATCCACACCGCGCCGTCACGGACGACGAGGTCGCTGCCCTGTACGAGAGGGAAGCCGAGCGCGTTGGCGAGAAAGGCCTGATCGAACGCGGTCTCGGACAGCGGGCCGGGGGAGAGGACGACGATCCGGGGACTGCTCGCTCCCTCGGGGGCCGCAGCGATGAGCGCGGCACGGAGGGCGGCGAAGTAAGGGTCCATGCGGTGCAGGGTGCCCTCGTCGAGCAGGTCGGGCAGCACCTGCGAGATCACGCGCCGGTTCTCGGCGGCGTACCCGAGGCCCGACGGCGCCTGCACGCGGTCGGCGAGCACGTGCCATTCGCCGGCGGCGTCGCGACCGAGGTCGGTCGCCGAGAGCAGCAGGTCGGGCGGCGGGTTCTCGTCGCCGGCGCGCGCCATCGCGCGGAGGAACCCGGCGTGACCGAGGATGACCGCGGCCGGCACGATCCGCTCGCGCAGCACGACCTGCGGTCCGTAGAGGTCGGCGAGGAGGGCGTTCAGCAGCTCGGCGCGCTGCGCGAGGCCGACGTCGAGGCGTGCCCAGCCCGCGGCATCCAGGACGAAGGGCATCGGGTCGAGTTGCCACGGTCGCAGGTCGTCCCCCGCACGCGCGTACGAGACGCCGTCGTCGGCGAGGAACCGCGAGATCTCGCCGTCGACGCGTTCGAGCTCTTCGCGGGTGAGGCCCAGGGCGAGCGAGGCGAGCCCCTGCCAGGCGGGACGCAGTGCGCCGTCGCCGTCGACGACCTCGTCGTAGCGTGGCGCTGTCGACGCGAGCGACAGCGTCGGTTGCGACACGGCCGCGGCATAGTCACGGAGCACACTCACGGGGTCACCTTCCTGGGTCAAGCGTAGGGGCACGCGACCGGTCGGTCCGCGCGTGCGACCGGTCGCACGCGAATACAGTGGGACGCATGACGGGACCGGACTCCACCTTCACCGTCCGCCCCGCGCGGACATCCGACGTCCCCCGCATCCAAGAGCTCCTCGAGCCGTGGGTTCAGCGGCGCATCCTGCTCGGCAAGGAGCGCGTCACCCTCTACGAGACCGTCCAGGAGTTCGTCGTCGCCGAGGCAGGCGACCGTCTCGTGGGATGCGGCGCCCTCCACGTGATGTGGGAGGACCTCGGCGAGATCCGCACGCTCATCGTGGCCGACGACTGGCTGCACCGCGGGGTCGGCGGGGCCGTCGTCGACCTGCTCGAGGAGAACGCGCGGGCGCTCGGTCTCAGCCGGCTGTTCTGCCTCACCTTCGAGGTGCCCTTCTTCTCACGCCGCGGGTTCGCGGAGATCGGCGAACAGGTCGTCGACCCCGATGTCTATTCGCAGCTGCTCCGCAGCGCCGACGAGGGCGTCGCCGAGTTCCTCGACCTCGCGCACGTGAAGCCCAACACCCTGGGCAACACCCGCATGCTCAAGCAGTTGTAGGCGCGCCGGACGGTCCACCGCCGAGGCCGCGCTTACCCTGGGACGCGTGAGCAGCCAGACCCCCCGTCGTCGGCCGTCGCCGGCCGTGTACCGACGACGTCGGCTCGCCGTGCTGCTGCTCGCCGTGCTCATCGTCGGCGGCATCGTCGCGCTCGTCGTGGGTCAGCCCTGGCGGGCGATGACGGATGCCGCATCGCGGCCCTCCGGCGAAGGGGCGGCATCCGCCGGCCCGACCGCGTCGTCCGACGCGCCGCTGCCGGCGGCGACGGGTGTCACCCCCGCACCGTCGGGTACGCCGAGCCCGCGCGTCACCTCGTCGGCGGATGGCGACACCGGTGCGCCCGGTGACGACGACGGCGGGAGTGCGAGTGACGTGCCCGCCTGCACGACCGGCGATGTGACGGTCACCGCCACCACCGACAAGACGTCCTACGGCACGGGTGAGCTGCCGAAGCTCTCGATCACGCTCGTCAACGACACGGACCAGCCCTGTCTCATCAACGTGGGGACGGCCGCTCAGACGTTCGAGATCACCAGCGGCACCGATACCTGGTGGCGGTCGACGGACTGCCAGACCGAGCCGAGTGATCAGATCGTGCAGCTCGACGCGGGCAAGACCGTGAAGAGCTCGGCTCCGATCGTCTGGGACCGCACACGATCGGCCGTCGACACCTGCGACGGCGACCGACAGAAGGCCCTGCCCGGCTGGTACAACCTGGCCGTGACGATCGGGGGGATCGGCTCCGCCGAGCCGGCCTCGTTCACCCTCCGCTGAGCAGGGGCTCCGGCACAGCGTTTTCTGAGAAATTTCTCATGAGAGATGGGCTGTCCCGCGGTGCTCGAGTGTGCGTACCCTGGGGTTCAGCTCACGGCGGCTCTCCTCCACTGGTCCCCAGCAGCGGAGTCCCGCTACCCCCCCCCAGGCGGGACGTCGGATCCCCCGGGTCGCCGGCGAGCGATGGGCCCTCTCGACTTCTCCAGTCCCCAATGGGGAGTTCGAGAGGGCCCCCTTCTTTTGTGCTCGCCGGTGTCCACGATGCGCGGATCGGCGACGCGCGGCATCCCGCTTAGGCTGGGGGGATGGCCGGGAAGAAGCGCGAGAAGAAGCCGCTCGAGTTCCGCAACACCGCACTCGCGGACGCGCTCCAGACGCAGGACATGGCTGCCCTCGCGTTCGCCCTTCGACACGGACCGACGGTCGTGCCGCTGCTGCGCCCCGGCGCCCGCGACGACCCTCGTGATTCGGGTGAGGTCTGGACGTACCGCGATCCGGCCACCGGCGACGTCGCGCTCCTCCTGTTCAGCGATGCCGCGAACAAGCCCGCATCGCTGCCGCCCGGTGTCGGGCTGCAGTCTCCGGCGTGGCTGCGGGCGTTCCTCGGCACATACGGTGACGAGATCACGACCGTGTTCTTCGACATCGCCGGTCCGCACGCGATGCAGGCGTCGCCGGCCGACCTGATCGCGGCGCTCGACGCCTGATCCGCCTCGGAAGCCCGACCTGCCTCAGAAGCCTGACCCGACTCAGAAGTCGGGCCGGTCGTCCCGCGTCGGTGCGTGGTGCCGTGCTCGCTGATTGAGGGCGTCCCGGAGCGTGCCTGCACTCGCATCGATGACCGCTTTGTACCCCAGTCGCGCCGCCTCGGACCGTCGCTGGTCGTGCTGGGTGACGCGGCGGATCTCGCCCGACAGGCTCAGCTCGCCGATCGCCGCGAGCTTCGCGGGGTTCGGCCGCTCGGCTGCAGCGCTCGCGATGGCGAGGGCGATGGCGAGGTCTGCGGCCGGTTCGGTGAGGCGCACCCCGCCGACCGTGGAGACGTAGACGTCCTGGTCCGACAGCTTGATGCCGGCGCGCTTCTCGAGCACGGCGAGCACCATCGCGACACGGGCACCGTCGACACCGCTCACGATCCGGCGCGGGTTCGGAGCCGACGTGTGGAGAGTCAGGGCCTGCACCTCGACGGGCAGCGCACGACGACCCTCGAGGGCCACGGTCACGCACGTGCCGGGCTCGCTGGGACGCGTGCTGAGGAAGAGTGCGCTGGGATCGGGGACCTCGGCGATGCCGTCGCCGGCCATGTCGAAGCAGCCGACCTCGTCGGTGGCGCCGAAACGATTCTTGAGCGCCCGCACGAAGCGCAGCGACGTCTGCCGGTCACCTTCGAAGTGGCAGACGACGTCGACGAGGTGTTCGAGGATGCGCGGCCCCGCGACCTGACCGTCCTTCGTGACGTGTCCGACGATCACGACCGGCAGGTCGCGCTCTTTGGCGACGCGGATGAGGGTGGATGCCACCTCCCGCACCTGACTCGGCTGCCCGGCCGCCCCGTCGATGAGCCCTGACGAGACGGTCTGCACCGAGTCGACGATCAGCAGGTCGGGTCGCACGTCGTCGATGTGCCCGAGCGTCGTGGCCAGGTCGGTCTCGCTGGCGAGGTAGAGCTCGTCGTGCAGCGCGCCGGTGCGTTCGGCGCGCAGGCGCACCTGGCCGAGGGACTCCTCGGCGCTGACGTAGAGGACGCGCCGCCCGGCGCGCGCGCTCTGCGCGGCGACCTCGAGCAGGAGGGTCGACTTGCCGACCCCCGGCTCGCCCGAGAGCAGGATCGCCGCGCCGGGGACGATGCCGCCGCCCAGGACGCGGTCGAACTCCCCGACGCCGCTCGAGCGGCGCGGCGTCTCACGCGTGTCGATCTCGGTGATGCGACGCGCGCTCCGCGTCGGGGCGATCGGGGTGACGGATGCCGTGATCCCCGTCTGCGTGGCGGCTTCGACGACGGTGCCCCACTGCTGGCACTCGCCACAGCGGCCGACCCACTTCGCGGTCGTCCAGCCGCACTCGGTGCAGCGGAAGGCCGCGGTCGGTGCGGGTCGTCGTGAAGCCATGTCCTCAGGCTAATCGCCGCATCCGACATCGCCGGCGGGCACCTCAGCGCAGCGAGGCGGCGACCGCCTTCAGAGCGTCGGCGGAGCGGTGGAAGAGCGCCAGCTCGTCGTCCGAGAACGAGGTCTCGAGGATCGGGCGGGCTCCCGCGCTGCTGACGACGGAGGGAACCGAGAGTGCGACACCGTCGACGCCCTGGAAGTCGCTCAGGACGGTCGACACGGGCATGACGGCGTGCTGGTCGCCGAGGATCGCCTCGACGATGCGTGCGCTCGACAGGCCGATCGCGTAGTTCGTCGCTCCCTTGCCGCGGATGACCGTGTAGGCGGCATCCCGCACATCGACGGCGATGCGGTCGAGCTCCAGGGCCGTGAAGGGCGGCTGGCCGTCCAGTGGCTGCCAGTCCAGGATCGGGACGGTGCCGATCGTCGCGCGCGACCAGTGCGGGAACTCGGTGTCGCCGTGCTCGCCGACGATGTACGCGTGGACGCTCGAGGTCGACACCCCTGCGCGCTGCGCGAGCTTCCACCGCAGGCGCGACGTGTCGAGCACGGTGCCCGAGGCGAAGATCCGCTCGGGCGGGAGCCCGGTGACCTCCTGACCGATGACGGTGAGCACGTCGCACGGGTTCGTGACGACGACGTACACGGCGTTCGGGGCGACCTCGAGCAACTCGGGCAGCATCCGCTTCAGGATGCCGGCATTGACCCCGGCGAGCTCGGTGCGGGTCTGCCCGGGGTTCTGCTTCGCCCCGGCGGTGATGACGACGACGTGGGAGCCCGCGGCGACCGAGACGTCGGACCCGCCGGAGATGTCGCTCGACCCGGTGAACTGAGCGCCGTGGGCCAGGTCGAGGACCTCGGCCTCGACCTTCTCGGCGGCGATGTCGTAAAGGGCGACGTGTCGGGCCGATCCGCGGATGAGCGCGGCGTAGGCGACGCTCGATCCGACGGCGCCCGCGCCGACGACGGTCAGTTTCGAGTTCTCGATGACGCTCATACCGTCAGTGTGGCAGTCGACGGATGCCGCCGGTCCGCATCCAGCCGTGCAAATCAGATGGACTGCGCGTCGGTCGCCGCGGGCCGGCGGATCCCGAGGAACGAGACGAGCGCGCCCGCCACCATGAGGATCGCGGTGATCAGCGCGGCGCGGTGGAAGCCGTCGAGGTCGAGCGATCCGCCGATGATGACGGCGAGGATCGCGATGACGACGAGTCCGGCGATGCGCGAGACGGCGTTGTTCGTCGCCGAGGCGATGCCGGAGCGCTCGCCGCCGATCGCGCCCAGGATCGTCGAGGTCAGCGGCGACACCGTGACGCCGAGCCCCAGGCCGAAGACGATCAGACCGGGCAGGACCTGCGTCCAATAATCGAAGTCCTTCTGGACGGCGAGGAGCATCAGCGCTCCCACCGCCATCACGAGAGGGCCGACGGTCATGAACAGGCGCGGACCGAACCGGTTCACCCATCCGCCCACGACCGAGCTGAGCGCGATCAGGGCGAGCGTCGTCGGCAGGCTCGAGAGCCCGGCGAGTGTCGCACTGAGGCCCGCGCCCTGCTGCAGGTAGACCCCGACGACGAAGCCGTTGAGCGAGAGGGCCGCGTAGATGAAGAAGGTCGCCAGGTTGCCGGTCCAGAAGTTCCGGACGCGGAAGATCCCGAGCGGCAGGATGGGCGAGCGCACGGTGCGCTGACGCAGCAGGAACGCTGCGAACAGCAGGATGCCGGCAGTCAGCGGCATCCAGATCGCCGGATGCCCCCACCCCAGGTTCGGCTGTTCGATGAGCGCGAAGACGATCCCGCCGAGGCCGAGTGTGCAGAGGGCCGCGCTGACGAGGTCGATGTGCGCGTCGTCACGCCGTCGGTCGACGTCGCCGAGGCGCGTCAGCAGGACGAAGGTCACGGCGATCGGGAGGATGTTGACGAGGAAGGCGAAGCGCCACGACAGCAGGTCGACGAACAGGCCGCCGATGAGGGGTCCCGCGAGGTTCGCGCCCGTTGTCCACGCCGTCCACTGGCCGATCGCCCGCGCCTGCGCCGGGCCGTTCAGCAGCGACGTGATGAGGGCGAGCGAACTCGGTACAAGGAACGCACCTGCCGCGCCCTGCAGTGCCCGGGCGATGATGAGGACGACCGGGTCGGGAGCGAGGCCCACACCGATCGACGCGATCCCGAAGCCGATGAGGCCGATGCGGAGGACGAGCACCCGACCGAACGCGTCGCTCACCGACCCCGCGAAGAGGATGAGCGAGCTCAGGGTGAGGAGGTAGGCATCCACCGCCCACTGCTGCGTGGACAAGCCGCCGCCCAGCTCGTCCCGGATGGCGGGGAGCGCGACGTTCACGACCGTGCCGTCGAGGAACGCGACAGCCGACGCGAGCGCTGCGATCGCGACGATCAGCCCGAACCGGGGGGATGTCGTCGGAGCGCTCACAGGCTCACGTTACGCCCGGGGAGGAGGTCAGCGGGGGCTCGAGCCGACGGGAGCGGTCGTCATTCGGGCGGGGAAGCGGCAGGTCGCGTCGGGTCGAGGCCATCGAGAGGAGTGGAGGGGAGGGCGATCCATCCTTCCCGGCGGGCGCGGTCGTGCGCGGCGGGCGGGACGGGGTGCGTTGCGCCCAGCGCGTGTGCGCGGGCGATGAGTGCGGCGACGACGGCGTCGAACGCGTCGTCGGAGGCTTCCATCAGCGCACGATTGCCGGGGGTGACGGCGAGCCATAGGGCTGCGGCGAGGAGGTTCGCCGTCGCCGTCTGGCGGGCCGCGGCATCCGTCTTGTATCCGGACACCGCGACACCCCAGAGGCGGAGGGATGCCGCGGGGTAGACCTCGACGAGTCGTCCCGTCGCGCCCGACCGGTCGACCACGTCACCGGCGGCGGCGAACCCTGCGAGCAGGTCGGCGCACCGCATCGCGGTGAGTCCCAGGCGATCGGTCGAGACGCTGAGGGGGAGGCGCCCCGTGATCCGGTGGGTGGCTCGGTCGGTCTCGCGGTAGGCGAGCAGGCGACGTCCCTCGATGCCGTGGAGGTCCGGGGCGGGTGCCTCGCCCCGCGCGTTCGCCGCGATGTAGGCGACGAAGTCGTCGGGCCAGCCGAACGCGCAGTCGACGCCGACGTGCGTCGACCCGGCGGCGAACCCGACGATGTCGTCATCCGTGTTGTCGAGGCGGAGCGTCGTGAGTTCGGCGCCCCCACCGCGCCAGTCGACGACGGCGACCGCCGTACGCAACGGCTGCGCCGCGAGGTCGACTCCGGTGGTGATCACACCGCGACGCTACCCGTCCGCCGGTGCGTCGAGACGTCGCGGATGGTCGCCGAACCGGGCGGAACACGACCATCCGCGACGCTTCGGCGGGCTGCGACGAGGCTCGGTTCGCGGCATCCGCTCTCGTGTCGTAAGCTGGACGACGGTGACGTGTCCGAGCGGCCGAAGGTGCAACTCTCGAAAAGTTGTGTAGGGTAACCCCCTACCGTGGGTTCAAATCCCACCGTCACCGCCATGAAAACCCCTGCTGATGCGGGGGTTTTCTGTTTCTCCGGGCGGACGTCAGTCGTCCAGCAGGGACACGCTCTGGACGGTGGCGACCCGATCGACCAGGTCGCCTGCCGCGCGATCGATCGCGGCGGCCGACCAGGAGATGACGAGAGCCGCGACGAGAAGGGCACCCGCGGTGGCGGCCCAATCGAGGCCGCGGCGGATCGTCAGGACGACGAAGGCGAGAGCGCTGAGGATCGCGACGGTCTGGCCCGCGACCTGGGCGAAGGCCATGCGCACGGCGGACTCCTCCGTCAGCGGGCCCCAGCTGTTGAAGACGAGCATCAGCGCGAGCGGGACGACCACCACGCCGGCGACGAGCACGGTCCACCGGGTCGGTCGGTAGCGACGGCGTGCGACGGGAAGGGCCTCGAACGCGGTGACGGCGGTCATAGCCCTGACCCTAGCGGCGTGCTCCCGGCCGGGACCAGGGCGAGCCGACGCGAACGGCATCCATCCGCGCACGGTCAGCGCAGATCGCGTCGGGTCGAGACCAGGCCCGCCGCCCTAGAGTGAGTCGGATGCCACGACGGGGGAGGCGACGATGCTCGCGACGGTGACCTATGCGCCGACGGACGGTCAGGATGCGACCGCGCTCGGCTTCCTGGTGCACAAGCACCCCGCCAAGGTGCAGACCTTCTCGGCCCCGGTCGGCGACATCCACGTCTTCTATCCCGAGGCGACCCCCGAGCGGTGCACCGTCGCGGTCATGCTGGAGGTCGATCCGATCGCGCTCGTCCGCAATAAACGGTTCCGGGGGGATGCCGGGGCTCTCGGCCATTACGTCAACGACCGCCCGTACGTCGCCTCGAGCATGCTCGCCGTCGCGCTCGGGACGGTGTTCCGCACCGCGATGACCGGTCGCAGCGACTCGTACCCCGAGCTGGCGGCATCCGCTCTGCCCCTGCGGATCGAGATCCCCGTGGTCTCCGCCCGCGGCGATGACGACCTCGTGCGTCGGCTGTTCGAGCCGTGCGGCTGGTCGGTCGAACAGACCCGCATCGCGCTCGACGGCGACCACCCCGAGTGGGGCGACTCCCGGTACAGCTCGGTCGTCCTGACCGGCGAGGTCCGACTGGCCGAGGCGCTGCGCCAGCTCTACGTCCTGCTGCCCGTCCTCGACGACGCGAAGCACTACTGGGTCGGCGACGACGAGATCGGCAAACTCGAGCGCGCCGGCGAGGGATGGCTCGCAGGCCACCCTGAGCGCGACCTCATCACGCGGCGCTACCTCGTGCACCAGCGCGCGCTGCTCGCCGATCCCGCCGAGGGCGAGGACCGCCCGACACCGCTCCGCCAGCACCGCGCCGACGCTGTCCTCGCCGCGCTCGCGGACGTCGGCGCGCACCGCGTCGTCGACATGGGCTGCGGCCCCGGAGCGCTCCTCGCCCGCCTCGGGAAGGACCGCTCCTTCACCAAGATCGTCGGCGTCGACGTCTCTGCCCGCTCACTCGACCAGGCCGCACGGATGCTGCGGCTCGCCGAGGCATCCGATGCCGAGCGGGAGCGCATCGAGCTGCTCCACGGCTCGGTCGTCTACCGCGACGAGCGGCTGCGCGGTTTCGACGCGATGGTGCTCATGGAGGTCGTCGAACACGTCGACCCGTCGCGGCTCGGCGCGCTCGAAGACGCCGTCTTCGCGTCGGCCGCGCCGGACGCGGTCGTCGTCACGACGCCCAACGCGGACTACAACGTCCTCTACCCCGACCTGCCCGTGGGCGCGTTCCGTCACGACGACCACCGCTTCGAGTGGACGCGCGACGAGTTCCGCGACTGGGCCGAGGGGGTCGCCGCCCGTCACGGCTACACCGTTTCGTACCGTCCCGTCGGTGAGGCGGATGCCGACCACGGCGCCCCCACGCAGCTCGCCCTGTTCCGGAAGGAGGTCGCGGCATGACCGTCCTCGACATCCCCGCCCTCTCGCTCGTGGTCCTCGTCGGGGCATCCGGGTCGGGCAAGTCGACCTTCGCGCGGGAGCACTTCGGCCCGTACGAGACGCTTTCGAGCGACGCCTTCCGCGGACTGGTCGGCAACGACGAGTCCGATCAGTCGGTGACCGCCGCCGCCTTCGACGCGCTGCAGTACGTCGCCGGCAAGCGTCTCGACGCGGGCCTGCTCACCGTCGTCGACGCGACGAGCGTGCAGCCCGAGGCGAGGCGCAAGCTCGTCGAACTCGCGAAGGCGCACGACGTGCTGCCGGTCGCGATCGTCTTCGACGTGCCCGAGGCGGTCTCGGTCGAACGCAACGCGGCGCGCACCGACCGTCACATCCCCGCGGGCGTCGTGAAGCGGCAGAACGACCAGCTGCGCCGCGGACTCCGTCACCTCGGGCGCGAGGGCTTCCGCAAGGTGCACGTGCTCCGCACCCCCGACGAGGTCGCGGACGCCACCATCGAACGCACGCGCCTTCTCACCGACCGCACGGACGAGCGCGGCCCGTTCGACGTCATCGGCGACGTGCACGGATGCCGCAGCGAGCTCGAGACACTGCTCGGACGCCTCGGCTACGAGCTCGTGCGCGACGAGCAGGGCCGGGCGGTCGACGCGCGGCATCCCGAGCAGCGTCGCGTCGTCTTCGTCGGCGACCTCGTCGACCGCGGGCCCGACGTCGTCGGCGTCCTGCGCCTCGCGATGGGGATGGTCGCGTCGGGAAGCGCGCTCGCCGTGCCGGGAAACCACGAAGCCAAGCTCGTGCGCGCGCTCCGCGGCGCGAAGGTCACCGTCTCGCACGGGCTCGAGGAGACGCTCGCCCAGCTGGCCGGCGAGAGCGCGGAGTTCCGTGAGCAGGTGGAGGCGTTCTGCTACGGCCTCGTGTCGCACCTGATCCTCGACGAGGGGCGGCTCGTCGTCGCGCACGCCGGCCTCAAGGAGCAGTACCACGGGCGCGCATCCGGGCGGGTGCGCGCGTTCGCCCTGTACGGCGAGACGACCGGCGAGACCGACGAGTTCGGGCTGCCCGTGCGCCACCCCTGGGCGCAGGACTACCGCGGTAAGGCCGTCGTCCTCTACGGGCACACGCCGGTGCCGACGGTGGAGTGGGTGAACAACACCGCGTGCCTCGACACCGGGTGCGTCTTCGGCGGGGCGCTCTCGGCGATGCGCTACCCCGAGCGCGAGGTCGTCTCGGTGCCGGCCGAGCAGGTCTGGTACGAGCCGATCCGTCCGCTCGCGCCCGCCGCCCCCGTGCGCGCCCCCGGTGTGCTCGACCTCGCCGACGTGCAGGGCAGGCTCATCGTCCAGACGAGCCTGCATGGCCGCGTCGGCATCCAGGAGGAGCAGTCCGCCGGAGGTCTCGAGACGATCAGCCGGTGGGCGACCGATCCGCGCTGGCTGATCCATCTGCCGCCGACGATGTCGCCGCCGAACACGTCGGCGCGGGACGGCTTCCTCGAGCACCCCGACGAGGCCTTCGCGACGTACCGGGCGAACGGCGTCACCGATCTCATCGCCGAGGAGAAGCACATGGGCTCGCGCGCTCTCGTGCTCGTCGCGCGCGATCCGGCGCGGTTCTCGGCGCCCGAGGGATGGCGCGGCGCGATCCACACCCGGACCGGTCGCCCGTTCTTCTCGCCCGACGTCGAAGCCGACATGCTCACCCGCCTCGACGCGGCGATCGAGCGCGCGGGCCTCTGGGACGAACTCGGCTCGTCGTGGATCCTCCTCGACGCCGAGATCCTGCCCTGGTCGCTGAAAGCCGGTGACCTCATCCGCGACCTCTACGCCTCGGTGGCCGCGGCGGCCGAGACCGCGACGGATGCCGCCGGTGCCGTGCTGGCCCGGGCCGCGGCATCCGGGATCGAGGTCAGCGCCCTCGCCTCACGGAACCGGGGACGCGGCGAGGGCGCGCGCGGGTTCCGTGCGGCCTACCGCCGGTACGTCGGCGACGAGTCCACCGCGCGCGTCGCGCCGTTCCAGGTGCTGGCCGCAGGGGATGCCACGTTCGAGACACGCGACCACGGGTGGCACCTCGGGGTGGCCGACCGGCTCGTCGAAGCCGCGCCGGACCTCGTGGCGTCGACGCGGCGACGACGGATCGATCTCGGGGACGAGGCATCCGTCACCGCGGCGGTCGCGTGGTGGGAGGAGCTGACCGGCGCGGGCGGGGAGGGCATGGTCGTGAAGCCGTTCGCCAACCTCACGCGCACCGAGAAGGGTCTCGTGCAGCCGGGCATCAAGGTGCGCGGACGCGAATACCTCCGCATCATCTACGGGCCCGACTACACCGACCCCGCGAACCTCGCGCGCCTGCGCGACCGCAACGTCGGGCACAAGCGCTCGCTCGCCGCCCGCGAGTACGCGCTGGGGATCGAGTCGCTCCACCGCTTCACCGCCGGAGAGCCGCTCTGGCGCGTGCACGAGGCGGTGTTCGGCGTCCTCGCCCTGGAGTCCGACCCGATCGACCCGCGACTGTAACCCCCCCCGTAACGACGTCGAGACGTCTCAGATGGTCGACTTTCGGTGAGGAGAGTGACCATCTGCGACGTCTCGACGCCGGGACAGGTGTCAGGGCATCACGAGGACGGCCTTGACGGCCTTACCGGACTGCGTGTCGGCGATCGCCTGCTCGATGTCGGCGAACGCATACTTGGTGATGAGCTCGTCGAACGGGAAGCGGCCCGCGGCGTGGAGGGCGAGCATCTCGGGGATGAAGGTCTGCGGCACGGCGTCGCCCTCGATGGCGCCGATGTAGCTCTTGCCCGCGCCCGAGATCGAGCCGAGCGGGATCGTGACACCGGGCTTCGGAACGCCGACGAGGGCGATCTTCGCGCCGAAGGCGGTCGCGGCGGCGAGCATCTCGACGACGGCCGGTACGGCGGTCGTGTCGACGGCGTAGTCCGCGCCGATGCCGCCGGTGATCTCGTGGATGCGGGCGACCGCGTCCTCGTCCTTGCTGTTGACCGTGTGGGTCGCGCCGAGCTTCTCGGCGAAGGCGAGACGCTCGGGCAGGATGTCGACCGCGATGATCGTCGTCGCGCCGGCGACCTTCGCGCCCATGATGGCCGAGAGGCCCACGGCACCGGTCCCGCTGACGATGATCGAGGCGCCCGCGGGGACGTCGAGCGAGTTCAGGACTGTGCCCGCACCGGTCTGAACACCGCAGCCGAGGGGGCCGGCGATCTCGACGTCGGCGTCCTCGGGCAGCTTGACGGCGTTGCGAGCCTCGACGATGAGGTGGCTCGCGAAGGACGACTGTCCGAAGAACGAGCCGTGGACGGCCGAGCCGTCGGCTGCGGTGATCGTCGACGATCCGTCCTCGCGCGCACCGGCGAAGTTGAGGGCCATGAAGTTGCGGCAGTAGGCCTCCTGGCCGCTCACGCACTTGGCGCAGTGGCCGCACGAGGCGAAGGAGACGGCCACCTTGTCGCCGACGGCGTAACCGGTGACGGCGTCGCCGACCTGCTCGACGATCCCGGCGCCCTCGTGGCCGAGGACGTAGGGGAAGGGAGCGGGGATGTCGCCGTGCTGGACCGCGAGGTCGGTGTGGCAGAGGCCGGTCGCGGCGACCTTGACGAGCATCTCGCTCGGGCGGATGTCGTCGAGGGTGACGTCCTCGAAGGTGAACGGAGCGTCCTGGTCGTGGAGGACGGCGGCGTGGGCGGTCGTGGTCATGGGTGATGGTCCTTTCGATACGCGCCCGTGCGGCGATGTGGCCGTAGGGATGTCCCCAGCCTATGCACGTGAATCCATCCCGGGGCCGCGGGTTGACGCGCATCCGATGGCGTGGCAATGCCGCATCCCATAACGCTTAGAGAATCTGGGCACCACCCCTTCCTGCCGGGCGTGCGGAGTTCGTAGCGTGGACTCCATGGCGCGTGACGACGATCGACCCGAAGATCTCTACACCGGACCCATCGACCTCGCTGCGCTCGCCGCAGCCGAAGACGGGGACCTCGAGATGCCCGAGATCAGCTACGACGAGCAGCGCTACCCGGCACGTCCGCGGCGTCTGCGCCCGCGCGACAATCTGCGAGGCAGCAGCGTGCGCCGCATCCGCACCGACCCGCGCACCGCGAACGGCACGAACCCGTCGTACGTCGAGTGGCTGGTGCGGCAGTCGATGTTGAAGGATGCCGACGTGCTCGCCCGTCAGCTGTCGGGTCAGCCGACGATGTGGCGGAACGCGTACGCGCGTCCCGATGCGCGTCGCGCCATCGCGACCAGCGACGTGTGGTTCACCGCGTACCCGATCTCGCTCATCACGCGGCCGGGGCAGTCGTTCCTCTCAGCCCTCGGCGACGAGGAGCTGTGGTCGGTGTTCGAGCGCATCGGCATCACCGCCGTCCACACCGGCCCCGTCAAGCGGGCCGGCGGCATCGAAGGGTGGGGCGAGACGCCCAGCGTCGACGGTCACTTCGACCGCATCAGCACCGCGATCGATTCGACCTTCGGCACGGAGGACGAGTTCCGCGCCCTGTGCGACGTCGCCGATTCGCACGGCGGCAGCATCATCGACGACATCGTGCCCGGCCACACCGGCAAGGGAGCGGACTTCCGCCTCGCCGAGATGGGCTTCAAGGACTACCCCGGGATCTACCACATGGTGGCGATCCCGCCCGAGGACTGGCACCTGCTGCCCGACGTCCCCGAGGGCTACGACAGTGTCAACCTCGACCCGGCGACCGAGCACACCCTCGCTGAGCACGGCTACATCATCGGCGCCTTGCAGCGCGTCATCTTCTACACGCCCGGCGTGAAGGAGACGAACTGGAGCGCGACGGCGCCGTCGATCGGCCCCGACGGCGTGACCCGCCGCTGGGTGTACCTGCACTACTTCAAGCAGGGCCAGCCCTCGATCAACTGGCTCGACCCGACGTTCGCGGGCATGCGCCTCGTCATCGGCGACGCCCTGCACTCGCTCGGCGAGCTCGGCACGAGTGCGCTGCGCCTCGACGCGAACGGCTTCCTCGGGGTGGAGAAGAGCGCCGAGGGCCTGCCGGCGTGGTCGGAGGGGCATCCGCTCTCGCACGCGGCCAACCACATCATCGCCGGGATGGTGCGCAAGGTCGGTGGGTTCACGTTCCAGGAGCTGAACCTCACGATGGAGGACATCCGCGACACCGGTGCCGTCGGCGCCGACCTGTCGTACGACTTCATCGGGCGCCCCGGCTACCACCACGCCCTCGCCACCGGACAGACCGAGTTCCTGCGTCTCGCGCTCACGTCGTCGCTCGCGCTCGGAGTCGCGCCGGTACAGCTCGTGCACGGTCTGCAGAACCACGACGAGCTCACCTACGAGCTCGTCCACTGGGCGACCCGGCACGCCGACGAGGAGTACGGCTTCCGCGGTGACACCATCACGGGTGCCGACCTCGCCGAGGTCGTCCGCGCGGAGCTGACCGAGAAGCTGGTGGATGCCGGTGACTACAACCGCGTCTTCACGCAGAACGGCATCGCCTGCACGACGACGTCGCTCATCGCGGCGACCCGCGGCATCCCGACCCTCGACGACATCACCGACGCCGAGATCCCGACGATCCGCGACGCGCACCTGCTGCTGTGCGCCTACAACGCCTGGCAGCCGGGGGTGTTCGCCCTCTCGGGGTGGGACCTCGTCGGCATGCTGACGCTCCCCGGCGACGAGGTGGCCGACCTCATCCGCGTCGGCGACACGCGCTGGATCGAGCGCGGCGCGCACGACCTGCTCGACGTCGACCCCGCCGCCACGCGCTCGATCTCGGGCATGCCGCGCGGCCGCGCCCTGTACGGCCCGCTCCCCGCCCAGCTCGACGACCCCGAGTCGTTCGCCTCGAGGCTGTCGGCGATCCTCGACCTCCGCCGCGAGTACGGGATCGCGACGGCGTCGGCGGTCGACATCCCCGAGGTCGCCCATGCCGGCATGCTCGTGCTCGTCCACCGCCTCGACGAGGGGATGCCGGAGGTCGACGCGCCGCTCCAGGTCACCGTCCTGAACTTCTCGGCCGAGCCGATCGAGGGCACGGTGCGCTCCGAGCACCTCACTCCGCAGAGCGACGTCCTCGACGCCGCTCAGGGCGAGGTCGTCGGCCGCGTCGACGACCTGCAGAGCTTCTCGGTGTCGCTGCCGGCCTACGGTGCGCGATTCCTCGTCCTGCAGCCGCAGGCCGAGGAGGACTGATCGGGGCGAACGCAAGCCCCCGCGCGATGTCGGGTGCCGCGCGTACGGTCCTGGCATGACCGATCAGAGCAACGTCCCCGAGAACGATTCCGCACCCGACACCGATGCGCCCGAGATGCTGGGCGGCCCGAGCGGCGACACGGCGGTGAAGGACCCGGAGCAGTGGGTCACCGGCGATGAGCCGATGACGGGCGCGCAGCGCAGCTACCTCGACACCCTCGCGCGCGAGGCCGGCGAGGAGATCCCCGCGAACATCACGAAGGCCGAGGCGTCCGAGCACATCGACCGCCTGCAGCAGGCGACGGGTCGGGGCGCCTCGAACTGACCGCGCAGACGCCGCGCTCGCCGGTCAGGCGAGGGCGGCGTCGATGCCGGCGAGCGGCACCGGCAGCCAGTCCGGACGGTTCCGCGCCTCGTAGATCGACTCGTAGACCGCCTTGTCGAGGACGAGGGCTCGCAGCAGGGCAGGATCCAGGTCGATCGCACCGGGAGCCGTCGCGTAGGCGTCGAAGAAAGCCGCCCGGCATGCCGCCGCCCAGGCCGCGGCATCCGGTCCCGCTCCCACGGCGCCCGCGTAGTCGAACGAGCGCAGCATGCCGGCCACGTCGCGCGGCGGCAGGTCGGGGATCGCGCGCTCGGCCATCGGCCGGAGCGGCTCGCCCTCGAAGTCGACGATGCGCCAGCCGCCGTTCGGCACGGCGAGCACCTGACCGAGGTGCAGGTCGCCATGGATCCGCTGCAGCCGCGGCCACGGGCGCTCGAGGGCCTCCGCGTACACGGCGTCGATCGCGGCGAGCCGGTCAGCGACGGCGGGGACCTCCGCCGAGGCGATCGCCAGTCGGCGGCGCCACGCGCGCCCCACGGCCTCGGCCTGGTCGGGTGTGGCATCGGCTGATTCGAGGGCGTCGCCGAGGGCCCCGTGCACGCCCGCGACCGCGACCCCGAGGTCGCGCGCCGCGTCGGTGAAGTCGCGTCCTTCGCGGGCGGCATCGAGCGCGATCGCCCAGCCGTCGCGGACACCGGGCAGGAACTCCTGCGCGAACCCGAGCGTGCCCTGCGCGGTGCCGGACTCGCGGCCGACGTCGGGCCACTCGGCATCCGCACTGCCGTAGAACGTCGGCACGTACGGGGACCCCGCGTCGCTGAGGACGCGCTGGACGGTCACGTCGGGGTTCTCGCCGTGGTGGAGCGTCCGGAAGAGCTTGAGGATGATCGTCGGCGACCCGTCGACGTCGTAGACGATCGAGGTGTTCGACTGCTCGCCGGTCAGCACGCGCGACCCGGTGACACGGCTCGTGTCGACGCCCATCTCGGCCAGGAGGCCGACCGTGAACCCGGGATGACGCGTCGCATCGACCAGGGGACGTCCGTCCTCGGTCGTGGTGACGACCTCCTCGGCCTGCGCGTCGGTCGCGTCGGCGAGGGGGACGTTGTAGAGCGTCGGCAGGGCGCCGGCGTCGTCCATGAGCAGGTAACGCGTGGCACCACCGGGCGCCGGTTCCGCGTCGAGGATGCGGAACCGCGGGTCGTGGCTCTTGCCCGCGTACCAGCGCTGTCGCGCCACCCAGGCGCCGAGGTCGTCGTCGAATCGCACACGATCACTGTGACGTGCCGGTACTCGGTCGCGGAAGGGGTGGACGGGGATTCGTGCGGACGGTAGGGACGTGCGATTCAGTTCGCGGGCAGGCGCACGGTGAACGCGGTGCGGCCGGGCTCGCTCCGAACGTCGATCGCACCGTCGTGGGCGACCACGATCGCCTGCGCGATCGAGAGCCCGAGGCCGGTGCTCCCGGCATCCCGGTTGCGTGACACATCACCGCGGGCGAAACGTTCGAAGAGTCGGTCGCGGATCTCGGGGACGATGCCGGGGCCGTCGTCGACGACCTCGATGACGGCGACGTCACCCTCTCGCCGGAGCGTGAGGGTGACGGTGGTCGCCGCGGGCGTGTGGGTGCGCGCATTCCGCATCAGGTTGGCGACCACCTGTCGCAGGCGGTTCTCGTCGCCGAGCACGTCGACCGCGTCGTCCTCCTGCAGGTCGAGCAGCCACGTGCGCGAGGGGTCGGACGCATGCGCGTCGCTCACGGCGTCGATCGCGAGCATCGTCAGGTCGACGGGCTCACGCCGCAGCTGCTGGCCTGCGTCGAGGCGCGCGAGGAGCAGCAGGTCCTCGACGAGGTCGGCCATGCGCGTGGACTCCGATGCGATCCGGTCGAACGCGCGCTCCTGCGTGGGCGTCATCGGGGCGTTCTCACCGAGGGAGAGCTGCGCGTACCCGCGGATGGACGCGAGGGGTGTGCGGAGCTCGTGGCTCGCGTCGGCGATGAAGCGCCGCAGCTGGTCCTCGCTGTGCTGCCGGGACGACAACGCCGACTCGATGTGCGCGAGGAGGACGTTGAGCGAATGGCCGACGCGGCCGACCTCGGTCGTGGGGTCGGTGTCGGAGGCGTCCACCCGCTCGGGGATCTCCACCTCCCCGGTGGAGAGGGGGCGTGCGGCGACCCGGTCGGCGACGACGGCGACGCGCTCGAGCGGGCGGAGCGACCGCCGCACGAAGAACGACAGTCCCAGCAGGACGAGGGCGAGGGCGGTGCCCGCGACGCTCACGAGGATGACGGTGAGGGCCGAGGTCGTGGCCGTCACCTCTTCGACGGACATCCCGGCGACGACTTTCTGACCGTTCTGCTCGCGTGCGGCGAGGCGGAACTCGCCGAGCCCGCCGCCGACGTCCACGGTGACGGGCGTCCGCGCCGACAGATCCGCCTGTGTCACCGCGGCGAGCTGCTTGGCGTCGAGGGACCGTTCCTCTCCGTCGTCGCCGGTGTAGCTCGAGACGACCGTGCCGTCGTCGAACAGGACGAACAGTGAACCGACCCGCGGCGCAGGACCGTCGCCCCGGTCGCCGTTCGCCGGATTCGGCGCGGTCTGCATGCCGTTGCCGAGACGGGCCATCTGCAACGACTCGACGACCTGCGCATCGAGGCGCTCGTACACGAAGATGCGGAGGGCCAGCGACGTCGCGAGGCCCGTCACGAGCAGGGCGATCGCGACGAGGGCGCCGGTGCCGACGACGAGCGTCCGGCGCAGCGTCCAACGGCGGGCGGTCATTCTGCGGACTTGATCGTGTAGCCGACGCCGCGCACCGTGTGGATGAGGGGTTCGCCGAGACTGTCGATCTTCTTGCGGAGGTACGAGATATAGATCTCGACGACGCTCGACGTCCCGCCGAAGTCGTAGCTCCACACCTGGTCGAGGATCTGCGAGCGGGACAGCACGCGGCGCTGGTTCTGCATGAGGTAGCGCAGCAGGTCGAACTCCTTCGCGGTCAGCTTGATCGGGATGCCGCCCCGCACGACCTCGTACGTCTCCTCATCCAGCGTGAGATCGCCCACGCGCAGTCGCGTCTCGGCCGCTGCGGCCGCCGCGACGTGTCGACGGGCCATCCCGCGCAGCCGTACGACGACCTCCTCGAGGTTGAACGGCTTGGTGAGGTAGTCGTCACCGCCGGCGCTGATGCCGGCGATGCGATCCTCGACGGCGTCCTTCGCGGTCAGGAACAGC
Organism: Microbacterium sp. 77mftsu3.1; assembly: GCF_900100525.1. Taxonomy (NCBI): domain Bacteria; kingdom Bacillati; phylum Actinomycetota; class Actinomycetes; order Micrococcales; family Microbacteriaceae; genus Microbacterium; species Microbacterium sp. 77mftsu3.1. The sequence goes on along the minus strand of NZ_FNCR01000005.1, from coordinate 240,270 downwards.
ACGGGAACGTCGTTGCCTGCACCCCGGAGGCGCCGGAGGACCTCCATACCGTCGATCCCCGGCATCATGATGTCGAGCACGACGAGGTCGGGGGCGAACTCCCGCACCAGGTTCAAGGCTTCCTGCCCGTTCGCCGCTGTGCGTGCGTCCCACCCCTCGTTCTGCAGCGCCATCCGCAGCAGATCGCTCAGGTTCGCTTCGTCGTCGACGACGAGCACGCGGACGGGGGAACCGTCTACGCGGGTGAGGGGCGCGGGACGGGAAGGGTTCATGGTGTCAGCTTTCCTGGTTCGGAGAGGGAATGCGACCGTGCGGCGTCCACGGGGACGCCGCACGGTCGAGGGCGTCAGGAGTTCTCGCCGCCGTCGGACGGGGCGCCGCTCCGGTCGCCGGGCTGACCCATCTCACCGGGTCCGCCCATGCCGCCGCCGCCCATGCCCCCGGCGATGGCTTCGCCGGCGGTCACCTCGACCGACTCTCCCGCCACCGTCACGGTGTAGGTGCCGGCGGCGGCGACCTCGGAGGACGAGAACACGACCGTCTCGAACTGCTTCGCGGCCGTCGCCGAGGCGATGACGGTGCCGTCGGCATCCGTGATCTCGATCTCATCTCCCGCAGACCCGCTGATCGTCGCGGCGATCCACGCCTGCGCCGCGTCGGCGTCGGGCGTCTCGGCCATGCCGGCACTGCCCACGGCGAGCAGGGTGCCCCCGCTGACAGAGAAGCCGCCGTTGCTGTCGAGCGCGCCGTTGCCCTGCATGGTCGGACCCCAGACGACGATGTCGCCCCCGGTCACGGTGACCGATCCGTTCGAGTCGATGCCGTCACCACCGGCATCCACCGTCAGAGTGCCGCCCGAGATCGTGATCGTCTCGCCCGTGTCGGACATACCGCCGCCCCCGCCGCCGGCCGTCGAGCCCGCGTCGCCGCTGCCGTTGAGGCCGTCGTCGGATGACGTCACCACCGTCTCGCCGCCACGGATGAGGATGTCGGTGGCCTCGAGTCCTTCGGTGGATTCGGCGATCGTGAGGCTGCCGGCGGCGACGTCCAGGGTGTTCGCGGCGTGCGCGCCGTCGTCCCCCGCGGCGACGGTCGCGGTGCCGCCGGTGATGCCGATCGACCCGTCGGAGTGCAGCCCGTCATCGGTCGCGGTGACGTCGACGGTCCCGCCGCCGATCGCGACCACGACGCCGGCGCTGATCCCCTTGGAGCCGGCATCCGCTGCACCCTGGGCGCGGAGCGTGACCGTCCCGCCGGTGACGACCGCATCGGTCGCCGCCGAGATCCCGTCGTCGCCGCTGGTCGCGGAGACCGTGCCGTCCGAGATCCAGACGTACCCACGGGTGGCGTCCTCGTCGTCGTCGCTCTTGAGCGCGTCGCCGCCGGCCGTGAGATCGAGCGTGCCCCCCGAGATCACGAGCGCGTCCTTTCCGCGGAGCGCGTCGTCGGCGGCATCCACCGTGATCGTCCCCGACGTGATCGCGAGGTCGTCTGTGCTCGCGATGCCGTCGTTGCCGTTCCCCGTCACGTCGAGCGATCCCGAGCCGGTGAGGGTGAGGTCCGCGTCGGCGTAGATCGCGGCGTTGGCTGCAGCGGCGTCGTCGTACGACGAGGCATCCGACACCGTGTTCTGTGTCCCGTCGGCGAGGGAGATGACGACGTCGTCGGCGGTCGTGACGGAGATCGCTGCCCCCGCGGTGTTCGCGATGTCGACACCGTCGAGGATGAGCACGACCTGCGCGTCGTCGGGGGCGGCGACGACGACCGCCCCGTCGAGGTCTCCACTCAGGCGGTACACGCCGGCTGCGCCGATCGTGACCGTGCTGCCCGAGACCTCGACGCCGTCGCCGGAGGCCTCGGCGGTCGAGCCCGAGGGAGTGATCTCGACCGCGTCGTCGGCCGTCCAGTCGTCGTCGGCGACGACGGTCGCCTCGTCGTCCGCGGCGAGCACAGCGGTCGCGTCGAGATCGGAGTCGACCGTCACCTGGGCCGCCGTCGAGGTCGCGTCGCCGCTCGACGACGAGGTGTCGCTGCCCGTCGTCGTCAGACCGGTGACGGCGCATCCGGTCAGCAACAGGCCGGCGAGAGCGAGCGGAATGGTGGGAAGGATCAGGCGGCGGCGCATGGCAGCTCCTCGGTGTGGAAGGTGATGGTGGGGGATGAGGCGGCGAAAGGGCCGCGGAGGAGTCGACCCCAGCGGTTGCGGGGGAGGTCGGGGCTGAGCGCGGCGAGCCCCGTGGCGTACTTGCTGACGGAGACCGGACGGTGTCCGGCGCGCCACAGCAGGCGATCGACCGCGGATGCCGACGAGGGCGACTTCGTCTCGAGGATCGCGAGGCCGGGGAGCGTGAATCCGCTTCCGTCGGGGCGATCCCACCGGAGATCGGTGTCGATCGTGGCGCGGGACGACCCGTCGGGGGCGAGGAGCGTCGCACGGGCGTACCGCGTGGTCAGGGTGGCCCCGAGCTCGTCCACGCGACGGGTGTCGACGCCGATCGCCTCGAATGCCGCGGCGACGTCGTCCTGTGCGTCGGGAGTCAGGACCGCTCGGTGGGCGATGTCGTACTCCGACCGCTCCTTGACGGTTGTTCCCCGCGCGCCGCGTGTCTTGATCTCGAGGAACGCGGCGTCCGTGTCGATGTAGGTGCGGGTCCGCAGCTTGAACCGCCGGCGCCGGGGACGGGCCGCCATGTGGAAGCTCAGCAGATCGGGGGTGTCGAAGTAGACCGACTCGTAGGCGAAGCGGCGCGCTCCGCCGATCTCGAGGATCCGGGTGCGATCGTCGACGCGGGCGAGGAGGTCCTCCAGGGCCGGCTGCGGGATCACGTACTTGCGGTCCACCCGGGCGAGCAGGGCCGCCTCGGCGACCATCTCGTCGAGCTCGACCGCCTCGAAACGGGTGAGCGCGTCGGCTGCCGCGGTCATCGTGCGACTCCCGCGGTGAGGCGGACGTCGGCGCTCGCCCGGAAGCGCACGTCGACGAGCGTGGTGTCGTTCACGAAGTCGAGTTCCTGCACGGTGAGCGAGGTGACCTCGCCGCCGACGCGCTCCGCGATCATCGTCCGGAGGGTGGTCTCATCGGACTCGGCGCGGTCGAGGCGGACGATCTGGTGCCGGCTGCGCGAGAGGATGCGCGGGTGGTCGGCTGCCCACAGGACCGCGAGGATCAGGGCGATGAGCGCCGTGACGGGACGGATGTCGGTGGTCGGCAGCCCCGCCATGAGACCCATCGCGAGCGCGGCGAAGTAGTACGCCACTTCGCGCTGCGAGATCTCGGACGACCGCAGCCGGATGATCGACAGCACGCCGAACAGTCCGAGGCCGAGGCCGAGCGCGACTTCCGCCGTCCCCAGCACGCTCGCGACGGCCATGACGCCGACGTTGACGCCCAGGAACGCGACCACGAGGTCGCGGCGCCGGTGGCGTCGGTAGTAGAGCCCGAGGCTGAGGACGAGGGCGGCGGCGATGTCGATCGCGATGAGCAGGATCGAGGGGATGGTCATGGGTTCCTCCGAGGACGTGTGGTGACGATCTCCATCCGAGTCGCCGCACCTTCACCGTTCATAAGAGGCGCATTGACCGCCGATTCGAGCGGTGCGGGCGCCGGAGTGCGGGAGAAGACGACGCGGCGCTGGATCAGGTAGCCGAGGGCGAACAGGGCGGCCTCGGTCGCGATCTTGGCGGGCACGAGTCCGAGCCCGAGCGCGGTGAGGCCGCTCATCCACGCGACGTTCGTGGCGAGGAGCACGGCTGCGAGCGCGGCATAACGACCGGCTTGTCGCAGCAGCGGTCCCCGCGCCTCGCCTCGGAACACCACCCGCCGGTTGACGGCGAAGTTCACGCTCGCGCTCACGACGCGGGCCGCGATGATCGAGGGCACGAGTGCGCCGGTCACGGCGTGGAAGACCAGCAGGAGGACGGCGTCGAGGGCGAACGAGGCCAACGACGATGCGGCGAACAGCACCAGCGGCATCCCGACCCGCAGGGTGTCGATGATCGGGCGGAAGTGACTCGACGCGTTGCCGGCGAGATAGACGGTCTCGATGGGGACCTCGAGGGTCCGCCAGCCGTCCCGACGACAGCGCAGGAGGATGTTCTGCTCGTACTCGAAACGGTCTCCCCGCTGCGCGCGCAGCCACGGGAGCATGACGGCGGGGATGCCGCGCAGCCCCGTCTGCGTGTCGGAGAGGCTCCAGCCGGCCGACGCCCGGAACGCGGCGCGCGCGGCCCGATTGCCGATCCGGCTGCGGAGGGGGTTGCCGGGGCGATCGACCTCGCGGCATCCGAGGACCATCGCGGGGTGGCCGCCGGCTTCGGCAGCGACGGTCGCCTGACCGACGCGGACGATGTCGCGCGCGGTGTGCTGGCCGTCCGCGTCGGCGGTGACGACCGCGTCGCCGGGGAAGGCCTGCGCGGCATGGTCCAGGCCCGTGCGCAGGGCCGCTCCCTTGCCGCGGTTGCGGACGTGGCCGAGCACGGTCGCGCCGAGGGATGCCGCCTCGGCGAAGACGGCGTCGTACGCCGGCCCGCTGCCGTCGTCGACGAGGATGACCGGGGTGCCGGGTGCGGCGGACGCGAGATCGCGGAGGAGGTCGAGCAGGGCATCGCCGGGCTCGTATGCGGGGATGAGGACGACCACCGGCTCACTCCCCGATGTAGAGGATGTCGCTGGTGCCGCGTTCGCCGCCGTTGGAGGGCTGGTTCACGACGTCGCCGTCGAAGTACATCGTCGACGAGCCGCCCCCGTCGAGGTTGTATGCGGTCTCGGCGCCCAGTCCGGTCATGATGTCGGCGAGCTCGGTCAGGGTGGCGCCGCGGCTGTATCCGTCGGCGCGGCCGTCGACGACGACGAAGACGAGGTGGTTGTCGTCGATGACGCCGACGGCGGTGCGCGGCTGTTCGCCCTGGATCGAGTGGTTGCCGACGTTGGTGTCGACCTCGACGTCCTCGATGCCGTCCACGGTCGCGCCGTCCTCGACGATCGCAGGACCGAAACTGAGGGTGTTCCAGACGCCGTCGGCCAGGAGTTCGTCGGCGCTCGTCGTGGTCTCGTCGTACACCCGGACGGTGCCGTCGGCGTAGAAGGCGAGCCCGGTCCGGGCGGGGGAGTCGCGGTAGACGACGCCGTTGCGGATGACGATCCCCGTGTCGCGGAACCCGTAGTAGTCGCCGTTGATCGCGAACACGGCGTCGCTGTCCTCGGCGATGCCGCTCGTCGTCTCGGTGATGTTCTCGCCGAACTGGTCCTTCGCGAAGGCGGACCGCAGGCGGGTGGCATCCGCGAGGACGACGTCGGCGACGTAGTACGTCAGGGTGTCGTCGCCCGAGCCGGTCACGACCTGCGAGACGGTGACGCTCGTCTCGCCGTCGGAGTAGGTGTCGCCGTCGACGGTCCCGGCGGTGGACGCTGACCCGGTGGTCGGGGTCGCGGTCGAGTTCTCGGCCTCGTAGGCCGAGACGTCCGAGATCTCGACGTGTTCGATGAGGAAACGGTCGGCGGCCCACGCCGTCGCGCCGCCGACGGCGAGCGCGAGGGCGAGGCCGCCGGAGAGGAGGGCGGTGCGGACTCGGCGGGGTCTGGTGATGTGCGGCATCCCTCAGGGATACGGATGCGGCATCGGGCGGACGTTGACCGATCCTGAGAACGGCATTAACGGTGGCGGCGCCGGCCGACTGCCATGATCGAGCCATGGGGGAGACGATGGTCGCGGAGCGACTCGAGCCGGCGCCGGAGAAGAAGCGACGGGAACCGCGTCGTCGGGCCCTGCTGATCGCCGCGATCGCGGTCGGGGCGATCGCCGTGGTGGTCGCCGGGTGGCAGATCGCCGCATGGACGGCGCTCGGCGCGGTGCGGATCGTCTACGACGCCCGTCCGGTCGCCTGCGAGGGTGCCGAGGTGACGCTCGACCCGCCGGGGGCGTCGGACGAGTTCCTGAGCGACGGCGGTTTCGCGGGGGACGAGACGTTCTACTCGCCCGTCGTGGGGGTCGAGCCGGGGATGACTTGCGGGGTCCGGTTCTTCGTCGTCAACGACGGCTGGAGCGAGGTCGATGCCCGGGCCGTCGCGCTCCCGGGGATGCAGAAGGACTTCGTCTCCCTCATCCGGCCGACGATGGTGAATCCGAACGGCCAGATGAGGCTCGCCGACATCGACGACGCGGCGGTCTTCGCGATCGAGGGCATGCCCGTGCCCGCCGGGGATCAGCAGTCCTTCACGGTCATCCTCGAGGCGAACGCTGAGGATGCCGCCGGCTACGAACAGTGCTCCGGTTTCATGCCGAGGCCGCCCCGGGTGACCGTCTCGGCGCTCGGCGTGGAGCGCACCGTCGCATCGCCCGAGGATTCCGGCATCTGGTACTCCGACGGCGCGCGCAGCGACTGCGACTGACGCCGGTACCACACGGCCTCGGCGGACGCACGCCCCTGGCCGGGCCCGCAGCGCGCTGAGAGCGTCGGGACATGCCGACTACTGGTGAGCCCTCGACCTCCATCCCCGCGACCCGCGCGGAGCGCTCCGCGGACCCCTCGCTCGGAGTCGTCTCGCGACCGTTCTGGCGCGACGACTCCGCCGCCCTCCTGACCCGCGGATACCGGTTCGGTGAGCGCATCTGGAGGCGTGCTCCGAAGGGCTCGCGTTCGGCGCCCATGCGTCTGCTCTTCTCCGATGCATTGCTCGTCCGGGGCGCCGAGGGCGTCGCGGCGTTCTACGACGAGGAGCGCGTCGCCCGGCACGGCGCGATGCCGCCCTTCATTCAGGAGACCCTCTTCGGGCACGACTCGGTGCACAGCCTTGACGGCGACGACCATCGACACCGCAAAGCGACGTTCGTCTCGGCGCTGTACGAGGACGAGCAGGTCGCGCGGCTGCGTCCGCACCTCGAACGGGAGTGGCGACACGAGGTCGACGCCTGGATCGCAGGCGGCGAGCAGTCGGCGTACGACGCGGCGGTCGGCGCTCTCGGACGGGCCGTGATGCGGTGGGCCGGGCTGCCGGGAACCGGCGACGCCAAGACGCGGTGGGCGTGCCGACAGGCGCAGATCGTCGACGGGTTCGGGGTGCCGTACTCGCCCGAGTACCTGCTGGCGTTCGCGAATCGACGCTGGTCCGACCGTCACGCCGAGCGCCTGATCCGAGCGGTGCGCGCCGGCCGCCTCGACGCGCAGCCCGACACGGCGCTGAACGCCTGGGCTTGGCACCGCAACCGAGACGGGGAACTGCTGCCCGCGCGCCTCGCCGGCATCGAGCTGCAGAACAGCTTCCGGCCGATGATCGCCGTCGCCCGGTTCACGGCCTTCGCGGCGAAGCGTCTTCACGAGCACCCCGAGTGGCGGGAGCGGATCGCGGCCGAGGTCGCCGAGCGCGGCTCGCTCGTCGACGGCCCGCTCGCGACCGCGTTCGCGCAGGAGATCCGCCGCACGTCGCCGTTCGTCCCGATGCTCCCCGCGTTCGCGACGCGGGACATCGAGGTCGGCGGGCGCACGATCCGCGCCGGCGGGCGGATCGTGCTCGACGTCCTCGGGACCGACACCGACGAGCGATCGTGGGAGAACGCCGGGACCTTCGACCCCGAGCGTTTCGTGTGTGTCCGCGATTACGAGTCGATCGCCGCGTTCGTCCCGCACGGAGGTGCCGACGTCACGACGGGGCACCGATGCCCGGGCGAGAAGCTCGCGATCGCCGGACTCGCGGCATCCATCAGCGCGATGAGCGACCCGCGGCTGACGATCCTTCCGACGGGCCTCGACGTGAACGAGCGCCGGATGCCGACGAAGCCCCGCTCCGGCGGGCGCGTCCGCGGGGCCGGCCGGGATGAGGGTGGCGCGCGCTGCCCCTTCCACCGCGCCTGAGGCCGGCAGCAGCCGCGGGATGCCACAGCCGGGCGGGCGGCGCAAGGGGGTCCGCGCGCAACGGCGGGGCCCGCAGGGTGTGCTGCGACCGGGAGGACCATCATGGCCACGCAGAACACCACGCCGCCGAGCGGCGACACCGACACGCGATTGAAGCGGGGGATCACCGGGCCGCTGCTGTTCGCCTTCATCCTCGGCGACGTTCTCGGAGCGGGGATCTACGCGCTCATGGGCGTGCTCGCCGCGGAGGTGGGCGGGATGCTGTGGGCTCCGTTGCTGGTGGCCTTACTGCTCGCTCTGCTGACGGCTGGCTCCTACGCCGAGCTCGTCACGAAGTATCCGCGGGCGGGCGGTGCGGCGGTCTTCGCTGAGCGCGCGTTCCGGAGCCCGCTCGTCTCGTTCCTCGTCGGCTTCTGCATGCTCGCGGCCGGTGTCGTCAGCGCGGCGGGCCTCGCGATCGCGTTCGCCGGCGACTACTTCACGACGTTCGTCGACCTGCCCGCGCCCCTCGTCGCGATCGTGTTCCTCGCCGTCGTCGGCGCGCTGAACGCACGCGGCATCCGCGAATCGATGGGGGCGAACCTCGTCATGACGCTCATCGAGCTGAGCGGCCTGGTGATCGTGATCGTCGTCGTCGCGATGCTGCTCGCGGGTGGCGGTGGCGACCCGGGTCGGGTCGTCGAACTGCCGGCGGATGCCGCCCTCCCGACCGCCGTGCTCGGCGGCGCGATCATCGCCTATTACTCGTTCGTCGGGTTCGAGACCTCGGCGAATGTCATCGAAGAGGTGCGGGATCCGCGAAAGTCCTACCCGCGCGCCCTGTTCGCCTCGCTCATCACGGCCGGGATCGTCTACGTGCTGGTGGGCCTCGCGAGCGCGACCGCCCTGCCGCCCGAAGACCTCGTCGAATCGAGCGGTCCCCTCCTCGACGTGGTCGCGGCCGCGGGAGTCGGCGTGCCGGCTTGGCTGTTCAGCTTGATCGCACTCGTCGCCGTCGCCAACGGGGCACTCCTCACGATGATCATGGCGAGCCGCCTCACGTACGGGATGTCGGAGCAGGGGCTTCTGCCCAGTGCCCTCGGACGGGTGCTCCCGCAGCGCCGCACGCCGTGGGTGGCGATCCTCACGACCACGCTCATTGCCATGCTGCTCACCCTCATCGGCGACCTCAGCCTGCTCGCCGAGACGGTCGTGCTCCTGCTGCTGTTCGTCTTCCTGAGCGCGAACGTGTCGGTTCTCGTCCTCCGCCGCGACCGGGTCGAGCACGATCACTTCCGCGTCTGGACGGTCATCCCGATACTCGGCATCGCCTCGTGCACCCTGCTGCTCACACAGCAGTCGGGCACCGTCTGGCTGTTCGGCGCGGGCCTGCTCGTGGTCGGTGTCGTCCTGTTCTTCGCGACCAGATGGCTGCGGTCGCGGGCGGGGGAACCGGTCCAGGGCGTCATCAGACGCGACTGACGCCCTGAGCCCGATTCAGCGGCCGGTGGGCGGGAGCTTCGCGATGCCGTGGCGGGCGGGCTCGTCCGGTTCCGCGGCGGTCGCCGGGGACGCTGCCGACGCGCCGTGCGGGGAATCGGTGCCGGGGTAGGACGGCTCCTCGATCTCGATCGCTCGGTCGCGGTCCTCCTTCTTGGGCAGGTGGTCCAGGGGCTGTCGGATGTCGTCGGATTCGCTCATGTCCCCACGGTCGGACTCCGGCGACGCCGTGGGCAGGGGCTTGCGAGCGTAGAGCGAGTGTGGTGGTCCGGTTCGCGTAGCGTTGAGCGGTGACCGTCGGCATCCATCTGTCCCCGCTCGCCGAGATCCCGGCGACGACCCTCTACCGGATCCTCTGGCTGCGGGTCAGCGTGTTCGTCGTCGAGCAGCAGGCCGCCTACCCCGAGCTCGACGGACGCGACATCGAACCCGGTGCGCTCCTCGCGTGGGCGGAGGAGGACGGCGAGGTCCTCGGGACGCTCCGTCTGCTCGACGAGGGCACACGGTGGCGGATCGGACGCGTCGTCACGAGCGTTCCCGCCCGAGGCCGCGGTGTCGGCGCCGACCTCATGAGCCTCGCGATCGACCACGCCCTCGCGCAGGATGCGTCTCGCCCGTTCGTCCTCGACGCGCAGGAGCACCTCGCGGACTGGTACGGCCGATTCGGATTCGTCGTGAGCGGGCCGTCTTTCGTGGAAGACCGTATCCCGCATGTGCCGATGACCCGTCCCACAGACGCCGAAGTGTAAGAGACGGATGCCGGGGGCGCGACCCCCATCTGCGTGACGAGAACGGGCCACACCATCGAGTGATGCTCGAACTGCACTATTCCGATGGCTACGTCGTGACGACGCACGCGATCGCAGATGCGGTGATGCGGTACGCGAAGAGCCTCGCGGAGCACAAGGCCTCGGACCTGATCACCGTCCCCATCTCGACCACCGAGGGCGCGGCGACCTCGTCGATGCTCATCGGTCCGGCGAGCCAGCTCTACACGACGCCGCACACGGGTTTCGCGGTCCGGCTGGACGACGAGTCCGCGGTCATGGACCTCCTCAGCCGCAACGATCGGCTCCTCCATCCCCCGGCGTCGCCCGGCGAGTACCCCTTCGAAGAGGACGACCCCTGGTACGAGGAGTCGTTCTGAAGCGCGCTCGGTGGCGGGAGCGCAGCCGCCTCGTCCGGTTGGGACGACTCTGGCGCACGCGGCATCCGGTCACCTTCCGCGAGAAGGTCCGCTACAAGATGCTCCGCGACCACCGTCCGCTCGTGGTCACCTTCGCCGACAAGGCGGCTGTGCGCGACTACGTCGCCGAGCGTGTGGGCGCGCAGTACCTGCCCCACGCCGTCGTGGTCGACGCACCCGCGGAGCTGCTGACGGTGGAGCTGCCCGATGCCTTCGTGCTCAAACCGACGCACGGCAGCGGTGCCGCGATCATCGTGTCGCCGTCGGCACCCGTCGACGCCCGACTGCCGAAGGACGGCAGCTGGGTGTATCGCCATGTGCGGCCCGAACACGCTCCTCGGGAAGAGCTCGTCCGCATCGCGGCGGATTGGGTCTCGCAGCTCTACGGTCAAGGTCCCAACCGTGAGTGGGTCTACGGCAGGGTGCCCCGCCGGATCATCGTCGAGGAGATGCTGGGAGGTGCCGGCGACCGCATCCCCGACGACGACAAGTTCTTCGTCTTCCACGGCCGCGTGCAGTACGTCCAGGTGGATGCCGGCCGGTTCGCGGGCCGCACGCAGGATTTCTTCGATCGATCCTGGAACCACCTGCCGCTGAGCGGCGGTCCGCCCTGGGGCGACCCGACCCCGCCGCGCCCCGCTGCCCTCGGCGAGATGATCCGCATCGCCGAGGCGCTCGCCGCCGAGACCGACTTCGTACGCGTCGATTTGTACGACGTGGATGGCCGCATCGTGTTCGGCGAGCTCACGAGCTTCCCGGCAGGTGGCGACAGCCCCTTCCATCCGGAGTCGTTCAACACGGAGTTCGGCAGCCACTGGGCCGTGCCGAAGCGATACCGATGACCGAGCGGTGGCTCGTCGCCACGACCGAGTACGCCGGGGTGACCGCCTACAGCGGGGGCATCGGACGTCATTACGCGGCGCTGCTTCCCGCGCTCGGGGCGCAGGGGGCTGACATCGACCTCATGGTTTTCGCGGAAGGTGCCGCACAGGCGCGAGCGACTCCCGGCATCCGTCGGCTCTTCGTCCACCGGACCGATGGGATGCCGCGCCTCGCCGCGCTGATCCACCGGGCACGCGTCGTGCGCCGGGCCTACCGTCGCGGCGCGTACGACCGGGTGTTCCTGCCCGAGTGGATGGGCCTCGGCGCTGGGCTTCCGCGGGATGCGCCGCTCGTGACGAACCTCGCGACCGGCATGCGGCTCGCGAACGAGGTGTCGGGGCTGCAGTTGGCGGGCTTCCCGCGGTGGAGTCGGCCGGCCGTGAGGCTGCAGGAGGCGCTCGAGGCGCGTCAGGTCGGACGGTCGGCGGGAGTGGTGGCGATCTCACGAGCGATGGTCGAACGATCGGAACGGATCTGGGGACGTCTGCCCGCGGTCGAGGTCGTGCGCAATTGCGTGGACGTCGGGGCGATCAGGCGAGCTGCCGATCGTGCTGGCCGCCCGCCGGGGTGGCCGGGTGGCGAGGGACCGATCGTCCTCTTCCTCGGGCGCGCGGAGCGGCGGAAAGGGGTGGTCGACGGTATCGACGCATTCGCGCGAATCGCGGAACGGCACCCAACGGCCCGTCTCGTGCTCGCGGGAGCGGGCGGCGACGACAGGTTCGAGCCGTCGCGCGCGACGCTGCTGGAGAGGATGCCGCTGGCGGTGCGGAATCGCGTGACGTTCCTCGGACACGTCGCCGGTGACGATCTCTACGGCGCGATCGCGGCGGCCGATGTCGTGATGTGTCCCTCGCGGTGGGAAGGGTTCGGCAACGTGGCCATCGAGGTGAAGGCCGTCGGAGTGCCGCTCGTCGTGACTTCGGGTAGCGGATTCGACGACTCCTGTATCGACGAAGTGGACTGCCTCATGGTGCCGCCGGGCGACCCTCGTGCGCTCGCTGGTGCGGTGATGCGGGTCTTCGACGATCCCGGTGATGCGCTCGCCCGTGCGCGGCGTGCCGGTGTCGGAGTCGCTCACTTCGATCCCGCGCCCGTCGCCGCCGATCTCCGGGCGGCGGTCGATCGGTTGATGCGTAGGGGCGGAGTCCGGGCGTAGCCTCGCGCTGTGCGCCCCCTCCGCTATTCCATCAATGTCGCCCTCGACGGGTGCGTCGACCATCTCGCCGGCATCCCCGACGCCGAGATCCACGCGCATGCCGCGCAGCTGATCGCCCGCGCCGACGCCCTCCTGTTCGGCCGCACCGTCTACCGGATGATGGAGGAGGCCTGGCGGCCACCCGCATCCGACGGGATGCCGGAGTGGACGCGGCCGTTCGCCCGGACCATCGACGCCGCGAAGAAGTACGTCGTGTCGTCGACGCTCGGGTCCGTGGACTGGAACGCGGAGCTCCTGACGGGGGACCTGCGCGCCGAGGTCGAGCGACTCAAGGCGATGCCGGGGGAGGGGCTCTACACGGCGGGCGTCACGCTCGCGACGGCGCTCGCCGGGTGGGGCCTCATCGACGAGTACACCTTCGTCGTCCACCCGCGCGTCGTCGGCCGCGGACCGCGACTGTTCGACGGGCTGGCCGGGCCGCTCGATCTCGAGCTCGTCGACCGCGTCGCCTTCGCTTCGGGTGTCATCGCGGAGACCTACGTCCCGAAGGGCTGAGCGGCCCCCGTCCCGACGCCGCGCGCCCTGACAGGGCATGCGCTCCGTGTCGGTGAGGGGCGGATCTACGAACGGATGCCGTCCGCGCGGCGCCAGCCGGCGGCATCCCTCACCACCGCCCCGGCCCGCTCGAACGCCTCGAGCCAGCCGGTCATCGGCCACTCGCCCCACCGGCGGTGGAACAGGGCGCCGTTGCGGAGGATGTCGTCGACGTGCTGCCACGGCGGCGAGGTCGTCGGGTGGTACTGGTGGTACGCGTGCGCGCCGCCCGTCCAGACGAGCGGGATGCCGCGCGATCGCATCCGGAACGCGAAGTCGGTGTCCTCGCCGCCGTACCCCTCGTAGTCCTCGTCGAACCCGCCGATGCGCTCCCATGTGCGGGGCGTCAGCGCGAACGACAGCGACCAGAACAGCGCGTACTCCTCGGGTCCCGCCGCGCGTTCCGCCTCGTCCGCGGGCATCGGCCGCGCCGCATGGGGAGAAGTGAGGGGGACGAGGTCGGCGGGGTCGGATGCCGCGACCCCTTCGGCGAGGTAGGTCACCGGTCCGCACAGCACAGCGCCCGCGTGGCGCGCGGCGGCGTCCCGGTACCTGCGCAGCAGGTCGGGACCGGGGATGCAGTCCGCGTCGAGGAAGATGAGCAGGTCGGCGTCGCCGGCGGCGAGGGCACCCGCGTTCCGGCCCGCGGCCAGCCGCAGTCCGTCCGGGCCGGGCGGCATGCGGACGATCACCTCGGCATCGAGCTCGGGCGGTGCGGAGTCGCCGATCCAGACGACGACACGGCGGGCGTCGGGCGCTCCCTCGAGCGCCCGCAGCTGCGCGCGCAGGTGGTCGACGCGTCCTGCGGAGCACAGGCTCACCACCGCGACGCTCATCGCCGGCCTCGCACCGTGTCGCTGATCGCGGCTGCGGCGCGCTGGGGTGCGCCGGCGACCTCCCAGCGCTCCCACTCCGGGCGCGCCGTCGAGGCCCGGTCGACCAGCTCCGGCCACTGCGCGATCGTCGGCCACTCGTCGGCGACCTGTGCCAGGCCCGCGCGGCGCAGCGCCCGACCGGTCTCGCGCTGCTCCTCGAACGGTCGCTCCTGGGGAACGACGATCGCGGGCGCGTGTGCCGCAGCGAGGTCGGCGACCGCGTTCTGACCCGCCCACGAGACGACGACCGCCGCCGAGACGAGGGCCTCCCACGGGTCCTCCGCCCAGGCGCCGCCCTCGCCGAGCACCCGCCACCGCCGGCCGGTCGCCTTCTCGGCATCCCGGATCGCCGCCGGTCCCACGGCCGACCCGCCCGACCCGGCCAACAGGACGACCTCGTCGGTGCGGGTTCCGCCGGCCCCGCGCGCGGCGAAGCGGCTGATCCCGCCGGTGTGCACGACCTTCTCGCCGAGCGCCTCGAGGTGCGGGGGTGACAGGATGCCGCGGGCCCACGGCGCGAGGACCGTGTCGGCGGCGGCGAAACCGAGCAGGTGCGGCCGGTCGATGCGGTGGCCCGGCTGCGTCACGACGACGGTTCGGAGGCCGAGCAGGCGGGCGAGGAGCGTCACTTCGACGGAGGTGTCCACGACCATGCCGTCCCATCGGCGCTCCGCCGCGGTGGCCGCGATGGTCGCGAGCCGGCCGCGGTGGCCGACGTGCCCGATCGGAGCCCAGTGCAGCATCCCGCCGACGGTCGGGTCGACCGGTTCGCCGCCGTCGTCGTCGCGGTCGAGCACCGTCCAGGTCCAGCCGGAGGGCAGAGCGCGGGGAGCGGGGAGGCTGCTGACGCAATCGACCTCGGCCGTCAGATGGGGGGCGATCGCGAGCAGGCGCGTGACGTGCCCGCGTCCGTGGTGATGGACGTACCACCCGAGGCGGGGGATCACGCGGCGCTCTCCGTCTCGAGCAGTCGCGCGAAGCTCGCCTCGAGCGCGTCGATGCGGATGTCGAGCGAGAAGCGGCGCTCGGCGGTCTCGCGGACGACGGCGCGGAACGCGGCATCCTTCCCGCTTGGGAGCATCGCCGCGGCGCGTTCCGTCATCGCGTCGACGTCGTCGGCGGCGACCAGCTGCATGCCCATCGTCGCCGCGGCGATCTCGGGCACGCCGCCGACGGCGAACCCGACGACGGGCGTCCCGCACATGAGCGCCTCGGGGCCGACGAGCCCGAACGGTTCGGCCCACGCCGGCGTCGCGAGGGCGAGTCCGCTGCGACCCACGAGGTTCGCCAGCGGCTCAGGGGCGAGTTCGCCCGCATACTCGACACCGCCGCCCAGCCGGGGGAACATCACGTCGCGGGCGTACTCCTCGTCGCCGATCCGCCCCGCGATCACGAGGCGCCGACCGAGACGCCGGGCCACCTCGACGGCGACGTGGGGTGCCTTCTCGGGGACGATCCGCCCGAACCAGACGAGGTCGTCACCGCCGGGCCCGAGAGCCCACGCCCGGGGATCGACGCCGTTCGGCAGAAGCGTCGAGGGGACACCGGCGGCATCCCACTGCACCTTCGTGTGCGTGCTGACCGAGAGGAACTGCGACCCGTCGCCCGCCGCGGCGACGTGCGCCTCGACGGCGTCGAGGTCGACGGGCGTGTGGAGGGTCGTCACCATCGGGATCCCGAGCTGCGCGGCCCGTTGCAGCGGAAGGGGGTCGAGGCAGTGGTTCGAGACGACGTCGTAGCGCTCCGGGTGCGCCGCGACCGCGTCGAGGGCGAGGCCGAGGGCCGGCAGGCTCACGCGGCGGTAGCTCGAGGGCCAGGTCGTATCGGTCGGCTGCGCGCCCTCGGGCCACACCACCGGCGGTAGCCGGAACTCGTGCGCGTCGGGGAGGAAGTCCGAGCCCTCCGGCGCGATGAAGGTCACCTCGTGGCCGCGACGTCTGAGGGCGTCGACCTCTGCCCAGACGGCGGATTCGAGACCGCCCGCGTGCGGGCGCCGGATGGGGAACCGCAGCGGGGCGATCACGACGATGCGGAGCGGGCGGGCGCTCACGCGGTGCGGCCTTCGAGCGGGTGCGTGCCGTCGAGCAGGCGCTGGTAGAGCTCGGCGTGACGCTCGGCGATCGCGGCATCCATCACGGACCGCGTTCCGCGTCGCTGCTCGACGAGCGCGTCGCGCGCAGGACTCGCGGGGCGCGACGCGGGCGCACTCCACAGCGTCCCGAGCGCGGTGGCGAGCTCGTCGGGGTCCGTCCGTGAGAACGAGGCGACCGTACCGTCGTCGTGCTGCTCGGCGAAGAACCCCACCCGCGGGGCCGCGACCGGGACGCCCAGATCCCAGCACAGCTCGAGCCACCCCGAGTGCGTTCCGTGCCGGTACGGCAGGACGCACGCGTCGAGCCGCGCGAGCGCGGCGAAGAGCTCATCGTCCGCGAGGCGCTCGTGCTCGACGAGGTCGAGGGCATCGGATGCCGCGCACAGCTCGCGGACCTCGGCGGCGGCATCCGCGTCGCGCACCCGGTGGTGCAGGCGCACCTCGCCGCGGACGTCATGGCCCGCATCGCGCAGTGCCCGGAGCGCTGCGCCCATGACTCGGACGGTGCCCGGCCCATCGACACCCGGACGCAGGTCCTTCAGGTGCACGCCGACGACGCGTCCCGAGCCGAGGGCCGGTTCGATCGCGGCCGATCGGGGGAGCACGGACGTGTGCGGGATGACGGTGGCATGACGCCCCCAGCGCTCCCGCACCGTGCGGGCGGCGCCCACCGTCAGCGTCGTGACGGCGTCGGCGCCGACCATCAGCTCGTCGAGCTGAGCGAGATATGCGGAGCTGTCGCCGAGCTGGGGGTGCTCGAGGTCGTGGAGCGTGAAGACGACCGGCCAGCCGACGGCGTGGGCGGCGTCCAGGCATGCGGTGAGGTGCCCGGGTGGGAACGACTCCGTGCCGAAGTGGATGTGGAGGAGCGACGCCTCGTCCGCGTACGCGCGGATCCACGCCGGGTCGAGAGCCGCCGGCGGCCACCAGACGGCGGGATCCGTCCCCGGAGCGACGGGATCGGCGAGCACGGTGACGCGGGGATCGGCCGTCGCACGCTGCACGTACGGATGCCCCGCCGGGATCGACACGATCGTGATCGGGGCGGCGGACTCCGCATCCGTCGTGGTGCCGATGCGCATGGTCGTGTCCACAGATCTCCTTCTGACGCCGTCGCGCCGACCAGGGGAGTGGGTGCGTCTTGACGCCCCGACCGTACGCAACGAATCGTCCGAGGCGAGGGGGGCTTGACCCCGTGCTCACCGCCGGATAACCATGCGAGGTGATCTCCGCTCCTCCGCTCCTGCTCGTCCTCGGTCCCGAAGGGCACGGCGTCACCCGGTACGGCCGGGATGTCGCCGACGCGGTCCTCGCCCGCGACGCCGGTGCGAGGGTGGTGCAGGTCGCCGACGTCGCGGCCGGCGATCGGGTGCTCGCCGAGGTGGATGCCGGCGCGCGCGTCCACCTCCACACGACGGATCGGCTCTTCGGCGCCACGCCGGAGGACGCCGCCGACGTCGTCGAGCGCTGGGCGCGGCTCAGCCGTCTCACGCTGACGCTGCACGATGTGCCGCAGCCCTCCGACGGCACCATGTTCGAGCGTCGCCGCACCGCGTACGCCCGCATGATCACCGCCGCCGAGCGGGTCGCCGTCAACAGTCGCCACGAGCAGCAGCTCATGGCGGAGTTCCTTCCCGGCACGGCTCCGGCCCACGCCGTCGCCCTGGGCACGCGAACCGATGTCGCGCGCGTCTCGTCGGTCGGCGCCGACCGCGACCTCCGCGTCCTCATCGCCGGTTTCGTCTACCCCGGCAAGGGGCACCGACCCGCGGTGGTCGCCGCCGCACGCGCCGCCGAGACGCTGAGGTCCCGCGGCGAGGACGTGGGCGAGGTCGCCGTCCGCGCGATCGGCGCCCCCTCGCGCGGCCACGAGGACGACGTCCTCCGGCTCCGCGACGAAGCGGCCCGCCTCGGCGTCGCATTCGAGGTGACCGGGTTCCTGGACGACGCCGCGTTCGGCCGCGAACTGGTCGCCCCCGGCATCCCCCTCGCCGCGCATGAACACGTGTCGGCGTCCCGGTCGATGCTCGACTGGGTTGAGGCCGGTCGGCGCCCGCTCGTCGTCGACTCCCGCTACGCCGCCGAGATGGACGAGCTGCGTCCCGGGACCATCGCGCGCTACACCGCCGATGAGCTCGCGCCGCGGCTCGCCGACGCGTGGCTCGATCCGGCCTTCACCCGACTGGCTGAGGGGACGTCGCTCGCCCCGACGCTCGAGGACGTCGCGACGTCCTACCTCGCCTGGTGGGCGAGCGCGTGACGCCGCGGGGGATCGCCCTGCCCGGCAACCGCTGGGACCTCCTGGACGGACGTCGACCGGATGCCGCGCCCACCGTCTCGGTCGTCGTGGCGCACTACGAGCAGCCCGAGCAGCTCGCGCGCTGCCTCGCCGCTCTCGGCGGCCAGGATCACCCCCGCGACCGTCTCGAGGTGATCGTCGCCGACGACGGCTCCACCGAGCCGCCCCGGGTGCCCGAGGGCGTCCGGCTGGTGCGTCAGGCCGACGAGGGCTTCCGCCTTGCTGCCGCCCGGAACCTGGGGGCATCCCACGCGACCGGTGACGTCCTCGTCTTCCTCGACGCCGACACGGTCCCCGAACCCGGGTTCATCCGGGAGCTGACACGGATGCCGGGGCTCGCCCCAGACGTGGTCGTCGTCGGCAGGCGGCGCCACGCCGATCTCACCGGTGCCGCCGTCGTCGCCGACGTCCGTGCGGTCGTCGACGGGCGGGAGCTGCCCGAACCGGCGTGGCTGACCGACGCCTATCGGCGTTCGCGCAACCTGCTCGAGGCGGACGACCGCAGCTATCGGCACACGATCGGCGCCGTCCTCGCGTGTAGTCGCATCATCTTCGACGCGACCGGCGGCTTCGACGAATCCTTTCGCTCCTACGGCGGTGAGGACTGGGAGTGGACCTACCGGGCCTGGCTGAAGGGTGCGCTCCTGGCCCATGTTCCGCAGGCGGTCGCCTGGCACGACGGCCCGGATGCCGGGGCCCGAGACGAGCACGACCGCGTCCGTCGCAACGCCGAGGCCGTCCTCCTCGCCGATCTCATCCCCGTGCCCGGCTCGCGGCCGCACGGTCGGCCGACCGACCGCGTCGACATCGCGGTGACGGCACCGCCCGGAGCGTCCGAGGGCGCCGCCTTCGTGAGCGTCGACTCGGTCCTCGCGGCCATCCCGGGGTCGGAGTGGGTGGATGCCGCCGCCCTCGCCGAGGCCCGAGGGCGCCTGGACCGCGTGCGTGTGCACGTCGAGATCGTCCGGCCCGTGCGCGTCGATCGGATTCTCGGCGACCTCGTCGACAGCATCGCCCGAGACGGGCTGGGCGTCGTCACCGTTCGCGCCGACGACGGCGCTGTGCTCCTCCGCATCCGCTCGTCGCGTGCCGCCGCCCGGGAGGCGCGGTGGGGTCGGGATGACCTGTTCCCCCGCGCGTCGGAGCGCGTCGACGGGGTCCGGCTCCTGGGCGGCGAGCCCGACGTCGCCGCCTACCTCGGCGGGTGGGGCTGAGTCGCGGAGGTCCTTCCACATCGCGTGTCGACGGGGGGCTTCGGCATCCGTGTGACGGATCGTGTTGTGCCCACGGCCCGGGTCTGGTTTCATATCGACGGGGACACCGGTCGTGCCCGCCTGGGGAGGCGTGCACACCGGCGACGAATGGGATTGTCGCCGGGGCCGGTCTAACGCACACATCTCTCGCTCGGGGTGTGCGCGACTGGGGAAGAGCATGGGGACAGTGGGGACAGTCGTCGCATCGACGACGAGCCGTGGGCGCATCGACGCGCCGGCCGGCCGCGCCGTCGCGCGCGCCCTCGTTCCCATCCGATCGGCGGGCGGCTCCGAAAAGCCGCTGTCGGCGGCCGGACCTGATGCGACGCGCGCGCCGGCGCACGACTCCGCAGTGAGTGCCCGACGGCGCGCTGCGACACGACATCGAGACGGCACCGGCGACGGCGCCGTCCGGGCGGCGGCGTGAGTCGCCGCGGGACGCTCTTGGGGAGCGTGTACGACATGGGGAAATGTGGGGGGACACACGTGAGCAGAAGATTGAACATCGCCGTCATCGGCGCGGGGTACTGGGGGCCGCAGCTGGCGCGCAATCTGCGCGCGAGCCGGGAGTGGAACCTTGCGGCCATCTGCGACGTCGACATCGACCGCGCCCGCCGGGTGGCTGATGCGGTGGGAGGGGCGCCGGTCACGGCGGAGATCGAGTCGGTGCTCGCCGACCCGCTCATCGACGCGATCGCCATCGCGACGCCGGCCGCCACGCACCATGTCATCGCCATGGCGGCTCTCGACGCCGGCAAGCACGTCATGGTCGAGAAGCCCCTGGCAGACACGCAGAAACGCGGCACCGAGATGGTGCGCCGGGCATCCGAGCGAGGTCTCGTCCTCATGGTCGACCACACGCAGTGCTACACGCCGGCGGTGATGAAGATGCGTGAGCTGATCGCCGGAGGTGAGCTCGGCGACATCCTGTTCGTCGACAGCGTCCGCATCAACTTCGGCCTCACGCAGCCCGACGTCGACGTGTTCTGGGACCTCGCGCCTCACGAACTGTCGATCATGGACTTCATCCTGCCGGACGGCCTGCAGGCGACATCGGTGGCGGCGCACGGCTCCGACCCGATGAACACCGGCAAATCGTGCATCGGCCATCTCACGATGCCGCTCGACGGGGGAGCGATGGCGCACGTCCACGTCAACTGGCTGAGCCCCACCCGCACGCGTCGCATGGTGATCGGCGGAACGCGCCACACCCTCGTGTGGGACGACCTCGACCCGCAGCAGCGCCTCAGCGTCTACGACCCGGGTGTCGATGTCTCGTCGATCTCTCGAGCCACCGCGCAGGATCGTCGCGCCGCGACCAGCTTCCGCATCGGAGGCATCCGCGCACAGGCCGTCGAGGAGCGCGAGGCCCTCGGGACGGTGGTCTCGGAGTTCGCCGCCGCCATCCGCGAGAAGCGAACGCCGCGCACGAGCGGCGCGGCGGGGCTGCGGGTGCTGTCGATCCTCGACGCGGCCGCCGGCAGCCTCGCAGCGTACGGCGTCCCGCAGCCTCTGCGGCATGCGCGCCGCTCGGCCGGAGTCGCCGCGTGACGACCTCACCGGCGGCCGGCATCCCGCTCGCCGACCGGGCTCGGGGAATGAGTCCGGTGCGGGATGCGGCCGACCGTGGCTGAGTCCAGGATCGAGGTTCTGGTCCCCTGCCTCGGCCCGCAGGAGGCCGAGGCGGTGGCCCGCGTCGTCGCCGCAGGGTGGATCGCGGAGGGACGGGCGGTCGCCCGGTTCGAGGAGGAGTTCGCCCGCGTCATGCGGGCGCCCTACGCTGCGGCCGTCTCGAGCGGGAGCGCCGCGCTGCAGCTGGCGCTGGTCGTGGCCGGCGTGCGGCCCGGCGATGACGTGGTCGTCCCGTCGCTGGCGTTCATCGCCACGGTGAACGCCGTCCGGCACGTCGGAGCGACCCCCGTGTTCGCCGATGTCGACCCGTACACCGGCACTGTCACGGGGGCGACTGTCGACCGCGTGCTCACCCCGACGACGACGGCGGTGGTCGTCGTCGACCATGCGGGCGTACCCGTCGACCTGGACGACATCCGCTCCGTGACGGATCCCTTCGGAATCGTCGTGATCGAGGACGCCGCGTGCGCGGCGGGCTCGACGTACCGCGCGCAGCCGGTCGGCGCGACGGCAGAGCTCACGGCGTGGTCGTTCAGCGACCGATCCATCCTCACCACCGGCGAGGGCGGCATGCTCACGACCACGCACGCCCGGTGGGCCGCGCGGGCGAAGCGCCTCCGCGAACACGCCGCCGACGCGGCGTCCGGGGGCGACGGTCTGCTGCTGCCGCGGGCCGAGGAGTATGCGGAGGTGGGCTGGGACTTTCGGATGACCGATCTGCAGGCCGCCGTGGGTCTCGTACAGCTCGCCAGGCTGCCCGAGATCCTCCGCCGGCGGCGCGAGATCGCCGACCGTTACCGGCGGGAGCTCGCGGGCGTCGCCGGACTTCGCCTCGTCGCCGATCCTGCGTGGGGCGAAGGCAACGCGCATGACCTCTGGGTCGAGGTCGGAGGAGAGTACCCGCTTGACCGCGACCGGGTGATCGAGGCGCTCCGTAAGGCGGGGGTGTCCGCTCGACGCGGCACCCGGGCCGCGCACCGTCAGGCGCCGTACCGATCGCTGACTCCTCCGGAGGGCCTGCCCGGAACGGCTCGGCTGACCGACGGCACGCTCGTCCTCCCCGTCCATCACGCGCTCACGGATGCCGAGCAGGGCCGCATCATCGCGACCCTGGTCCAGGCTCAGCGTGCGGTCGTGACGGCGGCGGAGATCGGTCGCTGATCGGCGGCATCCTCCGCTGAGGAGTCGAGCCCCGGCGTCGCGTGATCGCGACCGGGGTGCCGGCTCACGCCCGAGTCGGACGTATCGTCATCGATCCATCAGGCGGGCACGGACGGACGGGGGGAGGTCCGGCCGTGCCCGCGTGCGGGTGACGGTTCATGCATCGTGGTGAGCCGAGGATCGGCGGTCGGCCAGAGAGGCCTGCGGTCCCTCGATGAGGTCTCGCGTCGCTGATCGCTTCGGCTCGAGCATGAGCCACCACATCTTTTCGAGTCCGGCTCGCCCGACCCACCGGGGGGCGTGCGCGGCTCGACCTGTCAGAAAATCCATCACGGTGTCGGCAGCCAGGAGCACACGCGCACCCGTGGCCTGCCCGTAGGTGTCGATCCACTCTGCCTGGGTGGCCCTGTCGACGCAGACGATCACGAGATCCGTGTCGGTGTACCGGAGCTGTTCCGCGATCTCCGCGGACGCGTCCGGTGACGAGACCTGTTCCCGCGTCGGCGTCCAGTGGCCGATGAGTGCGACGCCGGGCCATTCGGCCATCACTCGTCGGTGGAGCGTCTCGCGCTCGTCCGCCGACCCGCCCACCACTGCGACGCGCCACCGCTCGGCGCTCGCCCGGTTCAGGACGTCACCGATCAGATCACCGCCGGCCAGCCGCGGCCACTCCGCGCCGGTCACGCGCCTGGCCCGCGCGGCGACGCGTCCGTCCTCGATCAGGGTCAGATGTCGGATGCCGCCGGCGTCCGGCGCCTCGTGGTGCGGGTGGCCGAGCGTCGCCGGGACGACCGCGAGCGGCGAGAGCCGACGGTCATGGATGGTGTCGGCGATCACCTCGCACGCGCCCTGCGCATCGGTGAGGTGGACGTCGGTGCCCGCGATGCGGACGGTCGGCGGCCCCATCGGCGAGGGTCGCGGTACGACCTTCTGGGCGGCGAGCGACCCGCGCAGGCGAAGGGTGCGTATCGGCGACGTCACCGCGCGCATGGCCATCAGTCGGCCCGCCGCGTGCGCCGCGCCGACACGCGTGTCGAGCAGTGCTGTCCTGCATCGACGGCGCGACGCAGCCGGCGCGCAGTCGTGTTCCGTTCTGTCCCCATGAACGTTCCGTCCCCCCAAACATCGACCAGGTCCCAGACCTGTGCCCCCAATGCGGATCCGATCCGCTGTCCCCGTTACCGACGCCGGTCCCCGTCGGCGTCTGCGCGGTGAGCCGAACCCCTCGGTCACCGCACTCTCTCCCCCTGGTCGCTCAGCGACCGACCACGCGTCGCCCCTCACGACGCGTGGAATGTGGGCCCTTCGTACGTGTTCGTTGCGCGAACGAAGGCGTACGAAGAGCCCAGGCAGACATGGTTACGGCCCCCAAGCTCGCCCCCACTTCCTCTGCTGCCGCCTTGTGCCGTGTCAACTCCCCAAAGCCTCTACGGCGGCGATATCGGAACGCTACAGCCGAGTCGCCCGTCCACCAATAGGGGGACAAACCTAATCTGTTGTCCCCCAAACGGGGGACAACTAGGGGATCTGATTAGGGGTTCGTGGAGGCAAACACGGGAGGTCTGTCGACCGGATCGGAGATAACGTGACGGCTGTACATCGAGCGCGCCCACCTGAGGCGCGGGCTCGAATGCCTTTGGGGAGGCTGTTATGTGGGGGAACATCTGGCGTGCCACGATCGTGGTCGCCGTCATCGCAGGGTCCGGCTCGACGCCGGCGTTCGCCGCGGACGGATCGTACGTCCCGAGCAGTCCGCCGGACGGCGGGCTCGACGGATCGGTCGTGCAGGCGCTGTGCGTCGATGAGGCGCCCACGATCGACTACTCGATCGTGCGCGTCGCCGCGACGGCGAGTGCGCGCAGCCTCTCGACCGGGCCGGTGACGGTGTCGACCGCTCTGGCCGCGTCGTCGACGGTGCGGGTCGCCGTTGCGACGGCTGCGGCCTCGACACCGACCGCCGAGCTCGTGATCCGGGGGGATGGGCAGGAGATCGCCGTCCCGCTGCGGGTGGATGCCGCGGGTGAAGGCTCCGGCAGCATCCTGTGGCCCGGCGTCGAGGTCTCTGGCGACGGCACCGTCGAGGCTCTGCCCGGCTGGGTGCGTTCCGGCGACCAGTGGGAGCCCCGCAACGACGCCGCCGCGTGGACCACGGGCGACGTGACGGCTCAGCTGCGGGTCGGGGGCGAGCGTATCGATGTTCCGCTCGCCTACCCGGGCTACTCCGACGACTGCGCGACGCCGGTCGGCGTCGCGTCGGGAAGCGTCTCCCGCGGGTTGGCGCAGACGGGCGGACAGTGGCCCGTCGCCGCGGCCGTGGGCGGAGCCGCTGCCGTGGTCGCCGGTGTCCTCCTCGTCGCGCGTCGTCGCCGCCGGGTCGAGTCGTGAGAAGGCGCCGTCGACTGATCCTGGTCGCCGGCGCCCTCCTCCTCATCGGGACCGCTGCCGCGGCCGCGCACGTCGGTCGCTCGGCATGGGATCTCAAGGAGGCGCTCGATGTTGCGGGGGACGACGCGGCCATCGCGGTGAAGGCCGTCGGCTCGGGTGACATCGACGGCGCGAAGGCCGCGGCCGACCGACTCGTCGACGGTATCTCGCACGAGATCCCGGACGACCCGGTCTGGTACGCGGCGGAGGCACTCCCCGGAATCGGACCGAACCTCTCCGCGGCGCGACGCGCGGCCACCGCGGTCGTCGACGTGGCGGATGACGTCGCTCCCGCCGTCCTCGACACGGCACGCGGCCTCGAGGGCGCCGACGCCGCGGGAGCGGTCCGCGTCCTGCGACACGCAGCTCCGGCCCTCACCCGCGCGGCGGCGGCGCGCGACGACGTCGCGGAGGATCTCGCCGACATCGACCGGAACGCCCTCGTCCCGCAGCTGGCGAACGGTGTCGGCCGTGTCGTCGACGCCGTCGACGACATCCAGCCGCTGACGGACGGTGCGGCTCAGGCGGCCGACCTGGTGCCGACGATTCTCGGTGCCGAGGGCGACCGGCGCATCCTGGTCGTCCTGCAGAACACCGCGGAACTGCGTACCGGGGGCGGCATCACGGGGACATTCCTCGAGCTCCGGGCCCACGACGGCATCCTCACGCTCGGCGCGCAGCGCGATTCGTCGCAGTTCTCGCCGGCGGCATCCCCGCTGACGGCGGTGCCCGCCGCGGAGGTGCGATCCCTGGGTGACGGGATCGGCCGCTACGTGCAGAACACGTCGATGACCGCGGACTTCCGGGTGACGGCTCAGCTCGCGTCGGCGTGGTGGCAGAAGTCGGGCGAGACGGCACCGGACGTCGTCGTCTCGATGGACCCCGTCGTCCTCTCCGCGATCCTCGGCGCCATCGGTCCGGTCGAGACGTCTGCCGGCGTTCTCAACCAGAAGAACGTCATCGACAGACTGCTCGTCGAGCCCTACCGGACGCTCGACCAGGATGCCCAGGGGCGTCTGTTCTCGGATGCCGCGGCCGCCGTGTTCACGGCCCTCACCGAACGGGCCCGTCCCGCCGCGATGATCCCCGGCCTCGTGGGAGCGGTCGAGGAGGGGCGGATCTCGGTCTGGAGTCGTCACCCCGACGAGCAGAAGGTCCTCGCCCGAACCGCGCTGGCCGGCCCGCTCGCGAGGCAGGATGCCGCCGGCCCGAACGCCTTCGCCGCCTACTTCAACGACGCGACGGGCGGCAAGCTCACCCCGTACCTGACGGTGGGACTCGCGACGCGCTCGGGGGTGTGTCGCGCCGACGGTCTCCGCGAGGTGGAGGTGGAGGTGTCCCTCGGCAGCACGCTGACGAAACGGGATGCCGAGACGTTGCCCGTCAGCGTCACCGGAGGTGGGTTCTACGGTGCTGCGGCAGGCGACATCGCGCCGACGGTCACGGTCGTCACGCCGCCGGGATGGTTCGCGGGTGGGGTGACGCTCGACGGCGCAGCCGCGGCATCCGTCGATGCCGGGGAGGACGGCCGTGTCCTCGTCACCCGTCGGGTCGACCTCGCACCGGGGGGATCGCACGTCCTGACGTTCCGATTCATCGCCGGACCGGAGGTCCCGTCCGGCGCGGCGACACCCGAGCTCCTCCACACTCCGTTGCTGAAGCGGGTCGACGTCGCCTCGTCGGATATCGGGTGTCCCGCCGCTTGAGGTGAGGCCGCTCACCTCAAGATCTCGCGAATGTCTATTCGGGAAGAGAGCTTTCCTCTAGCATTGAAGCGCCATCCCCCTACGGTTGCCGGGCCGTTCCCCAAGCGGTCTTGACGCGCATTGTCCCCAAACGTGTCCGTCTCTGGCATCCCGGATGGCTTCGCGGACCCCCTCCCGCCGCAGTCCCCACTGAACTGGCCCGAGGGGGTCCGCCCTTTCATGGGCGTTCGTCAGCGGCTTTCAGCGTTGTCCGTGCCGCCGTCCTCGGCGCCGACGATCGCTTGGAGTTTGGCGATCAGGTCGGTACGCGAGGTGGCGCCGATCCGGCGCCGGATGCGTGCGATGTGGTGCTCGGCAGTGCGCGGCGAGATGAAGATGGCCTCGCCGATCTCGGCGTAGGTCATGCCGCGAAGGACGAGGCCCGCCACCTCGCGCTCGCGCGCGCTCAGCAGGCCGCTGTCGCCGAGAGCCACATCGTTGGTCGCGCTCCCTGGCGCCGCGCTCGGGTGGAGCGTCCGAGCGAACGCAGCGAGTCGGATCCCCGTCCGGCGATCGCGCGAGCGCTCCGAAAGGGTGATGGCCAGGCGCGCGCCCTCCCACCCGAGGCCCATCTCAGCCATGCGCGACGCGACCTCTTCGATGCGTTCCGCGGCGCCCTCGTCGACCCGGTTCCGCGACCACTCGGTGGCGGCGGCCGACAGGGCCCCCGCAAGTCGCGACCCGCGCGCGACGGCGGAGAGCGTCCGCACCGTCTGCGCCTGCCCGTGCGGGTCCCGCGCGAGCATCGCTCGCTGGAAAGAGGACCACGTCAGCGGAACCGACCACATCAGCGGGTCACCGAGGCCGTGGAGGATCCCGTTCAGCGCCTCGAGTGCGGGGGCCACCCGCTCGGAGTCGTCGAACACCGGAGCGGTCTCGATGAACTCGCGCAGGGGGTGGAGGAGGAAGAGGTCCGGTTCGACGTGACGGACATCGTCCCGCACCCGCATCCACAGGGCACGCAGCTCGTCGAGCGAACCGTACCGTCGTACGTGGGCGAGCATGACGGCGTCGCGGACGAGGATCTCGCGACTGCTCAAGGGGAGGAACGAGGCATCCACATCCGCCAACCGGGCGGCCGACTCCTCGGGATGCTGCCGGTGCACGGCGACCCACGCGGCCCAGAGCAGCAGCCGCGAGCGCGCCCACGGGCCGCCGTGGTCGTCCATGAGCGCATCGCCGAGGATGTTCGCGGCGGTCTGCAGTTCGCCGAGGTTGATGGCGCCGATCGCGGCGATGACCGCCGGCAGTTCGGGGACCGGACCGTTCTCACCGGAGTCCCCGTAGGTCTCGCTGGCGCGGACGAGTTCGTCGAACGCGCCGCCCGCAGGCCAAGTGAGCGAAGCCGCCAGGCCCCTCATCAGCTTGGCGTGGGCCACCCTCAGCGTCGTCGGGACTCCTCCGGTACCCGCGTTCAGTCGCTCGACCGCGTCGAGCAGAGGCGCGCGGTCTCCCGTGCCGAACGAGGCGAGGGCGCCCTGCGCGTAGAGGAGGAAGTCGTGATCGGGCTGCGCGCGGTAGGTCATGGCGCTCGCGCGGAGGAATCCGCGCGCACTCCACGCCGAGCCGAGGATGCGGAGCGCTTCGCTGTGATCGTCGCCCTCCGCCGACAGGGCGACGGCGTCGACGAGGGAGGCGGCCTCGTCGATGTCGCCTCGGTCCCACGCCATGCGCGCCTTCCTGAGCGCGATGCGGTTCGGATCCGCCCCGGCGGCGAGCGCCGCGTCGTAGAGTTCCGTGGCCCGGGCGAAGTCGTAGGTCGCGGACTGGTCCGCGTGAGCCTGGAGGACCCGGGCCAGACGCGCGTCGACGTGGCCGCCGAGCGACGATGCCACCTCGGCATCCAGCGACGGGATCGACGACGTGTCGAGCAGGTCGATCAGCTGGGCGACAGGCGTCGTCCGGGTGACGGTCGTCCGGACGATCGGCACGGGGCGACCTCCGCGAAGCAGGAGTCCTTCGGCATGCCCGACGGCGAGCGCGGCCGCCACTGCGTCGTCTGTCGCTGCCGGCAGATCTTCGTCGCCGCCGAGGCTCGCGCGGCGGACGACGGCGGCGACGGGGGGCTCGAGCGTGTCGAGGCGCAGCGCGATCACCTCTCCGACGGCACGGATGACGCGCTCGTGCGAAGGGTCGCGGCAGTAGCCGTCACCGTGCGCGGCGAGTGCCTGCTTGACGAGCCAGGTCACGGATGCCGCCATCCGGACGATCGCTCCGATGCACCCCGGGTCGATCGACCGACCGGCCTGCTCGACGGCGCGGACGACGTCTTCGGTGTCGACCTGCCCCACAGCCAGAGCCGGTCGGGACTGCTCTATGCGTCGGATCAATGCCGTCAGCGCCGGCGTCCACGGCCAGGGGCGGCAGCTGACGACGAGTCCCGCGCCCGGGTCGTCGAGGTGCCGGTCGAGGACGCGGATCTGGTCATCGGTCAGGAGGTGCGCATCGTCGACGAAGAGAGTGTCCTCAACGTGCGAGACCCGTCGGGATATCTCGTCGAGGAGGGGGCTCTTGTCGGAACCCGCGGGGCCGACCACCACGAGACGGGCCGGGCGGTTCTCCGAGCTCAGTTCCTCTTCGACGTGGGTCAAGGCGAGTTGCGGCCACAGGAGGAGAGAGGGCGGAAGACCGGCGGACATCGCAGCCAGTGCCATCGCGTTCCCCTTCCCCTGGACGGAACGAGCAGACACCCGTCGACGATGCTCCGGCGTCACACCGCTCACCTGCACCCGAGCCCAGATTCGGGTCCGACCCGGGGTTTCCCGCCTGCGGCGAGGTTGTGCGAAATCTACCACCGCCCCCACTCCGCGCGGGGCGGAATGTGAAAACAGTGGAGTGTGTGGTATCAGGGTCGCCGAGTGGAAGGCTCGCGGCGCCGTGTGTAGGTCAGGCTCACCTAACCCGATTTTCTTCACCTGACCGGGGAGAAAAGGCGGAACTTAGGCTGTCCGAACCGCGGGGGTCAGCGCGTACTCTCGAGCCACGACCACTGAAGGAGGCTCTCATGAGCACCACTCTCGACGACCTGCCCCGCGTGTCCGAGTGCAATGCCCTCGGCTGCTCGTACAACGACCACTCGCACTGCCACGCCGCCGCGGTGACCATCGGTGGGACGCCCGGTGACGCCGAGTGCGCCACGTTCATCCCCCTCGGCACGAAGGGCGGCCTCGACAAGGTCGTCAGTCACGTCGGCGCCTGCCAGCGCGCCGAGTGCGTCTTCAACTCGTCGCTCGAGTGCACCGCCGCGACGGTGCGCGTGGGACCCGGAGCGGAGTCGGCCGACTGCCTCACGTACCAGGCCGCCTGACACCCGCCCTCGCGCGCGCCTACTTCGCGGTCCAAGCGGCGGGCGGCGCGCTCTGGTGGGTCGCCGTCTTCACGGTCCCCGTCGTCCGTGAAGCCACGCTGGGGAGCATCGATCCCTTCGTGATGGCGAGCCTCGACATCCCTCTCTTCGTGATCGCCTCGGCGCTCGCGGCGACGGGGATCCGCGCCGCAGCCGTCATCGCCACGGGCTGGACGCTGCTCGTCACCGTCTTCCTCGCGCTCTTCGCGGTGGCGACGACGGAGGCGGGATGGGGTGCCGTCCTCATGACCGCGGCGGCCGCGGCATCCGTTCTCGCCGCCACCGTCATCGTGCACGGGTCCCTTCCCACGCACTGGCTCATGGTGGGGCCCTTCCGGATCCGCCCTGCGTCGCCGGGAGCGGCGGTGCGTAGCCATGTCGGAGCGACGGCTCTTCAGATCGTCGTGTTCTGGGGCCTGGCGCTCGGAGTCGTTCCTGCGGTCATCGTCTGGGTCGAGACGAGATGGATGCTGCACGTGCCGGTACCTGCCGGGGCGCGTGGCGCCGGTGTCGCCCTGTTCATCGTTGCGAGTGCCGTCGGGTTGTGGTCCGGCGCCGTGATGTCGACGCAGGGTGAGGGCACGCCGCTGCCGATCGCGACGGCGCGGCGCCTCGTGATCCGCGGCCCCTACCGTTTCGTCCGCAACCCGATGGCGGTCGCGGGCATCGCACAGGGCGTCGCGGTCGGGATGATGCTCTCGTCGTGGCTGGTGGTTCTCTACGCCGCCTGCGGCTCCGTCGTGTGGAACGCGGCGATCCGCCCGCACGAGGAGCGCGACCTCGAGGCGCGGTTCGGAGATGAGTTTCTGCGGTACCGGGAGCGGGTGCGGTGCTGGGTGCCGCGTCTGACGCCCGTCGCGGTCGATCAGCCCGCGGCTTCTCCGGCGGGAGCCTCGGCCGAGTAGACCTCGACGGCGTCGTCGGCCAGCACGAACTGCAGGCGGGTGCCGATGGCGAACTTCTCGCGCAGGGCGGCCGGCGTGGTGCTCGACACCACCAGGCTCGATGCCGGCGCGAAGGGCTCTGCTGCGCAGCTCGTGTACCAGGCTCCCGACCACCCGTCCTCGGGGGAGGCGCTCCAGGCTTCGTCCGGCAGGATCTGCAGGCACCGCGCCTTGACGCCGTCGCCGGTGTCGTAGTGGGCGACGATCGGTGTCATGCCCGCGAGTGCGCGGTAGATGCGGCCGTCCTCGGGTGGAGCGCTCAGGACCTCGGGCCAGGCCCGTTCCGCGTCGAGGGGGAGCGACGTGACGTGGGTGACCTCGACGTCGGCAGGGCTCGTGGCCCCCGCCGTCAGGGTGGGGGAGCTCGCCGCCGCGGTGATGCCGACCGAGAGGGTGGCGACCGCCGCGAGGGATCCCGCCCACGCGAGGCCCGCCAGCAGGCGTCGCCGACGCGCGTCGGCGCCGGTGGTCGCTCGTGCAGCGCGGAGGTCGGCGGCCACGGCGGCCGGTACCGTCGGCGCGGGAGGCGCCGGCGGTCGGGGTGTCTGCTGTTGGGGTGTCTGCTGTCGGGGCGCGTCTGGAACTCCGTCGACCACGGGCGGGCGGTGTCTCTCGTCGCGGGCGCGCGTCTCGAGCTCGGCGAGCCGGCGTCGCGCGGGGGGATCGTCGTCCAGGCCGCCGCCGGGCCCGTACGCTCTGGCCTGCAGCGCGCGCAGCTCTGCGCTCAGGCCGTCGTCCATCAGAGCCCGAGAGTCTCGGGGGCGATGGATCCCGCCTCGGCCTCGACCTCGGCCAGCGACTTGGTCTGCAGGAAGGTGCACAGCATCGACACCATCGCGAGCTCGCCCGAGAGCTCCAGTGTGCGACTGGCGTTGAGCTTGAGGTCCAGCTCGCGCGCCTCGAAGGTGATGCCCCAGTGGATCGAACCGAGAGGCTCGGGCTGGATGTAGGTGAGCGTCATCGAGTCGAGGAGGTTGAGCGCGATGAGGCCCGTGTCGAGCCCGTCGGTCCCGTCCTGCGGGATGACCTTGACCCGGTCGCTGATGGGATACCCCAGCGCGGCGAACTCCCCGAGCCAACGCTCGAGCATCTCCTTGCTGTGGAACGGCATGAGCAGTCTCCTGGAGGAACGCCGGATGGGACGCGACCATTATCACCCGTGCGACCTGCGAAGGGCATCCCGCCTAGGCTCGACGGATGGCCATCGGATCCACGATGCACACGTTCACCGTGCACCTCGCCGACGTCGATCGCGGCGTCTACGACGAACTGTCGCTGCGCATCGCGCGGCATCCGTCCGAGACGGCGGCGAACGTCCTCCTCCGCGTGCTCGCGTACGCCCTCGAGTATGAAGACGGGATCGCCTTCAGCGAGGGCATCTCGGCGACCGCCGAGCCGGCGGTCCTGATCCGCGATGCGACGGGTCGGATGACGGCCTGGATCGATGTCGGTGCTCCGGATGCCGCGCGTCTGCACTCGGCCAGTAAGGCGGCCGACCGGGTCGCGGTGTACACCCACCGCGAGCCGAACCGTCTGGCGCAGGCGTGGGCGGGCAAGACGATCCACCGCGCGGCCGACATCCCGGTCTACAGCTTCGATCGCGACTTCGTGGACGATGCCGCTTCCGCTCTGGAGCGGCGCAGCACACTCACCGTGTCGGTCACCGAGCGGCAGCTCTATCTCGACGTCAACGGCCGGTCCACCTCGTCGGCCATCGCGGAGCAGCGGGTCGGCTGACGCGACCGGCGCACGCTGTCAACCCCGATGGGGGAGGTTTCGCGCCGCTCGTAGTGTGCCGACGGAGGTTCCCATGCCACGTCGTGCGCGTGCGGCCGCGGCCGCATCTCTCATCGTCGGATTCGTTCTGGCCGGCTGCGGGGTCCGCCCCGCCGATGCCGACAGCACCCTCGAACGCATTTCGGAGGGCGGTGTCTTGCGGGCGGGAGTGACCGCGAATCCGCCCTGGACCGAGCTCGGAAACGAGCCGTCGGGCACGGAGGTCGCGCTGGTCGAGGCGTACGCGGCCGGGCACGGCGCCGAGGTCCGCTGGCGCGAGGGGGCGGAGGAGGTCCTCGTCGACGCGCTGCACGCGGGTGAGCTCGACATCGTCGTCGGCGGCCTCACCGACACGACCCCGTGGGCCGACGAGGCCGCCGTGACCGACGTGTACCGCGAAGAGACGAGCGCGTCGGGCGAGACCGAGAAGCACGTCATGCTCGCTCGTGCGGGCGAGAACGGGTTCCTCATGGATCTCGAGGTCTTCCTGCGCGAGGAGGGCCGGGAATGACGCAGACGGCTTTGCAACGGGGACTCGACGACGCCGGCCGGAAGGCGCTCCGCCGAGCCGTGCGGATGGAGTGGGCGACGATCGCCTTCCTCGCTGTCACCATCCCGGTCGTCGGCATCGTCACCGGCAGTTCGCAGGCGATGCGGGCGGCCTGGGTCGAGGACATGCTTTCGCTCGCACCGCCGATCGCGTTTCTCGTGGCGGTACGGGTGATGTCGCGCGCAGCGAATCCGAGGTACCCGTACGGCTATTTCCGGTCCGTCGGCATTGCGCACCTCGTGGCGGGTGTCGCTTTGTTCACCATGGGGGCCTTCCTGCTCGTCGAATCGGCGCTCACCCTCGTCCGCGGCGAGCGTCCGCCCATCGGCTCGGTCGAGGTCTTCGGGCAGTCGGTGTGGCTCGGGTGGTTCATGATGGCCGTCATGGCGGCGACTATTCCGTTGCCGATCTGGTTCGGGCGCGTGAAGATGCGTCTCGCCCGCCAGCTGCACAACAAGGTCCTCTACGCCGACGCGGACATGAACAAGGCCGACTGGATGACAGCGGTCGGCTCGATCGTGGGAGTCGGCGGCATCGGGCTCGGGCTCTGGTGGGCGGATGCCGCGGCGGCCGTCTTCATCGCCGGCAGCATCCTGTGGGACGGGGTGAAGAACACGAAGGCCGCGATCACGGACCTGATGGACACCCGGGCTACGACCTTCGACGACGCGAAGCCGCATCCCGACATCGATCGGATCCACGATCATCTCTCCTCGTTGCACTGGGTCGACGAGGTGCGCACCCGCACCCGTGACCAGGGCCAGTTCTTCCACGTCGAGGCTTTCGTCAAGCCGCGAAGGGGTCGCCTCCCACGCCTCGGCGAGCTCGAGCGCGCCCAGACGGAATGCCGGTCCTTGGACTGGAAGATGCACGACGTCGTCATCATCCCGGTGCAGGAGTTCCCCGAGACGGCGTCCGCGCGATCGGGCGAAAGCTAGGTCCGAGCCTGTGCAGCCCCTGGCAGTCCCGTGGGGATCGCCGATGCATGCCGCAACGGCGATGCGCCTCCCCGTAGCGTGGCCCTCACGTGGTCGGCATCCGCTGATCGTTTCTCCCTCCGCCCCGGCGGACACCCGATCTCGAGCAGGTGCTTTCATCGCTTCAACCGTCACCGAGTCGCGTCTCGGTCCCGTCCGCCAGACATACGCCGGAACAGCGGAGTTCCCCCCGATGGCGAAAGCGTTCACCGACGTCTCGCGCATCGTGCGCGAAACGGGGTTGCTGCACCGGACCCACGCCTTCTACGTCATGGTCGGCATCGCGCTGACGCTCGCCTTCGGCGGAGCAGTGACGGGATTCATCCTGCTCGGTGACAGCTGGTTCCAGCTGCTTATCGCCGGGGCCCTCGGCATCATCTTCACTCAGGTGGCCTTCCTCGCCCACGAGGCGGCGCACCGGCAGATCCTGAGCTCCGGTCCCGCCAACGATCGCCTCGCGCGCATCCTCGCGGCCGGTGTCGTCGGCATCAGCTACGCCTGGTGGACCGGCAAGCACACGCGTCACCACGCGAACCCGAACCGCGTCGGCAAGGACCCCGACATCGAGATCGACACGCTCTCGTTCATCGAGGCGGATGCCGCATCGGCTCGCGGCCTGCGCCGCGCGATCACGAAGCGTCAGGGCTGGCTGTTCTTCCCCCTCCTCACCCTCGAGGGCCTCAACCTGCACTTCCTCGGCCTGAAGTTCCTCTTCACCGAGAAGGACGTGAAGGCGCGCTGGCTGGAGATCGGCATGATCGTCCTGCGTCTGGCCGTCGTCCTCGTCCCGGTGTTCCTGCTCCTGCCCCTCGGCATGGCGTTCGCCTTCGTCGGTGTGCAGCTCGCCGTCTTCGGCGTGTACATGGGCGCGTCGTTCGCCCCGAACCACAAGGGGATGCCGGTCATCGCCCCCGACGCGAAGCTCGACTTCTTCAGCAAGCAGGTGCGCACCTCCCGCAACATCCGCGGCGGCTGGTGGGCCACCTGGCTCATGGGCGGTCTGAACTACCAGGTGGAGCACCACCTGTTCCCGAACATGCCCCGCCCGCACCTGTCGAAGGCTCGCGAGATCGTGCGCGAGCACTGCGCGACCCTCGGGGTTCCGTACACGGAGACGAGCCTCGGCCGGTCGTACGCGATCGTCATCGACTACCTGAACCGCGTGGGCCTCGCCGCCCGCGACCCGTTCGATTGCCCGATGACGGCGGAGTTCCGCCGGGGCTGAGCCTCAGACGGGACCCGCGTCAGCGGGAAGAGCGCCGAGGAACGGTTCGGGATCGAGCCGCTTCCTCGGCGCTTCGTCGATTCTGGCGCGGAGGTCGGCGTCGACACTCCCGACGTAGAGCCAGCCCATCAACAGTTCGTGGTCGGCGAGACCGTGGAGCGCGCGCACCTCGGGGGAGTTGACCGCGAGGCCCGTTCGCCACATGACGCCCCATCCGGCCCGCCAGAGCGCGAGCTCGAGCAGGTGCGCGGCGCCCGCGGCGGTGGCGTGCTGCTCCCAGACGGGCACGGCCGGGTGCGCCTTCGGGCTCGCGACGACCGCGATCAGCAGGTCGGCGCGGAACGGCTTCATGTTCCGATCCCCGGGCTCACGGGTGGTGCCGGCGGCGGCGTCGAGCGCGTCGCCGAGGCGGGCGCGGTCATCGCCGCGCAGCGCGAGCAGGCGCCAGGGGCGGAGGGCCTTGTGGTCCGCGACGGGGGTGACGGCGGCGAGCAGCTCGCGCAGCTCGTCGTCGGTCGGAGCACCCGGCCCCACTTTCGCGAGCGACCGCCGCGTCGCCATCGCCTCGAGGACCGGATCGTCGAACGTCGCCATCCCTCCATCCTCGTCGCTTCCGAGGCGGGTGTCGCCGAGGCGGGGTAGCGTCCCCGTCATGACCTGGCCCGCCCATCACCTCTCCCGCACGATCGAGCGCCCACCGCGCGAGGTGATCGCGTTCGCCGGTGACCCCGCGAACCTGCCGCGGTGGGCGGCGGGGCTGAGCTCCGGCATCCGGAACGATGGCGGCCACTGGCTCGCGGACTCGCCCCTGGGGGACATCGAGGTCGCGTTCGTCGGGCCGGTCGAGGCGGGCGTGCTCGATCACGACGTCCGTCTTCCGGACGGCACGGTCGTGCACAACCCGCTGCGGGTGCTGCGCAACGACGCCGGCAGCGAGGTGGTCTTCACGCTGTTCCGCCGTGACGGCGTCACGGATGCGGAGTTCGCTGAGGATGCCGCGGCGATCGAGGCCGACCTCGAGACGCTCCGGGCGGTGATGGAGAGCTGACCGGGCCTTCCCGTGCCGCGGCCTCGGTGGTAGCGTTCGACTGAGTTATCGATCGATAACTGAAGCACTCTCCCGGAGGAGCCGTCGACGATGACAGCCCCCACGACGTATCCCGACCTGGTCGCCGAGCTCGAGCGGCGTCGCGCCGAGGCCGCTCGCGGCGGTCCCGAGCGGGCGCGCGAGCGGCACACCGCCCGCGGCAAGCTGCTCGCCCGCGACCGCATCGACACCCTGCTCGACGTCGGCAGCCCCTTCCTGGAGGTCGGTGCGCTCGCCGGTCTCGACCTGTACGACGACGAATGCCCCTCCGGAGGCGTCGTCGCCGGCGTCGGACTGATCCACGGCCGGCACATCATGGTTGTCGCGAACGACGCGACGGTGAAGGGCGGCACGTACTACCCGATCACCGTCAAGAAGCACCTGCGAGCACAGGAGATCGCCGCCGAGAACCGCCTGCCGTGCGTCTACCTCGTCGACTCCGGTGGCGCGTTCCTGCCCATGCAGGACGAGGTGTTCCCCGACCGCGACCACTTCGGGCGCATCTTCTACAACCAGGCGCGGATGTCGCGGGACGGCATCCCGCAGATCGCGGCGGTCCTCGGGTCGTCCACCGCCGGCGGCGCCTACGTGCCGGCGATGAGCGACGAGACGGTCATCGTCCGGAACCAGGGGACGATCTTCCTCGGCGGACCGCCGCTCGTGAAGGCCGCAACCGGCGAGGTCGTGTCGGCGGAGGATCTCGGCGGCGGCGACCTCCACACGAAGGTCTCGGGCGTCACCGACCACCTCGCCGAGAACGATGAGCACGCGCTGCAGATCGTCCGTGACATCGTCGCGACGATCCCCGCCCCGGCACCGCTGCGCGAGCAGCCCGAGCCCGTGGTCCCTCCCGCCGCCGATCCAGCCACCCTCGTCGACGTCGTGCCGGTCGAACTCACCACGCCGTACGACGCCCACGAGATCGTCCACCGCCTCATCGACGGCGGTACGTGGCACGAGTTCAAGCGCGAGTACGGCGAAACCCTCGTCACCGGCTTCGCCCGCCTGCACGGACACCGTGTCGGCATCCTCGCGAACAACGGTGTCCTCTTCGGGGAGTCGGCGCTGAAGGGCGCCCACTTCATCGAGCTGTGCGACCAGCGCGGTATCCCGCTCGTGTTCCTGCAGAACATCACCGGGTTCATGGTCGGCCGCGAGTACGAATCGGCCGGCATCGCCAAGCACGGCGCGAAGATGGTGAACGCCGTCGCGTGCGCGTCGGTGCCCAAGCTCACCGTCGTCGTCGGCGGCTCGTTCGGCGCCGGCACCTATTCGATGTGCGGCCGCGCCTACTCGCCGCGGTTCCTGTGGCTCTGGCCCGGTGCGCGGGTGTCGGTCATGGGCGGGCCGCAGGCGGCATCCGTCCTCTCGACCGTCCGCCGCGAGCAGATCGAGGCGCGCGGCGAGGAGTGGTCGGCGGAGGACGAGGCGGCGTTCCAGGCGCCGATCCGTGCGCAGTACGAGGAGCAGGGGAGCCCGTACTACTCGACGGCCCGCCTGTGGGACGACGGCATCCTGGCCCCCGCCGAGACCCGCGACGCGCTCGGTCTCGCCCTCGACGTCTGCCTCCAAGCCCCCTTCGACGCGCCGGGCTACGGCGTCTTCCGGATGTGATGCGCATGTTCTCGACAGTCCTCATCGCGAACCGTGGCGAGATCGCGTGCCGCGTCATCCGCACGCTGCGGGAGCTCGGCGTCCGCTCGGTCGCGGTCTACAGCGACGCGGATGCCGGTGCCCGCCACGTCGCGCTCGCCGACGAGGCCGTGCGACTCGGGCCCGCGCCCGCCGCGCAGAGCTACCTCGACGTCGACGCGGTGATCGCCGCGGCCCGCGCCACGGGGGCGGAGGCGATCCACCCCGGGTACGGGTTCCTCTCCGAGAACACCGCGTTCGCCGCGGCGTGCGAGCAGGCGGGGATCGTCTTCATCGGGCCGAGCGCCGACGCCATCCGCACGATGGGCGACAAGATCGCCGCGAAGCACGCCGTCGACGCCCGCGGCGTGCCGACCGTTCCCGGTGTCGCTCGCGCCGGCATGACCGACGACGAGCTGATCGCGGCCGCTCCCGAGGTGGGCTATCCGCTGCTGATCAAGCCTTCCGCGGGCGGTGGCGGCAAGGGCATGCACGTCGTGACGGATGCCGGGGGCCTTCCCGCGGCGCTCGCCGCGGCGCGACGCGAGG
Source organism: Microbacterium sp. 77mftsu3.1 (assembly GCF_900100525.1). NCBI lineage: Bacteria > Bacillati > Actinomycetota > Actinomycetes > Micrococcales > Microbacteriaceae > Microbacterium > Microbacterium sp. 77mftsu3.1. Next base: position 201,558 of record NZ_FNCR01000005.1, on the reverse strand, counting down.
CGGGCGCGAGCTTCGGCGACGACACGCTGTTCCTCGAGCGCTACGTCGACACCCCGCGGCACATCGAGGTGCAGGTCCTCGCCGACGCCCAGGGGACCGTCGTGCACCTGGGGGAGCGGGAGTGCTCGCTGCAGCGCCGCCACCAGAAGGTGATCGAGGAGGCGCCGTCGCCGCTTCTCGACGAGACGACTCGGGCCCGCATCGGGCAGGCGGCGTGCGAGACGGCGCGGAGTGTCGACTACCGGGGCGCGGGGACGGTCGAGTTCATCGTCGCCGCCGACCGCCCCGACGAGTTCTTCTTCATGGAGATGAACACCCGCCTGCAGGTGGAGCACCCCGTCACCGAGGAAATCACCGGTGTCGACCTCGTCGCCGCGCAGTTGCGGATCGCGGCGGGGGAGCCGCTCGGCTTCGGGCAGGACGACGTGACACTCACGGGTCACAGCATCGAGGCGCGCGTCTACGCCGAGGATCCGGCCGCCGGCTTCCTGCCGACGGGTGGGCAGGTGGTGGCCGTGCGACACCCGGCGGGCCCCGGCATCCGGGTCGACAGCGCGCTCGCCGACGGACTCGACGTCTCGGTCGACTACGACCCCATGCTCGCGAAGGTCATCGCGACGGGCGCCACCCGTGACGAGGCGCGGCGCCGGCTCGTCGCGGCGCTGGGCGACACGGCCGTGCTCGGCTTCGAGACGAACGTGCCGTTCCTCCGGGCGCTGCTCGAGCTGCCCGCCGTCGCCGCCGGCGACCTCGACACAGGGCTCATCGCGCGGGAGCTCGACGGGCTCCTCGCCTCGGACGATCCCGCCGACGTGCTCACCGAGGCGGCGCTGCTGATCGATGCCGCGGCGCCGCGCGCCGGCGATCCGTGGCGGCGCGCGGACGGCTGGCGCCTGGGCTCGCCCGCACCGCGACGGTACCGGCTCGCGTCCGGCGGCGAGGAGCGGATCGTGGAGCTGGTCGGCGACGGGGTGATCGTCGACGGCGCGGCGGTCGCGGCATCCGTCCATCCCATCGGCGACCGGGTCGTCGTGCGCATCGGGGATCGGAGCGTCTCGCTCGTCGCGGCGGTCGACGGCGACGTCGTCTGGCTCTCGGCGGGCGGACGCGCGCACGAGGTGCGGCGCGTGCGGCTCGACCATCGCCGCGACGCGGATGCGTCGGCCGTGCCCGAACTCGTCTCGCCCATGCCCGGGGTGGTCGTGATGACCTCGGTCGCCGACGGGGCAGAGGTCGCCGCCGGCGACGCGGTGGTGGTCGTCGAAGCGATGAAGATGGAACATGTGGTGAGAGCGGAGATCGCGGGCACCGTGGCGTTGCGCGTCTCGACCGGCGACAGCGTCGGCCGCGGGCAGACCCTGGCCGTCGTGACCCCGACCCCGGAGGAGGACGCATGAGCGAGGAGACCCCGCGGCGCATCGTGCAGCGCGGACTGTACTTCGACGAGCTCGAGGAGGGCGCCGTCTACGTCCACAGCCCCGGCCGCACCGTGACCGAGGCCGACAACGTGCTGTTCACGACCCTCACCATGAACACGCAGTCGCTGCACCTGGATGCCGCGTGGTCGGAGCAGACCGAGTTCGGCGACCGGCTGGTCAACAGCATGTTCACCCTCTCGACCCTCGTCGGGCTGTCGGTCGCGCAGCTCACGCAGGGGACGATCGTCGCGAACCTCGGGTTCTCGGAGGTGAACTTCCCGGCGCCCGTCCGCCACGGCGACACGCTCTACGCCGAGACCGTCGTCGCCTCGAAGCGGGAGTCGCGCTCGCGGCCGGGCCAGGGCGTCGTCGAGTTCGTGCACACGATGCGCAACCAGCACGACCAGGTCGTCGCGACCGCGCGTCGATCGACCCTGATGCGGATGTCGCCGGGGACGCCCGCATGAGCCTCGGTCCTGCGCTGCTGTTCTGTCCCGCCGACCGGCCCGAACGGTACGCGAAGGCGCTCGCCGCCGCCGATGCCGTGATCCTCGACCTCGAGGACGCCGTCGCGCCGGCCGATAAAGCCAGTGCCCGCGAGGCGCTCGTGGCGGTGGACGTCGACGCCGCGCGCGTGATCGTGCGCGTGAACCCTTCCCCGACCCCGGAGCTGGCGCACGACCTCGACGCGCTGCGCGGCACTCCGTTCCGGCGGCTGATGCTCGCGAAGGCCGAGGAGACCGCCGAGGTCGACGCGCTCGACGGGTACCGCGTCATCGCCCTGTGCGAGACGCCGCGCGGGGTCGAGAACGCGGGCGCGCTCGCGCGGCATCCGCTCGTCGACGGACTCATGTGGGGGGCTGAAGACCTCGTCGCGGGGATCGGCGGGCGCTCCAGCCGCACGGGCGACGGCCGGTACCGCGACGTCGCGCGGTACGCCCGTTCGCGCGTGCTGATCGCAGCGGCCGCCGCCGGGATCGATGCCATCGACGCGGTCCACCTCGACATCGCCGACACCGCCGGGCTCGAGGACGAGGCGCGGGATGCCGCGGCCTCGGGGTTCGCGGCGACCGCCTGCATCCATCCGTCCCAGGTCGAGGTCATCCGGCGTGCCTACGCGGCGACCCCCGACGAGCTCGAGTGGGCCGAGGCGGTGCTCGACGAGGCGACGCGGCAGCCCGGGGTGTTCCGGTTCCGCGGACGGATGATCGACGAGCCGGTGCTGCGGCAGGCGCGTCGGGCGCTGTCGCGATGACCACCTGGCGGGCCACGCAGAAGGCGAACCGCCGCGCGGAGCTCATGACCTCGGCCGCGCGGCTGTTCGCCGAGCGCGGGTTCGCGGCGGTGTCGACCGGCGACCTCGGCGACGCCGTCGGTATGAGCGGGCCGGCCCTCTACCGCCACTTCGCGAGCAAGGAGGCGCTCCTGTGCGACCTGCTGCTCGATGCGAGTGAACGACTGCTCGAGGGCGGTCGCGCGCTGACGGCCTCGGGAGGTGCGGCGCGCGAGGTCTTCGAGGCGCTCATCGCCTTCCACCTCGACTTCGCCACGAGCGACGCGGACGTCATCCGGGTCCAGGATCGCGAGCTCGCGAACCTGCCGGTGGACGTCAACCAGCGGGTGCGGCGGCTGCAGCGCGAGTATGTCCAGGAGTGGGATCGCCCGCTCGCCGCGCTCCGGCCGGACCTCGACGACGCCGAGCGCGAGACCAGGCTGCTCGCCGCGTTCGGGCTGTTGAACTCGACCCCGCACTCGGCCGCGCCGAGCGGTGAGCGGGCGGGCGGCATCCTGGCCGGAATGGCCCGTCGCGCGCTGCTCGACGACTGACGCGGGCGGCGATGACAGGATGAGGGGATGCCGCACACCATCGTCCTCACCGGTGCCGGATCGGGCATCGGACGGCTCCTCGCCGATCGTCTGACCGAGCGCGGAGACCGGCTCGTCCTCGTCGCGCGCGATGCCTCGCGGGCCGCCGACCTGCAGTCCCGGCACCCGGGCGCCGGCGCGATCGTCGTCGACCTCGCGCGGCCCGAATCGCTCGCGGCGGCGGTCGCGGCATCCGATCTCCCCGATCGGATCGACGCGATCGTGCACGCGGCGGGCATCGTCGACCTCGGGCACGTCGCCGACCTCACGGTGCAGTCGTGGCAGGACCAGCTCGCCGTCAACCTCGTCGCCCCCGCCGAACTCACGCGACTGCTGCTGCCGCGCGTGCGCGCGGCGCGCGGGCAGGTGCTGTTCGTGAACTCCGGCGCCGGGCTCGCGGCCCACCCGCAGTGGGCGGCATACGCCGCGTCCAAGCACGGGCTCAAGGCGCTCGCCGACGCGCTCCGCGGCGAAGAGGCGGAGCACGGCGTGCGCGTCACCACCGTCTACCCCGGTCGGACGGCTACGCCGATGCAGGCGCAGGTCCACGCGCAGGAGGGCAGGGATTACGACGCGGATGCCTGGATCCAGCCGGCATCCGTCGTCACCGCCGTCCTCACCGCCCTCGACCTGCCCCGCGACGCCGTCATCACCGACCTGTCGGTCAAGCCCGGCCCGCGCTGACGATGCTTCGGGCGGCGACCGTCGAGGATGCCGCGGCGATCGCCGCGATCCATGTCGCCTCGCGCGCCGCGTACTACGGCGAGCACCTCGATCCGGCGGACGCGGCGCGCGATCGCGAGCCGATGTGGCGCCGACTCGTCGCTGAGGACGGGCGGGTCACCGTCGTCGCCGAGGACGAAGGGCTGACGGGGTTCCTGCACGTGCGGCTCGGGGAGACCCTCGAACTGGTGAGCCTGTACGTCCTGCCGGAGCTGTTCGGTCGCGGGGTCGGGTCGGCCCTCCACGAGCGATTCGACGAGATCCGCGACGGTCGCCCGGCCGAGCTCGAGGTCTGGGACGGCAACGCGCGCGCCAAGGCCTTCTACGCCGCGCGCGGCTGGCGGGCGACCGACCGCACGCGCGACGGCGTCACTGGCATCCCGTTCGTCACCTGGCGGCTCGGCGGCTGACGCGCCGGCCCCGGAGACGAGACCCGGACGACGTTCCGTATTCAGTCCGAGACGCAAGCTGCGGGCGACCCCGCGCCGTCGTTCCGGGAGTCCGGAGCCCGCAGCACCACTCGGGACTGAGTATCGAACGGGCTCCGCCCGGCAGGCCGGTGATGTGCCGAGTGCAGGTCGAGTGCCCGATCCGGGTGGGGCGGTGACGCCTCCGCGGCCTCTCGTCCTGTGCTCGTCACGCGCGGCGAGAACCGGCGGGTCAGGAGACCGGCTGCGGGTTCGCCAGAACGCCTTCGAAGACGGCCTCGGCGGCGCCGATGAGCAGGCGGTGCTCGGCCAGGGCGGCCGGCAGGATCTGCAGATCCTCGCCGCAGGCCGGCATCGCCTGAGCGCGGACGGCGTGCAGGAGCGCATCGACGTCGAGGTCCGCGAGCACCGCGAGGAACCCGCCCAGCACGATCGCCGAGGGGTTCAGGACGTTGACCGCGTTCGCCAGCGCGGTGGCGAGGATGCGGCGCTGCCGATCGACCTCTCCCGCGACCGACGGGGTGTCGATCCGCGCCGCGAGAGCCTCGCCGAGGTCGCGGTCGTCGCCGCGGCCGAGGCCCACGACCGACAGGAGGCGTGCGCGGCTGACCTCGTCCTCAAGCACCCCGTCGCGGGCGCGGCGGTCGGCGAGGGTCGCGATGCCGGGGCGGTTCTGTCCGATCTCGCCGGCGTAGCCGCCGGCGCCGACCACCGGCATCCCGTTCACGATGATCCCGCCGCCGATGCCGCTCGCACCGCCGTTGAGGTAGAACGCGTGGTCGATGCCGCGCGCGGCGCCGAACAGATGCTCGGCGATGGTGCCGAGGGTCGCATCGTTGCCGACGACGACCGGGATGCCGGTGGCCGCCGCGACGAGGTCCCGGAGCGGCACGTCGACCCAGCCCAGGTGGGGTGCGTCGCGGACGAGCCCGTCCTCGATGCGGACGAGCCCCGGGACGGCGAGGCCGACGCCCAGGATGCGGGAGCCCGCGAGCTCGCCGCGGCGCCAGGTCGCGACCTGCTCCGCGACGAGGTCGGCGGTCGCCTGCGGGGTGAGGAGGTGGTCCTGCGGCAGGACGACGACGGCGCGGATGTCGCGGTCGAGGCCGACGGCGGCGATCTCGAGCGCATCGACCTCGGGGTTGACGGCGATCGCGACGACGGCGGGGTCCACCGCGACGACGGGGGAGGGCCGGCCGACCCGGCGCGACGGGTCGGGAGCGCGCTCGGCGACGAGGCCGAAGGACACGAGCGAGCCGACGAGATCGGCGACGGTCGACCGGTTGAGCCCGGTCGACTCGGTGAGGGCGGCGCGCGACTGCGGGCCCTCGCGGTGCACGATGCGGAGGATGCTGCCCAGGTTCGCGCGCCGCACGGATTCGACGGTTCGCCCCTGATCGGTCACGAACCCCACGATAGCCACCGGAAGGGGTTTGTCGCGGCGGCGCGCCTGGTATACGTTGCTGACAACAACATTTTGTCCGGCTCGCGAAGGAGCGTCATGGTCACCCCCACCCCCGCAGACAAGTTCAGCTTCGGCCTGTGGACCGTCGGCTACAACGGCACCGACCCGTTCGGCGGCCCGACCCGTCACCCGCTCGACGTCGTCCACGCGGTCGAGAAGCTCGCCGAGCTCGGCGCGTACGGTCTCACCTTCCACGACGACGACCTGTTCGCCTTCGGATCGAGCGACGCCGAGCGCCAGCGTGAGATCGACCGCCTCAAGGGCGCCCTCGACTCGACCGGCATGATCGTCCCGATGGTTACGACCAACCTCTTCAGCGCCCCGGTCTTCAAGGACGGCGGCTTCACCGCGAACGACCGCGACGTGCGCCGGTTCGCGCTGCGCAAGGTCTTCCGGCAGCTCGACCTCGGTGCCGAGCTCGGCGCCAAGACGTTCGTCATGTGGGGCGGCCGCGAGGGCGCGGAGTACGACTCCGCCAAGGACGTCCGTCAGGCGCTCGAGCGCTACCGCGAGGCCGTCAACCTCCTCGGCGACTACGTCACCGACAGGGGCTACGACATCCGCTTCGCGATCGAGCCGAAGCCGAACGAGCCGCGCGGCGACATCCTGCTGCCCACGCTCGGTCACGCGATCGCGTTCATCGACTCGCTCGAGCGTTCCGAGCTGTTCGGCGTGAACCCCGAGGTCGGCCACGAGCAGATGGCGGGGCTCAACTTCACCGCCGGCATCGCCCAGGCGCTGTACCACGGCAAGCTCTTCCACATCGACCTCAACGGCCAGCGCGGCATCAAGTACGACCAGGACCTCGTGTTCGGCCACGGCGACCTGCACAACGCGTTCTCGCTCGTCGACCTGCTCGAGAACGGCGGCCCCGGCGGCGTCCCGGCCTACGACGGCCCGCGTCACTTCGACTACAAGCCGAGCCGCACCGAGGACGAGACCGGCGTCTGGGAGTCGGCTGCCGCCAACATGCGCACCTACCTCCTCCTCAAGGAGCGCGCGCAGGCGTTCCGCGCCGACCCCGAGGTTCAGGAGGCGCTCGCCGCCGCGAAGGTCGACGACCTGTCGACCCCGACGCTGAACCCGGGCGAGAGCTACGACGACTTCCTCGCCGACCGCTCGGCCTACGAGGACTTCGACCCGAGCGTCTACCTCGGCGGCAAGGGCGCCGGCTTCGTCCGCCTGCAGCAGCTGGCGACCGAGCACCTGCTGGGCGCGCGCTGACGTGACCCTCGTGATGGGCGTCGACTCGTCGACGCAATCCTGCAAGGTCGTCATCGTCGACGTCACGACCGGAGCGATCGTCCGCTCCGGTCGTGCGTCGCACCCCGACGGCACCTCCGTCGATCCCGAGGCGTGGTGGTCGGCGCTGCAGAGCGCGATCGCGGATGCCGGGGGCCTCGACGACATCGCGGCGTGGTCGATCGGGGGCCAGCAGCACGGCATGGTCGCGCTCGACGCATCGGGCGCGGTGGTGCGCGACGCGCTGCTGTGGAACGACACGCGCTCGGGGCAGGCGGCATCCGATCTCACGATCGAGTTCGGCGCCGACGAGCTCGCCCAGCGCACGGGGCTCGTGCCGGTCGCGTCCTTCACGATCACCAAGCTGCGATGGCTGCGCGACGCGGAGCCCGACAACGCCGCCCGGGTGGCCGCGGTCGCGCTGCCGCACGACTGGCTGACGTGGCGCCTGCGCGGCTACGGCCCGGGGAACCCGGCGCTCGACGAGCTCGTCACCGACCGCTCCGACGCGTCCGGTACCGGCTACTGGGACCCCGCGTCGGGTGGGTACGATCGCGAGCTGCTGGCCGCGGCGCTCGGCCACGACGCGATCCTGCCGCGGGTGCTCGGTCCCCTCGAGTGGGTGACGGATCCGGGCGGACGTCGCGTCGGCCCCGGCGCCGGTGACAACGCGGGGGCCGCCCTCGGGGTCGGGGCGACGGCGGGCGACGTCGTCGTGTCGATCGGCACGTCGGGCACGGTCTTCGCCGTCAGCGGCACAAGGACGATCGATCCGACCGGCACGGCGGCGGGCTTCGCGGACGCCACGGGACGGTTCCTGCCGCTCGTTGCGACCCTCAACGCCGCGCGGGTGCTCGATGCGACCGCGCGTCTGCTGGGGGTGGACCACGACGGTCTCACCGAGCTCGCCGCGGCGGCCGAACCCGGCGCCGGCGGCGTCGTGCTCGTGCCCTGGTTCGAGGGGGAGCGCACGCCCAACCTGCCGACCGCGCGCGCGTCGATCGACGGGCTCTCGCTGGTCAACACGACGCGGGAGAACCTCGCCCGCGCCGCGATCGAGGGCATGCTCGCGGGGCTCGCGACCGGTCTCGATGCGATCCGGGGTCTCGGAGTCACCGCCGAGCGCGTGCTGCTCGTCGGCGGTGCGGCGCGGAACGCGGCGGTCGCCGCGGTCGCCGCGCAGGTGTTCGACGTCCCGGTGGCGGTCCCCGCACCGGGTGAGTACGTCGCGCAGGGCGCCGCGCGGCAGGCGGCGGCGGTGCTGACCGGTGCGTGGCCGGACTGGGCCGTCGAGATGGACCGGGAGGCGGCATCCGACCCCCGTCCGGAGGTCCGCGAGCGCTACGACACCGTGGCCGCACGGCGGGCGGAGGAGGCCCGGTGACCCGTCGCGCGCTCATCGTCCGCGGCGGGTGGGACGGGCACCACCCGATCGCCGCGACGGACATGTTCGTCCCGTTCCTCGAGCAGAACGGCTTCGAGGTCGCGATCGAGGAGACGAACGAGGTCTACGCCGACGCCGAACGGATGGCGGGGGTCGATCTCGTCGTGCAGGCGGTGACGATGTCGTCCATTTCGGACGACGCGCTCCGGGGGCTCCGAGCGGCCGTCGAGGCGGGGACGGGGCTGGCCGGCTGGCACGGCGGCATCGCGGATTCGTATCGCAGCAGCTCCGACTACCTGCAGCTCGTCGGAGGCCAGTTCGCGACCCATCCGGGGCGTCACCCCGACGACCGCCCGGGCGACGAGCGCGACAACTACCTCGATCACACGGTCGGGATCACCGAGCTGGGCCGCGGCCACGAGATCACGGCCGGCATCGACGACTTCACGCTGCACACCGAGCAGTACTGGGTGCTCCACGACGACCTGATCGACGTCCTCGCGACGACGACGCATCCGACGCAGGAGTACCACCCCTGGCACCGGCCGGTCGTGAGTCCCGCCGTCTGGACCCGGCTATGGGGCAGGGGTCGCGTCTTCGTCGCGACGCCCGGCCACACGCCCGAGATCCTCGCCGATCAGAACGTCCGCACCATCGTCGAAAGGGGACTGCTGTGGGCAGCCCGCACGCCGTAGGGATCGTCGGTCTCGGCGTCATTTCGACTCAGTACCTGGACCTTTTCGCACAGAGTCCCTCGATCCGGATCGCCGCGGTGGCCGACCTGCGGCCGGACCGTACGGCGGAGGTCGCCGCGGGCATCCCGGGCGCGCGGGCGCTGACGGTCGACGAGATGATGGCCGACCCCGAGGTGCAGACGGTCCTCAACCTCACCGTCCCCGCCGCGCACGCGGAGGTCGCGCACGCCGCGATCGCCGCCGGCAAGTCGGTCCACGGCGAGAAGCCGCTGGCGCTGACGGTCGCCGAGGGACGTGCGGTGATGGATGCCGCCGCCGCGGCCGGCGTGCACGTCTCGGCGGCGCCCGACACGGTGCTCGGCACCGGCATCCAGACCGCTCGTCGCCTCGTCGACGACGGGGCGATCGGGCGGCCGGTCGCGGCGAGCGCGACGTGGGTGTCGCCGGGTCACGAGCTGTGGCATCCGGCTCCCGGGTTCTATTACGCACCCGGCGGGGGACCGCTGTTCGACATGGGGCCGTACTACCTGACGAGCCTCGTCCACCTGCTGGGGCCGGTCGTCGCCGTCACCGGGGCCGCTCGCCGGGCTCGTGCGGAGCGCACGATCGCCACGGGCCCGCACGCCGGCGAGCGGATCGAGGTCGAGGTCGACACGCACGTGAGCGGGCTGCTCGAGCACGCGGGCGGGGCGGTGTCGACCGTCGTCACGAGCTTCGACGCCGTCCGGACGGCCGCCCCGCCGATCGAGGTGCACGGTGAGCGGGGGTCGCTGTCGGTGCCCGATCCGAACATGTTCGACGGCGAGGTCCGCCTCGCGGCGCTCGGTGAGGACGGTTGGCGGTCGGTCCCGGCGTCGGCCGGCTACGAGGGCTCCGGTCGGGGCATCGGGTTGATCGACGCCGTCGCCTCCGGCGGGGCGGGTCGAGCCGGCGGAGCGCTCGCGCTGCACGTGCTCGACGTCATGGAGAGTCTCCTCCGCTCCTCCGCAGAGGGGCGACGGCTCGAGGTCGGCACGACGGTGGAGCGGCCGACCCTCGTCCCACTCACCGCTGCCGTGGACTGGACGCGCATCGCCGGCTGATCACCGCTCTGCGCCCTGACGACGCCGCCCCGCCTTCCGGCCGGGGCGGCGTCGTCGCGTGACCGGAACGTGATGTTTGACGGGTCCGCCGTCGAGCGTTATCTTCATATCGAAGCGGTTCGACGGCCATTCGCGGAAGCGCTTCGATCACGAAGGAGTGAGATGACCCGGCACATGTCCGAGCGCCCAGAGCGGCGCGACCGATGACGCAGCAGGCGATCGTCACCGAGGTCGCTGCCACGACGATCGAAGAGAAGACGCCGTCCCGCCCCGCGCGGCGGGTGTCGAAGAACCGTCGCTCATTCCGGATGTTCCTGTGCATCGTCCCGTTCCTGGTGCTGGTCTTCCTCTTCTCGTACTTCCCGCTCTACGGCTGGATCTACGCGCTCTTCGACTACCGTCCCGCCCTCGGCCTCGCCGGCAGCGACTTCGTCGGGCTGCAGTGGTTCCAGCTGCTCGTGAGCTCGCCGACCCAGGTCGCGCAGGTCGGCCAGGTGCTCGCCAACACGCTCGCGATCAGCTTCCTCGGCATCGCGACCTCGGTCCTGCCGCTCGCATTCGCGATCTTCCTCAACGAGATCCGCGCCCCCTGGTTCCGCAACGCCGTCCAGACGCTGACGACCCTCCCTAACTTCATCTCGTGGGTGCTCGTCTACATGATCGCCTTCTCGCTCTTCTCGAGCTCGGGACTCGTCAACGGCGTCCTGTCGGATGCCGGATTGATCACCACGCCGGTGAAGTTCCTCGACACCGACCAGAACGTCTGGCTGACGATGACCCTCTGGTCGGTCTGGAAGGGCCTCGGCTGGGGAGCGATCATCTACCTCGCCGCGATCGCCGGAATCGATCAGTCGCTGTACGAGTCGGCGGAGATCGACGGCGCAGGGCGATTCCAGAAGATGTGGTACATCACGGTGCCGCAGCTCATGCCGACCTACCTCGTCCTGCTGCTGCTGTCGATCGCGAACCTGCTCAACAACGGCATGGAGCAGTACTTCGTCTTCCAGAACGCCTTCAACAAGGAGTACATCCAGGTCCTCGACCTGTACGTCTACAACATCGGCATGACGGGCAACAACCTGTCGATGGCGACGGCGATCGGCATGTTGAAGAGCCTCATCTCCGTGATCCTCCTGTTCGCCGTCAACGGCATCGCCAAGCGCGTGCGCGGCGAATCCATCGTCTGAGTCAGGAGCCCCCGATCATGGTCACCACGACTCCCACCCGCCGCCGCGTCGTCCGGCGCGACGCCGATCTCTCCGGCCGCGTCGTCTTCGCGATCGTCAACTACTCGGTGTTCCTGGCGCTCGCGTTCGTCTGCGCCTACCCGTTCTACTACCTGATCATCAACTCGGTCAGCTCGAACGACCTCGCCGCACTCGGCCAGGTCCGGTGGCTGCCCACCGGCATCCACCTCTCCAACTACGAGCAGGTCTTCCAGCTCGGCGGACTCACGCAGGCCGCGATCGTCTCCGTCGGCCGCACCGTCCTCGGTACGGTCGCCGCGGTGCTCGCCTCGGCCTTCCTCGGCTTCATGTTCACGCAGGGTCGCATGTGGGGACGCCGGTTCTGGTACCGCTTCGTCATCATCACGATGTACTTCAGCGCGGGCCTCATCCCGGTGTTCATCGTCATCCGGAACCTCGGGCTGACCAACAACTTCTGGGTCTACGTGCTGCCGTTCGTCGTGCAGCCGTTCTTCATCATCCTCGTGAAGACCTACGTCGAGGCGATGCCCACCGAACTGCAGGAAGCCGCCGAGATGGACGGCGCGAACATCCTGCAGGTCTTCTTCCGGGTGTACCTGCCGAACATGACGCCGATCCTCGCGACCGTGGCCATCTTCTCGGCCGTGGCGCAGTGGAACAGCTTCCAGGACACCTTGATCTACATCACCGACCAGAGCCTCTACACGCTGCAGTACCTGCTCTACATGTTCATCAACCAGGCCAACAGCCTGGCTCAGGCCATGCAGAACGGCGGCAACATCAGCTCGATCGTCGACGCGGCCACGAGTCAGACGCCGACCTCGATCCGGATGACGATCTCGGTCATCGTCATCCTGCCCATCATCTTCGTTTACCCGCTGTTCCAGCGCTTCTTCGTCAAGGGCATCATGCTCGGCGCGGTCAAGGGCTGAACCCGACCATCACGGTCACACCACCGAGAGGAAAGCAATGAAGCTATCACGCAAGGCCATCGGCGCCGTCGCCGCTCTGGCGACGGTCGGGCTGCTGAGCGCCTGCACGGGCCCCGCGCCCACCGAGAAACGCGAGGAGATCACCGCGTTCCCGACCTCGTGGGACGAGCCCCTCACGATCGACGTCTTCGACGGCCTCGCCAACTACATGGGGATGCAGGAGGGGTGGTTCGGCGACCTCGTCGAGAAGAAGTTCAACATGAAGCTGAACATCATCGCCCCCAACGTCGCGGGCGGCGGCGACACCCTCTTCAACACCCGCGTCACGGCGGGAGACCTCGGCGACCTCATCATCACCGACAAGGGCCAGCGGCTCGAGGAGCTCCGCGAGGGCGGTCTGCTCCTCGACTCGGCGAGCTTCTACCCGGCCATGAAGAACGTCGGTCGGTTCGACGCCGCCGTCGACAAGATCAACGAGGGCGCCGACGGCACGTACGCCTTCCCGTCGCAGGTCTCCTCGCTGAAGCCCACCGAGCCCTCCGAGGGCCTCGACCCGACGTTCGGTCCCTACCTGCGCTGGGACCTCTACAAGCAGGCCGGCTACCCCGAGATCAGCACGCTCGAAGACCTCCTCCCGGTGCTGAAGAAGATGCAGGATGCCGAGCCCACCGCTCCCAACGGGCAGAAGACCTACGCGGTCTCGCTGTTCAAGGACTGGGACGGCAACATGCTGAACAACGCCAAGCAGCCGACCACCTACTACGGCTTCGACGAGGTCGGCTTCGCCCTCGCCAAGGGCGACGGGTCCGAGTTCCAGGGCATCCTCGACGAGGACGGGCAGTACGTGCGCGCGCTGCGCTTCTTCCACGAGGCGAACGAGCTCGGCATCCTCGACCCCGACTCGACCACGCAGAACTACGACACCCTCTGGAACAAGTACCAGAACGGCCAGGTGCTCTTCTCGTTCTGGCCGTGGCTCGGACAGGCCGCCTACAACACCGACAAGAACGTCGATGCGGGCCGCGGCTTCATGATGGCGCCGATGGACGACATGGACATCTTCTCGTACGGCGCCGAGGCGTACGGCGGCAAGCAGGTGTTCGCGATCGGCTCGAAGGCCGAGGACCCCGAGCGCATCGCGGCGTTCGTCGACTGGCTCTTCTCGCCCGAGGGCGCTCTGGCCAACAACAGCCAGACGCAGGGTGCCGCCGGCCCTGAGGGGCTCACATGGGAGCTCAACGCCGACAAGGAGCCCGCGCTCACCGAGCTCGGTCACAAGATCTTCTTCGAGGGTGACGCCGAGGTCCCGGCCGAGTGGGGTGGCGGCAGCTACATCGACGGTGCATCGCAGCTGAACATCAGCGCCGTGCTGCCGATCGACACCGACCCGAACACCGGCTTCCCGTACAGCTACAAGATGTGGCCGAGCTACCAGGCCGAGACCAGCAATTCGCTCACCGACGACTGGGCGGCCAAGATGGGCGCTCCGACGACGATGGACTACCTGCAGGGCAACGATCAGCTCATGGTCGGCGCCGGCGCCAGCTTCACCGCGCCGACCGACTCGTCCGAGATCGAGACGCTCCGCAACCAGGTCAAGGCGACGATCGTCCAGACCTCGTGGCAGATGGTCTTCGCCGAGAGCGATGCGCAGTTCGACTCGCTGCTGTCCTCGATGCAGGAGACCGCGAAGGGCCTCGGCTACGACAAGGTCCTCGAGGTCGACATGGCCAACGCCGAATCGCAGGATGCCGCCCGCAAGGCGGTCTCGGCGGAGTTCGGCGGCTGACCGCCCCGCACGCAGGAAAGGCCCCGTCGATGATCCGGCGGGGCCTTTCCCTTGCGACTCAGGCGGCGGTTCCGGAGCGGCGGCGGTAGATGCTCCGGAAGAGGAACGCGCAGCCGTAGGCACCGACGGAGAATCCGATCGTGGCCACGAGGAACATCGTGGGAGGGAAGACGATGACGAGGCATACGACGGTCACGGGGATCACGAGGAGCGCGAGGGTCCGCAGCGGCTCCGCTGCCGGGAGGAGCACGGCGTTCTTGAGCGTCTGGCGGAAGGGGGCGCGGTACGCGGCGACGAGACCCATCGCGTGGACGAACGCGGCGACGGCGTATGCCGCTCCGGCGAACGCCAGGGCGGCGAGGCCCGTGAGGAGCGGCTCGGGTGCCGACAGCCAGAACACGCCGCTGAAGGCGAGCGCGACGCTCGCCGTCAACAGGATGAGGCTGAGCCCGGTCGCGGGCAGGAAGTTCCGCGCCAGCGCGGGCAGGAAGTCCCGCAGCGGGCGACCGCCCTCCTCGTCGGCGTAGCGTCGGGTCACCTCCAGCAGGGCGCTCGTGGCCGCGCCGATCGTGACGAGGGGTGCGCAGCAGAGCAGGAACAGGATGTTGAGGGCGACGAACTCGAGGAACGACGACAGGCCCTGGACGGCGCGGTTCTCGGGGTCGATCTTCATGATCAGACCGTCGCGGGTTCCGCCGGCGAGTGGGCGAAGCGCGGGGCGAGGAGTTCCGGCCCGGGCGACCGTTCACCGCGGATCGCGGCGAGCAGCGTGCGGGCACCCGCCGCGCCGAGCTCTTCGGCGGGAAGGTCGATGACGTCCGACACGCCCGGAACATGGAGGGCGAGCTCGGCCGGGCTCAGGGCGACGATCTCGATGGGCGCCGCGGAGGCCGAGGCCAAGAGGCGGGCGGCGATGAAGGGAAGGGCTGCCTCGTTGTGGACGAAGAGCGCGGTGGTCTCGGGGGATCCGGCGAGCAGCGCATCGACGACCTCGGTCGCGCCGGGACCCGCGGGGCAGGGGAGCACGGTCGCGGTGAGTCCCACCTCACGGCTGCGGGAGAGGAACCCGCGGGTGAGGCGGTCCGAGTACGAGGTGTGTCGTGCCTGCACCTGGGGCGGAGCGCCGAGGAGGGTGACGGTGCGGTGGCCGCGCTCGGCGAGACGCTCGGCGGCGAGGCGTCCGGCGGCTTCGAAGTCGAAGTCGACGCAGATCAGCTGGTCGGCCGTGTCGGGGAGGCCGATGAGGACGCTCGGGATGCTGAGGTCGGCGAGCGAACCCACGCGGGGGTCGCTCGTCTCGACGTCGAGGATCAGCACCCCGTCGACCATCCCCGCCCGCGCCGCGCGTTCGACACCGGCGGCGTCGTCGCTCGTGAGCAGCAGGATGTCGTGGTGGTGCAGGCGCGCCTCTTTGAGGGCTCCCGCGACGATCTGCATGACGACGTGGACGTCGACGCCGGCGCGGATGGGGGCTTGCAACCCCAGAATGCTCGTCGACCGCGAGGCGAGGGAGCGCGCGCTCGCCTGCGGGCTGTAGGAGAGGTCGGCCATCGCCTGCTCGACGCGTTCCCGCGTCTCCTGCGAGATGGTGCGTTTGCCGCTCATCACGTATGAGACCGTCGAGATCGAGACTCCCGCGGCCTGGGCCACGTCGGCGATCGTGGTCATGGACCCTCCTTCTCCGACGGCATCGGCTTCGACGCGCGGATGGATCGAGCGTATCGGCTCGTCTGACGCCTCGAACGCTGCCCTGCCGACCGATGGACACGGTCGTGATCGCTAGTATAGGTTGAGATCGTTGAAGCGCTTCGACACTGTCGTCCACATTCGCTGAAAGGCCCGTCCGGTCATGACCTCTGCCTCATCCTCGGCCTTCGCGATGCTGTCGGCCGAGCGCGGCATCCTCTTCGGTGGGGACTACAACCCCGAGCAGTGGTCGCCCGAGGTCTGGCGCGAGGACATCGCCCTCATGCAGCGCGCGGGGGTGAACCTCGTCACCGTCGGCGTCTTCAGCTGGGCGGAGCTCGAGCCGACCCCCGGGGCGCGCGAGTTCGCGTGGCTCGACGAGGTCCTGGACCTGCTCCACGACGGCGGGATCGCCGTCGACCTCGCGACCCCGGTGGCCTCACCGCCGCCGTGGCTCGGGATCCGGCATCCCGAGACCCTGCCGGTCGACCGCGACGGCGTGCGCCTCGTCGCCGGATCGCGCAACCAGTTCTCACCGTCCTCGCGCGTCTACCGCGAGGCGGCGCGCGCGATCACGGCGGACCTCGCGGCGCGGTACGCGCGGCATCCCGCCGTCCGGATGTGGCACGTCGGCAACGAGTACGGCCAGATCGATCACGGCGACGAGGCGGCGCGCGCCTTCCGGGAGTGGCTGCTGCGCCGGTACGGATCGATCGAGGAGATCAACCGGGCGTGGGGCACCGCGTTCTGGGCGCAGCGGTACTCGGACGTCGCCGAGATCCTGCCGCCCCGGCGCGCGCCGTACCTCATCAACCCGACGCAGTCGCTGGACTTCCGCCGGTTCACCTCCGATGAGCTGCGCGACTGCTACCGCGAGCTCCGCGACACCATCCGGGGCGCCGGCGCCACCCAGCCTGTCACGACGAATTTCATGGGCGCCTTCGCGCACGTGGACTACTGGTCGTGGGTGGCCGACGTCGACGTCGTGAGCGACGATCAGTACCCGGACCCCGCCGACCCCGACAGCCCGCTCGACATGGCCTTCGTGCAGGACCTCATGCGCGGACTCGGCGACGGCCGGCCGTGGGTGCTGATGGAGCAGGCGATCAGCGCCGTCCAGTGGCGTCCGCACAACCTCCCGAAGACGCCCGCGCGGGCGCGCCTCGACACGCTGCAGGCCGTCGCGCGCGGTGCCGACGGAATCTGCTTCTTCCAGTGGCGGCAGTCCACGGCCGGCGCCGAACGCTTCCACTCCGCGATGCTGCCCCATGCCGGTGCCGACACCGAGGTCTTCGAGGGCGTCTGCCGCCAGGGACGCGAGCTGCAGAGACTCCGGCCCGTCGTGGGCGGCCGCGTCGCCGCGCGCACCGCGGTGCTCTTCGACTGGCCGTCGTGGTGGGCGTCGGACGAACCCGCGCGCCCGACGGCCCGCTTCGACGGTCTCGAGCAGATGCGTCGCTGGTACCGCCCGCTGTGGCGGCGCGGCATCCCCGTCGACGTCGTGCCCTTCGGCGCCGATCTCAGCGCCTACGACGTCGTGCTCCTGCCGCACGGGTACGTCCTGCGACCGGACGACGCCGCGCGCCTGACCGACGCCGCCTCGCGCGGTGCGCAGGTCGTGGTCGGGCCGTTCAGCGGCGTCGCCGACGAGCGCGGGCACATCCTCACGGGCCGCTCGCCCGTGCTGATCCGCGACATGCTCGGGGTCAGCGGCGAGGAGTGGGTCGGGCTCCCCGACGACGGCGTCGCCGTCGCGTCGGCTGACGGGCGGTGGGCGGCATCCGTCGCCCACACCCTCGGCGAGAAGCTCCGCACCGACGGCGCCGAGGTCGTGGCGACGTTCGCGTCGGGCAACCTCGCGGGGCGCCCGGTCGTGACGCGGAACGGGACGGCCTGGTACGTCGGCGCCGTCCTCGCGGACGACCTGCTCGACGCGGTCCTCGGTGACGCGCTGGATGCCGCGGGCGTCGCCGGTGCCATCGGCGTGCCGCCCGCGGAGGTCGAGGTCGTGCGGCGCGGCGACGCGCTCTTCCTGCTGAACCGCGGCGACGACGACGTGACGATCCCGCTCTCCGGAGCCTGGACCGACCTGCTGACAAATGACGAGATCGACGACCACGTGACGGTTCCGAGGGGGGACGCGCGAGTCGTGACAGAAAGGCGAAGGACATGAAGTTCACCGACGGCTACTGGCTCATGAGGCCGGGGGTGACCGGTCTGTACGCGAGCGCCGTGGACGACATGCGTGCCGACGCCGAGGCCGGCAGCCTCACCGTCTTCGCGCCGACCGCCGCCATCCGCCACCGGGGCGACACGCTCAACCGGCCGATGATCACGACGACGTTCTCTGCGCCGGCCCCCGGGGTCATCAAGGTGCGGGTGCAGCGGCACGCCGGCGGGCGTCACCGCGGTCCCGACTTCGCCGTGACGGGGGAGGAGGGCTACACGCCGACCGTGACGGTCGACGACGCCGAGGGCGTGCTGGATGCCGGTGACCTCCGCGTCCGTGTGTCGCGCGAGGGGGCGTGGCGCGTCGCGTTCGAGCAGGGTGACCGTGTGCTGACGACCGCGCTGCCGCGCTCGATCGGCCACATGACGGGTCCGGATGGCACGTGGGTGCACCAGCAGCTCTCGATCGAGCCGGGCGAGCGCATCTACGGGTTCGGCGAACGCTTCGGCGCCTTCACGAAGAACGGCCAGTCGATCGACACGTGGAATGCGGACGGCGGCACGTCGAGCGAGCAGGCGTACAAGTCGGTGCCGTTCTACCTGACGAGTCGCGGGTACGGCGTCTTCGTCGACAGCCCCGACGCGGTGTCGTTCGAGGTCGGGTCCGAGATCAATTCGCGCGTGCAGTTCTCGGTGCCGGGCGAGACGCTCGACTACTACGTGATCGCCGGGCCCGAGCCCAAGGACGTGCTGCGGCGCTACACGGCGCTCACGGGGCGTCCTGCCCGCGTGCCGGCGTGGTCGTTCGGGCTGTGGCTGACGACGTCGTTCACCGCCGCGTACGACGAGGCCAGTGTGACCGAGTTCGTCGACGGGATGGCCGCGCGCGACCTGCCGCTGTCGGTGTTCCACTTCGACTGCTTCTGGATGCGGGAGTTCCAGTGGACCGACTTCACGTGGGATCCGCGCATGTTCCCCGACCCCGACGGCCAGCTCGCGAGGCTGCGCGAGCGCGGCCTCAGGGTCTCGCTGTGGATCAATCCCTACATCGCGCAGCGTTCCGCCATCTTCGCCGAGGCCGCGGAGCGCGGGTTCCTGCTGAAGACGACGGAGGGCGACGTCTGGCAGTGGGACATGTGGCAGGCCGGGATGGCGATCGTGGACTTCACCAACCCCGAGGCGGCCGAGTGGTACGCCGAGCACCTGCGCCGTCTCGTGCGGCAGGGCGCCGACAGCTTCAAGACCGACTTCGGCGAGCGGATCCCGGTCGACGGCGTCGTCTGGCACGACGGGTCCGACCCGCAGCGGATGCACAACTACTACCCGCAGCTCTACAACGAGATCGTCTTCCGGGTGCTCGAGGAGGAGCGCGGCGTCGGCGAGGCGGTCCTCTACGCCCGCTCGGCGACGGCGGGCGGCCAGCAGTTCCCCGTGCACTGGGGTGGCGACAACGACTCGACGCTCCTGTCGATGGCCGAGACCCTGCGCGGCGGCCTGTCGCTCGCGATGAGCGGGTTCGGATACTGGAGTCACGACATCGGCGGCTTCGAGGGAACACCGGATGCCGGTGTCTTCAAGCGCTGGCTCGCGTTCGGACTGCTCTCCTCGCACTCCCGCCTGCACGGTTCGGGCTCGGTGCGGGTGCCGTGGGCGTTCGACGACGAGGCGGTCGAGGTGACGCGCCGGTTCACGACGCTGAAGCTGCGCCTCATGCCGTACCTCGCCCGGATCGCGGAGGAGGCGCACACCGCCGGCATCCCGATGATGCGCCCGCTCGTGCTCGAGTTCCCGGGCGACCGGTCGACGCACGACGCCGACGTCCAGTACATGCTGGGCGACTCCCTCATGGTCGCCCCCGTCTTCACCGAGGACGGGAGCGTCGAGTACTACCTGCCCGAGGGACGGTGGACCTCGCTCCTGACCGGTGACGCGGTGGACGGCCGCACGTGGCAGACCGAGCGTCACGGCTACGAGTCCGTCCCGCTGCGGGTGCGACCGGGCACGGTGCTGCCGTGGGGAGCGCGCGAGGACCGGCCGGACTACGACTGGGCCGACGGCGTGACGCTGCGCTGCTTCGAGCTGCCCGACGGGTACGACGGCGAGACGGTCGTCCCGGGGCACGACGGGGCTGCCGCGACGGTGTTCCGGGTGCGTCGCGAGGGCGGGCGGATCACCGCCGAGTCGTCGGACGCGCGTGCACCGTGGAGCCTGCAGGTCGGCGACCGGACGGCGTCGGTCGTCGGTGCCGGGGCGGTCTCGCTCGAGGCCGAGGTGGAGGTCGCCGGATGACGGTCGACGCCTTCCGCCGGATCGATGTGCCGCTGGCCGAGCGCTCCCGCGACCTGCTCGAGCGGCTGACCCCGGAGGAGCGCGTCGCGATGCTCCACCAGGCCATGCCGGCGGTGGAGCGCCTCGGCATCCGCCCGTTCCACACCGGGTGCGAGGCCCTTCACGGGCTCGCGTGGGTGGGTGTGGCCACGGTCTTCCCGCAGCCCGTCGGCCTCGCGGCGACGTGGGATCCCGAGCTGGTGAGGCGCGTGGGCGACCTCGTCGCGACCGAGGTCCGCGCCAAGCGCGCGTCGGGGGCGGACGTCGACCTCAACGTGTGGGCGCCGGTCGTCAACACCCTCCGGCATCCGGCCTGGGGGCGCAACGAGGAGGGGTACTCCGAGGACCCGCACTACACGGGCCAGCTCGGTGCGGCCTACAGCCGCGGGCTCCGCGGCGACCACCCGCGGGTCTGGAAGACGGTGCCCTCGCTCAAGCACTTCCTCGCTTACAGCAACGAGACCGACCGGTCCGCGACGTCGTCCGAGATGTCGCCGCGCACACTCCACGAAGAGGAGCTGCCGGCGTTCCGTCCGGCGATCGAGCAGAAGGTCGCCGGCAGCATGATGCTCGCCTACAACCGGGTGAACGGGGTGCCTGCGCACACGCAACCCGAGCTGGTGGCCGAGGCTCGCAGCTGGAGCGACGAGTCCATTGCGGTCGTGTCGGATGCCGGGGCGCCGAGCTTCCTCGTCTCGATCCAGCGCGCGCAGCCCGACAAAGTGCACGCCGCCGCCGCCCTCGTGCGCAGCGGCATGGACTCGTTCACCGACGACGGCCCCGACCCGGCGCCGAGCCTCGAGGCCGTCCGCGGCGCGCTCGCGCAGGGTCTGCTGACGGACGAGGACGTGGATGCCGCTGTCCTGCGACTGCTCGAGATGCGCCTCCGCACCGGCGAGTTCGACGGCGACGACGACCCGTACGTCGCCATGGGCGCGGACGAGATCGATACCGCCGCCGCCCGCGAGCTCGCCCGCGAGGCGGTCGCCCGTCAGGTCGTCCTGCTGCGGAATGACGACGGGGTGCTGCCGTTCGGCGAGCCCGCGTCGGTCGCCGTCGTGGGGCCGATGGCGGATGTCGTCCTCACCGACTGGTACTCCGGCACGCCGCCCTACGCGGTCGGCATCGCCCAGGGCGTGCGCGACCGCTATTCGACGGCGGCGGTCGAGGTCGTGACCGGCGCCGACACCGTCGCCCTGCGTGCTCCGTCCGGTTACGTCGCCGCAGGGGCGGACGGTACCGTCGACGCGATCCTCGACGCTCGGACCGACGCGAGCCTGTTCGACGTCACGGACTGGGGCGACGGCATCCTCACCCTCCGTTCCCATGCGAGCGGGCGCCTGCTGACGGGCGGCGTCTGGCCGATGCGGGCCGATGCCGAGCGCGTCGGCGGCTGGGTCGTGCAAGAAAGCTTCCGCCGGCACGTGCACGAGGACGGCTCGTGGTCGCTGCTGCACCTCGGCTCGGGCCGGTGGGTGCGCGTCGTCCGCGACGTGGGTCTGCTCGTGGCCGAGGGCGTCACCCTCGACGACGCCGCGCGCTTCGAGGTCGAGACGGTGACGCGCGGTCTGGACGAGGTGGCGCGCGCCGCCGCGGCGGCCGACGTCGTCCTCGTCGCCGTCGGCAACGATCCGCACCTGTCGGGTCGCGAGACCGCCGACCGCCCTCACCTGCTGCTGCCGACCGCGGCGACGGACCTCTGGCGGGCCGCGCACTCCGCCAACCCGCGCTCTGTGCTGACGATCGTCTCGAGCTTCCCGTACGTCCTCGCGGATGCCGCCGACGCGGCGACCGTCGTCTGGTCGAGCCACGCGGGGCAGGAGCTCGGCCACGGTCTGCTCGACGTCCTGAGCGGCGACCGCGAGCCCACCGGGCGTCTCGCGCAGTCGTGGCCGGCGCACCCGGACCAGGCGGGCGACCTCTTCGACTACGACACCCGACGCCAGCAGGCGACGTATAGGCACCAGCCGGCCCCGTACGCCTTCGCGTTCGGACACGGGCTCGGCTACGGCGACGTCGTCTACGAGGCCGTCGAGGTGGATGCCGGAACGGTGACGGCGCCCGCGCTCACCCGGCGGCATCCCGCCCTCGACCCTCGGGACGACGAGCAGGTCGTCACGGCGAGCGTCCGGGTCGCGAACCGGTCGGAGCGCGCGGTGGAGGAGCTCGTGCAGCTCTACGCCGTCGCGCCGGAGCTGCCGATCGCGGCACCGCGCCGGCTCCTGCTCGGGTACGCCCGCGTGCGCACCGAGCCGGGCGAGGCGCGGACGGCAAAGGTGCGCTTCACGGTCGAGCGCCTCGCCGTCTGGGACGGCGAGGCGCTGCGGGTGCAATCGGGGGACTACCGCCTCGCGGCGGGACCGTCGGCCGACGCCCTCGACGTGAGCACGACCCTCACCGTCCGGGACTGACGAGCTCGGCGTCCGCCACGACGCGCACCGGCACGATCCGGGCGTCGTCGGGCGTGACGACGTGCTCGCCGGCCACCTCGATGGCGGTGACGCTCTCACGGTCCTCGCACGACGAGCCGACCCAGAGGTCGATCCGTCCCGGCTCGACGATGCGGCGACCGTCGCGCCCCGTGAACGCGAAGCGCGCCGTCGGCAGCGAGAACACGACGCGCGCGCTCTCACCCGGGCCGAGGTCGACCCGGTGGTAGGCCATCAACTGCGCGACGGGGCGCGTGAGGCTCGCGACCGGGTCGTGCGCGTAGAGCTGGACGACATCGGCACCGGCGCGCTCGCCGGTGTTGCGGACGACGACCGAGACCTCGAGGGTGTCGCCCGCCGCGACCGACGCGGAGGCCTGCAGGTCCTCGTGGGCGAACGTCGTGTAGGTCAGCCCGTGCCCGAAGGGACGCACCGGGGTCGGGTCGGCGCTCGTCACGTCGATCGGTCCGCCGAGCCGCGGGTGCAGGTAGCTGTAGGGCTGCGCGCCGGCCGACCGCGGCAGGGTCACGGGGAGCCTGCCCGAGGGCGAGAGGCGTCCCGAGACGATGCCGGCGATCGGGTCCGCGCCCTCTTCGCCGGGGAAGAACGACTGCAGGGTGGCGGCGACGCGGCGCTCGCCGTCGAGCGCCCACCCGATCGCGTACGGACGGCCCGAGAGGATCACGAGGACGACGGGAGTGCCCGTCGCGACGACGCGTTCGATGAGCTGCCGCTGCAGGCCGGGCAGTTCGAGGTCGTCGACGTCGTTGCCCTCGCCGACGGTGCCGCGTCCGAAGAGGCCGGCGCGGTCGCCGACGACCACGACGGCGAGCTCGGCTGCCGCCGCCGCGTCCACGGCATCGCCGATAGCCGAGTCGTCGTCGTCCTCCACACCGCAACCGCGGGCGTAGGCGATCTCGGCGTCGGGGTACTCGGCGACGAAGGCGTCGCGGACGGTCGGCAGGTCGATCCCGTGCGGCGTCCCCGGGTGGTGCGCGAGCACGTGGTTGACGAACGAGTAGCAGCCCATGAGCGCCTCCGCCGAGTCGGCGTTCGGCCCGATGAGGGCGATGCGACGAGCGGATGCCGCCGGCAGCGTCCCGTCGTTGCTCACGAGCACCACCGACTCGGCCGCGAGCCTGCGCGCCAGATCGCGGTGGCGGGCGCCGTCGAGGTCGACCGCGGCCGGCGGCGTCTCGAACGTCTCGTCGAGCAGGCCGAGGCGCTCCTTCTGTGCGAGGACGCGGAGCACGGCGGCATCCAGAAGCGCGGCATCCATCTCACCTGAGCGGATGCGCTCGAGCATCGGCGCGGCGAACGCGTCACCCGTCGGCAGCTCGACGTCGATGCCGGCGCGGAGGGCGAGCTCGGCCGCTTCGCCGAGGTCGCCGGCGACCCCGTGGGTGGTCTGTAGGAAGGCGACCGAGAAGTAGTCCGACACGACCGGGCCCGAGAATCCGAGCCGGCCGCGCAGCACCTCGTCGAGGTAGTGCGCGCTCGCCGCGACGGGTTCGCCGTCGATCTCGGCGTACGAGTTCATGACGGATGCCGCGCCGCCGTCGCGGATCGCCATCTCGAACGGCGGCAGCAGGACGTCGGCGACCTCGCGGGGGCCGGCGTGCACGGGGGCGTGGTTGCGCGCCGCCTGCGATGCGGAGTACCCGACGAAGTGCTTGAGGGTGGCATCGACCCCCGCCGACTGGACGCCTCGCACATAGGCCGTCCCCACGGTCCCGACGAGGTACGGGTCTTCGCCGATGCACTCGTCGACGCGTCCCCAGCGGGGGTCGCGGATGACGTCGAGCACGGGGGCGAGCCCCTGATGGATGCCCAGTTCGCGCATCGAGTCGCCGATCGCGGCGCCCATCTCGGCGACCAGTTCCGGATCGAACGACGCGCCCCACGCGAGCGGCGTCGGATACGTCGCCGCCTTCCACGCGGCGAGTCCGGTCAGGCACTCCTCGTGGACGATCGCGGGTATCCCGAGCCGGGTCTCGGCGCGCAGCCGCCGCTGCTCCTCCCAGAGCCAGGCCGCCCGCTCGACCGGGTCGACGGGACGCGTGCCGTAGACACGGGTGAGATGGCCGAGGCCGTGAGCCGTGGCATCCGCGTACTTCGTCGTCGTCACCATCTCGTCGGCCAGGGGAGCGACGACCTCGCCGCCCTGGTCGACCCAGTAGCCGACGAGCTGCGCGGCCTTCTCTTCGAGGGTCATCTGCGCGAGCAGATCGTGCACGCGGGCCGAGGCCTGCGGGTGGGGAACGGTCATGTCAGCCCTTCACGGCTCCGGTGAGACCGCCGACGATGCGCCGCTCGAACAGGCTGAAGAACAGCAGTGCGGGGAGCATCGACAGCGAGGTGAACGCGAGCACGCGCGCCGTGTCGACGGAGTACTGCGACGAGAACGCCTGCACGCCCAGCGGGAGGGTGAACTGCGACTCGTTGTTGAGGATGAACAGGGGCAGGAGGTACGCGTTCCAGCTGCCGATGAAGGCGAGGATGCCGACGGTGATCACACCCGGCACGGCGAGCGGCAGCACCATGCGCCAGAAGAACCCGAGGCGGCTGCAGCCGTCGATCGACGCGGCCTCCTGGATCTCGTCGGGGATCGCCCGCAGGAACGGGACGAGGATGATGATCGTCGTCGGCAGGGCGAACGCGATCTGCGGGAGGATGATGCCCGGCAGGGTGTTCATGAGCCCGAGCGAGCGGATCACGATGTACAGCGGCGTGATCGCGACGGTGATGGGGAACATGAGGCCCGAGGCGAACAGGGCGTAGAGGAACCCGCGTCCCTTGAAGCTGTACCGGGCGATCACGTAGCTGGCGGCGATGCCGAGGGCGACCGCGCCGATCGTGGTGGCGAGGGCCACGAAGGTCGAGTTGCCGACCTGGCCCCAGAACTGGCCGCTCGTGATGACGCCGACGTAGTTGTCGATGTTCCACGGGTCGGGGAACCCGGCCGGGTCGACCGTGATCGCGGAGTTCGAGCGGAACCCGCCGATGATGATGTAGATCACCGGGCCGAGCATGAGCGCGATGACCGCGAGAGCGACGAAGTAGACGACGGGCGAACCCCACGGCAGCTTCGGCTTGGGCGCGCGGCGGAGGCGCGGCTCGGCCGGCGGTGCCGTGACGAGGGTCATGGTGGCGCTCACTGCACGCCCCTCTCTGTGATGGCGCCCGCCGTGTCACGGCGGAGCACGAAGCGCTGGTAGAACAGCGCGACGATGAGCGAGATGACGAAGATGACGACGGCGACCGCGTTGCCGTAGCCGAAGTTCCCGGCGTTGCGGCCGGTGACGACCATGTAGATCGCCATCGTGTTGGTGCCGGCGACCGACGAGACGTACTGGCCCCAGATGATGTAGACGAGGTCGAACAGTTGCAGGGCGCCGATGATCGACAGGAACGCCCAGATGCGCAGGGTCGGTGCGAGAAGCGGCAGAGCGATCTGACGCTGGATCTGCCAGTAGGACGCGCCGTCGATGGCGGCCGCCTCGTACAGCTCTTCGGGGATGCCCTGGAGGCCCGCGAGGAAGAGGATGACGGCGAAGCCGACGTACTTCCACGTGAGGATCGCCATGAGCGTCCAGATCGCGATCGACGGGTCGGCGAGCCAGTCCTGGGTCAGGCCGCCCAGGCCGAGCTTGTCCAGCATCCCGTTGGCGGCGCCGTTGGTCGACAGCAGCAGGCTGAACCCGGTGCCGACGACCACCTCGGCGATGACGTACGGCACGAAGATGAGGATGCGGATGACGGACTGCCCCCGCATCTTGCGGTTGAGCAGGAGCGCCAAGAGGATCGCGATGGGTCCCTGCAGCACCAGCGACATGACGACGATGAAGGCGTTGTGCAGCAGTGCGCTCTGGAAGTTGGGGTCGCTGAAGATCGTGATGTAGTTCTTCAGCCCGACGAAGTCGGTGGCGGGCCCGAAGCCCGACCAGCGGAAGAAGCCGTAATAGGCGGCCATCAGGACCGGCAGGATGACGAACCCGACGAAGAAGATGACGGCGGGTCCGGCGAGGAGGAGGACCTCCAGTCGCCCCGACCAGCCGAGGCCCCGCCGGCGGCGGGACCGCGGCCGAGCCGGGGGCGGCGTGTCGCCACCCCCGGCGTGCGCCGCGAGACCGGTGGCGTCCGAGACGGACATCTCGCGAACGGTCATGGTCAGCCCTGCGCGCCTGCGGCGTTGACGGCTGCGATGAACTTCTGCGGGTCGCTGCCACCGGCGAGCATGTCGACGACGGCGACGTTCAGCGCGTTGCCGACGTTCTGGCCGAGGACGGTGTCGAGCCACTGCGAGACGAACGGGGCGCTGTTGTACGCCTCGAGGATCTGCTGCAGGTAGGGCTCGGTCACCGACTTCTGCGCGACCGAGTTGACCGGCGGCGACTGGAACGCCTCGTAGTACTTCGTCTGCTGCTCCGAGCCGGCGATGAAGTTGAGGAAGTCGGCGCACTCCTTCGGGGCCTGCGCGGAGCACGAGTAACCGTCGACGCCACCCATCATCGATCCGGGCTCACCGTCGCCGCCCGAGATCTCGGGGAAGGGGAACCAGGCCAGGTCGGGGAGGGGCTTCTCGTCCGGCGTCAGCGAGGCGATCACACCCGGGTCCCATGCGCCCATGAGCTCCATCGCGGCCTTGCGGTTCGCGACGAGGCCGGCCGAGCTGCCGGCGCCCTGCTGGGCGGCGGTGGTGAGGAACCCCTCGTTGAACGGCTTGATCGCGGCGAAGTCGGTGAGGTCCTCGGCGGCGCGGGTCCAGCAGTCGTCGCTGAAGTCCTTCGAGTCGCCCGTCTCCTCGATCACCTTCGGGCTGCACTCGCGGATGGCGAAGAAGTAGTACCAGTGCGCAGCGGGCCACGCGTCCTTCGCGCCGAGGGCGATGGGCGCGATGCCGGTGCCCTTCAGTGACTCGACGTCGCTCTTGAGGTCTTCGATCGTCGTGGGGGTGTCGGAGATGCCCGCCTTGTCGAAGGCGTCCTGGCTGTAGAAGAAGCCGCCCGGGAGCACCGAGAGCGGCATCGCCCAGACCTTGTCCTGGTAGGTCTCAGCCGCGAAGGAGCCTTCGGAGATCTCGCCGCGGACATCATCGGAGATGCGGTCCGTCAGGTCCATCAGCTGGCCGGCGTTGACCATCGCGGTCATCTTGCCGCCGCCGCGCTGGAGGAAGATGTCGGGCGGGTCGCCCGCGTTGAGAGCGGTCTGCAGCTTGCCGTCCATGTCCTCGTTCTGGACGGACTGCATCTTGATCGTGACGCCGGTGTTCTCCTTCTCGAAGGCCGCGATCGCGTCCTTCCAGAACTGCTGACCGGGGCCGGTGGTCGAGTTCTGCCACAGCGTCATCTCGACGGTGCCGTCCCCACTGCCGCCGCCGTTGTCGCCCGAACAGGCGCTGAGCGCGAGAGTCGCCGCGGCCACCGCCGCGAGCCCCGCCATGATCCTTCTGGTCCTCATGTGATCACCAATCTCCTCATTGAGTGCACGCTCGGTCCTCGAGGTGCGGGTGGTCCCGGCGGTGCGTGCCGGGGGTTCGGTCCCCAGTGTCGGAATTGTTGCCGCCCACGTCAAACGTTTTCGAAAATGTTTTCCATGGGGCTACGCTTCGACGCATGCGAAGCCGCGCCACGATCCACGACGTCGCCGCCGCGGCCGGTGTCTCGGTCGCGACGGTCTCCAAGGCGGTGAACGGACGGTACGGCGTCGCCCCCGCGACCGTGCAGCGTGTCCTCACCGCCGTCGAGCAGCTGGGCTACGAATCGAGCCTCGTCGCGAGCAGCATGCGCGCACGGCAGACCGGTGTGGTCGGCGTCCTCGTCGCGGACTTCGAGCCGTTCTCCGCCGAGGTGCTCAAAGGAGTCGGCGCGGCTCTGCGCGACTCGCGGCTGGATCTCCTCGCCTACAGCGGATCGCGGGCCGTGTCGAGCGAAGGCTGGGAGCGGCGCTCGCTGAGCCGGTTGAGCGGCACGCTCGTCGACGGGGTGATCATGGTCACCCCCACGGTCGTGAACGTCACGGCGGAGGTCCCCGTCGTCGCGATCGACCCGCACACGGGGCCGGCCGACCTCCCCACCGTCGAGTCCGACAGCTTCGCCGGCGCCCGTCACGCCGTCGCCTACCTCGTCTCGCTCGGACACCGCCGCATCGGGTTCGTCGCGGGTCGCCCCGACCTCCGCTCCTCGATGCTGCGCGAGGGCGGCTACCGGCGGGCGCTCGAAGACGCCCGCATCCCGTTCGACCCCGACCTCGTCGGTGTCGGGCGCTACGTGGAGGACATCGCGCGCGAAGCGGCCACCCGGCTGCTGCGACGGGCCGACCGTCCCACGGCGGTGTTCGCCGCCAACGACATCTCGGCGCTGACCGTCATCCGCGTCGCGCACGAGCACGGCCTGTCCGTGCCCGACGACCTCTCGGTGATCGGGTTCGACGACGTCCCGGATGCCTCGCAGTCGGTGCCCGCGCTGTCGACCGTCCGCCAGCCGATGCAGCGCCTGGGCGCCGAGGCCGTGACGATGCTGCTGGAGTTCATGGGCGGCGGCATCCCCGCAGCGACGCACCTGCGCCTGCCGACGGCGCTCGTCCCCCGGGCGACCACGGCGCCGCCCCGAGCGGACTGAGGCATCCTTCCCAGCGCGCTCGGAGTGGTTCCCGATAGCGTCGCCTCATGTCCACTCCGCTCGATGAGCAGCAGATCACGGTGTCCGCCTCCTCTCTTCGGAGCATGCGCGATGAGTTCCAGCGCTTCCTCATGGAGTACCGGTTCGGCCTGCAGGAGATCGAGACGAAGATCTCGATCCTCCGCGAGGAGTTCCACGAGATGCACGACTACAACCCGATCGAGCACGTCTCGAGCCGCGTGAAGTCGCCCGATAGCATCGTCGAGAAGATCCAGCGCCGCGGCATCGACCCTGATTTCGAGTCCGTGCGCGCACACATCACCGACGTCGCCGGCATCCGCATCACCTGCAGTTTCGTGAACGACGTGTATCGCCTGTTCGACCTGCTGACCGCGCAGGACGACATCACCGTCCGCGAGGTCGAGGACTACATCGCGACCCCGAAGGGGAACGGCTACAAGAGCCTGCACGCGATCCTCGAGGTGCCCGTCTACCTCTCGACGGGACGCGTCGACGTGCCCGTCGAGGTGCAGTTCCGGACGATCGCCATGGACTTCTGGGCGAGCCTCGAGCACAAGATCTACTACAAGTACGAACGCCAGGTGCCCGATCACCTGCTGGGGCAGTTGAAGGATGCCGCGGACGCCGCCGCCGAGCTGGACGCCCGGATGACGCGCCTCCACCAGCAGATCCGCGGCGCCGGATCCTCCGCACCGACGCACCTCGTCTGACGGTGGCGGCGCACACGACCGGCGGTCTGCTGCAGGCGGCGCGCGAGCGCCTCGAAGGGTCGCCGCGGGAGCGGCTGGGGGAGTGGACGACAAACCGCCGCATCCTGGGCATCGGACGGGCCCCGCGGATCGTCCCGGTGACGGATGCCTGGCACATCGGGGCGCTCCTGATCGGCGAGGACCGCGTCTTCGCGACCGGCGAGGTGCTGCGCGCGCGGCACGACGCGATCCGCGGGTACACCGCCGAGGCGCAGCGCGCGCGGTCGGAGCGGGCCGCGGCCGCGTTCCGGGGCGGGTTCGCCGAGGGCGAGGTACTCCACCTGGGGTGGACCGAGATGGATGCCGCCGCCGTCGACCGCGGCGAGGGCTCCGGCATCCTGTCGCTGCAGGGCGGCGTGCCGCACGTCGCGTGGAGCCACACGGGTCCGCCGAGACCCCTCGCGGACTATCTCGACGACATGCTGTCCCTGCGCTGACCTGTCAAGGGCCCGGGGTCGGAAATACTGCCTGGGTACTGTGGCATTCCACCTATCACAGGAGTCCGCATGCAGGTTTGGCCCGGTTCCGCTTACCCTCTGGGAGCGACCTTCGACGGTAATGGGACGAACTTCGCCCTGTTCAGCGAGTGCGCCGAGAAGGTCGAGCTCTGCCTGTTCGACGAGAGCGGCGAGGAGACGCGCGTCGAACTCATCGACGTCGACGCATTCGTCTGGCACGCCTACCTGCCGTCGGTGCAGCCCGGTCAGCGCTACGGCTACCGCGTGCACGGCCCGTACGACCCCGAGAACGGGCAGCGCTTCAACCCGAACAAGCTGCTCCTCGACCCCTACGCGAAGGCCGTCGACGGCCAGATCGAGTGGGACCAGTCCGTCTTCAGCTATACCTTCGGCGACCCCGATTCGACGAACGACGACGATTCGGCCGGCGCCATGATGAAGGGCGTCGTCGTGAACCCCTACTTCGACTGGCAGGGCGACCGCCAGCCGAAGACGCCGTACGCCGAGAGCGTCATCTACGAAGCCCACGTGAAGGGCCTCACGATGACGCACCCCGACATCCCCGAGGACATCCGCGGAACCTACAGCGCGATCGCGCACCCGGTGGTCATCGAACACCTCAAGAAGATCGGCGTCACGGCGCTCGAGCTCATGCCGGTGCACCAGTTCGTGAACGACTCGACCCTCCAGGAGAAGGAACTCTCCAACTACTGGGGCTACAACACGATCGCCTTCTTCGCGCCGCAGAACACGTACTCCGCGGCCGGTGGCGTCGGCCAGCAGGTGCAGGAGTTCAAGGCGATGGTGCGCGCGCTCCACGCCGCGGGCATCGAGGTCATCCTCGACGTCGTCTACAACCACACCGCCGAGGGCAACCACATGGGCCCGACGCTCTCGATGCGCGGCATCGACAACCTCGCCTACTACCGGCTCGAGGACGACGACAAGCGGTACTACACGGACTACACCGGCACGGGCAACAGCCTCAACGTCGGCAACCCGCACACGCTGCAGCTCATCATGGACTCGCTGCGCTACTGGGTGCTCGAGATGCACGTCGACGGCTTCCGCTTCGACCTCGCTTCGACCCTCGCCCGCGAGTTCTACGACGTCGACCGCCTGTCGGCCTTCTTCGAGCTCGTGCAGCAGGACCCGATCGTCAGCCAGGTGAAGCTGATCGCCGAGCCGTGGGATATCGGCCCCGGCGGGTACCAGGTCGGCAACTTCCCGCCCCAGTGGACCGAGTGGAACGGCAAGTACCGTGACACCGTCCGCGACTTCTGGCGCGGCGAGCCGTCGACGCTCGGCGAGTTCGCGCTGCGCCTCACGGGCTCGGCCGACCTGTACGAGCAGGACGGGCGGTGGCCGGTGGCATCCATCAACTTCGTCACCGCGCACGACGGGTTCACCCTGCGCGACCTCGTCTCGTACAACGAGAAGCACAACGAGGCCAACGGCGAGGACAACAACGACGGCGAATCGCACAACCGCTCGTACAATCACGGTGTCGAAGGCCCCACGGACGACCCCGACATCCTGCGGGTGCGCGCACGTCAGCAGCGGAACTTCCTCGCGACGATGCTGCTGAGCCAGGGCGTGCCGATGATCTCGCACGGCGACGAGCTCGGCCGCACGCAGAACGGCAACAACAACGGGTACGCGCAGGACAACGAGCTCACCTGGATCGACTGGACGTCCATCGACCAGCCGCTCATCGAGTTCACGTCGGTGCTCGCCCGCCTGCGTCGCGATCACCCCACGTTCCGACGTCGCCGGTTCTTCGACGGACGCCCGGTGCGTCGCGAAGAGGGCGCACCACTCCCCGACATCGCGTGGATCCGTCCCGACGGCTCCGAGATGCAGCCCGAGGACTGGGACTCCGGCTTCGGCCGTGCGGTCGGCGTCTTCCTCAACGGCGACGGCATCCGCGAGCGCGACCGCCGCGGCGAGGAGATCCACGACCGCCACTTCTTCGTCTTCTTCAACGCGGGTGACGAGACGGTCGACTTCACGGTGCCGACCGCGTCGGCGAGCCCGGCCTGGGAGATCATCGTCGACACGGCCGGCGGGGCCGCGGATTCGCCGGTGGTCGAGCAGGGCGGGAGCGTGAGCGTCGGGGCGCGGGCTCTCGTCGTCCTCCGCGACCACGAGGCGGAGGCGGTCGAGTCCGACCCGTCGGTGGCGGCGTCGCTCGCCGCGATGACGGGCACGATCGACGTCATCCCCGCGCAGGCGCCGCAGAGCGAGCTTCCCCGCTGATGACCGGTCCCGAGAAGGCGCCGCGCTCGACGTATCGGCTGCAGATCCGGGCCGGATTCGATCTGGATGCCGCAGCCGAGCTGACCGACTATCTGCGTGATCTGGGCGTGGACTGGGCCTACCTGTCGCCGATCCTGGCCGCGACGAGCGGATCGGACCACGGGTACGACGTCGTGGACCCGACGGTCGTCGACCCCGAGCGCGGCGGCCCCGAGGGGCTGTCGCGGTTCGCCGCCGCGGCGCGCGCGGCGGGCCTCGGCATCCTGATCGACATCGTTCCGAACCACCAGGGCGTCGCGGACCCGCGGCAGAACCCGTGGTGGTGGGACGTCCTGCGCCAGGGACAGGCGTCGCCCCACGCGGCGGCGTTCGACGTGAACTGGGCGCTCGGCGGACGGCTGCGGCTGCCCGTGCTCGGGTCGGAGCTCGATGCCGCCGTCGAGGCGGGCGAGATCACGATCGACGCCGAGGCGGGCGTCGTCCGGTACTTCGACCACGAGTTCCCGCTCGCGGACGGCACCGGCGAGGGTGACGTCCGCGACGTCCTCGCGGCGCAGCACTACGAGCTGCTGTTCTGGCGCCGCGGTGACGCGGAACTCAACTACCGTCGCTTCT
This sequence comes from Microbacterium sp. 77mftsu3.1, assembly GCF_900100525.1. Lineage (NCBI taxonomy): Bacteria > Bacillati > Actinomycetota > Actinomycetes > Micrococcales > Microbacteriaceae > Microbacterium > Microbacterium sp. 77mftsu3.1. The sequence goes on along the minus strand of NZ_FNCR01000005.1, from coordinate 167,992 downwards.
TCGCCGTGACGACGCTCGCGGGCGTCCGCGTCGAGGACCCGGCCGTGTTCGATGCGAGCCACATCGAGATCGTGCGGTGGATCGACGAGGGTCTCGCCGACGGTCTGCGGGTCGACCACCCGGACGGCCTCGCCGACCCGGGCGGGTACCTCGACCTGTTGGCGGATGCCACGGATTGTGCGTACGTGCTGGTGGAGAAGATCCTCGAGCACGGCGAGGACCTGCCGTCGTGGTGGGCGACCGAGGGCACGACCGGATACGACGCGATGGCGGTCCTCGACCGGGTGCTCGTCGACCCGTCCGGCGAGCAGGGCCTCACCTCGCTCGACACGCAGCTGCGAGACGGTGCGGCAGCCGACTACGCCGACATGATGCACGAGGCCAAGCTCGCATGGGCGACCGACGGCTTGCACGCCGAGGTGCTGCGGCTCGCGGCTCTCATCCCCGCCGGTGAGCGGAACGGCGCGTCCGACGAGCAGTGGCTCGACGCGCTCGCCGAGCTGCTCGCGGCGTTCCCGGTGTACCGCGCCTACCTTCCCGCCGGCGTCGAAGAGGTCGATGAGGCGGTCGCGCTGGCCTCGTCGCGCCGTCCCGAGCTGGGCGACGCGTTCGAGACGATCGCGGCGCGCCTGACGGCCGGCCCCGACAGCGAGTTCACGAGGCGGTTCATGCAGTCGACCGGTCCCGTCATGGCGAAGGGCGTCGAGGACACGACGTTCTACCGCTGGACCCGGCTCGGCACGCTCACCGAGGTGGGCGGCGACCCGACCGAGTTCGCGGTCGACGTCGACGGGTTCCATGCGGCATCCGCTCGTCGTCAGGCTTCGTGGCCGGCGGCGATGACGTCGCTGTCGACGCACGACACGAAGCGCAGCGAGGACGTCCGGACGCGCCTGTCCGTGCTGGCCGAGATGCCGGAGCGGTGGGCCGAGGTCCTCGGCGAGCTGCGCCAGGTCGCCTCGACCGGTGACGGCCCGTTCGACAACCTGCTCTGGCAGGCGATCGTCGGCGCGTGGCCCGCATCGCGAGAGCGTCTGCACGCGTACGCCGAGAAGGCGTCGCGCGAAGCGGGGAACAGCACGACCTGGTCGGACCCTGATGAGGCCTTCGAAGAGAAGATGCACGACCTCGTCGATGCCGCCTTCGGCGATGCGCGGGCGATCGTCGAGGGTTTCGTGGACGAGATCACGCCGCTCGGCCGGTCGAACTCGCTCTCGCTGAAGCTGCTGCAGCTGGCCGGCCCGGGCGTCCCGGACGTCTACCAGGGCACCGAGCTGTGGGACCACTCGCTCGTCGACCCCGACAACCGTCGCGAGGTCGACTTCGCGGAACGCCGGCGCCTGCTCGCACGTCTCGACGAGGGGTGGATGCCGCCGGTCGACGCGTCGGGCGCGGCGAAGCTGCTCGTGGTGTCGCGTGCGCTGCGGCTGAAGCGCGACCATCCGGAGCTGTTCACGCGGTACACGCCGATGACGGTCACGGGGGAGGCCGCGGACCACGCGGTCGCCTTCGACCGCGGCGGCGTCGTGGCGGTGGCGACGCGGCTGCCGGCCGGGCTCGCCGCTCGCGGCGGCTGGGGTGACACCGAGGTGCTGACGCACGTCGGCCCGACGGTCGACGTGCTGACCGGGCGCCGGTTCGAGGGCGGCCGTGTGCGGCTCGCCGACCTGCTGGACACCTACCCCGTCGCGCTGCTCGCGCCGACGGACGTCATCGAAGGGGACGCATCGTGATCGAGGTCTGGGCTCCGCGGGCCGAGCGGGTGCGGCTGCGCCGTCCCGGTGCGGACGACGTCGCGCTGACCGCCGCCGGTGACGGCTGGTGGCGCACCGACGTCGCGCTGGCGGACGGCGACGAGTACGGCTTCGTCCTCGGTGACGGCGACGACCTCCGTCCCGACCCGCGGTCGCGGCGGCAGCCGCGAGGCGTCCACGACGCGTCGGCGTGGGTGGACCCGGCATCCTTCTCGTGGACGGATGAGGCGTGGACCGGCCGTCAGCTCGCCGGCGGGCTGATCTACGAGCTGCACCTCGGGACGTTCACGCCCGAAGGGACGCTGGATGCCGCGATCGCCCGGTTCGACCACCTGATCGACATCGGCGTGACGCACATCGAGCTGCTGCCGGTGAACGCCTTCAACGGCACCCACAACTGGGGCTACGACGGCGTGCTCTGGTACGCCGTGCAGGAGACGTACGGCGGTCCGGCCGCGTATCAGCGCTTCGTGGATGCCGCGCACGCGGCGGGCCTCGCGGTGATCCAGGACGTCGTCTACAACCACCTGGGGCCGAGCGGGAACTACCTGCCCGAGTACGGTCCGTACCTGCGCGACGGGTCGCGGAATACATGGGGCGACAGCCTCAACCTCGACGAGGCGGCCGTGCGGTCGTTCATCGTCGACAACGCGCTGATGTGGATGCGGGACTTCCACGTCGACGGTCTGCGGCTGGACGCCGTGCACGCGCTGCACGAGTCCGGGGAGCAGCCGGTGCACATCCTGCAGGAGATCGCGGAGCGGACCGACGCGCTGAGCGCGCACGTCGGGCGGCCGCTCACGCTCATCGCCGAGAGCGACCTGAACGATCCGGTGATGTTCCTGCCGCGCGAGGCCGGCGGGTACGGCCTGACGGCGCAGTGGTCGGATGACTGGCATCACGCCGTGCACGTCGCACTGACCGGCGAGGCGGTCGGCTACTACGAGGACTTCGCCGACCCCGAGGCGCTGCCGAAGGTGTGGACGGAGGGCTTCTTCCACAACGGCACCTACTCGTCGTTCCGCGAGCGGGATCACGGCAAGCCCGTGCCCGACGACGCGGCATCCTGGCGACTGGTGACCTACGCGCAGGATCACGATCAGATCGGCAACCGCGCGGCGGGAGACCGGTTGACGGCGACGCTGTCGGCCGATCGGCTCGCGGTCGCCGCCGTGCTGACGCTGACCGCGCCCGGGACGCCGATGCTGTTCATGGGCGAGGAGTGGGGTGCGTCGACGCCGTGGCAGTTCTTCACCTCGCACCCCGAGCCGGAACTCGCCGAGGCGACGGCGAAGGGCCGGATCGCGGAGTTCGTGAAGATGGGCTGGGACGAGAGCATCGTGCCGCACCCCAACGACCCCGCGACGTTCGAGCGGTCGAAGCTGGACTGGTCCGAGGTGTCGCAGGGCGATCACGCGCGGCTGCTGGATCTCTACCGGCAGTTGGCCGATCTGCGGCGCTCGCGGCCCGAGCTGACCCACCCGGGTCCCGGTGGGCGGGATGCCGAGGTGCAGACCACCTCGACGGGTCCCCGGTACGTGCTGCACCGCGGCGCGGCGCGGGTTCTCGTGAACCTGTCGTCCGAGCCGTGGGAGGTCGCCGGCGGCGACGTCTGGATCGCGTCCGTCGAGCCGACGTCGGCCGGCGAGCGGCTTGTCGTGGCCCCGGAGTCCGCGGTCGTCGTCGGGGCGTAGTCCGCGTTCCCCTGTCGCGACGCGCCGTGCGCGCTCGCCGTCCGCGACAGGGGAAGTGGGATGCCGGGGGTCGCTCACCGGCTGTGGCTGTGGCTGTGGCTGTGGCTGTGGCGCGGTGTTCTGCGTGGCGCAGCGCGCGCAGGATCGGCCCCAGTTCAGGCCTGTGTCGGGTCAGAAGGGTGCCGGGTCTCCGGGATGTGTGGCGGCAGGGGTGAAGGCGACGGCCGGTGTGGGTGCGTCTTCGCGGTAGATCCTGCCGAGGGGTGAGGTCCATTCCAGGACTCCACCCCTCAGTTGTCGCACTTTCCAGGCGGTGAATTGCTTCATCGAATGGTGCCGTTGGCACAGGTGGGCGAGGTTGGACAGTTCCGTCCGCCCGCCGAGCGCGTGGTCGTGGGTGTGGTCGACTTCACACCGGATCGCAGCGACGCGGCATCCGGGGAACCGGCAGTGCTGGTCCCGGGCTTGCAGGAACCTGCGCATCCCGGATGGGACACGGTACGAGTCGGTGGCGACGGTGACTCCGGTGGTGGGGTCGTGAAACAGGCGCTCCCACACGTGCGTCGCACCGGCGAGTGTGCGGGCGGTCGCCGGATCGATAGGCGAGCGGCCGGTCAGGTCGCACGGGCCATCGTCGGCACCGGTCAGAGTCGCTGCGGGAATCAGCACCTGCACGCGCGCGCGGATCGCGCCCAGTGGCCCGGCGGTCGTGTCGCGCGTGTCATCAAGCGACGGCGCGCCGGCGAGGAGCAGGTCGGCGAGCACGTCGGCGCGGACCTGATCGGTCGATCTCCCGTCGGTCGCGATCACATCTAAGGTCGCCGAGCGCTCCTCGCGGGTGTCGACAATCGCCCGCGCCTGCTGTGTGAGCCGGTCGTGGATCCCCTCCGCAATCACGGTCGGCAGGGTCGCGATCAAATCCGACATCCCGTCCCGGCCCGGGATCAACCTGACGCACCGCCGCGCCGCAGCTTCCTCATGCCGCTCGGCGAACGATCGCGGATGCATCCGGTGCGCCAGGATCTCCAGCTCACCCCGCACTCGGTTCGGGGTCTCGCCTTCGCATCGCTCGATCGCAATGGCTTCGAACTCAGCCCACATCTCTGCGGGTAGGTTCAGCCCGGTCTCGACGATCGCCTTCACGTGCCCGCGGACGATCCGTCCGGCCTCCCAGGCCGCCACCGCGGCCGGGAACCCTTCGATCGTCACCCGGGCTTCCCCGATCCGGCGTTGCACCGTCCGGTCGGTGGTGCGCATCGCCCCACCGAGCTCTGCTGCAATCGACCGCAGCACCATGTCGTGGAGGGTCACTTTCGCGTTCGGGTGCGCGCCCTGTTCCTCGGCCAGTCGTCCCGCCGCGGCGAGCGTACGGAGCTGCGCGATCTGCACCGCGGCCATCCGCCGCTCCACGTCCTCGACGTCCGCAACGATGCCCGCAATGGCGGCGAGATACGCATCGCCACCGGGGGTTTCCATCGCTTCTGTCATACCTGAACTATCGCACCAGCCTCCGACATCGAGACCCCGAAAACTGCGGAACTCAGGCGCCGCGAACAGATCCAAAATGAGGAACCTCTCACTCGCGAATCGACACCCGACGCACCCGACCTTCACCCCCCTCAAGCCCCGCTCGAAGCCTGTCAAGAGGTCGCCGCCGCGCGCCACGGGGACGTACCGTGACGGCATGATGAGCTCCACCGCATCCCGTTCGTCGGACCTCACCCGCCAGATCGTCGTGATCTCGGCGGTGACGTTCATGCTGATCGCCGCCCTGTTCGGGGCCGGCGTCCTCGGCGGGACTCCGGTTCAGGACCTGCAGAACGGCGCGCTCTCGGCGACCTCCACGGTGCTCGCTCCCGCGGCCCAGGCCTTCTCGATCTGGAGCGTCATCTACCTGTTCATGATCGCGTACACGATCTGGCAGGCACTCCCGTCGCAGCGCGGCAGTGACCGCCAGCGCAAGGTCGGCTACCCGATCGCCCTCACGGCCGTCCTCAACGGGCTCTGGCTGCTGGCCGCCCAGTACACGACGCTCCTCGTCACCGTCCTGACGATCGTCGCCCTGCTCGTCGCGCTGGGCTGGACGATCCGCATCCTGGTGCTCAATCCGCCGCGCACGTTCGCCGAGACGTTCTTCACCGACGTCACCGTCGGACTGCACCTGGGCTGGGTCACGCTCGCCACCGTCGCGAACACGACCGCTTGGCTGACCGCTGAGGTCGCGCCGACGTCGTGGGGCGACGCCGCCACCGCGTGGGGGATCGCCGTCATCATCGTGGTCGTCCTGATCGCCGCCGCGAGCGCGATCCGCACCGGCGGACGCCTCGCACCGGCTCTCGCCTCCGCGTGGGGACTGCTGTGGATCGGCATCGGCCGGTTCGCGACGGAACCTCAGTCCACCCCGATCGCGATCACGGCGTGGATCGCCGCCGCGATCGTCGTGATCGTCCCTCTCGTGCTCTGGGCACGCGGACGTCGCGGGGAACTCTCGCTCGCGCGCAGCTGAGCGGTCAGAAGATCTCGGCGAATCGGCGCAGCAGCCGCTGCGGCTCGTCGAGATCGGCCGCGAGCACGACCGCGGCTACGGTGTCGTACTCGTCCGCGTCGAAGTAGCCGTGGTTGCGGTAGATCGTCATCCGCTCGGTGAACGCGACCCCCGTCGGCTCGGGGTGGAACTGCGTCGCGTACAGCCGGTCGCCGATCCGGAACGCCTGCACGGGGCACTCGTCGTTCGTCGCGAGGAGCACGGCGCCCTCGGGCAGCCGCTCGATGGCCTCTTTGTGCGCCGTCAAGGCGGTGAACTCGGCCTCCAGCCCGCCGAACAGGGGATCCTGCCGACCCGCCTCGGTGAGACGGATGCCGGTGGGCCCCGTGCCCTCCGGGTATTCCCGCGTCACCTCGCCGCCGAGGGCGCGTGAGGCGACACCGATCCCGAAGCACGTGAACAGCGCGGTGGTCCGCCCCGCCACGGCAGCCTGTGCCACGGCCTGCAGCCCCGCCTCGATCCGCACCTGCTCCGCGGACTTGGTGTCGTCGGCATCCGTCGTGTTGAACGGGCTGCCGCCGACCACGAAGCCGCGCCAGCGTTCGAACGCGTCGGCGGGCAGGTCGTCGTCGACGAGGTTCCAGCGCTCGAGGCCGGACTCGCCGACACCCATCGCCTGGTGGAACGACGCGTACTCGCCGTCCGCGGCATCCACCTGCGGGCGAACGCACAGATAGACGAGCGGAGCCATTCCTCGAGTCTAAATGCCCGGTCCGGGGCCGAACGCCGTGCGTCAGCGCGAGGAGTTCGAGGTGCGCCCCCGGACGATCCCCACGAACGTGTCGACCAGCTCGGTCGCCCCCTCGGCGGGCCAGGCGAGTGCGACGGCGGATGCCGGGGCCTCCGCGAGCGGCCGGAACGTCACGTCCTTGCGGTGGTGCAGTCGGGCGAGCGACATGGGCACGAGGACGATCGCGACGCCGGTGGCCACGATCTCGACCGCCTCGCCCGTCGTGGCCGGCGCCGCGAATCGCGGCTCCGCGGTCCCCGCGACATCGAAGGACAGGACGTCGTCGCCCGGCACGATGCGGACCTCGCCGAGAAGGTCTTCCGCGGTCAGCTCGTCCGCCGCCGTCAGAGCGGAGTCGGCAGCGCACACCACGACCGTCGTCTCCTCGTAGAGCGGGATGACGTTCAGACCGTCGCGGTCGATCGGCAGCCGGACGATCGCCGCATCCATGTCGCCCCGCGCGAACGCCGCGTGTTGCTCCGCGACCGTGAGGGGGACGAGCTCGAGCGGGTTGCGCGGCATCCGGGTCTTCCAGATGTCGATCCACTTGCCCGGCGTCGCCCCCGGGATCGCGCCGAGGCGGAACGGGCCGGGCGGCGGTGCGGGTACCGGCGCGGCCTGCGTGGGTGCCGGCTTCCGCTTCGCCGTGGGCTTCGGAGTCGGCTTGGCGCCCCCCGCGCGGCCTTTCCCCGGCGTTGGACGGCCGCCCTTGCGCTGGGGTCCGCCGCGTGTCGCCATGCCTGCCAGCGTAGCCGCGCGCCTCGGGACGCTTCGGGATGCCACGGGGATGCCGCGGCTCAGCAGGTGCCCCACCGTCCGGCGCCCTGGGACCGAGCGGCGGATTCGGCAGCGGCCAACCGCTCCGCGTACCGGGTGTTCGGTGCGATGCGGAGCGTCGCAGCGTGGCCCTCCGCCACGAGCGCCTCGTTGACGAACGTCCCGTCCGCGGTCCACAGGTAGCGGAGTTCGCGGTCGTACCGGTCGAGGTCCTCCCGGTCGGCGACGGCCCGGAGGCGGGCGCCCTCGGGCGCGAGCTCGCGCAGCCGGGCGGTCGCGGCATCCGCTCCGCATTCCGGTTCGGGATGCGCCTCGGGAGCGTCGATGCCGATCAGACGGACTCGAGTACCGTCCGCAGTCACGAGGGTGTCGCCGTCGACCACGCGCTGCACCGTGATCACGTCGGCTCCCGCCGGCATCCCCTCACCCGTCGACCCGCGCAGAGCGGATGCCGCGACCCAGATCCCCGCCAGCAGGAGCGCACCGACGAACCCCGCAACGACGGCGCGGGTCGAGCGGCGCGGGGTGGTCATGCGCCGAGGCTAGCCCCAGCCACAGACGAAGGCCCGACCCCTGGAGGGATCGGGCCTTGCAGACGTGTGAGGGGGCGGTCAGGCCGCCAAGCGGAGGCCGCGACGGTCGGTCGCGACGCGCTCGCCTTCGGGGATGCTCTCGTCGTCGCCGATGAGGGACTCCGGTGCGACCCGCGCTCCGGCGCCGACGAAGCAGCGGACGCCGATCTTCGCGCCGGCACCGATGGCTGCTCCGGGTCCGATGTGCGCGTGGGGTGCGATCTCTGCGTTCGGGCCGATGACGGCCTCCGGTTCGATCCACACTCCGCGTCCGATGCGGGCGCCTGCGGCGATCTGCGCCCCGGGTTCGACGTAGCTTCCTGCTTCGACGATCGCACTCGGGTGCACCTTGGCTCCGTTCGCGATCAAGCCACGTCCGTTGGCGTGCTTGCGGTAGCGCAGCGTCTCGCCTCGGTCGTTCTCGATGTCGATGTAGTTCTTGCCCACGGGTCCTCCTTGACGGATACAACGTCCCACAGGGCATTTCATTCCCGAATGGCACCCGAAATCACGGGGTTGACCGCGGCTGGGTAACCTGATTCGGTGACAGCGCACGAAGAGATGGCCGACCCCGCCGCCCCCGAGACGGGCCCGTCGCTCGTCTTCGAGGAGAAGGCCGCTCCGCACACCTGGCTCGACGACATCGTCGGACTCGCGACCGGAACGTTCACCGTTTCCCTGGGATTGTTCCTGCTGCACATGAGCATGGCCGTCACCGGCGGCACCGCGGGCCTGTCCCTGCTGCTGAACTATGCGCTCGACTGGCCGTTCGCGGCACTGTTCGCCGTCGTCAACCTGCCCTTCGGCGTCCTGGCGGTCTGGAAGCGCGGGTGGAACTTCGCCCTCCGCACCCTGGTGTGCATCGGGGCGGTCTCCGGATTCTCCGTCCTCATCGAGCACCTGTTCCTCATCGAGAGGATCGACCCGGTCTTCGGGACCATCGCCGGCAACCTCCTCGCCGGGATCGGCCTGCTGATCGTCTTCCGGCACGGCGCGAGCCTCGGTGGGATCAACGTCGTCGCCCTCGTGATCCAGGATGCGACCGGAATCCGCGTGGGGTGGACCATGATGGTCTTCGATGTCCTCGTCATCCTGCTCGCCCTCCTGGTCGTCCCCTGGCAGTTCGTTCTGCTCAGCGCGGCGGGGGCCGTCGTGCTGAACCTCGTCCTCGCTCTGAACCACCGGCCCGGCCGGTACATCGGTCACTGATGGTCGACATCGGAGGAGTACGCCTGTCGGGCAGGATGATCTGCGCGACGAAGGACGAAGCGGATGCCGTGCGGCGCCACCTCGACGCGCACATCGAGCGCACGCGGGCCGAGGACGGCTGCCTGCTGTTCGAGATCACACCGCTCGGCGGCGGTCGTGCGTGGTCGGTCGAGGAGCTCTGGACCGATGCGTCCACGTTCCGGGAGCACCAGCGACGCGCCGCGGACAGCGAATGGGGGCGCGCGACGGCGGGGATCGAACGCCGTTACCGCGTCGAGGGACTCACGCCGGACGAATGACCGGTCGGCCGGTCACGGCTGGCAGACGGGGCACCAGAACACGATCCGCTCGCTCGTCGCACGCGCCCCGAGCTCCGATCCCTCGATGAGCGTGCCGCAGCGTCGGCACGGCTTGCCGCCGCGTCCGTAGACCCACGTCTGCTTCCCCGGGCGGTTGTCGCCCGTGAACGTGCGCCCCTGTCGATCCCGGTTCGCGCGGATCATCCGCACACCCGTGTCGATGAGACCCGCGACGTCGACCTCCTTCGCGAGTGCGGTGGGACGGATGCCGCGCACGAACAGCGACTCGTTCGCGTACTCGTTGCCGAACCCCGCGACGTTCCGCTGGTCGAGGAGCGCCACGTGGATCGCACGCTCGTCGGCTGCGACGTTCGCCACCGCCTGCGCCGCGTCCCAGTCGGCGGAGAGCGGATCGGGCCCGAGGTGCCCGACCACGCGGTCCTCATCGGCGGTCGGCAGGACCTCGACCATCGCGAGCTCGAAGCCGACGGCATCCGCCGGTCTCGTGCCGACGATCGCGCGGGCCTGGAAGGCGGGGGCGCGCCACTTCTGGCCCGGCCTGTAGACGTGCCAGCGGCCCTCCATCTTGAGGTGGGAGTGCAGGGTCTGCGCCCCGATGCGCATGAGCAGGTGCTTGCCGCGCGGCACGACCTCGCGCACCGTCTCACCGCGCAGGTCGACCGTGGCGCTCCGCGGAACACGCACCTCGAATCGCGTGACCTCGTGGCCCGCGAGCGCCTCGTGCAGCTTCCGCGCGGCACGGAAGACGGTGTCGCCCTCAGGCACGCTGAGGCTCCCGAGAGCCGCGTCGCAGGGTGAGGCCCTTGGGCGACTCGACGAAACCGGCGTCGCGGAGGGCGCGGCCGGCGGCGGTCGTGTAGACGAACGCGCCGCTCACCTGCTCGATCGTGAGGGTGTCGAGGCCACGGGCGCGCGAGGTCTCGACGAGGCTGCGCGCGGCGGCGACCAGGATGTCCTCGTCGTCGGTGAAGGCGAGCGCGGTGCGCCCGCCGCGCTCGAGGTAGAGCACGAGGGTGCCGTCGACCAGCACGACCAGTCCGCCCGCCTTGCGGCCGGGGCGGTGGTTCACTCCCTCGATCGACGGCCAGTTCAGCGCCGCGCCGTAGGGGTTGGCGGGATCGGTGGCGGCGAGCGTCCGCGCGGTGAGCGGTGTGGGCTCGGGCACCGACGCGAACTCGCGGAGCCGGTCGACGGTCGCCGAGGTCGCGAACTGGGCGGCCCCCAGCTTCTCGACGAAGTAGCCGCGGCGGCAGTGCCCGGCATCCTCGAATCCCGCCAGGATCCGGTAGACCTGCGCGAAGCCGCCCGGGACCCCCTCGGCCTGAACCGAGCCGCGGGTGACGACGCCGTAGCGCTCGAGGAGCATGCCCGCCGTCGCGGTCGCCCGCAGGGTCGCATCGTCATCGGGGACGGGCAGCAGCGACCAGCGGCCGCCGACCATGGCCGGGCGCTGCGGTGCGGGCCGCGCCGCGGCGGCGATCGGCGTGCCGCGGAACATGCGGGTGCGGGGTGTCCGCCGCGTCACCCGATGCGCTTGCGATCCGCCGGCGAGGAGCCCGCGGACGGGCGCGAACGTGTCGTTCGTGACGCGCCCCGACCAGGTCAGGTTCCAGAGCGCGTCGATGACGGACTGCTCGTTCGGCGCCTCGACCATGCCGACCAGCTGACCGGCGAAGTAAGCGCCGCCGGCGCCGAGCGCGTCGAGGAGCGACTGCTCGAACGGCGTCACCTCGTCTTCGGGGATCTGCAGCGTGAGCGTCGCGGCATCCGCGGGGTGCAGCGCGATCCAGCCGTCGCGTCCGGGCAGAGAACCGTGACCCGACCAGAGCACCTCGCCGGTCGCTGTCAGTTCGTCGAGCAGGGCGGGGGAGTAGTTCCGCACGCGCGACGGCAGGATGAGCGATTCCCACGCGCTTGCGGGGAGCGGGACGCCGGCGAGCTGCTCGACCACGGCGAGCACCCCGTCGACCCCCTCGAGCGGACGCGTCAGGTGCTGCCAGACGGGCAGGAAGCGCCCCAGCGCCTCGGGCTCGACGGGTTCGACGCTGCCGCGGATCGCGGCGAGCGAACGCATCCGGATGCGGCGCAGCACCTCGCTGTCGCACCACTCGAGGTCGTCCGGGTGTGCGGAGTCCGCGGGCAGGAAGAACCCGCTCGCGAGCCGGCCCTGCGCTTCGAGCCGCTGCAGCGTCTGACGGGCGACGGCGCCGCCCACGCCGAGGCGCGTCGCGACGTCGGAGGTCCGGAACGGTCCGTGCGTGCGGGCGTACCGCGCGACGAGGTCGGCGAGCGGATCGGCGACGGGTTCGAGGAAGGCCGTCGGGATGCCGACAGGCAGCGCCGCGCCGAGGGCATCGCGCAGGCGGCCCGCATCCTCGATGCCGGCGACGCGCGCGACGCCGCCGAACGTGACGCGGATGGCGCGGCGGGTGTCGACGAGGTCGTCGAGCAGAGCCGCGGAATCGGCTTCGGTCGCTGCCAGCGCCGGCGCGTCCGGGTCCGTCGCGGCACCCTCGAGGCGTTCTGCCACCTCGGCTACCGAGAGCGGCCCGAGCAGCCGCAGGAGGTCGGCGACACCCTCGACGCCGCGTACGCGCCTCGTCGGATCGAGTCGCTGGAGTTCGCGTTCGTACTGTTCGATGACGCCGGGGTCGAGCAGCTCGCGCATCTCGATCTTGCCGAGCAGCTCGCTCAGCAGGGCAGGATCGACCGACAGCGCTGCCGCTCGGCGCTCGGCGAGGGGCGAGTCGCCCTCGTACATGAACGCGCCGACATATCCGAAGAGCAGGTCGCGCGCGTACGGCGACGGAGAACTTGTCGTCGTCTCGACGAGACGGATGCGGCGGTCCGCGATGCTCCGTGCGATCCGCAGCAGGGCCGGGAGGTCGTAGACGTCCTGCAGGACCTCGCGGAGGGTCTCGAGGATGATCGGGAAGGTCGGGTGCTCCTTGGCGACCTCGAGCAGTTGCGCGGAACGCTGGCGCTGTTGCCACAGGGGCGATCGCTTGTTCGGGTTGAGGCGGGGGAGCAGGAGTGCCCGGGCCGCGCACTCGCGGAACCGCGAGGCGAACAGTGCGGACCCGCCGACCTCCGAGGTGACGAGCTGTTCGAGCTCGTCCGCGTCGAAGACGAACAGCTCGGCTCCGGGCGGCTCGGCATCCGTGTCGGGCACGCGGGCGATGATCCCGTCGTCGCTCGCGACCGCGGCACCCTCGACGCCGAGACGCTCGCGGATCCGCGCGTTGACGGCCAGCGCCCACGGTGCGTGCACATGCATGCCGTACGGGGAATGCAGGATGACGCGCCAGTCGCCGACTTCGTCACGGGAGCGCTCGACGGTCAGGGTCTTGTCGGTCGGAAGGCTGCCCGTCGCCTCGCGCTGCTCGCCGATGTAGGCGAGCAGGTTGCCGATCGCGTTGTCGTCGAGGCCGGATTCCCGCAGCCGCGCAATCGCCTTCTCGGGCTTCGCCGTCGAGAGCTCACGGGAGAACTTGCCGAGGGCCTCGCCGAGCTCGGCGGGTCTACCGAGACCGTCGCCGTGCCAGAACGGAAGCTTGCCCGGTTGCCCGTAGGCGGGGAGGACGTTCACCCGGTCGTGGGTGATCTCGACGATGCGCCAACTCGTCGTGCCGAGGGTGAACACGTCACCCACGCGGGACTCGTAGACCATCTCCTCGTCGAGCTCGCCGACACGGGCGTTGCGCGCCTCACCCGAGATGAAGACGCCGAACAGTCCCCGGTCGGGGATCGTGCCGCCGCTGGTGACCGCGATGCGCTGCGCACCCGGCCGGCCGGTGATGGTCCCGGCATCCCGATCCCAGACGACGCGGGGACGCAGTTCGGCGAAGGCATCGGACGGGTAGCGGCCGGCGAGCAGGTCGAGTGTCGCTTCGTAGGCCGAGCGGGGGAGGGAGCGGAACGGGGCCGAGCGTTTGACGGTCTCGAACCAGCCCTCGACGTCGAGCACGGCCACGGCGGAGGCGGCGATCGTGTGCTGGGCGAGGATGTCGAGTGGATTCTGCGGCACCGAGATCGCCTCGATCTGCCCCGCGAGCATCCGCTCGGTCACGACGGCCGTGTGCAGCACGTCGCCGCGGTGCTTGGGGAAGAGCGCGGCGCGGCTGACCTCGCCGACCTGGTGACCGGCGCGACCGACGCGCTGCAGACCGGATGCCGCCGAGGGCGGCGCCTCGACCTGGATCACGAGGTCGACGGCACCCATGTCAATGCCGAGCTCGAGGCTGCTCGTCGCGACGACGCAGCGGAGCGCCCCGGACTTCAGCTCGTCCTCGACCTGCGCGCGCTGCTCCTTCGACACCGAGCCGTGGTGCGCCTTCGCGAGGATCGCCTCGACCCCGGCTGACGCGCCCGCCTGCGCCATCATGGCGGCTGGCACGGTCGGATCCGGCACGTCGATGCCGACCCTCTCGGCGTAGATCTCGTTGAGCCGTCCCGTCAGACGCTCCGCGAGGCGGCGCGAGTTCGAGAAGACGATGGTGGACCGGTGGGCGAGGATGCGGTCGACGATCGCCTCCTCGACATGCGGCCAGACCGACCCGGTCATCTCCGACGACTGCGGCGGCGTGTACCAATTGCCCCCGTCCCCGTCCCCATCCCCGTCGTCGTCCGGATCGACGGCGACCGGCTCCTCCTCCTCGGGTGCACCGGGAGGGGGCGGCGGGTTCGTGAGGTCGTCGATCGGCACGACGACGGACAGGTCGAACGCCTTCGTCGCCTTGGGCGCCACGATGTCGACCGGAGCCGCTCCGCCGAGGAACCGGGCCACCTCATCGATCGGGCGGACCGTCGCCGAGAGGCCGATGCGCTGCGCCGGGGTCTCGAGCAGGGCGTCGAGGCGTTCGAGGCTCACGGCGAGGTGGGCGCCGCGCTTGGTCGCCGCGACGGCGTGGACCTCGTCGACGATGACGGTGTGGATGCCGCGGAGCGTCTCGGCCGCCTGCGAGGTCAGCATCAGATACAGCGACTCGGGCGTCGTGATGAGGATGTCCGGCGGATCGGCGAGGAGGCGCCGACGGTCCCCGGAAGGCGTGTCGCCGGAGCGGACACCCACGGTCACGTCGGGCGCGGGCATGCCGAGACGCCGGGCCGACTGCCCAATGCCCACCAGCGGGGAGCGGAGGTTGCGCTCGACGTCGACGCCGAGCGCCTTGAGCGGCGAGACGTAGAGGACGCGCGTGCGGGGAGGCGCGGCATCCGCGCGCTTCTTCCTGCCTCGGGCGGGCTTCTCGTCGTCGGCCGCGGGCTTCTCGGCCACACGGTCGCGGAAGATGCGGTCGAGCGCCCAGAGGAACGCCGACAGCGTCTTGCCTGAGCCGGTCGGGGCGACCACGAGCGCGTGCTTGCCGGCGGAGATCGCCTGCCAGGCGCCGGCCTGCGCGGCCGTGGGCGCGTGGAAGGCGCTGCGGAACCAGTCCTGCGTCGCAGGGCTGAACCGCTCGAGGACGTCCGCCATGGTTCCATCATCGCGCGGACCACCGACACCGGGCCGGGGCTTGCGCCCCGGCCCGGTCGTCAGACCTCCGTCATCCGACCCTCCCGGAGTTCCAGCGTCAGGTCGGCGCCGACCCGGCTGAGGAACGCGTCGTCGTGACTGACCACGAGAACCGCTCCCCGGTAGGCCGACAGAGCCTCGACGAGCTGTTCGACCGTGTCGAGGTCGAGGTTGTTCGTCGGCTCGTCGAGCACCAGCAGGTGCGGCGGCGGGTCGGCGAGCAGCAGACGGGCCAGAGCCACCCGGAACCGCTCGCCGCCCGAGAGCGCCGAGACGGGCCGGTGCACCGTATCGCCGCGGATGAGGAACCGAGCGAGGCGGTTCCTCAGCTCGACGTCACCGACCCCGGGTGCCGCGGCGCGGATGTTCGCCAGCACCGCGGCATCCTCCTCGAGCCCGTCCACCCGCTGCGACAGGTAGCCGATCCGGTCGGTGTGCGCCTCGGCGCGGGCGTCCGACGGTGCCGAGTGCAGGGCGGATGCGGCATCCGACCCCGGTTTCGGCCCGCCGCCGTCAGCTGAACCTGCACTCGGCACATGAGGCGCCGCCCCGGCCGACGCGACGAGCCGTTCGAGCAGCGTCGTCTTGCCCGCGCCGTTCGGCCCGATGAGCGCCACTCGCTCCGGTCCCTGGATGATCCAGGAGCGCTCGCCGTCGCCGATCGTCGCGATGCGGCGGCCCGTGCCGACGTCCGGATCGGGCAGGTCGATGCGGACCGTGTCGTCGTCGCGCACGCGGCGCCCGGCGGTGTCGACCGCGGCACGCGCGGCATCCACCTTCTCATTCGCCTCGACGCGGAGCTTGCCCGCCGTCACCTGCGCGGAGCGTTTCATGGCGCCCAGCACGATCTTCGGTGCCGCCTTCCGCGCGGCGAGCTTCTTGCCGTGCGCATCGCGCGTGGCGATCGCCGATTCGATCTGCTGCCTGTCTCGCTTCTCCCGCTTCAGTACCTGCCGGGCCGTCGTCTCGGCCTGGGCGGCGGCGGACTGCTCGGTGTCGAGCCACGCCTTCCAGGCCGAATACGGTCCGCCGAACACCGACAGCTCCGAGCCGTAGAGCTCGGCGGTGTCGTCGAGCTCCTCGAGCAGCGCCGTGTCGTGGCTCACCACGATGAGCGTGCCGCGCCAGGTCCGCACGAGATCGTGCACGCGGGCTCGCGCGTCGCGGTCGAGGTTGTTCGTCGGCTCGTCGAGCAGGGCGATCTCGGCCCCGCGGAGCCGGACGCCGACGAGGGCCGCCAGGACCGCCTCGCCGCCCGAGAGCTCACCGATCGCTCGGTCGAGGGCGCCTTCCGGCAGCCCGACCTCGGCGAGGGCAGCGGTCGCCCGCGCCTCGACGTCCCAGTCGTCGCCGACCGTGTCGAAGTGGCGCTCGTCGACGTCGCCGCGCTCGATCGCCCGCACGGCGCCCAGGACCTCGCCGATCCCGAGCAGGTCCGCGACGCGGCGTCCGGTGTCGAGCGTCAGCTGTTGCGGCAGCAGGTCGACCCGCCCCGCTGTGGTGATCGAGCCGGATGCCGGTGCGAGGGTCCCGGCGATCAGTTTCAGCAGCGTGGACTTGCCGGATCCGTTCCGGCCGACGAGGCCGGTGCGGCCGCCGCCGAAGGCCCCGGTGACCTCGCTGAGCGCGACGGTGCCGTCGGGCCAGGCGAAGGTGACGCGGTCGAGGGTGACCGCTGAGGTGAGTGTGGTGGGCATGAGGCGCCTCCCTGTGAGGGGTGCGCGGACGTCTGCGTCGACGGACCGGTCCGCAGCGCTCGGTGCGGCCGGGCAGCACGGTGTGCTGCGGTCGAAGGATGACGGTCCGCGCCGGTCGGTGAATCGATCACCGGGCGGACCGTCGAATCGTCCTCGGGGAGGGTCGACGGGTCAGCGCGGGATCACAGCGCGATCGCGTCGATAGCCTTCAACGGCTCTTCCTCACACTCGGGACAGGACGTCGACCATCGTAGCCACGTCGGTGAGCGGATGCCAGAGCCCGGCATCCGCTCACCGGTACGGGGTCACACGGTCTGGCGCACCCAGGTCCGCTCATCGCCCGTCCACCGGTTGACGGCGGTCGGACGACCGGCTGCCTCCTCGTACATCCGCGAGAAGGCCGGGGCGAACGCGTCGTTCACGCGATCGAGACGGTCCTGCTCCTCGCGGATGCCGGGCATTTCGGCGCGGAACGCCGCGATCACAGCGTCCTCGTCGACGAGCGTGAGCCGGCCGTTCTCGACGGTGGTGACCCCGTCGACCATCACGCGGACGATGGAGGAGCCGTTCTCGCTGTAGACGAGGTGGTTCTCGAGCTTGTTCGTCGGCAGGAAAGCGAGCGTCTCGGTGTCGAACATCACGAGGTCCGCGCGCTTGCCGACTTCGATCGACCCGACGGATTGGTCGAGGACGGCGCTTCGCGCACCGCCGATCGTCGCGGCGCGGAGGACCTCGTCGACGGTCGACCAGCGGGCGATGTCGGGCTCGGTCACCTTGTGCAGGAGGGCCGCGGTCTTCATGACCTCCATGAGCCGCGGGGTATCGCTCGAGGAGCAGCCGTCGGTGCCGAGACCGAGGTTCACGCCGGCGTCGTGGTACCGCCGCCAGGGCAGCACGCCCGAGCCGAGCTTCAGGTTCGAGATCGCGTTGTGCGAGACGGACGTCCCACGCCGCGCGATGCGCTCGATGTCGTCGTCGGTCACCCAGATGCCGTGGGCGAACGTCGTCCGCTCGCTCATCGCGCCGATCCCGTCGAGGTGCTCGACGAGGGTCTGACCGCCGTAGAGCTCGTCGCCCGTCACCGCCTGGGTCTTCGTCTCGAGGACGTGGATGTGCACCTCGGCGTCGAACTCCGCTGCCAGCTCGGTGGCGCCGACGAGCAGGTCGTCCGTGCATCGCTGCGGACCGGAGGGGGCCAACATGTAGCGGATCCGTCCGCCGGCCGTCCCGTGGTGGCGCTCGAACGCGGTCCGCGAATAGTCGAGGTACTCGTCCGCTGTCAGCACCGGCTGCGCCCGCACCTGCCGGACGAGGTCGTCCGGCAGCCAGTCGGTCACGAAGGGGAGCGTGTCCACGAAGGGGCGGTTGATGACGTGTCCCGACACGTTGGCCCGGATGCCGATGCTCTCGTACGCCCCCGCGACGGCGGCGAGCTGGTCGAGGTCCTGGCCCGGGGTCTCGAGCACATCGTCGACGAGGGTCGTGACGCCGTTCTTCATCGACTCCATCGCGAACATGAGGGTCCGCAGGCGCACGATGTCGGGACTCGTCGGCGTCCCGCCCAGGATCGGATACGCGTAGAGCATCCAGAGCTCGAGCGGCATGTTGTCGTAGCGGCCCTTGTAGAGGTACTCCCACGAGTGCGTGTGGGCGTTCACGAACCCGGGGGTGACGAGCAGCCCGGCGGCGTCGATCACCTCGTCCCCGGGACGTGCCTCGAGCTCGAAGCCGATCTCGGCGAACACGCCGTCCTCGATCCGAAGGTCGCGTGCGACCGGGGTGGAGCCCGTCGCGGGGTCCATCGTGATGACCTGGGCGCCGCGGATGAGCGTGCCGGTCATGCGTCGACCTCGCTCGCGGTGGGGGCGGATGCCTCGTCCGGGCGCCCGGCATCCGTCGGTGTGGTCCCGGAGCGGCGCGCGAGGGCGTGGCAGACGGGCGCGGCGACGATCGCCACGATGATCCCCTGCACGGCGGGGCTGCCGATGCCGGTGAACGCGCCGAACGCGGCGGCCGCCGTACCGAGCAGGTAGGCGATGACACCGGGCCAGACGAACGCGCCCACACGGGTCACATCGGTGCCGGGGTCGCGGCGACGCCAGACGAAGAGGTAGGTGCCGATGATGACGCCGCCCAGCGGAGGGATGACGGTGCCGAGGGTGACGAGGAATCCGGTCAGCGCGTTCGCGACACCGGTGACGGCGAGGGCGATGCCGACGATCACGCCGATCACGATGAACGGCCTCTTGTCGTTGCGGTTCGCGAGCTCGGCGCCGGCGACGCCGAAGGCGTACGCGGTGTTGTCGTTCGTGGTCCAGAGGTTGAAGGTCAGGAGCAGCACGCCCATGAGAGCGAGCCCCATGGTGAACAACAGGGCGGTGAAGTCGGATTCGCCGAAGGCGATCGCGCCGATGCCCCCGAAGACGAGCATGGCCGTCTCGATGACGAGGAGGACACCGAGGCAGATGAGGAACGCCGTGCGCGGGCTCTTCGCGAAGCGGGTCCAGTTGCCCACCTGGGTGCCGCCGGAGATGAACGTGCCGATCATCATCGTGAGGGCCAGACCCGGCGAGAGCGAGCCGTCACCGGTCGTCGCGAACATCTCGGTCCACCCGCCCACCTCGTCGACGGAGACGACGGTGATCCAGATGCAGAGCGCGAACATGAGGGGGACCGAGACCCATGACAGGATCTCGATGCCCTTAAAGCCCCAGTACGCGGTGGTGGCCATCAGCAGGCCGCCGAAGATCGCCAGCGGCCACGAGACATCCCATCCCACCGCCGAGGCGAGCAGGTCGGCGAAGATCCCGACCGTGATGCCGTACCAGCCGACCTGGGTGCCGCCGAGGACGATCGAGGCCCACTTGCCGCCCACGCGGCCGAGCGCCAGACGGGCGAGGAGGACCGTCGAGAGTCCCGTCGCGGCGCTCGTGGCGCCGAGCGTGGCGATGTAGAGGGCGAGCACCACCGAGGCGACGGCGGCGAGGCCGACGAAGGCGGCGAAGCCGAACGCACCGGCGACCTGGCCGCCGGTGACCATCGTGGGGGTGAAGAAGATGAAGCCGGCGACGACGACGAGGATGGCGAACCATCCCTGCCGGGCGCTCTGGGGGACGCGGCCGAGCGGGTAGTCGCGGTCGACGCGCTCCGGGGCGGCGGATGCCGCTGTGGTCGAGGTCATGAGCACTCCTTTCCGAGTGGTCACATCGAACGCGCTCCGTGTTTCGGCACCGTTGCGCGGCCCCGAAGAGTGGACCCGGTGACAGGGGGGCGGGGCCGTCGGTGTGGGAATCTCCACCTGCCCGAAATCGCCATGTCATCGCAGGGAAACGGGCCGGTCGTAGCGTGACGGCGTGCCCACCGCCGACCCGCGCCTCACCTCCGCGGACGTCGACGTCCTGCGGGTGTCCGACCTCATCCACTGGGGACAGCCGCGGGTGGACCTCGTCGGCGAGCCGGTGGGGCTGGACCGCACGGTTCGGTGGGGGCTCCCGACCGATCTGCTCGACCCCTCGCCGTACCTGCGCGGCGGCGAGCTCGTGCTGACGTCAGGCATCTCGATGCGGGATGCCGCGGCGCAGCGCGCGTTCGTCGCGTCGGTGCGGCGCACGCGCCCCGCCGCGATCGGGTACGCGCTCGGTGTGGTGGAGTCCACCGTCCCCCCGGCTCTCATCGAGGCGGCGAACGAGGCGGGGCTCGCCGTGCTCTCCGTGCCCCCGGACGTCCCCTTCCTCGAGATCACCCGCCGCATCGCGCACGAGCAGCAGCGTCACGATGCCGAGGAACTCGCCCGCGAGTCGGTGGGGGCGATCTTCGACATGGTCCGCCGTGGCCACGCGAGCTCGATCGTCCTCCGCGAACCCCTCGAGGGGGCGCTGGGCAAGGTGCCCGGCGTCTGGATCCTCGCCGCCCGCGGACGCGTCCTCCGCCCCGGCGGGCGGTCCCTCGTCGGGACGACGGGCGGACATTCGATCGCGATCGTCCCGGCGACCCAGCCGGGACCGCCGCCCGCGGACCTGCTGGGTGACGACGTCGGCTGGAGCGGACCCGCCGAGCTCGGCGCGCTCGCCGGTGCGCTCCGCGAAGCGGTGGCCGCGGCATCCCTCGCGTCCCGTCACGGTGCTCCGCGCGGTCCGAGGGATCTCGCGACGTGGGACGGGCTGATCGAACGCCTCACGCCCGAGCAGCTCGCGCCGTTCCGCGACCGGCTGCTCGCGCCCGTCGTCGATTACGACGCGCGACACCGCACCGGACTCGTCGAGACCCTCGAGCGTCTCTGCCATCACGACGGCTCGGTGCAGTCGACCGCCGAAGAGCTGTTCATCCACGTGAACACCGTGCGAAAGCGCGTCGGTCGCATCGAGGCGCTCACGGGCATGAGCCCCCTCGACACGCGCGGTCGTGCGGCCTTCCTCGTCGCGCTCGCCGCGCAGAGCTGAGTCTCAGCTCTGCGCGGCGGCCAGCTGCTTTTCGAGGAACACCCGCACGTCGCCGAGCTCCTCTGCTGACACGCTGTGCGCGAGGTCGGGGTAGACGCGCCCGCTGAGGTCGACGTGCCCCGGCAGCCACTGCGCGGTGTGGTCGACGAAACGCGGCGGGATGACCTCGTCGCGCGCGCCGCGTCCCCAGAACACCGGCGGGCGCACCTCGGCCAGCTCGGCATCTCCGTCCGCGGGTTCGGGGAACGCGTAGCCGGCGAGGTTCACGGCGAATGCCGCACCCTGCGGCCGCATCCGCATCATCTGCAGCGCGATGACGCCGCCCTGCGAGAAGCCGAGAAGACCGACGGATGCCGCATCCCCCCGCACACCGTCGACCCAGTCCCAGACGGCACGGGTCGAGCCGACGACCTCGTCGTGGTCGCGGCTCTCGACGCCGTCGATCGTGAACCACGAGTACCCGGGCATCGGGAAGCGGGGGGCGAGCGGAGCGCGCACGGCGGCGACCACGAACTCCCCGGGCAGGTGCGGCGTGAGGCCGAAGAGGTCCGCCTCGTTCGACCCGTAGCCGTGCAGAAGCACTAGCAGCGGCCGATCGCCGCGCTCCTCGACAGGCGCGGACCACAGGACGGCGTCGGGATCGAGCGGGGAGGCGGCCACCATGTGTCCATCCTGCCCCAGGCCCCTGACACGGGTGACACGTCCGACACGGGGCGCCGCGGCATCCGCTCGGGTATACATGGAGGCATGGCCGTCCGCACTCCCGACCCCGACCCGAACGAGCGTGACGACGAGGAAAGCGGGAGCGATCCGCTTCGCGGGCTCGGCTCATCGATGGGCCGTCCGGGTTCCGCGGGCAACCCCGCGTGGCTGAGCGACGTCGAGCTCGCCGAGGCGCGACGCCGGCTGCCGATGCTCTACGTCGAGGCCGTCCCGGTGCGTCTGGACGGTATGGGCGCGGTGACCGAGGTCGGCATCCTGCTGCGGGCGACGCCGATGGGCGAGATCTCCCGCACCATCGTGTCGGGCCGCGTCCGCTACGGCGAGACCGTGCGCGATGCGCTGTTCCGCCACCTCGAGAACGACCTGGGGCCGATGGCGTTCCCGATGCTGCCGCCGCAGCCGGCGCCGTTCACCGTGGCCGAGTACTTCCCGATACCCGGCGTGAGCGCCTTCCACGACGACCGGCAGCATGCCGTCTCGCTCGCGTTCGTCGTGCCCGTGACCGGGACGTGCGAGCCGCGTCAGGACGCGCTCGAGGTCACCTGGATGTCGCCCGAAGAGGCCTCGTCCGACGCGCTCGCGGCCGAGATGGAGGGCGGCCGCTCGACGCTCGTGCGGCAGGCCCTCGCCTCGGTCGGCGCCCTGCGCTGACCCGCGCTTCCCGCGACCTCAGCCGCGGGTCAGGCGCGCCAGCGCTGCGACGAAGGCGTCGACGTCGGACTCCGTCGTGTCGAACGAGCACATCCAGCGGACCTCGTTCTTCGAGGCATCCCAGTCGTAGAAGCGGAACGACTCACGGAGCTTCTCGGCGACGCCGTCGGGAAGGATCGCGAAGACGCCGTTCGCCTGCGTCGGCTGGCTGAAGCGCACGCCGTCGATCGATCCCTCGGCCAGCCCCGCCTCGACGGCCGCGCGCAGTCGCGCCGCCATGGCATTGGCGTGGCGGGCGTTCCGCAGGTACAGGTCGCCTTCGTACAGCGCGATCAGCTGGGCCGAGACGAAGCGCATCTTCGACGAGAGCTGCATGTTGAGCTTGCGCAGGTAGGGGAGGCCCTGGGAGGCCGCCGGGTCGAGCACGACGATCGCTTCAGCCGCGAGCGCGCCGTTCTTCGTGCCGCCGGCGCTGACGAGGTCGACACCGGCATCCTTCGTGAAGGCGCGGATCGGCAGGTCGAGCGCCGCAGCGGCGTTCGACAGTCGTGCGCCGTCGAGGTGCAGACGCATGCCGCGCGAGTGGGCGTGGTCGGCGAGGGCGCGGATCTCGTCGGGCGTGTAGAGGGTGCCGAGCTCGGTGGACTGCGTGATCGAGACGACGAGCGGCTGCGCGCGGTGCTCGTCGCCCCAGCCCCAGGCCTCCATGTCGACGAGCTCGGGGGTGAGCTTGCCGTCGTCGGTCGGCACGTTCAGGATCTTGATGCCGGCGACCTTCTCGGGAGCGCCGCCCTCGTCGACGTTGATGTGGGCGGTGGATGCCGCGACCACAGCGCCCCAGCGGGGGAGCATCGACTGCAGTCCCGTCACGTTCGCGCCGGTGCCGTTGAAGACGGGGAACGCCTGCGACCCCTCGCCGAAGTGGTGCGCGAAGACCTCCTGCAGACGCGCGGTGTACACGTCCTCGCCGTAGGCGATCTGATGGCCGTCGTTGGCGGCGGCGATGGCCGCGAGAACCTCGGGGTGGACCCCCGAGTAGTTGTCGCTGGCGAAGGAGCGGATCATCGGGTCGTGGAGCGTCGTCACCCCCTCAGCCTAGGTCGCGCGGAGGTGCTCTTCCCCGTGTCCGACCCCGGCGATACCCTCACCGCATGAGTGAAGCGACGCCGTCGCCGCGTACCGTTCCTCCGGGCGGGATGCGCACGTTCCTGCACGTCCTGGTGAACACGGCCATCGCGAACGTCACGACGAGCTTCCTGTGGTTCGCCCTCACCTTCTGGGTGTACCTGGAGACCGAGTCGGTGCTCGCCACGGGCATCATCGGCGGCGCCTACATGCTGCTGCTGGCGATCTTCGGCATGGTGTTCGGCACGCTCGTCGACCGGTTCCGCAAGCACGCCGTCATGGTCTTCTCGGGGGTGTTCACCCTCGTCGCGTTCCTCGCGGCAGGCGCGATCTACGTGTCGCAGCCCGAGTCGGCGATCCTCGACCTCCGCGGACCGTGGTTCTGGCTGTTCTCGGGCATCATCCTGGCCGGCGCCGTCGTCGAGAATCTGCGCAACATCGCCCTGTCGACGACGGTGACCCTGCTCGTCCCGACCGAGCGCCACGCGAATGCCAACGGCCTCGTCGGGACGGTCCAGGGCATCGCCTTCATCGTGACGAGCGCGCTGTCGGGCCTCGCGATCGGACTGGTGGGCATGGGGTGGACGCTCGCCGTCGCGATCGCCTTCACCGCCGTGCCGCTCATCCACCTGCTGTTCGTGCGCATCCCCGAGGACGCACCGACTCCCGATCCCGGGTCGAAGATCCTCGACATCCGCGGCGCGGCCGCCGCGATCCGCGCCGTCCCGGGACTCTTCGCCCTCATCCTCTTCTCGACGTTCAACAACCTCATCGGCGGCCTCTACATGGCGCTGATGGATCCCTACGGGCTCGAGCTCTTCGACGTGAAGATCTGGGGTGTCGTCCTCGCGGTCACCGCGACCGGGTTCCTCATCGGCGGTGGCATCGTCGCCGCGAAGGGGCTCGGCAAGAACCCCATCCGCACGCTCCTGCTCGCCGTGGCGGTGATGGGTCTGCTCGGTGCGGTCTTCACGCTGCGCGAATGGTGGTGGCTCTACGCGGTCGGCATCTGGGCCTACATGACCCTCGTGCCCGTGATCGAGTCCGCCGAACAGACGGTCATCCAGAAGGTCGTCCCCTTCGAGCGCCAGGGCCGGGTCTTCGGCGCGGCGACCGCGCTGGAGGTCTCGACCGGCCCGATCACCTCGTTCGCGATCGCCCCGATCGCGGAGTTCTGGATCATCCCGTACTTCCGCACCGACGAGGGTGAGCGGGCGTGGTCCTGGCTTCTCGGCGAGGGCGAGATGCGGGGCATCGCGCTCATCTTCCTCGTCGGCGGACTCATCATGGTCGCCGCCTCGCTCGCCGCGTTCCTCACCCGGTCGTACCGGACGCTGTCGGCCGAGTACCGCGAGGCACCCGAGACGGCCGAAGCGGATGCGGCGCCCCTGGCACCCGGCATCCCGTCGTCGTCGCGCGAAGCGGCAGGAGGCGTCGCGGGCGACTGACGGCGCCGGAAACGGCTTCGGCGCCCGAGCCCCCCAGAGAGCCCAGGCGCCGAAGTGGCGTTCCGACGTCAGGCGTCGGTGGCGCGGATGCCGGCGACGCCGGAGATGACGGGGCGCATCTTCTTCTCGAGCGCCTCGAAGAACATCGACAGCGGGAACTCGTCGTCGAGGACCGCGTCGGTGTACCCCTTCGGCGGGCCGGCGAGGATCTCGTCGGACAGTCCGCGGGCCCACTGCGACGCGGGGTGGGGCGTGACGGTCTGACGGACCAGGTCGTAGGCGGCGAGCCAGTGCGCGACCTTGGGGCGGTCGATCGACTCCCAGTAGAGCCGGTCGATCGCGTCGCTCAGAGCGATGACGGCGTCGGCGACGCGGTCCCACTCGAACGCGAGCGACGTGTCGGTCCAGTGCAGGACGCCGCGCTGGTGCAGCCAGGCGAACAGCAGCTGCCCGCCCAGGCCGTCGTAGTTGCGGACCCGGGTGCCGGTGATCGCGAAGCGGAAGATGCGGTCGAACAGCACGGCGTACTGCACGAGGCCGGCGTGCTCGAGCATCTCGCCTTCGGCATCCGTCAGCTGTGCCTTCGCCGACAGGTCCTTCTCGATCGCCACGCACTCGCGGAAGGCGGTCAGGTCGCAGCGGAGCTCTTCGAGCGAGTACAGGAAGAACGGCATCCGCTGCTTGATCATGAACGGATCGAACGGCAGGTCACCGCGCATGTGGGTGCGGTCGTGGATGAGGTCCCACATGACGAACGTCTTCTCGGCCAGGCGCTGGTCGTCGAGCAGGCGAGCGGCGGCCTCGGGCAGGTCGAGACGGGTGATCTCGGATGCCGCGCGCACGACGCGCCGGTAGCGTGCGGCCTCGCGGTCCTGGAAGATCGCGCCCCACGTGAAGGTCGGGACCTCGCGCATGGCGACCGTCTCGGGGAAGAGGACGGCCGAATTCGTGTCGTACCCGGGCGTGAAGTCCAGCAGGCGGAAGGAGACGAACAGACGGTTCGTGTACGTCTGCTCGAGTTCGGCGATGAACTCCGGCCAGATCGTCTCGACGAGGACGGCCTCGACCTTGCGGTCGCGGGTGCCGTTCTGCGTGTACATCGGGAACACGACGAGGTGTCGGAGGCCGTCGATGCGGTTCTCCTGCGGCTGGAACGCCATGAGCGAATCGAGGAAGTCCGGGACGCCGAAGCCCTCCGAGACCCAGCGGTCGAAGTCCGCGACGCTCGCCTCGAGATAGGCGGCATCGTGCGGGAAGGCGGGGGAGAGGGCGCGGATGCCGGCCGTGATCGCCTCGACGTGCGCGCGGGCGGCGTCGTGGTCGGCGGCGTCGGGCACCGACCCGTCGGTGATCTGCAGATCTTGGAGGGCGGTCGCGGCATCCCGCAGCAGCGCCCAGGCGGCGGAGGTCTCGGCCCGGCGGGCGTCCTCGACGACCTCGGGCATTCCGATGATCGTCGACGCGGTGGTGACGGTGCTCATGGTGGACCTCCTATCGGTTCCTCACGGCTTCCTCGCGCAATGGCGGGAAGAATTCCTGTGTTTCTAGCCTAAGGCCGTAAGGATCGCGTGTGCAAGGCGGCTACGGTACCGCTGCGGTACCGTCGAGGCGTGCCCGCAGACGAGACAGACCCCGCCGATTCCGCGATCATCGCCGCGCTGTCGGGCAACGCCCGCGCGACGCTCGCAGAACTCTCCGCCGTCGCGGGGCTGTCGGTGTCTGCCACGCAGGCGCGCGTCCGCCGGCTCGAGGCACGCGGCCTGATCTCCGGCTACCGCGCGGTCATCGACCCCGAGGTGGCCGGCAAGCCGCTCGCCGCCTTCGTCGAGATCACGCCGCTCGATCCCGCTCAGCCCGACAACGCGCCCGAGCTCATCGCGCACCTCGACGAGATCGAGGCGTGCCACTCGATCGCGGGCGACGCCGCCTACATGCTGTTCGTGCGCGTCGCGACGCCGCGCGACCTCGAGCGGTTGATCCGCGACATCCGCGCCGCAGCCTCGGTGAACACCCGCACGACCGTCGTCCTGCAGACCTTCTTCGAGCACCGCCCGATCTCGCCCGTCTGAGCGCCCGCGCCCGAGGGACGTGACAGCCCGAGGTATGTGTCAAGGGGAGGCGGCCCCGCCTCGCCCTGCATACCGTGGGAGGCATGACCGACACCCCCATCGGCGGCGAGGTCCTCGTCGTCGCTAACAGCCGCTCCGGCGCCTCGCTCGGCCGTCCCGACCGCGTCCCCGACGTCCGCAGGCGGATGCCGGGTGCGACCGTGCGCGAACTCGGCGAGAGCGAGACCCTCGACGACGTCGTGGCCGCCGCGATGGCCGGCGAGAACCCGCCGAGCGTGCTGGCGATCCTCGGCGGTGACGGTTCGGTCTCTCGGGCGGCGCACCTCGCGCGCCGCCACGACCTGACCCTCCTCGTCCTCCCTAACGGCACCTTCAACCACTTCGCGCGGTCGGTCGGCATCCCCGACGTCGACGCCGGGCTCGACGCCTACGCCGCGGCGAATGTCCGACCCGTCGCCGTCGCCGAGGCCTCGGTGGACGACGGAGAACCGATCACGGTGCTGAACGCCGTCTCGCTCGGGGCGTACCCCGAGTTCCTGGCCGAGCGCGAACGCCGCACCAGCCTCGGCAAATGGTGGGGCGGTGCCGTCGCCGCCTGGCGCGAGATGCACGGCGCCCACGCGGTGGACGTCGTGAGGGGCGGCAGACGCGCCTCGGTCTGGTCGGTTTTCGCCGGCGTCGGCCCCAACGACCCCGACCGCATCGCCACGATGCAGCGCGCCACGCTCGACGAGCCGGTCATCGACGTCCGCGTGCACCACGCCCGTGGCACGCGCGCCCGCGCCATCGCCTCGCTCGCGTTCGGCGAGAAGACCGTCGCGGTCCTCCGTGCGCTCCGGGTGATGCCCCCGGCATCCGACATCGAACGGATCCTCGACGAGGACTTCGAGATCGAGGTCCGCGCCGGCAGCGCCCCCGACATCTGGGTGCACGACGGCGAGCTCGAAGAGGTCGGAGAGGACGGCTTCCGTCTGCGAGTACGCGCCGTCGGCGACGGACTCCGGGTCTACCTGCCCGCCCGGTAGGGCCGGATACATCCCGAGACGGATGCCCCGTCCCACCCCGACCGCGTAGCGTTCAAGGGTGTTCCGTCCGCTCCGCCCCTACCAGGCTGCTGTCGACGCGGCCATCGCGGTGCTCTTCGCGCTGATGGCGCTGCCGTTCGAGCTCGGTGCGGCCGCCGGATCCGACGCCGGAAACCTCGGTGCGTGGAGCGCGATCCCCGTCGTGTTCCTCCTGGCGGCGGCGCTCGGTCTCCGCCGGTACTCGCCCGGCCTCGCGCTCGGCGTCGCGTGGGTCGGCGCCGTCGTGCAGATGAGTTTCGGTCGGGGCCCCGGGTTCGCCGACATCGCCATCTTCGCCGTGCTCTACGCGACGGCCGCGTACGGCACGAGGCTTGTTTTCTGGCTCGGTTTCACCTCGGTCATCGTCGGCTCGGGCACGATCACGATCTACCTCTTCCGGTGGGCCTTCGTCGGGAGCGGTGCGCTCTCCGACGTCCCGACGCTGATCTTCGTCCTGCTCGCGGCACTGTTCGCACTGGGGCTCTCGTGGACGGCCGGCGCGCTCGTCCGCACGGCGATGCGCGCCCGCGCCAACCGTGCCGCGCAGTCACGCGCCGAGGAGCAGACGGTCGCCGAGCAGGAGCGCACGCGCATCGCCCGCGACATGCACGACATCGTCGCCCACTCGCTCGCGGTCATCATCGCGCAGTCGGACGGCGCGCGGTACGCCGCGGCATCCGATCCCAAGGCCCAGGCCGCGGCGCTCGGCACGATCTCGTCGACGGCGCGCTCAGCCCTCTCGGACGTGCGCCTGCTCCTCACGCAGCTCCGCCACTCCCAGGCGGAGGGCCCGCAGCCGACGCTCGCCGACCTCGAGCAGCTCTACGCCCAGGTGCGAGCGGCAGGCGTCGAGCTGCGCGTGGACGTCGACCCCGCGCCGCGCGGCGAGGTCGCGGCATCCGTGCAGCTGTCGGTCTACCGCATCCTGCAGGAGGCGCTCACGAACGCCCTCCGCCACGGCACCCCCACCGGTGTGGACGTCTCGCTGGCGTGGCACCCCGACCGCGTCGACCTGCGCGTCCGCAACGACGTCGCTCCCGTCCCCGACGGAGCGGAACGCCGCACCGGCGGACACGGTCTGATCGGCATGCGCGAGCGCGCGCAGCTGATCGGCGGTCGATTGGATGCCGCGGCCGCAGACGGCGTCTTCACCGTCGAGGCGTCCCTGCCGACCGGAGCCGCGTCCGAGAACCCCGACCCCCTCGAGAGGAGCGCTCGGTGAGCGTCATCCGCGTCGTCCTCGTCGACGATCAGTCCCTGTTCCGCGCCGGCATCCGGATGGTCGTCGCCTCGCAACCCGACCTCGAGGTCGTGGGGGAGGCCTCCGACGGTGCGCAGGCGATCGAGGTCGTCCGCCAGACCCGCCCCGACGTCGTCCTCATGGACATCCGGATGCCGGTGATGGACGGGCTCGCCGCGACCGAAGCCCTGCTCGCCGACGCCGATCCGCCCAAGGTGGTCATGCTGACGACGTTCGACCTCGACGAGGCCGCGGCCCGCGCCATCCAGCGCGGAGCGAGCGGGTTCCTCCTGAAGGACGCCGATCCCGAGTTCCTGCTCGCCGCCATCCGCACGGTGCACGCGGGCTCGTCGGTCATCGCGGCCGCCGCGACCCGGGAGCTCTTCGCGCAGCTGAATGAACCCGTCCGCGCCGTCCCGGCGACGTTCGGCGAGCTCACCGACCGCGAGCGCGAGATCTTCGCGCTCGCCGCCCGGGGGCTCTCGAACGCCGAGATCGCCGCGCGTGAGTTCCTCTCGGAGGCGACCGTGAAGACCCACGTCTCGCGCATCCTCGCGAAGCTGTCGCTCCGCGACCGCGTGCAGCTGGTGGTCTTCGCCTTCGAGCACGGCCTCGCCTGATCGGCACACGAGCCGTCATCCTTCCGATGTAGGCGATCGCGACGAGCGGCCGACGCGGCGCCCCGGGGGCGCTCCGTAGCGTCGGAGACATGCAGATCACGACCACCGAGATGGGCCTCGCCGCCCGCGTCCAGAACCTCACGAAGACCTACGGCGGCGGCGAGAACGCCGTCCGCGCGCTCGACGACGTCACCGTCGGCATCCGTCGTGGCGAGTTCACCGCCATCATGGGCCCGTCGGGCTCGGGCAAGTCGACGCTCATGCACATGATGGCCGGCCTCGATGCGCCGGCCTCCGGCTCGGTCTGGATCGGCGACACCGAGATCACCGGCCTCTCGGACGTCGAGCTGACCATCCTCCGCCGCCGGCGGGTCGGCTTCGTCTTCCAGTCGTTCAACCTCGTCCCGACCCTCGATGCGATCGGCAACATCCTGCTGCCCTTCGACCTCGACGGCCGGCGTCCCACGTCCCAGGAGAGGACGCGCATCGACGGCCTCGTCGCGACCCTCGGCCTCGGGCCGCGCCTGCGCCACCGTCCGCACCAGCTCTCGGGCGGCCAGCAGCAGCGCGTCGCGATCGCCCGCGCCCTCGCGACGGCGCCCGACCTCGTCTTCGCCGACGAGCCCACCGGCAACCTCGACTCGCGGTCGGGCCGCGAGGTGCTGTCCCTCCTCGCCGCCGCCAGTCGCGAGCACGGTCAGTCGATCGCCATGGTCACCCACGACCCCGTGGCCGCGTCGTACGCCGACCGCGTGCTGTTCCTCGGCGACGGGCGCATCGTCGCCGACAAGCCCCGTCAGAGCGCCGAGCAGATCTCCGCTCACATGCTGAGCACCGAGGTGTCCGCGTGACCGCCCTCGCCCCGTCCGCCGTGCACACGATCGTCCCCGAACCCGCGCGGACGTCCCGAAGCGCCTGGCTGCGCGAGCGCGGCATGGGCGCGACGATCCTCGTCTCGGCCATCTCGACGGCCTTCGGTGTCGCGCTTTTGTCGGCGACGGGGTACCTCTCCGTGGTGCTCGCCTCGAACCCGACGTACGGCTCGTCCGACACCTTGACGATCGTCCTGATGCTGCTGAGCGGCATCCTGCTCGCCGTCGCGGTCTACGTCGCCGCGATCGTCACCGCGAATACGTTCTCGACGATCATCGCGGGGCGCACCCGCATGATCGCTCTCATGCGTCTGATCGGCGCGACCGCGCGCTCGCAGCGCAGCGAAGTCGCGACGCAGGGACTCGTCGTCGGCGCGATCGGCGCGGTCCTCGGGCTGGTGGCGACGACGCTCGCCATGGTCGCGGCGGTGCCGCTGCTCGATCGCGCACTCGGGGTGGCCACGGACTGGTCTCCGGTCCAGGCCGCCCTCCTTCTGCCTGCGGTCGCGGTGGCGCTCACGACCTGGATCGCGGCATGGTCGGGGTCGCGTCGGGTTCTCACGGTCACGCCGCTCGAGGCCCTCGGCGGCTCGGTAGAGCGATCCCGCGAGGAGGTCGCCGAGAAGCGCGGCCGGCGGGCGGGCGCCGTGGTCCTCGGTGTGATCGGTGCCGTGCTGCTGGGCGGTGGACTCCTCCTCGGTCTCGTGAGCCCCGCCGGCGTGCTCGTCGCGTTCTTTGGCGGTCTCTTCTCCTTCACCGCCGTCTCGATCAGTGCGGTCTCGATCATGCCGCCGCTCCTGAAAGCCACCGGGCGGCTGTTCGGAAAGTCCGTGACCGCACGCCTGGCCGCAGAGAACGCGGTCCGCTACCCGGAGCGCTCGAGCCGCATGGCGATCGGCGTGGTCATGGGGGTCGCGCTCGTCGTGATGTTCGCGGTGGCCGCCGAGTCGGCCAAGTCCCTTGTGACCGCATCGAGCGGCGGCGAGCCCGACCCCGCGTTCAATCAGATGATGGACAGCTTCTCGACGGTCATGATGTGTCTCGTCGCCGTGAGCGCCGTGATCGCCGCCGTCGGCCTCGTGAACCTCCTCACGATCGGCATCGTCCAGCGAAAGCGGGAGTTGGGTCTCCTGCGCGCTCTCGGCCTCACTGCCGGACAAATCCGTCGGATGGTCCTCATCGAGGCAGCGCACGTCACCGTCACCGCGTTGCTGTTCGGACTGACCCTCGGCGTCCTTTACGGCTGGGTCGCGGCGCAGTCCCTCCTCGGCTCCGTTGCGATGCCGCCGCTGTGGATGTCGCCGACGTTCGTCGCCCCCGCTATCCCGCTGCTCCCGGTGGTGATCGTGATCGTCGCGACCGCGGTGCTCACCCTCGGTGCGGCGGTCGCACCGACGCGGATCGCCACGCGATCGGCGCCCGTCGAGGCCCTGTCGGAGTAACGCCCTGCCGCCCCTTCACGCCCTCGATGGAGGGCGAAGGGGCGGTATCCGTCATCAGTGGTCCTCGGCGGCGGGCGGCTCGTACGACCACGTCGGCGCCAGTGCGCGCAGACGCATGCCGCGGTACTGCCACGCGGCCCACAGGACGGGCCACAGCGGCAGGGCCGCGGCTCCGCCGATCGTGAGGCGGTCGCGCCAGAGCGTCCGCGCGGGATCACCCGGCAGCGGGCTCACCGCCATCTGGTGGTCCCAGACGTCGAGGGCGGCGAGTGCACCGGTCAGCGGGATGCCGCTGTCGCGGAAGATCCGCACCGGACCGTTCGTGTCCTCGGTGTACCGGTCGCTCGCGTGGATGAGCTGCTGGCCGGCGGGGATGATCCCGAGGGCGCGGATCTCGACCGGCACGTCGGTCCCCGGCTCGAACGAGGTCGGGAGCTCGCCGGCCATCGGCGCCATCGCGAGCAGCGGGCCGTAGAGCTCGGTGACCGCACGAGGCGAGTGAAGGGCTCGCCAGGCGGCATCCGCGGTGCAGTCGAGTTCGAGCTTCAAGAGGATCCGCATCGGACCACTCTCGCATTCCTCCGCGGCACTCGATACGTTGGGAGCGCTCCCACTCTCTCGGCGTCATCGTCGACCCCTCGGAAAGACCGCTATGCCCCTCGAACCCGCCATCGAATCCGGCGACCGCTCGCACACCCTGGCCCCCGTCGAGTCGGTCGCGCAGATCTCCTCGATGCTGCTCGACACCGATCCGACGCTCGATCCGGCCCTCGCCGAGAAGGCCCGGGTCGCCGCCGCCGAAGGCGTCGTCCTCCTGACGAACGACGGCACGCTTCCGCTGGGGAAGCGCCCGGTCGCCGTCTTCGGCCGTGTTCAGATCGACTGGTTCGCCGTCGGCTACGGCTCGGGCGGCGACGTGAAGGTCCCCTACATCTGGAACCTGCTGGCCGGTCTCCGCGACGCCGGTGTCCGCGTCGACGACGAGCTCGCGACGCGGTACTCGACGTGGTCCGCCGCGAATCGCCCCGCCTTCGCCGCCACGTGGGGCGAGTGGCCGCACCACTTCCCCGAGATGGCGATCGACGCGGCGGATGTCGCAGCCGCGGCATCCCGGGCGGACACGGCCGTCGTCGCGATCGGTCGCGCCGCCGGCGAAGCGCGCGACAGCATCCTCGAGCCCGGCAGCTACTACCTCACCGCCGACGAGAGGACGCTCCTCGACACCGTCACGGCGCACTTCTCGCGGACCGTCGTCGTCGTCGACGCAGGCAACGTCATGGACCTGTCGTGGGTCGCGGACTACGGCGACCGGATCGGCGCGGTCCTGTTCGCGTGGCAGGGCGGCATGGAGGGCGCTCGCGCCGTCGCCGGTGTGCTCGCGGGTGAGCAGGCGCCGAGCGGCAAGCTCACCGACACGATCGCACGCAGCTACGAGGACTACCCGAGCGCACCCAACTTCGGCCATCTCGACGTCAACGTCTACGCCGAGGACGTCTTCGTCGGCTACCGCTACTTCGAGACCTTCGCCCCCGACCGGGTGCTGTTCCCCTTCGGCCACGGGCTGTCGTACACGACGTTCGAGCTGACGACCGAGGCGACGACGGATGCCGCGGCCCTCCGCCTCGAGGTCGTCGTCACCAACACCGGCGCCCGAGCCGGCAAGGAGGTCGTGCAGGTCTACACCGGGGCGCCCGACGGTGCCCTCGGCAAGCCGGCACGTCACCTTGCGGCCTTCGCCAAGACGCGTCTGCTCGCTCCCGGCGAGAGCGAGACGGTGCGCCTCGAGGTGCACCTCGACGACCTCGCGTCGTACGACGACGGCGGGGCGACAGGGCACCGGAGCGCGTGGGTCCTCGAGGCCGGTGCGTATCCCGTCTTCGTCGGGACCGACGTCCGCCATGCGGCGGAGGTCGCCGCGTTCGAGGTGCCCGAGACGCAGGTCGTGCGGCACGCCACCGAGGTCGCCGCGCCCGCCCACGCGTTCGATCGGCTCGTCCAGCGTCGCGGCGACGACGGCTCCGCCGTCGCCGCGCGCGAGCCCGTCCCTACGCGCACCGTCGCGCGCGCCGAGCGGGTGCTCGGATCGCTGCCGTCCGAGCTCGCGCCGACCGGGGACCGGGGCATCGACCTCGCCGACGTCGCACGCGGCGGGGCATCCCTCGACGACTTCGTCGCCCAGCTCACCGACGAGGAGCTCTCGCTCCTCGCCCGCGGTGACGTCACGATGGACAGCCCGCTGGGTGCTCCCGGCAACGCGGGCGTGCTCGGCGGGGTCTCGGCGTCGCTGCGCGCGAAGGGCGTGTCGCCCGTCACGACGACCGACGGGCCGAGCGGCATCCGTCTGTCGGCGTACGCGTCGCTGCTCCCCTCGGGAACGGCGCTCGCGTCGACGTGGAACACGGTCCTCATCGAGGAGCTCGCCGCATTGCACGGGCAGGAGATGCTCCGGAAGGGCTCCGACGTCCTGCTGAGCCCGGGCATGAACATCCACCGCGACCCGCTGTGCGGCCGCAACTTCGAGTACTTCAGCGAGGACCCGGTCGTCACCGGACGGATCGCCGCGGCGGTCGTGCGCGGGGTGCAGAGCACGGGACTGTCGGCGTGCCCCAAGCACTTCGCCGCGAACAACCAGGAGACCAACCGCACCCGCAACGACTCGCGCGTCTCCGAGCGGGCGCTCCGCGAGATCTATCTGCGCGGGTTCGAGATCTGCGTCCGCGAGGCCGCTCCCCGCACGATCATGACGTCCTACAACCAGATCAACGGCGTCTGGGCGCACTACCACCACGACCTCGCGACGGTCGTCCTCCGGGACGAGTGGGGCTACGAGGGGGTCGTCATCACCGACTGGTGGATCGAGAACGCCGTCGACCCCGACTTTCCCGCCCTCGAGGACAACGCCTACCGCGTCCGTGCGCAGGTCGACGTCCTCATGCCGGGCGGTGTGAAACGGGATGCCGCGCCTCAGGCGCAGGCCGACACGACGATCCTCGACTCCCTCGCCCGTGAGGGCGGGATCACCCGCGGTGAACTCCAGCGGACGGCCCGGAACGTCCTCAGTCTCGTCATCTCGCTGAAGCCGATCGTCGACGCTCGTACGCTGGAGGGATGACCGCGAGCCCGTTCGATCAGTCCCGCTACCAGCTGCGCTTCGACTGGGGGCGGGACGGGCTGACCCGTCTCGCGCCCGCGGACGTCGTCGTCGTCGTCGACGTGCTGAGGTTCTCGTCGACGGTGTCGTCGCGGGTCGCTGGCGGCGAGACGGTGGCCCACGACGAGGCCGCCCACGCCGTGTCGCGCAACGGCGCGGCCGTCGCCTCGGCTGCCGCGGCGACGGGCGCCGTCGTGTTCCTCGGGAGCCTGCGCAATGCCACCGCCGTCGCGCAGGCGGTGCTCGCCGAGCAGAACCGCCGCGCGGCCCGCACGAGCGTGAGCATCATCGCCGCCGGCGAGCTGAACGGGCCGGGGGATGCCGCGGTCCTGCGCTTCTCCGTCGAGGATCAGCTCGGTGCCGGGGCGGTCTTCGCGGCGCTCGAGGCGATCGGCCTCGACCACTCCTCGCCGGAGGCCGCAGCGGCATCCGAGGCGTTCCGGGGTCTGCGATCCGCGGTCCGCCACCTCCTCACGGCGAGCGGCTCGGGACAGGAGCTCCTTGACGCCGGTCGTCGCGACGAGGTGCTCGCCGCCGCGGTCCACGACGCCGATGAGACGGTCCCCGTCCTCCGTGACGGCGTGTGGCGCGCCTACGAGGCGATCAACGCGGAGTGAGGGCCTCGCGCCGGGTCGCGGCGGTGATCTCGCGCCGTCGCCAGGTGATCAGGTGGCGCTCATCGAACGTCGGCGCGCACCGCGCGCACGAGGTCGCCCGTGTCGCCTTGCGGTGACGGTACGCGACGTGTCCGGCGGGACACACGCCGACCCAGGGCGCGAGCTCCGTGGCCGTCTCGCCGCGGTGGGTGACGCCACCCGTGTAGCCGAGCGACCGCGCGACGCGCTTCCACTCCGCGCCGTGCCCCGCGGCCGAGCCCGCGATCGCGTGGGCGATCTCGTGCAGGATCGTCTGCCGGTTCGTCTCGGCGTCGTACCGGGCGGCGAGATAGCGCGAGAGCGTGATGCGCTTGCGCAGATAGTCGCACGCGCCGGCACGGCGTTTGGCGTTGTCGTACGCGAAGCTCCACGAGTCGTCGAGCAGCTGCCGCAGCAGTGACTCCGCCTCGCGGCGCACGTCGATGAGGTCGCTCATGCCAGCACGATAGGACGCAGGTACGACACTCGGGCAGAAGGCCTCAGCCGGCGACCGTCGTGCTGTTGCGACGTCGGTCGACGGCGTCGATGGCGAGCAGCGTCGACTCGAGCTGATCCTCGGGAGCACCCGCCTCTTGCCGCAGGAAGAGCGCCTTCTTGAAGTCGGCGCGCGCCGCGGCGTCGTCGTGCGCGTCGAAGTGGACCTTGCCGCGGTGCTGGCAGCCGAAAGCGGCGACCGCCGACCACCCCTGCCCCTCGGCCTCCTCGACGCACGTGTTCAACTCGTGGATCGCCGCGGCGTATGCGCCGCGGAACTGCTGGACGGTGGCGTGCAGCATCCGGGCGCGCAGCAGGTCCTTGCGGGTGCCCGCCATCCGGGCGAGGCGCACCGACTCCTCCGAGACGACGAGCGCCTCGTCGAGGCGGCCCAGCACCTTCAGCAGCCAGACCTTCTCGAGCATGGCGGCCAGACTCCGCTGGTCGCCGAGCTCGGTGAGCCGGGTCTGGCATTCGTCGAGGTCGACGATCTCTCGGAGAGTCTCCGGGTCGTATCCCTTGATGAAGCCCACAGCTGTTCCTTCCGACCCCGCGACGTGTGTCTCCAGTGTCGCCGCGCCTGGCCCGGAATGGGCTGAGGGCGCGCCGTGCGTCGTGCGCTCAGCGATCGAAGACGGATGCCGCGGGCGCCGGCGACGGGGTCGAATCGGCATCCGTCATGATCCGCGCATCGCGCGCGAACGCCTCGAGCTCGGCGCCGTGGGCGACCTTCGCGGGGTGGGGACCCGCTGCCATCAGACGCGGCAGCCACTCCATCGGCAGCTCGGAGGGCGACGCCGCGATGACGATGTTCCCGAACCGGCCGCTCTTGAGCGTTCCCACCTCGGCGAGGATTACGACGTGCTCGAGGACCGAGCGCACGGTCGCGACCTGACGGCGGGCGAAGGCGAGGCCGCTGCCATCGGCGATGTTGACGAGCAGGATGCCGGTCGGTGCGAGCAGCCCCGCGAGGATCCGGTAGTACTCGACGCTCGTGATGTGAGCGGGCGTCTGAGCCCCCGCGAACACGTCCGAGACGACGAGGTCCACCTTGCCGACGATGCCCGGGGGGAGGCGTCCCGCGACGTCGCGGGCGTCGCCGATCCGCACGCGCAGCTGGCCGGTGCGCGGCAGCGGCAGGTGCGCGCGCACGAGGTCGACGAGCGCCTGTTCGAGTTCGATGACCTGCTGCCGCGACCCCGGTCGGGTGTGCTCGACGTAGCGGGGGAGGGTCATGGCGCCCGCGCCGAGGTGCACCGCGGTGAGGGGTTCCCCCGGCATCCCGATCTGGTCGATCACGGCGCCCATGCGGGCGACGTACTCGAAGTGGAGGTGCGACGGATCGTCGAGATCGACGTGCGACTGCGGGGTGGTCTCGACGACGAGCTCCCAGCCGCCCGCGAACCGGCCGGGGATGATGCGCGCCTGCCTCCCGTCGGACAGTCTGGCGACAGGCGGGTCGAGGGGGGCGCGGGAACGGGCCATCCGACTACGGTAGCCCGCAGGAAGAAACACGATCGAGATACAGCTGTAACCGCTTACCGGCAGTGTGGACGGTAGCGTCAGCCGCATCCCTTCGGCAGCGCCGCCTCCTCGCGCGCCGCCGACGAGCCCCATCGGAAGGTGCACAGCAATGCTCCCCATTTCCCGGAAGCGGGTGTTCGCGGCCGCCGCGACGCTCGCCATCGGTGCGCTCGCGCTCAGCGCGTGCGCCAGCCAGCGCGGCGGCGACGACAACGCGGAAGGACCCGCGGACGTCGACGGCACGTTCGTCTTCGCGGCGTCATCGGATCCCGCGAGCCTCGACCCCGCCTTCGCCCAGGACGGCGAGACGTTCCGCGTCTCGCGCCAGATCTTCGAGGGCCTCGTGGGCACCAAGCCCGGCACGGCCGACCCCGCCCCGCTCCTCGCCGAGTCGTGGGAGACGTCGGACGACGCCCTGAGCTACACGTTCGCGCTCAAGAAGGACGTCACGTTCCAGGACGGCACCCCGTTCAACGCCGAGGCCGTCTGCTACAACTTCGACCGCTGGTACAACTGGGAGGGCCTGGCAGCGAGCGAGGCGCTCGGCTACTACTACAACAAGCTCTTCAAGGGGTACGCATCGAGCCCCGACGCGGCCGTGTACGACTCGTGCGCACCCGACGGTGACTCCTCGGTCACCGTGAAGCTCAAGAAGCCCTTCGCCGGGTTCGTCGCCGCGCTGTCGCTGCCCGCGTTCGGGATGCAGTCGCCGAAGGCGCTCGCGGAGTTCAAGGCCGATGAGGTCGGCGGCACCGCCGAGGCTCCGACCCTGAGCGAGTACGCCACCGGCCACCCGGTCGGCACCGGCCCCTACAAGTTCGACGAGTGGTCGCGCGGTGAGCAGGTCACCCTGAGCTCCTACGCCGACTACTGGGGCGACAAGGGCCAGATCGACAAGATCATCTTCCGCACGATCGACGACCCGACCGCGCGCCGCCAGGCCCTCGAGTCCGGCTCGATCGACGGTTACGACCTCGTCGGACCCGCCGATACCGGCGCGCTCGATGACGCCGGCTTCACGATGGTCTCGCGCCCGCCCTTCACGATCCTGTACCTCGCCTTCAACCAGGCGGTCAAGGAACTGCAGGACCCCAAGGTCCGTGAGGCGCTCTCGTACGCCGTCGACAAGGACGCGCTCATCTCCCAGGTCCTTCCCGAGGGCACCGAGAAGGCGACGCAGTTCATGCCGCCCAGTGTGAACGGCTGGAACGCCGACGTCACGACGTACGACTACGACCCCGAGAAGGCCAAGGCGCTCCTCGCCGAGGCCGGCTACACCGAGGCCAACCCGCTGAAGCTGACCTTCAACTACCCGGTCAACGTCTCGCGTCCCTACATGCCGGACCCCGAGCAGATCTTCACGGTCCTGTCGTCGCAGCTGAAGGCCGTCGGAGTCGAGGCCACGCCGAAGTCGAACGAGTGGGGCGAGTACCTCGACCTCATCACGGGCGGCACGGATCACGGCATCCACCTGCTCGGCTGGACCGGTGACTACAACGACACCGACAACTTCCTGGGCGTCTTCTTCGGTCAGAAGTCGGCGGAGTGGGGCTTCGACAACCCCCAGCTCTTCAAGGACCTCACCGATGCCCGCGGCATCGCGGACCTCGACGAGCAGACGAAGCTCTACTCGGAGATCAACGAAGAGGTCGCGAAGTTCATCCCCGGCGTCCCGCTGGCCCACCCGGCTCCCACGCTGGCCTTCGACCCGCGCGTCGAGAGCTACCCGGCGAGCCCCGTGAACGACGAGGTGTTCAACCAGATCGTCCTCACGAAGTAAGCCGATCGAGGCGGCTCCGGCCGTCTGACCGGTGCGGGGCGGGATGACCTCCCGCCCCGCACCGACCTCCACGAAAGCGACACCCGTGCTGCGAACCATCGGCAAAAGGCTCCTGCTGCTGATCCCCACCCTCCTCGGTCTGAGCATCCTGCTCTTCTGGTGGGTCCGAACACTTCCCGGCGGTCCCGCCCAGGCACTCCTGGGCGAGAAGGCCACCCCCGAAGCCGTCGCTCGGATCAACGAGCTCTACGGCTTCAACCGTCCTCTGATCGAGCAGTACTTCACCTGGATCGGGCGACTGCTCTCGGGCGACTTCGGCACCTCGCTGCGCACCAGCCAGCCGGTGCTCGACGAGTTCCTCCGCCGGTTCCCGGCGACGATCGAACTCTCGGTCGCGGCGCTCATCATCGCCGTCGGCGTCGGTGTGCCCCTCGGCTACTGGGCCGCGCGGCGTCACGGCAAGGCCGCCGACAGCACCGCCGTCGTCTTCAGCCTTCTGGGGATCGTCGTGCCGGTGTTCTTCCTGGCCTTCATCCTCAAGTACGTGTTCGCGGTCCAGCTCGGCTGGCTCCCGTCCGACGGCCGCCAGGACCCCCGCATCGAAGCCACCCACTACACGAACTTCTACGTGCTCGACGGGCTGATCACCGGCGAATTCGACGCCGCGTGGGACGCGATCCTGCACCTGATCCTGCCGGCCATCGCGCTCGGCACGATCCCTCTCGCGATCATCGTGCGCATCACCCGGGCATCCGTCCTCGAGGTGCAGAACGCAGACTACGTCCGCACCGGAAAAGCGAAGGGCGTGCCGGGCTCGCTGCTGCGCAATCGGTTCATCCTGCGGAACGCCATGCTCCCCGTCATCACGACGATCGGCCTGCAGGCGGGCCTGCTGCTCTCGGGCGCGATCCTCACTGAGACCGTCTTCGCGTTCCCCGGGATCGGATCGTTCCTCTCCGGCGCGATCTTCAACCGCGACTTCGCCGTCCTGCAGGGCTTCATCATCTTCATCGCGATCGTCTACGCGCTCATCAACCTGCTCGTCGACGTCTCGTACAGCCTGATCGACCCGAGAGTGAGGGTCTCATGAGCACCGTCCTTCCCCCCGCAGCCGGCGGCAGCGCCGCCGAGGACTCCACCGTCGCCGTGCTCACCGCGGGCACCGGCGGCGCCCCGCGCGGCGGTTTCTGGCACGACGTCTTCCGCCGCCTGCGACGAAGCCCCACCGCGTGGGTGGGCCTCGCGATCGTCCTGCTGTTCGTCCTGGTCGCGCTCCTCGCTCCCATGCTCGCGCCGTACCCCGAGACCGACCTCCCCGGCGCTCGGGACATCACCCCGACGTACATCCCCGGACCCGGTGAGATCGCCGCGTTCCCGCTCGGCCTCGACCGCTTCGGCGGCGACGTGGTGTCGAAGCTCATCTGGGGAGCCCAGGCATCCCTCCTCATCGGCGTCGTGTCGACGGCCTACGGCCTCATCGGCGGCATGCTGCTGGGCCTCGTCGCCGGCACGTTCGGCGGCTGGGTCGACAACGTCATCATGCGCCTCGTTGACATCCTGCTGTCGGTGCCGAGCCTGCTGCTGGCGGTCTCGATTGCCGCGATCCTCGGCCAGAACCAGAACTCGGTCATGATCGCCATCGGTGTCGCGCAGGTGCCGATCTTCGCGCGCCTGCTGCGCGCCTCGATGCTGCAGCAGCGCTCGGCCGACTACGTCCTCTCGGCGCAGACCCTCGGCCTCGGCCGCGGACGCATCACCATGACTCACGTCCTTCCGAACGCGGTCGGGCCGGTCATCGTTCAGGGCACGCTGTCGCTCGCGACGGCCGTCATCGACGCGGCGGCGCTGTCGTTCCTCGGCCTCGGCGGCGGGCGCCCCGAGACCGCGGAGTGGGGACGCATGCTCACCTACGCGCAGGCCGAACTCGCCATCGCACCGTGGCTCGCGTTCCTGCCCGGCATCTGCATCGCCATCACCGCGCTCGGCTTCACACTGTTCGGCGAGGCCTTGCGCGAGGCCATGGACCCGCGGACCCGCGGGCGCTGACCATGAGCCGGCGGGTGCTCCTCGTCGTGATGGTGCTGCTCGTCGTCGTGGTCGTCGCG
Source organism: Microbacterium sp. 77mftsu3.1 (assembly GCF_900100525.1). Lineage (NCBI taxonomy): Bacteria > Bacillati > Actinomycetota > Actinomycetes > Micrococcales > Microbacteriaceae > Microbacterium > Microbacterium sp. 77mftsu3.1. Next base: position 125,799 of record NZ_FNCR01000005.1, on the reverse strand, counting down.
CTGGTCGCGGGATACGCGGCGGGTTGGTTGGGCAACGCCGCCGTTCCGTGAGCGGGGCGGGCGGGACGGTGTGCCGTATTCAGTCCCTACGACGAGCCACCGGGGGGCCCACTGCGCGATTCCGGGTCTGCGGCTGGCGCGCGGTGGTGCGGGGACTGAATACGGAACGTGGACGGGCCCCGCCTCGGCGGGTCAGACGGCGATGTCGAGCTCGTTGCCGGGGATCGAGGAGAGCAGGTTGCGCGTGTACGGGTCGCGCGGGTTGGTGAAGATCTCTTCGCTCGAGGCAGCCTCGACGAGTGCGCCGTCCTTCATGACGCAGACGTAGTCGCTGATCAGCCGCACGACGGCGAGGTCGTGCGAGATGAAGAGGTAGCTGAGGCCGTACTCGGTCTGCAGATCGCGCAGCAGCGTCAGGATCTGGTCCTGCACGAGCACGTCGAGCGCCGAGACCGGCTCGTCGCAGACGATGAGCTCGGGCGAGAGCGCGAGGGCGCGCGCGATCGCGACGCGCTGACGCTGACCGCCCGAGAGCTCCGACGGGTACCGACGCAGCGCCGATTCGGGCAGGGCGACGTCGTCGAGGAGCTTCCGCACCCGGGCCGCACGGTCCTTCGCCGACCCCCGGTGGTAAAAGTCGAGCGGCTCCTGGACGATGCGCTCGATCGTGAACATGGGGTTCAGCGACGAGTACGGGTCCTGGAAGATCGGCTGCACCTTCTGACGGAACTCGCGCAGCTGACGTCCCTTGAGGGATGCCACGTCCGTGCCGTCGTAGCGGATGACACCCTCCGTGGGGTCCACGACCTTCAGCAGCATCCGCGCCGTCGTCGTCTTGCCCGAGCCCGACTCGCCGACGATCGCGACGGTCTCGCCGCGCGGGATCGAGAACGACACGTCCTTGACCGCGGCGAAGTCCTCTTTCTGACCGCGGACGTTGTAGAGCTTGGTGAGCCCCTCGACCTCGACGATGTTGTCGACCGGCTTGGGTGCGGCATCCGGAGTCGGCGCGGTGAAGGCCTCGGGGCGCAACCGCGCGACGGCGACCGATGGCGCCGCCTGGACGAGGGACTGCGTGTAGGGATGCTGCGGGTCCTCGAGGATCTGCCTGGCCGGACCCTGCTCGACGATGCGTCCGCGGTGCATGACGACGACGCGGGCGGCGCGCTCGGCAGCCAGCCCGAGATCGTGCGTGATGAGGAGGACCGACGTGCCGAGCTCGGTGGTCATGCGTCCGAGCTGGTCGAGGATGGTCTTCTGAACCGTCACGTCGAGCGCGCTCGTGGGCTCGTCGGCGATGAGCAGGCGCGGGTTGCAGGCGAGGCCGATCGCGATGAGTGCGCGCTGGCGCATGCCGCCCGAGAACTCGTGCGGGTACTGCTTCGCGCGGTCCTCGGCGTTCGGGAGGCCCGCGGCGGCGAGGGTCTCGACGACCTTGCGGTCGACGTCCTTCTTCGTGGCCAGACCGTGGGCGAGCAGCGTCTCGGCGACCTGCGTGCCGATCCTCGACGTCGGGTTGAGGTTCGACATCGGGTCCTGCGGAACGAGCCCGATCTGGGCGCCGCGGACGCCGCGCATCGTCGACTCGGAAGCGCCGACGAGCTCCTGGCCGTCGAGACGGATGCTGCCCTGCGCGACGCGGCCGTTGCCGGCGAGCAGCCCGATCACGGCCATCGCCGTCGTCGACTTGCCCGAGCCGGACTCGCCGACGATCGCGACGGTCTCACCGGCGGCGAGGTCGAGGTCGACGCCCTCGACCGCCCGCACGGAACCGTCGATGGTCTGGAACTCGACGGCGAGGTCGCGGACCTGCAGGAGGGGCGCGCCGGCGGCGGGGGAGGTCTGGAAGGGCATTCCCCCATCCTGCCCTCCGCCCGCCGCCTGCGCACGGGTGGATCGCCCGGCTTTACCCAGCCGTAACGACCCGGGGGTGTTCAGCCGTCGTGGCGTGCGCCCTCGGAGGGCCGGACCGTGAAGACGTGCGGCTCGACGTGGCCCGCGGCGGCGAAGGCCGCCAGCATCGCCTCGCGCACCGTGGGCACAGCATCACGGTCGATGAGGGCGATCGCCGAGCCGCCGAATCCGCCGCCGGTCATGCGGGCGCCGACGGCACCGTTCTCGCGTGCGGTCTCGACGGCGAGGTCGAGCTCGGGCACCGAGATCTCGAAGTCGTCGCGCATCGAGGCGTGCGAGGCGTAGAGCAGGTCGCCGATCGCGCGCGGTCCCTGCTCGCGCAGGGTGCGGACGGTGTCGAGCACGCGCTGGTTCTCGGTGACGACGTGGCGCACGCGGCGGTAGGTCTTCTCGTCGACGAGCTCCTCGACGCGGGGCAGCTGGTCGACGCGCACGTCGCGGAGGGCGGGCACGTTCATCGCCTCGGCGCCGCGCTCGCACGCCGCGCGCCGCTCACCGTAGCCGCCGGTCGAGTGGGCGTGGGCGACGCGGGTGTCGATCACCATGAGCTCGAGTCCGGCGGCGTCGAAGCCGAGTTCGACCACCTGGGCGTCGAGGCTCCGGCAGTCGAGGAAGGTGCCGGCATCCGTCTCACCGAGCATCGACGCCATCTGGTCCATGATCCCGGTCGGCGCGCCGACGGCTTCGTTCTCGGCGCGGCGTCCCGCCTGCGCGAGGGCGATGCGGTCGAGGCCGAGCTCCCACACGTCGTTCAGGGCCGAACCCGTCGCGCCCTCGATGGCCGCGGACGACGAGAGTCCGGCGCCGACGGGGACGTCCGAGGCGAACGCGAGGTCGACACCGGTGACGGATGCCGCATCCGTTCCGGTCGCCTGCAGCAGGGCCCACGCGACTCCGAGCGGATAGCGGGCCCACTCGACGACCTCGTCGCGGCGCGCGGGGAAGAGGGCGTCGAGATCGGCGAGGTCGACCTCGACCGGCGTCTCGTCGAAGGTCGACACGACGCGGATGCGGGTGTCCGTGCGACGGCCGAGCGCGACGTGCGTGCGGTGCGGCGTCGCGAACGGGAAGACGAAGCCGTCGTTGTAGTCGGTGTGCTCGCCGATGAGGTTGACGCGACCCGGGGCCGACCAGAGGCCGACCGGCTCGGCGCCGGTGAGAGTGGAGAAGAGGCCCTGGGCCTCGTCGGCAGCGGTCACAGGGTGACTCCTTCGATGGCGGTGCGGAGGCGCGCGGCGGCGTCCTCCGGGGGGACGTCGCCGATCCAGGCGCCCATGGCGGCCTCGGATCCGGCGAGGAACTTGAGCTTGTCGGCGGCGCGACGCGGGCTCGTCAGCTGCAGGCTGAGGCGCACGGTGTCACGGCCGACGTGGACGGGCGCCTGGTGCCAGGCGGCGATGTACGGCGTCTCGGACTCGTAGAGCGCGTCGACTCCGCGCAGCAGGCGCAGGTACAGCGGGGCGAGTTCGTCCTTCTCTTCGCCGGTCAGGCCGGCGAAGTCGGCGACGTGGCGGTGCGGGAGCATGTGGATCTCGAGCGGCCAGCGGGCGGCGAACGGCACGAACGCGGTCCAGTGCTCGCCGCGGAGGAGGACGCGGGGCCCGGCCTGCTCGAACTCGAGGATGCGCTGGAACAGATCGGGGGCGGTCCGATCGATCGAGTCGAGCAGGCGGGTCGTCCGGGGCGTGACGTAGGGGTACGCGTAGATCTGCCCGTGCGGGTGCTGCAGGGTCACGCCGATCGCCTCGCCGCGGTTCTCGAACGGGAAGACCTGCTCGATGCCGGGAAGGGCCGAGAGGGCCGCGGTGCGGTCGGCCCACGCCTCGATGACGGTGCGAGCACGCGTCACGGACTGGGTGCCGAACGAGCCGGTGCGCTCGGGCGAGAAGCAGACGACCTCGGTGCGGCCGACGCTCGTACGGGTGCGGCCGAGGCCGAGGTGCGTGAGGTCGTCGAGGCCGCGCGGCGGGTCGATCGCCGCCGGCACGTCGTCCGTGGCCTCGGCAAGGGCGGGGCCGAACGACGGCGACTTGTTCTCGAAGACGGCGACGTCGTACACCGAGGGGATCTCGGAAGGGTTCGTGTCGGTCTGCGGCGCGAGCGGGTCGAGCTCGGCGGGCGGCAGGAACGCGCGGTTCTGCCGGTTCGCGGCGACCGAGACCCAGTCGCCGGTGAGGATGTCCTGCCGCATCGTGGCGGTCTCGGGCCGCCCACCCAGGTCGCGGGTGTCGACGGCGCGGTCGGCACCGAGGGTCGTCCCGGGATCGTCGAAGTAGATCAGCTCGCGGCCGTCGGCCAGGCGGGTGCTGCGCTTGACGACGCCGGCGCCGAGGTCACTCGTCTCGGCAGGGGCGTGCGTCGGCGTGCCGTTCTCCGGTGTGTTCACGTCAACACGGTAGCCGAACGACTATGTTATCGTCAACATCACACGAGCCTCCGGAGTTCAGCACGCATTCGCGGGGGCGAGATCCGGGGCGGGAGGGGATGCCGTGCAGCGACGCGTCTCTATGGCCGACGTGGCCGCGGCTGCCGGCGTCTCGGGGCAGACCGTCTCACGCGTCGTCAACGGCAGCCCGCGCGTCGACCCCGAGACCCGCACCCGCGTCGAGGCCGCGATGGCGGACCTCGGCTATCGACCCCACCGCGCCGCGCGGACCCTGCGCACGGGGCGCTCGGGCACGATCGGCGTGATCGTGGCGACCCTCGCGACCGTCGGCAACTCGCGGATGCTCGAGGCCGTGGCATCCGCCGCCGCCCGTCGCGAACTCGCGGTCACCCTCGTCGCCCTCACCGGGCCCGCCGACATCGCCGCCGCGTTCGACCGCCTGCACGATCTCGGCGTCGACGGCGCGATCGTGCTCAACGAGGCGACGGCGATCGCCGAGGGCGTCACGCGGCCCGAGGGTCTCGCGCTCGTCGCGGTCGACTCGCCCGGCGGAGGGTTCGCGACGGTCCAGTCCGATCACGCGGGAGGCGCCGAGGCGGCCACCCGACGGTTGCGGGATGCCGGGCGCCGGACGATCGCGCACGTCGCCGGCCCCGCGGGCTCCTTCGCGGCGGACGAACGCGAGCGCGGCTGGCGCGCGGCGCACGACGGTGCGCGCGTGCCCGAACCGCTGCGGGGGGACTGGGGCGCGGCATCCGGTCACGCGGCGGGCCGGGCGCTCGCGGCGGATCCTGCCGTGGACGGCGTCTTCGCCGCGAACGACCAGATGGCGCTCGGCGTGCTGCGCGCGCTCGCGGAGGCCGGTCGCGACGACGTCGCCGTCGTCGGGTTCGACGATGTGGCGGACGCCGCCGACTATCGCCCGCCGCTGACGACCGTCCGCCAGGACTTCGACGCCCTCGGTGAGGCCGCCGTCGCCGCACTGGCGGCGACGCTGGACGGCGCGCCCGCGACGCGGACCGTCGTCCCGACCATGCTCATCGCCCGCGCATCGGGCTGACGCGGGCGACCGGGAGCGGTCAGCCGGCGTTGCGGCGGGCTTCCCAGCCGCTCTGCACCATCTCGTCGAGGGTGTAGCGCATCTGCCAGTCCAGGTCGCGGGCGGCGAGCTCGCCGGTGGCGACGATGCGGTCGGGGTCGCCGGCGCGGCGGGGGGCGATCTCGGGTGTGAAGTCGATGCCGGTGACGCGGGCGACGGCATCCATGATCTCGCGGACCGACAGACCGTTCTGCGACCCCAGGTTGTAGGCGGGCTCGACCGGCTCGCCGGCGCTCAGGCGCTGAGCGGCGACGACGTGCGCTGCGGCGATGTCCGACACGTGCACGTAGTCGCGGACGTTCGTGCCGTCGGGGGTGTCGTAGTCGTCGCCGTTGATGCGCGGCGTCTTCCCCTCGATGAGCATCTCGAACACGATCGGGAACAGGTTGTGCGGGCTCATGTCGTACACGGACGGGTCTCCCGAGCCGACGACGTTGAAGTACCGCAGTGCCGTGTGGCGCAGGGGCGAATCGGATGCCGCCGTGGCGACGCCCTGCGCGGCGAGGAGCCACTCGCCGATGAGCTTCGACTCCCCGTAGGGCGAGGCGGGACGCTTGGGCAGATCCTCGGTCACGAGCGCCACGTCGGGGGTGCCGTACACGGCGGCGCTGGAGGAGAACACGATGTTCGAGACACCGGCATCCGCCATCGCCGCGAGGACGACGCGCGTGCCCTCGACGTTCTGCTCGTAGGTGTGGAGGGGGCGCTGCACCGAGACGCCCGCGTACTTGAAGCCGGCGACGTGGATGACACCCTCGGCGCCGTGCTCGCGCAGGGTGTTCGCGACGAGCTCGCGGTCGAGGATCGTGCCCTGGACGAAGGGCACTCCCTCGGGGACGAACGAGGCGTCCCCGCTCGAGAGGTCGTCGAGGACGACCGGGTCGAGACCCGCCTCGGCGAGAGCGCGGACGATGTGCGCGCCGATGTACCCGGCGCCTCCGGTGACGAGCCAACTCATGATGCCGAGCCTACTGGCGCGGGACCGACCGGCCGGACGTCAGGAGCCCAGCGCTGCGGGCCTCAGGAACCCAGCGCCGCCGCGACGACCTTCCGGGCCTCCTCCTGCACCTGCGCGAGGTGCTCGGGGCCCTTCAGGCTCTCGGCGTAGAGCTTGTACACGTCCTCGGTGCCTGAGGGGCGCGCGGCGAACCAGGCGAACTCGGTCTGCACCTTGAGGCCGCCGATCGCGGCACCGTTGCCCGGGGCGTGCGACAGCTTCGCCGTCACCGGGTCGCCGGCGAGTTCGCTCGCCGACACGGCGTCGCCCGACAGCTTCGACAGTGCAGCCTTCTGCTCGGGAGAGGCGGGGGCGTCGACGCGCTGATAAGCGGATGCCCCGAACTCGGCCTCGAGCTCGGCGTAGCGCTGCGAGGGGGTCTTGCCCGTGACTGCGAGGATCTCGGCGGCGAGCAGGCACAGCAGGATGCCGTCCTTGTCGGTCGTCCAGACCGTGCCGTCCTTGCGGAGGAACGAGGCGCCGGCCGACTCCTCGCCGCCGAAGGCGACGGAGCCGTCGAGGAGCCCCGGGACGAACCACTTGAACCCGACGGGGACTTCGAGAAGGGTCCGACCGAGGGACGCGGCGACGCGGTCGATGATCATCGAGGAGACGAGGGTCTTGCCGATCGCGGCATCCTGCGGCCATCCCTCGCGGTGCGCGTACAGGTAGTCGATCGCGACGGCGAGGAAGTGGTTCGGGTTCATGAGGCCGGCGTCGGGCGTGACGATGCCGTGGCGGTCGGCGTCGGCGTCGTTGCCCGTCAGGATGTCGAACTCGTCGCGGCGGGCGACGAGGGAGGCCATCGCCGAGGGCGAGGACGGATCCATGCGGATCTTCTCGTCCCAGTCGAGCGTCATGAACTTCCACGTCGGGTCGACCTCGGGGTTCACGACCGTCAGGTCGAGGCCGTAGCGCTCGCCGATGAGGGCCCAGTACTCGACCGAGGCGCCGCCGAGCGGGTCGGCGCCGATCCGGACGCCCGCGCGGGCGATCGCCTCGACGTCGATGATCGAGGCGAGGTCGGCGACGTAGCCCTCGCGGAAGTCGTACTCGCCGAGGGTCGAGTCGTCGATGTCCGCGTGGCGGACCCGCTTGACGCCCTCGAGGCCCGCCTCGATGAGCTCGTTCGCGCGGTCGGCGATCCAGCCGGTCGCGTCGGTGTCGGCCGGGCCGCCGTGCGGAGGGTTGTACTTGAACCCGCCGTCGCGCGGCGGGTTGTGCGAGGGGGTGACGACGATGCCGTCGGCACGACCGGCATCCGCCTCGTCCCGTCCCCGGTTGTAGGTGAGGATCGCGTGGCTGAGGGCCGGCGTCGGCACCCAGGAGTCGCGGCTGTCGACGCGCACGTCGACGCCGTTCGCGACGAGGACCTCGATCGCGGTGTGCTCCGCGGGCAGCGAGAGTCCGTGCGTGTCGCGACCGAGGAAGAGAGGACCGGAGATGCCCTGCGCGGCGCGGTAGTCGACGATGGCCTGCGTCGTGGCGAGGATGTGGACCTCGTTGAAGCTGCGCGACAGTGAGGAGCCGCGGTGGCCGCTCGTGCCGAACGCGACCCGTTGGGCGGCGACGGCGGGGTCGGGCTTCAGGTCGTAGTACGCGTTGATCAGCGCGTCCACATCGATGAGATCAGAGGATTCGGCGGGCTGTCCTGCGCGGCTCATCCGCCCAGTCTGCCAGGGAACGCGGCGACGGTGCCTGCGTGTCGCGGATCCGCACCGGCTGTTCAGGCTGGCAGGCGTCCCGAGTCGGTCGTCATCCCCGCTGCGTGCTCGGCCAGTTCGTCGAGCACCGTCCGGAGGGCCGGCGAGTCCGCCATCGTCCGCCGGTGGATCGCCGACACCTCGCGGATCGACTCGGGCGAGACGGTGGGGATCGCGACGAGGTCCGGCCCGAGCGGCGGGCGCCCCAGTCGCGGGACGAGCGCGACGGCGATGCCCGCGCGGGCGATCTCGAGGTGGTTCTCGAACTCCATCGACTCGTGCACGATCCTCGGCGCTCCACCCACGCCGTCGAACAGGCGGCGCAGCCACTGACGGCAGATGGTCGACTCGAACGTCGCGACCCACGGTTCGCCGCCGATCTCCTCGGGCCGCAGTTCGGCACGGGCCGCGAGCGGGTGGTCGCGGTGAAGGATCACATCGGCGACGTCGGTGAACAGTGGAACCTCGACGAGGTGGTCGGGGATCGCGAGAGCCACATTCCCCCAGCGGTGCACGATGCCGAGGTCCCGCTGGCCCGACGCGACGAGGGCGACCGTCTCCCAGGGCTCACTCTCGCGCAGGGGCAGGCGCAGGTCGGGATGCCGCCGGCCGAGGTCCGCCAGCAGAGGCACCATGACGCCGCGCACGACCGTCGAGAAGGCCCCGATACGGATCTCGCCGGCGACCCGGTCGGGTTCACCGGCGCCGTGGAGGTCGGCGCGCACCCGCTCGAGGTCGGCGAGGATCGGCGTCGCCGAGACGACGAGACGCGTCGCGGACTCGGTGAGGACGACGCCGCGGCCGACGCGCTCGAGTAGCGGAACACCGGTGTCGCGTTCGAGCCGCTTGATCTGCTGCGAGACCGCCGACGGGGTGAAGCCGAGCGCCGCGGCCGCGGCGGCGACGCTGCCCTCGGTCGCCACGGCGCGCAGCGAGACGACGGCCTCCAGATCGATCATGAAGCGATGCTACCGATTCTGGTCGCGGAATGATCGCTTGTCCTTCATGGATACCGTGCGGTCGACTGGTCCCGTGACCCGCCGTGACATGCTCCTCGCCGCCCTCGTCGCCTCGCTGTGGGGGCTCAACTTCGTCGTCATCGACTGGGGGATGAGCGGCATCCCGCCCCTGCTGTTCGCCGCGATCCGGTTCGCCGTCGTCGCGCTCGCCGTCCTCGTGGTGCCGAGGCCGCAGACGGGGTGGCGCGTGATCGTCGGGGTCGGCCTGTTCATGAGCCTCGGCCAGTTCGCCCTGCTCTACACGTCGCTCGCGCTCGGGCTGAGCCCCGGGCTCGCTGCGCTCCTCATGCAGGCGCAGGCCGTCTTCACCATCGTGATCGCCGCGATCGCCCTGCGTGAGCGCCCCTCCGTCATGCAGGTCGTCGGCGTGGGTCTCGGCGTCGTCGGCCTCGCGATCGTAGCTCTCTTCCGCGGGGGCGACGCCCCCGTCCTCGCCGTCTGCCTCGCGCTCGCCGCTGCGCTGTCGTGGGCCGTCGGCAATGTCATCTCGCGACGCGCCGGCGTCGTCACCGGTGTCGGCCGCGGCGGCACGCTGTCGCTGACGGTGTGGTCGTCGCTCGTCGTGCCGGTCCCCGCGCTCGCCCTGTCGTTCGTCATCGACGGGCCCGCCGCGATCGGCGCGGGGCTCGCCGCCATCGGCCCGCAGGCCGTGATCTCCACGCTCTACACGGCAGGTCTCTGCACCCTGTTCGCCTACGCGGTGTTCAACGGGCTGCTCGGACGCAACCCGTCGGCGGCCGTCGTGCCGTGGATCCTGCTCGCCCCCGTCGTCGCGATGGCCGCCGCCGCGCTGCTTCTGGGCGAAGCGCCGAGCATCGGGGAGGTGGTGGGCGGAGCCCTGCTCGTCGCAGGCGTGCTGGTCAGCGGCATCCGTCGTCGCCAGGGTCAGCCGCGGGCGGTCGTGCCCATGGGGGTGCCCACTAGGCTGTCCGCGTGACATCCGAGCCCCCGGCCGCCCCCACCCGTCGCACGTACAGCTTCCTCGGCCCCGCCGGAACCTTCACCGAGGCCGCCCTCGCGCAGGTCCCCGAAGCCCGCGACCAGAACTGGCGTCCCGTCCGCAACGTCGGCGAAGCACTCGCCGATGTCATCGACGGGCGATCGGATGCCGCGATGATCGCCATCGAGAACTCGGTCGACGGCGGCGTCTCGACGACGCAGGACGCCCTTGCGACGGTTCCGGGCCTGCGGATCGTGGGGGAGTACCTCGTCCCCGTCGAGTTCGTGCTGGTCGCGAAGCCCGGCGTCCGGCTCGAGGACGTGTCGGTCATCGCCGCCCACCCGGTCGCCTACGCGCAGTGCCTTACGTGGCTGACGGGGACCCTTCCCGAACACTCGCACATCCCGGCTGCCAGCAACGTCGCAGCGGCCGTCGGCGTCGTCGAGGGCACGATTACCGCGGATGCCGCGATCGCTCCTCCCGGCATCCTGAAGCTCCACGACCTCGAGCTGCTGGCCGACAAGATCGGCGACAACGCCCACGCCGTCACGCGGTTCGTGCTCGTGAGCCGCACCGCGCCGCCGCCCGCGCCGACCGGTGCCGACAAGACGTCGCTCATCGTCGAGCTGCCGGAGGACCACCCGGGTGCCCTGCTCGAGCTTCTCGAGCAGTTCGCGACGCGGGGGATCAACCTGTCGCTGCTCGCGTCGCGCCCCATCGGGGACGAGCTCGGTCGCTACCGATTCGTCATCGACGCCGACGGGCACATCGAGGACGAGCGCATGGCCGATGCCCTCCTCGGGCTCCGGCGCTTCTCGCCCCGCGTGCTGTACCTCGGCTCGTATCCCCGCGCCGACCGCGCGATCGTCCGCTACCCCGAGCGGTACTCCGACGAGGTGTTCGTCGAGGCCCGCGACTGGCTGCGCGGCCTCGTCTCGGGCGAGCCCGGGGCCTGACCCCGCCCCGCCCGCGGCGAGAGGCTCAAGCGGCGAGGAGCTCCAGGGTCCGGATGCGGGACGGCGCGGCGTCCATCGGCTCGGCGTCGGTCGCACCGGCGACGGGCGACACCATGACCTCGTCGACGCCGTGGCGGGCGGCGAACTCGGCGAGGCGCGCACGCACGTCCTGGCCGGTTCCGACGAACCAGCGCGACATCATCGCGTCGAAGACGGGTGCGGCCAGGCCGTCGGATGCCTCAGCCGATGCGGCCTGCTCGACGGTCTCGAGCGCCGTGAGCGGCTTGCCGCCGCGCAGGCGTGCCATCATGCGGGCCTGCGGCAGGGCCGCGGCGCGGGCCTGCTCGTCGGTGTCGGCGACGACGGCATTGGCCGTGACGAAGGTCCGGGGCGCCGACAGTGTCTCGGACGGCTGGAACTGGCCCCGGTACAGGTCGAGCGCGCGCTCGAGCCCGTCGCCCGAGAAGTGGTTGGCGAAGACGTACGGCAGGCCCATCCCGGCCGCCAGCTGCGCGGAGTAGTCGCTCGATCCGAGCAGCCACACCTCGGGCGCGCTCGTCGAGGCGGGCGTCGCGTGCACGTCGTAGGTCCCACCAGAGGTGAACCGCAGCGTCGCACCCTCGGACGAGACGAGCGAGCGGATGTCGGTGACGTGGTTCGGGAAGCGCTCGACGTCGCTCGTGGTGCCCGACTGGCGCAGCAGCTGCGTGATCACCGGGTCGGAGCCGGGCGCCCGTCCGATGCCGAGGTCGATGCGTCCCGGTGCGAGGGCTTCGAGCGCCGCGAACTGCTCGGCGACGACGAGGGGGGAGTGGTTGGGGAGCATGACGCCGCCCGACCCGACCCGGATGCGGCGCGTGCGGGCAGCGGTCGCGGCGATGAGCACGGGCGGCGTCGTCGACGCGACGGCCGGCATGTTGTGGTGCTCCGCGAACCAGTAGCGCTGATAGCCGAGGTCGTCGGCGCGCTGCGCCAGCGCGATCGAGGCGGTGATCGCCTGGCTGCTGGTCTGTCCCGTGCGGACGGGGACGAGGTCGAGAACGGAAAGGGCCGGGGTCGCAGTGCTCATATCGAGAACTGCAACCCCGGCCGGGGGCGGCGCATTCCGCGCCGCGGTGGACTCAGCGGGCGATCCGCACCGTCTTCGACGTGCGGGTCGACGATTCGTATCCGCCGAGGCTGCCGGTCACCCGCACCGAGATCGCGTGGCCGCGGTCGGCGGAGGTCACTCGGTAGGTCGCCGCCGTCGCCCCGCGGATCACCGTGCCGTCGTTCAGCCACTGGAACGACAGGCGCGTCCCCTCGGTCCAGGTGCCGGCGCGCGCCGTCAGCGTCGCGCCGACCTTCGCGGCGCCGGTGATCGTCGGGGTCGCCGCCCGCAGAGTGCCCGCGGTGACCTTGACGGTCGCGGCCGACGTCTTCGCGGCCGTCGTGTAGCCGGCCAGCGTTCCCGTGACCCGCACCGAGATGCGAGCCCGCAGGTCGGATGCCGTCAGGCGGTGCGTCGCGGTGACGGCGCCCCTGATCGGCGCACCGTCCCGCATCCACTGGTACGAGAAGGCCGTGCCCTTCGTCCACGTGCCCGGCTTCGCGGTGAGGGTGGAGCCCACGGTCGTGGTGCCGCCGATGGTCGGGGTGCCGACCGTCAGGGTGACGGGTGCCACGGTGACGGTTCGGTCGACGCGGGCGCGGTTGCCGGCGGCATCCTTCACCGTGTACTGGAGGGTGTACGTGCCGAGCTTCTTCGTGTCGACCGTGCCGCGGACCTTCAGCGAAGCCGTCAGGTCGCCGTCGACCTCGTCGCGCGCGGTCACGCCGGCGAGGGCGTCGAACGCCGATCCGAAGCGGACGGTGGTGGATGCCGGGGCGCTGATCACGGGCTTCACGTAGTCCTCGCGGAGGCCCGCCTCGCGGAAGTGCGTCGAGTGCATGCCGAACGAGTCCTTCAGGTGCGGCATCCAGCAGGCGTCGTTGTGACGTCCCTCGGGGTAGACGGCCCACGTGTGGGGCACGCCCTTGTCGGTGAGGATCGTGTCCATCGAGCGCGCGGCGTCGTCGAAGCGGTACTCGTCGAACTCGCACGCGTCGAAGTAGAAGTCGAACTTCTTCAGCTGCTTCGTGGTCATGTCGCCGGCCTGCTTCAGCGGCGTGGGCAGAGCCGAGCCCGAGTAGCTCAGCGAGCCGATGTGCGACGCGATGGAGGAGAACATCCCCGGGTTCGAGAGGCCGAGCGACCAGGCGCCGAAGCCACCCATCGAGACGCCGGTGAGGGCGCGGAAATCGCGGCCTTCGAGGGTGCGGTACTCCTTGTCGACGAGGGGCACCATCTCGGTGAGGAACATGCTGCGCCACGGCGTGCCGCCGTTCGGCTGGTCGGAGTACCAGAGCGATTCGCCGTCGGGCATGATGACGATCGATTCGGCGAGACCCTGCTTCCACAGTCCGTCGAGGACGTCGTCGATGTCGCGCGGCTCCCACTCGCGGCTGCCGCCGTTGATGCCGTGCAGCAGGTAGACGACCGGGTATTCGCGGTTCGGCTCGCTCAGGTAGGACGGGGGCAGGTAGGTCGCGAACTCGCGCGGCTGACCCTCGAGGTCGGAATCCACCGTCTCGCGGAAGAACCGGGAATCGTTGCCGGTCTCGCGGAGCGTGGTCCCGTCGATGTGGAGGAACTGCTGGGATGCCGGCTGGAAGGTGTACGGCTCGCCGTCACGCGTGCCCGTGATCGTCCGGTTGGTGTCGACGACGAGGGCGCCGTCCTCGCCGGTGACGACCTCGACCTCGCTGTCGGTGAGGGTGAGGGAGCCCGACTCCTTCATCCAGTCGCGCAGCTCGCGGGCGCGCCGGTCCTTCGACCGGCCGTCGTGGAAGTAGCTCTTGTCGAGCGTCTTCAGGTACGCGTCGACATCGCCGGCCGCGAGAGCGGTCTTCTGCGCCTCGAGGACATCCGCCACGGCGGCCGACTGCGCGGCCGAGGCGCGGGGCCCGGTGATGCCGTAGACGTTCGCGCGGACGGCATCCTTCGAGTAGATCCCGACGGGTCCTTCGTACCAGCCGCCGCCGCCGTTCATGTCGTACAGGCGCACCGCGAGGGTGTTCTCGCCGCCGAAGTTCGGTGCGTCGGCCGGAACGGGGTAGAGACGCTTCTCGAACCACTGGCTGCTGGCAGCCGGCGGCATCGTGCCCGAGCCGCCGATGCGCTGTCCGTTGAGGAAGGCTTCGTCGACGTCGTCGAGGAACCCGAGCGAGGCGACGAGGTTCGTCCCCGAGGCGTCCGCGGGGAGGGTGAAGTCGAGCCGGTACCAGGCGAAGCCGTCGTAGTCGTCGAAGGGCGTGCCGTCGCCGGGGACGGTGATGTCCTGCCAGGACGAGTCGTCGAACTCCGGTGAGGCGTAGGACGGGTCGTCGCCCTTGGCGAACTTCCAGGTGCCGGCGAGGTCGAGCGAGACGGTCGAACCGGCGGAGGCGGGAGCGTCGCTGGCTGCCGCGACGGCGGTCGCCACCGGCGTCGCCGCCGAAGCGGGAACGGCGATGCAGAGGGATGCCGCGGCCGCGGCCACTGCGGTGACGGCGGCCAGGCGCCGCCGCGGAACGTGAGAATGCACGGACTCCTACTTCCTTGTGGGATGCCGGGCGTCTCTGCCCGGCTGTGACTGTGCACGTTCACGGAATCACCGATGAGAATGCTGTGAACGTGCACACAGAGAGTCGCACCGTCACGTCGGCGATGTCAACGCGATGCGCGCCTCATGCGCAAACGTGCACGCCGGTCAGGCTGAGTCGCGCCAGACCACGGGGCAGTCGAGGACACGCCCGCCGTTGCCGGGGTCCTCGCCGCGGAGCTGACGGAGGACGGATTCCGCCGCGGCGCGTCCGAGCTCGTCAGCCGGCTGATGCACGGTGGACAGCGGGGGATCGCAGCGCAACGCCCACGAGCTGTCGTCGAACCCGACGATGCCGACGTCGTCGGGGATGACGCGACCGGCGGCCTGCAGGACGTCCATCGCGCCCGCGGCGACGGCGTCGCTCGAGGCGAAGACGCCGTCGATGTCGGGTGCACGTTCGAGCAGCGCACGCATGCCCGCCTGTCCGTCCGAGTACGAGTACAGCGGCACCGGCTCCACGAGCTGCGGGTCGAAGCGGCTGCCGAGGGCGTCGACGAAACCCGCCAGGCGGTCGGAACCCGAGTCGCGGTCGAGGGCCGACGCGATCATCCCGATCCGCGAACGACCGGTGTCCATCAGTCGGCGCGTGATCTCGCGTGCCGCGCCCCGGTTGTCGATGGCCACGTAGGCCGCGTCGCCGATGTCGCGCGGGTGGCCGACGAATGCGGCGGGCAGGCCCAGGTCGGCGATCGCCCGTGTGATCGGGTCGCCGACGCGCGCCGAGACGATGATGACGCCGTCGATCAGTCCGCCGCTCAGATAGCGCGCGAGTCGCTCGATGTCGCGGGTGGTGTCGGCGATCATGAACGACAGCTGGTAGTCGGCCTCCGACAGCGCCGCGTTCGCGCCGAGCAGGATCGAGCCGATGTTGGGGTCTTCGACGAAGAGTGAGTGCGGCTCGTGGACGATCAGTCCGATGGCCTGCGAGCTCTGCATGACGAGGCTGCGCGCGGCCCGGTTGGGGACGAATCCGACCTTCGCGATCGCGGCTTCGATGGCCTCGCGCGCCTCGTCCGAGACGTACGGCTGTCCGTTGAGAACCCGGCTGACGGTCCCTCGGGAGACACCCGCCTCGTTGGCGACGTCCTTCACGGTCGCACGCCGACGTCGGCCGATGACATCCGTGCGGTCGCTGCTCACGCGTTCATCGTATGTGCACGCACACACGGCTCACACGCACCGCCGCGCCGCCCGCCGAGGGTACGGTTTCCCGTGATCCCCGGGATTCCCGGGAAACCAGGCGCCCTGCGGGGTCGTGTTGACATCCGAATCGCGTCTGCCTACTCTGTACACGTTCACAGAGCCTCAACGCGGAGGAACACCGCGCAGACCTGTGCACGTTCACAGGATCTGAGGAGAACATGTCGGCCCCCGCCCGCCCCTTCGCGCACGACGGCATCGCGTTCGGTTGTGACTACAACCCCGAACAGTGGACGCCGGACGTCTGGGACGAGGACATCGCGCTGATGCGCGAAGCCGGTGTCGACTTGGTCGCCATCAACATCTTCGGCTGGGCGCACATCGAGCCGCGCGCCGGCGAGCACGACTTCGCCCGTCTCGACGACATCATCGGGCGCCTCCACGCCGCCGGCATCCGGATCAACCTCGGTACCGGCACCGCTTCCACCCCCGCGTGGCTGACGACCGCCCACCCCGAGATCCTGCCCGTCGTCGAGGACGGGACGCGCCGCTACCCCGGTGGACGCCAGGCGTGGTGCCCGAGCTCGCCCGTCTACCGCGAGGCTGCCCTCGCCCTCGTCGACGCCGTCGCAGCACGCTATGGCTCGCACCCGGCCGTCGCGCTCTGGCACGTGTCGAACGAGCTCGGCTGCCACAACGCGCTCTGCCACTGCGACGAGAGCGCCGCGGCCTTCCGCGAGTGGTTGCAGGCGCGCTACGGCACGGTCGCCGAGGTCAACCGCGCGTGGGGGACCGCGTTCTGGAGCCAGACCTACTACGAGTGGGACGAGATCCTCACCCCGAAGGCGACGCTCTCCAGCCGCAACCCCGGCCAGGTCCTCGACTACCACCGCTTCAGCAGCGACGCCCTCCTGGCTCACTACCGCGCCGAAGCCGACGCCATCCGTGCGCACAGCGATGTCGCGATCACGACGAACTTCATGGTCACCGCGCACATCGAGAACCTCGACTACTGGTCGTGGGCGGCCGAGATGGACATCATCGCGAACGACCACTACCTCGACCATCGCCTCGGCGACCCCCGGTCCGAGCTCGCCTTCGCCGCCGATCTCTCCCGCGGTCTCGCGCAGGGGTCGCCGTGGCTCCTCATGGAGCACTCGACCGGCGCCGTCAACTGGCAGCCGCTCAACAAGCCCAAGGCTCCGGGCGAGATGATCCGCAACTCGCTCACGCACGTCGCACGCGGCGCCGACGGGGTCTGCTTCTTCCAGTGGCGTGCCTCGGTGCAGGGCAGCGAGAAGTTCCACTCCGCGATGCTTCCCCACGCCGGCACCGACTCCGCCGTCTGGCGCGAGGTCGTCGAGCTCGGCGGCATCGTCGAGCGCCTCGGCGAGGTCGCCGGCTCCCGCGTCGTCTCCGACGTCGCCTTCCTCTTCTCGTGGGAGTCCTGGTGGGCGACCCAGAGCGAGACCCGCCCGAGCCAGGCGTTCGGCTACCTCGACCAGGTGCACGCGGCGCACCGTGCCCTCCACGCGAACGGGCTCACCGTCGACGTGGTGGCCCCGGGCGCCGACCTGTCGGACTACCGCTTCGTCGTCGTCCCGGGCCTTCACCTCATGACCGAAGCGGATGCCGCGGTCCTCACCTCGTGGATCGCCGACGGCGGCACCGCACTCATCACCTTCTCGACGGCGATCGTCGACGAGAACGACCGCGTCTACACCGGCGGCTACGCCGGACCCCTCCGCGAGGCGATCGGCCTCCACATCGAGGAGTTCGCCCCCGTCGCGCCGGAGGCGTCGCTGACCCTGAGTGACGGGTCCACCGCGCGGCTGTGGTCCGAGCGGTCCCGCACCACCACCGCCGAGGTCCAGGCATCCTTCACCGATGGTCCCGCCGCCGGGATGCCGGCGCTCACCCGCAACGCCTCGGGCGAGGGTGCGGCCTGGTACCTCGCGACTCTTCCCAGCGAAGCCGACTACCGTGACCTCGTCGCGCGCCTCGCCGACGAGGCCGGAGTCGCTCCTGCCGCCGTCGTCGAGCCCCGTACGCGCGATCTCGAGATCGTCCGCCGACGCGGCGAGCTCGCGTCCTATCTCTTCGTGATCAATCACGGCGAGACCGACGTCCACGTCGACTCCGACGGTGTGGACCTCGTGACCGGCACGTCCGTCGCCGGTCGCGCCATCGTGCCCGCCGGCGCGGTGCGCATCATCAGAGAGGAGGCGGCCGTATGACCGCCACGGAAGTCCTCGTGACGCGTTCGACGGCGAAGCCGCCGCGCGCGAAGCGGATCCCGCGGGCCAAGACCCCGCACAAGGGGGCGATCGCGGTCTTCCTGGGACCGTTCGGCATCCTCTTCGCCCTCTTCTACCTGCTGCCGATCGGCTACGCCATCTGGCAGTCGCTGCTGGTCGTCCAGCGCGACGGTCTCTACGGCGAGCCCACCGAGGTGTTCGGCGGACTGACGCAGTACATCCAGGTGTTCCAGAACGCGCCGTTCTGGGAGTCGGTCGGACGGGTGCTGCTGTTCGGCGTCGTGCAGGTGCCGGTCATGCTCGGCCTCGCGCTGCTGTTCGCGCTGCTGCTGGACTCGCCGGTCCTCAAGGGCAAGCGGTTCTTCCGTCTCGCCTTCTTCGCCCCCTACGCCGTTCCCGGCGTCATCGCGGCGATCATGTGGGGCTTCCTGTACTCGCCGAACCTGTCGCCGTTCACCGGCCTCACGAACTCGGTCGACTTCCTCTCGCCCGAGATGGTGCTGTGGTCGATCGCCAACGTCGTGACGTGGGTCTTCGTGGGCTACAACATGCTCATCATCTACTCGGCCCTGCTCGCGATCCCCGCCGAGGTCTACGAGGCCGCGCGCCTCGACGGTGCCGGGCAGGTCCGCATCGCCTGGTCGATCAAGATCCCCATGGTGGCGCCCGCCATCATCCTCACGGCCGTGTTCTCGATCATCGGAACGCTGCAGCTGCTCGCCGAACCTCAGGTGTTCCGTTCGTTCAGCACGGCGGTCTCCTCCACCTTCACGCCGAACATGACGATCTACGCGACCAGCTCGGTGCCGAACCCGTACCTCGCGGCGGCCTTCTCGGTCGTGCTGGCCCTCGCCACGTGCGTCCTCTCGTTCGCGTTCTTGAAGCTCACCCAGCGGAAGGCCGAGCAATGAGCCTCCTCACCCGTACCAACGGCGCCCTGGCGACCGACCTGCCGAAGAGCCGGGGTCCGCGGGAGTCGATCCTCTCGCGCGGCGCGGCCCTGCTCATCATGGGCATCTTCACGCTCTACTTCCTCGTGCCCATCTGGTGGCTGTTCATCGCCTCCTCGAAGGACCGCGGTCAGCTGCTGACGACCAACCCCCTGTGGTTCGCCGACTGGAACCTGTTCGCCAACATCGGCGACCTGATCTCCTACAACAACGGCATCTACTTCCGCTGGCTGCTCAACAGCCTGGGGTACGCGGGTCTCGGCGCTCTGCTGGCGACCGTGTTCGCCGGCATGGCGGGATACGCCCTCGGCAAGTACCGGTTCCGTGGTCGTGAGGCGTTCTTCAACATCGTCCTCGGGGGCGTCCTCGTCCCGGCGACCGCGCTCGCGCTGCCGCTGTTCCTGCTGTTCAGCCAGGTGAATCTGACCAACACGTTCTGGGCGGTCCTCCTGCCGAGCATCGTGAGTCCCTTCGGCGTCTACCTCGCGCGCATCTACGCCTCGTCGTCGGTGCCCGACGAGCTCATCGAGGCCGCGCGCCTCGACGGTTCGGGTGAGGTCCGCACGTTCTTCACGGTTTCGACGCGGCTCATGGCGCCGGCTCTCGTGACGGTGTTCCTCTTCCAGTTCGTGTCCATCTGGAACAACTTCTTCCTGCCGCTGATCATGCTCCGCAGCCAGGACCTGTTCCCGGTCACCTACGGGCTTTACACGTGGAACACGCAGCTCAACCAGATCCCCGAGCTGCGCACCTACGTCCTGGTCGGCGCCTTCCTGTCGATCGTGCCGCTCATCATCGCTTTCCTCTTGCTTCAGCGCTTCTGGCGCAACGGACTCGGCACCGGTTCCGTGAAGTGAGCTCCTGCCGCGGGCGGACCCCTCGGCATCCCTGCAGTACCACCACCTGTCACCCGATCAACGATCAGATTGGAAATCCCATGCAGCACACCAAGAAGGCAGTCGTCGCCGGCGTCGCACTGCTCACTGCGTTCACCCTTGCCGGCTGCGCCGGCGGCAACGGTGGAGGCAGCGGCGACGGGGCAGCAGACCCCGCCGCGTGCGCCCCCTCCGACGGCAAGGTGACCCTCGACTTCACGTCGTGGATCCCGGGCATCGAGGACGCCGCGAAGATGTGGAACGACGAGAACCCCGACATCCAGGTCAAGGTCCAGACGGGCCCCAACGGCAACTCCGGCACGTACGCGAGCTTCTTCAGCCAGCTCGAGGCAGGTAACGCCCCCGACCTCGGCCAGATCGAGTACGACGCGCTGTCGAGCTTCCGCGTGCAGGACGGTCTCGAGGACCTGTCCGCGTGCGAGGACGTCGTCGCCGCGAAGGACGAGTTCATCCCGTGGACCTGGAACCAGGTCACTCTCGGCTCCGACGGCGTCTACGGCATCCCACAGGACTCGGGCCCCATGGCGCTGTTCTACCGCTCGGACCTGTTCGAGCAGAACAACATCGCCGTTCCGACGACGTGGGATGAGTACAAGGAAGCCGCCAAGGAGGTCCGCAAGACCGGTGGTTACATCACCAACTTCTCGACCGCCGACATCAACCAGTTCGCCGGCCTCGTTTGGCAGACCGGTGGCGACTGGTTCGCCAACGACGGCCAGGAGTGGAAGGTGAACCTGACGGGCGACGAGTCCAAGAAGGTCGCCGACTACTGGCAGGACCTGATCGACGAGGACCTCGTCTCCACCTACCCGGCCTGGACCGAGGAGTGGAACAACGCCTACAACTCGGGCAAGGTATGGAGCTGGAACTCGGCCGTGTGGGGCGCCAACTCCATCTCGTCCGGTGCTCCTGACACCGCCGGCAAGTGGTCGGTCGCTCCCTCTCCGCAGTGGGCTGCAGGCGAGACGGCCTCCGGTAACTGGGGCGGTTCGTCCGTCGCCGTCTTCAAGGGCACCGAGCACCCGTACGAGGCTGCGAAGTTCGCGCTGTGGCTGAACACGTCCGAAGAGGCGCTCACGGCTCTCAACAAGTCGGCGAACATCTACCCCGCCACCACCGAGGGTCTGAAGCTCCCCTCGCTGCAGGAGGGTGTGGAGTTCTACGGCGGACAGAAGATCTACGACGTCTTCGCCCAGGCTGCCTCCGAGGTCAACCCCGACTTCGTGTGGGGCCCGACCATGACGCAGACGTACGCCGACGTGTCCGACGGCTTCCAGAAGGCCGCCAGCGGCCAGGGAACGCTGCTCGAGGCGCTCGAGTCCGCGCAGACCAAGACGGTCGACGCCCTCAAGGCGCAGTCCATCCCCGTCTCCGAGTGATCACTCCCTGACACCCGTCATTCACTGACACCACGCATCCGCGCCGCGGGTCGGGCCTCCGGGCTCCGATCCGCGGCGCGGTCGTGTGTGCGAGGGATCACTCCTGTCGCGAGACCTGCTTGACCTTCTCGTAGGCGGCGAGCGCGTTCTGCCGCGTCGCCTTCAGATCGACCATCGGCATGGGCGGCTGGCCGTCGGCATCCGTGTACTCGGGCGCCCACCGCCCGATGTACTCGCGGCTCTTGTCGAACTTGTCGGCCTGCAGTTCGGGGTTGAAGACGCGGAAGTACGGTGCGGCGTCCGCGCCGGAGCCGGCGACCCACTGCCAGTTGAACGTGTTGCTCGCCCCGTCGGCGTCGACGAGGCAGTCCCAGAACCATTCCTCGCCGCGGCGCCAGTCGATCATCAGGTTCTTGATGAGGAAGGATGCCGTGATCATCCGCACGCGGTTGTGCATGTAGCCGGTCTCCCAGAGCTCCCGCATGCCGGCATCCACCATCGCGTACCCCGTCTGCCCCTTCTGCCAGGCACGGAGGGCGCTCGGCTTGAGACGCGGCCAGGGGAAGGCGTCGAACTCCGGCCGCAGGTTCTTCGTCGCGAGATCGGGGAAGTGGTACAGCGTGTGCCAGGCGAACTCGCGCCACCCGATCTCGGAGAGGAAGCCCGAGGCGCCCGGGGTCTCGACGGCGGCGTGCCACACCGTGTGCGGGCTCAGCTCGCCCCAGCGCAGCCGCGGCGACAGCAGCGAGGTCGCTCCCGCCGAGGGACGGTCCCTCGCGTCGTCATAGTGGCCCAGGTCCTCGTCGAGGAACTCCCTCAGCCGCGCCTGCGCCGCGGGTTCGCCCGGCTCCCACGTGTCGCGAAGGCCCTGCGCCCAGTCGGGCTCGGTCGGCAACAGGTCCCAGTCGTCCAGGTCGTCCGAGGCGGGATACCGCGACGGTCCCGGCACCTCGCGCGGCTCCGGCAGCGGAGCGCGAGGCGCCGGCTGCGCGAGGCACGCGCGCCAGAACGGGCTGTAGACCGAGAAGTGCTTCCCCGCTCCGGTGGTGATGGTCCACGGCTCGAAGAGGAGGGATGCCGCGAACGACGCGACCTCCACGTCGCCCTCCCGCAGGTCCGACTTGAGAGCCGCGTCGATCTCGCGCTCGGGTCCGCCGTAGCGGCGGTTCCAGAAGACCGCCCCCGCGCCGGCATCCTCCACCGCCTCGCGGACGACCCGGTGAGCCGGGCCGCGGCGGAGGATGAGGCGGGAGCCGCGCTCGGCGAGACGCTCGGCGAGGGAGGCGAGGGAATGGTGCAGCCACCAGCGTGCCGCGCCGCCGAGCGGACGGATGCCGTCGCTCTCCTCATCGAGCACGTAGAGCCCGATCACCGGCTCGCCCCTGTCGAGGGCGGCACGGAGGGCCGGGTGATCGGCGAGGCGGAGGTCGTCGCGGAACCAGACGATCGAAGGGGACGGCATCCCCTCATCCTGGCCGTCGGCGCCGGGCGATGCCGCCCCTTGCAATCCGGCGCCGGATCGCTCAGGGGGCCGGCTCAGACGGCGTCGACCGAGTGCCCGCGGGGGATGGCGAGGGTCAGCCCGCCGGCCACGACGCGCACCGCGATCCGCGTCGCCTCGCCGAATTCGTCGCCGTCGAGCTGCACGGGGTGCGCTTCTTCGGCGGCGAGGTCGATGCCCTTGCCACGCGAATACCGGACGGAGTTGTCGGCCGTCCGGACGGCGAGGATCTTGCGTCCGGCGCGGAACTTCCGCAGCACGCTGTTGTCCCACGCGAGGCGTCGCCAGACCAGCAGCCACCCCAGGGCCGTTCGCGGCTGCAGGATGGCGACGTCGAGCTCGCCGTCGGTGATGGATGCCTCGGGGATGAGCTCGAGCCCCGCCTGAAGTGAGCCGCAGTTGGCGAACAGGACGCTCTGCACGTCCGCGCGGTGGATGCGGTGGCCCGGCACCTGGTAGACGACGGGGAACGGCTTGGCCTGCGCGATGGAGCGGGCCGCGCCGTCGACGTAGGCCACCCAGCCGACCTTCTTCTTGAGGTCGCTGTTCGTGTTCGCGATCATGGCGGCGTCGAGCCCCATGCCGCCCATCACGACGAACGCGTGCTCGGTGGTCTCGCCCTCGGGCCGCCGCAGCTGGGCGAGACCCACGTCGATCGCGAGGGTGTCGCCGTCGAAGGTCGCGGCGATCATGGCCGACGGGTCGGTGAGGGGGAGTCGCAGGTTGCGGGCGAGGAGGTTGCCGGTACCGCTCGGGACGATCGTGAGCGGCACGCTCGAACCGGTCATGGCCTCGCTGACGGCGCGGACGGTGCCGTCGCCTCCGGCGACCAGGACCGCGTCGACTCCTTCCGACAGAGCCTGACGTGCGACGTCGTCGCCGAGGTCGTCGACCGTGGTCTCGTAGAAGAGGGGCTCGGACCAGCCGGCATCCTTCGCCGCCTGCGCCACCTGCTCACGGAGCTGATCACCGTCGACCTTGATCGGGTTGTAGACCAGCGCCGCCTTGGGGCTCGGGCGGCCGTCGACATCGGGCATCGGCTCGGTCGACCCGCTCCGGTCGACGCGACGCGCCTCTCCGGTGTCGCCGTCCTGCGTGTCGGGTGCGACGTCGTCGGGCTCGCGGATCACGCCGTCGGGTTCGGCCGCGGTCGCCGGATCGTGCGCGTCGTCGGAGCGGTGCGTCGTGCCGGGGTCGGTCGCCATGCGTACAGGATAGGGCCCCGCATCCGTCTGGCAGGGCCCCCTTGCGCTCGCGCGTTCCCCGCACCAGGGCTGGGCCCGCAGGGGCCGCGACTAGACTCGTCGGGTGATCGATCTCGCCCTCCTCCGTGACGCCCCTGACCTCGTGAAGCGCTCGCAGGAAGCCCGCGGCGAGTCGCCCGACACCGTCGACGACGCGCTCGCCGCCGACAAGGAGCGCCGCACGGCGATCACCACCTTCGAGGAGCTCCGCGCCGAGCAGAACGCGCACGGCAAGCGTGTCGCGAAGGCGCCGAAGGACGAGAAGGCCGCCCTGGTCGCCGAGGCGAAGGAACTCAGCGAGCGGGTGAAGGCCGCGCAGCAGGCCGTGACCGTGGCAGAGGATGCCGCGTCCGCCGCGCTCGCGCGCATCGAGAACATCGTCATCGACGGCGTCCCGGCCGGTGGTGAGGACGACTTCGTCACCCTCCGCACGCACGGCGAGCCGGTCTCCTTCGACTTCGAGCCGCGCGACCACCTCGCCCTCGGCGAGATGCTCGGCGCGATCGACACCGAGCGCGGTGCGAAGGTGTCGGGTGCGCGGTTCACCTTCCTCACCGGCATCGGCGCGCGCCTCGAGCTCGCGATCATGAACCTCGGGATGCAGCGGGCCCTCGAGGCCGGCTTCATCCCGGTCATCCCGCCGACCCTGGTCCGCGCCGAGGTCATGCGCGGCACCGGGTTCCTCGGTCAGCACGCCGACGAGGTCTACCGACTCGACGACGACGACCTCTACCTCGTCGGCACGAGCGAGGTGCCCCTCGCCGGATACCACATGGACGAGATCCTCGACCTCGAGCGCGGTGCGAAGCGCTACGCGGGCTGGTCGACCTGCTACCGGCGCGAGGCCGGGTCGTACGGCAAGGACACCCGCGGCATCATCCGGCTGCACCAGTTCAACAAGCTCGAGATGTTCGTCTACACGACGCCCGAGGACGCCGAGGCGGAGCACCTGCGCCTCGTCGAGATGCAGGAGCGGATGCTGCAGGACCTCGGCCTCTCGTACCGGGTCATCGACGTCGCCGCCGGTGATCTGGGCTCGTCCGCCGCCCGCAAGTACGACGTGGAGGCGTGGGTCCCGACCCAGGGCGCGTACCGCGAGCTCACGTCGACGTCGAACTGCACGACGTATCAGGCCCGTCGCCTCGACATCCGTCACCGTCCCGAGGGCGGTCGCACCGCTCCCGTCGCGACGCTGAACGGCACGCTCGCCACGACCCGCTGGATCGTCGCGCTGCTCGAGACGCACCAGCGCGAAGACGGCTCGGTCGTCATCCCCGAGGTCCTCCGCCCGTACCTGGGCGGCCTCGAGGTGGCGGAGCCGATCGCGTGACTCTGTCTGCAGACGAGGCGGCCGAGGTCGTCGAGGAGATCGCGACGGATGCCGCCGAGCCCCCGCGCGAGCGGTTGCTCATCGCCCTCGACGTCGACGGCACGATCCTGCTCGAGGACGAGACCTACAGCCCCGGCGTCGTCGACGCGATCGCCGATGCGCAGCGCGCCGGGCACGAGGTCATGCTCGCGACGGGGAGATCGTGGGAGAGCACGGGCAGGATCATCGAGCGCCTGGCGATCACGCCCGAGTACGTCGTCTGCTCCAACGGTGCGGTGATCCTGAAGCGCACGGGGCCCATCGACTCACCCGTGTACGACCGGTTCCACACCGAGCAGTTCGACGCCACCGAGGTGCTCACGCTTCTGCGCGATCACCTGCCGACGGCGCGCTACATGGTCGAGCTTCCCAGCGGTCGCCGCCTGTTCACGCACCACATGGATGACTGGAACCTCGCGAACGCCGACCGGGTGAGCTTCGAGGAGCTCTCGGCCGACCCCGTCTCGCGTGTCGTCGTCGTGTCGGAGCAGGACACCGATGAGGACTTCGTCGAGTTGGTCGCGCGCATCGGCCTCAACAAGGTCTCGTATGCCGTCGGCTGGTCGGCCTGGCTCGACATCGCCCCGCAGGGCGTCGACAAGGCGACCGGGCTCGAGCTCGTCCGCGGCTGGCTGGGCATCGAGCCGCAGAACGTCGTCGTCATCGGCGACGGACGCAACGACATCGGCATGTTCCGGTGGGCGCGGGCCCATGGCGGACGCGCGATCGCGATGGGCCAAGGCCCCGAAGAGGTGCTGTCCGAGGCGTCGGAGCTCACGGCATCCGTCACCGAGGGCGGCGTCACGGCGGTGCTGAAGGCCCTCTGACCTGGCCGTTCAGGCGTCCCCCAGGCGTTCCCGCGAGAATGGACGGGTTCTGGGGTCGGCTAGACTCGGCCTGTTCGACCGCCGCCGTTCGGCGGGGTCGGGAGGGTTGTCCGAGCGGCCGAAGGATCCGGTCTTGAAAACCGGTGGGCAGCAATGTCCCGTGGGTTCGAATCCCACACCCTCCGCACTGTCCGAAAGGTGATCCGTGAGCGCTAGGCACGATGCGAAGGCGACGAAGTTCCGCCGCCAACCCGTGGCTCGTCACGGTGAGCTGACCTCCCCGCATCCGCTCCGTCAGGTCTTCACGATCCTGGCTGCCGTCGTCGCCGTCGTCCTCGTGAGTACGACGGCGATCGGCGGGTTCTACGTGTGGGACGCCGCACGCAGCCTCAGCGACAACGGCGTCTCGATCGGCGACGAGGGTTCGGAGCTGCCGCCGCACATCGGTGAGATCGAGGGCGGCGTCAACATGCTCGTCGTCGGCACCGACTCGTGCGAGGGCCAGGATCTGAAACTGTTCCCGCGCTGCAAGCACGACGACGGCGGTGAGCGCAACGACGTCACGATGCTCGTGCACATCAGCGATGCGCCCCGCCGCGTGACCGTCGTCTCGTTCCCCCGCGACATGATCGTGCCCATCCCCTCGTGCCAGAACCCCGAGGGCGGCTCGTACCCGGCGATGAGCGCGCAGATGATCAACGTCTCCTACAGCTACGGCGGGCTGGGATGCTCGGTCGCCACCGTCGAGGAGCTGACGGGCGTCGACATCCAGTTCGCGGCGGCGATCCGCTGGACGGGCGTCATCAACATGTCCGACGCCATCGGCGGCGTCGACGTGTGCCTCAGCGACGACATCAAGGACAAGCACACGGGACTGAACCTCAAGAAGGGCGAGCAGACGCTCGTCGGCGCGCAGGCGCTGCAGTTCCTCCGCATCCGTCACGGCATCGGCGACGGATCGGACCTCGGCCGCATCTCCAACCAGCAGCAGTTCATGAGCTCGCTGGTCCGCAAGCTGCAGTCGGGTGCGGTCCTCTCGAACTACCCGGCACTCCTGAACCTCGCGAACACCGCGATCCGTCAGGTGAACGAGAAGCAGCTCGTCCTGAGTGAATCGCTCACCAACCCGCAGCGCATGGTGCAGATCGCCATGGCCGTCGCCGACGTCCCGTACAAGGACATCGTCTTCGTCCAGTACCCCACGGTGTACGCGCCCGGGGGCGCGCGCGTCCTGCCGGTCTCGTCGGCCGCGGACGTGCTGTTCACGGCGCTGTCCGAGAACAAGCCCATCAGGGTGACCGGTTCGGCCAGCGGCGGCAACGGCGTCGAGGTCGTCGGCGAGGCTGAGGGCGACGGCGGCACGCCGGGCGCAACCGGCACGCCCGGCGCGACCGACACGCCGACTCCGGGTGCAACCGGGGAGGCCACCCCGGGCGCCGACGACGGCACCGTCGAGCTGCCCGGCGAGATCACGGGGCAGTCGGCGAACGAAGTGACCTGCACGGTCGCGCAGCGCTGACGGCCGGTTCGGTACCGGTCCGCGGAACCGTTATGCTTGCGGGGTGCATTCGCGCCGTTCGCGGTCGGATGCCTGGAGACGTCGCATAGTCAGGCCTAGTGCACCACCCTGCTAAGGTGGAGTCCCCTTACGGGGACCGAGGGTTCAAATCCCTC
This sequence comes from Microbacterium sp. 77mftsu3.1, assembly GCF_900100525.1. Classification (NCBI taxonomy): domain Bacteria; kingdom Bacillati; phylum Actinomycetota; class Actinomycetes; order Micrococcales; family Microbacteriaceae; genus Microbacterium; species Microbacterium sp. 77mftsu3.1. Next base: position 97,882 of record NZ_FNCR01000005.1, on the reverse strand, counting down.
CGTCTCCGCAGTGAAAAGCCCCGGTATACCTGGGCTTTTCTGTTTCTGAACGTCCGTCTCACGGGGCGTCGACGCGGTCGTGCTCGTCTGTCGTCCTCGCACTGCTCAGGGTGAGCGCCCCGATGATCGAGATCGCGCCGACGGCGATGGCAACCGCGATGAAGGCGATCTGCTCGCCGTGGAAGTACGTGGACGTCAGGGCCGGGCTCCAGGTGCCGTCGGGAAGCGTCGCGGCCACCAGTACCGCGATCACCGTGCCCACGAAGGCCGTTCCGATGCTCGACCCGACCTCCTGTGCGGTGTCGTTGAGTGCGGCGCCCATCGATGTGCGGTCCTCGGGCACGGCCCCGATGAGGGCGACCGCGCAGATGCTCATGACGGTGCGCAGGCCCGCCGTCATGACGACCATGGCGACCGCGATGGCGAGGTAATCCTGCTCGACGGCCCAGGCCATGGCTCCCAGGCCGGCTGTCAGCAGCACGGCACCGATGACGCAGGCGATGCGGTGTCCGAATCGGCGGATCAGCGACTCGGTGAGCGGGGTGGCGAGGATCATGGTCAGGATGAGGGGCAGGTTGGCGAGCCCCGCGGCCATCGGGCTCCATCCCCAGGCGTACTGGAAGTGCAGGATGAGCGCGAACATCACGCTCGCCATGGCCACGGAGCTGCCGATCTGCGCGAGCGCCGCACCGCGGATCGTGCCCACGGAGAAGAGGGAGAGGTCGATCATCGGGGCCGAGGATCGGCGTTCGTTCACGATGAAGAGAACGATGGATGCCGCGGCGCCGATCCCGACGAGCAGTGTGACCGGAGCGAACCATCCGAACTGGACTCCGCTCGTCAGTGCGTAGCAGGAGAGCCCGAGGGCCATCACGCTCAACGCCGCCCCGGTCAGATCGAGGCGGTCTCGCGTCAGTCCGCGCGGGTCGTCGGCGGGGACGCCCAGGCGCACTCCGACTCCGGCGAGGAGGGCGATCGGAGCGTTGATCAGCAACAGCCACTGCCAGGGCAGGTGCGTGAGGATGGTGCCGCCGAGCAGGGGGCCCACGACGAAGCCCGACATGCCGACGACCATCATGAGGGTGATCGCCCGCATCCGCAGGGCGGCGTCGTCGAAGAGGCGGAACACGAGCGAGTTCGTGATCGGGGCCATCGCGGCGGCGGCGACGCCGAGCGCGGCGCGGACCGCGATGAGCCCGCCGATGCTGTTCACGAGGAGGACGGCCAGGCTGACCACGCCGAACGTCGCGAGGCCGATCTGCAGGACCCGCCGCCGGCCGAAGCGATCGGCGATGGAGCCGGCGGTGAGCAGCAGCCCGCCGAACGTCAGCGAGTACGCCCCGGTGATCCACTGCAATCCCGTCGTGTCCCCGCCGAGGTCTCGGCCGATGGTCGGGAGGGCGATGGACAGCAGGGTGTTGTCGACCATCTCTACGAAGAAGGCGAGACAGAGCGCAGCGAGCGGAATCCACGCGGCTCTGAGAGAGGTGTAGACGCGGGGGGAGGTGGTGGTCACCGTCATGAGAGCTCTTCCTATCGAACAGCGTTCGACTATCGAGCGCCGTTCGATACGATAGAACGATGTTCGATAGATCACAACACTCGGTTTCCCGTGTGATGTGATGGCTGTCATGACCGAGCAGGCGCAACCACCCCGCCGACGCGCCCGCGCTCCGCGCGAGCGCTCTCGAACGTCGCATTCCATCGACGCCGTCATCGCCGGCGCGATCGAGATCCTCGACGAGTCGGGATCGCAGGGGCTGACGACGCGGGCGCTGGCGACCCGGCTCGGCGGCGGGCCGGCGAGCATCTACTGGTACGTCTCGGGACGGGAAGAGCTCCTCGACCTGGCCGCCGATTCCGTGCTCGGGGGCGTCCTGGCCGCCGTATCAGACGTGGGTCGCGAGGGGAGCGGCGATCCGATCGAGAACGTGAGGACGATCGCCGTCGCGATGTTCGATGTCATCGTCGATCGCCCCTGGCTCGGGGCGTATGCCATGCGCAACACGGCGCGACAGGTCCATTCGCTTCAGCTGTACGAGAAGCTGGGCGAGCAGATCATGCGCCTGGGGCTCTCGCCGCGGGACTGCTTCCATGCGACATCGGCGATCGTGGGGTTCGTCATCGGCACCGCCGCCGACATGGGGCAGCAGCTCCCTCCGGAGGTCGCGTCCGGCGACGTGGGCCGCGACGAGTATCTCGCCGGAGCCGTCCACCAGTGGCGGGCCCTCGATCCCGAGGAGTACCCGTTCATCCACCACATCGTGGACGAATTCGCCGGTCACGATGATCGTGACCAGTTCCGGGCAGGGCTCGATCTTCTCCTCGACGGACTCCACCTCAGCGCAGGTCGCTGATCGGAGGCGGCGTCGGTGTCAGCCGGCGACCGCTTCGTCCTGATCGGGCTCGGGGACGACCCGCAGCCCGCCGGGCGAGTTCGCCGTCGACATCAGCGCGTCGATCCAGGCCGGGTTGATCGGCCCGATGGCGCGCGAGTGGTAGCGGATGTCCCAGCTCGTCGACACCCCGACCCAGCGCGAGACTCGCCCGCTGCCCAGGCTGGGGTCGACGGTCCACGTGAGGATGAACGGCTCGCGGCGTCGGAGCTTCGCCACCATCACGACCTCGAGATGACCGAGGAGACGGTCATCGAATGTGACCGTCTCGCTGCCGAAGGCCAAGCGTCCCATTCCACCAAGCTTACGGCGTAAGCAGACAAACGAGTGCGAGAAGAGAGAGGATCGGGAAGGAGGCTCCCATGAGCAATCAGTCCGAGCGGTCATCCGGTGCGAGGTTGAGTCGCGCCGCCATCATCGATGCAGCGCTGAGCCTCGTCGACCTCAAGGGTCCGGCGGGCCTGTCGATGCGCGCTCTGGGGGCGGAGCTGGGCGTCGAGGCGATGTCGCTCTACCGTCATGTGCACGGCAAAGAGGATCTTCTCGAAGGCGTCGTCGACGAACTGACGGCCGAACTCGTCGTGGTCATGGAGCGCGAGGCCGAGGGGCACTGGCAGACCTTCCTCCAGAACGTCGCGCACGCGGTGCGGGACATCGCCGTCGCGCACCCCCGCGCATTCCCGCTGATCGCGACCCGGCATCCCGCCGCGCCCTGGCTCCGGCCACCGCTGCGGAGCATCGAGGCGGTGGACATCTTCCTCCGGGTGCTGCTTCAGCACGGCTTCACGGACGAGCAGGCCGTCGGGGCGTACCGGGGGTTCAGCAGCTTCCTCATCGGTCAGTTGCTGCTGGAGGCAGCCGTGCGCGGTGCCGACGTCGGGGGGACGCTCGCCGGCCAGGGGGAGACCGGGCCGGTTTCCACCGGCGAGGCGCAGATCGCCTCCCTGGATGATGCCCCCGAGGTGCGGCGCCTGCGACCGCTGCTGAGCGAGGACCACAGCAAAGAGGAGTTCGACACCGCCCTCGAGATCCTCCTCGACCGGCTCGAGGTCGACCTCTCGCTGTAGGAGCGATGGTGCGCGCATGCGCGATTAGCACGATCTGCGGGCCGATGTCGATCCGCGATGCGCGCGAACGTCAAGGACGGTAACGACCGGTCACGGAGCGTCTCGCAAGTCGTCCTCGAGGTCGCGGCGGGCTAGGAATGTCGCAGTCACAGCGAACATCCACGCCCGGCGCACCACGAGGAGACCATCCCATGTCAGACCAGAACCAGACCCCGCAGAGCGACCTCCGCGCCGCCGTCGCGGGAGACAAGAAGCGCACCCGGATCGGCATCGCGATCGCGATCGCCGTCGTCGCGGTCGGCGCGATCGTCGGCGGAGTCGCCCTCGCGCTCCCGGCGCTCCGGCCCGCCGATGCCGCCGCGGCCGGCGGTGCAAGCCCAGCTGAGCCGATCAGCGTCAAGATCGCCGTGTCGGAGGACAGCCCGTTCCAAGATGCGGTCAAGGAGGTCGCCGCCGAGAAGGGCCTGAACATCGAGTGGGTCAACGTCCAGGACTGGGTCCTGCCCAACACCGAGCTCGCCGCCGGCACGGTCGACGCCAACGCCTTCCAGCACATCCTGTACCTCAGCGCCTTCAACACCGAGAACGGTTCAGACCTCACCCCCGTCTTCTCGACGCTCATCACGCAGTGGGGGATCTTCTCCGCGACCGCGAAATCCCTCGACGACATCGGGGACGGCGCGAAGATCGCCATCCCCGACGACCCCTCCAACGGCGGTCGCGCGCTCAACATCCTCGAGGCCGCCGGCCTCATCACCCTCTCGGCCGACAAGGGCGACTTCCCCGCCGTCGAGGACATCACGGCGAACCCGAAGAAGCTCCAGTTCACCGAGATCCCCGCGACGTCGATCGCTCAGCAGTTCACCGACCCGAGCCTGGCTGCGGTCGTCGTGGGCACGTCGTACTTCGACCCGAGCCAGAACATCGGCTCCGACGATGCGCTCTTCCTCGACAAGGCGCTCTCCGAGCAGAACCTGCCGTACGTCAACGTCATCGCCACCCGTGAGGACAACAAGGACAACCCCGCGTGGAAGATCCTCAAGGACGTCTACGCCGACAAGCGCGTCGCGGCGGCCAACGAGAAGGAGAACCAGGGCTCCGTGGTGCTCGTCGACGTCCCGGTCGAGCAGCTCCGGACCAAGCTCGCCGACCTCGAGAAGCAGGCCGCGAAGAACTGACGGCTGCCGCTCGCGACCGCACCCGGCTGAGATGAGGAACCCATGAGCACCGCCATCGCCTTCGAGAACGTCTCCAAATCCTTCACGTCGAAGGGACGCACGGTCGACGCCCTCCGCGACGTCAGCCTGACGGTCGAGAAGGGCGAGATCTTCGGGATCGTCGGCTTCTCGGGCGCCGGCAAATCGACCCTGCTGCGCACGGTCAATGCGCTCGAGCGGCCGACGAGCGGAAGGGTCGTCGTCGACGGTCGCGAGATCTCAGCCCTCCAGGGCCGTGCCCTGTACGCCGCGCGGCAGCGCATCGGCATGGTGTTCCAGCAGTTCAATCTGCTCGAGTCGCGGAACGTCTACAAGAACGTCGCCTACCCGCTGCGGCTGGCGGGCCTCTCCGAGGCCGAGACCCTCGACCGCGTCGAGGAGCTGCTGCGGTTCGTCGGGCTCACCGACAAGGCGCTCGCGTACCCGTCGCAGCTGTCGGGCGGCCAGAAGCAACGCGTGGGCATCGCTCGCGCGCTGGCCACCCGGCCCGACGTCCTCATCTCGGATGAGGCGACGAGCGCACTCGACCCGCAGACGACGGGTGAGGTCCTGGCCCTCCTCCGGCGGGTGAATGAGGAGTACGGCGTCACCATCCTGCTCGTCACCCACGAGATCGACGTGGTCCGCGAGCTCGCTCACAAGGTCGCGGTCATGGAGGACGGCGCGGTCGTCGAGCACGGCAGCATCTACGACGTCTTCTCCTCGCCGCGGCATCCGACCACCCGACGATTCGTGTCGTCGGTGCTGCACCACATCCCGTCCGCCGAGGCGCTCGCGAAGATCCGCGCCGTCCATCGCGGACGCCTCGTCCAGCTGCACGTCGAGGACCGTGATACCAACCACCCGTTGCTCTCACAGGTCTCCCGCGCGCACGACGTCGACGTCAACGTCGTCTTCGGGGGCGTCGACGAGCTGCAGGGCCGGTTGTTCGGCAGCTTGACGGTGGAGCTCCTCGGAACGGATGCGGCCGTGGATGCCGCCATCGCGGGTCTCCGCGAGACGACCACGGTTTCGGAGCTGCCGGCCCCGGACGCCCGGACGAGCGAGAAGGAGGCCGTTCATGCGTGACTTCGACCCGAACGCCTTCTTCCCCCGCTTCTGGGTCGCCGTCGGCGAGACCGGGCTCATGGTGGTCGTCGCCTTCGCGGGAGCCGCCGTCATCGGCGTACTGCTCGGGCTGCTGCTCTACGCGAGCCGCCCCGGCAACCTCCTCCAGAACCGGGCGATCTTCGCGGTGCTGAACCTCGTCATCAACGTGGTCCGTCCGATCCCGTTCCTGATCGTGGCGATCGCCCTCATCCCGCTCACGAGGTCTCTCTTCGGCACCGGGCTCGGCCCCCTGCCGCAGACGATCCCGCTCATCATCGTCGCGTGCGTCGCCATCGCCCGCGTCTCGGAATCGAACCTCGTCGCGGTGAGCCCCGGGTCCATCGAGGCGGGGGCTGCGATGGGTGCGAGTCCCGCCCGGGTGCTCTTCACCATCGTCGTGCCCGAGGCCCTCGGCCCGCTCACCCTGGGGCTGACCTACATCCTGGTCGCGCTCGTCGACGCGACGGCGGTCGCGGGAGTGCTCGGCGGCGGCGGACTCGGGTCGCTCGCCATGAACTACGGATACCAGCGCTTCGACTGGATCTCGGTCGGCATAGTCGTCCTCGCCCTCATCGTGCTCGTCCAGCTCGCCCAGTTCCTCGGCAACGCCGTGGCGCGGAAGGTGATGCACCGGTGACCGGGCGATTCGAGGACCTCCTCGCTCGCGTCGCAGTCGACGCGCCGCAGCGCGAGCGCGAGCGGCGCCTGCTGACCGCGGAGCTCGCCGAGCTGCGCGAGATCGGCTTCGGCACGTGGCGGGTGCCTGCGGCATCTGGGGGTTCCCCGATCTCGCTGGAGGAGCAGTTCGCCCGCCTCATCCGGCTGTCCGCCGCGGATGCCAGCCTCGGCCACGTCTGGCGCGGTCACCTCGCGTTCGTCGAGTCGCTCCGGCAGCAGCCGATCGAGCTGGCGCAGCCGTGGTTCGAGCGGATCCTCGCGGGGGATTTCGTGGGGAACGCGCAGTCCGAACGGCACGACACGGCGCACCTCGAGACGCGGATCGACCGCACGAGCGGCGAGCCGCTGCTGTCGGGGCGGAAGTACTACACGACCGGCAGCATCTACGCGGACTGGATCCACCTCGCGGCCCTCGACGGGGACGAGCGGGTCGCGGTCACGGTGTCGGCCCACCACCCAGGGGTCCGTTCGACCGACGACTGGGACGGGTTCGGGCAGCTGCTCACGGGAAGCGGGACGACGGTGTTCGATCGCGCGCCGGTGGCGGAGGACGGCATCCTCGTGGCGCCCGCCGAAGGCGCTGAGGCGCGCGGACACCACCTGGGGGCGATCCTCCAGCTCACCCTCCTCGCCGTCATCGCCGGCATCGCCCAGCGCGCCCTCGACGACACCGTCGAGTTCGTGACCCCGCGGCGGCGGACCTTCGGGTTCGCGGGCGAGACGCTTCCGCGCGAGGACCCGCTCGTGCAGCTCGTGGTGGGGGAGCTCGACGTCGTCGCGGCGACGACCCGTCGGCTCGTGCTGTCGGTCGCCGCTGACCTGGGCGCAGCATCCGATCGGGGAGCGAGCGCGACGGAGATGCGCGAGATCCAGTTCGAGGTCTTCCGACTCCAGGAGCTCGTGCCTCGTCTGGTCCTCGACGCGACGACGCGCTTGTTCGAGGTGGGCGGCGCATCGGCGGTCGGCACGGGTCGAGCGCTCGACCGTCATTGGCGCAATGTCCGCACGATCGCCTCGCACAATCCGGTCATCCAGCGCACGCGTGCGCTCGGTCAGGTCGCCCTCACCGGCACGCTGCCGGCGTGGCAGGCGCCGGGAGCGCAGGCGCCCCGTCCTGCGGAGGTCGCGCTCGCATGACACGGGTCGCCGATGCGGTGGAACGCTTCGCCCCCGTCTTCGACGAGGTCGGGCGGGATGCCGTCGCCCGCGAACTCGCGCGGAGACTGCCGCACGACGAGGTCGCTCTTCTCCGGCGCGCCGGGTTCACCCGGGTGACGGTGCCTGAGGAGTTCGGCGGCGGCGGTGAGCCGCCATCGGTGCTGTTCGCCCTCCTCGCCGAGCTCGGCCGTCGTGATCCGAATCTCGCGCAGCTGCTCCGTTCGCATTTCTCCTTCGTCGATCGGACGATCCTGTCGCCCGATTCCGAGGAGCGCTCCCGCAGGCTCGCCCTGGTGGCAGGCGGCGCCATCATCGGCAACGCGACCCACGAGCGATCGTCGGCGAAGGTCGGCGCGCTGTCGACGACGTTGACGGGGTCGACCGATGGGCTCCGCCTCAACGGCACGAAGTACTACAGCACCGGGACGCTGTTCTCCGACCTCGTCTCCGTCGCCGCGCAGGACGACGACGGGGCTCTCGTCGCGGCACTCGTGCCGACGGCGGCGGCCGGAGTCGACGTCGTCGACGACTGGCGCGGCTTCGGTCAGCGCCTCACCGGGAGCGGGACGACCGTCTTCCGCTCGGTCGTCGTCGACGAGGATGCCGTCGCCCGCCGCGTCGTCGGCGGTCCGTCGCACGGCGGGGCGTTCGTCCAGCTGGTCCTCCTGGCCGCCGCCGCGGGGATCGGGCGCGCGATCGTCGACGACGCGGTCGCGTTCGTGCAGAAGCGCACCCGGACCTACAGTCATGCCTCGGCCGCGACGGCCCGTGAGGACCCGCTCGTGCAGGAGACCGTCGGTCGGCTGTCGGCGCTGTCGTTCACGGCGGATGCCGCGCTCACGGCCGCGGTCGCGGGACTCGACGCGTCGGTCGCCGCCCAGTCCGCCGGTGTCTCGGGTGATGCGCTGCGCGACGTGATCGCCCCCGTCGAGGCAGCGACGGCCCGCGCGCAGCTCGTCGTCCTCCCCGCCGTGCTCGAGGCGGCCACTCTGCTCTTCGAGGTCGGTGGGGCCAGTGCGGTCGACGCCGACCTCGCCCTGGACCGACACTGGCGTAACGCCCGAACCCTGGCATCCCACAATCCCCTCGCCTTCAAGGCGCGCGCACTCGGCGACCTGCTGCTCAACGACACCCCCGTGCCCGGGTGGTGGAGCACCGGCGAAGCCTGATCCGCAGCGACGCCCGAAACCTCCAGAAAGGACCCGCATGGCGGAGCGCAAGAAGCTCATCCTGAACCTGTTCGAGATGAACACGGTCAGTCACATCACCCACGGGCTGTGGTCGTTGCCGGGGAACAACCGGCACCGGATCAACGACATCTCGTACTGGATCGAGCTCGCGCAGATCCTCGAGCACGGCGGATTCGACGGGGTCTTCCTCGCTGACGTCGTCGGTGCGTACGACGTGTTCCGGGGCGGCCCCGAGACCGCGATCCGCGAGGGGCTGCAGATCCCCTCAAACGATCCGCTGCTCGTCATCCCCGCCATGGCGGCCGTGACCGAGCGCCTGGGCTTCGGCGTCACGTTCTCGACCAGCTACGAGCCGCCGTTCTCGTTCGCCCGCCGCATGTCGACTCTCGATCACCTCACCCGGGGACGGGTGGGGTGGAACATCGTCACCTCGTACCTGCCGAACGCGGCCCGAAACTTCGGGCTGGCCGATGAGATCCCGCATGATCGCCGCTACGCGATCGCGGACGAGTTCCTCGACGTCGTCTACAAGCTGTGGGAGGGCTCGTGGGACGACGATGCGGTCATCGCGGATGTCGCGACCCGGACCTACACGGACCCGTCCAAGGTCCGCTACGTCGATCACGTGGGGGAGAACTTCCGCGTCGCGGGTCCCCACCTGAGCCAGCCCTCGCCGCAGCGCACGCCCGTCCTCTACCAGGCGACCGGATCGCCCGCCGGCATCGAGTTCGCCGGACGCCACGCGGAGCTCGTCTTCACGGGAGGGCGCTCGACGGCGGACTTCATCCGCAACGTCGAGCAGATGCGGGCGGCGGCCGCCCGCCAGGGGCGCGGCGCAGACGACCTCCGCTTCATCGTGCAGGCGGGCGTCGTCGTCGGTCGCACCGAGGACGAAGCGGCCGACAAGTGGCGGACGTACCGCGAGAACACGAGCGTCGACGGCATCCTCGCCCACGCCGGGTTCCCCTTCGACCCGACGGCCTTCCCCCGCGAGACCCTCGTCCGCGACGCCCTCGCGCAGGCGGGAGTCGCAGCGGATGCGGCGCCGCCGACCGGCCCCGACGCGACGATCGGGGAACTCCTCGACGGGATCGCCACGGGTCGTGAGGGCCGCTTCTTCGTTGCGGGGACTCCCACCGTCGTCGCCGATGAGATCGAACGGTGGCTCGACGAGGACGGCATCGACGGCATCAATCTGCGGCAGTACCACTCCTTCGACACCGCCCGCGATTTCGCCGAGCTCGTCGTGCCCGAGCTGCGCAAGCGCGGTCGCCTCCTCGAGGGCGGTCCGACCCTGCGCGAGCGTCTGTTCGGGCGCGGACCGCGCCTGCCCGAGAACCACATCGCGGCGCGCTACCGGGGCGGCGCGAACCTCGACGTCCCGGTGGCGCCGCTGTTCGGGTGAGCGCCGGCTGAAAAAACTTCTCTCGTGCTGCATCCGAGGCGGCCTGTCCGGCGGAACACCTAGTAGCGCCCGACATGTCCGCCGGGCGTGACTCTTCTCATCGAAGGAGCAACATGATGAACAAGAAGCTCGGAATCGCCCTCGCCACGGTGGTCGCGGGCGCGCTCGCCCTGACCGCATCCCCTGCCTCGGCCCATCAGGCGACCGCGCCGAAGGGGACCATCGTCGACGTCGCGGTCGCCGCCTCCGGCGGCGGCACCCCGGACGCGAACGGATCGGACTACGACATCCTCGTCCAGGCGCTCGTCACGACCGGTCTCGACAAGACCCTCGACGACCCGAACGCCACCTTCACCGTGTTCGCTCCGAACGACCGTGCGTTCGAGCGTCTCGTGACCGACCTGACGGGAACGGCGCCCACCTCCGAGAAGGCGGCGCTCACGGCGATCACCTCGACGTTCACGACCGACGAGATCAGCGACATCCTGCTGTACCACGTGGTCGCGGGCAAGAAGCTCTCGCCCCTCAAGGTCCTCTTCTCGCGCTCGATCGAGATGGCGAACGGCGGCACGATCGAGCCGCGCGGCATCATCCTGCGCGACGAGACGCCCGAGCTGAAGAACCCCAAGCTCGTCCTCCGCGCCATCAACATCCAGGCGTCGAACGGCGTCATCCACACGATCGACCGGGTCCTCGTCCCCGGCGCCTGACCGCTTTCCTCGAACGGCCCGTCCTCGGTGGAACCCACCGGTGGCGGGCCGTTCGCATGCGCCGGATGCCGGGGGTCAGCGCCCGAGCACGCGCCGCAGCCACCGCACCCGCGCGTCGCGCGCGTCGCGGGAGAGCGCGGCGTCGGGGGCGAGCGCGTCGAAGGCGTGGGCGCCGCCCGGCCAGACGTGGAGTTCGGCGTCACCGCCGGCGGCCCAGATGCGGCGCGCGTAGTCGACGTCCTCGTCGCGGAAGGTCTCGGCCGACCCGACCTCGATGAAGGTCGCGGGCAGGCCGCCCAGGTCGGCGGCGAGGGCGGGGGAGGCGTAGGCGGGCACCGCGTCGGCGTCGAGCGCGCCGAGATATGCCGCCCAGCCGGTCGCGTTGGCGCGGCGGTCCCATGCGCCGAGACCCTCCATCTGACGAGCGGATGCCGAGTCGTTGCGGTGATCGAGCATCGGATACACGAGCATCTGGCCGAGGGTGGCCGGGCCCCCGTGGTCGCGTGCGCGGAGCACCGCGCCGGCAGCCAGCCCGCCGCCCGCGCTCACCCCGTGCACGATGACGCGCGTGGGGTCGAGCCCCCACGCGGACCCCTCCCGTGCGACCCACTCCCAGCCGGCGTAGACGTCGTCGAGCGGGGCGGGGTAAGGGTTCTCGGGCGCGAGCCGGTACTCGACCGAGACGATCGCACAGCCGAGGTCGAGCGCCGTCGGTCCCAGGTCGGGGAGGACGTCGTGCGCACCGCCGACGACCATCCCGCCGCCGTGGATGTGGAACACCACGGGGAAGGGCCCCGGCTCGTCGCGAGGGGTGAGGACGGTCAGGCGCACCTCGGCGCCGTCGGCGGCGACCGTCCGGGCCGCGCGGTCCGCGAAGCGTCCGCCGAGCGTGTAGGCCTCGCGCGTCGGCGGGACGGCTCCGGCGCGGAGCGCGCTGATGTCGCTCGGGGCAAGACCGACGACGACGTCCTCGCCCTCCTCGAGCGCCCGGCGGACGTCGGGATCGAACGGGGGGTGCGGGATGCCGTGTGCGCTGGGGCTCCGTTGCTCCATGCTGATCCTCTCCACGCGGCGGGTGAGCCACGTGCTAAATCGCGTTAGCTCAGAGAGTAGCGGATGCCTCGCACCGGTTCTCGTTCAGTGCGCGTCGGTGACCGCGCGCACCGAGCCGCGGCTGCGGAGCGGCATCGGGAGGCGCTCGACCGACGCCGGGGACTCCGCGGGCGTGGTGAGCAGCATCTCGACGGCGCGCAGCCCGAGATCGAAGTGCGGGATCGCGAAGGTCGTCAGGCCGGGGTGCACCCAGCTCGCGAGCTGGTGGTCGTCGAACGAGACGATCGAGAAGTCGCCGGGCACGGTCAACCCCGCCTCGGACACGGCCTGGTACGCGCCGAATGCGATGCGATCGTTGAAGGCGATGATGGCGCCGGAGCGCACGCCGGTCGCGATGAGGTCCGCGGTCGCCTTCCAGCCGTCGGCGGGCAGCCAGATGCTCAGCTTGCGGCCGGAGGCGGGGGAGAGTCCCGCGCCCGTCAGTTCGTCGAGGATCCCCTCGAGGCGTTCCCGCCCGGCGATGGTGCTGCGGGGCACATCCGCCGGCGTCGGCCCCGCTCCGATGAGGTGGATGTCCCGGTGTCCGCGCTCGAGCAGCAGCCGCGCGGCGCGACGCCCGGCATCCAGCTCATCCGGGAGTATCGCGTGCGCGTTCTTCGCCGGCCCCTCGGGCAACGTGTTGAGCAGGACGACGTTCCGTCCGGCGAGGGCGGCGGGGACCGGACGCTCCCGGGTGAACATCGAGGCGAGGATGACGCCGTCGACCTGACGGTCGAGCATCGCGTCGATCAGGCGTTCGCGTTCGGTGTCGTCGCCCTCGTACTCGCCGATGAACAGCATGTGCCCGTGGCGACGGGCACCCTCGAGAGCGCCCTTGATCATGTCGCCGGCCAGCTGCGACGTCGCGACGGAGTCCGAGATGAACCCGAGCGTCCGGCTCGTGCCGCTGCGCAGTCCCGCAGAGATCATGTTCGGCCGGTAGCCGAGTTCGGCGGCCACGAGGCGCACGCGTTCCTGCGACGCCTCGGCGATCCGCATCTCATCGCCTCGGCCCGACAGGACGAGTGACGCGGTCGTGCGCGACATGCCCGCTGCGCGGGCGACGTCGGCGAGTGTCACCCGATTCCTCGTCACGGAGTCCTCCTGTCTCCCGCGATCCTAACGGCGGTGGGGGAGGCGCCGCGGCGCGGGGGCGCAAGCGGCTCCCGCCGGCGGATTGCGCGGACACGTCTCGGTCACGACACGGCTCCTGCCCATTGACACGTCGGGGATCGGTGGCGCATCATGACCTTGCTAACGCGATTTAGCACCGACTCACGTCGACGCTTTTCCTCCCGAACACCGTGGTTCTCTGAAAGGAGACAGTGATGTCTCGACTCACACAGCGCCCCCTCCGCCCGCTCATCCTCGCCGGTGTCCTCACCTCGCTCGCCGTGGCCGTCACCGCGTGCGCCCCTCCCGGAGGGACCGCGGCACCGCAGGCATCCTCGACCGCCGACTTCGGGGCGAACGGCCCCACGTGCGGTGACGAGGACGTCGTCCTCAGCGGCTACTTCGAGACCGGCTTCCCGCTGCCGAAGGACCTCACCGACGAGTTCACGAAGCAGTACCCGAACGTGACCTTCGACATCCGTGAGGACCAGTTCGCCGTCATCACGCAGAACGCACCGCGCGTCCTGCAGGACTCGCCGCCGGACCTCATGCGCCTGCCGCAGATGTCCGAGCTCGCCACCGACGGGCTCCTCCTCGACCTCGACCCCTACGCCGAAGCATTCGGCTGGACGACGTGGCCCGAATCGCAGCTCCAGCAGCTGCGGGTCGACGAGAACGGTCGTCGCGGCAGCGGCCCGCTCTACGCGCTCGGCCTCAACTACTCGATGACCGGCGTCTTCTACAACAAGAGCCTCGCCGAGAAGATCGGCATGACCGAGGCCCCGAAGACCCTCGACGAGTTCGACGCCGCGCTGAAGGCTGCGAAGGATGCCGGCATCACGCCGATCACACAGTTCAACGGCGGCGCGACCGGTGGTCTGGCCTTCCCGCTGCAGGCGCTCATGGCGTCCTATGGCGACCCGGCCAAGATCAACGACTGGATCTTCCAGCAGCCCGGCGCCTCCATCGACACCCCCGAGAACCTCGAGGCGGCAAAGCACCTCAAGAAGTGGATCGACGAGGGCTTCTTCGCCGACGACATCAACTCGCTCGACTACGCGCAGATGATGAGCCGCTTCATCGGTGGCGACTCGCTCTTCATGTTCGACGGCGACTGGGAGTCGGGCAACCTCGACACCCAGATGCCCGGCGAGGCCGGCTTCTTCCTCATGCCCCCGCGTGAAGAGGGCGGCCAGATCGGTGCGATGTCCGCTCCGCTGACCTACGGTGTCGCAGCCACGGCGAAGCACCCCGACTGCGCCGCGTTCTTCCTGAACTGGACCGCGACGAACGAGAAGGCCCGCACGATCGGCGTCGAGGTCGGCGGCTCGCACCCGATGGGCCCTGCGGACGCGTTCATGCCTCCCGTCAAGGAGGGCTCGACCACGGCTGCGACGCTCGCCGCCGGTGCTCAGCTGTCCGAGGCGAACGGTGCGATGGACTTCATCGCCAACGCGACCGGCGCGATCTACGCCCAGAGTTGGACGCCCAACCTGCAGAAGCTCGTCGCCGGCGAGCAGACCCCCGAGGGCCTCCTGTCGTCCGTGCAGTCCGACTACGAAAGCCAAATCGGGAACTGAGTGATGGTCTCTGCTCCTCCCGCTGCTGCGCCGGTGGTCTCCACCGGCGCAGCAGCGCTCGACTCGGCGGCGGCACAGCGCCGTCGCCGGCGGAAGTTCCGCGCCAGCCTCGCGGCGTACCTGCTGGTACTCCCCGCCGCGGGCTTCTACGTCTTCTTCGTGCTGCGTCCCATCGCCCTGTCGGCGCAGTACTCGTTCTACGAGTGGAACGGCATCGGTCCGGCGACGTGGGTCGGCTTCGCCAACTACGTCGAGGTCTTCAGCAACCCGAAGTTGACGGGCGCGATCGGCAACGCGTTCGAGCTGATCATCTACTTCAGCATCATCCCCGTCGGCATCGCCCTCGTCGCCGCGAACATGATCCGCGCGATCGCCGCGAGCCGACTGGCCGCCATCTCGCGGACCGTCCTCTTCCTGCCGCAGGTGATCCCGCTCGTCGCCGCCGGCATCATGTGGAGCTGGCAGCTGTCGACCAACGGGCTGGTCAACCAGCTCCTCGGTCTGTTCGGCCTCGGCGGGGTGACCCGCGCGTGGCTCGGCGACTTCTCGACCGCTCTTCCCGCCGTCGGCGTGATCGGCGCGTGGGTGCAGGTCGGACTCTGCCTCGTCCTCATCCTGGCGGGCATGACGAAGATCGATCCCGCGCTCTACGAAGCCGCCCGCATCGACGGCGCCGGTCCCATCCGCGAGTTCTTCAGCATCACGCTCCCGGGTGTCCGCCAGGAGGTCGCGGTGTGCGTCACGGTCACCGTCATCGCCGCGCTCGCGAGCTTCGACATCATCTACATCGCCACGCAGGGTGGCCCCGGCGACAGCACTCTCGTCCCGGGCCTCCAGATCTTCTATCTCGCGTTCTACCAGCGCGAGGTCGGAACGGCGTCGGCGTTCGCCATCGTCCTCATGGCCCTCGTCCTCCTCATCGTCCTGCCGCTGCAGCGCATCCTCCGAGGGAAAGAATCGTGATCGTCCGCGCACGCGAGAAGTGGCTCGGCCGCGTCTTGCTGATCATCCTGATGCTCGTCACGATCATGCCGTTCATCAGCCTCTTCGTGACCGCGCTCCACGCGCCGGGCACGTACCCCAGCGGACTCGAATGGCCGCCCGAGCCCCGGTGGGACAACTTCGTCACGGCGTTCCAGTCCGCGAACATGGCGGCGCTGCTCGGATCGAGCTTCCTCATCGAGATCGCCGTCGTCCCGGCGGCCGTGCTGTTCGCGACCCTCGCCGGGTTCGCGCTCGGCCACCTCCGTCCCGCCGGCGGGCGCATCGTGTTCGTCGCGTTCATCCTCGGCCTGACGCTCCCGTTCGAGGGCATCATCACGCCGCTGTACTTCCAGATCCGCGAGATGGGCCTGCTGAACACCCGGTGGGCGATCATCCTGCCGCTCATCGGGCTGTTCATGCCGTTCGCCGTCATGTGGATGCGGGCGCATTTCATCACGATGCCGGCCGACCTCTCGGAGGCGGCTCGCATGGACGGCGCGACGACGTGGCAGCTCTTCTGGCGCATCCACATCCCGCTGTCGGTTCCCGCGCTGTCGTCGCTGGCGATCCTGCTGTTCCTGTGGACCTGGAACCAGTTCCTGCTCGCGATCGTGCTCGTGAACGATCCCGAGAAGCGCACGATGGCCGGCGCTCTCGGCGCCTTCCAAGGGCAATACGGCACGGACATCCCGCTGCTGTGCGCCGGGTCGCTGCTCATCCTCACCCCGACGCTGATCATCTTCCTGATCTTCCAGCGGCACTTCGTCTCTGCTTTGATGCAGGGGTCGCTGAAGGGCTGACGTGGCGTTCTCTCTCGAGGCGCACTGGGTGTGGGACTTCTGGGTCGCTGACGACGGCGAGACGTTCCACCTGTACTACCTGCGCGCGCCGACCTCTCTCGGCGACCCGGACCTCCGCCACCGGAATGCGCGGATCGGGCATGCGACCTCAACGGATCTGACCGACTGGGCCGATCACGGCGAGGTGCTCGGCCCGGGGATCGCCGGCACGTTCGACGAGACGGCGACCTGGACCGGATGCGTCGTCCACGGCGACGACGGGCTGTGGCGCATGTTCTACACGGGGGCATCCTTCGTCGACGGATCGTCGCCTCGCAACGTCGAGGCGATCGGCATGGCGACCTCGGTCGACCTGCACACGTGGGACAAGCGCGACGGGTTCGTCCTCCGCGCCGCGGGGGAGTACTACGAGAAGCTCGGCGACACCTCGTGGCCCGACGAGGCGTGGCGCGATCCGTGGGTGTTCCGCGATCCCGCCGGCGACGGCTGGCACATGCTGATCACCGCCCGCGGCGCGGGCGGGTCGACCACCGGCGGGGGCGTCGTCGGGCACGCCTGGTCGCCTGATCTCGACACGTGGACGGTGCAGCCGCCCCTCACCGATCCGGCGCCGGCGTTCCCGCACCTCGAGGTGCTGCAGCTCGCTGAGCTCGACGGCACCCCCGTGCTCCTCTTCTGCGCCACGCGCTCCGACGGGGCCGACGGCGTGTGGGCGGTGCCCGCCGCGGCCGTGCCCACCGGCATCCGGATCGATGACGCACGGCTGATCCTGCCGGCGCCCGCCTACGCGGGGAGGATCGTCACCGACCGGGCGGGCATCCCCGTCCTCCTCGCCTTCACGCGCGACGAGACCGGAGCGCCCGTCGGCATCACCGACCCGGTCGCCGCCGATCCCCTCTGGCGCGCGTCGCGCAGTCTGGGATGATGGCGGCATGATCATCGCCGGTTTGGTGTTCGCGGCGCTCGGCGCCCTCATCCACGTCTACATCTTCTATCTCGAGTCCATCGCGTGGACCGGGGCCGCCGCGCGGCGCACTTTCGGGACAACCGACGCGACCGTCGAGATCACCAAGCCCTTCGCCTACAACCAGGGCTTCTACAACCTCTTCCTCGCGATCGCGGTCTTCCTCGGCATCGTCTTCGTCGCCACGGGCTCCACGGCGATCGGTGCGACGCTCGTGTTCGTCGGAGCCGGGTCGATGGTCGCGGCAGGGCTCGTGCTGCTGCTCTCGGACCGCTCGAAGGCGCGCGCGGCGCTCATCCAGCTCGCCGCTCCGCTCGTCGGCGTGATCCTGCTCGCGATCGGGCTGGCCCTCTGAGGTGAAGCTCGCCGTCGTCGGCGCGGGCAAGATCGTCGCCGAGTTCCTCCCGCACGCCCACGAGGTCCCCGGGCTCACCATCGCGGCCATCGTCGGACGGGCGACCAGCCGTGACAAGGCCGACGCCCTGGCGGCGGCCCACGGCATCCCGCTCGTCTACACCGATCTCGACGCCTGTCTCGCGGACCCCCGCGTCGACACCGTGTGGATCGCCGTGCCGAACGTGCTGCACGCGGATGTCGCCCGTCGCGCCCTCCTCGCCGGGAAGCACGTCGTCTGCGAGAAGCCGTTCGTGCTGCGGACGGCCGAACTCGCCGAGCTGCGCGTCCTGGCGGAAGATCGAGGCCTGATCCTTGTCGAGGCCATCAGCAACCAGTACCTCGCGAACGTCGCGTGGATGCGGGACAACCTCCACCGCCTCGGCGAGCTGCGGCTCGTGCAGTGCGAGTACTCGCAGTACTCGTCCCGCTACGACGCCTTCCGCTCCGGCGAGGTCCCGCCCGCGTTCGACCCCGCCGCGGGCGGCGGGGCACTGATGGACCTCGGCGTGTACGCCCTGCATCTCGTCGTCGGTCTGCTGGGCGCCCCCGGAACCGTGTCGTACACGCCGCGGATGGAGCGGGGTGTCGACACGTCAGGTGTCGCCGTCCTCGGCTACGGCGACGTCACGGCGGTCTGCGTGTGCGCGAAGGACTCGCCCGGGCCCTCCCGGACGAAGATCCAGGGAACGGAGGGCGCGATGGTGTTCGACGGCCCGCCGAACGAGATCCCCGTCGTCGAGCTGCATCTGCGCGACGGAACCCACGAGCGGATCGCCCTCGACCACGACCCGCACCGAATGACGGCCGAGTTCCGGGCGTTCGTCCGCATGATCGCCGAGGCGGACCTCGCCGAGCGCGATCGCCGCCTCGACCACAGCGCCGCCGTGCTCGACACCGCGGTGCGTGCGCTCGAGTCCGCCGGCATCCGCCTGGGCTGACGACGGCCGCGCAGTCCCGCGCCCGTACGCTCATCGGATCGGACGAGCGCGCGAGCGCCGTGATCGGTAGAGTGACGCCAGTCGTCACAGCCGAATGGGATCGGCGGACCGGGCTGGGGAGCCGAGCGATGCGCACGACACGGGGACTTTCGGTGGACGGATCACGCTCAGCCGACGCGCCTCAGGGTCGGGTCGACTGGGTGGACGCCGCGAAGGCGATCGCGATCATCATGGTCGTGTTCCTGCACACGGTGTTCAACCACGCGGGAAGCGGGGTCTCCGGCCACTGGGGTCAATTCGTCGGATTGCTCGACACGTTCCGCCTGCCGCTCTTCTTCTTCACCGCCGGCCTGTTCGCCGGCAGAGCCATCCGCTTGCCTCTCGTTGACCTCTTGCGTACCCGGATCTCGCACCTCGCCTGGGTCTACGTCCTCTGGTCGATCATCGCGGTCGTCGCCGTGCTGGTCCTGCCGCTGACCGGTGCCACGGACAGGCCGGCCGTGTTCTCGCTCCTGCTGATCCCGGTCATTCCGACGCCGGCGACCTGGTTCATCTGGGCACTGATCGTCCACTTCGTCGTCGCGTGGTTCGCCGTCCGCATCCCGGCAGCGGCCGCGCTCGGCATCGCCGTGGCGGTGAGTGTCGTGTTCGGGATGGGGCTCCTGACCACCGGATCCATCGAGATAGACAAGACCCTCTACAACCTCATTTTCTTCCTGCTCGCGGTGCAGACATCGACGCGGCTTCGGCCGATGATCGCGTCCGTGAGCATCTGGTGGGCGGCGGTCGCTGTCGCCGCATTCGCCGCCGCTGCCGCCTTTGTGGCGAAGTTCGCTCTCCTGGAGGTCGTGGGGGTCAGGCTCGCCCTGGGAGTCTTGGCCGTGGCGGCGGGGTGCCTCGCCGCGCGAGCGATGTCGGGACTGCGTGTCTTCTGGTGGATGTCCGTGCTGGGGAGGAACACGCTGCCGATCTACCTGCTGCACTGGTACGTCCTGCTGGTCGTGTATGCCGTCGTCAACCTCGCCTTCGCCGACGGAGCGGGCGCCCTGACGGACCTCCTTGCCCCCGTGATGACAGCGGTGACCATCGCCGGGTGCCTCGCCGTGCACCGTGTCACCCACTGGATTCCGGGCGTCTACGCTCGACCGGCGTGGCTCGTCCGAGTGCTGGAGCCCCGGAAGGGCCCGGCGCGGACGCGCTGATCCGCCGGCATCCGCCTGGGCTGACGACGGCCGCTAGCCTGGCGGCATGAGCGAACCCGTCCGAGCCGTGGCATCCATCGACTGGTCCGAGGGCACCTGGACCACGCCTCCGCGAGCCACGGAAGAACGTGAGGGGATGCTGCTGGTCACCGCCGAGGAGGGCAGCGACGCCTGGCGGCTCACCTCCTACGGGTTCGTGCACGACACCGAGCACGCGCTCCTCGCTCCGCTGCCCGACGACGCCGCGATGGAGGTCGAGTTCGACATCCCGTTCGAGGCGCAGTTCGACCAGGCGGGGCTCTTCGTCCGCGTCGACGCGACGCGGTGGGTCAAAGCCGGCATCGAGTTCGCAGACGGTGAGCTGAACCTCGGCGCCGTCGTCACGGACGGCATGTCGGACTGGTCCCTCGCCCCCGTCCCGCACTGGCGGGCAAGGCGGATCACCGTGCGCATCAGTCGGCAGGGCACCGCGCTGACCGTCCGGGCGGCGGCCGACGGCGAGCCGCTGCGGCTCGTGCGGGTCATCCCGTTCGCGGCGGACCTGGATGCCGCGGCGGGGCCGTTCGTCTGCGCGCCGAGTCGCGCTGGGCTCACCGTGCCGTTCACGGCCTGGCGCCGCGGCGCCGCCGACGCCGACCTGCACTGAGCCCGTCGGCAGGGGGAACGAGGGCCCCCGTGAGGATCCCGTGAGGACGCCGCCACCGGGCGTATGGATTCCGTGAGGAGGCCCGGCGCCGCCCTCGCGGAGGTGTTCCATCAGGGATGCGCCCCACCGGCGTGCCGGCCCGATCAGGGCCCGCATCCCTCGAAATCGGAGCCTCACTCGTGCTCGACATCGTCTACGTCCTGGGCGTCCTCGCTCTGTTCGTGATCATCGGTCTGTTCGCGAAGGCGGTGGATCGACTGTGATCGTCTTCGATCTGATCGCCGCCGTCCTCGGCGTCGCCGTCGTCGTCTACCTGTTCGTCGCACTCGTGAAGCCGGAGAAGTTCTGATGGAGTGGCTTCCCGCTGTCCTCACCCTCGCCACGCTCGCCCTCATCCTCGGGGTCGCCTACCGGCCCCTCGGCGACTACATGGCCTGGGTCTACTCGTCGCCGAAGGATGCCCGGGCCGAACGCGGTCTGTACCGGCTGATCGGCGTCGACCCGGCATCCGCCCAGACCTGGCAGGCGTACGCCCGCAGCGTCCTCGCCTTCTCGGCGGTCGGCGTCCTCATCGTCTACGCGCTGCAGCGCACCCAGCAGTGGCTGCCCTGGTCCCTCGGTCTCCCCGCGCCCAGTGAGCACCTGTCGTTCAACACGGCCGTCTCGTTCGTGACGAACACCAACTGGCAGTCGTACTCTCCCGAGCTGACCCTCGGCTACACGGTGCAGTTCGCCGGCCTCGCCGTGCAGAACTTCGTCTCGGGGGCCGTCGGCCTCGCCGTCGCCGTTGCCCTCGTCCGCGGCCTCGCCTTCCGCCGTAGCGGCACGATCGGCAACTTCTGGGTCGACCTGACCCGCGGGACGTTCCGCCTCCTGCTGCCTATCGCGGTCATCGCGGCGATCGTGCTGCTGGCCGGCGGCGTCATCCAGAACGTCACCGGATTCAGCGACGTCGCGACCGTCGTCGGTGGGGCTCAGAACATCCCCGGCGGCCCCGTCGCCTCCCAGGAGGCGATCAAGCTCCTGGGCACCAACGGCGGCGGATTCTTCAACGCCAACTCCGCGCACCCCTTCGAGAACCCGACCGGCTGGACGAACCTGTTCGAGGTCGTCCTCATGCTGATCATCCCGTTCTCGCTGCCGCGCACCTTCGGCACCATGCTCGGCGACAAGCGACAGGGCTATGCGATCCTCGGCGCGATGGGCTTCCTGTTCCTCGCCTCGACGCTCGCCCTGACGGCGTTCGAGCTCGCCGGTCGCGGCACCGCCCCCGCTCTCGCCGGCGCGGCGATGGAGGGCAAGGAGATGCGCTTCGGCATCGTCGGCTCGACGATCTTCGGGTCGACGAGCACGCTCACCTCGACCGGTGCGGTCGACTCGATGCACGACTCGTTCACCGCGCTCGGCGGGATGATGCCGATGCTCAACATGATGCTCGGCGAGCTCGCCCCCGGCGGCGTCGGATCGGGCCTCTACGGCATCCTCGTGATGGCGGTCATCGCGGTGTTCATCGCGGGCCTGCTCGTCGGGCGGACGCCCGAGTACCTGGGCAAGAAGATCGGTCCCCGCGAGATCAAGCTCGCGAGCATCTACATCCTGGTGACCCCGATCCTCGTGCTCGTCGGCACGGCGCTCAGCTTCGCCATCCCGGCTGTCCGCGATGACGTCACGACGACGTCGATCTGGAACCCCGGCATCCACGGCTTCAGCGAAGTGCTCTACGCGTTCACCTCGGCCGCCAACAACAACGGTTCCGCGTTCGCGGGTATCACGGCCAACACACCGTGGCTCAACACGGCGCTCGCCGTCGCGATGCTGCTCGGGCGCTTCGTCCCGATCGTGCTGGTCCTCGCCCTCGCGGGCTCGTTCGCCGCGCAGGACAGGATCCCCGCGACGGCCGGCACGCTCCCGACGCATCGACCGCTGTTCGTCGGTCTCCTCGTCGGCGTGATCCTCATCGTGACCGCTCTCACCTACTTCCCCGTACTCGCGCTGGGTCCCCTGGCAGAAGGACTGATCTGACCCATGTCCACACCTCTCCGCTCCGAAGCCCCGGCTTCCTCCGCTCCTTCCGCCGCGTCCGCGTCGGCGACCCGGCGCGGCATCGACGGCGCCGCGATCGCGGCCGCCCTGCCCGGCGCGTTCCGCAAGCTCGACCCGCGTGCCCAGTGGCGCAACCCCGTCATGTTCATCGTGTGGCTCGGCGCCGCGCTGACCACCGCCCTCGCCATCGCCGAGCCGTTCACGGGCGGGCCGTCGGATTCCGGTGGTACCCCCGTCCCTGTCTCGTTCACGGCGGTCATCGCGGTGTGGCTGTGGCTGACGGTGCTCTTCGCGAACGTCGCCGAATCGGTCGCCGAAGGCCGTGGCAAGGCGCAGGCCGAGACGCTCCGAAAGACCCGCACGAGCACGGTGGCGCACCGCGTGGCCGGCTACGACGCGCAGTCGGATGTCGCCGCTGAGCGCGTCACGATCGATGACGTCTCGTCGGCCGACCTCACACTCGGCGATGTCGTCGTCGTCGCGGCCGGCGACCTGATCCCCGGCGACGGCGACGTGGTCCACGGCATCGCCTCGGTCGACGAGTCGGCCATCACGGGCGAATCGGCCCCCGTCATCCGTGAGTCCGGTGGTGACCGCAGCGCGGTCACGGGCGGTACCCGCGTGCTGTCGGACCGGATCGTCGTACGGATCACGTCCAAGCCCGGCGAGACCTTCGTCGACCGGATGATCGCCCTCGTCGAGGGCGCCGCCCGGCAGAAGACCCCGAACGAGATCGCGCTCAACATCCTGCTCGCGAGCCTGTCGATCATCTTCGTGGTGGTGGCCCTCATCCTGAACCCCGTCGCCTCGTACGCGGCGGCACCGGTCAGCATCCCCGTCCTCGTCGCCCTCCTCGTCTGCCTCATCCCGACGACGATCGGCGCGCTCCTGTCGGCCATCGGCATCGCCGGCATGGACCGCCTCGTGCAGCGCAACGTCCTCGCGATGTCGGGTCGTGCCGTCGAGGCAGCCGGCGACGTGACGACGCTGCTGCTCGACAAGACCGGCACCATCACGTACGGCAACCGCCAGGCATCCGAGTTCGTCCCGCTCGATGGGATGGCGCAAGCCGAGCTCACCCGCGCCGCCGCGCTGTCGTCGCTGGCCGACCCCACCCCCGAGGGCAGCTCGATCGTCGACCTCGCGGTCCGCCGCGGCGTCGACGTGACGGGTGAATCCCAGGGCGTCATCGTGCCCTTCACGGCGCAGACCCGCATGAGCGGTCTCGACCTGCCCGACGGCTCGTCCATCCGCAAGGGCGCCGGTTCGGCGATCATCGGGTGGCTCGAGCAGGACGGCTCGCCGCTGCCTGCTGATGTACGGACCGACCTCACGGCGCGCACCGAGGAGATCTCGCAGTCCGGCGGGACTCCGCTGGTGGTCGCGACGAAGGATGCCGCCGGCACCGGTCGCGTGCTCGGCGTCGTCCACCTGAAGGACGTCGTGAAGGACGGCCTCAGCGAACGCTTCGCCGAGCTCCGCTCGATGGGCATCCGGACGGTCATGATCACGGGCGACAACCCGCTGACGGCGGCCGCCATCGCCAAGGAAGCGGGCGTCGACGACTTCCTCGCCGAGGCGACGCCCGAGGACAAGCTCGCCTACATCCGCAAGGAGCAGGAGGGCGGCAACCTCGTCGCGATGACCGGTGACGGCACCAACGACGCGCCCGCCCTCGCGCAGGCCGACGTGGGTGTCGCGATGAACTCGGGAACGTCGGCCGCAAAGGAGGCCGGCAACATGGTCGACCTCGATTCCGACCCGACGAAGCTCATCGACATCGTCCGCATCGGCAAGCAGCTGCTCATCACGCGCGGCGCGCTCACGACGTTCTCGATCGCGAACGACATCGCCAAGTACTTCGCCATCATCCCGGCGATGTTCATGGGCGTGTTCCCGCAGCTGGGGGCCCTGAACATCATGGGGCTGCACTCGCCGGCATCCGCTGTCCTGTCGGCCATCGTGTTCAATGCGCTCGTCATCATCGCCCTCATCCCGCTGGCCCTCCGCGGTGTGCGGTACCGGCCGGGCGGTGCCTCATCGATCCTCGGCCGCAACCTCGCCGTCTACGGCCTGGGCGGTGTCGTCGCCCCCTTCATCGGGATCTGGCTGATCGACCTGCTCGTCCGCCTCATCCCCGGCTTCTGATCCGAAGGACATCCCCGTCATGAACAGCTCGTCCCGCGCCACCGGGCGCACCGTCCTCGTCTCGATCCGCGCGATGGTGGTCCTCACCCTCATCCTCGGCCTCGGGTACACCGCCCTCATCACCCTGGTCGGACAGGTCGCCCTGCCCGCCCAGGCGAACGGCTCCCTCGTCCGGGACGCGTCGGGTGAGGTCGTCGGTTCGTCCCTCATCGGCCAGTCCTTCACGGATGCCGACGGTGCCGCACTCCCCGAGTACTTCCAGTCCCGCCCGTCCGCCGCGGGCGACGGCTACGACGGCGGCGCCTCGTCGGGCTCGAACCTCGGCCCCGAGAACACCGACCTCATCTCGTCGATCACCGAGCGGAAGACCGCGATCGCCGAGCGGGAAGGCGTCGCCGAGTCGGAGGTGCCCGCCGATGCGGTGACCGCCTCCGGCTCCGGACTCGACCCGCACATCAGCCCCGCGTACGCTTCGATCCAGGTCGACCGCGTCGCCCGGGCCCGGAACCTCCCGGTCGACGAGGTGCGCACGCTCGTCGCCGAGCACACCCAGGGTCCCGACCTCGGGTACCTCGGCGGGTCGACCGTCAACGTGGTGGAACTCAATCTGGCGCTCGACCGGCTAGGAGGCTGACAGTGGCGGGACGCGGACGGTTGCGCGTCCTGCTGGGCGCGGCTCCCGGCGTGGGCAAGACGTACGCGATGCTCGAGGAGGGTCGGCGCCTGGCAGGCGAGGGCTCGGACGTCGTCATCGCGGTCGTCGAGACCCACGGCCGGGCCGCGACCCTGCGTATGACCGACGGACTCGAGGAAGTGCCGCGCCGAGAGATCACCCATCGGGGTGTCACGCTCACCGAGATGGACCTCGACGCCGTGATCGCACGGCATCCGGGTGTCGCCCTCGTCGACGAACTCGCCCATACCAACGCGCCGGGTTCGGCGAACGAGAAGCGCTGGCAGGATGTGCGGCAGCTGCTGGATGCCGGGATCTCCGTCATCTCGACCGTCAACATCCAGCACATCGAGTCCCTCAACGACGTCGTCCACCAGATCACCGGGGCGCCCCAGCGCGAGACGGTCCCCGATGAGGTCCTGCGCACGGCGGACCAGGTCGAGGTCATCGACCTGGCACCGCAGGCCCTCCGGGACCGTCTCGCCGGCGGGCTCGTGTACCCGGCCGAACGGGTGGATGCCGCCCTGTCGAACTATTTCCGGCTCGGCAACCTCACGGCGCTGCGCGAACTCGCCCTCCTGTGGCTGGCGGACGAGGTCGATCAGGCCCTCACGTCCTACCGCGCCGAGCACGGCATCGACAGCAGGTGGGAGGCGCGCGAGCGGGTCGTCGTCACCCTGACGGGTGGGCCCGAGGGTGAGACCCTGCTGCGGCGCGGGGCCCGTATCGCCGCCCGCTCGGCCGGTGGTCAGCTCCTCGCCGTCCACGTCACGAGCAACGACGGATTGCGCGGCGGAGATCCCGGAGCGCTCTCGGAGCAGCGGACGCTCGTCGAGAAGCTCGGCGGCACGTTCCACCAGGTCGTCGGCGATGACGTGCCGACGGCGCTCGTCGAGTTCGCCCGGTCGGTGAACGCGACGCAGCTCGTCCTCGGCGTGAGCCGTCGCAGCAGGCTCGCCGCGGTCTTCGCCGGTCCCGGCATCGGCGCCACCGTCATCCGCGAATCCGGCGACATCGACGTCCACATCGTCACCCACTCCGCCGCGGGCGGCAGGTTCGCGTTGCCGCGGCTGGGCGGTGCGCTCTCGATGAAGCGCCGGCTCGCGGGGTTCGCGGTCGCCTTCCTCGGGGGGCCGCTCCTCACGTGGCTGCTGTTCGTCACCCGCACGGACGAGTCGATCACGAGCGACGTGCTGAGCTACCAGCTGCTGGTCGTCGTCGTCGCGCTCGTCGGCGGCATCTGGCCGGCCCTCTGGGCGGCGCTGCTCAGCGGGATCACGCTGGACTTCTTCTTCGTCGAGCCGCTGTTCACCGTCCATGTGCACGAGCCGCAGCATCTGTTGGCCCTCTCCCTCTACGTCGTCATCGCGATCCTCGTCAGCGTCGTCGTCGACCGCGCCGCCCGCCAGACGCGAGCGGCCCGACGGGCGGCGGCGGAGTCCGAGCTCCTCCAGACCGTGGCAGGAAGCGTGCTCCGCGGTGCGGGCGCCGTCGAGGCCCTCGTCGAACGCACCCGCGAGGCGTTCCGTCTCGCGGGCGTGCGTCTCGTCGCGGGCACGACCTCGAGCGGGGGGACGTCCGGTGACGAGACGATCCTGGCGGCCAGCGGCGAGCCCCTCCGCGGCGGCCGGTTCACCGCCGTACCGGTGGGGGAGCGCGCCGTCCTCGAGCTCCACGGTCACGACCTGCGGGCGTCGGAACGCCGCCTCCTGTCGGCCATCGTCGCCCAGATGGATGCCGCCCTGCAGCAGCAGGACCTCGCCGAGGTCGCGAGCGGGCTCGCTCCCCTCGAGGCATCCGATCGGGTCCGCAGCGCACTCCTGTCGGCCCTCAGTCACGACCTCCGCCGCCCGCTCGCCGCGGCGACGGCTGCCGTGGGCGGGCTCCGCAACGGCACCTACAGCGAGGGTGATCGGAACGAGCTGCTGCAGACGGCCGACGAGTCGCTCGGCATGCTGGCCGCGCTCGTCACCGACCTCCTCGACGTCAGCCGGCTGCAGGCCGGGGCCCTCGCGGTCTCCCTCCTCACGATCGACCCGGCGGACGTCATCCTCCCTGCCCTCGAAGAGCTCGGTGCCGGACCGGCATCCGTCGACATCCACCTCGAGCCGGATGTCGAGCTCCGAGCCGACCCCGTCCTGCTGCAGCGCGTGGTGGTCAACCTGCTCGCGAACGCGCTGCGCCATTCGCCCGAGGGGCGCAAGGTGCGCGTCGCGACGAGCAGTTTCGGTGCGGTTGCCGAGATCCGGATCATCGACCACGGACCGGGGATCCCCGCCGAGCGCCGCGACGACGTGTTCGTGCCGTTCCAGCGGCTCGGCGACACCGACAACAGCACCGGTCTCGGTCTCGGCCTCGCGCTGTCGAAGGGATTCGTCGAAGGCATGGGCGGTGCTCTCACCCCCGAGGACACCCCCGGCGGCGGGCTGACGATGGTCGTGTCGCTGCCGGTCGCCGACGAGGAGGCATCCGCATGAAGATCCTCATCGCCGATGACGATCCGCAGATCGTCCGAGCGCTCCGCATCACCCTGTCGGCGCGCGGATACGAGGTGTTCACCGCCGCCGACGGCGCGCAGGCCATCTCGGCGGCCGTCGATCACCACCCCGACATCTTCCTGCTCGACCTCGGGATGCCGGAGCTCGACGGCATCGAGGTGATCCACGCGATCCGCGGCTGGTCCGATGCGCCCATCCTCGTCGTGTCGGGACGCACGGGCGCGGCCGACAAGGTCGACGCGCTCGACGCCGGTGCGGACGACTACGTCACGAAGCCGTTCTCGATCGACGAGCTCCTGGCGCGCATCCGGGCCCTGACCCGTCGCGCCCCCCAGCAGGAGCCCGATCCGGTGACGGAGTTCGGATCGATCTCCGTCGACCTGGCGGCGCGCAGCGTCATGAAGACCACCGGTGGTCAGACCGAGCGCGTGCGGCTCACCCCGACCGAATGGCAGCTGCTCGAAATCCTGCTGCGCAACCCCGGCAAGCTCGTCACCCGCCAGACGATCCTGACCTCGATCTGGGGGAGCGAGCACGTGAGCGACACGGGGTACCTGCGCCTGTACGTGTCGCAGCTGCGCCGCAAGCTCGAGGAGGATCCGGCGCATCCGCGTCACATCCTCACCGAGGCGGGCATGGGGTATCGCTTCGAGCTCGGCGGGTCCGCCGAGGGCTGACACGTCGGCGCGGGCGGCGCAACCCCCTCCCTCCTCGCGTCCCCGGCGACCAGGCTCGCCCGGAACCTGAGGAGGACCGATGAAGGCGATGACCTATCGCGGACCGTACAAGATCCGCGTCGACCGCAAGCCCGATCCCGTGATCGCGCACCCGAACGACGCCATCGTGCGCGTCGAACTGGCGTCGATCTGTGGTTCCGACCTGCACCTGTACCACGGCATGATGCCCGACACGCGGATCGGGCACACCTTCGGGCACGAGTTCATCGGCCGGGTGGAGGAGGTCGGGTCGTCGGTACAGAACCTGAAGCCGGGCGACCGGGTCATGGTTCCTTTCAACATCTACTGCGGCTCGTGCTTCTTCTGTGCGCGCGGGCTGTATTCGAACTGCCACAACGTCAACGCGAACGCCACGGCGATCGGTGGCATCTACGGCTACTCGCACTCGACCGGCGGATTCGACGGCGGTCAGGCCGAGCTCGTCCGGGTGCCCTTCGCCGACGTCGGCCCCCAGGTGATCCCCGATGACATCGCCTCCGAGGATGCGCTCCTGCTGACCGACGCCTTCTCGACCGGCTACTTCGGTTCGCAGCTCGCCGACATCGTCGAGGGCGACACCGTCGTGGTGCTGGGTGCGGGACCCGTCGGCCTCGCCGCCGCTCGCTCGTGCTGGCTGATGGGAGCCGGACGCGTCATCGTCGTCGACCACCTCGACTACCGCCTCGAGAAGGCGCGCGCCTTCGCGTTCGCCGAGACCGTGCACTTCGGTCAGGTCGATGACATCGTCCTGACCCTCAAGAAGATGACCGACGGACTCGGCGCCGACTCGGTCATCGATGCCGTGGGCGCCGAGGCCGACGGGCACGTCGTGCAGCACGTGACCGCCGCCAAGCTGAAACTGCAGGGCGGTTCTCCCATCGCCCTCAACTGGGCGATCGACGCCGTCCGCAAGGGCGGCACCATCTCGGTGATGGGTGCGTACGGCCCGCTGTTCAGCGCCGTCAAGGTCGGCGACGCCATGAACAAGGGGCTCACCATCCGTGCCAACCAGGCGCCGGTCAAGCGTCAGTGGCCGCGGTTGCTCGAACACATCCGAGCGGGACGCATCGCTCCTCGCGAGTTGATCACCCACCGCTTCGACCTCGACGACATCGCCGAGGGCTACCACGTGTTCTCATCCAAGCTCGACGGCATCGTCAAGCCCGTCATCACGTTCGGCGCCTGACCCGCATCCGAGGAGGAATCATGCCGTACACCGCAGACAAGCCCGGCCAGACCCCCGATCCCGACGACCTGCGTCGCCGCATCCCGGGGTGGGGTGCAGATCTCGACCCGGCGGATCGTCCCGCGTTCCCCCGCGAGCAACCCGGGATCGACACCGGTGCGCACTGGCGCGTCCCCGAGCAACAGCCGCACGGCGCCGGTCGCGAGCGATCGCTCGAGCACGAACGCCTCACGCCCGTGTTCGGCACCGCGCAGCCCCTCCATGGGCTCTCGGGCCTCATCCGGCGGGTCGCCTATGCGCACTACAGCGAGGGGCAGACTCCGCACTGGATGCTGCTGATCCTGGGAGACCGCGTGGAGTCGGCCGGCGCGCACGTGAGGTCGCTGTTCTCGCGGCGTCCCGACGATCCGGTGACACAGTCGGGGGTGTTCGGCGAACGCGGACGGCATCCGATCGCGTCGAGGTTCGGGCGAGGCCGCGTCGACGTGAAGCATGCCTGGCTCGACCCCGTCCTGGTCGTGGGGCCGTGGGTCGCGGCGGCCGTGGTCGTGTTCCGGATCGCGCGCGCGGCGGCCGTCCCGGCATCCCGTCGCTGACGCGACGCCTCGCTCCTCGGCATCCCTCACCGGGTCGGGTGCGGCTTCGGCCCCAGCGGATCTCCACCGGCGCGGGTTAGCGTGATGCGGGCAGTCGACCGGGGGAGGACGCAGATGGCGGCACGTCGCAAGGCTCCGGCTGCGCGCGCGCGACGACGTTCCGCAGCGCTCGCCGTCGGGCTGGGCGTCGCCCCTGCGGCGGTCGTGGTGCTCCTCGCCGCTTGCCTGCCCACCACGCCCCCGCAGGCCGCCGAGCCCGCTGAGCCGCCCCTGCCGCCCGTTTCGTCCCGCTGGGCGGTGGCACCCCCGCCTGCTGTCGCTGTGGCCGGGGCGAACCCCTCACGGGCTGCCGCCGTCGATCTCGTCGACGGAGCGTGGGCCGACGAGGTGGCGGCGGCCACCGGCATCCCGCGTCGTGCGGTCATCGCCTACGCGGCGGCCGACCTGACCGTCGCGCACGAGCAGCCATCGTGCGACATCGCCTGGAACACCCTCGCGGGGATCGGCTGGGTGGAGTCCCGGCACGGTTCCTACGGCGGGGCGACGCTGACCAAGCGCGGCCTCGTCGCGCCTCGTATTCTCGGGCCGCGGCTCACTGGTGACGGCGTCGCTGCGATCGAGGACACCGACGGCGGCGCTCTCGACGGCGACGACCAGTGGGACCGTGCCGTCGGCCCGCTGCAGTTCATCCCCGAGACGTGGCGGCGCTGGGGCGCGGACGGCGACGCGGACGGCGTCCGCGACCCCAACAACATCGACGACGCGGCTCTTGCCGCTGCCCGGTATCTGTGCCGGTCCGGCCCGCTCGGCACCGAGAGGGCCTGGCGGGATGCCGTCTTCACCTACAACCCGCTGACGCGATATATCAACGATGTCGCCACCCGCGCCAACGAGTACGCGCAACGCGTCGAGCTGGGCTGACGCGTCGGGCGCTGGCGAACTCAGTCGCCGGTGCGGTTGAGCGATCGACTGGAATCGGCCGAGTCGGGGTCCACCCCGGGCTCGATCTGTTCGATGGGAACCGGCTCGTCGTTGCGGGCCGCCTTGGATACGGCCTCGATGGGGTCCTCGTCCGGCAGATTCCCGCCGGGGAGCAAGGAATCGGACTCGGGGGTGGCCTCGTGCTCGGTCATGGGTGCTCCTCTCGTTCGTGTCAACGTAGGGCGCGGATGCCATCGAGCCGGGGGCCTTGCAAAGGTCGGGCCCCGGCGATAAGCCCGATCGCCGGGGCCCCTCATAAGCGTGGGAAAGGATCGGTGACCCGAACACCTCTCGTCTCGACCATCCGCCTACTTACCTTGCGGTGATCACGGTAATCGGGGTGCCGGTTCCGGAAGGGGGGCATTGACGCGCGAGGCGTCGTTCTGCTACCCGCTCCGGCTAACTTGGGGTCCTCTCGGTGTCAAGCCCCTCACCCGTCCGACGAGCGCGAGTGAGGGTGAGGGGCGAGTGAAGACCTCACCCCCGGCGATCAGCGACGATCGCGGACACCACACCTCGGAGGTGCGCCATGAGTGCCGATCCCGTCCATCAGCTGATCCTGCAACCCTTGTCGCCGACGGCATGGCGCCTCTGCGACTCCCGCGTCGACAGCTCCGACGCCGCCAGCGTCATCGCCTACGTCGAGGCGGCGGACCCCGCCGGGTTCGACGTGACGTGGGTCCACGGCGGCTCGGGGAGCGCGTGGTTCGCGGACATGGACCAGCTTCTGATCGGTGCAGCCCGACACGTCGCCGCCTGCGCTCCGCGCCGCGCCAAGCCGAAGCCGATCGCGCACCGCCCGCCCCTGGCGGCGCTCTAAACGGCGGCACCCGAACATGTCAAGGACGTGACACGCGCGACGCCACGACAGATGGTGGATATCGAGACCGATTGCAGCCGAGGAGAACCGATGGGACGCATCGACATCTCGTACGGCGGGCAGTGGTACAGCGTCGCGAACCGGACGCTCGACGACGTCCATCGCGAGATCCAAGAGGGCGCCCGCGACGGCCAGCACTGGCTGGCCGTCAATGACGGCGTCGGAAGCGCGAGCCCCGCCTACCTCTTCATCACGCCGGGTGTCCCCATCGCGCTGATCCCGGTGCCCGAACCACGGGACCCTCCCACCGAAGCCGTCGCGGCGGCGTACGACGATTTCGAGGTCGAGGGGTTCTCCCCGAAGTGGCGCGGGCCCACGATCCATCCGGAGCGCTCACCGCATTCCTGAGACCTATCCGGGTCGTCGCGCCCGGTCAAGGGGATGACCGCGCCCGCGAAGACGAGCACACTGACGCCATGAGTGATGCACAGGATGCCGGCCGCGCCGGCGACGCCGTACAGGCAGAGCCCGCCATGTCGGTGAACCCCGCGGATGCCGGGCAGAAGCTCGACGGCATCATCGCCCAGACCCGAGCCGACCTGCAGGGACACGACGGCGTCGATCCGCGGAACGTCCTCGACCAGCGGCTCACGGACGCCGGCCTGTCACTGTCCGACGACGAGATGGCCGCCGCGCTCGCTCGCATCGAGGAGTGAGCCGGGAGCGTGAGCTCCGGGGATATCACCGCCTCCCGGGCCGCGCAACCCGATGACCTCGTGGCCGCCTTCGTCCTAGCGTGGGAGGCATCCACGTTCCGCGACAGAAGGGGAGCCGTCCCATGACGACCACTCAGACGAAGCCCGCCACCCGCAACAAGCGCCGCCCCGGCAAGTCGGGCGCACAGCTGACCGAAGAGCAGAACGCCGAGCGCGGGTTCACCGCCTCCCAGAAGCTCAGCGACAACCTGCAGGCCGTTCTCGTCGACCTCCTCGAGCTGTCGATCCAGGGCAAGCAGGCGCACTGGAACGTCGTCGGGAAGAACTTCCGCGACACGCACCTCCAGCTCGACGAGATCATCGACGCCGCGCGGGAGTTCAGCGACACGATTGCGGAGCGCATGCGCGCCCTGCACGCCGTTCCCGACGGCCGAAGCGACACGGTGGCCGAGACCACGACGCTTCCCGAGTTCCCGCACGGCGAGGTCCTGACCTCCGACGTCATCGACCTCGTCACCGAGCGCCTCGAGGCCGTCATCGGCACCTGCCGCGACGTCCACGACGACGTCGACGACGAGGACCCGACGAGCGCCGACATCCTCCACAGTATCCTCGAGAGCCTCGAGCAGTTCGCGTGGATGATCAGCGCCGAGAACCGTTCGCCCCGGTGACCGCCCGGTGGGGAAGTTCATCTACGACGGCACGCTGAAGGTCGACTTCGACGACCGTGCGCTGGCCCACCTCCAGGTGGTCATCATGTCGAAGCTCCGTCGCGGCGAGTCCTTCCACTTCACGTGGAAGGACGACGCCGCGATCGGGGACGGCCGCACCAGCATCTGGCTGCACCCGCGGTGCACGCTCGTCTTCAAGTTCTACAGAGGTCAGCGCGCGCCGCTGAACCTCGCTTGGGTGGACGCGCTCGCCGCCGTCGCGAACTCCCCGTCCGGTCTGTACATCGTCCCGGAACCCGCAGAGGCGGAACAGGAGAGCGTGGCATGGTGAAGCGCATCGACGTGCACTACGGGGGGACGCTGTACAGCATCGGCGAGGAGTCCTTCGAGACCTTCTCGGCGCAGGTGGCTGCGGCGCTCGACGCGGGCCACGGATGGATCGTGGTGAACGACGGCGAGGGCGCTCCTCGTCCGGCTCACCTGCTCATCTCGCCCGGCGTCCCCATCGCTCTCATCCCGATCCCGGACGAGTCCGAGCCCGAGGCCGCCGCCGAGGGGCACTTCACTCCGTGACGTCGGGCCCGCTGTCCTCATCGAACATCCGCGCCGGCAGCTGGATCCCACCCGAGGAATTGGCGGATGCCGCGAGCTCCTCGATCCATTCGCGGTTCAGCGTCGGCGGTTCCGCGTGGTCGAAGACGAACCTGAGCGGGATCGCGGGATGCAACCAGATCGTCGTCCGCCCTCGCGGGGAATCGTCCGGATGCTGCCACGACACGGTGAAGCTCTCCGAACGGCGGAGCTTGGTCGCGACCACCACCTTGAGGTGAGCGAGTGCGCGGTCCTCGATGCGGATGGGCATCGCCGAGCCGCCGTAGTAGATCAGGCCCATGGGGACACCATAATGGGGAGACGTCGTTTCGATACCGAGATGACACGACGAGGGGGCTGCCGTGGGCAAGTTCATCTATGAGGACTCCATCAAGGTGGACTTCGAGGACCGCACGCTGGCACACCTGCAGCAGGTGATCGGCAACAAACTCCGTCGTGGCGAGTCCTTCCACTTCACGTGGCGCGACGACAAGAGCATCGGCGAGGGACGGACCTCCGTGTGGCTTCACCCGCACGCATCCCTGGTCTTCAAGTACTACGGAAGCCGACAGTCGCGCATCAACCGCGCGTGGTCGGAGGCCCTCATGTACGCGGCGAACTCGCCGGCGGGTCTGCACCTGGTTCCGGAGCCTGCCGATGCGGGCGAGGGCGACCCCAGCGCCTGACGCGAGTGTCCCCGCGTCGCCGCCCGTAACGAAACATGCCGCCCCGTCGACGCCGTGGGGGGAACGGCGGAGGGGCGGCACGAGTTCGTGTGCTCGGACAGCGGTCAGACCAACAGCGGAGGGGTTCCGAAGCGCTCGGTGAAATCGGCGGCGAGGGCGTCCTCGTAGGCGTCGGCCTCGTCGCTGAGGTCGGGGTGACTCACGCGGCGACCACCGGTCGACGCGCCTCGGTGCGTGCGGCACCGATCTCGGGGATGTCCAGATCTGCGTCGAGGACGAGGCCGCCGTTCGACGTGGCCTGGTCAGCCATCTCCCGCAGCGTGGCGGGGTTCAGCGCGACAGCAGCCGACTGGTCGTAGACGAAGCGCAGCGGGATCGCCGGCTGGAACCAGAGGGTCGTGCGGCCCTCGCCGTTGTCGCCGGTTCCCTTCCAGGACACGACAAAGCTCTCGCTCCGCCGCAGCTTGGTCGTCGCGATCGCGGCGAGGTGGGCGAGGATGCGGTCGGGCATGACGATGGGGGATTCGACGTTCCCGTAGTAGAGGCTTCCCATGACGTTCTCCTGGTGGGTTCGGGGTGCTGTGGTCAGTGGTGTGCGGGCTGCGCCGTTGTGCGGTGCGCTCGCGGGCGTGAAAGGGAGGTGATGAGAGGGACCCACCAGCCCGTGCGCTGCTCGGGGATGAGAGCGACACCGATCGAGGCGAAGGGCGCCGGGATGGGGTGTGCGGGTGAGGGTGTCATCTGTCCGTTCCTGAATTACTAGCTAAACAATAGATCTAGTGTATTTCACAACTCATGTCTATCATTGATTTCGAGAAGGACAATAACTGTCACAGATTCAGACATGTAAGGTGGTGAAGTCGATGGAGGTGCTCGACTCGTACGGCTCCGTGGACGTCAGCGAGAAGATCGCGACGTGGCACGAGGTCGAGGCGGGCTTCTGGGTCGGCAACACCGACGGGCGGTTCCTCGGAACCGTCGAGCAGAGCCCCGCAGGCTGGATCACCCGAGATCACGCCGGAGGGTTCGTCGGGAAGTATCCGGATGCGGCTGAGGCTCGGGCGGCGATCGGATGATGTTCGACACCCGTCACGAGCCGAGGAGTTGACATGCCTCAGTCCATCGTTCGACATGAGCACACGCACCTGTATGCCTCGCAGCCCCACACCGAGGCCGGACGCCTACTCAGTAGCGCCATCCTCGAGCTCCGCCATGCCGAGCAGGTCCAAGCGGACCGCTCGCAGCGGATCTCCGGACTCGGCGGGATCGACCTCGCCGCTCTTCGCTACCTCGTCCAGGCGCGACGGGAAGAGCGGGAGATCAGTCCCAAGGACCTGATCGTCATGCTCGGTACCTCCAGTGCGACCGTCACGAACGTGATCGAGCGCCTGGTGGGCAAAGGGTATGTGACGCGCGAGCAGCACCCCACGGACCGACGTGCCCACTACCTGATGCCGTCGGAGTCGGCCAACGACCTCGTCGACGAGGTCTACGGTGCGCACCATGCGGCCGTGGTGTCGGTCATCGACAGCCTGGATGAAGGCGAAGCGAAGACCACCGCCGAGACGATCCGCCGGATCGCTGCCGCACTGGACGACCTCGCGCGACGTTCCTGATCCCGCGCGAGCCGCTCCCTCAGAGAGCGGTGTCAGGACCCAACCGGTGCCAGGTCCGGTTGTGATAGACGAGCGGTGCCTCGGAGTCGCGGGTGATGTTCGCCTGCACGGCGTGCGCGGCGATGACGGTCGAGCCCCCGGCATCCATCCGGTCGATGACGGCGCACCGGACCCACGCGCGAACCCCGTGATACACGGGCTCACCGGTGACCAGGCGTGACCAGGGCAGCTCCGCGAAGCGGTCGATCCCACTCGTCGCCCCCACCTCGGCGACCCGCAGGTCGTCGGCGTCCAGCAGGTGGACGACGATGGTCTCGGCGGCGGCCAGGACGGGAGCGGCCGACGACTGCGCCGACACCGAGAAGATCAGCAGCGGCGGGTCTGCGCTGACGGACGACACCGAGGTCGCCGTGAGCGCGACCGGTCCGTTCCCCGCATCAGCCGTGATGACGGCGACGCCGCCGGGATGCCCGCGGAAGACGGCTTTGAACTCCTCGGGCGAGAGCGACTCCGTGAATCCGGAGGCGGCCCGGTCGTTCGATGCGGCGTGAGCGGGAGACGTCATACAACGAACCTACGTTCGCGCGGGCGGGACGAGGGTCGTGTGTCCGAAGCTTTCGTTCTGTTGCGTCAGATGACGCCCGCCGCGGATGCCGGGCGTCCGCTACTCTGGTCGGGTGCTGACCCTTCGCTGTTGTCGTCTCTGACCGCCGGTTCCCCGGCGACATCCGCGACCCCACACAGCGACCGCACCTCTGCGAGTGCGGCATCCCGTCAGGAAGAACACGTGCGTTACGCCACCTCCATCGCCGATCTGGTCGGCAACACCCCGCTCGTCCGCTTGAACAAGGTCACCGAAGGCATCGAAGCCACGGTCCTCGCCAAGGTCGAGTACTTCAATCCGGGCAGCTCCGCCAAGGACCGCATCGCGCGGAACATCATCGACGCGGCGGAGCGCGACGGCCACCTCAAGCCCGGCGCCACGATCGTCGAGCCGACCAGTGGCAACACCGGGGTCGGCCTCGCCCTCATCGCCCAGCAGCGCGGGTACCGGATGATCTTCGTCGTCCCCGACAAGTTCGCGGGTGAGAAGGTCGCGGTCCTCAAGGCCTACGGCGCCGAGGTCGTCATGACCGCGACGAGCGTGCCGCCCGAGCACCCCGACTCGTACTACAGCGTGTCGGATCGGCTCGCGGCATCCATCCCCGGCGCGTTCAAGCCGAACCAGTTCGCCAACCTCAACGGACCGCGCGGACACTACGAGACGACCGGGCCCGAGATCTGGCGCGACACCGACGGAACCGTCACCCACTTCGTCGCGGGTGTCGGCACAGGCGGGACGATCAGCGGCACCGGACGGTTCCTCAAAGAGGCGTCGTCGGGGCGCGTCACCGTCGTGGGCGCCGATCCGGAGGGATCGATCTACTCCGGCGGCGACATCCACGGCTACCTCGTCGAAGGCGTCGGCGAGGACTTCATGCCCGCGACCTTCGACCCGACCGTCGTGGACGCCTACGAGCGGGTGAGCGATGCCGAGGCGTTCGCGATGACGCGTCGGCTGGCCCGCGAAGAAGGGCTCATGGTCGGCGGTTCGTCGGGCATGGCGGTGGTGGCGGCCCTCCGCGTCGCCCGCGACCTGCCCGCCGACGCCGTCCTGGTCGTGCTCCTGCCCGACCACGGCCGCGGCTACCTCAGCAAGATCTACGACGACGACTGGATGACCGCCCACGGCTTCTCCGTCGTCACCGACACCGAGACCACCGGGAGCCTCGCATGAGTGCACAGTCCTCCGCTCGCGGCTTCGCGAGCCTCGCCGTCCACGCCGGTCAGGAGCCCGACGAGGCGACCGGCGCCGTCATCCCTCCCGTCCACTTCTCGACCACCTACGCCCAGGACGGCATAGGCGGGCTCCGCGGCGGGTACGAGTACGGCCGCAGCGGCAACCCGACCCGCACCGCGCTGCAGACGCAGCTCGCCGCGATCGAGGGCGGCGCGCACGCGCTGTCGTTCGCATCGGGCCTCGCGGCCGAGGACGCGCTGCTCCGCGCGGTGCTGCGTCCGGGCGACGAGGTACTCCTCGGCAACGACGTGTACGGCGGGACCTTCCGCCTCATCTCCCGCGTGCTCGGCGACTGGGGCGTGACCCTTCGCGTCGTCGACATGAGCGACCTCGACGCCGTCCGCGCCGCCGTCGCCGAGAAGGCGCCCCGCATCCTCTGGGTCGAGACGCCGTCCAACCCGCTGCTGCGCATCACCGACATCGCCGGCCTCGCCGAGGTCGGACACTCCGTCGATGCGCTGGTCGTCGTCGACAACACCTTCGCGACGCCCGCACTGCAGCGCCCCCTCTCGCACGGCGCCGATGTCGTCGTGCACTCGACCACCAAGTACCTCGGCGGGCACTCCGACGTCGTCGGCGGTGCGCTCGTCATGAACGACGATGAGCTGGCCGAGAAGGTCGGCTTCATCCAGTTCGCCGTCGGAGCCGTGTCGGGCCCGCTCGACGCGTGGCTCACCACGCGCGGGATCAAGACGCTCGCGGTGCGCATGCAGCGGCACAGTGAGAACGGCATGGCCGTGGCATCCTTCCTCGACGGACACGACCGCGTCGCCCGGGTCTACTACCCGGGACTCGGGTCGCACCCGGGGCACGAGCTCGCGGCGCGGCAGATGTCCGGCTTCGGCGGCATCGTGTCGCTCGCCCTCGAATCGGGCGAGGCGGCGCGGCGCTTCGCCGAGTCGCTGCGGTTGTTCACGCTGGCCGAGTCGCTCGGCGGCGTCGAGTCGCTCGTGAACTACCCCGACGCGATGACGCACGCCTCGGTGCGCGGCACCGAGGCGGCCGTGCCGGTCGAGGTCGTCCGGCTGTCGGTCGGCATCGAGGACATCGACGACCTGCTCGCCGACATCCAGCAGGCGCTCGACGCCTGACGCCGGCGGCGCTGCGCGTGCCGAGTGCAGGGAGAACGGTGCGATCGGGCCCCATCCGGCATCCGATGCGCTGCTGAACCTGCATCCGGGCCGCGGCGCGGGCGATAGCGTGGCCGGATGACACACGCACGTTGGGCCATCCTCGGTGCCGGAGCGATCAGCGGCGACTTCGCCCACGCGCTCCCGGACTCGGAGCTCGGACGCCTCCACGCGGTCGGCGCGCGCGACGTGTCGCGTGCGGAGGAGTTCGCCGCGGCCCACGGCGCAGCCGTCGTCGGCACGTACGACGAGATCCTCGACCGCGACGACATCGACGCGGTGTACATCGGCACGGTCCACACGACGCACACCGAGCTCGTCCACCGCGCCCTCGCCGCGGGCAAGGCCGTCCTCTGCGAGAAGCCGCTCGGCGTCTCGCCGGCCGAGACGGATGCCGCGGTCCGCGCCGCGCGCGAGGCGGGACTCCCGCTCGTCGAGGCCTTCAAGTACCGCTTCGGTCCCTTCGCCGACCGCCTGCGGGAGATCGTCGGCGGCGGCGCGCTGGGCGACCTCGTCGAGATCGAGTCGTCGCTCGGCTTCGCCGCCGGCTCGCACACCGGCAGGCTGTTCGACCCCGCGACGGCGGGCGGCGCGATCCTCGACGTCGGCTGCTACCCGCTGTCGCTCGTCGTCGGTGTCGCGGCCTGGGCCGGCCACGACCTGTCGGGGCTGGCCGTGCAGGCGGCGGCGGGCACGATCGGCGAGACCGGCGTCGATGTGAGCGCGGCGGCATCCATCGATCTGGGCGGTGCGTCGGCGAACATCCGCACCGCGATCGTGCACGACCTGCCTCGGCTGACGCGCATCGTCGGGCGGGATGCGACGCTCGAGATCCCGAACGTGTGGGGGAGTCGCACCGACAGCACCGAGGCGGCGACCCTCATCCGCACCGACGGCACGCGCGAGGAGATCGAGGTGCCGACGGTGCAGCCGATGGCGGCCGAGGCGGATGCCACGATCCGTGCGCTCCGCGACGGGCGCACCGAGGCGCCCGAGGTGCCGTGGGACGAGACCCGCACCATCGCGCGGCTCCTGGCCGAGTGGCGCGCCGCCATCGGCTGAGCCTTACCGCCGCCACCAGCGACGGCGCGGCTTCGCGGGAGCTTCGGGAGGGGCGGATGCCGCGGCCCGCGCCGCGCGCCGTTCCCGCCAGGCCGCGACCTCGGCGTCGGGGTCGCGGGTCGGGGTGACGACGGGCGGTCCGCCCTGCAGCTGCCTGCGCGCCTCGACGACGCGGCGCGAGAAGTCGGCGGTGTACTCGCGGACGTCCTCTTCGCGGTGGAAGGCGTCGACGCGGTCTTCGAACTCGGCGTGCTCGATCCGCAGTCGCAGAGCGGGCGGGCCGAGGCCGGAGAGCTGCTCGGTGCGGATCTTCCGCTTGATCCACCAGTCCGGATCGTGCGAGCCGCCCAGGCCTTCGAGGGGCTTGCCGGCGCCAGGGAGGTCGTCGAAGTCGCCGCGCCGGATGGCCTGCTGGATCGCGGTCTCGACGTACATCGCGCGCTCCGTGCCGGTGGGCGTCCCGGCGTGACGCTCCGGTTCGGCGGGCGGCTCCTCGCCGTTCTCCTGCGCCGCCTTTTCGACGCGATAGCGCGCCGCAGTGAGGCGGGGGTCGTCGTTCGCGGCTCGGTCGTCGGCCATTCCTCCAGCGTAGGACGGGCGGGCGTTGTGTGGATGTTGCCCGGTATGCATATACTCAGAAAACACATACCCGGTATGCAGCGAGGAGTCCCGATGTCGGTACGACAGAGCCTGCTGGCGATCCTGGATCAGGGTCCCTGCTACGGCTATCAGCTGCGCGCGGAGTTCGACCGCCGCACCGGATCGACCTGGCCACTCAACGTGGGTCAGATCTACAATACGCTCGACAGGCTCGAGCGCGACGGGCTCGTCGAGAAGGGCGACGTCGACGAGCAGGGTCACGTCTACTGGCAGATCACGGATGCCGGATCCGCCGAGGTGCAGGCCTGGCTCGACGCTCCCGTCGAGCGCACGCAGGGGACGCGCGACGAGCTGGCCATCAAGCTCGCCGTCGCCGCGACCCTGCCGGGCGTCGACCTCGGCGCCGTCATCCAGCGACAGCGTTCCGCGTCGCTGCGCCAGCTCCAGGAGCTCAACCGAGCGAAGTACGCCGGTTCGAACCCGGACGGTCCCGAAGAACTCGCGTGGTCTCTCGTCGTGGATTCGATGATCTTCGCGGCAGAGGCCGAGACCCGATGGCTCGATCACACCGAGCAGCGCCTCGCGCGGCATCCGCACCGCACGATGGGGCTCGAGCTGTCCACAGAGACTCCCAAACGGGGGAGGCCCGCCAAATCCGAGGCGAGCGACACCGAGGCGGTCGTCGGATGAGCGCCGCCGTCCTGCAGCTGGTGGGGGTCACGCAGCAGTACGGCGAGGGCGAGACGAGCGTCTCAGCACTGTCGGGCGTCGATCTGACGGTCGACAAGGGTGAGCTCGTCGCGATCATGGGAGCGTCCGGTTCGGGCAAATCCACGCTCCTGTCGATCGCGGGCGGGTTGCAGAAGCCCACCAGCGGCGAAGTCGTCGTCGAGGGGACCTACCTCTCGACGGCGACACGTCGCGATCTCGCGCAGCTCCGGCGGCGCTCCCTGGGGTTCGTCTTCCAGGACTTCAATCTCATCCCGACCCTCACGGCCGTCGAGAACGTGACGCTGCCGCTCGAGCTCGACGGCTTCCGGGCCCGGGTGGCGCGCCGTGCGGGTCGGGATGCACTCGCCTCGGTCGGACTCGAGGACAAGCTCGACTCCTACCCCGACGACCTCTCAGGAGGTCAGCAGCAGCGCGTCGCGATCGCCCGTGCCGTCGTCGGCGGGCGCCGGCTGATCCTCGCCGACGAACCGACGGGCGCGCTCGACTCGGTGACCGGTGAAGCGGTGATGAAGATGATTCGCCACCGCGTCGACCAGGGGGCCGCCGGCATCCTCGTCACGCATGAGCCGCGCCACGCGGCGTGGGCCGACCGCATCGTGTTCCTCCGTGACGGCCGCATCATCGACGAGACCCAGCGTCACGGCGCCGACGCGCTGTTGTCGGACGCGCGATGACGACCTTGCGGGACCGGCCCCGCGCGGATGCCGGGGCGCGGCGTCGAGCCGAGCGGCCGAAGCCCTCGCGCACGGCACGGATGCGGGTGTCCGCGCGCATCGCGCGTCGCCAGGTGCGCCGCGCGTGGGTGTCGTCGCTGCTGATCATGTCGCTCATCGCCCTGCCGATCGCCGGGATGGCGGGGGTGGCAGTGTTCGTGAACAGTTCGATGTCGACGGCCGCCGAGCGTGTGTCGGTCGACCTCGGTCGGATGGAGGCGTGGGTCGCGCCCCTCGGCGCTGCGGATGCCGGGTTCTGGCAGGTCCCGACCGACCCGTACTCGTCCGGATACGGCAGCGGGTGGCCGACCGGGGAGGAACAGATCACCGACGTCGAGCCGCCCTCGTCGCTGCCCGCCGGCACGGAGATCGTGAAAGTCTCGGAAGGGCGCGAACGCGTCACGACGGTCACGGGGCTCGCCGCCGTGCCCGCATGGGCGGGCGACATCGGCGACCCTCGGTTCGCCGGGCGCTTCGAGGTGACCTCCGGCAGGGCGCCGACGACGGCGGACGAGGTCATGGTCACCCCCGCGACACTCGAGCGGGTTGGGGTGTCGCTGGGCGGTCGACTCGAACTCGTCGACTCGGCGACGTCGTTCACCATCGTCGGAACGTTCGACGACGCGACGCGCCCCGACGCCGACAGTGCGGTGGCGTTCGCCGACGCCGACCGTTACGACGAAGCGAAGTGGTATCTCCCCGAGACCCCGATCTCGTGGTCGCAGATCCAGGCGCTCAACACGGACGGTCTGGGCGTCTACTCGCGCGAGGTCGTGCTCGATCCGCCGAGCTTCACCTATCCCGACGGCAGCGAGCCGTGGACCGCTGAGACCAGCGAGACGCAAGGGCTCCTCGCGCTCGCCAGTGCGCTCGCTGCGGGCGGCCTCGCGGCGGGATACATGGTCGTGATGCTGGCGGGCGCGGCATTCGCGGTGAGCGCGCGGCGTCAGCAGCGTGCGCTTGCGATCGCCGCGAGCGTCGGGGCGGAGC
This sequence comes from Microbacterium sp. 77mftsu3.1, assembly GCF_900100525.1. Classification (NCBI taxonomy): domain Bacteria; kingdom Bacillati; phylum Actinomycetota; class Actinomycetes; order Micrococcales; family Microbacteriaceae; genus Microbacterium; species Microbacterium sp. 77mftsu3.1. The sequence goes on along the minus strand of NZ_FNCR01000005.1, from coordinate 54,249 downwards.
CGCGTGATCTGCGCAGCGTCGTCCTGCTCCAAGGCACGGTCCTCGGGCTGGTCGGCGGGCTCGTCGGCATGTTCGCCGGCATCGGACTCGCCGCCGTGGTCATGCGGATCGCCGACAACGGTTCCGCCACGCAGTTCTGGGGGTTCCATGTTCCCTGGGTCCTGCTGGTCGGCATCCTCGTCTTCGCGATGCTGGTCGGCACCGCGTCCGCCTTCGTCCCGGCGCGCTCGGTGGGCCGGTCCGACACGATCAGCGCGCTCCGCGGAGCGCGGCGCCCGCAGCGGGTGGGCGCGTCTCGTCCCCTCTGGGGTTCGCTCCTCATCCTCATCGGCGCGGCCGTCACAGTGCTCTGCGGCCTGGCTGCCGCAGCGGTCGCTACCGACATCAGTCTGGCCTGGGACTCGCCGTTGCGCTGGCTGCCCACGATCGGGATCATCGCAGGCCCCGTGCTCGCGCAGGTCGGCATCCTCATCTCGGGCCGGTGGCTGCTCTGGCTCGCCTCGCGTCTGCTGTCGCGTCTCGGGATCGCGGCGCGCCTCGCCGCGAGGGACGCGGTGGCCAACGGCGCGCGGACCGTGCCGGCCTTCGCGGCGATCGGTGCGACGGTCTTCGTCGGGGTCTTCGCCGTCGGCCTTGGAATGATGGCGGCGGGTCAATCGGAGCGGACCTACTCCTACACCGCCCCGCTCGGGACGGCCTACGCCGACATCTCCTCCTCGACCGAAACGCCGCTCACCCCGGATGAGGTGGCGTCCGCAACCGACGAGATCGAGAGCGCGCTCCGCACATCGGGTGCGACCGAGACCGCCCTGGTCCAACGACAGACGGCGGTGTGGGCGGAGAACGAGAACGACATCCCCGCGGACGCCGAGCGAGCCGTTGCCGTCACGCCGAACTCTTTCCTCATCGGGCAGAACGACCTGCAGGGCGGCTGGACTCACTTCGGCGACCCGAGCAACAACCTTCAGATCATCGCCCCGGATGACCTCCCGATCGTGATGGGGATCAGTCTGTCCGCATCCGATCGGGCGGCGTACCTCGACGGCGCCGCTCTCGTCGCCGACGAACGGCTCATCGTCGACGGTGCGATTGAGGTCGCATCCTGGCCGGAGCGGGCCTGGCAGTCCGGTCGCGCCCCGGACAATGCTTATGTACCGGCCTCGGGGCAGGACCTGGACGAGCCGTCGTGGCGACGGCAGGTCCCCGCGATCGGCGTCGACGCACGTGAGCAGGGAGTCGCCGTCGCGATCGCGCCGGCCACCGCCGGGGAGTTGGGGCTGCGCGTCGCCGTCTCCGGCGTCTACGCCGCGTTCCCCGGTGACGTCGACGTCGCGACCAGCGACCGACTCAACGCGCTCTCGGAGTCGATGAGCACTGAGACGTACAGCGTCTGGATCTATCGCGAGACCGGTCCCGCCGACCCGTCCATCTGGCTCGTCCCCCTCCTAGCCGCCGTCGCCGTCCTCGTCCTCGGCGCGAGCGCCGTCGCCCTCGGACTCGCTCGTTTCGAGCGGCGGCCCGACGACGCGACGCTCGCCGCGGTCGGCGGCACGCCCGGCCTCCGGCGCCGCATCGGACTCTGGCAGGGTCTCGTGATCGCGGGGTTCGGGACCTTCGCGGGCGCCACGGCCGGCATCCTGCCGCCCACCGGCTTCTGGCTGCAGTCGCAGACGTCTCATGAGCCGATGAGCCTCGCCGACATTCCGTGGTGGCTGCTCGCCGTGCTCGCTGTGGCTCTGCCGGTCGGCATCGCCGCCGTGAACTGGCTCGTCCCGCCGCGGGAGCCCGAGCTCACGCGGCGCAACGTCATCGCCTGAGCCGGGGCGACCCGCTCAGCGCATCGTGTTCAGGATGCCGACGAGGTCCTCGAACGTCGTGCGGGGGTTCAGGATCGCGAAACGGGCGTTGGTGCGGCCGGCGTGGCTCGACGGCGTGACGAAGGCGTGCTGGTCGTCGAGCAGACGGTTCGACCAGGCGGTGTAGTCGTCCTTGGTCCACCCGCGCCGCTCGAAGACGACGACGCTCAGCTGCGGATGCCGCACGAGCTCGAACTCGTCGCGCGACTCGATCTCGGCGGCGATCCGTTCGGCCAGCGTGATCGATGACGTGATCGCCTCGCGGTAGACCTCGGCGCCATAGGTCGCGAGCGAGAACCACAGCGGCAGGCCGCGTGCTCGGCGCGTGAGGTGCGCGGCGAAGTCCGACGGGCTCCAGTCGCTCGTCTCGGTGAGGGTGTCGAGGTACTCGGCGTGCTGCGTGTGCGCGCGACGGCCGAGTTCGGGGTCGCGGTAGAGCAGGGCGCACGCGTCGAACGGTGCGAACAGCCACTTGTGCGGGTCGACGATGAGCGAGTCGGCGTGCTCCAAACCGGCGAAGTAATGCCGCGCCTCGGGCGACAGCGCGGCAGCGAGACCGTAGGCGCCGTCGACGTGCAGCCACACGCCGAACTCGCGGGTGACCTCGGCGACCGAGGCGATGTCGTCGACGATGCCGAAGTTCGTGGACCCCGCCGTGGCGACGACCGCGAACACGCTGTCGCCGTGCTCCTCGAGCGCGGCGCGCACCGCATCTCCGCGCAGCACACCCCCGGCATCCGGAGCGACGGGGACGACCTCGACATCCATGACGCGGGCCGCCGACGCGATCGAGGAGTGCGCCTCGGCCGAGCAGACCACGCGCCAGCGGTCGGGACGGATGCCGCGTTCCCGGGCGGTCTCCCGTGCGGCCACGAGCGCCGACAGGTTGCCGAGCGTCCCGCCCTGCACGAACACACCGCCGGCGGTCGCGGGCAGGCCGAACTCGTTCGCGAGCCAGCGGAGCACCTCGTTCTCGGCGTGGACGGCGCCCGCGCCTTCGAGCCAGGACCCGCCGTAGAGCGCGCTCGCCGAGACGACGAGGTCGAACGCCGCGGCTGCCTTCGACGGCGCACTGGGGATGAACGACAGATACCGCGGGTCGTCGGTCGTGATGCAGGCCGGCGCCAGGACATGCTCGAAGACGCCCAGCGCCTTGCGCGCGCCGATGCCCTGCTCGCTGATCGTCACACCCGCGAGGCGGGCGAGCTCGGCCGGGGGCAGCGGCTTGTCGAGCGGGTTGTCGTCGGTGAGCAGCCGCTGCCGGGAGTAGTCGAGGACGAGGTCGACGATCTGACGGGTCTCGTCGGTCACATCGTGCATGCGTGCGGGCTGGGTCATCGGGTCTCCGAGGTGGTGCGGGGGAGCGCGGGTGTGCGCGGCGGCGGCGTCCGGCGGGTACCCAGACGTTCGAAGGCTACGCCGAGGCGGAGCAGGGTGGAATCGTCGTAGGCGCGCCCGGCGAAGGTGAGGCCCACCGGCATCCGGATATCGGTCATCGTGCCCATCGGGACGGTGACGGTGGGGATGCCGAGGTGTCGGATCGCGAGGTTGCCGTTGGCGATCCACACACCGTTGCGCCACCCGAGGTCGGCCGAGGCGGCATTCACGTCCATGTCGGCGGGGCCGACGTCGGCGACGGCGGGGAAGATGACGGCGTCGAGGCCGTCGGCATCCATCCATTCCTCCAGGTCGGTGCGGCGGACATCTTCGAGTGCGCGGAGGCCGTCAGCCAGCTCGGGCATGTCATCGAGCGTCGCGCCGGGGTGCGATCGCACCCAGTTGGGGTACTCGCCGATGTCGTCGTCGAAGCCGGTGTAGCGGTCGGGGAGGGCGCCGGGCGGATGCGGGAAGATCGTCGCGCCGTCGACGTCTGCGAGTGACGAGAGTGCGGGATCGCCGTTCGCGTCGAGGAAGTCCTCCCACGCCCACGCCGACAGGTCGACGATCTCGCGGTCCAGGTATCCCGCCGGGAGGCGGTCCTCGATCGTCCTGGCGCCCACGCGGTCTCCCTCGTAGTCGCTCACGACGGGGAAGTCGACCTCGACGACGGTCGCTCCCGCAGCCTCGAGGTCGGCACGGGCCGCGCGCCACAGCTCGAGCACCGACTCCCGCGGCTCGATCCGCTGACCGGTCGGGCCGCCGATGCCCGTGCCGGTCCCGGCATCCGGGTCCTCACCGATGTACATGCGCGGGATGCCGAGGCGCACCCCGTCGAGCGAGGCGCCCTGCGCGAGCGCCGGGTATGACGAGGGCCGCACGCTCGACGCGGCGGGGAGCTCGACCCAAGGCTGGACGCGCCAGAAGTCGCCTCGCGCCTCGGGATCGTCGGCGACGACGACGTCGAGCACCTCGAGCAGGTCGGCCATCGTGCGCGTGTGCGGCACGACGACATCCATCGTCGGGACGAGCGGCCAGTTGCCGCGCACCGAGATGACCCCGCGCGACGGGGTGTAGGCGCAGAGCGCGTTGTTCGACGCGGGGCCGCGACCCGACGACCAGGTCTCCTCGCCTAGGCCGAACGCGGCGAAGCTCGCGGCCGTCGCGGTGCCCGAGCCGTTCGACGAGCCGCTCGCGAACGGAGCGGTGAGCCAGTCCGCGTTGTAGGGGCTCTCGGCGCGGCCGTAGACCCCACGCTGCATACCGCCGTTCGCCATCGGGGGCATGTTCGTGAGGCCGAGGCAGATCGCCCCGCCGGCGCGGAGCCGTTCGATCGTGAACGCGTCGCGCTGAGCGACGAGCTCCGCGAACGCGGGGGAGCCGGCCGCAGCGGTGAGACCGCGCACGAGGTAGCTGTCCTTCGCGGTGTACGGGATGCCGTCGAGCGGGCCGAGCGTCTCGCCGCGGGCGCGACGGGCATCGGATGCCGCGGCCTCGGCGCGCGCGTCGGGATTGCGGACGACGACGGCGTTCAGCGCCGTCTCGGTGTCGGGTCCGTCGTACGCGTCGATCCGTGCGAGGTAGGCGTCGACGAGCCCGACCGCTGTGGTCTCGCCGGATTCCAGCGCCGCGCGCAGGTCGGCGATCGAGGCTTCGACGACGTCGATCATCGGGTCACCTTCGGCTGCTGCTGCGTGATGCAGTGGATGCCGCCGCCGCGGGCGAACAGGCCGCGGGCATCGACCGTGACGACCCTGCGGCCCGGGTACGCCATCGCGAGGATCTCCCTCGCCTCGGCATCCGCCCGCTCCTCGCCGAACCCGCACGCGATGACGCCGCCGTTCACGACGAGGTGGTTGACGTAGCTCCAGTCGACGGGGCCGTGCGCGTCGGTGAGGGTCTCGGGTGCGGGGAGCGACACGATCTCGAAGCGGCGACCGGCGGCATCCGTCTGCGCCTCCAGTTCTCGGCGCAGCGTTGCGGTCACGGCGTGATCGGGGTGCGCGGGATCGCGCTGATCGTGGAGCAGGATGCGGCCCGGCGAGGGGATCGTCGCGACGATGTCGACGTGCCCGTTGGTGCCGAGGTCGTCGTAGTCGCGGGTGAGCCCCTGAGTCAACCACACGGCGTGGGTCGCGCCGAGGGTGCGTGCCATCTCGGCTTCGATGCGCGCGCGGTCGGCAGTGGGGTTGCGTCGCGGGTCGAGCTGCACGGTCTGCGTGAGCAGGACGGTGCCCTCGCCGTCGACGTGGATGCCGCCACCCTCGTTGACGATGTCGGAGGGGATCAGCTCGGCACCGACCTCGCCGGCGATCCTCCGGGCGTGGGCCGCCGACTTCTGCCACTCCGCCCAGTCGGGGGCGCCCCACCCGTTGAAGATCCAGTCGACGGCGCCGAGGGCGCCGGGCCGCTCGTCGTCGACGACGAAGGTGGGGCCGTGGTCCCGCATCCAGAACTCGTCCACGGGGGCCTCGACGATCGTCACCTCGCCCGGCAGCATGCGCCGCGCGCGGGCCGTCTCGGTCGGATCGACGACCATGGTCACCGGCTCGAAGCCCGCCACCGCGGCGGCGACGGCCGTCCAGGTCGCGTAGCCCTCTTCGCGCTCGGAATCGGTGTCGCCGAGGGTGAAGCCCTCACGCGGGAAGGCCATCCAGGTGCGCTCGTGCGCGGCGGTCTCGCTCGGCATGCGCCAGGCCATGGCGGGCTCCTCGATCCTCGGGTACCTTATTGATCGTTTGATCAACAAGGGGAGGCTACCGAGTCGATGTCTCAGGCGTCAACTGCCCGCCGGGCCCGGAAGAGCCCCGCCGAGCGTCGCGAAGAGATCGCCCTCGCCGCTCGAGAGATCGCGCTCGCGGACGGTCTCGACGCCGTCACCCTGCGCGCGGTCGCCGCCCGGGTCGGCGTCGCGCCCGGCCTCGTCGCGCACCACGCCGACGGGATGGACGCGCTGGTGGCTGAGGCTTTCGGCGCTGTCGTCGCCGAGGAGCTCGCCGCGGTGCTGGCCGCGATGCGGGTGACGGATGCCGCGACGACGCGCCTCGGCATCCTGCTCGACACCGTCTTCGGAGACGAGCCGAACGACGTCACCCTCATCTGGGTACAGGGGTGGGCGCTGGGCACCCGCAACGAGGAGCTCGCCGTGCGGGTGCGCGCCGAGATGGACGCGTGGCAGCGCGCGCTCGCCGCCGAGATCGACCGCGGCCGCGAGCGCGGCGAGTTCGGTGCGATCGACGCCGACGCGATCGCCTGGCACCTGCTCGCGATCATCGACGGCCTCGGCGCGCAGGGTCTCGTGCGCTGGCGCGCCGACCCCGCGCGCACCGACCTCACCCGCCGCGCGCTCGCCGCGCTGCTCGGCGTCGCGCCCGACGCATTGCGCGGCTGAGCCGTCGCCGAGGCGTCGCAGATGGTCGTCCCGCCGCCTTCACCGCGACCATCTGCGACTCCTCGACCGGCCGGTCACTCCTCGGGGCGGGAGACGTCGATGGTGACGAAGGTGGTTCCGGGCACGGGCCGGACCTCCCACGTCGCGCCGTCCAGCGCGCCGGGCGTGAGGCCGAACCGGTCCTCGATGCCGGCCTGATTCAGTCCGCGCAGGTCTGCCGCCTCGCCGCTGGGAGCGAGGAACTCCATGTCACCGCGGCTCTTCTTGCCGTACGCGTCGGGGTTGTCCTGCCCGATGGCATCCTCGTACAGCTCCTCGACGACCTGCCCCGGGATCTTCTTCGGCGTGCCGAGCACGTCGTCCAGCACCTCGCGCGGGGTCTCGCGCACAGCCTTGCCGACCGAGGTTCCGAGGTCGTTCGCGACGTTGTAGTCCGGCGCGGCGTGGCGCCCGGTGCGGCCGAGCTGGTCGACTCCGCGACTGACATCCGTGAGCATGTCGTACTTCGCGGCGTGGGTGGCGACGGGTGCGTCGCGCCGGTGCTGCCCGGCGTCGGCGCTGTTGCGTCGGTCTGTGCCCCGGATGCGTGCGGCGTCCGCGCGGTGCTTGCCGCCGCGCTTGCGGAACGCGCCCCCGAACCCCTTCTTGAACTCGCGACCCGCGCCGTCGACGGCGTCGACGATCTCGCGCATGAGGCTCTTCATGGTCATGTCAGTCTCCCGAGATCTGCAGGTTGGCGAGGTCGGCGAGGAGCCGATCGGTGCGGTCCTCGATGTCGACGGCCTGCGCGTCCATCTCGTCGGCGGCTGCTTCCAGCGCCTCGAGGTCGGCTTCGAATTCGTCCACGTCGCCGATGGCACCCTCCACGACGGGGGCGTCCATGAGGGCCATGACGATCACCGGGACCTGCTCGGCGAGCGGCTCGACCGCCAGCGGCAGCACCTCGTTGATCACCTGCTCGATCGTCGCTTCCATGGCCATGGAGAGGAGCTTCTTGCGTGCGAGCAGCAGCAGCGCCGCGCCGCCGGCGCCGAGCGGGCCTGCGGCGAGCAACGGCACGAGCTGCATGAGGGTCAGGGTCACCTCGGCGATGACCTTGATCTTCATCGCGAGGACGATGCCACCCGCGATGTCGATCCCCGTCGCTGCGGGGCCGAGCACATCGAGGAGCTTCTGCATGTTGTCGGAGCGGTTTCGATTCCACCCCTCGACCTGCGCCGTGCCGGCGTTGCCCTGCAGCGCCGTGGCCAGGTCGCCGTTCACGCGACTGTCGACGGCTTGGATGATCGACTCCATGTCGTCGCGGTACCCGCGCACGAGGTCGGCTGCCTTGTGGACCTCGTCCTCGTCGATGTCGGGCCACTCGAGCCCCATCTTGTCCATGATCCAGATCAACTCATTGGGCAACATCATCCCCACGGCGACCACCTCCGCCATCGACAGTAGCCACGGCACACCCTCGGCCGCGATGGGGAGAACGCCCCATCGACGGCGACCATGAGCGAGGTCTCGACCCGACGGAAACGGCGATCATCCGCGATGAATGGATGCCGCTTGCGTCGGGTCGGGGGTGTCAGGCGCCGCTGAGCTCGCGCAGGGTGTTCTCGGCGGGCACGCGGTCGTCGCGGTAGTAGGCGATGAACAGCTCTGCGGCCTCATCGAGGGTGAGCACCTCGTGCGCATGGACCGTCGTGCTGCGTCGCCCGCTGTCCCAGTGGATCGTCTCGGTGGGTTCTCCCGGCGAGGGCTTACCGGGCTTGCCGACGGTGTACTGGTGCGCCGTGCCGGTGGCGTCGGTCGAACGGACCTCGACCGTCACGCCTACGGCTTCACCGGCGCATTGGATGTAGTTCTCCGAGGGAGGCAGGCTCGCGCGCAGGTTGGCGCCCTCGGGCGCGCGCCACAGGCTGAGCGCCCAGAAGGAGGAGCCGTCCATCTGCGTCAGGGTGAACCGGAGCTGGTCCTCGAATGACCGCAGATTGTCGATCAGGGGGAATCTGCTGGAGCCGTTCTCCTGGAGGATGTGCGTCGGCGTGGTCACGGAGCTCCTTCAGGTCGGCGTGGTCATGGAACTTCCTGCCGAACACTTGCACAATCCTGACCCGGGCGCCTCGCTGCGACGCCTCATAACAACTTTTCAGGATGCCGCTCGTCGCCCGGAATCCTGCGGGACGCGTGGGCTGGTCACCGTCCGGTCGGCGGCTGCTGCGGCATCCGATCCAATCCGATCTGCGGCCCTGACCGGACAACCGATCGTGCGAAAGCCGCACTGAAGGAAGGAAAACACACCATGCGTACCAACCTGAAGCGGACCATCGTCCTCGGCTCGACCGGCCTCGCGGCCGTCGCTCTCACCGCCGGATTCGCCCTCCCGGCGAACGCCGCGCAGAGCGAGGACACCACCACCACAACCACGGCGGCCGAGGGATTCACCGACTTCCTCAACGCCAACAAGGCTCTCGAGAGCTCCATCGGCTCGCTGCTCGACGGTCCCCTCCTGGGCGACGTCTCTACGGGCGACCTGTCCGTCGGTGACATCGGCTCCGGCAACGACGCCCCCATCGGCTCGGGCAACGACGTGAGCGCTCCGCTCGGCTCGGGCAACGACACGAAGGTCGACGCGCCGCTCGGCTCGGGCAACGAGGTCGGCAACGGCAACGACGTGGGCTCGGGCAACACGACCGACGTCTCGCCCAAGACCGACGTCTCGCCCAAGGCCGACGTCGCCCCGAAGACCGATGTCTCCCCGAAGACGGATGTCTCGGGTGAGGTTGGCGACGTCTCGAGCGATGTCTCCTCGAAGACCGGCGACCTCGTCAAGGACATCACCGGTGACGTCGACAGCACGGTCGGCGACGTCTCCTCGAGCGTGAACGACCTCGTCGACGGCGTTCTGGGCAACTGATTGCCTACGCGCGGTAGACCCGCACACCCACGCACATGCCGGGGCCTCGTTCGACGGGGCTCCGGCATCGTCGCGTCGGGCGTCGTAGGGTCGGGGCATGACGCGTGCGCGACTGATCAGCCCTGCAGAGCTCGACAACATGATCCGGGATGCCGCTCCCCTCACGGTCCTCGACGTCCGGTGGCGACTCGACCGCCCCGACGGGCGCGACGACTACGAGGCGGGTCACATCCCGACCGCGGTGTACGTGAGCCTCGACGACGAACTCGCCGCCCATGGCGCGCCCGAGGACGGCCGGCATCCGCTGCCCGAGATCGCCGACCTGCAGACGGCCGCGCGGCGCTGGGGCGTCGACCGCGGCGACACCGTCGTCGTCTACGACGACTGGCAGACGTTCGGAGCCTCGCGTGCCTGGTGGGTGTTGACGGATGCCGGTGTGCCCGACGTCCGCGTCCTCGACGGCGGCCTGCAGGCCTGGCGCGACGCCGGGCTTGCGCTCGAGTCAGGGACGGTCCACGCCGCCCGCGGAGACGTCGCGCTCACCCCGCGGCACCTCACCCGCCTCGACATCGACGAGGCCGCGGAGCTGCCGACCAGCGGCATCCTGTTCGACGTCCGTGCGCCCGAGCGCTACCGGGGCGACGTCGAACCCATCGATCCGCGGGCCGGTCACATCCCGGGCGCGGTGAACGCACCCACCGGCGGCAACGTCGACGAGCACGGTCGGTTCCGTTCGCCGGAGGAACTGCGCGCACGCTACGAGGCGCTCGGCGTCACGGGCGACACGACCGTCGGCGTCAGCTGCGGCTCGGGGGTGTCGGCCGCGCAGGCGGCGTTCGCGCTCAGCCTCGCCGGCATCGACGCCGCGCTGTACGGCGGATCGTGGAGCCAGTGGTCGAACCACCCCGACCGCCCCGTCGCGACCGGCGATCAGCCCTGACCGAGCACCGACGCCGCCGCGCGCTCGCCTGACACGAGGGCGCCTGCGATCGACGGCGTCTCGCGGTGATCGCCCGCGACGACCACCCGCTCCGACAGTCTCACCGGGGATGCATGCCGCATCGGCGGCGCGAACGCGGGCAGCGCGTGCGGGATGTCGTCGCGTCGCAGCAGCTCCCACGTCGCCGCCTCGCCGCCCCACATCCGCGCGAGCTGCGCGCGCACGCTCGTCTCGTCGGCGGCATCCCGCAACAGGCAGCTCGCGGCGACGAGGTGCCTCCCCGCGGGCGCGTACCCGGGAGCGGTGCGTGACATCACGACGCTGTTCACGATCGGACCCGCGCGCTCGCCGTCGACCGCGAGCAGAGCGGATGCCGGTGCCTCCGGTCCCGTTCCGAACCACCACGTCTGCAGACCCCGCATCGGCGGCGCCGGCTCGCCCGTCAGCCGCGACAGGTGCTCACCGCCGACCGCGACGATCACCTCGCGCGCCGCCACGGGCTCCGCGCCGCCGAGGTCGACCCGGTCGCCGTTCACCGTCACGCCGTCGACCGGATGCGACAGTCGGATCTCCGCGCCCGCCGCGCGCGCGAGCTCGTCGAGCCGCCGCGGCAGCGCGGCGACACCCGCCGCCGGAACGCCCGGCCGCCCGAGCGCGAACAGCCGCGCGATCAGCGTCGCGTAGGCCGCCGAGGTCGCGGCGCCGTCGTCGGCGAGCACTCCGGTCAGGAACGGCTCGAGCACCGACCGCCGCAGCGGCCCCGTGAGGCCGACGCGGTCCCACGCCTCGTGCAGCGTCTCATCCGGGCCGTGGGCGACGGATGCCGGTCGCACAAGCCCCGGCAGCAGCCACCGCACGGCGCCCACGACGTCCGCCGGCGTCACGAGGCCCGACAGCGCGCCCGCGATCGTGGCGGGCAGCATCCCGGGGTGGCGCACGGGGTGAGCGAGGACGTTCGACCGGGCGCCACGCACCACGCGGACGCCGACGGGGAACGGCCGCAGATCGAGGTCGGCGGGGTCGACCGCGCGGGCCAGCGCGTCATAACGGGGATTGATCACCTGGAACCCGCGGTCGAGCAGGAACCCGTCGACGCGGTCGGTCCGCTGTCGGCCGCCCACCTCGTCCTGCGCCTCGAGCACGACGACGTCCCGCCCGGCGCGGGCGAGCAGGGTGGCGGCGCGGAGCCCCGCGAGACCCGCGCCGACGACCGCCACATCATGGACCGCGCTCATGCCCACAGCCTGGCACGGCGCGCGGGCGCGGCATCCGTAGTTGAATCGGAGGATGCGAGCTGCTTACATGTACGGCCCCGGTGACGTCCGCGTGGTCGACGCACCCGAGCCCCGGATCGAACAGCCCACCGACGCCGTGCTCCGCACCGTCGTGGCGTGCGTGTGCGGCAGCGACCTGCACCCGTACCACTCCATGCAGCCGAACGACGCGGGCCGCTCGATGGGGCACGAGATGATCGGCGTGGTCGAAGAGGTCGGCGCCGACGTCCGCACCGTCTCGCCGGGTGACGTCGTCATCGTGCCGTTCGTCTTCTCGTGCGGCGAGTGCGAGTTCTGCCGAGCGGGCCTGCAGACCTCGTGCGTGAACGCGGGCACCACGAAGCCCACGGGAGCCGGCGGCGCGCAGGCCGAACGCCGCCGCGCCCCCTTCGCCGACGGCACGCTGTACCGCGTTGACGTCGCCGAGGACGACGAGCGGATGCCGGGGCTCCTCACGCTGAGCGACGTGTACGGCACGGGCTGGCACGCCGCGGTCACCGGTGGTGTGGAACCCGGCAAGGACGTGGTGGTGATCGGCGACGGTGCCGTGGGCCTGCTCGCCGTCCTGTCTGCGCGGCAGCTCGGCGCGGAGCGCATCATCCTCATGGGCCGTCACGAGGCGCGCACCGACCTCGGCCGCCGTTACGGTGCGACCGACGTCGTCGCCGAGCGCGGCGACGAGGGGGTCGCGGCCGTCCGCGAGCTCACGGGCGGGCTCGGCGCGCACGTCGTCATCGACGCCGTCGGCCACCTCCCCGCCCACGAGCAGGCGCTCGGCGCGGTGCGCGCGGGCGGCACGATGTCGCGCGTCGGCGCCCCGCAGTACACCGAGGCGCCGCTGCAGCGCGTGCAGTTCGAGAAGAACGTCACCGTCACCGGCGGCGTCGCGCCGGTCCGCGCCTACATCGACGAACTCCTCCCGGGAGTCCTCGACGGTACAGTCGATCCCGGGGCCGTCTTCGATCGCGAGCTGAGCCTCGGCGAGGCCGCTGACGGCTATCGCCTGATGGATGACCGCGCCGCCCTGAAAGTGATGCTCCGCCCGTGACCACCGCCACCTCGCCCCTCTCCGGCACCCAGCACACGATCCGCTCCGGCGCCTACGAGGCGGTCATCGCCTCGACGGGCGCCTCGCTCCGTGTCCTCCGCCACGGCGACCGCGACCTCATCGTGTCGTTCGACGCCGACGAGGTGCGCCTCGACTACCGCGGCACGACCCTCGCCCCGTGGCCGAACCGCATCGTCGACGGCACCTACACGTTCGACGGTCAGGAGATCGTCGCCGCCCTCACCGAGCCCGAGCGTTCGCACGCCCTGCACGGCCTTGCCTCGTGGGTCGACTTCTCCGAGGTCGCGAGCACTGAGAGCAGCGTCACCCTGGCGACGACGATCGCGCCGCAGTCGGGGTACCCGTGGCGCGTGCGTGTCGAGACGACCTACGCGCTCGCCGACGACGGCCTCACCCAGACGGTGCGCGCCCGCAACCTCAGCGCGACGCCGGCCCCGTTCGGCACCGGCCCGCACCCGTACCTGAAGGCCGGCCCCGCACCGCTCGACGAATGGACGCTCGCGCTGCCCGCGGCATCCGTCCTCGAAGTCACGCCCGACCGGCTCAGCCCCGTCGCCCTTCACCCCGTCATTGACCACGACCCCGACCGGTTCGACCGTCGTGCGCCGCGGCCTCTCGGCGACGTCCAGTTGGACCACGCCTTCACAGACCTCGAGACGGATGCCGCCGGCACCGCTGTCCTGCGCCTCACCGATCCGTCGGGTGTCGGCGTCGAGGTCACGTGGGGTGCGGAGTGCCCGTGGGTGCAGGTCTACACCGGCGACAAGCCCGACGGCGCCGCGAACCCCGCGCACCGTAACGGCGTCGCCGTCGAGCCGATGACCTGCGCGCCCGACGCGTTCAACGCGGCCGCGTACGATTACGACGCGGGACTGCTGGTGCTCGAGCCGGGTGCCGAGTTCGCGGCATCCTGGCGCATCTCGGCCCTCTGAGGGGGAAGCCCTTCGTAGGATGACGGCATGACGTCGCTGTCCTCCTCCCTGCCCCGGTCCACTCCGTCAGCGCAGGGGGTGGATGCCGCCGGTGTCGACCGTCTGATCGATGCGATCGGTCAGACCGATACCGAGATGCACAGCCTCATGGTGCTCCGCCACGGGCATGTCATCGCGGAGGGGTGGTGGGCGCCGTTCGCGCCCGATCTGAAGCACCTCGTCTACTCGCTGTCGAAGACGTTCACCTCGGCCGCGGCGGGCCTGGCGATCTCGGAGGGGCGCTTCGAGCTCGACGACGTGATGGTCGACCACTTCCCCGAACTCGTTCCCGACGACCTCGATGAGAAGTACCGCCGGTATCTCGTGCGGCACGCCCTCTCGATGTCGAGCGGTCACGAGAGCGAAGCCCTCGACCGCGCCGCGATGGCCTCGCGCGACGCGGGCGGCGATCTGCTCGGCGGCTTCTTCCGTGTCGCGCCGGATCGGGAGCCGGGCACGGTCTTCGCCTACAGTCAGCCCACGATCTACGGTGTCGGACGGTTGGTCGCCAAGACGACCGGTGGCACGATCCTCGACTACCTGCGCCCGCGGCTGCTCGAGCCCCTCGGCATCGACGAGGCGCAGTGGATGATGATCGGCGACGTCGAGATGGGCTTCAGCGGCATCCACGTCTTCACCGAGTCGCTCGCCAAGACCGGTCAGCTCATGCTCGACAAGGGGCGTTGGCAGGGCGAGCAGATCCTCGATCCCGAGTGGGTCGCTGCGGCGACCTCCAAGCAGATGGACAACGACACCGCGCACCGCGGTCCCGGAGCCCCCGACCCGATCGACTGGCAGCAGGGCTACGGATTCCAGTACTGGATGAACCGGAACGGCTTCCGCGGTGACGGCGCGTACGGGCAGTTCATCATCGTCTGGCCCGAAGAGGACGCCGTCATCATCACGACGGCCGAGACCATCGACATGCAGACCCTCCTCAGCCTCATCACCGAGCACCTGCGCCCCGCGATGGCCGGTGCCGGCTCCAAGGACGCGGATACCGCCCTCGCCGAGCGGCTGTCGTCGCTGGCCCTGCCGTTGCCGGATGACATCGGCACGGGCTTCTCGGGAACGTTCGACGTGGACGCGGCCGTCTACCCTCCCGGACCCTTCACGAGCAACGGGCCGGTTCCCGGCGCCGAGCGCGTCGAGGTGACCGAGGCCGACGGCGGCTGGAGCATCCGATTCCTGGGCGAAGGGATCGACGTGACGCTGCCGATCGGGCGAGGCGACTGGGAGGCGGGGGAGTGGCCCGCGCCCGCCGCGGGACTCGACGCGGTGCCGTTCCGCTCCGTCGCCGGCGTCGGTGCCGACGGCACGTGGCACGCACGGCTGCGGATGATCCAGACCCCGCACACCCTTCACGTCGACATCGCGCCGAACGGCCCGGCGTCGCTCGCGTGGCGGTTCCCGCCGCTGCGCGGAGACGGGCCCGCAGGCCACGCGCTGCCGTCGCTCAGCTGACCGGCATCCGACACCCCCTGCTCGTTAGACTGGAGGCAAGGGGTGAGCGTTGACGGACAATGAGCGGGTCAGGACCCGGGACGTCGTCGCCGAGGGGCTCTACATCGCGTCCGCGGCGACACGTTTGGCGTTGAAGAACCGCATCCTGGTCGACATCCTCGTCGACGGCGACGACTTCGATTCCGATCGCTTCGTCGGCGATGCCCGCGACATCCTGATATCCCTCGCTGAAGAGGCCGAAGCGGATGCCGCCCGCACCGAGCGCGAGCGCAAGGCCGCCCGCAACCGCTACTCCGACTCGAGCGGCACGCACGACTACCGCAGTCGCGACGTCCGCAACCTGCGCCGCCGCCGCAAGCAGTCCCTGCACGTCGCGAAGGAGCTGCGCGCCCGGTCGGAAGATAAGGAGGAGCTGCGCAAGCTCATCGCCGATGCGCGCGATGCCGCCTGGGCCGAGGTGTCGAAGAACATCGACCGCTCGCTGAGGATCGCCGCGGCACGTCCCGACCTCGACGCCGACTACGAGCGGATGCGGGTCGCCAGGATGCAGGCGCTGCGCCTGGTCGACCTGCCGAAGCTCCGCGCGCACCGTCGGAGCGTCGCGAAGCAGCAGGCGCTCCGCGACGGCGGCGTCGAACCCGAGCCGATCCTCGAGTCCGATCCCGCCGGGATCGACCCGGGGGAGCTGGAGTAGCGGCCCGATTTCGGATTGGGGCCCGACGTGACGTATGCTGTTCCTCGGCCCGGAAACAGGCCATGCGCCCGTAGCTCAATGGATAGAGCATCTGACTACGGATCAGAAGGTTAGGGGTTCGAGTCCCTTCGGGCGCACACTGTGTTGAGACAGTCCAGTAAAGGCCCCGCTTCGGCGGGGCCTTTACTGTTGACGGTCAGATGCCGGGGATGGCGGCCGGCTGACCTGTCTCGTTGTCGATGATGACGATGCGTCCGCCGTCCTGCCGGACGATCGTGAGGTCGGTGCCGACGGGCATGTGCAGGATCGGGAGCACCGCCGGTTCGAGGTGGATGACGGTGTTGAAGCTTACGACCGCCATGTTCGCGGCGTCGTTGATGTAGTCCTCGTCGTCGATCTCCGAGAGGAAGCGCCAGCCGTTGTCGACGGCATCCGCGGCGTCCTCCCGGAAGGCCCAGCGAACGGGCGCACGATGCTCGAGGACGTTCTTCGACACGACCGAGCCGCCGGAGTTCGGGATGTACTCGGGGATCTGCGGGGTCATGGGTCTCCTTCGATTCTCAGGCGAGCAGCCAGCGGGTGAGTCGCCGGATGACCTCCGGCGCGAGCGACGACGCGTAGGCCTCCGCGTCGTGTCCGAGCGCGCTGTAGGCGGCGCGGCATCCGTTGTTCTCGTTCGTCCAGGCGAGCGGGTGCGCGACCCCGTCGTCGTCGTGCACGAGCAGGACGTCGGCCTCGGGGGAGACCCGCAGCGCCGTGTACGCCTCATCCACCGTGTCGAGATCGGCCAGATCCGCCACGGATGCCGAGACGGGCCGCACGTGCAGCGGTCCGCGCTCGGGGTGAAAGGTCACGTCGCGCACCCAGCGTCCGCCGAGCCGTGCCTCCCACGCCGCGTGCTCCGGCAGCAGCGTCGCCGCGACGTGCAGGACGAGAAGCGGACCGCGGTACCCCGCGAGGATCTCGGCCAGGCGCGAGTCGAGCGGATGCGGCGCGGTGCCGCCGCCCGCATTGATCACGAGTAGGTCCGCAGCGTCGATCCGCGCGGCGAGGTCTTCAAGCGTGTCGACGACGGTGGCGTCGCCCTCCTCCCGGAGCACCTCCGCGACGATCGCACTCGTTTCGACGAACGGATGCCACGGGTCGGCGTAATCCGCACCGCCCGAGAAGACGAGTACACGACGCATCCGCTTACTCTACGAACGATCGCGAGGATCGTTCACCCTCAGTTAAGTTGTGCGCAACTCAATTGCGTGCAACCATAAAGACATGAGAGCGATCGAGCAGATGGTGTGCTTCGGGGTGTACTCGGCCAGCCACGCCTTCGGACAGGCGTATCGGCGCGTGCTCGCGCCGTGGAAGCTGACGTACCCGCAGTACCTCGTCATCGTCGCTCTCGGCGATCAGGAGCCCCGGTCGGTCAAGGAGTTGGGCACTGAGCTCTTCCTCGATTCCGGGACCCTCTCGCCGCTCATCCGCCGCCTCGAGGCGCGCGGCATCGTCTCCCGTTCGCGCAGCCCTCACGACGACCGTGTCGTCGAGGTCTCGCTGACGGACGACGGCCGTGCGCTCCGCTCGGAGCTGTCCGTCGTCGGCGCGGAGATCGCGCGCTGCACCGGACTCGACGAGGAGAAGGCGCGGATGCTGCTCGACGTGGTCCACGACCTGAACCGCGTCATGCGTACCACCGACGAGGCAATCGCCTCCTGACCCGAAGGACATCATGGAAGCTCTCTACACCGCAGAAGCACTCGCAACCGGAGGCGGCCGCAACGGACACGTCCGCACCGTCGACGGCCTCGTCGACACCGACGTGCGCGTTCCCAAGGAGATGGGTGGCGCCGGTGGCGCCCCGAACCCCGAGGTGTTCTTCGCCGCGGGCTACGCCGCGTGCTTCCACAGCGCCCTGCAGTCCGTCGCCCGCGCGCAGAAGGTGACCCTGGAGGACACCAGCGTCGGCTCGCGCGTCAGCATCGGCTCCAACGGCGAGGGCGGCTTCGGTCTCGCTGTGCAGCTCGAGGTCGTCATCCCGAACCTCCCGCACGACCGGGCGCAGGCGCTCGCCGACGCCGCACACCAGGTGTGCCCCTACTCGAACGCCACGCGCGGCAACATCGAGGTCACCGTCACGGTCGTCGAGGACTGATCTCGGCCGGACTCAGACGACGGGGCTCACGCGCAGCCAGCGGAATCCGCAGGCGGGCAGCGTGAGCCCTTCGTCGATTCCGATCTCGACACCCTCGACCAGGTCGAGGGCGGCAGCTGCGAAGCCGGACAGCGTCACCGCCGGAACGTGCGCGGGCTCTGAAGCGATGTTCGCGAGCACCAGCACGACCGACCCGTCACCGGGGCGCTGATACGCGACGACCGACGGAGCGGGGACGTCGAAACCGATCAGGCGCGTCCCGTCGAACTCCGGCGTCGTGTGGCGGACGGCGATGAGCTTCGTGAGGTCGCGGTGGATGCGGCCGGCCGAGGTGGCGGCATCCGTCTTCTGCGCGTAGCGGTCACGCGGCTTCTGACCGCGGTGCGTCCAGCGCGGGTCGTCGCGGCGCTCGGGATCGTCGCGGAACGTCGGGTCGTTCAGCTGACCGACCTCGTCGCCCAGCCACAGCACGGGAAGACCCGGCACGCTCAGCGCGAACGCGTGCGCGAGGGCCACGCGGGCTTCGCCGAGCGGGTTGCCCGCCTCGACCCCGGCGAGCGACGCGGTCGTTCCGGCCACGCCGTCCGCGGTCGCCAGGCCGCGCCCGAACGAGGAGCCGCCCGTGTAGCGAGCGGTGAGCTCGGCGGCATCCGCTCGCCACACCACCGCGTCCGCATCCCGCACCGCGGCGACGTCGAGACTGCCGTCGCGTGCCTCGAGCGCGCGCTGCAGGGGTGTCGCGTCGCCCGTGGCGAGCGCGTGCCAGAGGGGAGCGGAACCGGGGGATGCCGGGAGCACATCGACTCCCGGTGCACCGATCGCCAGCACGGGGGCGAGGACGCCCACCGTGTCGCGAGCCGGAAGGAGGAAGACCTCGACCCCGCGCCCGGCGAGGAAGAGGAGATCGTCCACGAGTCCAGCGAGATCGTCGCGCGCGGGGACGTCGACCGCGAGCGAGATGCCGGACAGACGAAGGTGGGCAGCCAGGTCGGAGAGGCGGTCGATCGATCCGAGACCGGGGTCGCCGCGACGGAGGTCGATCGTGCCGTCCTCCCGGCGGGCGAACGGTGACTGGACGTGCAGCACGCTCACGCCGAGGTCGCGGAGCGCGGGGATCTCGTCACGGAGCCCGGCGAGGTTGCCGGCGTACCTGTCGGCGTAGCAGGCGGCGCCGAGGGCGAACCGCGAACTCGTGCGCACGAGGTTCGCGGCGCGCTGCTCGCCGTGCACCTTGAGGTCGAGGGAGCGACCGTTCGCGGCGACGACCGCCGCCGTCACGAGGTCGACGAGATCGGCAGACGATCCGCGTCGGGCCAGCGCCGCGCGCAGCCCGGGGACGTGCTGGCGGATCCGCTCGGCCGCGGCGTCGTCGATGCGGACGCGCTCCGCGACAGCGGACAGCGTCGCCGCGAGGTCATCCTCGACGGCCCCGATGGTGCTCATGCGGTGGACCTCCCGCCCCCAGCGTAGAGGGCGGGCCCCCGCCGCTCAGTCGGCGCGCGCCACCGTGCGGTCGAGGAACGCGTGGATCGTCGCGTGCAGTGCGGCGGTCGAGGCCGCGTCGATCGCTCCGGAGTGACCGCCCTCGATGGGCTCGAGGTAGTGCACCTCGGCATCCGTCTCGTCTGCCAACCGTGCCGCCATCTTGCGCGCCTGCACGGGGCCGACCCGGTCGTCGCTCGCGGCCGCATAGATGAGGGATGCCGGGTACCGCCGCCCGGGCTCGATGAGGTGATACGGCGAGAAGGTCTTCACGAACTCCCACTCGGCCGGGTCGTCGGGGTCGCCGTACTCCGCGATCCAACTGGCACCGGCCGACAGTCGCGTGTACCGCCTCATGTCGAGGAGGGGCACGCCGCAGACGATCGCCCCGAAGTCGTCGGGGTACTGGGTCAGCATGTTGCCGACGAGCAGGCCGCCGTTGCTGCGGCCGTGGCAGGCGATGCGGTCGGGGGTCGAGACGCCGCGTGCGACGAGGTCGCGCGAGACGGCGGCGAAGTCCTCGTATGCGCGGTGGCGGTTCTCGCGCAGGGCGGCCAGGTGCCACTCGGGTCCGAACTCCCCGCCGCCGCGGATGTTCGCGACGACGTACACGCGTCCCTCCTCGAGCCAGGCGGGGCCGACGATCGTCGGATACTCCGGGGTGAGCGCGTGCTCGAACCCGCCGTAGCCGTTCATGAGGACGGGGAGAGTGCCGGAGCGCTCCCGCGGACCGACCTCGAAGTAGGGCACGCGCGTGCCGTCGGCCGACGTCGCCCAGTGCTGCTCCGCGACGAGTCCGGACGCGTCGAAGGTGGGGCGGCTGCGGTCGACGACGCGGGGCTCGGCACCGGGGGCGATCACCAGGAGCGTCGGGGGAGTGAGGAAGCCGCGAGCGACCACCCACAGCTCGTCGTCCTCGTCGTCGTCGGCGGTGGCGACGCTCGCGCTGAAGAGGTCGGCGTCGCCGAGGCCCAGGTCGATGTCGACTCCGGTCAGCGTCTCGGGATCGAGCGACACGAGCCGGCTCTGCACGCGGTCGAGGATCGTCAGGACCAGGCGCGTGCGGGTCCATGTCCACGTTTCGAGCACCGCCGTGTCGCTCGGGGCGAAGGCGACGCGCAGGTTCGACCCGTCGCCCTCCGTGACGGTCTCGAGTGGACCGATGAGGAGGGTGCCCGACGGATGCGTCGTCTCGCCGATGCGCCACGGGGTCGTGGTCCGCACGGTGACGAGGTCGCCGTGAACATCGACGTTCGCGTCCTGCGGCACGGCGATCAGACGCGGCTCGCCGCCGTCCCAGACCCACGATTCGGAGTGGAAGAAGTCGTGCGCGATGACCACGATCGGCGTCGCCGTACCGCCGGTGCGGTCGACGTGCGCGAACACGCCGACGTCCGAGGCGACACCCGTCACGATGGGCGGCGCGTCCGCGAGCGACTCGCCCCGTCGCCAGGCGCGGGCGCTGATCGGATACCCCGAGTCGGTCACGCCGCCGCCGTGCAGTGCGGTGGCGACGAGCAGGGTGTCGCGGTCGACCCACGCGATCATCGTCTTCTCGGCGTCGAGGGCGAACGGGGTGTCGTCGACGAAACGACGTGCGTCGAGGTCGAACTCGCGCACGACGGTGGCGTCGCCGCCGTCGGGGCTCAGCCGCACGAGCGCCCGCCCGCTGCCCGCAGGTCCGTGAGCCGCGCCCGCGAACGCCCACGCCACGCCTTCCTCGCGGCCGAGCGCGTCGACGTCGAGCAGCACCTCCCAGGTCGGTTCGCCCGCGGCGAAGGCGGCGCGGGATGTCCGTCGCCACAGGCCGCGGGGGTTTGCGGCATCCCGCCACAGGTCGTACATGAGATCGCCGTGGCGGCTCGGGACGACGAGTCGATCGGGGTCCTGAAGGATGCCGGTCAGGCGGCGCTCGAGCGCGGTGCGGGTGTCGCCCAAGAAGGCCGCCTCGGTCTCGGCGGTCCGTTCGGCTGCCCAGGCGCGGGCCTCGGGTCCGTCGATCTCCTCCAACCAGAGGAACGGGTCGGCGGGCTCGGGGGCGGTCTCGTGGGCGCTCATGTCGCCAGCCTAAGGCCGTCTCCGACGTGGGCGTTCGCCGTGCGAGAACCGTTGGCACTCGGTGGGTCAGAGTGCTAATCTGAACGTACTTGAGCCGCAGGGGCTCAACTTTAAGACCACATCACCGAAGGAGAGAATCATGGCAACCTACGACCCGTTCCGTGACATCGACCGCCTGGCGTCGACCCTCTTCGACACGCGCCGCGGCCCGCGACGGATGCCGATGGACCTGTTCCGCGACGGCGACCACTACGTCCTGAACGCCGACCTGCCGGGCATCGACCCGGGCTCGGTCGACATCGACGTGGACGGCCAGCTGCTCACCATCCGCGCCGAGCGCACCGTGGGGGCGGCCGACGGGGTGAAGTGGATCACGCGCGAGCGTGAGACCGCGAGCTTCCTGCGCCAGCTGAACCTCGGCCAGGGCATCGACACCGACGCCATCACGGCGACCTACAGCAACGGTGTGCTCACCGTCACCATCCCGGTGAGCGAGAAGGCCAAGCCACGCAAGGTCGAGGTGGTCGCCGACGGTTCGGCCCCGACCATCTCCGCCCGCGAGAGCGATCCGCAGCCGATCGACCAGTGATCACCGCGGCATCCTCGCACTGACGCGAATCGCCCCGCATCCGTCTCGGATGCGGGGCGATTCGCGTGCGTCACACGCCGCGGAGGCGCGCGGTCAGCTTCTCGAGCTGTGCGAGTTCGTCGTCGGTGAGGACCGACATCCGTTCGGCGATCGTCCGGCCGTGGACCGTCGCCAGCCGACGGAACATCGTCGCGCCCTTGTCGGTGGCGCGGAGGATCGCGCCGCGGCCGTCCTGCGGGTCGGGCTGCTTGGAGACGAGCCCGCGTGCCACCATCCGGTCGACCAGCCGCGAGACGCTGGGCTGGCTGATGAGCATGTTGGCGGTCACGTCGCGCAGGCGTGCGGTGTGCTCATCGCAGCGCGTCACCGTCAGCAGGACGTCGTACTCGGCACCGGACAGCTGATCGTCGTCGAAGTCCCGGGAGATCTCGGCCATGACCTCGTGCTGCGCGCGGAAGAGGCTCTCCCACGCGGCGATGGCGAGGCGTCGATCGGTCATGGCGTCAACTGTATCGCCGCGGGCAGACGCGCCGAGCGCCGATGGTCGCCTCGGCTTCACCGCGCCGTCACGTGCCGTTCGCACGCTCAGGAGAGCATTCTCATGAACTGTGTTGTCGCTATGTCCTGACAAACCCGCGTGTCATCGATAGTCTGCGACGACTCCCGCAACCGATGGAAGTGAGGCGCGCCCGTGAGCGTGAAGAAACAGACAAGACGAGCAGGCAGCCGGACTCGCGGCGCGATCGGGGGCCTCGGCATCCTCGTCGCGTGCACTCTGGCAGCCGTCCCCGCCTTCGCGGCGGACGGATTCACCGAGGCGCAGAAGACGGCGACCTACTCGTCGGACGCGACCGCCTCGACGGGCGATTCGAGCGCTCCCAGCGCCGACAACTGGTCGGTCCGGATGATGGATGTCTTCCAGAACCTCCGCACCGACCGCGGCCCAGGCGGCAATGCGGCCGTCATGGACTACAACGACGAGCTGACGAGCGAGATCAACCGGACGGCCTCGAAGGCGCAGGTCCAGCGGGCCATCGTCGACCAGTACCAGGACATGTCCGTCAGCATGGGCGACGCGTTCGGGAAGAAGCTCGGCGCGATCTACGCCGAGGCCATCGCCGACGGCGAACTGCCCAAGGTGACCTGGCTGCTCAACAAGGAGGGCGGCAAGCTCGGCTCGACCTCGTCGACGAACCCGCCCAAGAACTACTTCGACTACGACCGGCCGTACATCCGTCTCGACAAGACGAAGGACCTCGTCTACCGCGACAAGGAAGGCGGCGACGCGTGGGGTTCCACGAGCGGCTCCTTCCCGTCGGGCCACACGTCGCAGGCGTACTGGCAGGGCACGGCGCTCGCCGAGATGCTGCCCCAGCTCGCGCCGCAGATCCTCGCCCGCACGGCCGAGGCCGGCAACAACCGCGTCGTGATGGCTGCGCACTACCCGCTCGACGTCATCAGCGGCCGCATGATGGGCCAGAAGATCATCGCGCTCCGCCTCGCCGACCCGGCCATGCGCGCGCTCGTCGACGAAGCCGCCGACGAACTGCGCGGCGTTCTGGAGCGCGGCTGCGGCGACACCCTCGAGAACTGCATCAAGAAGGACGTCCCGTACCTGCCGACCGACAAGGCGCTCGCGTACTACGAGGAGCACCTCGGGTACGGCTTCCCCGACATCGGCCCCAAGGGTGAGAAGGTCGTGGTGCCCGCGGGAGCCGAGGAGCTGCTCGTCTCGTCCCACCCCGACCTGACGCCGGCGCAGCGTCGACAGGTGCTCGCGCTGACCGCCGAGGACTCCGGTAACCCCCTCGACGTGGGTGAGCAGGAGAGCTGGCAGCGGATGAACCTCGCGGCGGCTATGGCCGCGAAGGTCACCGTGAAGGCGGACGGCTCGGTCGTGATCGGCGACGGAAGCGTCGAGCCCACCCCGCAGCCCCAGCCGAGCCCGGGCCCGCAGCCCGAGCCCACCCCGGCCCCGGAGCCGACGCCGGCTCCCACGGCTGAGCCCACTCCCGCGCCCGCACCGACCGGTTCGCCCGAGCCGACCCCCGCTCCCCAGCCGACGCTCCCGTCGACCGGCGGCACCCCTGGTGCGCCGGTCGCGAACGGTGACGACCTGCCGGCTGCGGCAGAGGGCGGCATCCAGGCGTCCGTCCGCGGCGACCGCGTCGTCGTCTCGGGGCTGACGGCCGGCGAGCGGTACTCCGGGTTCCTGTACTCGACGCCGACGGCGCTCGGACAGGTGACGGCGGATGCCGCCGGTGCCGCGAGCTTCGCGCTGCCGAACGACGTCGAGCCCGGCGCCCATCGGGTCGCCGTCGTCGACGAGTCCGGCGATCTCGTCGGATGGGCCGCGGTGACCGTCTCGAGCGGTGCGGTCGCGGCGGCTGACGGCGACGAGCTGGCGTCGACCGGTGGTCAGGCCGGGCCGCTGTGGGTCGCAGGCAGTGCCGGTGCGGCGCTTCTCGCGCTCGGGACGGTGCTCGTGATGCGCCGCCGCCGGAGCGAGACCGCCTGACGGGTGATGCAGTAAGGGCCGGCTGGAGAGGCATCCAGCCGGCCCTTGTCCCTTTGCACCAAGAGTGTCCTGCAATCACATGTCGGTAGCTGCCACAGCAAAACATCTACCGTGCAATGACTGTATAACGGCGAGATAACGGTGGCAAGGAATTCCTGTTATCAATTTGTGATGAGCAAGCTCGGTGTCCGGTGTGGCCCTCACCGCGCCGCGGCGGCGGTCGTCCGCTGCTGCCCGATCGCCCACACATAGGGGACGGGCGTGCCGTTGATCGCCCAGTCGCCGACGATGCGTTGCTTGAAGATGACGGGGTTGTGCGACGACACAGCGCGGGCGTTGCGCCAGAAGCGGTCGAGGCGCTTCGTCTCGGAGACAGCCGACGCGCCGAGCGCGTTGAGCACGGTGCTCGTCGCCTCGAGGGAGAGGGACGTGAGGACGATCTGTCCCTGGGCGGACTCGATCTCGGCGCGCTGATTGGCGCGTTCCTCGGCCTCGGGATCGCTCGCGAAGCGCGCCACGTAGGCGTCCTGCGCGGATTCGGCCGCCCGCACCGCGACCGCCCGGGCAGCGAACCCCTGCGCCGTCGCCACCCCGACGGTCTGCTGCACGAGCGGATCCTCTGCCCAGGTTCCGGCGGAGCCGTGGCTGAAGACACGCGTGCGGGCGCGGGCGTGTGCCGCGACCTCCCGCGCCGCGCCCGCGACGAGGCCGGCCTGCGTGGCGAGGTGGACGAGCTGGTAGAAGGCCGTCTGGTAGCGGAAGCGATCGGCGAAGACGGTGATGTCGTCGGGATCGACGCGGGCGTCCTCGAGGATCGTCGTGCCGCTGCCGGTCGTGCGCTGCCCGAAGCCGTCCCAGTCGTCGTGGACGGTCACGCCGGGTTGATCGGCGCGCACGATCGCGATCACGGGGACGCCGTCGTGCTCTGCGTACACGTCGAGCCAGTCGGCGAAGATGCTCCCGGTGCTGTAGAACTTGGTGCCGTTGACGACGAGGTCGTCGCCGCGACGGGTGACCTTCGTGTTGACGTCGCCGACCTTCACCTCGCCGATCTCGGTCCAGGCGTTCCCGGCGATCTCGCCCGAGACGAAGCGCGTGAACCAGGCCGACTGGTCGACGGTCGCGTGCTGGTTGAGGCGGTCCTCGACGTAGGCGAAGTGGCCCCGCAGCGCCTGCGGGATGTTGGAGTCGGCGGCAGCGAGCTCGGTGAGCAGCTCGATCAGCTGGGGGAGGGATGCCCCGGACCCGCCGTACGCACGCGGGACACGGACGGCGCCGAACCCGGCATCGGTGAGCAGCCGGATCTCCTCGCGCGGCAGCCGACGGTCGTTCTCGCGGTCCACCGCGCCGTCGGCGATCTGCGCGAACAACGGCCGGAACCGCGCCGCGAGCGTCTCGTAGTCGGTGCCGAGCGAGAGCTCGTCGTGGCGTGCGGGGTCGTGATGCCGGGTCATGTCGTCGCCTCTCAGCAGTGGGGGTCGTGGTCGTCGCACCCTTGCTACTCGCCGAATCCGCGCGGGGCGCGTTTGTGACGTGAATCGCGGCATCCCGTCGTCACGGGCCGACACACACCGTCACGCCCCGACACACGCGTTCACATCGATTGACACTGCCCGGCGCCCGGGCGGAAGGTTCCGGGGAACCCATCCGATCGCGTCGCCCGCCCGCGTCGCCAGCCCACGGAGAACACCATGACCGAGCAGACATCCTCGTTCGACCAGGCCTCGACCCACGAGCCGCTGAAGTTCGCGTACTGGGTGCCCAACGTCAGCGGCGGCCTCGTGGTGTCGAACATCGAGCAGCGGACGTCGTGGGACTACGACTACAACGTGAAGCTCGCTCAGACGGCCGAGCGCGTCGGGTTCGAGTACGCCCTGAGCCAGGTGCGCTACCTGTCGAGCTACGGCGCTGCTCAGCAGCACGAGTCGACGTCGATCAGCCTCGCCCTGCTCCTCGCGACCGAGAAGCTGAAGGTCATCGCCGCCGTCCACCCGGGCCTGTGGGAGCCGGCCGTGCTGGCCAAGTTCATCCTCACGGCCGACCAGTTCTCGAAGGGCCGCGCGGCCGTCAACGTCGTCTCGGGCTGGTTCAAGGACGAGTACACGAAGCTCGGCCTCCCGTGGCTCGAGCACGACGAGCGCTACCGCCGCTCCGCCGAGTTCATCGAGGTGCTGCGAAAGCTCTGGACCGAGGAGAACGTGCAGTTCCACGGCGACTTCTATCGCGTGAACGACTTCACGCTGCGCCCCGGCCCCTACCCGGTGCCCGGCCGCCCGCATCCCGAGATCTTCCAGGGCGGCAACTCGACGGCGGCACGGTTCAACGGCGGCGCCCACTCCGACTGGTACTTCTCCAACGGCAAGGACTTCGACGGATTCACCGAGCAGTACGACGACGTCACCCGGGTCGCCGCTGAGCACGGCCGAACCGTGCGGTTCGGTCTGAACGGGTTCGCGATCGTCCGCGACACCGAGGCGGAAGCGCGCGAGCAGCTGCGCGAGATCATCGCGCAGGCCGATCCGGCGTCCGTCGAAGGCTTCCGCAAGTCGGTGCAGCAGGCCGGGGCATCCACCGCGGACCGCAAGGGGATGTGGGCCGACTCCTCGTTCGAGGACCTCGTGCAGTACAACGACGGCTTCCGCACCCAGCTGTTCGGTCCGCCCGAGCAGGTCGCCGAGCGCATCATCGCCTACAAGAAGCGCGGGGTGGACCTGTTCCTGCTCGGCTTCCTGCACTTCCAGGAGGAGCTCGAGGCGTTCGGCGAGAAGGTCATCCCGATCGTCCGCGAGCTGGAGGCCGACCTCGCCCGCACCGGCGACCCGATCGGCGTCGCCCGCTGATCAGGGGCGGATGAGGACCTTCAGCGCCTCCCTCGAATCCATCAGGCGGTAGCCCTCGGCGATGTCGTCGAGGGGGAGCTCGCGGTCGAAGACCTTGCCCGGCTCGATGGTGCCGTCGAGCACCTGGGGGATGGCGCCCTCGAGGTAGGCGCGGACGGTGGCCGGCCCGCCGGTGAGGGTCGCGTTCTTGCCGAACAGCGAGGTGAACCCGACCGCGGCATCCTCGTACTGGGGGACGCCGACGCGCGAGATGACGCCGCCGGGGCGGACGATGCCGTAAGCCTGCTCGTATGCCGGCATGTGGCCGACCGCCTCGAGGACGACATGGGCGCCCTCGCCGCCGGTGATCTCGAGCACCTTCGCGACGCCGTCCTCGCCGCGCTCGGCGACGACGTGTGTCGCCCCGAACTCGCGGCCGAGGTCGGTGCGGGCGGTGTGCCGGCCCATCAGGATGATGGTCTCGGCGCCGAGCTGCCGCGCAGCCAGCACGGCGGAGAGGCCCACCGCTCCGTCGCCGATCACCGCGACGGTCTTGCCCGCCTCGACGCCGCCGCGGATAGCCGCGTGGTAGCCGGTGAGGTAGACGTCGGACAGCGTCAGCAGCGACGGCATGAGCGCCTCGTCGGTGCCGGCTGGGATGGCGACGGCGGTGCCGTCGGCGTACGGCACCCGCAGCTTCTCGGCTTGGGTGGCGGATGCGGCGCCGTCGAAGAAGCCCCCATGGATGCAGGAGGTCGTGATCCCGTCGCGGCAGAACGTGCAGGTGCCGTCGGACCAGGCGAAGGGGACGATGACGGTGTCGCCGACCCGGAGGGTCGTCACGTCCTCGCCGATCCGCTCCACCACGCCGACGGCCTCGTGCCCCATGCGGCGTCCCTCGGGGGTGTCCTCGAGGTCGTGATACGGGTGCAGGTCGGAGCCGCAGACGCACGCGTAGGTGACGCGGATGATCGCGTCCGTGGGCGCTTCGAGGGTGGGCTCGGGTACGTCGATGACGCGGACGTCGCCCGCGGAGTAAATGAGGGTTGCGCGCATGACTTCTGTTCCTTGTCTCAGTGGTCAGTCGATGATCTCGACGGTGACGGGTCCGCCCACGAGGAGCGCCAGTTGTTCTTCGGTGGCGTCGTAGGTGCCGATGTGGAGCGTGTCGTCGGAGTACTCGATCCCGGAGGCGTCGTAGTAGAACCCGAGGTTCCCCCAGGGTGAGTAGTAGATGAGGTCGCCGTCCTCCGGGTCGGAGCCCGGTGATCCCTGCCAGGCGAGTTCGCGGGGCAGGGAGGCGATCTTCTCCCGGCTGTTCAGGTCCTCGAACGACAGCTCGGCCGGGAGGAGGGATAGGAGATCGCGCACCGCCGGGCTGTCCTCGCCGATCGTGACGTCGATCGTGGTGCGGTCGGACGAGAACCGGATGCGCGTCCCCACGACCTCCGCCGGAACGGATGCCGAGGCCGAGGGCGCGTCCGGGCGGGTCGCCGCGGGCTGCGGAGTGGGTTCGGCGGCGCAGCCGCCCAGCAGGGCCACGCCGAGCAGCCCGAAGCCGACAGCTGCCCTGCGGCGCGGCATCCGTCCGCGGGGGTCGCCGATCACGAGGCGCTCCCGACCTGCGGGGAGCGGACCGCCGATGCGGTGCGTCCGCGGGCGAGGAACAGGAAGGAGGCGCCCGCGAGGAGGACGGAGACCGTTGTGACGATGCCGAGCGGCAGGATGCTGAGGGCACCGGCGACCCCGACCAGCGGAGCCGCGATCCCCCCGAACCCGAACCTCACCATCCCGAGGAGGGATGAGGCCGTGCCCGCCATCCGCGGATAGTCGGCGAGGGCGAGGGTCGTCGCCGGGGGAGACGAGATCGCGACCCCGCCCGCCAGGAGGAACAGCGACACGATGACGACCCACAGGGGAAGGGCGGTGAGGCCGGCGACGAGGAGTCCGATCGCGCCGACACCTGACGTCAGGACGCCGGCGGTCAGGGTGCCGGGAATGCTCCACCGCTCGGCGGAGCGCCCGGCGAGGTGTCCCAGGGTCATGAAGCCCGCCGAGTTCAGCCCGAAAGCGAGCGCGTAGCCGAGCGGGGACAGCCCGTAGACGTCCTGCAGGACGAAGGTCGATCCGGCGAGGTAGGCGAACAGGGCGGCGTAGAGGAACCCCTGGTTCAGGACGGCCCCGACGAATGCCCGGTCCCGCAGGAGCGTCCGGAAGTCGGCGACGGTGTGCGCGAAGCCGCCGGCGGTCCGCTCCTCGGGTGCCAGCGTCTCGGGGAACATCCGCAGCGTGACGACCAGGATGGCCGCCCCGATCGCGGCGAGGAAGACGAACAGGCCGCGCCAGTCCGTGACCGCGTCGAGGAGTCCGCCGAGGAGGGGCCCGATGATCGCGGCGAGGCCGCCGACGACCGTCAGGCGCCCGTAGAACCGGATCAACGCGCCGCCCGTGTAAACATCGCGGCCCGCGGCCTGCGAGATGACGATGCCGACCCCGCCGGCCAGCCCCTGCACGAACCGGGCCGCGATCAGCAGTTCGACCGTTGGGCTCAGCGCGCACACCGCCGACATCAGGATGTACGCGGCGATGCCGACGAGCAGGATGCCGCGGCGTCCGAACCGGTCCGACAGGGGGCCCGCGATCAGCTGGCCGGCGGCGAGCCCGATCAGGCAGGCGGTGACGGTGAGCTGAGCCACGGAGGTGACGGCGTCGAGCTCCGCCGTCAGCGCGGGGAGGGCCGGGAGGTAGAGGTCCATCGAGATCGGGCCGAACACGGTCAGCAGCAGGAGCAGGGTCGGCAGCGCCCTCCGGGAGCCGGTGCGTTGCGTGAGAGCGGATGCGGTCATGTCCTTCAGCGTCGTCGCGCTCGGGCGCGGGCGGGAGTCCCTGCCGGAAGGTGTACCGAGAGGGCATCCCTGATCCGGCTCGGCCGATCTAGCCTGTGGGCATGGACAATCGAGCCGAGGTCCGTGAGTTCCTCATGACGCGTCGGGCACGCGTGACGCCGGATGCGGCGGGGATCCCCGCGGGACCGGGCCGAAGGGTCGAGGGGCTCCGGCGCAGCGAGGTCGCTGCCCTCGCCGGCGTGAGCGTGGAGTACTACGCCAAGCTCGAACGAGGAGCGATCGCGGGCGCGTCCGGTGCGGTGCTGGAGTCCCTGTCCCGCGCCTTGCACCTCTCCGACGCCGAGCACGCGCACCTTCTCGACCTCGCACGCAACGCCGACGGGATTCCCGCCTCGGGGCGCCATCGTCGCCGCGCCTCCAAGTCGGGGCCGATCCGTCCGAGCCTCGAGTGGGCGCTGTCGTCGGTCACGGATGCGGTGGCCGTCGTGCGCGACCAGCGTCAGGACCTGATCGCGTTCAACGATCTCGGCCGAGCCTTCTACTCGCCTCTCATCGGTGACGGCGGACGCGTCCCGAACTTCGCACGCTTCCAGTTCCTCGATCCCGTCGCGCGGGACTTCTATCCGGACTGGGATCTGTTCGCGGACATGTGCGTCGCCGTCATCCGCGCCGAGGCCGGCCGCGACCCGCACGACAAGGGCATCCAGGATCTCGTCGGCGAACTGTCGACCCGCAGCGACGAGTTCCGGGAGCTGTGGGCCGCCCACAACGTCCGTGCCCACGGTTCCGGGAAGAAGCGCTTCCGGCATCCCGCGGTCGGCGAACTCACCCTCGTGTACGAGGAGCTCGCCGTCACCGCCGAGCCCGGTCGTGTCCTGTTGATCTACAGCGCCGAGCCCGGCTCACCCTCGGCGGAGCGGTTGGGGCTGCTCGGGTCGTTGGCGGCGGACGATCGCTCCCGCGTCAGCCCGCCGGCGGGCTGACGCGGGAGCGATCAGCTCCGGTACACCTGCACGACCGACGGTCGAGGCGCGTTGGGGATGTCGCCCCGTCGCGTCGAGCCGTAGTCGGGGAACAGCGAGGTGGGAGCTGCGACGGTGCCGTTCTCGCCGGGATGCTGCACCGCGACGAACACCAGCTGTTCCCGCGCGTGGATCACGGGGCCGCACGTCTCCGCCTCGCGGGGCACGGCGAGGAACTGCTCCACGTGGCCGCGCTCCCGTCCGGTGAGCGGGACCCGGAACAGGCCGTCGTTGAACCCGATCGTGCTCGGGGCGCCGTCGGTCGAGATCCAGAGGTTGCCGTCCTCGTCGAACGCGAGGTTGTCGGGGCAGGAGATCGGCGACACCTTGTCCTTCGGGTAGCCCGCGAAGTAGGTGCTCGGGTCGGACGGGTTGCCGCACTGCAGCAGGATGCTCCAGCCGAACGACGTGCCCGCCTGACCGTGGCGCTCGGTGATCTCGAGCACGTGACCGAAGCGGTTGCCGGTGCGGGGGTTCGCCTCATCCACCATCGACGTCTTGCCGCGGTCGGAGTTGTTCGTCAGGGCCACGTAGATCTTGCCGGTGCGGAGGCTCGGCTGCACGTCCTCGGGGCGGTCCATCTTCGTCGCGCCCATCTTGTCGGCGGCGAGGCGCGTGTAGACGAGGACCTCGTCGATCGTCATGCCGGGCACGACGCTCTTGCCGTGCCGGGTCAGCGCGATCCACTCGCCCGTGCCGTCGAAGGCGCCGTCGGAGGGAAGCTTCCCGGATCCGTCGATCTGGCTCGCGGGGGAGTCGCCGCGGAAGCGCGCGACGTACAGGTCGCCCTCCGAGAGCAGCGACATGTTCTTCTTGCGTGACGAGCTGATGCGGTTCTTCGACACGAACTTGTAGAGGTAGTCGTTGCGCTCGTCGTCGCCCATGTAGGCCACGACGCGGCGGTCCTCCGCGACGATGACGTTCGCGCCCTCGTGCTTGAACCGACCCATCGCGGTGTGCTTCTTGGGCGTCGAGGTGGGGTCGTCCGGGTCGATCTCGACGATGTACCCGAAGCGGTTGGGTTCGTTGACGTAGCCGGGGTCGAACGAGTTGAACCGCGGGTCGTAGGCCTCCCAGCCGGTCGAGGTCGTCCGCGAGGCGCTCGCCTGGTAGCGCTTCTGGCCGGCCGTGTCGGCGGCCCACGCGAAGTAGCCGTTGAAGTTCTCCTCGCCCGAGAGGATCGTGCCCCACGGGGTCGTGCCGCCCGAGCAGTTGCCGAGCGTGCCGTGGACCCAGCGGCCCTCGGGGTCGGCGGCGGTCTTCACCAGGTCGGAACCGGCGGCGGGGCCGGTCAGTTCGAACACTGTCTCGACCGTGATGCGCCGGTTGCGGCGCCCGTCGACGACGTAGCGCCACGGTGTGCCGCGGCGACGACGCGTGATCTCGACCACGGACATGCCCTGGGCCGCCTTGAACACCTCACCGCGACGGCGGAGCTCGGCGGCATCCGTCGACGGCGGGAACATGATGTTCGGGTTCACGTACTCGTGGTTGTTGACGAGGACGCCGGTCCTGCCGGAGCGGTCGGCGAGGATGTCGAGGTAGTCGCTGTTGTAGCCGAACTGGCGCTCCTGCGCTGCGCGGCTCTGCCCCTCGAGCGAGAACGTCGGCGCGTCCGAGAACAGCGGGTCGCCCCAGCGGATGATCGGCGACCACGTGTAGCCCTTCGGGACCGTGAGCGCGTCGACGGATGCCGGGACCGGAGCGATCGGCTGGAACGGCAGGCTGTGGTGATTCCAGCCCCAATGGGACTCGACCGCCCCGCCCGTCGTGGCGGCGGATGCGGCCTGGGGGGTGAGGACGCCGAACGCGTCCGTCGCGACCACGACGGCGCCCGCGGCCGCGGCGCCGATGAGCATGCGGCGCGAGAGGGCGAGCTCGGCGATGCTGCGGAACGTCGGGTTGTCCGACCCGTTGCATTCGGGGCCGAGGCACGCGTTCGCGCACTTGAACTGGCAGGTCACGGCGGAGCGCTTTCCGACGGCGTGGGCGGCGAGCGGCAGGTTCGTGCGGGTGGTGGGGGGTTCCACAGTGGTCACAGGGGGTCCTCTCGTGCAGATCCGTTCCAGGATCCGTCGGCGTTCCTGCGACGGGGTGAATCACCGGTGAACAGCGCGTGACGGTCCTCGGATGCCACGATGAGGGCGTGCCCCGCTCATTCCGAACCCTTTCTAAGCTCCGCCCCGGCGACCGCGTCGCCGTGCTCTCGCCGTCGTTCGCGGCCCCCGGCTTCGCCCCCGCGGTGCACGAGCAGGCGCTCCGCCGCATCCGCGAAGAACTCGGGCTCGAGCCGGTCGAGTATCCGACGACGCGGATGCTGGGGGCCGACCCGCGCGCCCGTGCCACCGACGTCGAGGCGGCGCTCGCGGCATCCGACGTCCGTGCCGTCTTCGCGAGCATCGGCGGGGAGGACCAGATCACGGTCGTGCCACATGTCGACCTCGCGGGTGCGCTCGCCGACCCGAAGCCGTTCGTCGGGTACAGCGACAACACGCACCTGCTGAACGCCCTCTGGCAGGCGGGCGTGCCCGGCTTCTACGGCGGGTCGACGCAGGTGCACATCGGCGCGGGGCCGGGGCTCGACGGCATCCATCTGCAGTCGCTGCGCGCCGCGCTGTTCGACGGCGGCGAGCTCGAGCTGACCGAACCGGGCGAATCCGAGGACACCGGTGTGGACTGGCTCGATCCACGGGCGCTGACCTCGTACGGCGACCGCGTCCCGACCGAGCCGTGGACGTGGTCCGGGCCGGCGCGGGTCGTCGAGGGCCGCACGTGGGGCGGGTGCCTCGACGTGCTCGACGAGATCGGCCTGGCGGGACGGATGCCGGAGCTCGAGGACCTCCGCGGTGGCATCCTCCTGCTGGAGACGAGTGAGGAACTGCCCTCGCCCCGCCTCGTCGCGCGCTGGGTCCGCGCACTGGGCGAGCGCGGCGTGCTCGGCGTCGTCGCGGGCGTCGTCGTCGCGCGGCCGCCGGTCAGCTCATTCGGCGACGAACCGGATGCCGAGACCCGCCGCGCGCGCCGTGAGGCGCAGCGCGAGGTGGTCACCGGGCTCGTCGCCCGCTACAACCCCGATGCCGTCGTCTGCGTCGGCGTGCCCTTCGGGCACACGCGTCCGCAGTGGATCGTGCCGTACGGCGGGACGATGCGTCTCGACGGCGTCGAGCGGCGCGTGTTCGCGTCGTACGACTGACCGGGCGGGCTCAGCCGGAGGCGACCGCGAAAAGGCCCGCGACCCCCACCGCGTAGAGCACGAGGACCGTCAGCGAATCGACGCCCATCCCCAGCACCCGCCGCGAAGGACGGAAGATGAGCCCGACCACGTAGACCAGGGTCAGCAGGGCAGCGAGCGCGGTGAGGTAGATGTCCGTCGCGCCCGCGCGCGGCAGGACGGCCTGGCCCGAGATGACGGTCGCGACGAGGAAGAGCACCGGGAGGAACGCGTTGCCCCCGAAGATGTCGCTCATCGCGAGGTTGTCGTCGCCCTGCCGGATCGCCTGCAGGCCCGTGGAGATCTCGGGGAGCGAGGTCGCGAGGGCGAGGAACGTGGCGCCGAACAGGACGCCCGAGAGCCCGATGTCCTCGGCGATGGCGTCGCCGGCGCGCTCGAGGACCACACCGGCGCCGAGCGTCGCCGCGGCGGCGACCAGGAAGATCGTGACGACCAGCCATGTCGGCCGGCTCTTGTGGGGGTGCTGCGGCTTCGAGCGGCGGTGTCCGGGGGTGTGCGGCGACGCATCGTCGACGGTTCCGCTGTCGCTCCAGGGCAGGTGGCGACCGGCGCGCTGCACGAGCAACAGGCCCGCGATCCAGAGCGCGGTGATGAGGACGACGTCCGGCGTGAGGCGCAGGGCGACGAGTCCTTCCGGCAGCTGGCTGCCGGCCACGACGGCCACGAGCACGGCCACCACGACGAGCCCTTCGAGGACCAGCACGAGGGATGCCGCGCGGTAGGTCAACGGCTTCACCCCGCGGCCCCGGCGGCCGAACGCGTCGAGCACGACGAGGACGACGGTCTGCAGCGCGATGCCACCGAGGATGTTACCGACCGCCACCCCGAGGTTGCCCGCCGCGGCGGCGCTGACCGTGATGGCGATCTCGGGCAGGTTCGTCGCGACGGCGAGGATGATCAGCCCGCCGAAGGCGCTGCCGATGTGCCAGCGCGCGTCGAGCACGTCGGTGGTCTTCGAGAGTTGGATGCCGGCGACCCAGACGACGGCGGCGGCTGCGACGAAGACGACGACGACCTGCCAGAACGGGAGCGAGTTCACCGCACCAGTGCACACCCGGAGGCGGCCGTCCGCATAGCGGTTGACGGCGCCGGCAGAGCGTCTCCTATGAGGACGGGTCGACGACCAGCGCGTACTCGGTACCCGACCGCGTGCGTTCGACGAGGTCGTGGTCGACGAGGTGCCGCCGGAGGGCGGCGACGTCGTCGGTGAGGGCTTCGAGCCGCTCGTTGATCCCACGCTCGTCCAGGACCTCGCCGGGGGCGAGGATGCGGGCGGCGAGGAGGATCAGCAGTTCGCGGCGTTCGTCCGGATTCGACGGATACCCGATCAGACGTCCGTCGGGTGAGAGGTAGCGCGCGATACCCGTCGGCCTCGGCGCGGGAGGCGCGGCGGCCAGGACGCGGGCGAACGCCCCGCCGTCCGCCCGCAGGTCATCCGTGAGCAGCCCGGCGCGCTGCAGCGTCTCGACCACGTGGCGCCGACGCGACGGCGACAGGCCCTCGAGGGCGTCGTCCGCAGTGGCCCCGAGTGTCAGCCGGGCGAACGCCTCGCGAACGCGGTCGTTCGCGAGCGCGGCCACGAGCGGACGCCACTGGTCATCGCCCGATCGGTCCATGCCAGCACGCTATCGCGCGGCGGGCAGCCTCAGCATCGCGACCGGCCGCGCCCCCGGCACGCCCTCGATCGGGCTGAGCTCCTCGAACCCGAGGCGTCGGTAGAGGCGACGGTTGTCGGGAGTGGAGGATTCGAGGTACGCGCTCTGACGTGTGGTGTCGAGCGTGTCGAGCTGCGCCGACAGCAGCGCCCCGCCCACGCCCCTGCCGCGCGCCGCGGCGCTCACCCCGATCTCGGCGAGGTACCAGTGCGGGGCGCGCGGCCGGTGGCGCGCGAGGCGAGAGAGCAGGGACAGGGCCCGCGGCATCCCGAGCCAGCCGAGCGCCCGCGCGAAGCGGGGGAGCTCCGACGCCTGGCGTGCGAGCGCCCCCCGCTCGGCGTGCGGCCCCTCCCACGCGGCGACGCCGAGGATCGTGCCGTCCGCATCGCGCGCGAGGTCGACCGTGCCCGTCGCGTACGGCCCACTGGCGAGCAGGCCGTGGAACAGATCGGTGAGCCGTTCGTGCCGACGCCGCGTGCCCGGCACGACGGCCGCCATGACGGGGTCCTGCGCGAACGCTTCGGCGAGGATCGCGGCGGCGGGAGCGAGGTCGGTGGCGCGGGCGGGGGTCACGCTGATCATGAGATCTCCTCAATTGGTCCGAGTGGATAAAACTAGTATGGATGCCACCACGCGCCGCACGCTCGGAGATCACTGTGAACGACCCGTCACCTCGCCGGACCTATCTCGACGTCGACGATCGCCGACGCCAGCTGCTCGACGCCGCGGTCGAGGTGATGGTGCACGACGGGGTCGCCGCGCTGTCGCTCCGCAGCGTCGCGCAGCGAGCGGGCGTAGCCCACCGCGTCGTGAGCTACGCCTTTGGGTCGAAGGCCGATCTCGTGACCGCCCTGCTCGAGCGGGAGTCCGGGCTGCTGACGCGCCGGCTGTGGGCTGAGCCGCTCGCACCGCTCCCCCTCGGCGATGCCGTCGCTGCGGCGCTCCACACCTTCGTCGCCGAGCTGCGGCGCGAGCGCGTACGTCACGAACGCCTCGCCGAGCTCACCGCGATGGCTCGCTCATCCGAGGCGCTCGCCGGTGCCGCGCGCGCCGAGACCGAGGCTGTCCGCGGGGAGATCGAGCGGCTCGTCGAGGCGTGGATCGCGTCCCGGGGCGGTGTGCTCACCGCGCCGACGGCGACGCTCGTGGCCGTCGTGCATGCGGCGGCCGAGGGACTCGCCGCGTGGTGGCTCGCGACCGGAGACGACGACCACGTCGACGATGTCATCCGGGTGTTCGCCGCGGGGCTCGCCGCATTCGAACGCGCGTAGCGGACGCACAGCAGACGCATCGAAAAACCGCCCTACGCTGGCGGGACACCGAGGAGGACACACGACGATGACTTCGACACCGCCGGCATCCGATCTGCAGGAACGCCCCTGGCTGGCCGCTTACGCGCCCGGCGTCCCCGCAGACATCGACCCCGTCGACGAGACGCTCGTCGACCTGCTCGACCACTCGGTCGCGCGCTACGGGTCGAAGGTCGCGACCGAGTTCTTCGGCGCCGAAACCACCTACGCCGAACTCGGCGAGCAGGTCTCGCGCGCGGCGAACGCCCTGCGCAAGCTCGGCGTCAGCGCCGGCGACCGCGTCGCGCTCGTCCTCCCGAACTGCCCGCAGCACATCGTCGCGTTCTACGCCGCTCTGCGCATCGGCGCGATCGTCGTCGAGCACAACCCGACCTACACGGCCCGTGAGCTGCGGCACCAGTTCGAGGTGCACGAGGCCGTCGTCGCGATCGTCTGGGACAAGATCGCCGACATGGTCGCCGAGTTCCCGAGCGACATCGCGCCCGCCGCGATCGTCGCCGTCGACATGACCGACGCCCTGCCCTGGGCATCGCGCACCGCCCTGCGCCTGCCCGTCCCCGCCCTCCGCGAGCGACGCGAGGCGCTGACCTCGAAGCCGACCGCGCGGGGGATCATCCGGTGGTCGCAGTTCACGAACGCCCGCCGGCTGCCCCGCAAGTACGCGCGGCCCGTCCTCGACGACACCGCGCTCCTGCAGCTCACGAGCGGGACGACCGGGATGCCGAAGGCCGCCGTCCTCTCGCACCGGAACCTCCGCTCGAACGCGGAGCAGGGGCGCGCGTGGGTGCCGGGGCTGACCGAGGGCGAAGAGACGTTCTACGCCGTCCTCCCGATGTTCCACGCCTACGGGCTGACCCTCTGCCTCACCTTCGCGGTGTCGATCGGGGCACGGATCGTGCTGTTCCCCAAGTTCGACGTCGACCTCGTCGTGGGCGCGTTGAAGAAGTCGCCGCCGACGTTCCTGCCGGGCGTTCCGCCGATCTACGACGCGCTGTCGCGGGCCAGCACCCGCAAGGGCGTCGACCTCTCGACGATCCGCTTCGCGATCTCGGGTGCCATGAGCCTCCCGGTCCCCACCGTGACCCGGTGGGAGGAGGTCACGGGCGGCCTGCTCGTCGAGGGCTACGGCATGACCGAGACCTCGCCGGTCGCCCTCGGCAACCCGATCGGCCCGACGCGCCGCCCGGGCACCGTCGGCGTGCCGTTCCCCAGCACGGACATCCGGGTGGTCGACCCCGACGACCCGAACGTCGACCGTCCCGCCGGTGAGGCGGGCGAGCTCCTCATCCGCGGGCCGCAGGTGTTCCAGGGCTACTGGCGCCGCCCCGAGGAGACCGCCGCGGTCCTCCTCGACGGCGGATGGCTGCGCACCGGCGACATCGTCACCGTCTCGGAGGACGGCTTCGTCACCGTCGTCGACCGCGTCAAGGAGCTCATCATCACGGGCGGGTTCAACGTCAGCCCGAGCGAGGTCGAGCAGGTCCTGACCCTGCACCCCGACGTCGAGTCCGCCGCGGTCGTGGGCGTCCCACGGGCCACCGGCGGCGAGGACGTGGTCGCGGCCGTCGTCATGAAGCCGGGGACGGCGTTCGAGGCATCCGCCCTCAAGGACTTCGCCCGCTCGCACCTCGCCGCCTACAAGGTGCCCCGCAAGGTCGTGCAACTCGACGATCTGCCGCGCTCGCAGATCGGCAAGGTGCTGCGCCGACAGGTGCGGGAGCAGCTGACCGCGGGCTGATCTGTCAAGGGTCGTCGCGCCGGGCGGTGTCGACTGGCAGGGTGGATGCCGCACCCCACCCCGTCGAAGGAGACTCATGTCGCAGCGCACACTCGGACCGTTCACCGTCTCGGCCATCGGACTCGGCGCGATGCCGGTGTCGATGAACGGCAACGGCCTGCCCTCGCACGACGACGCCGTCGCGACGGTGCGCGCGGCGCTCGACGCGGGCGTGACGCTCATCGACACAGCCGACATCTACGCCCCCAGCTGGGACGAGATGGGCCACAACGAGCGGATCGTCGCCGACGCGCTCGCCGGCTGGGACGGCGACCGGTCGTCGATCGTCGTCGCCACGAAGGGCGGCATCACCCGGACGGCCGAGAAGGACTTCGGTCGCGACGGATCGCTCGGCTACCTCCGCAGCGCCGTCCAGAAGTCGCTGAAGAACCTGCAGGTCGAGGTGATCGACCTGTACCAGTACCACCGCCCCGACCGTTGGATGGTCTACGGCGAGGTCATGCAGAACCTCAAGACGCTGCAGGACGAGGGACTCGTCCGCACGGTCGGCATCTCGAACGCCAGCGTCGAGGAGATCCAGATCGCACAGGAGGTCCTCGGTGAGGGGAACCTCACGAGCGTGCAGAACGAGTTCTCCCCGCGGCATCCCGGCAGCTACGGCGAACTCCGGTACTGCGTCGAGAACGGCATCGCCTTCCTGCCGTGGAGCCCGCTCGGCGGCATCGGCGGCGCCGGCTCGATCGGGGAGCGGTTCACGGTGATCGCCGAGATCGGCCAGGCGCACGGCGTGAGCCCACAGCAGGTCGTGCTCGCCTGGGAGCTGTCGCTCGGCGAGACCGTCATCCCCATCCCCGGGGCGAGCCGCCCGGCATCCATCACCGACTCGTTCCAGGCGCGCAACCTCGAGCTGTCGGCCGACGAGCTCGCCCGCTGCTCGACCGCCGTCGGCATCGAGGTCTGAGGGGCGTTCGGCCCTGGGGCTCGGTCGCCGTGCCCGATGCAGGTTCAGCGTGCGAAACGGCGGCCGTGGCGGCCCCAAACTACCTCTGGACCTGCACTCGGCCCGTCAGCCGGCCTTGAGTAGGTGCTCTCGCTCGAGGATCTCGAGCGAGAGCACCTTGTAGCCCTCGCTGTCGAAGAACACCCGCATCCGGTCGTCGTCGATCGAGACGACGGTGCCCGGGCCCCATTCGCGGTGCGACACCTTCTCGTCGATCTCGAACCCCGCGTCTGAAGCGGATGCCGGCTCCCGAACGACGTCGGCTGCTCCCGCCGCGCAGGTGTCGCAGTTGCCGCACGGCTCGTCGAGGTCTTGCCCGAAATAGCCGAGCAGCACCTGGCGCCGGCAGCGCCGCGTCTCGGCGTACTCGCGCATCGTCTCGATGCGGGAGCGCTCGATCCGCTCGCGCTCCTCGACTCGCTCGAGTGCCGCCTTCACGGCGGCACGCTCGTCGAGGTTCCGCCGCAGCGACACCCCGGACTTCGACGCGCGGGCCGACCCGGTGTCGATCAGCAGCGTGAGCAATCCCGTGACGCGGCGCGGTGAGAGTCCGGATTCGGTCGCGAGAGCGGACTTCAGGCGCGCCCGCGTCGACATCGCCCGCATGAGGGTGCGAAGCTCGGCGGCATCCGGATTCTTCGTCGCGAAGTAGCGCCGCAGCGCGAGGTCCTCGGCACGGTAGTGCAGCGTGCCGTGGGCCTCCTCGCCGTCGCGGCCGGCGCGCCCGAGCTCCTGGAAGTAGGCGTCGATCGATTCGGGCACGTCGGCGTGGATGACGAAGCGCACGTTCTCCTTGTCGATGCCCATGCCGAACGCGCTCGTCGCGACGACGACGTCGAGCTCGTCGCAGAGGAACTGCCGGTGCACCTCCGCCCGCTCCTTCGACGGGAGACCGGCGTGGTACGCCCGGGCCCGCTTGCCGCGCTCGGTCAGGTCGTCGGCGTACTGCTCCGCCGAGCGCCGCGTCGATGTGTAGAGGAGCCCCGGGACGGGAAGCGAGGCGACCTCGTCGACCACGGCGGCGCGCTTCTCGCGGTCGTCGCCGTGCCGTCGGACGCCGAGGCGGATCGACGGTCGGTCGACGTCGCCGATGTGGATGGAGGGGTCGTCGAGTCCGAGGCGGGCCGCGATCTCCTCGCGGACGGGGGTGGATGCCGTCGCGGTCAGCGCGAGGATCGGTGGCCGCCCGAGGCGCTCGGCGACCTCGCCGAGACCGAGGTAATCGGGACGGAAGTCGTGCCCCCACGAGGCGATGCAGTGCGCCTCGTCGACGGCGAGGAGCGCGATGTCGAGGGTGGCGAGCTCGGCGACGACCTCGTCGCCTGCCAGTTGCTCGGGTGCGAGGAGCACGTAGGTCGCCTCGCCCTCGCGCAGGCGGCGCCACGCCTCGGCGCGGGCCTTCTCGCCCCGCCCGGAGTTGAGGGCCACGGCCTTCGGCGCATCGGGGGCGTGCGCGAGACCGGCGAGCTGGTCCTCCTGCAACGCGATGAGCGGAGACACGACGACGGTGACGCCGGGCCGCAGCGCTGCGGTCACCTGGTAGACGGCGGACTTGCCCGATCCGGTCGCCCAGACGACCAACACGTCGCGCCCGCCGGCAGCCGCTTCGATCGCGTCGAGCTGCGCCGGGCGCAGGTGCGTCAGTCCGAACCGCTCGGCGGCGACGCGCTCGACCTCGGCGCGATCGGGAGCGGACGATGCAGAGGTGGAGCGGCGTGGCATCCCTCCACGGTCGTCGACGCCGCAACGTCCGAGGACACCCTTGACACCGGATGCCTCGAGCACCAAGCCTGGCAGGATCCCGCCGCTCCCTGACCGCCGCACAGGAGAGTCGCGTGCCAGGCTCGGAACGTGCAGATCCCGCCGCGACACCTCACCCTCGACCGCGCTGCGCTCGTCGTCATCGACGTGCAGCGCGGCTTCGACGACTCCGCGCACTGGGGCGAGCGCGACAACCCCGAGTGCGAGGCGAACATCGCCACACTGCTCGAGCGGTGGCGTGAGCGCGGCTGGCCGGTCGTGTTCGTCCGGCACGACTCGACGTCGCCGGTGTCGCCGCTTCGACCCGGCCAGCCGGGCAACGACCTCAAGCCGGAGGTCACCGGCATCCCGGATCTGCTCGTCACGAAGAGCGTGAACTCGTCGTTCCACGGGACGCCCGACCTCGACGCGTGGCTGCGCGCGAACGGGATCGAGCAGATCGTCGTCACGGGCATCTCGACGAACCACTGTTGCGAGACGACGGCCCGCGTGGGTGGCAACCTCGGCTACGACGTGTACTTCGCCCTCGACGCCACCCACTCGTTCGACCGGACGGCGCCCGACGGCACCGTCGTCACCGCAGCGACGCTCGCGGCGATCACGGCGACGAACCTCGACGGGGAGTTCGCCACCGTCTGCTCGAGCGCCGACCTGCTCCGCTGAACCGACCCTGTCGCCGCGACGGGGTCCGCGGTTAGCGTGGAGGGATGCCGCAGAACCCCTTCGCCTCGCTCGAGGACTACATCGCCCTGCCCCGCATCGACGCCGTCGCGCTCTCGCCCGACGGCACCCGCGCCGTCCTCACGGTCGCGACCCTGAACAAGGACAAGACCGGATACGACCGGGCGCTGTGGGAGGTCCCGGCGACCGGTGGCGGCACGCCCCGCCGGCTGACCCGCTCGGCGAAGGGCGAGCAGGGCGCCGCGTTCACCGCGGACGGCGACCTGCTGTTCGTGAGCGCCCGTCCCGATGCGGAGGGCGATGGTGAGGACGAGGCCGCGCAGCTCTGGCTCCTCCCCGCGAACGGCGGCGATGCGCGCGCGATCACGCGCCTGGCCGGGGGAGTGTCGGGCATCGCGGCCGTCGCGGATGCGGCATCCGTCGCTGTCCTCGCCGCCGACCTGCTGCCGTCGGCGGACTCGCTCGAGGCCGACGCGAAGCTGCGGGCCGAGCGGAAGAAGCGCAAGCTCTCCGCGATCCTGCACACGACCTACCCGGTCCGCTACTGGGACCACGACCTCGGACCCGCCGAGCCGCACCTGCTCTCGCTCGACCTCGACGCGCTCGCCGAGACGATCGGATCGCTCGCCGCTTCGGACACGGCGGAGGACGAACCGGATGCCACGACCCCCTACCCCGCGTCGCTTCCGCGCCCGCGTGACCTGACGCCCGCCCCCGGCCGCACGGCGGACACCGCCGGGACGGCGCTCACCCCCGACGGCCGCACGCTCATCGCCGCGATGCGCTTCCCGCAGGGCCGCGCCGAGCGGTTCGCGATCGTCTCGATCGACGTCGCGTCGGGCGCGCACACGACCCTGTTCGAGGAGCGGTCGACGTACTTCGAGTCGCCGGCCGTCAGCCACGACGGACGGTCGATCGCCTACGGGCGGGCGGCGTTCTCGGACCCGACCGGCCCCGCCGATCAGGAGCTCTGGATCGCCGGCATCGACGGCTCGGAGCCGCGCCGGATCGCGGAGGGCTGGGACCGCTGGCCGACGAGCATCGCGTTCGCGCACGACGACACCGCGCTCATCGTGACCGCCGACCAGGACGGGCGCGGCCCCGTCTTCCGCCTGCCGCTCGACGGCGGCGCTCCCGTGCAGCTCACGACCGACGACCACGCGTACTCGAACGTGTCCGTCGACCGCGCGACGGGC
The DNA here is from genome assembly GCF_900100525.1 of Microbacterium sp. 77mftsu3.1. Classification (NCBI taxonomy): domain Bacteria; kingdom Bacillati; phylum Actinomycetota; class Actinomycetes; order Micrococcales; family Microbacteriaceae; genus Microbacterium; species Microbacterium sp. 77mftsu3.1. Next base: position 10,255 of record NZ_FNCR01000005.1, on the reverse strand, counting down.
GCGCTCGTGGCGCTCCGCTCGTCGTGGATGGTGCCGCCGCATCCGGTCCGCATCGACCCCGACGGCACCGTGACCGCGCTCGTGACGCCGGCTGCGCTGCCGACGCCCGCCGGCACGATGACCGAGGTCGAGACGACCGCCGAGGACGGCGCCCGGGTGCGCGGCTGGCTGCTCCTGCCCGAGGGGGCGGATGCGGCATCCCCCGCACCTCTCCTGCTCTGGATCCACGGCGGGCCGCTGAACAGCTGGAACGCCTGGAGCTGGCGCTGGAGCCCGCAGCTCGCGCTCGCCCGCGGGTACGCCGTGCTGCTGCCCGACCCGGCGCTGTCGACCGGGTACGGCCTCGAGTTCATCGCCCGGGGCTGGAACAGCTGGGGCGAGAAGCCGTACACCGACCTCATGTCGATCACCGACGAGGTCGCCGCCCGCGCGGACATCGACGAGACGAAGACCGCCGCGATGGGCGGCTCGTTCGGCGGGTACATGGCGAACTGGGTCGCCGGTCACACCGACCGCTTCCGCGCCATCGTGACCCACGCGAGCCTGTGGGCCCTCGACCAGTTCGCCGGGACGACCGACGCTTCGTCGTACTGGCAGGAGATCTTCACGCCGGAGGCGATGGCCCTGAACTCACCGCACCGCTACGTGAAGGACATCTCCACACCGCTGCTCGTGATCCACGGCGACCGGGACTACCGCGTGCCGATCGGCGAGAGCCTGCGCCTCTGGTCGGAGCTCAACGAGTACTTCGGCGAAGACGACGGGTCGACCGTGCACCGGTTCCTGTACTTCCCCGATGAGAACCATTGGGTGCTGAAGCCGCAGCACGCCGTCGTCTGGTACGAGACGGTGTTCGGCTTCCTCGGCGAGCACGTGCACGGCACGCCCGCGCCGAAGGTCGCCGGGCTCGGCTGAGGCGAGCCCGGCTGACCTGCGTCAGTGCGCGGCGACCTTCGCGCGTCCGAGCGAGGGCACGAGGACCGGCGTCGCGGTCTTGTACGCCTCGTAGTCGGCGTCGCCTCCCCAGCGCTTGTCGGCCTTCTTCTCGAGAAGCGGGATGCCGCTCACCCGGGTCAGCAGCAGGATCACGAACACGGGCGAGAGCAGGCCGATCCACTGCCAGCCCTCGAAGACCGGTGCGGCGACGGTCGCGACGCCGACCCACGCGAGGATCTCGCCGAAGTAGTTGGGGTGGCGGGAGCGCGACCACAGCCCGGTCCGGATGAAGCGGCCCTTGTTGGCGGGGTCCGCCTTGAACGCGTTCTTCTGCAGGTCGGCGACGACCTCGATGAGCATGCCGACGATCCAGATCACGATGCCGATGCCGGCGAACACGTCGAACGAGACGCGGTCCGCGGGCTCGGTCGCCATCGCGATCCACGCCGCGGCGGCCGTGATGCTGACCCAGAGGCCCTGCATGATCCAGACGCGCAGGAACGACAGCGGGTGGACCTTGATGTCGTCGAAGCGGTCGTCGCTGCCGGAGCGGTGGATGCGGATGAAGAGGAACGAGCCGAGGCGGGCCGCCCAGATGATCACCATCGCCGCCAGGGCGAGCGAGCGGGCGTCGGGCGACGGCGACAGGAGGGTGACGCCGAGCGTGACCAGAATGAACGTCGCGCTGCCGGTGGCGTCGAAGAAGCGCTCGGTGCGAGCGATCGCCGACGGGATGTAGACGAGCACCTGCACGGCGAACGCGGCGGCGACGGCGAGGGCGAAGACCGGGATGCCGCCGACGGTCGCGCCTCCCTGGCTGCCCGCGAGCGCGACGAGCGCGCCGATGACGAGCCCGACGACGACGGTGATGACGGCGGAACGGTTCTGCGAAGACATGGTGGCCTTTCGAGGCGGGGGAAGGTCAGCTGTAGAGGGCGGCGACGACGTCGGAGCCGCGCTCGAGGAGGACGCGGCGCTTGATCTTGAGCGTCGGCGTGATGATGGTGGTGTCGGCGAGGTCGGCGGCGATGACCGTGAAGCGGCGCACCTGCTCGCTGCGTGAGACGAGCGCGTTCGCGGCGTCGATGCTCCGCTGGATCCGCGCCCGCAGGCCTTCGTCGGGGATCTCGCGCAGTTGGCCGGCGGCGGGCGCATCGCCCTGGCGGGCGGCCTCGTCGGGATCGAGGACGATGAGCGCGGTGAGGTACGACCGTCCCTCGCCGACCATGACGGCGTGCGAGACGAGCGGGTCCGCTTCGACGGCGAACTCCCACGGGGCGGGGACGACGGTCTTGCCGGTCGAGGTGACGATGACGTCCTTGACCCGGCCGTCGATGATGAGCCGGCCTTCGGCGTCGAAGCGGCCGAGGTCGCCGGTGCGGAAGAACCCGTCGACGAAGGCGTTGGCGTCGTGCGCAGGGTCGCGGTAGCCGCGGAAGACGCCGATCCCCTTCGCGAGGATCTCGCCGTCGTCGCCGATCCGGACGGTCGAGCCGGGGAGGGGTCGACCGACCGTGCCTGCACGGATGTCGCCGGGCAGGTTGCCGGTGAGCGGCGCGGTCGTCTCGGTGAGGCCGTAGCCCTCGATGACGGGAACCCCGATGCCGCGGAAGAACAGCGACACCTCGGGGTCGAGCCGCGCACCGCCCGAGAGGATGTAGTCGACCCGTCCGCCCATCACGGCGCGCAGGCGTCGGAAGAACAGCGTCTCGAACAGGCGCTGACGAACGGATGCCGGTGCCCGCCCGTCCGTGCGCTGCTCGGCCGCGCGTCCGCCCGAGACGGCGGTCGCGACAGCGGCGCGCCACACGCGGCCGAGGTGCGCGGCATCTGCCTTCTGCGCGGCGGCTGCCTGAATGCGCTCCAGAACGCGGGGGACGACGACGAGGAACGTCGGCCGGAGGACCGACAGCGTCTCGACGACCGTGCTCGGGTCGCTCAGATGCGCGATGCGCATGCCGTTCGCGAGGCAGATGAGCTGCAGTCCGCGCGCGAGGACGTGCGCGAGCGGAAGGAAGATGATCGTGTTGCCCTGCTCGTGGACGACCTCGCCGTAGGCCGCGGCGATGTTGAGCACCTGGCCGAGGAAGTTCCGGTGCGTGAGCACGGCGCCCTTGGGCTCGCCGGTCGTGCCGGAGGTGTAGACGATCGTCGCGGGTGAATCGAGGTCGGCCGCCGTGCGGTGGCGCTCGAGGTCGGCATCCGTCACGTCGTCGGCCCGCGAGCGCAGGTCGTCGAGGGTCCGGATGCCGCCGGCCACCCGGTCGGCCGGGTCCATCGCGTAGGCGCCCAGGCGTCCCGCGCCGGTTTCGGCGAAGGCGTCGGCGAGGCGGCGGGTCTGGGCTTCGGTTCCGCCGACGCCCAGCACGACGCCGGCGTCGGCGACGATGCCGGCGACCTGGACGGGCGACGACGTCTCGTACACGGGCACGACGACGGCACCTGCGAACCAGGCGGCGAGGTCGGTGACGGCCCATTCGTAGCGGGTGGAGGCCATGATCGCGAGAGCGTCGCCGGGGGCGACACCCGCGGCGACGAAGCCCTTCGCGAGCCGGCGGACCTCGCCGAGGAACCGGACGGTGGATACCTGCCGCCACGAGCCGTCGCCGGTGGCGACGTCGAACGCGGCGTGGTGGGGAGCCTTCTCGGCACGCTGGACGAGGAGGTCCGTGACGTTGCGATGCCCGTCCACAGGCGCGAGAAGGGGAGTGTGTATCTGCGGCACACAGATGATTCGGAGCCCGAACCGAATCGGATGCCGCTATCTTCTGCGCGAGCGCGAGAGGGTCAGCGCAGGCGCAGGACCGCGTCCCACAGGGCGTCGGCGACGACGCGCTTGGTCCCCGCAGCCTGCGATGCGACCTCGTCGGTGGCGTCGACGAAGAGCACGCTGTTCTCGGCCGTCTCGAAGCCCTCCTGCCAGCCGACGCGGTTCACGGCGAGCAGATCGACGCCCTTGCGCGCGCGTTTGCGGATGCCCCGTTCGCGCAGCTCCGCCTCGTCGGCAGCCGTCTCGGCCGCGAACCCCACGATCGTCTGACCCGGACGACGCGCCTGGACGAGTCCGATGAGCACGTCGGGGTTCTCGACGAGATCGAGGGTGACGGTGCCGTCCTCCTTGCGGATCTTGACGTCCGAGACCTCGGGGACCGAGAAGTCGGCGACCGCGGCGGCCATGACGACGACGTCGGCCTCGGCGCTCGCGGCGCGCATCGCGGCATCCATCTCGACAGCGGTCAAGGCACGTTCGACGGCGATCCGCGGGTGGTGGATGGCCCTGTCGAGCACGCCCTCGTCGACGTGCGCCGCGACGAGGTGGACGTACGCGCCGCGGTCGGCGGCGGCGAGGGCGACGGCCACCCCCTGCTTTCCGCTGGACCGGTTGCCGAGGAAGCGGACGGGGTCGATGGGCTCGCGCGTGCCGCCGGTCGACACCGCGACGCGCAGATCGGCTAGATCGGATGCCGGGGCTCCGGCGGCAGCGAGGGCCGCCGCGACGATCTCGTCGGGCTCGACCATGCGCCCGGGTCCGCTGTCGCCGCCGGTCAGCGGTCCGTCGGCGGGGCCGACGATGTGCACGCCACGCGAGCGGAGGGTCGCGATGTTGGCCTGCGTCGCGGCGTGGTCCCACATGGCGGTGTGCATGGCGGGTGCGACGACGACGGGCGCGGTCGTGGCGAGGAGGGTGACGCCGAGGAGGTTGTCGGAGATGCCGGCGGCCATCTTGGCGAGCGTGTTCGCGGTCGCCGGCGCGACGATCACGAGATCGGCCTGCGTGCCGAGGGCGACGTGGCGGACCTCGGCGACGTCGTCGTGCACGCTCGTCGTGACAGGATGGCGGCTGATCGCCTCCCACGTGGCGGTCCCGACGAAGCGCAGCGAGTCCTCGGTGGGAACAACGTGCACCTCGTGCCCGTTCGTCACCAGTGCGCGGACCACCTGCACCGTTTTGTACGCGGCGATGCCGCCCGAGACGCCCACGACGACGAACATGGTCCGATCCTCCCACGGGGTCGGACGCGAAAGGCCACCACGATGTGCACCGTGATCGTCCACGTTCCCGAGGACGCCACGGCGGCGATCCGCGTGCTGGCCGTCCGCGACGAGGATCCCGCCCGTGCGTGGGATCCGCTCGGGCCGTGGTGGCCCGACCTTCCCGGGGTGATCGGCGTGCGCGACACCCGCGCGGGCGGCGCGTGGCTGGCGGCGGACCCGTCGGCATCCCGCCTCGCCGTCGTGCTCAACCGGGCCGACCTCATCGACGACTCGCTCGCGACCGGCTCCCGCGGGCACATCGTGCTCGACGCGGCCGCCGGACGCGGGCTGTCCGCGGCGCCGCCGACGCACGGCTTCAACCTGCTGACGGTCACGCCGGGTCGCGCCCGCGTCTCGATGTGGGACGGCGAGTCGGTACGCGCAGTCGATCTCGCACCGGGCGTCCACATGATCGCGCACGACGACGTCGACGACCCGAAGACGGCGCGCATCGTCGCCTGGCACGACGCGTTCGCGGCGCCGTCGGGCGACGACTGGATCGCGGAATGGCTCGGCGCGCTCGAACGCACCACGGCACTGGAACCGACCGACGACCGCGCCATCATCCGCGACAACCGTCCCCACGGCTACCCGACGCTGTCACTCCTCGTCTGCGCGGGATCGGTCTCCGCGAGCGGAGCCGAGGTCGTCTACGGCGAGTTCGACGAGCCCGGGGCGTGGAACAGCCTGCAGCTGCGCTGAGCGCGTCGGATGCCGGTGATACCGTCGCGACCATGGTGGAACCGGCATCCGACCCGATCTTCTTCGCCTCGGCGGCGGAGTTCGGCGACTGGCTCGAAGCCCACCACGAGACGGCTGTCGAGGTGTGGACGGTCTTCTACCGGAAGGGCGATCCGCGGTTGGGTCTGACGTGGGCCGACGCGGTTCCCGAGGCGCTGCGTTTCGGCTGGATCGACTCCGTCAGCCGCGGCATCGGCGACGGCGCCCGCGTCCAGCGCTGGACGCCGCGGAAGTCCCGGTCGATCTGGAGCGCCGTCAACATCGCGCACATCGAGCGGCTGCAGGCCGAGGGGCGGATGCACCCCGCGGGAATCGCCGCCTTCGAGCGACGGACCCCCGACCTGTCGGGCGTCTACTCGCACGAGCAGCGGAACGAGCTCACGCCCGAGCAGGCGGCATCCCTCGCCGCGAGCCCGGCCGCCCAAGCGTTCTGGGATGCCGCCACGCCCTCGTATCGCAGGACCGTGGCGCACTGGGTGCAGAGCGCGAAGCGCGAGCAGACCCGCATCGACCGGCTCGCGACGCTCGTCGAGGACTGCGCGGCGGGCAGGCTCGTGCCGTTCCAGCGGTACGGCGAACCGCCGGCGTGGCTGGCCCGCGCCGCCGCGGCGGCCTCAGCTGCGCAGGGTCGCTGAAGCGGCGTCCTCCATGACGAGCGCCGCGTTGAGACCGGCGCCGGCCATCGAGCCCTGGCCCATCGAGAGCGGCACGTTGCCGAACGGGCTCACGACGTTGCCGGCGGCGAACACGCGCGGATGACTCGTCGCCCCGCGCATGTCGACGCGGAGTCCTTCGCCGGGCTCGGTGGATACGGCGAGGTCGAGGTTCGCCGCATAGTCCAGGTGCAGGCGCGGCGTCGGCGCGGTGAACAGCGCGTCGATCGGGTGCGCCGCGCCGTCCGCCGTGAGAGCTGCGGTCACCACGTCGTCGTCGGTCCGGAGCTCCGTGACCGGGCTGTCGACGAGGCGGATGCCGCGCCCCGCCAGGCGTGCGGCGACCGTGTCGTCGACGTCGCCGAGACCCGCGGTGAACGCGGTCACGTCATCGCTCCACTGCCGGACGAGCTCGATCTGGTGCAGGCTCGCGGGCGAGGTGGCGAGCACGCCGAGGCGGCGCCCGGCGACCTCGTAACCGTGGCAGTACGGGCAGTGGATCACGCCGCGGCCCCACTGCTCCCGCAGGCCCGGGACGTCGGGGAGGTCGTCGACGACGCCGGTGGTGAGGACCGCGCCGCGCGCGGCGAGGATGCCGCCGTCGTGCGCCACGGTGAGGTGGTCGCCGGCGTCGTCGATTGAGGTCACGGTCGTCTCGAGGAACTCGACCCCGTACGCCTCCGCCTCGGCCCTGCCGATGCGCAGGAGCTCGGCGGGGGAGCGCCCGTCGTGTCCGAGTACGCCGTGCATGTGCGCGGCGAAGCGGTTGCGGGGAGCGCCGGCGTCGATCACGAGCACGCGGCGGCGCGCGCGCCCGAGCATCTGCGCGGCACTGAGTCCGGCGGTGCCGCCGCCCACGATGACGGCGTCGTAAAGGGTGTCTGTCATGACGCCACGCTCTCGCGAGGAGGGCCGATGCGGCAACTTCCTTTGCAGAAGTGGCAAACTCGACCCATGACGACGGATCTGACCCGGATGGGGCCGCGCCTGCGTGCGGCGCGGCAGCAGCGCGGCTGGACGCTGGCCGACCTCGCGCAGAAGGCGGGGATGTCGATCAGCACGCTGTCCCGGCTCGAGGCGGGGCGACGACAGGCATCCCTCGAGCTGCTGCTCCCGCTGGTATCGGTCCTCGACCTGCGGCTCGACGACCTCGTGCGCGGGGAGCCCGTCGACCCGCGGGTGCGCCGCGCGACCGAGCGTCGGCACGGCATGGTCGTCGCGCCGCTGACCCTCGAGCATTCGCCGGTGCAGACCTACAAGATCCGGTACGCCGCGGCATCCGCCGCTCCGGCGCCGAAGGTGCACGACGGGGTCGAGTGGTTCTACGTGCTGAGCGGCACGATCCGGCTCCTGCTCGACGGGGAGGAGCATCGGATCGGGGCGGGGGAAGCGGCCGAGTTCGACACGGGCCTGCCGCACAGCATCAGCGCCACCGAGGACGGTTTCGCCGAGGTGGTGAGCATCTTCAGCGCGTCGGGCGAGCGGATCCACGTGCACGGCTCGTGACAGTGTCGGCGGCCGGTCGTACGGTGTCGACATGAGAACCGACGAACTGTTTCTCGAAGCGGATGCCGCGTTGCGCTCCGTCATCGATCGCATCGATCCGGCCGACCTGTCGAAGCCGGCCCCGAAGGAGTGGACGTCCACTCCCGATCCCACCTTCCGAGACATCGTCTTCGCGCACGCGTACGACGAGGCCTGGGTCCCCGACGTGCTCGCCGGGAAGTCTCCCGCCGACGGTGACGAGTTCCGGAACGCCGACCTCCTCGGCGACGATCCGATCGAGTCATACGACCGTCTGAACGACACCGCGACGGCCGCGGTGCGGGAGGGTGTCGCGCCCGGGACGACGTTCCGGTTCCAGTACGGCGACTACTCCGTCGAGGAGGGGTTCGCCCACCTGGCGACGTATCGCGCGTTCCAGGCGTGGCTGATCGCGAAACATCTCGGCATCCCGTTCCGCATGTCTCCCGAGCTCATCGCCGGGCTGAACGAGAACGTCGTCCCGCACGCCGACGAGTGGCGGCAGTTCGGGGTGTTCCCGCCGGCGATCGATCCGCCCGCGGATGCCGACGACGAGACGCGCCTGCTCTGCACCCTGGGCTTCTGGGTGTCGTGACGGTCAGCGCTCGTGGATCGCGAGGACGTTGCCCGCGGGGTCGCGGAACCACGCGATCGTCGGCCCGTTGCCGCGCATGATGCCCTTCGAGTCGGTGGGCATGTCGTCGTAGATCGCGGTCTCCACCCCCTTGGCGTTGAGGTCGTCGACGGCGGCCTCGACGTCGTCGACGGGGAAGTTCAGGATCGTAAACCCTGCAGGCTCGTGGTGCGGTTTCCCGTAGACGAGCACCGTGCCGCCTGACGCGAGGTTCAGGTGGAGGAATCCGCTGTCGAGCGTCGACACGTCGAGGCCGAGGATGTCGGCGTAGAAGGCTTGCGCCGCATCGAGGTCGTCGACCGCGAACCCGCTGTACGCGCCGTCGTTCTGGAACATGGCCGTCTCCTTCATCCGGGGATGCGACCAGGGTGCCGCTCGCGGCGGGGCTTGTCCAGGGGGAGGGTGTCGTGCCTGTGTGTTCGGGCGGGGATCTGCGCTCCCGCGGAGGCTCCGTGCCTCGAACGTCCGCGCGAACGCAGATCTCCGCTCGATGGCAGGGGGGCGCAGGGTCAGGAGCCCGGCGCGGGCTCCGAGGGCGACGAGTAGACCGGGACGGATGCCGGTCGCTCCGACGCGACGGCGAGGAGTGCCACGATCCCGAGTCCCAGTGTGCGGACGAGGAATCCGATCACGCCGAGCGCCGACGAGAGCCCGACGAACTGGACGGCCGTGGCCTGGTCGGCACTCGCGACGACCACCAGGCTGAGCGCGTCGCACGCGACCGAGACGGCGAGGGCGATCGCCGGCGCCCACCGCCAGGCGCGCGGCGCGACGGACGCGCGGCCGATCTGCACGACGGCGGCGAGGCTCAGGGCGAGCGGAACGAAGGTGGATACCTCCCACGGGATGAGCGGGATGGGGTTCATGGGGTCCTGGAACAGGCCGACGATCCGCAACGCCAGGGGCCAGAGGGCGACGAGCGCGAGAGTGATCGTCCCGAGGGGGCGACGAGCGACCACGCTGTCGCGGGGTGACGTGCCGATCGCGAAAATGAGAACCGCAGCCGCCCAGAGCAGGTCGACGGAGAATGCCAGGACGTCGGTCAGCGAAGAGCCCAGCGTGGCACTGAGCAGGATGCCGGCCACCCCGCACGCGATCAGTCCGGCGCCGCCGATGGTCCAGGTGAGTCTGCGTCCGCGCATGCCTGCACGCTATCGGGTGAGGTCGGCGCGCGGTGGTCAGGCCGGGCCGGGGCGGGCTGCGGGCGAAGCTCGCCCGTCGCAACGTGCCGTGGGATGCGGTCGGTTGTGACAGGGGAAGGGGTGGATGCGGGGTCGGGCCGGTGTCGGAACCGATGTCGGAACCCCCTTCTAGTCTCGAATTATGTCCAGTCCTTCCCCGTATGTCGATGGGGTCTCCGAGGGGATTCCGACGACCCTGGACTGGGTTGTGTTGAGCGCGGACATGGCGACCATCCACGCGGCGCAGCGGTATGCGTGCATCGTCGAGTTGTGGGATGACGCGATCCGCGCGGCGACCCGGGATGAGGGTGCGTCGGTGCTGGTGGAACGGTCGGTGCGCCTCGAAGTCGCGTCGGCGTTGCGGATCAGTGAGCACGCCGCGGGACGTCTCATGGGGGTCGGGCGGGCGTTGGTGAAGCGGTACCCGGCGGTGTGGGAGTCGATGAGCCACGCGGATATCACCGACACCCACGCGACGATCATCGTCGACGGGCTCGATGAAGTCGACGTCGTGCGCGACGAGCTGGTGTCCGAAGTGCTCGCACTCGCGG
>NZ_FNCR01000006.1:0-281922 GCF_900100525.1 Microbacterium sp. 77mftsu3.1 | reverse complement strand
CGTCGGTGGAGCACCTACGGGCGGTCGTCCACGTTCCCGTCTCGTCGGCGAAGCGCCAGCAGATCTTCCCGTCAGGGGTCGTCGTGCCAGCGTTCATCCGAGCGCGGAGGGAGATGGCGTAGTCCGTGCCTGGTGTCACAGAGACGGTCTGGCCGGGGTAGCTCGCTGGGGTATCCGGGTTGGACGCGAGGCTGAACCCGTGGCTGTTTGTTCCCGAGGACGCGGTGAAGCGGACCCAACCGTCGGCCATCGAGTAGGTGCCGCGGTCGCCCCAGCGGTCATTCGTGAATCCGAACCGCGGGTCCCACGATGACTTCCACACCCCGCCTCGCGGGTTGATGGCGAGGTTCCGGCGCACCTCCGTGGGCGTCCCGTACGTGTCATCGAGGATGGCGTCGGCGCTTGCCCGCCGGCAACCGGCGGCGGTCATCGCCTGGGCAGCGTCGTCGTGGCGGGTGGTGTCGATGCCGGAGCCCGAGACTGCGAAGAACCCGCCGGATTCCGATTGTGCGGCTGCGCACCATGCCTTGTCGCCGTCGGTGGCGAGCCCGAGGAGGTCGGTGCCGCGGGACAAGGTCGCGACCACACCTGACCCGCCGGCGGTCAGCTCGGCGATGTCGTCGAAGTACGTGCCGTGCTGCGAGGCGGCTGCGGATTGTGCGATGCGGATGCTGCTGAGGTCGTTGACGGTGGAGGCGTCCTGAGCGGAAGCGACCCAGCCGGGGACGGCGAGCACGCCGAATGCGGCGGTGATGATGCCGACGGCGATGCCGCCGAGCACCAGGAACGGATTGGCCATCGAATGTCTTCGCAGGGTGGTCGGGTCTGCCGACTACCCTGCGAAGCGAGTGCGATCAGCGGAGGTAGCTGCCGTGAGCCCAGCCGGTCTTCGAGCCATACTTGACCTTCACCCACGCGCCGCTCTTGCCGAGCACGGTGACAGTTGCCCCCTTACGCATCGTGGCGAGCTTCTTGCCCTTCGTGCTCGCGGTCGATCGAAGGTTCAGCGCGGTGGTCACCTTCTTCGTCACCAGGGGTGCTTTCAGGGCGCTGGCTGACACCCAACCGGTCTTCGACCCGTAGGCGACCTTCCGCCAGGTCCCGTTGGAGGCGCTGACGGTGACCTTCTTGCCCGCGGCGAGTGTGAGGACGGTCTTGGATGAACCGGACGCGCCCTGCTTGAGAGCCACCTTCTTCGCCGTCACCTGCGCGAACGGCTTGAGCGCCTTCTCCGTCGGCTTCGGGGCCGGCTTCGGTGCGGGTTTGACGGTCGGCTTCGAGGTCGATGTCGCGGGGGCGGGCTTCGGGGCGACGGTGGTGGTCTGGGATGCGGGGATCCATGCGACCTTGTTGCCGGCGGGCACGCGGAGCCATCCGGCATAGGAGCCGATGACGGACAGCTTCTCGCCCTTCACCTTCGTGGCCCCTCCGGTGGTGCACTTCGCGTTCGGGGCGGTTCGGGCGATCGCGTCGTCCGCCCCGACGTAGCGGACCGAGCTGCCAGCCGTGATGTCGCGGGCTGCCGGGGAGGCGCAGTGGTTCAGCGGCGCGGCGGCGGGCGACCCCTTGGGGAGGAACCACGAGCGGTAGTAGTTCACGAAGTTCCGGTTGCCGTACGTGGAGCACGAGTCCGCGCCGCCCCAGCCGGCGGAGATGGCGGCAACGCTCGGCCGGTAGGGCGTGTAGTTGTAGAGGCTGGCGGTGGCGACGTTCTTGATGTGCACCTGCGAGGTGCCGCAGGCGGCGGACGGGTGCCACTGGATGGTGTTCGTCTGACCGGCCTTGTAGCGGAACGAGCCGGGGCTCTTCTTGTACACCTGCAGCTGCCGGGTGCCCTTGTACACCTGGTTCACGAAACCGGCTGCGGCGGCCGAGCAGGGAGCGGTGTCGGGGCAGCTCATGCCGAGCGCGGACCGATAGGACCACTCGCTGGGGGCGGTGGAGGTCACCAGGCCCTGCTCCTTCTGGAGCATCACGAGGATGACCTTCGGGTTGATACCGCACGCCTTCGCGATGGTGGTGATGATGGTCGACGCCTTCGCCTTCTTCATCCCCTTCACCGCGGCGCAGTAGGAGTCGGCGGCCTTGGCGGGGAGGTCCGCGGTGAACGAACGGAGGCAGGTAGGGCTCCCCGCTTTCGCCTTGCAGGTTGGGACGCGCGCCTCGAGGAAGCTCTGCACCTGCTTTTCGGTGAGAGATCCGGAGCGGTAGAACTCCGCGTCGCTGATGAGGTACCCGCCGTCGGCGATGCTCCCGGGAAGGTCGGGGAGGAAGGTGGCCGCGGTGGAGGCCTGCGGGACGGCGACGAGAGCGCTCAGGGCGATCGCGATGGCGGCGGCCGCCATGGTGACGCGGTGGAGGGCTCGGGGGATGGCTCGGGGGTGCATAGGCGGCCTATGCGCAGGTGGTGGCGAGGTGCAGCCCCAGGCTGCCGCGGCTACACCTGGGGCCCGCCTTCCAATCCGCTTCTGCAGACAAGCGCGCGTTGCACCCCGATGTCACCCTGCGGCGGTCAGACCGTCCAGCCCTTGCCGCCATCGTCGATGTGGATGGCCAGCCATCCCTTCGCGACGTAGTGGAGCCTCCCGTCGGCCGTGCGAACCCGGTGGGAGCCGCTGGGCCGGACGATGAGCTCGACGACGTCGGCGAGGGTCACCTCCGCACCGTGACCGAAGTCGTAGGTGCGGGTGAGCTCGGTGAGCGCGGTCGGGGTGGCGTCGGCGATGGACGGTGCTGCGGGCGATTCAGTGGACATGCCTGCCCTATGCGTCAGCGGATGACGGTGGCCGCTGCGGTCCCCTCGCGGGAGGAAACTTCGATGCGGGCAGGGAACGCCTCGCGGACGCTGTCGATGTGGCTGACGGTGAGAACGTTCAGTCGCTCGCTGAGCGTCCCGAGCACTTCGAGAGTGGAGCGGATGCCGGCCTCGTCCAGCGCTCCCCAACCCTCGTCGAGGATGAACGTCTCGATGGGGGTGCCGGTGCCGCGGGCGACGATGGCGGCAAGGCCGGTGCGGATGGCGAGGTCCACACGGAACCGCTGACCGCCCGAGAGCGCGTCGTAGGAGCGGGGGCCGGTGGGGGTGTCCACGTAGACGGTGACCTTCGACTCGCCCGTCCCGTCGGTCTTCTCCCGTGTGGTGGACAGGCGGACGGTGAGCGCGCCGCCGGACAGTTCGGTGAGGGTGACGTTGATGGCGTCGTTGAGGTCCTCGATGGCGGACTCGAGAATCATCGACGGGATGCCCGACGGTGAGTACGCGGCGACGAGCTCGGTGTGCACGCTGACCTGCTCCTGCGCGCTTTCGAGCTCTGCCTTCGCTGTGGTGATGCGGGCGGCGCGGTCGGCCTGGCGGCGGGCGACCTCCGCGCGGCGTCCGCGCTCAGCGTCGTAGGCGGCGACGTCGGTGCGTGCCTGGTCGCGGGCAGCGGTGAGACGTTCGGTGGTCTCGGCGTGGCCGGTGTTCGAGGCTGCGATCGCGGCGGCAGCGTCGTATTCGGCCTTCAGCGTCTTCTCTTCCGCGGTGGGCACCTGGAGCTCGGAGACCTTCCCGGCGGCTGCCTTCCCGCGCGTGGTGACGTCAGCGAGGTTGGCTTCTGCCGCGGCGGTGACGGCCTGCTTCGATTCGGTCTCCTGCGCGGTGATGCTCGCGAGCGTCTGGTCGAGGCGGGCGGCGTGCCCAGCGAGGGACTCACGGGCGGAGGTGATCTCCGCCTCGGTGGTGGCTACCTGCTTCGCCTCGCTCTCGAGGGTGACCTGGCCGTTGAGGAGGCGGGTGACCTCTCGCTCGGCAGTGACGACTGCAGCCCGGGCACGGGCGTGGTCGTCACTGGCATCACGGAGGGCGGATTCTGCCACCGCGTGCGCGTCCCGGGCTTCCCGTTCCGCGGCGTCGGCTGTGGCGATGGCGTCGTTCTGGGTGGCGCGGAGGGCTTCGGCGAGCGCGTCGGTGATGTGCTGCCCGCAGGCGTAGCAGTCGCCAGCGTGGGCGAGCTGCGTGAGGACTTCGCGCGCTTCGGTTGCCCGGGCGGTCGCGTCGCGGAGGTTCGCGGCGGTATCGGTGACCACGGAGGCGTGGGTGGCGACGTTCTCGTCGGCGCTGCCTGCGATCTCGATGGCAACGGCCGCGGCGGCGCGCGCGTTGTCGAGTTCGGCGGCAAGGGTGATCAGGGTTTCCGCGGCGCCGCGCTGGACGAGCAGCCGTGCGTTCGCTGCGGCGATGCGGGCTTCGGTCTCACGGGCGATGGCCTCGTAGGAGGTGCGGGCGGCCCGGGTGTCGCGCTCCGCGTTGGCGGTGAGCGTGGCGAGCTCTGCGTCACGGCGGGCGGGGATCCCGTCGCGCGTGGCACGCAGGTCGGTGAGTTCCGTGTTGGCGATGCGGAGCCGTTCGAGGCGGACGCTCTGGACAGCGTCGTACGCGCGCTGAGCGGTCTGGACGGCGAGGGCCGGGTCAGACTGCTGGTGGGCGGCGAGGGATGCGACTGCTTCGTCGAGCGCGCCACGAGCGGTGTCTGCGCGGGTGTCGAGGTCGGTGTCGCTGAGGGCGGCGATTCCTTCTCGGTTGCGGGCGTCGTCCTCGATGAGGTCGTCGTTGAGTTCCTGGACGCGGGCGTCGGCGCGCTCGGCGGCGGTGACGTGCTCGGCGAGCTGCTTCTTCGCGGCTGTATGAAGGGGGCCGAACTTCGCGAGGTCGAAGACGTTCGCGAGCATCTTGAAGCGGGCCGGGGCCGGGGCGCTGGCGAACTGCCCGTACTTGCCCTGCTCAGCGATCCAGGTCATGACGGCGGTGTCGTAGTCCATGCCGATGAGTTCGATGACCTTGGCGTTGACGGCGCCGGTGAGCTTGCCTTCGGTGACCGGCTCCCAGCCCTGGCCGACGTTCTGCCAGAGGGAGGCGGTGGAGTTGCCCTTGCGGGGGAAGTGCCGGCTGACGCGGTAGAGGACGTCGTTCACGGTGAACTCGACGATGACGTCACCGGCGTCCTTGCCGACGGTGATGGACTCCTGGAGGGTGCGGGTGGGGAACTTCGCGTAGAGCCCGGCGATGACGGCGGACACGACGAGGGCGGACTTGCCCGACCCGTTGTGGCCGACGGCGACCAGGAGAGGGAGCCCGGCGATGTCGACGCGGACGGACTCACGGTAGGACCAGAGGCCTTCGACGGTGATGGACTGGATCTTCATCGGGTCTTCTCCTGCAGTCGTGCGCGGGCGTCGCCGGGGAGGGCCATGAGGTGCTCCATGAAGTGGTCACGGCCGATCTTGATGGCCAGGCCCAGCAGCAGGGCCGCGATGATGTCGCGGAACGTCGGCTTCGTGCCGGTGTCGCTCATGGGTCCTCCGAGGTCAGTTGCCCCCGGTGGTGGGGGTCGTCTCCTCCATGCGCGGTGTGACTTCGCGCGCGAGACGCTTCACGCGCTGCAGTGTGGTGATGAGGCTGTCGATCTCGGTCACGTCACACTCGAAGTGCACGACGCCGTCGCGGACGCCGGCGGTGTCGCTGCGCCCGTAGCTGAGCTGCACGTACGGACCGTCGTCGCTCTGCTCGGGGTAAGCCGTCCACGGCCCGATGCGGATCTCGGCGGGTTGCCCCACCGCGATCGGGTAGAACCCGTCCCGGAGCGTGAAGGCCTGCATGGTGCCGTGGGCGGGTTCGTCCCAGATGGAGGCGACGCTTTCGAGCGCGGTCCACTCGACTTCCCATGGGGAGGCGATGCCCGTAATGACGATGTCGCCGCCGCCGCCCTCGCCGTACCGGCGCCAGCGGCTACCGACTTTGATGTCGGCGGTGGGGTCAGCTTCGAGGGTCACCGCGGCACCCCATCGCAGTACGACGCCGCGACGCCAGGGGCGGTGATCGCGCCGTGCGGCCAGTGCTTGCCGGTGCGACCGCAGTCGGCGTAGAGGAACCCGTACGCCTCCATGTCGTCGTCGTATCCGGGGCGAGGTGAGAACTCCCACCCGCCTTCGTCGCTCTCGGAGCGGTTCTCGGCGGGGCGCGAAGTGGGGTCGGCGCCGGGACGGAGCCACGGGCGGGAATCCCGCTCGAGGTAGATCACGGCATCCTCTTCCTCCTGCCACTCCCCCACGCGTCCTTCGACGACGAGGCGGCTGTACGGGGTGCCCATGTGGTCGAGCCAGCGATCGGGCGTGCGGCTGGTGTCCATGACTCCGAGGTCACGCCCGTGGACGTCCTCCCGGCGGTACCCGTACTCGATACGCGCCGGGACCGTGACGACCGTCTTGTCACCGACCGCGGGCGCGGGGACGGCGAGCGCGGCGAGGACGGCGGAGCGGACGTTGCCCAGCTCCCAGTCGGCGGGCTCGTGCGGTCCGTACACCTCGCTGACCATGGCGCGGAGCGCGTCGTCGGTGAACAGCTGGGAGAGGAAGTACTCGCGGAGCGCGGCGGTCTCTTGGGTGTCGTGGAGCGTCCATCCGGCGTTCTGCGGTGCTGCCCAGGTGACTCCGACGCCACCGACGGCATCCTGGGTGACGCGGAGGCCGTTGCTCGCGATGAAGTCACCCGTCTCCGCGTCCGCCTTCCCGGGGCCGCAGGTCTCGCGGAGGAACGCGCTGAGAGCATGGATGAGTGTCGGAACCTCGATGGTTGGCACCTGAACGGCGGCGTAGTAGCTGGGCTCCTCGTAGTCGATGTGGACTCTGTCGTCCTCACCGATGACCCAGCAGACGTCGAACTTTCCACCGGTCATCGGGTCATCTCCGTCTGCTTGAGGGCGAGCTTGGATGCGGCGGCGACGAGGGTGTCGGCGTCCATCAGCGAGTAGTTCTTCGCCCAGGTGCGAAGGGCGGTGTCAGCGTCGACGGTCTGCGGGAGGGCGGGCCGTTCGACGTACGCGCGTTCGACGGGGCGGGCCTTCGTCTCGACGAGGTGTGCGCCGGTGGCCTTCACCTGGCGGCGAAGGTCGGGGTGCAGGTCGATCTCGCCCGGGGCGAGGATGATGCGGACGAGGGCGCCTTCCTCGATGGCGTCGAGGTCGTGGTCAGTGCCGAGGTCGATGGTGCGGAGGGTGCGGGCGGGCGTGGCCACCTGCTCGACGGTCATCGCGTCCCCGGTGAGGCTGACAAGGTTCCCGCCCTTCGTGTCGGGCTCGTCGGTGAAGGTGAGGCGGTTCGGGGATCCGGCGTAGTGGTAGATGCCGCGGCTGCCGACGACCTGCGGGGTGTGGATGTGCCCGAGTGCCCCGTAGGCGAACGGGAGGGTCTCGAGGTAGGAGGCGTCGAGGATGGGTTCGCTGAACAGGTGGGTCAGTTCCTTCTCCGACCCTCGGCGGGTGCCGTCCTCGGGTGCGGCGGTGCGGGCGACGGTGACGTGCCCGGCCATGATGAGGGGCATGCTGGCGTCCGCGGTCCCGGCGAGGCGTTCGAGCTCATCCTGAGCCCACTTCGCGACGAGGCGGTCCGCTTCGGCGGGGGTGTACTCGTGGGCGCCGAGGATGGCGTTGCCGTTCAGCCACGGGAGCGTGGCGACCTGGATGCCGCCGACGGTGACGAGCTCCGGTGTCGCTGACGCCGTTGCCTCTCCCCCGCGGGCGCGGATCATCTCGGCGAGGGTCCAGATGGCGGAGCGGTGGCCGCTGGTGACGCCGATGCGGTTGTGGTTCCCGTCGAGGAACAGGACGGGGATGCCCGCTTCGGCGAGCGGTGTGTACGCGTCGGCGAGCATGAGGACGGCTTCCTGGGAGGGGCGTCCGGTCTTGAACTCGTCGCCGGAGGAGATGAACGCGTCCACTCCCTGCTCGACGGCCTGCTCGGCGAGGTGGCGGATGGTGGCGTAGTTCGCCTCCCACGCGGTGTTGCGTCCCGTGCGCGGGTTGATCGTGCCGTGGACGTCGGAGTCGATGTGCTCGTCACCGGTGTGCATGAAGGTCGCGTTCGCCATACGTCTTCCATGCGCGGTGCGGTCCCGCGGGTGCGTCACCGGGCGGGTACGACGAAGGCCCCGAGGTGTCCTCGGGGCCTTCGTGTGTCTGCGGTTACGGGCAGGCCTGGATCTTCAGTCCGATGCGGCCGCCGTAGTTGTCGAGCTTGGACCACATGCCGACGCGGGAGCGTCGGTCGATCGTGTACGTGGTGATGCCGGCGGGCCCGCCGATGACCTTCGCGCAGCCGTTGGCGGGGACGTAGAACGCGTCCCAGTCCCGCACCTTGCCGTCGCTGGTCTTGTAGGCGGTGGAGCTCTGGCCGCCGGCGAGGGTGACCTTCGTCCCGGTGGCCGAGGAGGCGCTGACGTAGTGGGTGGCGATGGTGAAGGACACCACGCCGGTGTTGACGATCTGACCGCAGACGCCGGAGGCGGCCGAGGGTGCGCACGTCGTGCTGCTGGCGTTGGCGGCCGGGGCGGTGATCAGCGAGAGGGCGATCGCGACGCCGGCGGCGGTGAGGGCCGCGGCGACACGGCCGCGGGGACGGGTGGGGGTACTGATGGGCATGAGAACTTCCGGGGTGGAGCTGGGCAAGGAAAAGCCAGCCCCACCTCGGGCGTTGCTCAGAGGATGCGGACTGGCTCCCGCTCTATGCGCACCGGTGTCCTATGCACGGGCGTCGCGAACACGACGGCAGCGACGAGCACCAGGATGTGCGAAATGACGCCGGTTCCGGGCACCACCATGGCGGTGTCCCACCCCTGCCAGAAGAATCCGGGGTCGGCGACGCGTGACATCGCGACGAGGCCCGCTGCGAGCATCATGATGGGTCGCCATCCGGGCAGGAGGGCGAGGGCGGCGACGCCGAAGACCAGGACGATGGCGCCGGGCGCCCACATGGCTGCGGAGACTGCGTCCGGTTCCTGGGTCCAGTAGCAGGCCCAGAAGTCATCACCCTGCCAGCACGTCTTCCAGTACTCGGCAGCGAGCATGATGCCTGCGAGCGCGGCGAGCCCGAAGATGATCGCGAAACCGAGCTGGAAGTAGCGCTCGGTCCTCGGGGTCACCCGTCGAGCGTACGGGGTCATCGAGCCGTCACGCGGCGGTGGCGTACTGTTTCCGCACGCTCTCGCGGATGAGGTCGCGGGGCCGAAGGAACGTGGACGCGACTAGAAGCTCATTGAACCTCTCGGGCGTCCCGGGGAACACCTTCCGCGCACGCTCCCTACCCTCGACGGTGAACGTGTTGGCGGCGCGCAGGAACTCGACACGCCCCAGCTGGCTCATCCCTTCGGCGGCAAGCAGGGCATCCATCTGCTCCTGCCAGACGATGAGCTCCCCGTCGATGAGCTTGAAATACAGGCCACCGGGCGAGCGGAACACCTCGCGGAGGGCGAGCAGGTCGATGGTGGCTTCGGAGAGGGGCATGTTCATTCCTTCGGAGCGCGGGATTCGAGGATGGTGAGGAGGTCGGTGAGTTTGACCTGGGTGTGGTCATGGGTGTCGTAGGCCTTGATGGTCACGCCATCCGGGAGAAGACCTTCGATGCGGGCGATGAGGGCGGCGCGCTCGGAGCGCTCGCGTCGCTTCGCTTTCTCAGCAGCGGCGCGGCGTTCCGCTTCCATCTGCTTGGCGATGAGGTGGTCGTCCCAGTCGCGGATGATGAGGCGGAGCGGGACGATCTCCATCGTGAAGCTGCCAATCCGCGTGATCACCTCGGGGCGGTGAGCGAGGAGGGGCCGAGCGGCGTCCAGGAGCGCGTCGATTCCGGTCTGCCGTGCGGATATCCCGTCGGCCCGGAGCACGAGGGCACCCCAGCTGCGGGCGCCAGGGCCAGCATCCTCGATGGTCGCGGGTCCGTGCCACGAGAGCGGGGCCCCGGCTTTCACCTTGTCGAGCGACAGCAGCACGAGCGGGCGCTCGTCGTGGTCGACGTAGACGGTGTCGAGTTTCAGGTCGGCAAGCTTCATGCTCTCTCCATGCGCGGTGCGCTCGCATCGTATGGTCGCGAAGAAGTGAGTCCCGCGGCGGCGCCGCGGGACTCACTTCTCACCTCTCGTGGAGGTTGAGCGGGATGGCGATCTTCTCGCCTTCGAGCTCGTGCACTTCGACGTCGTACTTCTCGCTCGGGATGAGCTGGCCGGCGAGCACGTTCGGGACGCGGATGGTGCCGCAGCTGGTGTTGACGAGGGTGTGGTCGCCTTGCACCTTGTCGATGGCTTCGACGACGCAGTAGTTGTGGAGGCCGGCGCTGACGTCGGCGCCCTGGGCGGCCTTGACCAGACCGGGTACGGCGAGCACGCCTACGGAGGCGACGATGATGCCGAGGGCCATGATGCCGAGGGCTGTAGAACCAATCACGACGAACGGGCCTCCGCCTCCGCCGTACGACTCGACTGTCGTTGGGGCCTTTGCCAGCGCAGGAGTGGGTTCCGGGGCGGGCTGCAGTCGCTCGATGGCGGCCGCGGCGGGCATCGTCTCGGTGTCCTTGGTGAGGGCGCGGAGAGTGTCGGTGACGGCGTATGCGAGGGCTTCGTACCGCGTGGCTTCTTTGTCCCCGGCGGTGGGGACGACCTTGCGGAGCCACTTGGTTCGCCCGGGCTCGCTGGATGCGGCGGTGAAGGCGGCATCCCAGTCCTTCTCGCTCCCCCACCCTTCGTTGATCTGGCGGAACGATGCGGCCGCGTCGATGGCGCGAAGGAGCGGGTCGAGCGTACCGGCGAGCGCGCTGATGCGGACGTAGCCGGGGGTGCCGTACTTCCGGTAGCCGCGTAGGTGTGCGCCGTGGGAGCGAGCGTAGTCCTCGATGACCGCTTGGCTTCCAGCGAGCTCGCTGGTGGCAAGCTGCGCGGCGCTGGACGACTCGAACAGCGGGTGGTGGGCGCGCGGCGGGAGGAACGCTTCTAGGAGCACCTTCGAGTCGTGCCCTCGGGTCCACTTCGCGAACCGTGCTTCGGCGGCGATGACCGTCGTGAGGTAGATGGCGGCGACCACGCTCATGGCGATCGCGACCGGCCACCAGGCGGTGCCGAGGGCCCAGAGCCCGCCGGCGAGCAGGATGGGGAGGACGTGGAAGGCCGCGGGGACGTGGTGGGTCCAGGGGCGCGCGTTCTCGAGTGTGCGGGGCTCGTCGTAGAAGAGCACCCACTTCCGTCGCCACCACACACGGTGGAAGGAGAGGTCGTCGGCGACGATGGCTGCGCGCACTTCGGCCCGGTCGGGACGGATCACGACCGGGCCTCTGTCGCGCGGCCTGTCCTGCTCGTAGACAGTGACCGCGGTGGTCATCGTCAGGCCGCCTGCGCCCAGACGGATGCCTCGGTGTAGAGGTCGCCGGCGGTGTTGACGCGGATGGGGTCCTTCGCGAGGAAGAAGCCGTCTTCCTGCGTGATGAGGAGGTCGAACCGGTTGTCCGGGTCGGCGTCGCCGGTGCGGCGGATGCCGAGCTTGCGGTCGCCGATGATGACGACCATGTTGCCCTGCGGGTCGATGGGGCTGGCGGCGAAGCGATGTCCGCCGTCCTCCCCGATGGCCAGGCGTGCGACGTCGATGACGTTCTCGACGCCTGCGAGGAGGTCGCGCTGCATGTCGGCGGACAGGGCCGCGATGTCGGCGAGGTGGTCGTGCTGGATGGCGAACGCCCGGATGTGGGCGAGCGCGTCGAGGTCCGTTTTGGCGGTTGCGTAGGAGGTGTCCATGTGCCCCCTATGCGCGAGAGCGCCCGGTCAGCCGATGCGGTCGCCGACGACGATGGCGAGCGGGTAGGTGGCGATGATGTCACCTTCGTCGGTGTAGACGTCCGCGACGAGCTGACCGTTCTCGGCCTCGCGGACCTGCGCGTAGCCGAGATAGGCGCCGTCGTCGGTCGCCCCGATGAGGGCGTTGGCGATCTCGTCCTGGATGAGGCTGGCGTGCGAGTTCGTCTCGGCCTGAGTCATGGTCCCCCTATGCGCGGCAGCGCCCCGTGACGGAGACATCACGGGGCGCTGCGGGTCGAGCAAGTTCGCGGGTCAGCGCTTCTTGATGTAGCTCGAGTGGGACCAGCCGGTCTTCCCCTTGTAGGTGACCTTCCACCACGCGCCGCTCTTCGCGGTCGGGGCAGCGAGGACCTGACCCTTGGGGATGGTGGCCAGCCACTTGTTCTTCACGGCGGGGCCGGTGCGGAGGTTGACCGCTCCGGTGACGACGTAGGTGGGCTTCGCGGTTGCCTTGGCGGGGGCTTTCGCCGGTGCCTTGGCGGGCGCGGCACTGACCTTGGTCAGCCAGCCCTTGTGGGCCCAGCCGGTCTTCCCGGCGTAGGTGACCTTCGCCCAGTCGCCCTTGGTCGCCTGGAACTTCCCGACGGACTTGCCCCTGGGAATGGTGAGGATCCGTTTCGCTGAAGTCTTCGCGTCCGTCCGGAGATTCAGCGCTGCGGTGGTCTTGTACGTCGCCGCGGGAGCGGGCGTCGTCTTTACCGGGGCGGGCTTCGGCTTCGGTGCGGGCTTCGCGGGGGCCGGCGGGATGGGCTTCGCGTTCCCACCCGCGGGTGCGGGAGCCGGCGACGGGGCGGGCGCGGGGACCGGCTTCGGCTCGGCCTTCGGAGGGACGGCCGGCACGACGACGGCAGGGCGGTTCGGCGTGACGAGCCAGTTGGCGACCCACCCCGACGTGGACCCGGCCTTCACGGGGATGAACGAGTTCTCGATCCTCCCAGGGACGTGGGTGACCGGGGTACCTTTCGGCATCTTCCAGAGGGTGTCGGTGGAGGTGGACGGGCCCTTCCGGAGGTTGACGGCACCGGTTGTGTAGTACGTGCAGGTGGCGGGTGCCTTCTTCGCGGTGACTGCGCGGGCGTTCTTCACGATGTCCACGCCGCGGGCCTTGAGGAACGGGGTCGGGTCGATCATTCTCGACCCCTCCCACATCTCGAGGTGGAGGTGGTTGCCGGTGGAGGAGCCGCTCGTGCCGACGGAGCTGATGCGCTGTCCAGCCTTCACGGTCTGGCCGACCTTCACGTGAGTGTCGGCCTTCCACATGTGGACGTACTTGGAGGTGAACGTCTTGCCGCCGATGCGGTGCTGGACGCTGATCTTCCCGTTGATGGAGTCCGTGCCGTGCTTGGTCTCGACGACCTTGCCGTCGGCGATCGCGTAGATGGGGTCTCCGCCGTTGGTGGCGAGGTCGGCACCGGAGTGGGTGGTCTGTCCACCGGCGAGCGGCATGCACCGGGGGCCGTAGTAGGAGGTCAGGTTGTAGGTCTTCACCGCGATGGGGGTGACGAACCGGGTGGCGTTCGGGATGTCGTTGGTGGCGGCGGATGCCGGCGGGGCGAGGCCGCCGAGGCTGACGGCCAACGCCGCAGCGATGGCCAGCGCGGACCGGGAACGGAACTTCATGGTGCTCCAGGGGGGTTGATCGGAAACAGCCCTCGGGGGTGAGGGCTGCCGGAGCCCTATGCGCCTCGCTCTATGCACGACGAAGCCCCCGAGTATCGGCTCGGGGGCTTCGTGCAGTGCGCGTTAGCGAAGGGGCGCGAGGGGCAGGCCGTCGACGTCCGCCTCGGCGAGCACCATCTGCTCCCCGTCCCAGACGAGGGTGACCTTCACCCACTGCCCGTCGATGAGGGCGCTGGTGACGCCGAACTGCTCGGCGACACCCTCGTCCGGGGTGACCCTCGGGTAGCGCAGGTCGTACGCGGCGCTGTCGGGGATGGTTACCCCGTAGGTCTTCTCGACGGCATCCGCGGCGAGGCCGGAGCGGTTGATCGGCTTGGCCGCGTCGCTGCCCGTCATGCCGATGGTGAGCACGGTGACCACCAGGCCGAGGATGAGGACGCTCAGACGTGGGGTCTTCGCGAAGAAGGCCCACAGGATCAGGCCGAGGCCAGTGAAGGAGCCGACAGCCGTGCCGAACGCGACGAGGCCGACCATCTGCTCGTTGCCGGCGATGAAGTCAGGGAGCGGCGTCGCGGCCGCGGAGAGAAGCGTGTTCATGTCGGCCCTATGCGTCAGCGTCACGGGGTGACGAGGGTGTCCTCGAGGGACGTGTGCCGAGGTGTCGGTGTCGGCGTGGGACGGGGCTCCTCGCGGGTGGCGCGCTCGAGCTCGTCGCCGGGGAGGCCTGTGGCATCCGCGTAGGCGAGGGACAGCTCCTCGCCGTCCCAGGCGAGGATGATGCGGACCCACTCGCCGTCATTGATGGTTTCGAACGACCCGTACGTCTTCGGGGCACCTTCCTCCGGCGGCGCGCTCGGGTACCGGAGTGCGGCGGCGTTGTCCTGGGTGAGCGATATCCCGTACACATGCTGCACGGCTGACTGCACGCTCGCGGCCGGGTTCAGAACAGGCCGGGTGGGCGCTGCAGCAGGGAGACGGGCGTGTCTCGGTGCGGGTAGTGCTCGGCGATCGCGTCGCGTCGCTTCGCGAGACCGCGGCGGCGGCCGCTCTTGGAGTCCTTAACCGGGATGGCGGTCGTGGCGGGAGGGGTGGGATGTGCTTGTGGCATGCCCCGTACCCTGCGGAAACGGGCGGGAGTTTCCGGATAGTTTTACGGGGCCCTGCACAGTGCAGGGCCCCGTAAAACTCGCGCCGTCGTGGTCAGCGGATCGCGGGGATGTCCTCAGGCTCCGCGCCCCCGGCCTTGAACGTCAGCTTCGCTCGCGAGCCGTCCCGGTAGAGGTTCCAGGCCTTGATGAGCATGCCGATCGTCTTGCGCTGCTGCTCGCGGGGCCGCTGAACCCGGCCGAGGTACTGCGTCAGCTGGAGCACAGGGCTACCGGTTTCGAGGAGTACGCCATCCTCGAGCCGATTGAAGAAGGTGGAGGCGTCTGCGGCGTCGATGGCGGTAGCGCGGTAGAGCACCCATGCCAGGTGGCGGGGCAGAATGCCGCGCACGCGGGAGATGATGCGGCTCGCTCGGACGGAGGCCGCCTCCAGCGCGGGCTGGTTGGCGAGGGCGTAGTCGGTGCCTGTGGGGACGTACGCCTTGCGCGGGGTGTTCACGACGTCGATACCCGCCTGATTGGCGAGTTCGAGATTGACGATGCCTGCGACGAGCTCCGGGTAGGTGAACTCCGCGCGGATGCGGTCGGCGAGGCTGTGCCCGCGGCCGATGCCCACGTACTGTGCCGTGGCGATCGGGACGCCCGTCGCGACGGTGACGGTGACTGCGGTGTCCGACTGAATGATGGCACGCAGGACGCTGGCGCCGTCGACGAGCGCGCCCTGCTCATCGAAGGTCAGGGTCGCGACTTCGGCGACCCACTTGCCGGCGGTCATCGCGTCGGCGTACTGGTCGACGCGCGCGACTCGCACTCGGGACGCGGGCTTCTGCGTGGCGAGGTACGAGGCTGCGGTCGCGGAGTCGATGGTCGCGGCGTAGCGGTCGGGGGCGGACAGGTGGGCGGAGAGTGCATTGGTCATGTCGCGGCCTATGCGCCACACCGTCGGGGACGTGAGACGCGTGGATCACCAGGGCGATAGAGACCGCGCATGTGGGGGTAGAACACCGACCCAACAACTCGAAGGACCGCCCTGATGAACACCGCCACTGCCACCGCCACCGCCCGCAAAGTGAAGACCCCGAAGTGGGCCTCGGATCTTGGACTGGACTTCTCGGCCTACCGGCCCCAGGTCATCACCGTCAACCGTGAGGTCGCAATGGCGCTCCTTGCCCTGAACACCTCAAACCGCCAGCTCAGCCGCACGAACGTCAACACGATGGTCCGCCAGATCGAAGGGGGGAAGTACAACACCCGCACCTCGAATGCGATCGGCATCTCCACTGAGGGTGCTCTCACCGACGGTCAGCACCGTCTGAACGCCATCGTCGAGACGGGCGTCACGATGGACCTCATCATCGTCACCGGGTGCGACAAGATGGCGGTGCTCATCCCCAACGCGAAGCCGCGTTCCTTCTCCGAGTACCTCCGCCAGCACGAGATCTCGTACGCGACCATCCTCGCCCCGATGGTGAAGACCCTCTGGATGGTGGACGGCCCGGGCGCACGCAGCGCCGACGGGAAGTTCCAGCCCAGCTGGGACTACGGCCGTAGCATGAACCACATCACCGACGCCGAGTTCCTCGACTACCTCGCCGCCAACCCCATCTTCCAGGACTACGCCAAGCTCGGCTCGGCCCTGTACTCCCGCATCGGCAAGGGGCTGCCCGCCCGCTTCCTGGGCGCGTTCTGCTACTTCGTGGACCACCACACGGACGAGAACGGCAAGCGTGACCGCGAGGAGTTCTTCGACCGTCTCGCGGATGGTGTCGGCCTCGAGAAGGGCTCCCCGATCCTCGCGATGCGGGATGTCCTGGCGAAGCGGATGGAGGATGGCTCCGACAAGTTCGCCGTCATGCAGGGCAAGTTCATCAAGGCCTGGAACGCCTACCGAGAAGGCAAGAAGGTGACGACCCTGAAGTTCAACCCGGGTGGGCACCACCCGGACGAGATGCCGGCCGTGAAGTAGCCCGCACGAGCGAATGCCCCCGGCGTCACGCCGGGGGCATTCGCTGTCGATGGCGCGGGTGGATCAGACCGGGGTGGGGAACGTTTCGGGGCTCGCGCCTCCCGCACGGAACGAGAGGTTGTGGACCGGACGTCCCTCTCGGTAGGCGTTCCACGCCTTGACGAGCATCGCTGCCCACACCTGCGAGCTCGGGCTGGAGTCGCGGGACGTTGCGAGGCGGTCACCGTAGCGGATGAGCGCCATGATGGGGCTGTTCACTTCGAGCCCAGCTCCGTCCTTGAGTCGCTCGAAGAAGAAGTCGGCGTCGTCGTAGTCGAGCGCTTCAAACTCTGCCCGCACGACCGAGATGGTGCGCGACGAGAAGCCACGCCACGTGGGGCGAGCGCGGCGGACGGACTCGCCGGCCTTGAACAGTCGGTCGATGATGATGCGCTGGCGGGCGTAGAAGTCGATGATCTTCGCGTTCGTGACCCGGTGGTCCTGTGCGATCGCGGACGCGGACGTCGCGAATGAGGTCGGGAGGTCCTCGCCTAGGCTTCGGATGTACAGGACGCGGGAGAGCGCGCCGAGCTTAGCTTCGTGCTTCATATCGGGGATGCTGAGCTTGAGCAGGTCGCCGAGGGTGCGGGATGCGCCGGTGTCGATCGAGTTCATGGCCTGCGGCTCGAGCCCCGTGACAAGGATGACGGTCTGGGTCGTACCGGATTCGACGATTCCGCGGAGTCGGTGCTGCCCGTCGAGGAGCACACCGTCACGGTCGATGCAGATGGTGTTCCCATCGACGTACCAGATGCCCTCTCGCATCTGGCCGGCGTAGTTCTTCTGCCGGTCGTGCTTCAGGCTGCGGTTGCGGGTGTTCCCGTCGAGGATCCGCTCCGCACGCTCAGGGTCCATCTGGACGACCTCGACGCGGAAGACGTTGCCCCGCTCGGTCAGGCCTTCGATGTAGGGCGTGCGGTCGTTGAGGAAGTCGGTGAAGTCGGGCATCACGTACGTCATGGGTCTGTCCTTTGTGTCTGAGGGAGGCGCTTCCTGTGCCTCTACTTGCTCAGAGAGCGGGATGACCTGATCGGTGCACGCGAGCTTGAAGACTGTGGAACCCTACAAGCCGATTGTGCCTCGTCTCAGATGTCGCCGGCGGTCGCCGGTGCCATCAGGGGCGATGCCACTCCGGTCGCTCGCAGGGGACACCGGAATCCCACCACCAGGCGGAGTCCTCTTCGAAGCAGAGCCCGTGGGCAGCGTGAAGGTCCTGGTCGGGCATCGTGACCCTTTCGGTCGAGACAGCGGAGGCGGAGTGCTCACGCGCTCGGCCTATGCGCAACGACGAAAGCCCCGGCGGAAGCCGGGGCCTTCGTGTTCAGCTTGCGGGTCAGCCAGCGGCCGAGGTGTCCGCCAGTACAGCTCGCGCGGCCGCGCGGACGTCGGGGCGGGCGACGATCTTGGAGAGCTTCTTCAGGAGCTTCTCGTCGGCGTTGGGGTGGGTCAGCATGCCGACCAATGTCTCGTTCGACACCTGGCTGTTGTTCGCGATCTTGTGCAGCGCCTTCGAGCTGGCGTTCTGCTGCCGGGCGAGAGCGGCGAGCTGCGTGACCTGCTCCCTCAGCAGGAAGTCGATCGTCTCGGTCAAGAGGTCGGGACGGAGCGCGGCGGTGTCGCGCACGTCGATGTCACGGGCGCCGCGCACGAGGTGCTCGTGCAATTCTTCGGGCGTGGTCCGCGGGTCGGTGACGAGGTCGAGTCGCGACCGAAGGCGACGCTGGTCCTCGGGACCAGCGATTGACCCGTTCCGGTAGTAGCGCTCGGCGGCTCGGTCCATGGGGTAGCGGTAGCCCTCGTCGATCTGGCGGAGGGCGGTGGTGTAGTTCACTCCGTTGGCGAGTGCGAAACGGTGCGCGTCAGCCTTACGGCGGGCGTTGGTGGTCACGGTTGTTCCTTCTGGTCGACAGCTCCGCGCAGCGATCGACGCTGGGATGAGCGTGACGCTGTGAGTGG
This sequence comes from Microbacterium sp. 77mftsu3.1, assembly GCF_900100525.1. Lineage (NCBI taxonomy): Bacteria > Bacillati > Actinomycetota > Actinomycetes > Micrococcales > Microbacteriaceae > Microbacterium > Microbacterium sp. 77mftsu3.1. The sequence continues at coordinate 263,591 of NZ_FNCR01000006.1, read as the reverse complement.
TAAGTGCGATCCGGTGGACCTTGTCTTCGTCTGCTTCGGAGCGCGGTCCGAGACATCAGAGGAGGGCGTGCACGCGCCCGATAGTGTCTGGAACGCTATGCGCGCCGCCGATATTCCCGCGCGCAACGACGAAGGCCCCGGCGGATGCCGGGGCCTTCGTGTTCAGCGGGTCAAAGCGCGCAGCTGACGCAACCGTCGCTTTCCGTTCCCTCGAGCGCGAGCTGGCGGATGCGGATGTAGTAGAGCGACTTGATGCCCTTCTTCCAGGCGTAGATCTGGGCCTTGTTGACGTCGCGGGTGGTGGCGGTGTCCGGGAAGAACAGCGTCAGCGACAGGCCCTGGTCCACGTGCTCGGTCGCGGCTGCGTAGACGTCGATGATGGCCTCGGGGCCGATCTCGTACGCGTCGCGGAAGTACGCGAGGTTGTCCTGGCCGAGGCCGGGGGCCGGGTAGTAGACGCGGCCGAGCTTGCCTTCCTTGCGGATCTCGATGGGCGAGGCGACCGGGTGGATGGAGCTCGTGGCGTTGTTGATGTACGAGATGGAACCGGTGGGCGGGATGGCCTGGAGGTTCTGGTTGTAGATGCCGTGCTCGATGACGGAATCGCGGAGGGCGGCCCAGTCGGCGACGGTCGGCACTGTCAGCTCGTACTTCGCGAACAGCGCCGTGACCGTCTCGGTGGCCGGGGCCCACGAGCGGGTGACGTACTTGTCGAAGAACGTCCCGTCGGCGTAGGCCGAGCGCTCGAAGCCGTCGAAGGTCTCCCCGCGCTCGATGGCGATGAGGTTCGACGCGCGGATGGCGTGGAAGGCGACGGCGGCGAAGTACGCGGAGGTGAAGTCCACGGCCTCCGCCGAGTCGTAGTGGATCCGCTCCTGGCCGAGGAAACCGTGCAGGTTCATCTGGCCGAGGCCGATGGCGTGGCTCTTCGCGTTGCCGTTGGCGATGGAGGGGACAGCGGAGATGTCGGAGAGGTCCGACACGGCGGTGAGCGCGCGGATGGCTGCTTCGATGGTGCCGCCGAGGTCGCCGCCGGCGATCGCGTGGGCGATGTTCAGCGAGCCGAGGTTGCAGGAGATGTCCTTGCCGATGACCTCGTAGCCGAGGTCGTCTCGGTAGGTGGACGGGGTGTTCACCTGGAGGATTTCGGAGCAGAGGTTGGACATGTTGATGCGACCGTCGATGGGGTTGGCTGCGTTGACGGTGTCCTCGAAGACGATGTACGGGTAGCCGGACTCGAACTGGATCTCGGCGAGGGTCTGGAAGAACTCGCGCGCGTTGATCTTGGTCTTCTTGATGCGGGCGTCGTCGACCATCTCGCGGTACTTGTCGGTGACGGAGATGTCGCCGAAGGGCACGCCGTAGACCTTCTCGACGTCGTACGGCGAGAACAGGTACATGTCCTCTCCGGAGCGGGCGAGCTCGAACGTGATGTTCGGGACGACGATGCCCAGCGACAGCGTCTTGATGCGGATCTTCTCGTCGGCGTTCTCGCGCTTGGTGTCGAGGAACTTCATGATGTCGGGGTGGTGGGCGTTGAGGTACACCGCGCCGGCGCCCTGACGCGCTCCGAGCTGGTTCGCGTAGGAGAAGCTGTCTTCGAGGAGCTTCATGACGGGGATGATGCCCGACGACTGGTTCTCGATCTGCTTGATGGGGGCGCCTGCCTCACGGAGGTTGGTGAGGTTCAGGGCGACGCCGCCGCCGCGCTTGGACAGCTGGAGGGCAGAGTTGATGCCGCGGGCGATCGACTCCATGTTGTCCTCGACGCGGAGCAGGAAGCAGGAGACGAGCTCGCCTCGCTGGGCCTTGGCGGCGTTGAGGATGGTGGGGGTCGCCGGCTGGAAGCGGCCGAGGATGATCTCGTCTGCGAGGCGGGTGGCGAGCTTCTCGTCACCGCGGGCGAGGTAGAGGGCGGTGGCGGTGACGCGGTCCTCCCAGCGCTCGAGGTAGCGCTTGCCGTCGAAGGTCTTGAGGACGTACGAGGTGTACGCCTTGAACGCGCCGAGGAAGGTCGCGAACCGGAAGCGGTGGCCGTAGACCTGCTTGTAGAGGCCCTTCACGAACGCGTCGTCGTACTGCTCGAAGACGGGACGCTCGTAGTAGCCGTTCTCGAACAGGTAGTCGAGCTTCTCCTCGAGCGAGTGGAAGTAGACGGTGTTCTGGTTGACGTGGTCCAGGAAGTAGGAGCGGGCGGCGGCCTTGTCGGCGTCGAACTGGATCTCACCGTCCGGGCCGTAGAGGTTCAGCATCGCGTTGAGGGCGTGGTAGTCCAGCCCCTCGTAGCGCGGGTTGTTCCGGTAGGTGGGGAGCGCGGCGGCTCCGAAAGCGGCAGTCATGCAGCATCCGTTCTTGTCGTGGTGGTGCCGGCGCCAGGGGTCGCGGGGGACGCCGAAGTGGCGGTGCCGCGGTGAGAGGGGCCGGAGGGGGTAGTCGTCATGTACGCGGGCGCCGGGGCGTCCGCGCGTGACGGCGTGTCGCCTGTCTATGCGCGCGTGCGGCTCGTCGGCGGTACCCCATACGATTCGTGGATGGTCTCATCTACTGCCCGCTCGGCCCGCTCTGTCGAGGACCAGGTTCATCTCGCCGCAGCTGAGCTTGCAGGTGAGCGGTTCGCTGCGGAGTACCCGAACCCGTGGGCTCCGGTGGATGCGATCGAGCCTGACCTCGACGAGTTCGCTGAGGCCCGAGCGGTCCGGATTCTTGGCCCCCGGAAGGGGGCGGTGCACATGTACGAGTTCTGGATAGCGGGAGGGTTGTGCGTGTCCATCGCCGTCCTCTCCACCGTGGGGAAAGCCCCCTGGACCTCCACCTTCGGGACGATCTCCTTCCTCGTCATGGTGGGGTGCCTCATCGCGGGGCAGTCGAACCTGAAGCGGATGACGAAGCGGTACGAGGAGCGGACGGTGACAGTGCGTGAGGCTGTGGTCACCGCGGCTCACGCGGGTATCGAGCGGCGCCGGCAGGCGGCCCGCTCCTACGACCCGTCAGCTCGTACGAGCCCGTGGCGTCCTCTTGGCCCTGCCCCAGCGCCGCAGCCTTTCGGCGTGAGTCATGAGGGCGCGGAGCACCTCGTCCAGCAGTGGATGCTGTACCTCGGAGCCTTTGAGGCGGAGGTAACCCGCTTCAGCGCTGATGGCGGTGTCGATGTGGCAGCGCTGAACTACATAGCTCAGGTGAAGAACTATGGCCCTGGCCATGCTGTCGATGTCGCCGCCGTTCGCGAGCTCGCGGGCGTTGCGGGCGCGGATGGCCGCAAGCCGCTGTTCTTCACGAGCAGCGGCTACACCTCCGGGGCGGCTGCGTTCGCCGCGAGCGTGGGGATGGCGCTGTTCGTCTACGACGCCGCCGGCGGGACGCTCTCCCCGGTGGGAAGCCGCGCGGAGCGTGCTGTGAGCGCTGGGCTGTGACCTGCGCCGCAGGGTAACAGGTGGCAACGCGCGCCGCGTCGGCTTCGGCCCTCCAGGTGTGCGCGCCCCCGGTCATGTGCTGCGGCTACCGGGGGCCGCCCGCAGGACTCCGTGAGGACTCCCGCACCTAGCCGATCGGCCCCGGAGACGGGGCCCTTCGTGTGTCCGCCCCGTCTGCGATAGTGGTCCTGGACCGGCGACGCCGGCCAGAAAGGCCACCTGTGACTACTCGGACCGCTCATTCCGTCGTCGTGAGGGTTGATCTCGTCGAGACAGGCGGGACGACCCGAACCGTGCTCTACGGGCCGTTCCTCCCGCACGTGGGGTCCGCGGTGTCGTCGTTTGTGGCGAAGGTCGAGCACGAGCTCGCGAGCGCAGGCCGGTACTCGGGTTGGGAGACGTCGGTCGAGTCCGTCTTCATCGGCGAGGACGAGTCTGACTGCGCGGTGCTTCCGGTTCGCTGAGTCAGGCGGTAAGGGTGCGGCCCTTCACCTCGATGGAGGTGACGCCGATGACGCGGCGCATCGACAGCTCGTGCCGACCGGTGGCCAGCTCGTGGAGGATCTCCTGCGCGCCCTCTTCGAGGCGGCCTTCGAGGTTGAACCCACCGCCGAGGGTGTTGAGGGACGAGCGCACGAGACCTGGGCCCTGCCCGTTGTAGGCGTGATCGAGGGTCCCGGTGACGGTGTACTCGATGTGCCCGCGAGGCTGGAACGGGGCTTGCCGGACAGCGACGATGTGTTCCTCATCGCGCCCGATGACGTGCCACCACTTCCGGGGGTCCGTGTCGGGGTGGAACCGGACGCGGTCGCCGGTCACGATGTCGGAGATGTCGATGTCGGTCACGGCCGTTACCCTGCGGCACGACGAAGGGCCCGGCAGGTGGCTGCCGGGCCCTCAACGTTGCGCTCAGATGGCGCCGAGAACCGCGCGGACGTCGGCGAACGACTGGGTGCGGAGGAACTTGCCGTTCTCCCACACCGGCTGCAGCTCGCTGGCGGCCTCCTGCTCGGGCGTCGCGCCCTGCACGAGCACGAGCTCGCCCTGCTCGTCGCGGAGGACGGCGAGGCGGCCGGTGGCGCTCTTCTTGAGCCCGTTGTCGGTGATGGGGTTCTTCTGGATGTTGCGGCTCTCGCCTTCCACCTCCACCCAGGTCGCCTTGATGGCGCTGCCGAAGGTGTCGCGGGTCTGGTACTGGTACGAGAACGACCCGACACCGAAGACGACGTTGCTGGCGGCGAAGCCCTTGGCCTCGAGGCGCTCGGTGATGGCGATCGCGCGCTCGGTGGTGATCGAGTCGCCGTAGATGGCTCCGATGTGCGGGTCGAGGACCTTGTAGCCGGCCTCGTTGACCGTGCCGCCGAACTCGTCCCAGAGCAGCTCGATGACACCCTTGTCGGCGGGGGTCGTCGGGTTCTCCACGTCCGTGCCGGTCAGGATGGTGACGGGGTCACCCGAGTCGGGACGGATGACGAGCTTGCCGTCGCGGGCCATGATGCGCTCGTGCAGCTGCGGGAGGATGCTCGTGATGACGTTCCACAGATCCCAGGTGTCGCTGACGATGCTGACGATGCCCGACGGGTAGAGGTCGAGCAGGCGCGAGTACGTCTCAAGCTCGTCGTCCTGCCCGCCGGCGCACATGACCGAGTGCTCGGTCGCGGCGACCGATGCGAGGACGAGCCCGTTCTCGCCGGGGTAGTAGCGACGGACGAAGTCGAGGGCGGGGAGGGTGTCGCTGCCCTTGAAGCTGAGGAGGTGTCCGGCGCCGGATGCGGCGGCTGCGTCGGTGCCGACCTGGCCCCGGTAGCTGAAGTCGTGGAGCTGGAAGTCCACGCCGGCCTTGTCGTCGCCGGTCTTCTCGGCGGCCGCGTCCAGGATCTCCCGGTAGCGGTAGGCGAGGGTCGCGACGGTCGAGGGGTGCCAGACGCTGGCGGAGACGACCGTCTCGACGAAGTTGGTGACCCAGAAGAACTCGTCGAGGGTGTTCTCCATCGTGAACGACGGGACGCGCAGGGGAACGCGGGTGCCCTCGGGGACAGCACAGAACCGAAGCGGGAGGTAGCCGAGGCGGTGGAGGGCAACGATGTGCTCAGCGCCGATGGCTTCACCGTTGGCTGCGAGGACTCCCACCATGGCGTCGGCGTAGAGGTCTGCGACCTCGTCCTCGGCGGCGGCGAAGAACGGGACGAACGCTTCGATGCAGTACGACTGCAAGAACGCCTGGAGGCCGAAGTGCACGACCTTGTCGATGCCCTCGATGCGGCTGCCGCGGTTGGTGTAGTTGCTGTAGACGCGGGTGACGCCGTCGGGGTACTGGCGGCGGTGGTCGACCTTGTAGGCGTCCGTGTGCAGCAGTGGGGCGATGGGCGAGGCGGTGGTCAGAGCCATGGGGTCTCCTGGTTGAGGGTTCGGTCGAGGTGGATGATGTTGGCGCGGATGCCGTGGCCTGCCGTGGCGGCCCGGTCGTACTCGTCGGCGGGGCGGAAGGAGTCGGTGGTCCAGATCTCGCCGAAGCCGTCGAGCGTGTCCCGCGCTTGCCCGGAGAACACGCCGTGGCTGACGTACAGGCCGAGGCGGCTGCGGTCCAAGCCGGTGGCTGCGGCGAGCCCGGCGAACGTGCCGCCGCCGTCGCAGATGTCGTCGACAATGAGGAAGCGGCCGGTGTCCGGAAGCGGCTCACAGGTGAAGCCGGAGAGCTTGCCGGTGTCGGGGTTGCGGGTCTTCTCCGCGCGGTACACCGGGAGGTGGCAGGCGTCGGCGACGGCGGTGGCCCGGGCGATCGCTCCCTTATCGGGAGCGATGATGCCCTTGTAGCGCTGGGGCTGCTGGTCGCTGGTGGCCTTCCCGACGACGTGCTCCCGGACCAGGCGCGTGGAGTCGATGACGGTGAGGTTGCGGACCATCCGGGGCATGACGGGGCTGTGCGGGTCGAAGGCGACGACGACGTCGGCGTGGAGGCTGTTGATGAACTCCGCGTACACCTCGGCGCCCAGCGGAACGAAGTCCGCGTGGTCTGCGCGCGCGGCGGGGAGGTAGGGCAGGTGCAGGACGGTGCGCGCGCCGCGGCGGCGGGCAGCGTCGGCCCACATGGCCGCGGTGAACAGGTCGGCGGGGTCGGCGCCGTAGAGCCGGGCGACTTCGGTGAGCTGGCCCTTGTCGGCGTTGTCGTTGATCACCTTGATGTGCGCCTCCCCGGCGGGGAAGGTCATCGCTTCGAAGGTCGGGGTGGTGATGTACCCCGGACCGATGCGGGTGCGGAATGTGATGGTCACGGTTCGGCTATGCGCGACGCGGCCTGAACACCGGCCTCTCCGGGACCGCGCATGGACACGGGGCCGGACCCGCCGGCGCTGAGAGGACACCCCATGCCCACCCCGACCGTCGACTTCCACCTGCCCCTCCCCTGGTTCTTGGAGCTGGACACCGAGGCGGGCAACATGGTCGCCACGAAGGACGAGCTCACAGAAGCCGAGGGGATTCTCGCTGAGGCGTACGCAACGTTCTTCGGGACGGTCGTCCGCGACTTCGGCAGCGTCGTCCGCTTCCCCGGCGACCGGTGGTCAGCGTGGGGCACGGACGCCGTACGCGGTCAGGCTCGCCGGGTCATCGTCGCCGTCCCCGAGGACCGGCTGCAGGAGCTCGCGCGGACGGCCCGGTTCCTTGGCGAGCAGACCCTCCATGCCGGCGGCAACCCGAGCGGGAAGCAGCTGGTCGTCACCGCTACTGGCGACGAGACGACGGAGTTGTACTGAGCCGTAGGGTGCATTCCGTAAGCCGAGGGTAGAGCGGTTTCACAGGCGCCTAAGCGCGTCGAGTGCATCGTCCGAGGCCAAGTTCGCTCCGTGTGGGGAAGTGAGAGGGGTGCCGCCTGGCGCCCCTCTCATGCTCACGCAGTGAGCCAGTAGGGCTCCTCGCTGACGACGTCGTACCTGCCGGCGAGCTCCGCGCGCGCCGCAGCGAACAGCCTGGCGCCCTCCGCGATCCACCGTTCGTCTCCGGGCCAGTCCACGGTCGGGAGCATCCGGTCGTCGTAGGCAGCGAGCCAGGTGAGGGCGCGTCGCTGGAACGCGTCGGACAGGCCGACCTCCGTCATGGTGACTCGGATGCCGCCGGGTGCCCACAGGAGGGTGTCGCCGTAGTCCGGCCACCACTCGAGTTCGCGTGCCACTGGGTCTCCCGTATTAGAGTGCGCCGATTTTCCGCCGACTCTAATACGGCGCCGGCACGGGATGGTCAGGGCGCGTGGACGAGGTCGGCGGCGCCGAGGGCGAACTTCTGGGCGTAGTCGACGTGCCCGCACGCGGACCGTTCGGCGCCCTCGATCGCCTCGGTGGCCACCGGGGGCTTGCCGAGGCGCGCGCGGAGGCGGTTCACGGCGTCGTGCATCTGCGCTCGCTCGTACAGCACCCAGCCGGGCTCGCGGCCATCGAAGTCGGGGCGCTGGTCGCGCTCGGCGGCAGCCGCGTCGAACACGCTCTGCAGCTCGGCGAGGTCCCGGCGCCACCCGGTCGGGTCAGACAGCTTCACGGGGTACTCCGATCAGGTCACGGAAGGACTGCTCGGCTGTGATGTCGCGCTTGCGGTCCGGGTGGAACCAGATCGCGGAGTTCAGGGCCTTCGCGTCCTCGTACGCCGCCTTCGTCTCCGCGACGTGCGCGGCTGCGTGGTGGGCGAACAGGGCGAGCCAGGAGGCACGCGGGTTCTCGTTGAATGCGTCGACGACGTAGCGGACGTCTGCGGGGAGGGTGACGCTCGCGGAAGGCTTCTCGCTGCGCCCCCACCACAGGTTCACTCCCTGGGGCCCTGGCCAAAGCGGGTCGGCGGCACTGACCCGCATCTCGGTGCGGCGTCGATCGAAACGCACGACATCCTCGACCTGGCTGCTCAGCCGAGGGAAAGTGAACTCGTCGATCTGCTCGGCGGACGGCAGCCACTCCGACCGAAACTCGAGCGGCGCGAACGGGGCGTCCGTCATGACTTCTCCTCTGCCCGGGCGCGGAGTGCGGCGAAGACCGCGTCGGCGCCGTCGTCGTAGCTGCCTTCACCGGAGGCGACGATGTCCTCGGCGGCGTCGAGGAGCACTTGCCGGCGGTAGGCGTCGAACAGCGGCGCGATCGCTTCGACGAGCTGCTCGACGTCGACGGAGGCGTCCGGGGAGCCGTCGGGGTTGCGGAGGAAAAGGGACAGCGCTCCGTCGGGCTCGCTGGTGGCGTACTGGTACGGGGTGTCGGAGATGGGTCCGGTGTCGAGCGCGGAAAGGGACTGCGTCAGCGTCTCGTGCAGCGAGTCACGGAGCGTCTGGTCGGCCATGGGGTCATCCTCTCAAGGTCCGCGAGGGTCGCGGTGCACTCTATCCATGCGCGGTGCGCACCAGCGATGCGGTCACCGTTCCCATCCGAGGAGCTCGACGTTCGCCTGGCGATCGGTCCGCGCGGCGTCGTGCCGAGTGTTCTCGCACGCGCAGTCGATGAGCCCGGTGCCGAAGAAGTTGAGGAGCCCGAGCGGACAGTTTGCGCAGGTGCCCGCGGCGCACTCGGCGCACTTGGTCGTCGTGGCGGTGGTCGCGTCGGTCATCGTCATGGGTTCATCATGCGCGGTCAGGCGGCAGGTGTCGTCGCCATTGCCCACCGTTGGAGGTCCTCGGTCGGGGCGGTGTTGGCGAGCTGGTTGGCCTGACCATCCCAGGTGGCCCTGCGGGTGACGTGCCAGTATCGGCATTCCGGGCACGGGTAGGCGTAGGTCGTGGCTGCGAGCTTCCCGTCGGCGTTCAGCTCACGGTGCATGCGACGGGCAGCGAGGGCTGCCTTCTCGAAGGAGTCGTGTCGCGCTTTCCCGGAGGCGCACGTTCGGCGGCGGCGTCCCTTGGCCATGGCCTCCCCTTCCGCTCGATCGGCGTCGGTCGCCTATGCGTGGGGAGTCGTCCTTGTCAGACGCGGGTGAGGATTCGCTCGTGTCGGGGTGAGCCGGCCTGGCGGCAGGTCTTGTCGGTGGTCCAGTTCTCGGGGCGGATGTAGCCGTGCTCGTCGCACCAGAGCTTCGAGCCGGTGGCGGCCCGGGCGCGTTCAGCGTCGGGGAGGGTGAGGGCGTACGCGTCCCACGCGGCGGCGTCGAGGGGTCGCTCGGCACCGCACCCGCCGCAGATACCTTCGGGCAGCCACGACATGCCGCATCCCGGCTCGTGCTTGTCGCCGTTCGCGCGCCAGAGGGCGTTCCAGCCGGGGCAGGTGAGGGTCGCCATCCAGACTCCGGGTTCCCACCCCGCAGCGGCGCCGGCGAGGAGCTTGACGAGCCCCTTCCGTGCGAGGCTCCGGGCGGCGCGGACCGCGTGTGAGTGCGTGTCGTCAGCGACGGCCTCATCAGGTGAGAAGGCCGCGTAGGTGAGCAGTTCCAGCTCACCGGGGGTCACTCGCTGGGGAAGCAGGGATGACAGCTCGTGCGACATCATCGTGTCTCATCCTCCACGATCGGCGGGAGCCCACGAAGCGCGAGCGCACGGACGATGTCGGTGCGTGCGTAGTCTTTCGGGTCGATGATGCTGCCGATGGTCGCACCGCCCCGGTCGAGCTGTGCGACGAGCTCGTCGCAGAAGCCCTGGGAGACGGCAGCCGCATCGGTGAAGTCGAGGACGGCCAGGCTCGGGAGGAGCCCGAGGGTTCGGGCAAACTCTTCCGCGGCCCATCGGGTGACATTCACGCCGGTGACCGGGATGGTGACAGCTGCCACCGGTTCGAGGGTGACCCGCTCCCCTGCCTCGTGGAGGCGGATGGCGAGCTCGAGGTACCCGTGGTGACGCAGGCGGGTGACGCCGGCCAGCCGTACCGACTCGGCGGGTGACTCGTGCGCTTCCTTCACGACCTCGTCGAAGAAGCCCTGGGAGGCGTACTCGACGCGAGAGAAGTCGATGGTGACAGGTGCGGCGTTCAGCAGCTCGCCTTCGAGAATGACTTTCGCGCCGAAGCGGCCGCCTGCGCGGGCGGGCGCGTAGATACGACGAGGTTCGACTGCGGCAGTGGTGGTCACGGTGACTCCATGCGCGGTCCGGTCAGTACGCGTTGACGCAGGCGGTGATCTGGTGCGTCTGGTTCCCGAGCAGGCTCTTCATCCACCCGCTGGTGAGCTCGTATCGGTCGAAAACGCCACCCTGGGTGGCTCCGGTGCCGACGAGGTTGTACTGGTAGTCGCTACCACCGGGTTCCGTCCATGACATGTGGCTGATGGTACGGCCGGCTGCGGCGAAGTGCGTCTTGATGTCGGTGAGGTCGAAGGTGTGCTTCCAGCCGTAGCGGAACGGGTACGTGGCCGGGTTCGCCTGGCCCTGGACGGTCATGGTCTTGCATGCCTGGGAGGAGGTCCAGGCCCCCTGGCGCGCGAACGTCGCGGTGGACCATTCCGGTCCGTCGAGCGGCGTGGCGGGTTTCATCGCGGTGCCGCAGAAGCGGATCGTGGTGCTCTGCGCGTTGGTGATGAACTTGTTGTTCTCGATCGGGTGGAAGGGGTTGTCGCCCTCAGTCTTGCGCCCGGTGACGGTGATGACACTGCCGTTGTGGGTGAAATCGGCCTGGCCCTGGTCCTTGAAGTAGACGTGCGTCTGTCCGTAAAACGGGCCGGCGGAGTTGTCGATGGTGAACGACCACGCCCGTGGCGTCGAGCCAATCCCGCTGACGTTGACGCTCCCGCAGGTTTCCGGGTTCGGTGTCTGGGGCTGCGGGTCCCAGGTGAGTCCCGAAAGGCGGGTGTTCGCGCCGGGGAGGAACACGATGCCGGGGTTCGCTCCGTCCACGGTGCCGTCGGTCCCGTCCGCGCACCCGGCCGCGGCCGCCGCATCCTCCGCGCTCTCGCCGGTGCCGTAGGTGGTCGCCCCGTCCCGAACGGCGTGGAAGGTGCCTGTTGGGGAGAGGACGACTGCGCACCAGCTCTTGCCGGTGACATCGAACCGTTCCAGCTTCACAGCGTCGGCCACGGTGTACGCGACGGTCATCTGCCCCGGCGTCGAGGCGTACCGGCCTGTTTCGTTGATGGTGACGGCTTGGGCGTCGCGGAGGTTGGAGAGCTCGTTGATGGCGGACGCGTCCTGCGCGGATGCCACCCACCCGGGGACGGCGAGAACACCGAACGCTGCGGTGATGATGCCTACGGCGATGCCACCGAGCACGAGGAACGGGCTGGCCACGTGGTCTCCTGAGAGTCGAGTCTCGGGCTACCCTGCGGCGTCAGGAGCAGGCTGCGGCGGCCTTCGCGGCGGCGATGGTGGTTCCCTTGCCGTAGTTGACCTGGTTGTTGCTTGCGGCGAAGTAGGTCTTGGACTGAGAGCGCACAACGGTGCACCACCGTCCTCCCGAGCTTGTCGACTCTTCGAGCGTTGCGCTGCTGGGTGTGAACGTCACGCCTCGGGCTCCTGCGCGGAGGGCTGTTGCGTTCGGGGCGTACGCGTTCGTGGCCTGGAAGATCTGCGCCTGGACGATGCGGGCATGGGAGAGGTCGTTCTCGGCCGCGCCGTCATACGCGCCGGCGACCCATCCAGGGACGGTGAGTGCGCCGACGCCGGCCAGGATGATGCCGGCGACGATCCCGCCGAGCATGACCATGGGGTTCATTGCGCTCCTCCGAGGTGAGTGGTGTGCCCTTCACCCTGCGGCAGTGTGGCGAGGATCCCGGCGACGCGCTCGACGTCCTCGGGGGTTCCGAACACCTCGATGCGGTCGAGGTGTGGCACGTCGCACTTGGCGGCGATGACGTCCCCGGCGGCGCAGTACGCGGTCCCGAAGTTGGTGTTCCCGCAGGAGAGGACCCCGAGCATGAGGTCGCGGTTGGCCGGGTTGTTGAGGAACCTGATGACCTGCCGGGGCACCTCTCCCCCGTTCTCGCCGCCTCCCCCGTAGGTGGGCGTCAGGAGCACGAACGGCCGCGTTACGGTCAGGTCGGGATCGGCCCGCCGAAGCGGGAGGCGACGGGCTTCCAGGGCGGGAAGCCAGGCGGTGAGCTTGTCGGCGAAGCGTGCGGTGTTCCCGGAGACGGAGGAGAAGTAGATGAGCTCAGGTAGCTGTGTCACGGGCGAGGCCCTTCGTCAGACGCCGGCGAGCGGTGCGGGAGGTCACAGTGAAGACAGTGAAGTAGCCCACTGCGGCGGCGAGGACCCCGATGATGTTCGGGGCAAGCAGAAGCGCGAGTGGCGCGATGAAGGTGGTGGCGAACAGGGCTCGCTGGGTGCCGAGGACGCGGGCGAACCCGCCGACGGTTGCGACGCCGTTGCTGATGCGCTCGAGCGCGCCGCCTGCGACGTGCGCTCCGGCGAGGAGGATGATTCCGAGGAGGAACACGAAGGTGCCCGCTACGGCGACTTCCGGGGCGGTGGCGTTGGTGATGATGGGGCCGAGCGCGATCGCCGCGACGAACGGTGCCTGAGCGCGAAACGCCCACCGCTCCCGGCGCCCCCACCCTCCCGAGCCGACCCATGCGGCTGCGACTCCGGCGAGGATGAGGCATGCCGCCTCGGGGGCGCCGAACCCGGACAGGAAGGGCGCGATGACGAGCGCACCGACGGCATAGAACGCGACAGTGAAGCGGCGCAGGGTCAGGGTGAAGGCGGTCACCCTGCGCCTATGCGTCAGGCGGCGAGGGTGATGGCTTTCCGGGCCCGATGGAGGATGGACTTCACTGACGGGACGGTCATCCCCAGGGCGGTGGCCGCTTCCTCGGTGCTCTCCCCCAGCACGTCCACGCGGTAGAGCACAATGACGTAGCTCGGCGGGCACTTCGTAAGCTCCCGCTGGCGTTCTACCGCGCGCAGGAGAGCTTCGGCAGGGTCGGGGTACTCCTGCTCGGGGACTGCGTCGGTCACGTCTTCGAACTTCCGCTTGGCCCACAGCTGGGTGGCCTGGTTCTGGATGGCACGGCGAAGGTAGCCGCGGATGTTGTCGCGTGGCCCGCCGCCGGCGAGGAACGCTTTGTGGACGGCGAGGAACACTTCGCTGACGACGTCTTCGGCGTCGTGGGAGGAGGAGCCGATGACGCTGCGCGCGACCCGCAGAGCCCAGTCATGGTGCTCCGCGTAGATCTCCTTCAAGCGCGCGTCAGACATCCCACCCCAGTCATTGGTTCCGTGGCACCGAACCCCTCGACCGGGCGCCTCTGACGAGCATAGACCGGGGGTTAGACACACCCAACGATCCGAGCGAGATCGCTGTGGACGGTGACCGGTTCGTTACGTTGCCGCGGCTGCGGGTGCCCGTTCGCCGCGCAGCACGCGCTCGGCGGCGGCCATCTGGGCGGTCTCTTCTCGCGAGAGGCGGAAGCCGCTGCGGGGGTCGAGGGCGGCGTCGTAGATCTCGACGAGACGGCGATGGAGGCGCGCCTCACTGGGGGTGCGCCGGACTTCGAGCTGCAGTGACGGCCGCCGGCTGGTCGCGGTGTTCCACAGTGGGGTGAGTGCGCTCAGGTGCGCGGCGATCGCGCGGGCACGGCGCGTATCGGACACCCAGTGGATGACGGGGCTGGCCACCAGGCCGAGGGCCAGGGCGATGCAGGTGACCCACGCGGCCGCGTTGTAGAACGAGATGGCGGCGGTGGTCACGCCATGCCAGTCGAACAGGGCAGCGAGGTTCCCGATGAGGGCAGCGCCGCACACGGTGAGGCAGGTGAGGGCGGCGACATAGAGCAGGATGCCGGCAACCCAATCGCCGGTGTCGTCGTGACGGCTCACGATGCTGCGGGTCGTGGCGAACAGTGCGAGGGAGACGTAGGCGAGGACGGCGTGCAGGACGACGGCGAACGATGCGGCGGCGAGGTTCTCCCCGTACCCGCCCATGAGGTTCATCACGGAGGTGTGCCGGCTGGGGACCTGCCAGAAGGAGATGACCAGGCCGATGGCCGCCACGGTCATCACCCCCCACATGAGCCGGCGGGACGGGGGTGTCCATTCGGCCAGTGATGCCAGTGCCAGCGTGAGGATGTGCACGCCGAGCAGCATGGTGATGCCCGAGAGTAAGTGGATGTAGTCGTAGCCGCCGAGGAGGTCATCGACGGTGCGGAAGATGAAGTCCACGCTCTTCACGGCCACGGCGCCGGTGATGACGATGGCGGCGCGAAGGAACCTCTTGCGGGGCGTCTTGCCGCGCGCGAGGAACAGCAGGATGAACGCGCCGACGAGGACGCTGGCGGTGGCGGTCTCCACGGCTATCCGAGGATCTCTGCGAACCGGGAGCGACGTCGCGCGCGGATGCGGGTCGCGAGGAGGTCGGCGACGGCTTCGGCGTGGATCTCCCGCTCGTCGCCGATGCACCCTCGAGCCAGCGCCGTGTCGATGTCGTCCGGCAGGTCGCCGGGAAGGTCCATGGTCACGACGCCGGCATCGAGGTGTCCGTGGTCGAGCAGCATGTGTGCGACCTCGTGCAGGATGAACTGCTCCTGGTGGAGGCGGGATGCCGTCGGGGCGTAGAGGATGAGGTCCTCGCTTTGAGTGGCCAGCCACACACCGTTCACTGTGCCGTCCTCTGCGAACTCGGGCACTTCCCGGAGTCGCAAAGGTCGCCCCCGCCAGTCCTGGACGGCGTCCAGGAGCTCGGTGAGGGTGATGCCTGCGGGTACGGGGACCGGCAGGTCGGCAAGGGTGGGTGTGGCGGGGCTCATCGCTAGGGTTCCGTGCTCCCTCCGTTCCTCGACACCTCTGCTTCGAGGATCTGGGTGATGGCGCGTAGTGCCACTGGGGAGAGGTCTCCCAGCGTACGTGCCGCGTAGCGCTTGACTTTCGCGGCACGCATGGCACGAACCAGGTTCAGGCTGCTGGTGACCTGCTCCGGTTCTTCTTCGCCATGGATGTAGCCGTGCGGGACCTCGAAGAAGTCCGACAGGGCATTGAGGAGTTCCACGTCTTCGACGAGTCTGTGCCCATTGATGAGGTAGGACCACCGTGCGCGCGACATGCTGATGCCGCGCGAGGTCAGGTACTCCGCGATGTCCGCGTAGGTGACCTCGGTCTTTTCGCCTGCCTCGGCAAGGTCCATCAGCAGCCTCAGGCGGTTGGCGAGTTGCTGAGCTCGCTCTTCCTTGCTGATGGGGGCATTCGCCGTTACGACGTGGCGCTCGGGTTCGCTTCGGGTGCTGACCTTGACTACCACCTCTTGATCCTATGGGGGCCGCCGGAGCTGAAATGACCGGATGTCGGAGGTTGGGTCTACGTTCGCGCTCATGTCTGACTCCCTCATCTGCCCCACGGGCTGCGGCGACCTCGACGTCTTCATCGCCCGGCGGGGACGGCGGCAGCGCCCGTACCTCGGTTGCATCACGTGCGGTTGGGCGGAGTGGCGTGGTGGCATGCCGTTCCACGATGACCGGTGCGGTTCGGACGCCGGCGAAGACCCGCCCGTGGACCGGGAGGTCATCGACGTGGTGGAGGGTTCGGACCCCTACCCCTGACGCCCCGCCCCAAGTTGTCGCAGGGCGGGGTCGTAGGGGTCGCGGTCAGTCCTTGAACACGTACGGGACACCGATCGGCTTCGGCTGCGCCTCACGGCGGACACGCTTGAGTGCGTCGGCAGCGCGGGTCATCTCGGCGGCAGCGGCAGCAAGGGCGCCGGCGGAGCCGATGTAATCGGCGTGGAACGCCCGGGTGAGCATCGCGTCGAACGACGCCTGCGGGTCCGCCTTGAACCGGGCAACCTCATGCTGGATGAGTTCGAGGTCGGTGTCGGCGGGGTCGAGCACCTCGGAGTAGACGGTGACCTTCTTGCCGTTGCCGAAGCGCACCCGGTACGAGTGGCGCTGTCCGACGATCGACCCCTCGATGCCGGTGACTGTGAAGTCCGGCTGCCAGCGGAGCACCGGGACGTCCTCGTGATGGATGCTGAGCAGGGTGAACGGGTCGTGGAGCGAGAGGTGGCCGATGGCGTGGAAGGCGCGGTCGACGACCTTCTTCGCCTCCATCGCGTTCATGGTGACGGCGGCGCGGGCGAGGCCGGCGAGCAGACGCTTCCACCCGGTCTCCGGGTCGGCGTTGTACTCATTCACCTCAGCGGTGATGGCGGCGCGGGTCGCTTCACCCACGAACGAGTAGTTGTAGACGTAGAAACGGTCGGCCCAGACGACGACGCCCTGAACACCGGGCTCGTCACCGGGTACGTGCGGGGCGATGTCGACGCTGAGTGGGCCGGGGTGCTCGCGCGTCCAGGTCGAAAGCGACTTGCCGTCACCGATGGGCAGACGGAGGTGGGTGAAGGGTTCGAGGTTGTTCGTCATGACCGGTTCATGCGCGGTGTGGCCCGGTGACGTGAACGTCACGCTCGCAGTGCGGTTGCAGCGGACTTCGCCTGCTCGGCCATGGCAGACGCCTCCACGTAGGTGACATGGATGGTGCGGGCCTTGTCGACCAAGTCAGCGGCCGCCTGCTCGAGCGCGGCAGCCCAGGTGGCCCGGAAGTTGGCCGTCGGCGACTCGTTGAACCGCGCCACCTCCTTCTCGAGCGTGGCCCTCCCGTCGGCGTCGAGGGGACCTGTGAACAGCAGCAGGCTGGTGTGGAAGGTCCCGTTGGTCGCCAACGGTGCCAGCACCTCGGTCCAGCGCTCGGCCCGCGTGTGGATTTCAGCTTCACCGACTTCCGTGCGGCCGAAGTCCCCCGCGACCGAGATCAGGCTGTTGCAGCGTTCGGCGTACGACATGTGGACGCGAGCGGGGCCCAGCATCGTGAACGGCATGGACGCTTGGGGCACCTCGCCGATCCCGGCGATGAGACCCGCCAGCTCGTCGCGGCGGTCCTGCTGCCACTTCATCTCCTCGGCGCACGCGTCGTCCTGCGCGATGAGCCCCTGCCGGAGCAGCTGGACGAAACCGGCGGCCGGGTCGAGGTTGAAGCGGGCCACTTCCGCGTCGAGCTCACCTTGGGCGATGGGGCCGGGACGCTGAACGCGGGAGAAGATGACGATGGGGTCGGTGAGGTCGTTGGCGACGTCCACCTGGACGCGGCCGCGAGGTGAGGTGTTCTGGGAGGCGTACTCGACGTTGATGCCGTGCGTCGCGTGGGCGCGGGCGAGCTCATCGAGCTCCCGGCGCTCGATGGCGAGCAGCTCGTACAGCTGGGGCACGGTCGGGGTCGGGGCCAGGGTGTCCGTCATGGCATCTCCATGCGCGGTCAACAGGCTCGGGTGCGACAGTTGGATTACTCCTCCCCGCGGTACGCGCGCCCTGCCTTCCGCATGTCCTCACTGGTGGCGCTGATGGTGGGCAGCATGGCCCACAGCGTGACACGGGCGGCGAGCAGGATGAACCGGCCCGTCATCAGCACGAGGAACGCGATGACCGAGGCGGCGACGCCCTGCCAGAACGGTCCCGGCTTCAGCGGGTCGATGTATTCAGCCTGCGATGCAAGGACGCCGCTGTGGACACCGAAGCCGATGGACACGGCGATGATGACGTACGTGGCGCGGGTGAAGAACCACTTCTGGAACGGTGACACCTTCGGATCGTAGTGGGCGCTCAGCGGGGTCCCCCGCGCTTGGCCTTCCGGCGCTTGGCGAGCGCCTTCATGTGGCGGGGGTCGTTCCGCTTGGCCTCTCGACGTTTGCGCTCTTCCTCCTCGGGGGTGAGGGGGCGAGGCCGGCGGTTGTAGGACGCGACGGCGGCGATGACGCGGTCGAACTCGGCGTCTCTGCTCATGATGCCTCCGGGGTGTGACGGGTTGATTCGGGGTGGCGGGGCTCGCCCGTCCACTGCTGGTCGAGGTCGGCGCGGAGGACGGCGGGGTCTTCGAGGGTGCCGTCGTCGATGAGGCGGCGAAGCGCTGCGTCCCACGGGTTCTCGTTCACGGGAGCCTCCAGAACAGCGGGACGAAGTACACGTAGATGGTGCCGTCGGGGATGAACAGGAGGCTGCCGGAGCGGCGGAGCTGGGTCTGCCGGCCGGTCTCGGTGATGCAGTCCACGAGCACACCCTCGGGTGGGAGCTCATCGGCGTAGACCTTCCACTGGAAGTCCGGCTTCACCTGCGCGCGGGGCTTGGGACGTTCCTCGCTTCGGTTGCCGTACCCGGCGTAGTTGCCGTACTCGTCGCGGCCAGGGCGCTCCCCGTACGCGCCGTAGTAGCTCTCCGACTGCTCGTCACGCGAGGGTGCCGCGAACGGCTTCGGGTATCCCCGTCCGCTCACCGGAGGAACCCGGCCTGCAGCTCGAGGAGGAACGCTTCATCGGCGTCGAGGAGGGCGCGCTTCTCCGCGTTCGCGGTGCGCTGCTCGGCGAAGAACTGGAACAGCAGCGCGTTCCAGGATGCGTACGTGTCGGCGTTGAACTCGGCGACGAGGTCTTCCACCTCCTGCTCGCTGACGTGGATGTTGTAGAGCAGGTCGAACGTCTCGGGGATGCCTTCCACCTTCGCGGTGATGGCGTAGATGACGCCGAACTCGGTCTCGTGCCGCTCGGCGTGCACGTCGGGGAAGGAGAAGGTGCGGGGGTTCACGGCGCGGAACAGGTCCCCGGGGATCCGGAGCTCGGCGGTGAGGTCGGTCTCGGCGGCGATGGTGGTCATGATGGTCCCTTCAAAGGCGAGAGCTGCCCCGGCGGATGCCGGGACAGCTCGTACATGCGCGGTGGGGTCTCAGCCCTGGTCCGCGTCCTTCGCCGTCTTCCCCTTGCCAGGCGCGCCGCTGACGACGCCGTCGCGGACCTCACTGACGACGAGGTCGGTGAGGTCGATGACAGGGAGCAGGCCCTCGACGACGCTAGCAAGGCCCAGGATTACACCGGGCTTGATGACGCCGGGCTTGCCGCTCTCGACGGTGTCGGCCATCGCACGGAGCTGGTGGGCGGTGTTCTTCACGCTGCGGGCGACGGGGTTTTCCTCCTCGAGGCCCTCGGCGATGCGAGCATCCTTGAGAGTCCGGCGCGCTGCGGACAGGGTGCGGGAGGCTTCGATCGCCGCGGCGATAGCGTCGGTGGCGGCCTCCTCGGCGTCACGGCTGACGGTGTCGGCGGCGACGACGGCCGCCTCGAGCTCTTCGATGGTGGGGGTAGGGGTGCTGGGGTTCGATTCGACCATGCCGCCCCTATGCGCGAGGCGCGCTCAGGCGAGCGGGTCGCGGAGGTACGCCCGCTGGTGACCTATCGCGGCGAGCCGCTCGTCGTACCGGTGGTAGTCGAGGGTGTCAGCCATCATCCGAAGGGCCGTGGCCGTCGGCTCCCCGACGGGACGCTCAATGCCGTCATGGCCGACCCAGGCGAGGACAGTGAAGCCCTGACCGGGTTCGAGGACGTCCCACTCCTCAGCGAGGTCTTGGCCTTCGGCGGTGACCTCCCCGTTGTCGATCTCCACGCGGAGGGCGTGGTCGGTTGCGAGAGCAGTGTCTACGAGCTGTCCGGCGGCGTAGTAGTCCATCAGTCCCCTTCCGGGAGCACGGCGTCCAGCCTTCCATTCTCGCTCAGGCGAGCGATGGTCAGCTCGATGTGAGCATCCGTGTACGCGCGTTCGACTCGGGCGAGGAACTGGCGGGCGGCGATGACCTTGCTGTTGGCGTGAGTCTTCGCCTGCGCCAGGGACGTGAGGGTCGGCGCGCTGGCGTCCCGGGCGGCGCCCTGCCCGATGAGTCGCTTGGCGAGCGCGAACTCGACCGCTGCGTCTGCGTAGCGCCCTTCGGCGAGGGCGAGTGCCTTGCGCCCTTCGATGACGGCGCTGTTGGCGCGGGTCTTCGTCTGGATGAGCTCGTGGACAGTCGCGTCGGTCATGCCGTGTTCATGCGCGGTGGGGTCGTGTTTGGTGGTCAGCGGCGTTCAAGCTCGACGAAGACGGGCTCTCCGCCGTCGCGCCCCTTGAGGAGCGTCCCGAGCTGCAGCTCGTCCGTGACGCTGACGAGATGGATCTCCGTCGGGCCGACGGCGCCGTTGACCTCAGCGGTGGTGACGGTTGAGCCGAAGAGCACCTCGGGCTTGGGCGGGTCGGCGGGGAACTCAAGCCGCTGGATGTCGTCGGCGGTGAGGGTGAGCCCGTAGAGCGTCTCGGCCTGGGCGATGTACGAGTCGGTGGTGCTGGTCGAATTGCCGACGATGGCAGTGAAGGCGCTAACGGCACCGAGGACAGCGACGGCAGAGCTGAGGCCGACGGCCGCAGCGATCGTCCAGGCCGCGTTGCGCGCCAGGCGAACAGCGAAGTAGAGCCCGGCGATGACGGCGAGCGCGGCGAGGGATCCGCCGATGGTCAGCAGGAGGAACTGGGCGAGGTCGAACGGCTGGTGGGTCATGGTGTCCTATCGGCGGGGCAGCTCGGTGAACACGTTGTTCGGGTTGAACGTTCCGAGCAGGAGGTGCTCACCGTCGTAGGCGGCTCGGATGGCGACCACCGAGATGCCGCCGTCCTTCCCTATGCGGGGCACTTCCACCTCCCCCTCGTTCCAGGTGGTCTTCGGGTAGACGTAGGGGAGGTCGGGTTTCACGCCGGTGATGCCGAGCTTGGTGACGTCCATCTCGCTGAGGCTGATGCCGTACGTCTGCTGGGCGACAGTCCGGTAGGTGTCCATCGCCTCGGCACGGCCGCTGAGGTTCACGTTGGCGGCCATGACGCCCCACCCGAGGGTGATGAGGAGGGCCCCGGTGGCCATGAGCCAGAACTTCATCTCCATCCGGACGGCGAGGATGAGCATGGCGATGGTGGCCAGGACGACTCCGGTGAGGAGGACGGTCCAGGGGACGCAGACCCCGATGTTATGGGCGGTCTCGCTGTACTCCAGGAACTCCATGGCGCTCTCTCGGTCGGCGTCGGCTTCGTTGCGGCGCGCGACTGGGGAGCCGGGTGGTCCGCACACCGGTCACCCTGCGGAGCGTCTACCCACGATCGGTACCGGTGGCACCGCGAGTACTCGTCGGGTTCGTCAGAACTCGACGAGCCAGGAGAGCTCGACCTGCATCGGGTCCTTCACGATCGCTTCATGGTTCACGACGCCGGAGACGCCCGGGAGTGCGTTGACGGAGTCGTACTTCTTCCCGTTGCCGTCGGCGACGGGGGCGACGAAGCTGTTCCAGCCGGGGGCGGTGGTGGGCCGGTACTCGTAGCCCATGGCGGTGCGGGTGAGGAACATGAACGTGGACGGGGAGGTCCCGCCGCCCCAGTGCCCGGTCGAGTAGTTCAGGCTCTTCGTGGCGCTGCGGGACAGGTACAACCCGTCACCGAACATGCGACCGGCGATGTGGATTCCCGACCCTGTCCGCGGCGGCACGAACAGCCCCTTCTGGAGGATGGAGAGGACGTTTGCGGCACCCGTCCCGTGCCAGAGTCGCTGGACGTTCCGAACGCGCTTGGCGGTCGCGGCGACGTCGTCGGCGTGGCGGCGGTCCTCGAGCCGGTAGACGTACTTCGGTGTCATGGCGTACGCCTTCGCGTGCCCGGCCTGCTTCGTCTCGTGGAAGCGGGCGACGACCATGTCGTACTCGTCGTGGCCGGGCTCGAGGCGGGTGACGCGGTAGCGGAAGAAGTCTTCGTCCACCGCCGAGGTCCCACCGGTCGTTGCCTGCCGGCGGGCGGCGTCGGCGTAGCTGGCGGAGGCGGCGAGCGCGTCGAGGAGGTCGCGTTGGGCGGCGACGCTGGTGAGGGTGTCCAGCCATCCCGCGGCCCAGCCGCCTCCGAGGCGGACGGGAACGTCGTGGGGGACGATGCGGAGGTAGGCCTCGGTGAGGGAGGCGCGGCGGGGTCCTGCGGGGAGGGTCGCCATGTCGTTCAGGATCTGGCGGGCGTCGGCGACGGCGTCGGCGGTGATGATGCCGAGGGCGGTACGGGCCTGGCCGGAGGTGTCGACGGAGATCATGCCACCGGTGGTCTGCATGAGGGCGTGCTTGTTCGCGGCGACGAGACGGTCGATGAGGCCGAGGACGATCTTGTCGGTGCTGCCGCCACCGAGGGAGGCTGCGGCGGTGTCGCGGAGGGCGACGGTAGCTGCGGCGGGGGCGGAGGTGGTGTCAGCGACCTTCACCTCGACGTAGCCCTTTCGGGTCTTCTCGTGCAGGATGCGGTCGAAGCGGGTCTTCCCGCCGCCTTCCCGGTGTGTCTGGCCGCTGAGCTCACCGCTTTCGCCGCCTCGCTTGACACGGCCCCAGAGCTTCTCGACGGTGCCCGTGTCGTGCAGCTGCAGCCGGTAGAACTTGTTGCTGTTCGCAGTGGAATCGACGTAGACGAGGAGCTTCTGCTCGATGATGGTGGACACGTGCCGCCGCCTTCCGCGGCAGTGCCGCACAGGAGATGAGAGGGGCCTGCCGGCCCTTCTCCTCTATGCGCGGTGGGGCGTCAGCGGAGGGCCGCGACGAGGCCGTCGACGAGCAGCGGGACGGTCTCGGTGGCGGGCCCGATGAAGGCTTGCTGGAACATCTCGGAGGTCCGGCCGAGATTCAGCTCGAACGTGCCGGCGCCGGCGACGGTGGCGATGTTGACGAGGCCCGCAGCGGGGTACACCTCCCCGGAGGTGCCGATGGCGATGAAGATGTCAGCGCGCTCAGTGGCGCGCTCGATGCGGGGCATGCCCATGGGCTGCTCCCCGAACCAGACGACGTTGGGCCGGAGGGTGCCGATGCCGCAGGTGGTGCAGGTCGCCCCGTACACGCCGGCGGGGGTGAGCTCGTAGCAGGCAGTGCACCGACCGTCGGCGAGCGACCCGTGCATGTGGATGAGGTTCTCCGCCGGCAGGCCGGAGCGCTCGTGCAGGTCGTCGACGTTCTGGGTCACGACGAGGAGCCTGTCCCCGGCGGCTTCCGCGAGTCGGGTGAGCGCGGTGTGCGCGGCGTTCGGGGTGGCGGCGGCGACCTGGTCGCGGCGGGCTTGGTAGAACGCGTGGACCAGCTCCGGGTCGCGACGGTACCCATCAGGGGTGGCGACATCCTCGACGTCATGCCCCGCCCACAGCGCTGGGCCTGCGCCGGTGGGGGTCCGGAAGGTCGGGATGCCGGACTCTGCGGAGATCCCGGCGCCGGTGAGGACGAGGATGGTGGTCATGGTGGCCTCTCAGGCTAGGAGGCGCGCCCGGATGGTGGCCAGGTGCGCGGCGCGCTCGGTGAGGGCTTCGCGATCCTCGGTGAGCACTTGCTCGTCGACGTCGAGGGCGGCTTCGACCAGCGAGCGCCAGACGGTGGGGCTGGCGTTGAACGCCTCGATCGCGTTGATGACGGCCTTGGGGGCGGTGGCACCGCGGTGGGTTTCTGCGTACAGGCAGAAGCGGATGCCGTTGATGACGGAGTAGACCTCGGTCAGGTAGGCAGCGCCGTGCGGGCTGGTGGTGATGCTGGCGACGGGCGGGCTGGTAGGCGCTCCGGAGAGGCGTGCGAGTCGGCCACTGTCGATGATGCTGAGGGTCACAGGGACTCGCTTCGGTCGTGCGTTGGACGGTGTGGACCGTCTATGCGCGACCGAACGGGTCAGATGAGCGCCTCCGGGCGGTCACGCTCGGCGACCCGGTCGGCGACGCAGGCGAAGCCGATGAACGCAGCGAGCCCACCGAGGCCGACGACCAAGAGTGTGACGAGCATGACGGGGTTCCCGCCCAGTGCTTCACGGACCGCCGGGATGGTGAAGAAAACGGCGACGATGGCGACGATCGCGCTGATGGTGGCGGAGCGGTAGAGGCGGTGGAGGCGGGACATTCGGGGCGACCTTTCCAGTCGGTGGCTTGGTACCACCTACATGCGCGGTCCGTTCCGGAATGTGCGTCACGTGCGCGGGTGCACGCGCCACTCCCCCGATGCCGGGTCCTGATGCACTTCGACGCCGTTCTCGCGGAGGTGTGCCACGGCGACCGCAACGTCAGGGTCGGCTGGCTCGTCCGGGACGGTCACAGGACTGCCGCGGCCGCTCGGATGACGCGGACCTGGTCACGAAGCTCGTTCTCGAGGTGAAGCAGGGCGACCAGCTCGCGTTCGTCGGCGTTCGCCGCCGCGACCAGCAGCGCTTTCCATCCGCGCATGGGGTCGGCGTTGAACTCGGCGACGGCGTCGGTGACGGCGTCCACCTCATGGGTACGGAGGCGTCCGTGGGTGAGGACGACCGTGCCCAGGGCGGTGGTGTTGGTAGTGATGGCGATCTCGCTGTTCACCGCGCCGTCTTGGCGGTGGATGGTGAGGAGCCTTCCGAGAGACTGGCCGTCCACGAGGGCGTAGATGACGCCGTCGATGAGGTGCTCAGCGATGGGTGCGACATTCATGCGGCGACCGGCCGGCGGATGAGGTGGTCGGGGGTGATGGAGACGATGACCTTGTCCTCACGGATGTCGTCCATTCGGAGGCCGTACTCGTCGCGGATGATGTCGCGGAGCTTCGTGGCGGCGGCTTCGGCGCGCTCGTCGATGACCTGCGCGGTCGCTTGGGCGGCGAGGTATCCGACGGCGGTGACGATCGCGGCGATCGGGCTGGCGGTGACCGCGGTGACGATGAGAGCGCCGATGGTGCCCAGCTGGGAGATGTCGCGGATGCGGCGTGCGAGCGGTTCGCGGGCGGCGCGGGCGATGAGCTGGGGGTGGCGGGCGTAAACGACGTCGCTGACGTCGTTGGACAGGTCGATGCCGGTCATGGCGGGGTCGGGTCGTCTCATACCCCTCCCATGCGCGGTCGCTACCGGCGGCGGAACCCGCGGAGGTGCCCCTTGTAGTCGATGGCGGGGAGCCCGCGTGCGCCCTCGGTGATGTCGGGTGCGAGGTAGCGGGGAGAGGTGATGTACTCCCGGCCGTCGTCGAGGGTGACGATGTGCCGGCGGAGTGCTTCCGAGCTGGGGTGGGTGGCCGGGCGGACCCGGGTGATGTGGACGTAGAGGCTCATGTCTGCGGTATGGCTTCCGTTGCGCGCGAAAGGGGCGGACGGTGTCCACCCCTTGGCGTTGTTGCGTGGTGAGCTCTGAGGCTACAGCCGGTCGGCTGAGCGGCTGCCCTCAGTTGGAATGCCGGAACCGGAGCCACTTCTCCCGGTCGGCCTCAGCGGCGAGGAGGCGCCGGTGTGCGGCGTCGAACTCACGGTCGGCGAGGTCGTGCAGGAGCTTCTTCCACCCGGCCTCGATATCAGCGTTGAATGCGTCGACCGTCACCTGGATGATGTCGGGGACCTTCCGGGAGGGCACGAAGTCGCGGTACAGGGTGACGCGGTGCGCACCTTCCATGTGCGGCGCGACGGTGACGACGGGGTGCTGGGACGCTCCGATGCGGCTGACACGCGCGCGGATCTCGGTCGGCTCGGTCAGCCGCATCCCGTCCTCGGTCATCGGGAGGTACAGGAGGCTGTCCAGGCGCAGGAGGTCAGTCATCGGGGTCCTCTTCGGTTCGGGTGTATCCGTAGTGCTCGTCGGAGTCGAGTCCGCAGCGCACGCAGTTGTACCGGTACCGATACGCGGCGATGACGGTGATCCCGCCGGATGCGGTCGCGATGGAGTCGTCGCGGGTCTTGATGGGGTTGGCCATGTCCCACGTGTGGATCCGCAGCCGGCATCGGATGCTTGCCGGCTTGGTCACGTGCGCTCTCCGGTCGAGCTCGGCCGCGATGCGAGGTACCCGTCGAGCTGCTCCTGGTCGTGCTGCCGCCACTTCCGGGCGTTGGCGAGACGCTCCTGGACGCGCTCGAGCTGGTCCTCGAACTCTTGCACCTGCCAGATCCCCTCCTGCACGCGGCGGCGCAGGCGCTGCTCAGTGGGGTCGGTGACCTGGGTTGCGACGACGTCGCCGGTGGGGCTGTCGTCCGATGCCTGGGGCGCGGGCGCTCGCTTGGCGCCGATGACCCGTTCGACCAGGTCGTCCACCGTGTTGGACGGCAAGGTGACCACGACGGTTCCGTTCGGGTCAAAGCCGGCCTTCTCCTCATCGCCGGGACGGTAGAGGACGGAGACAACCTGCTCGTTCGAGATGAGGTTCTCAGTGCTGGTCGGGAACTCGCCGTCGTACGGGTCGGCCGAGTCCAGGTACGTCCAGTTGCCGCCCCCGTTGTACTGGAACGGGTACTCCTCGCTCGCCACCTTGACGACCGCGCCGACGGGGAGACCTGCGGCGTCGCCCGGTGCGATGAGCTCTTCGGCGTCGAGGAGGATCCCGATGCCTGGGGTGACGTTCCGCCGACCGAAGCCGGTGAGGAGGTTCTCGAGGTACCCGGGGTGCTTGGTCTCTTCGCCGTTGTCGCGGTCGGTGGGGTCCATGAGTGCGTACTCGCGCCCGAACTTCATCCACAGCTTCCGGCGGCGCCCGTGGGACACCTCGGGTCGGGTGACCTCGATGGTCAGGACGAGAGCATCGTCGGGGACGGCGGCGAAGTCGGCTTCGGTGCGGAGCAAGGTGACGGTCATGTCGCCGCCTATGCGCCGGCGCCCGCGGCGACCCAGGCCTCACGGACCTGCTCTGCGAGCTCGAACGCGTCCTGAGACCAGTCGTCGGGCATCGTCATCTCCGCCCACGCCATCTCGCCCCACGCCTTGTCCTCGACGGATGCGAGGAACAGCATCTTCGCGATCGCTTCCAGCTGCTTGTCGGTGGGCTGGGCGGCGCGGCGGGCGTGCTCGGCGAGGTAGGCGTCGAAGCCTTCCAGGCGGGCGAAGTACGCGGCCTTGAAATCGAGGCCGTCCCCGGTGAGAGCGTAGGACTCGCGGATGTCGGCGGTGATCTTGTCGAAGTCTGTCTGAGACATCCGGGAGAGGGGAACGTCGGGGAGGTCGAGGTCAGCAGAGGGCATGGCTGTTCCGTTCAAGGCAGGAGTGTGGAGGGTTCGAGGTCGGGGACGGTCTTCACGATGACCGGGGCGCCCCCGTGGTGCTCTACGTTGTGGTCGCGGCAGGACTGGGCAGGGACGGACGCGCCCGACCACGCGATACGGCGGAACCGAGGATGGGTGGGGCACTTCGCTTCGTGCGCAGACCCGCGCTTGGCGACGTAGGCAGCTCCCTCGGCGGTTGGCCGGGGGTGAGCAGCGCGGTAGTCGGCGACGACGTCGAGGTACGCGTAGTGGGCGATGGCCATGGGCCGGTGCGTGTCGAGGTGGATCCAGCGGATGTTCGCCGGGAACCGGTCGAGGTCCGGCTGAGGTCCTGACGCCACGATCGCGGCGTTGTGCTCGGCGACCGCGGCGCGATACTCCCGCCACGCGGCAACGACGTCGCCGGTTGAGACGGGGCGGTCAAGGACGGTGGTGCTCATACGCGCGCTCCCCGCAGCTGCTCGGCGTAGCGGTGGATGGTGAGGCTGTCGGACATCTCCGCAACGCGGTCGAGTTCGTGGACGACGCTCGACCGGAAGGAGTGGGCCTGGTGGTCGGCGTCCTCGACGGCGCGGAGGGCGACCTGTCGGAGGAGTTCCATCAGCTCCTCACCCGTGAATCCCTTCGCGGCCTCGCGTTTGACGCGGGCTGCCGTTGCGTCGGGGGTGATGAGACCGCCCGATCGAGGGGACACCCGGTACAGCAGGGCGCGGGTGATGGCATCCGTCGCGACCTGCTCGAAGCGGGCGAGCTTGATGTCGGCGGGTGAGAGCGCTTCGGGTTCGACGGCGTCTGTGGTGGTCATGGGACCTACATGCGCGGTCCCGGTGAGTCAGATGACCGGCGAGGTGGCGGGCGCCGTGGTGGGTGCCGCGGCCGCGGTGGCGATGACGGTGAGGGTGGGGTCGGCGAGGAGCGCGTCGATGAACTGGTCGACGGCGAACCGTTCATCGTTCCGGGCGTCCACGGCCGGGTCGTCGCCGCGAAGTGCGTACGAGCGCGGGGTGTCGGGCTCGATGACGGGGAGCGCGCGGTCGAGGACTGTCTCGAGGAGGGCGCGGATGGTGTCGTCGTTCGGGATGGTGGTCACGCCTGGTTCACCTCGACGAGTGCGGCGAGCACGGCGCGGGTCCACGCTCCCGGGTCGGAGTGCGACCACGGGCGACGGGTGCCGTAGGTGACGCAGTTCTGCGGGTAGGAGACGCACGCGCAGAGGTCCTGGTGGGTCTCCGCGTCGAGGATCTCCTCCGCGCGCTCGGCGACAAGGTCGGTGGTCTCCTCGTCGGCGGGGAGGGTGACGACGGTGCCGGGGGCGATGGGCGGCGTGCTCACTTCACGGGACATACCGACTCCATGCGCGGTCCCCTGCGTTGGGGGTGACGTCTCAGCCGACGACGCGGATGCCGTGGCGAGCTGCGTGCTGACGGATGGCGCGGAACCCCTCGGCTGCCTGCTCCCTGCTCGTGTACAGCTCGAGCGTCTCGCTGTTAGAGACGGCGTCGCCCCCGAAGCCTCGGTGGATCGTCACCTGCCCGTCGGCCGCCAGCGCGATTCCGGAGATGGAGGTCCAGGTGGCTGAGTTGCCTGCAAGGGTGATGTCTTCGTTCCCAACACGGAGGAGGGCCACCTCGCCTCTGACGTAGCGTCCAGCCTTGGCGATGCCCTCGTAGCGCCCGATTGCAGTGACGACCGAGAGTACTGAGACGAGTATCACCATGATGTCCCAGGGCATAGAGGCGGCCGTCATGACCGCGACGACGATGATGGAGATGATCGAGCCGGCCAACAGGATGATGCCGATGCCCCGCTGCCGGGCCTTCACCCTGGCGGCGCAGATGCCCTTGTCGGCGTGGACGATGACCGACGACGGGGAGCTACTCATGCCCGCCCTATGCGTCGGTGTTCCGGTGCTGGTAGCAGCGGTCGCCGGCGTTCTTGACGGGCCGGTTGCAGTGCCACATGTGGCCGAGCTCGGCACGGCTGTGCTTTCGGGCGGCGCTGAGCCCGCCGTGGTGGCAGGGGAAGCCGCACACGTGCTTCGGCGGGCGGTAGGCCCTCATCGCCGGCCAGCTGTGTCAACACGGCCCCGCTCGCGCACCCACGCCTCGAACGCGGGGTTGCGCAGGCACGCGGGATCCCGGCGGCCGCGGATGAGGTCGATGGCCTTCTGTCCAGTGGTGACATCCCCGGCTTGGAGGAGGGCTGCGGCGATGATGAGGCTGGACCGGTTCACCCCGGCCTGGCAGTGAACGAGGGTCGGGCCCATCGCCCGGGCGTCGTTCACCCAGGTGGCCAGGTCTTCGACGAGGTCGAGCGACTGGTCCGGGTCGTCGAACATCGGGGCGTCGAGTCGGCCGGCGAGCTCATGGTGGATCTCGTAGTCCTCCCACGGGTACAGCGACAGCTTGTACTGGATGAACTCCGGGAGGATGAGCCCGGTCTCCACTCCCCCGTGCCAGAGGCCGGGGACGACCTCGGTCATGAACGGCATCGTGAGCCGGTACCGGCCTCCGAAGTTCGCCCACGCGTTCAGGCGGCGCTCACGCGGGTCGGTGATGGTGGGGTCGCCGCCGAGGGCGTACGCGGTCGGGTCGTACGTCATGAGGCGTGACGTTGGGCGAGGAGCGGTGCGACGGACTGGGCAAAGGCTTCGGTCTCCTCGTCGTCCAGTTCAACGCCGGTCTCCCGCACGAACCGGTCGACCCAGCGACGGGCGCCGGTGAGGTCCAGCTCCCCATCTGTGCTGGCCTGCGTCGCCGGTGAGGCGGTCGCTCGCTCGGAGAGCCTTTGGTAGATGGCCGCGGTGATGGCGAGCCCGAAGGCTGCGACGAGGAGCCCAGCGGTGAACACGGAGGCCGCTTGACGCAGCGGGTCGTACATCCCGTCCGGCCCGAGGGGTCCGGTGAATGCCCACGCGAACGCGAAGGTTCCGGGGAGGATGGCACCGACAGACGCTCCGATGGCGCCCGTGCGGAGCTTGTCGGCAACGCTTCGGCGTGCGGCAGCGCGGCGAGTGTGCGCAGACACGGCGGGGTCAAGAGAGGTCGTCATGCCCTGTCCATGCGCGGTGGCCCGGTTTCCGGGGGACGCGAGGATGGGCGCATAGCGTGAGCATGCTGCCTATCGCTGCGAGCGTCGCGCCCCTCGTCCAGTACCTCGCCATGGGTGCGTGGGGAGTACTCGTTCTCCTCGGCATCGTGTTCACCGTCGGGCGCTTCCGCACCTCCGCCGGGCAGGGGTTCGCTACCCTCACCGTCGCCATTGCCGGCATCGCCGCGTCCGGCGTCGTCGGGGTAATCGCCGTGGGGCTCGCTCCTGACGCTCGCATCGACGCGATCGAGCAGACATACGGGGTCACCCTCACCCGCGGTCAGCTCGAGGAGCTCGGCTACGGCGCACAAGCGAACGTGAAGAGCGACGCCGGTGAGTACACCCTCGGGTCCACGCGCCACCGCTCCCTCGGCAAGGTGCACCTCGTCTGGGATGGGCAAGAGCTCCTGCGACTCACCGACGCCGATGGAACAGAACTCCCCCGAATCTGAGTGCGAGCCCGCGGAGTTGCTCCGTGTCGGCGGGGCGCGCCATGATCAGGCTCGTGCCACAGAGTCTGCCGCCCATCCGTTCCGACTATGACGAGTTCCCCGAGGCGGCCGCAGCAGCCCGCCGGGAGCCGCTCATCAGCGACTGGGGGTGGGCGTTCATCATCCTCGTCGTCTTCCTCATCGGCGCAGGAATCTGGACAGCCATCGACGGCGGCCGCGATAACGGCGCTGGGAAGGCGAGCCTGGCGTGCGAGAACGCCGTCCGCGCGAAGCTGAAGTCCCCGGGGTCAGCGTCGTTCGACTCGACGGTGCTGACCACGGACGGGAAGACTCCCTCCGGCGTTCAAGGAACCGTCCGAGCGGAGAACAGCTTCGGCGCGGTCGTCCCGTCCACGTACCTCTGCTCGGTGGACCCCGGCGAAACCGTTCGCCTGAAGTACGTGGAGTAGCCCTCGGGAGCGATAACCAGCCGTCAGCCGACGGCAGCGGTAGCGGGCGTCAGCGTGACGCACGCGGCGAACGCGAGACCCGCGACGAAGGCCACGAGCATTGTTCGTCTGCGGGCGTGACGGCACGGATCGTTCATGATGTTCCCCCTGATGGCGCGCGGCCCCCTGCCGCACGTCGACCAAGGTAGAGCATCCGATGTCGCCGCGGTGGAGCGTTGACGTCGGTCCTGGCAGTTCGCTAATTGCCGCGGCGCGCCCACGCTTTCCACTCGGCAACGTTGCGGGACGTGACGACCGGGATCCCGCGTGCCTCGGCTGCGCGGGCGACGGCGGTGATGGCGCCGGTGGCGACGTCGGCGGGCAGGTAGGCGTCGAGCTGGAGGTTCCACACGGCCCGGCCCGCGTCGACGAAGTCGATGGACACCTGATCGAAGGTCATCGGAGGGAACAGCGCGTCGCCGGGGTGAGGCTTCCTGCCGCGGAAGTCGATGACGTGCACCTCGGCGATGTCACCCCAGGTGAGCTCGGAGGAGCGCACACGGATGAGCTCGTCGGTGACGACGAGGAGGGGCTCGCCATCGCGCACGTGTGCGAGGGCGCGGTCGTTCCTATGCCGCTGCAGGAGTGCACGGACGAGCCAGATGAGGGCAAGGGCGGTGAGCCCGAGCGGTATCCACGCGGTCCGGTCGAACTGCAGCACGAGGAGAGTGAACCCAGCAGACAGGAAGGACGCACCCAGCGCCCCGTTCACCCACCAGTCATACAGGCGTTCGGACGCCGCGATGAACTGACGCGTGGAGGAGAAGGACTGCACACCGCGCTATGCGGGATGGTCACCCGACCCGTTCGCGCCCGGTGAGCATCCCGAGGGTGAGGCCGTCGTCGAGCTTGTCCCAGACGGCGCGGAGGCTGGCGGTGTCCACCATCCACATCGCCATCGGCGCGTGGGCGTAGTCGGAGCGGAACGCGGGGCACATCATCGCGGTCATCCGCGCGCACGCGGGATGGGTGAGGCCGTGGTCCATCTCGACGTCCAGGCGCTCGTCGGCGACTCCGGGGGCGGCGACACCGGTGGAGATGCCGCACCGATCGCCCGTGACTTCGAGGCCGCACACCATGCAGAGGAAGCGCTCCTCGGTCTCCCGGGCACGGTCGAAGTCGAGCGCAGCGGGCTGGGACACGGACGCCGCCACGTACGGCGCCGGCAGCGTCTCGAACCCAGGTGCGGTCAGGCGAGGGCGCGGGAACCCGCGGGGCATCGCGTTGCCTGCAGCCTCGGTGTTCGCGCGCTCCTCGGCCGCGTCCAGAGCGCGCTGCAGCTCGTACTGCTCGGTAAGGGTGCCGGCGCCGCTCACGACTGGGACATCATCGTCTGCGCCGCGGCGTACTCCCCCGGCTCCCAGATGGTCTCCTCGATGACGGTGTAGCCCTCCTGGTAGGCGGCGGTCGCCTCGTCGGCGTCGCGGAACACGTCGACGACGTCGCCGGGCTCGTTCTGGACGATGTAGATCTCGGGCTGGCGCTGTGCGCGGTCGGCCTCGATGGCGCAGCGGAGGAACTCGGCGAGCGCTTCCGGGCTCATGCTGATGGACGCGTCGCCCTTCGCGATGATGGTGGCGTGCTCGATCGCGATCTCGCGGGGCGTCTTGATGGTCACGGGGTGCTCCTCAGGTCGAGTGGGTTCCGGTGCGGGAATGGCCTGCGTTTCAAGTGCGGCCAGACGGGAGAGCACCTTGCGCGCGTGCGCCTTGTGCTCCTCGGTGACGAGCGGACCCCAGTCCCAGAGGTCGCAGAAGAGGAGATACTCGGCTGGGCGAACCTCCACCAGGAGTCGGATCTCCTCGCGGTATGAGACCAGGATCATGTTCGGGTCGTTGTGCTGGGCGCTCGTCTTGCTGGCGTACAGCTTCGGGGCGTTCACGGCCATGGGGTGCTCCTCGGAATCGAACAGGTACGACCTCTCCATGCGCGGTCCGAACCGTTCTGGTGACCGCAGTCAGGCGGCGCCGAAGCGAGCGTCGTGGACGCCCTCGAGCCGGTTCAAGACCGCGATGAGGTGCGCCTTCGCGGCTACCCGTGTGGCGTCGTCGAGGGTAGCGTCGACGAGGTCTATGGCGTGCTGTGCGTCGTAGGACTCGTCGGGCTCGATGAGGCGGTTCAGCCAGACGCCGGCGGCCCACCACAGCGACTCAGGGTCATACGAGCAGTACTCGCGGAACGCGAGCAAGTACGGGTTCGGCTCGATCGTCTGGGTGACCGCGTACTCGTCGCGAGGCGCGTGGGAGACGTACACGGGCCAGCCTTCACGGCACCCGGCGATGAGGTAGCCGTTGGGCAGCCGGGTGACGGCCTCGGCGGGGTGACGGTACCGGGGTGCGGCGTTCTCGGTGTACGGGAGCGGGTCACGGTTCAGGTCTCTCGCGGCCTTGCTGGCGAACATGGTCGTCATCTTGGTCACGCCTTGCCTGCGATGCGGAGCATGCGGGTCAGGACGAGGCGGGCGTGCTCGAGCTCCTCCGCGGTGAACAGGTGGAACGCCCCGGCGTCATCGGTCCAGCCGCTGTTCCCGTAGGGGCCGTTCACGATCAGCAGAAGCTCGTCGAGGTGACTCTCGACGGGCTCGAAGCCGAGGGATGCGACCTTCTCGCGGTGACGGCGGTGGGCGAGCAGGATGGGGTTCGCGGGATGCGTCTGCGCGTGGCCGAACTCCGGGCGTGGGTCCCACATGAGCGCGTGCCTGTCACCGTGGCTGAACATCGAACGGAGCGGGCCGTCGGTCAGCCGCTCGGTGCGGAGGTGCTCGGGCCAGACGTACGGGAACGGGTCTGCGTTCAGGCGCGCCGGGATGCGGCTGGAGAACATCTTCACGGCGGTCGCTGTGGTCATGGTCGCTCCTCTGGGTCGGGGTGGTGCACCCTCTCCATGCGCGGTCCGGTGCCCGCGAGTGACCGCGGTTCAGGCGGCGTGCGCGGCGGCCTCAGCGTTCGCGAGGCGGGTGAGGACACGGAACGCGTGGGTCTTCATCTCGTCGCCGTAGTGACGCCAGTCGTACACGTCACCGGTGGTGAGGTACGTGACGTAGTGGGCGGCCTTGCCGCGGTAGGCGGTGCGGCGGAACTCCACGAGGATGAGGTTCGGTTGCAGGTGCTGGGCGTGATCGAACTCGGGCCGCGGGTCGTGCCGCCAGATGGCCGGGTTGAGGTTCTCAGCGTGCCGGTTCCCGACGCCACTCACGAACGGTTCGGGGTCGTGGTTCAGCTGACGCGGGGTCTTGCTGGCGAACATGGTCGCGGCAAGGGTGGTCTCGGTCACGGTGTTCCTTCGGTCAGGATGGCACCCCATCCATGCGCGGTGCGCTCCCCGTTCTCGACCGTGCGGGGGAGGTAGCGGAGTAGATTCGGAACACGAGGAGGTACGGCGATGGCACTCACGAAGCAACAGCGCCGCACAGGTGTCGCGGAGTCGTTCGCCACCCTCCGACTCGCGGGGATGCAGCCAACCTCCGCCGCTGAGCGTGACGCCGACGACTACATCGAGGGTCGTCGCACCCTTGACGAGATCATCACGGACGTCGTCGCTCGACACACCCGTGCCTGACTTCGTCGACCCTTACACATACCCGTGCTCGGCGGCGGTCAGGTGCTGCGTACCACCGCGAGCACAGCGCGGGTCGCATCGTTTACGAGGGCCGCGAACCGGGCGGACTGCTCGGGGTTGTTCAGGTCGAGGTGGATGTCGTCCTCGAGTCGGTCTTCGAGCGACGACCAGATGGCATCGCGGGACCGAACGAACAGCGGGTCGCTTTCGGTGAAGTACCGCGAGATCGAAGCGGCGAGGTGCCCCATGTGAGCTTCGGCGTGCGCGTCGTCCTCTGCCCACTCTCCGAAGTTCCCGGTCTCCTCATCGAGGACGTACGCCTCGCCCGGCGTGTACGGAATGACGAGCACTGTCGGGCGCTGGGGGTCGCGCCACTCACCGTTCTCGGCGGCGAGTTCTCGGAGGTGGCGAAGGTCGGCTTCGTCGGCTCGGCCGAAACCGGTTGTGGCAGAGATGGCGGTCATGCGGTGCCTATGCGTACAAGCGCAGCGTCCTGAAAGTGGCGGGCTACCGCGGCTGTACGTGACGAGCGGTCGCCGGCTCGGTCATACTCAGCCGTATGAGTACCGTGCGCTACGAGACCACGATCCGCATCGACCCTGGACACGATCACCGTGACGACATCCAGCCCGGAGACGACCTGCAGGAGGGCCGGGCGATGGGGCTCGGCGTCATCTTCGAGCTGTTCGCGGACGAGACGATGCTGGCGTGGGCAGTGAACACCGGATGGTTCCATCGTCCAGTCGAGACGGACTACTTGGTGCAGGGTCCGCAGCAGCGCGCCAGCAAGCCCGGCATCGACCGCATGTTCCGGTACAACATCGCCTCCTTCCCGAAGCCGCTGTACGTCAGCGTCCTCACGCCGACACGGCAGTGGGATATCGAGCGTGACGACATCCGCGACGAGCTGATGGACGCGTTGACACAGGACGGTGAGGGGGCGGTCTTCGAGATCCTCAAGCGGGTCCATCGCGAGCACGTCGCGTAGCGCCAGCGGGTCGCTCGGCGCCAGCCGCCGCGAGCGTCAGCGAGCCCACGCCGGCGCGCCAGCGCTCCGGCTCGTCGCTTCGCTCGGAGCTCTCGACGTGGGGTGCGGTTCGGGGGCCCATAGTAAGAGAGCTCACTCCCTCCCTCCTCCCTTCTCTCCCTCTCCTCCCTCGCGCCTGCGGCGCTCGGGTGGTTCGGTCGTTCGGTCGTTGGTCGGTCGTTCGCTTCTCCGCTTCGCGTCGATGTCGCTTCGCGCGGTGTGGGGCGTTGTGTGTCGTTCTGGTCGTGATGGGCGGTGCGTGTCGTTGTGGGGCGTTCTGGTCGTGATGGTCGCTGTGTCGTCGTGTGCCGGTGTGCGCCGTGATGATCTTTGTGGGCTCCGGCTTCGCCGTCGCCTTCCCGGGTTCTGTTCCCAGGGTTGCTGTCTGTTCCGGGGTTGTGTGGTGCGTCGCGCTGGCTTCGCCATCGCAGCTCCCGACCCTGCTTCGCAGGCTCGTCCGCTTCCGGTGGTGCAGCTGTGAAGGTATGCCCAGTGGTGTACATGGTGGGGTTCCCAAATCCGTTCCGGAGGATGGCTGATGGTGAGCTGATTCCGAGGAAGAACATCTCGTTCATGACGTGGCGTACAGCACCGTTCTGACCGTGATGACGAGATGAACATGATGGAGCGAACTGGTCCAGGACGCACCATGATGAGCAGGCACCTGCGACACGCCGGCACCACCCTCGAACACCACCCCGTACATCCATAACGGGCAAGACGAAGCAGCAAGGACCAGACCGCGACGACGCGGTGGTTCCAGCTGCGAAGCGCGGCACCGCAGGTGACGCACGTGAGTCACCCGTCCCATCGGGTGGCGAACAGCGAACTCCCCCATGACGTGGCGAAGGCCAGGGCATGGGGACGAAGACGAGGTGCCCGTTCAGGGTGCCTCGTCGAGCCCGAAGAACAGCACCAGACCCGGTACGCACCGTGAGGAGCAGGAAGCGACGGCATGCCGGTGCCGACATCGAGAACGCAGCCCAAGCGGAGAGAACGATCTGAGGCACCAAGGGGCATGACGGCGCAGCCTGAACCGAACAAAAGTGCGGAACGGGACTGGGGATGGCACAGAGGGGGAGCGGGCACGGCGGCCTCACGCTCACTGGATGGGCGGAAAGCGCACTTTCGCCGCAGGGTAAATCGTGTCGGGACGCCCCGCTTTTTCTGACGCCTCTCCCCTGAGCGCGACCGAGCCTCGGTCATCTGTCCGAACGGGCCCCGCGACATCGCGAAAGGGCCCCATGCTCACCTCGACCGCCTACCGCTTCACGACCGCCGGCTCCCTCGAAGCCAACCCGACACTGCTGCGCCAGCGCGCGTCCGTGGCGTTGTCGATCGCGCCGACGGGGACGACGTTCCTGACGCGCCGTGAAGGCGAGATGCTCGCCCACTACCTCGTGTTCCCGGGGGACATGGCTGACGAGCCGATCAACGCTGCGAAGGCCGTCGCCGCGCGCTGCGAGCTCACCGACGCTCCCGACCTGTCCGCCTCCGCCGCGGTCGCGGTCCTGCGGATGCCGGCCGATGGTGTGCCGGGATCCAACCCGCAGATGAACGCGGAGATCGCCGCCGTCGTCGACGCCGCATCGTCCGCGCTCCGCGACGGTGAGTGGGTGGCGTGCGCGATCCGGAAACCGTCCACCGGCGAGGTGGTCGCGCACTCGAAGTGGCTGTCGCAGTACGGGGTGAACACGCACCACTCGAAGGAGGCGAACGCGGTCATCCTGTCCCTGTGGTCGGGTGCGGATTCGACAGGTCAGGCGGAGAGCCTGCTGCAGCAGGTAGCAGGCGCGCTCCCCGGCTTCGACATGCCCCGCCGTGCGGGTTCGGTCACCCCCGCCAGCACTCGTCTCGCGTTCGGTGGTGTCGCCGTCGCCGGTGCCGGATACGCGCTTGCGCCGCAGTTCGTGGAGGTGGTCCTGCCGTACCCGCAGCTGGGTTGGGTCGCTACCGGTGTCGGCGGCGCCGGCATGGCCCTGTCGCTGCTGGACAAGCTCCCGTCGCGGCAGAAGAAGATCCGTCAGAAGCTCGCACTCGGGCTTGTCCCCGTCGCGTCCCGCCGCATCGTTCCCGCCGCCGGCGCGCGCCCTCAGAAGATGAACGCGGAGGGCGTCATCACGCAGACGGCACGCAACGCTGCGTACCCGCTCAACAACGAGGGCTACCTCGTCGGCGCGATCTCCCCACTGACACTCGTCGCCCCTCACGCCGGTGCACAGTCCGGTGGCGGGACGACAGCCACCCGCAGCGTCCCACCGCAGCTCATCAGTGCGCTCGGCCCCCTGTTCGGGTACGGACCCGGCGGGCAGCCGGTGCACCTCACCGACGAGGGCGACTGGCGCGGACTGGTCGCACTCGGTGAGGCCGGGTCCGGCAAGTCCGTCCTCCTCCAAGGCGTGTGGGGATACGACGCCGCACGCAAGACCGGGCAGGTCTCCCGCCCCACCGGATCCTTCAACGCGCAGGTCGCCTTTGACACGAAGGACGGCCGGACCGCAGCGGAGTACATCGCATGGTCCGAAGCAGCTGGCCAGCCGATCCTCCGCACTCCCGATGACCTCACCGCGTGGCTTGCCGGTGACAAGAAGGTCGCCCCCGTGGTCGTGCTCTCCGTCGCCGACCAGACCGCGACCCTCGGAGTGGAACTGTTCCCCGGGAAGGGCGACTCGATGAACCGTGCACGCCGCGCGGTCAACGCTCTCAAGTACGTGTTCGGGGCACAGTCCATCGGCCCGGAGTCCTTCGCCACTCTCAGCCGCGTGCTCGTCGGCGCGTTCGCCGTCACCGACAAGATCGCCACCGAGGCGGAGGTGGAAACGGGCCGGTCCGCGTTCTTCTACGCCGGCATCCTCCTCGGCACCCGCGGGGACGAGAAGGGTGTCCGGCTGGCCGAAGCGATCCGCTCCGCCGGTGAGCGCGACGGGAACGCGGATGCTCTCACCGCAGCGGGCGTTCTCGCCCCGGTGTACGACCCGAAGGTGACCGCCGCCGCCCGGTCCCGTCTCACGCAGGCGCCGCAGAACAAGATGGAGCAGATGCTCGCCGCGGAGCAGTGGTGGTCGCGTCCGTCACGTCCGGCGTGGGCGTCGCTGCTCGAAGCGAACGCGTCCATCGTCGTCGACTTCGGCGCGAAGGACGGGTTCCTTATGGACGCCGAGCAGCGCGAGCAGCTCGCGTCACTGATGCTGTACACGCTGCACGAAGAGATCAAGCTCCACTGCGTCGGATGGCAGGAACGGAACCGGCTCGTTTCCATCTACGCCGACGAGCTCAAGCACATCGCCGGCACCAGCCCCGAGGTCATCAACTGGGCACGCCAGGACGGCCGCAGCTTCGGTGTACGCCTGGTCGTCGCGACCCAGGAGCCGGAGCAGCTCGAGGACTCCGTGCGCAAGACCGTGATGGGCCTCGGGACCCTCGTCGCGTTCCGTCAGGCCGACGCCACCGTCATCCGCGCCGTCCTCGACAACATCTCCGTCGACGGGACCGACTGGGAGGCGAAGGACATCGCTCAGCTGACGAAGTACCACGCCATCGTCCGCACCCACGATGGCGGTACCCCACTGACCGCGTTCACTGTCCGGCTCGCGTTCGTGACCGCGATGCGAGGCGAGGAGTTCCTCACCGCACAGAACGCGATCGCTGGTGTCGGTGCGACTACTCCGACGTGGGCAGCGCCGGCGGCCGCGGACGCGGGAATCTCGTTCGCGACGTTCGACCCGGATGCGAAGGACGCCTGATGGTCGAGCTGACGCGCGCACCCTCGCGCACGCCGTTCCATCCGCGCCGGTCGGCGCTTCGAGCTGACCCGTTCTGGTCCGGCATGTGGCGCACCGGCTCTATCGGTGACTGGTACTCCGCCGACGACTTCCGCGCGCTCCGTGACGCTGGCCTGGTGAAGAGCCCGGCGTGGCTGTCGATGAGTGTGGAGGATGCGGCTGAGCGTGTGCTCCTCCCCCGCAACCGGGAGACGATCCTGCGGGTGCTCGCCGCTCTCGACCAGTGGCGGACGATGACCGTCGAGCAGGTTGAAGCTCTCACTGACACCCCGAAGATCGCCCACGGCAACGCGTCCATCATCAGCGTCATGTGGAACGCGGGGCTCATTGAGATCTGCGAGCTGGGAGCGACGTTCAAGCAGGGCGACCGTCACCGTGAGGGTCTGCTCATCCGGCCGACCAAGCCGGGCGCTCTGCTGCGCGAGTTCGAGAAGACCCTCTCCTACGCCGAGTGGGTGTCCGCCACCGCCGGCCTGGGGTTCGACGCTGACCGCCAGTTCGCCCGGCACAACGTCCTCGCCACCGACCTGGGCCTTCGGACCGCAGAGCTTGCGAACGTCGGGTGCGTGCTCGGGGAGAAGCTGTCGTCGATGGCGATGCTCGCCTACTCCGGTGTCGGCGCGGACGTTCCCACCTCCGGTGTCGCCAACGGTTCGGACCTCACCCTCGTCCGCCCCGACGGGCTCCGCATCGCGGTTGAGGTGACCGCGTCCATCAGCGGCGGCTGGTTCTACGAGAAGGTCGAGAAACTCGTCCGAGTCCTCCACCGCCGCCCCCTCGCCCAGACCGGGCTCTGTGTCCTGTTCGTCGTCGCGCCCCGCCGGGATGCTGCGTCCACCGAACCGCGCGAGATCCTCCGGAAGGTCAAGCGTGACGTGCAGAAGGCGGTCCTCTCCTACCCGGGAACGGCGACGGACCCGACGTCCGCGCGGGTGGCGGTCACGAGCTGGCCGGATCTGTTCCCCTCCGCCACCGAGGTCGCCGATGACTTCCGCTACCTCCCCGTGGAGCGCCCGACCGGGCCGGGGTACATCGGTGACCCGAACGCGGAGAACGTCTGGGAACGGACGCAGATGCTGAACCCTGACGCGGTGCCGTTCACCCCGGATGACCCGGCGGCGATGACGGCGGTCATGGAGAACGCGTCCGGGCTTCGCGGTGTCCCGCACATGCTCCGCGGGAAGGTGCGCCCGGTCCTCTCCGACATCGTCCTCGAACGGTTCGGACTGCCCGAGCTGGTGCAGGTCGACGGCACGAAGCCGGTCACCGAAGCGCGGGGTGCGGCGGGTGCGGCGGGAATCCCGGCACGCCTGGCGTACTGAGGTCAGCTCAGCACGAGGAGGGTGCCGCGGCGGTGGATGGTGCCGCGGGTGACCGAGTCGGCGATCGCCTCGGTGACGTCGCCGGCGTCCACGTCGTGCATCCGAGCGATGGCATGGATGACGCGGCCCTCGTCGGCTTGCCCCTCCGGGGTGGCCTGGAGGAAGAGCTTCACGTGTGCCTCGAGCGGGCTCGGTGCCGCGAGACCCGGCTGGGATGCGAGCGCTTCCAGCGTGAGGCGTGTTGCCTCTAGGGGCGTCGCGGCACTCACGGCCTGGGATCCGGTCGAATCGTGTCCGGCGTCCTCCTCGAGCGCTGCGGTGAGAACCTCCTGGGCGGCGTCCCTCGCGCACATGCGGACGAAAGGGTCGTCGTAGTCCCCGTGGGTCCAGTCGTCGGTGTGGTCCAGTTCCGTGAGGGCGCGCCCGGCGCGGTCCAGCGCCGCTGCACTCAGCATGCTCGTCGGATGCCCGGGGACCGTGGGGGTGGGGAGGCCGCGCGCAGCGATCGCAGCCTTCCGGTGCAACGCGGCGAACATGTCCTCGTCCACGGCCCCGTGGCCCGGGTAGATGGTGAGCATGCGCGTGGAGCGGGCAACGCGGGCACGTGCCTGCGCGCGGAGAGCCTCATTCGTGATGGCGATGCGGCTGAGGGTGGCGCGCGCCTCGTCGAGGGTCTCGTAGACCGTGCGGGATGCGACGGTGTCGAGTCCACCGCCGGAGGGGTAGTCGATGTTCCAGCGGAGGTCGATGGTGATGCTCTCCGGGAGGGGGATGCGGGAAGCCTCGTCCGGGTAGAACTCGACGTGCTTCGCCTGGGCTGCTTCACGCTCGCTGATGGCGTGGGCGAGAGCTTCGTCCTCCCAGTCGAACTCCGTCCGTGTGCCGTAGTGGCCGGGAACGGCCCAGCGCGTTCGGGTGATGGTGGCCCCGGCGGGGATGGCGGCGGCGGAGTCGAGCCCAGTGGTCTTCATGCCGGATACATGCGCGGGCGGGGAACGAGCGGAGGCCGCCCCTGCGATAGGAACGGCCTCGGATACTCCTTCTGCCTCTGGCAGGCGAGCTGGACGACCTATGCGCGCTTCTTCGGCTTCTGCGCAGGACGGTTCTGCCGCTCCTCCTTCTGGCGCTTTCGCCGCTGGGTGGCCTTCCACTGCTCGGTGAACGGGAACGGGATCCCGAGCCGCTTCGCCTCAGCCCGGTGGGTCTCGCGTTTCGAGCCACCCCGCCCTCGGTCGAAGTCCAGGCGCGCGCAGGCACGCCCGACCGTGGCGTAGCAGACGGGACACGTCTCGGTGTTGTACTCGAAGTTCCGCGCCCCCACGGCGACCAGCCGCCCACCCATCGACCCGCCGGTCGCACCTTTCGTCATGACCCTCACCGTAGCGGCGGCCGGGGACACCGCCAGCGCGACCAGGTCGGGCTCACGGGATGTGGACAGACCCGCGCGACGATTCCCGACGCGGCGTAAGGTTTCCGCACATGGACGATGGCTTCGACGATGCAGCGCAGCCTCACTGCGAGCGGTGCGGGACGGTGATGAGGGACTGGGTCGGCGGGTACAAGTGCTCTCACTGCGACATCGTGGTGCTCCGTACCGCCGTGCGGTGACCTCAGGCCAGGGCGACGATCCCGGCGCCGGTAACGCTGATGGTGCCGAGCCCCTTCGCTCGGGTGAGGCCGTACTTGACCTCGGCCATCGGCAGGCGGTGCTCGCGGGCGGCTGTGTCCAGGAACGCTCTGAGCGGCATCTGGCCGTCATGGTCGAGCAAGGTCTCGCGGAGGTAGCCGGCGAGCTCATCCAGCCGCTCGACTCGGGCATCGAATGGGAGAAGGTCCACGGGGGTCAAGGTCACGCGTCTCTATGCGTCGGCGGTCGCCCCTAGGCTTCGGCTATGAACCGCAGCACCACCGTCTCCACAGCCACGATCGTCGCCCTCTCCCTTGCCCTGTTCACCGGGTGCTCTTCCACGCCCGCCGCGACCGGTGGCACCGGCGCTGGGCCGAAGGACGCGCCGGCCGCGACCCAGGAGGCACCGGAGCAGGAAGAGGCACCTGCTCCCATCGACCTCGACGGCGAATGGAAGCAGGTCAACTCAAAGGACGCGAACTCCTACCAGTGGGCCACCATCAAGGGCGACACCATCGTGATCGACTGGGTCAACGACGCCGAAGACATGAAGGCCACCTATTGGGTCGGAACCGTCGAGGAGCCCGCCCCGGGATCCGACCCGTTCACCTGGGAGTCGACGCGCGACACGTCCGAGAGCGGGCTCCTCGCCTCGACCGACGACACCAAGAAGTTCACCGTCACCGACGGCATCCTCACCTACGAGCTCTCCGCGATGGACGTCACGATGACCGTGGAGATGGAGAAGCAGTAGCGGCCGGCCGGTGGCGCGACGAAGCGATTGGGGGATACTTCGGGCGCCACCGGCGGCCACGAGCGCTCGAGAGCGCTTCTTGAGCTGCAGCGCACCCGAAGCGCTGCAACAAGTTGGACTCAGTCCAGGAACTTGGGGGAACCCTGGATCCGGTCCAACAACCCCCATTCTGCCAATCTTGGCCAAGGATCGCCAACCAGCACTTGGCTGGAGAGAGCCCAGTGTTTTCAAGGCCCCGGGGGCCTCAGCCAAGCTGACCAAGTAGTAGTTGTATTACATGGAAAGAAAAAAGTAAGTAGTAGAGGTAAGGGGCCCCCAGAGCACTCTCTTTTCTCTCTTATGGATACCCTCCTGCGGTTGGCAATCTTGGCAGCCCCATAAAAAAGAACTCATGACCTGGGGTAAACACCGATTTCGACCTTGGTTTGACCTTGGCATTTTGCCAAGCGTCCACCTGGCAGTCTGGCAATAACCCCCGGTCAGAGGCCGATTTTGTTCCGCGCTGTACGAGCTTGGCTCCGGCGGGACCCGCATCCAGGCCCGTTTCGCATCCGGCCTGACGCGAATCGCTCCGCTCCCGCGCGTCCATCCACCCCGAGGTTCACGCCGTCGCCGCGCACATGAGTGACGCACCCACCTGAGGCGAAGGACCGACGTGACCACCATCAGCACCGCTAGCGAGAGCGCACGCGAAGGAGCGCGCGAAAAAGCGACCGGACGATTCGGCGATCAGCAGCACTCCGCCCCCGAGGTCACACTCACCGACGGCACCATCATCCCTCCCAAGCAGCTCGGCATCATCGGCATGGGCCCCGCCTCGGAGAACTCCTTCGCCGAGAAGGCCGACCGCTCCAACAACGACGGCATCCCCACCCGTCCCCTCCGCCCGTACCTCGCGCTCACCCCCGGCGACGATGACGAGTTCTTCGACGCGCC
This sequence comes from Microbacterium sp. 77mftsu3.1, assembly GCF_900100525.1. Taxonomy (NCBI): domain Bacteria; kingdom Bacillati; phylum Actinomycetota; class Actinomycetes; order Micrococcales; family Microbacteriaceae; genus Microbacterium; species Microbacterium sp. 77mftsu3.1. The sequence goes on along the minus strand of NZ_FNCR01000006.1, from coordinate 219,479 downwards.
GGTCGGGTCGGAGCTCCACGTCCGCGAGAGGGTCCAGGGCGGCGAGCGCACCCGCCGGTACGTCCACGAGATTGGCGCCGACCGCCAGACCGTCTGGCGCGAGCTCGCCGAGCACAGCGAGGCCGTCATCGCCGAGCACGCTGCCGGTGACGTCTGGGCGTCAATGTTCGAGGACACCGGCCACATGCGAAGCGCGCGCCTGCACACCCCCGTCGGCGTGCTCTACTCCGACCGCACCCACTACGTCACCCGTGACCGCGTCGACATACCGATGACCCTCTCCCACGCGAAGTGGAACCTCAGCCACGCCAGCCGCATCGAGCTCGTCTCCGCCAGCCAGTTCGGCGACACCCGCGAGGACGGCATCCCCGCCGCCCGCTCGAAGTTGATGGACGTGCACCTGAAGGGTGACGTCCTGAGCTACGGACCCAGCAACGGGTCTGCCCCCAGCCGCAGCATCGACCTCTCGAAGGTTCAGCTGTTCACCCGTGACGGCAACATCGTCATCCGCAAGGAGACCGACCCCGGCTACGGCTTCGAAGAGACCATCCGCATCGCCTACTGAGGACCCCATCATGACGCACACCGCATTCGACGAGACCCAGCACATTCGCGACACCGGCGGGCGCTTCGACCGCAAGGACCAGACCGCCCCCGAGGTCGCCCTCAGCGTCCCCGCCGACGAGAAGCCGGCCCGCGAGCGGAACCCCGCCAACGCCGGGGCGAGCGTGGAGGACGGCGAGCGTGTCCTGTTCGTTGAGGAGTACGTCAACAGCCACCTCAAGGTGTGGAAGAGCCCGGTCGGTCTCACTGAGACTCGACGCGCGGTGAAGAACCGTCGCGGTGAGACCGACGGCGCGTGGCGCATCGTGCACCTCGACTGGGACTCGGTCCCGCCGGCATCCGGAGGTGCGCCCCTCGCTGTCGAAGGTCCGAAGGACGGCCGACCCCTGCGCATCGTCGTTCGTCAGGGCTGCCCCGACATGGAGATCCTCAGCGGCAACGTCACCATCGTCGGCGGCGGCCACGGGTACGGCATCACCGTGAAGGAAGGCGCCCGCGTGAAGGTCGTCGCCAGCGGGGAGCGCGAGAAGTTCTCCATCACCGCTGAGAAGGGTGCCATCGTGGACTTCTACGCGAAGGAGGGGACCCGCGGCTACCAGTCCATCGAGGACGGTGCCCACTTCCGTCTCCACGGTCGCGCCGACGGCGTGGGCCTGTCCACCGACCCGGACTTCGCACGCGACTGGATGAGCGCATAGCGAGAGCATGTCCCCCGACGACGAGACTGCTCACCGCTACGCGGAGTACCCGCCCGCCTCGCGTGTTCTCCTGCACCTGAGCGACACGCACCTTCGGGCTCCCGGACCGAGGGCGTTCGAGAGTGTGGACCCGGCCGTCAACCTCGCCCGCGCGCTCGACGCGATCGAGGCCTCCGGCATCCGGCCCGACGGGATCGTGTTCACCGGGGACCTCACCGACCTCGGCGAGGCGGACGCGTACGTCCAGCTGCGCGGCATGGTCGAACCGTTCGCAGCCAGCCTCGGCGCGCCGGTCCACTGGGTGATGGGCAACCACGACGACCGCGAAGGCCTCCGGAACCACCTGCTGTACGAGACCGCGGACCCGACCGCCCCGGTGGATCGCGTGGACGACATCGACGGGCTCCGCCTCATCACCCTGGACACGAGCGTCCCTGGTCACCACCACGGGGAGCTCAGCGACGACCAGCTCGTCTGGGTCACAGATGTCCTGCGGACGTCTGCTCCCTTCGGCACGATCCTCGCGATGCACCACCCGCCCGTCCCGAGTGTCCTGCCACTCGCCGCCACCGTCGAGCTCCGAGACCAGCGCCGCCTCGCCGCCGTCCTCCGTAGCAGCGACGTCCGCGCCATCATCGCCGGGCACCTGCACTACTCCACGTTCGCGACCTTCGCCGGCATCCCCGTCTCCGTCGCCTCCTCCACCTGCTACGCCCAGGACCTCACCGTCCCCGTCGGCGGGACCCGGCCTATGGACGCCGGACAGGGCTACAACCTCGTCCACGTCTACGCAGACACCATCGTCCACTCCGTCGTCCCCCTCGCCGCCACCCCCACACTCGAGCACACCGATGCGCGCGAAGCACAGCGGCGCCTCGAGGTCGCGGGGATACTCGCCGCGCCGCGCACACGGTAGACGACCCCACCGAAAGGCCCGCCATGACCGACCTCACCCCCGCCCAGATCGCCGAGCGCGAAGCCGCACGCGCCGCCAGCGGCGAGTTCGGCACCCACGAGCGGACAGCACCGGAAGTAACCATCAAGCCCCACGACGGCTACCCGAACGCTGCCGTCCACCAGTTCGCGAACCTCCTCCGGGAGCGCGGCGAGGACGACGCCATCCAAGCCGCCATCTGGCTCCGCGAGCACGGCGAGGATGATGCCGTCGCGCAGGTCGTCGGGAAGCTCCTCGACCGCTTCGAGGACATCGCGAAGGACGCCGGCACCGCACCCCTCGACGGTGACGCGGCCGACCGGTACGACTGGGACAACGAGCTCCCCCGCCAGCTCGCCGCCATTCTCGAAGACCGCGGCTCCCGCGAGGCCGCCGCGTGGGTCCACGAGAACGAGTGGACCGACGAGTTCTGGGTCGAAACGCACCACACCGTCGACCGCCTTGACGAGCTCGCCGCCTACGACCGCTGACGCCGCAGGGTAACCGGCGTGACCAGCACTCCCCCGCTCCCCTCCCTCGTCGTCGCTCCCCGCCGCCGCTTCCGCGGCCAGGTGAAGTTCCTGCTCATCGAACGCGAGGTGGGCCATGACGTCAGCATCGAGTTCCCCCGCGGCATCCGCACCAGCGGTGACAGCATCCACAGCGCGGCCGAAGCCGCCCTTCTCGCCGAGACCGGCTTCGACATCACCGGTCGCGTCGTCGAGCTCGGCGGCCTTCGCTCCGGTGCGGGCGAGCAGACGGAGTTCACCGCCACCACGCTAGGCGAAGACCAGCTCCGCGCACACGACGTCCCGGTCAACACCCGTTGGGTGACCGTCGGCGAGATGCACGGGCTCCTCAGCCGCGGCCGCATCACGGACGCCGCGACCGTCGCCTCCCTGACCCTCCTGCAGGTGGCCGGCCTGCTCACCACCGTTTGAGTGACATGGACTTCACCCTCATCGCCTTCGCCGCCGTCGTCGCGACGATCATCGTCATCTCCCTCGCCGTCAGTTACGTCCGCTCTCGCCAGAACTACCTCGTCCCCGACGAGGAAGACCACGGCGCCGCGGCCGCACGGTCCGAGCGGTCCGCCGCAGAACTCGCCCGCGCGAGCGCTAAGTGGGTCGACGGCCGCAACAACGCCGGCGCACCCTGAGCCCGCCGCCGCGCATGCGGTGAGGGCGCACGCCGCGCACACGATAGACGACCCCTCACCGGAAGGCACCCATGACAGAGCTCACCCCCGAACAGCAGGCCGCGCGACGCGACAACGGCGAGTTCGGCACCCACGAGAACACCGGCCCCGAGCTGGAACTCGGCGGCAACGTCTACAGCGACCCCGCGACCGCCGCCACCGTGCGCGTCATCCTCGAGCGCTGGGACTACCGCGACAACGCGGAGACGATCGGCACCGTTGAGTTCGACGCTCGCGCGATCTTCGACAACGCGAGCCTCGACAAGCTGGCCTCCATGGACGACACCCTGGAGACCGACTGGATCTTCGAGGAGGCGCGCGAACACGGGCTCACTGAAGGTCACGACGGACCGTTCACCGTCGAGCTCCCCGAGGACTTCGAGGACTACCTCCGCCACCGCGAGGACAACGGGATGGTCGACCCGTACCCGTCCGCAGCTGAGCTCCTCGCCCTCGCGAAGACCGAGCACGCTCGCGAGAAGCGCGCCGAGGCTCTCGCTGAGGCAGAGCGTCGCCTCGCTGATGCCGGCACCGTGGCCAAGAAGGTCAGCGAGCTCACCCCGGGCGACGTGCTGGTCCAGAACCAGCATCGCCTCACCGTCGATGACGTCACCACTTCCTCGGCTATGCCGGGGTTCCTGATGGTCCAGACCGACTTCGGCTACCTCTACCTCGACCCGGACCTCGACATCGAGATCGAAGCGGAGTGACCCGGATCGAATGCCGCGCGAGCATCATGCCTCGCGCGGCATTCGCATCCCGCTAGGAAGGTCACATGCCTCCCACGTTCCGCGCTGCGGCGGTCGCGACTGCGACCGCGGCGATCGCCAGCGCGCTGACGGGCTGCATCGCTATGAGCCCCTCAGCAGAGGACGCAGCGGATGGTTCCCTCGTCTGGAGCGTGAACACCACTGCCGATCGTCTCGAGAAGCTCGCATGGGAGAAGCCCCCGGGGAAGGTGTCGCCCGAGGACATCACCGGTTCGCTCGTCGGGCAGTTCATTGCCCTCACCCCTCAAGACCAGGACGACCTCATCGCGACCGAAGGCGGTCAGTCGCGCACCGTGTACGCGATGGTCAGCGACAGGAACCGGACAGAGGTGTCGGCCTTCTTCCTCGCCGGCGGGACGAACGGCCTCGGTGGGCTCATGGCCACCCACGCCCAACGGTACGGGTGCGCGACCATCCGGTACGACTACGTCACTCGCGCTATCGACATCACCGACGACACCTGCCCTGCCTGGATCCAGGGCGACCGTGACAGCAGCGAGCTGTCCGTTATCACCGAGGTCATCCCCAGCCACCCCGAGGCGACGCCCGACAGGTGACACCGCGCATGGAGTGGCCATGACGCTCCTCGACGCGCTGCCGACCGCGGCTCCCACTCTCGAACTCCCCGTCCGGTTCTTCGCTCGGGCCGCGCAGGCGATGGTTGCCGCCCTCCCCCGGACGGCGGAGAAAGGCCGGGAACACCTCCACGCCGCCCGCTACACCGGTGAGGTTCTCATCGCCAGCGACGGCTACCGTGCCGCGCTGGTCGAGATCCCCCGTGCCGGCATGCAGCTCATCGACCGTTACGAGGTGAGCGATGACCTCGTCATCCCCTACCGCGCGCTTTTGTGGATCTCCCGCGTCACCTTGAACCCGAACCAGCGCCGCGCGGGCATCCCGCAGATGACCGACGGTGGGTACAGTGTCCGCCTGACGGTCTCCCTCGCACTCGTCGTCGCCGCTCTGGTCGGCCCCGATGGCGAGAACGTCGACGAGCAGGAGTTCCCGCCCGCATCGGACGTGACCTACCCGCCCGTGGAGAAGCTCTTCGACCGGTGGGAGGAGGGTGAACCCCACCTGCCCGTGTTCGACGGCGCGCACCTCGGGCCCATCGCCCAGTACGCCGCGAAGCACCCCCGCGGCGACCAGCGGCTCACCATCCGCCCCGGCAAGCCGCTCGTGCGCACGGGCCGTTCCACCGTCCCCGGCGCCGCACGCATCGACACGGCCGACGCGACGTTCCTCATCATGCCCGTCAAGGAGCGGTGACGCCGGCGCATAGCCCGGGCATGGACCACATCACTCTCCCGACCTTCGACCACCACGCCGCCGGAGTCCCGTTCGCCATCGCCGCTGGTGTCGCTTTCGCTTCAATGCTGATCGCAGGTGCCATCTGGGCGCGACGCGAAAAGCCGGCAGCTGCTCCCGTCTTCTTTCTGCTGGTCATCACCACCGTCGCACTCTGCCTCGGCGCGCCCATCGCGGTTGGGAACAGCCAAAAAGTTGAAGATGCCGCAGTCAGTGCGCGCTTCAGTTCGTACGTGTCCTCGATCGAGGACCGGTACGGCCTCGACCTCAGCGACGTCGAGGTGCGTGGCCTCGAGTTCCCCGACGCCAAGCCAGCCGAGGAGAAGCCGTTCGGCACAATCACGCTCCGCGACGTCTCGAACGGCCAGCTGACCACGAGCGACGTGACCCTCATCTGGAACGGCACCGGCTACGCCCTCGTCTCCAACGGTGACGACGGCTCCTGGACCGAGCTCCCCACCCGCTGACCGGCACGCATAGGCAGCGACATGGACTTCATCTCAATCCTTCCCGCGGCCGCAGCAGCGAACGGCCTCGTCACCGCTGCCTACCTCGTGCTCACGACGGGCGGCATCTTCGGCGCGGTCGGATTCCTTCTCACCGGTGGCCGCGCGCGGACAATCGCCATAGGCGTGACCGTGTCCCTGATCGTCTGCGCGTCAGGCTTCGCAGTGGCCCTTCTTGACAACCACAACCACAAGGCCGTTGACGCGGCCCACGCCAAGTCTGTCGCCGAGCGCGCCGACCGCTTCTCCGCCGAAACCGACGTTCGATACGGGATCGACCTGAGCGACAAGCAGTTCGACGAGCTCGCGTACCCGGACGAGAAGCCCACGAAGCCCGAGATTTTCGGGAAGACCGAAGCACTCGCCTACGACGGCGCCGACCTGACGGCCACCACCGTTCGCCTCGCATGGACCGGCCAGAACCTCGTGCTCCTCACCGACGGCACTCCCGGCGAGTGGTCGGAGCTCCCCACCCGCTGAGGTCGCAGGTGAGCGCCGTGGCGTAGCCGTGGTGCGAGCCTGAGCGAGCGGCCCGGCCGTGAGCTCGCCGCAGGGTACCCGGCATGAGCAAGTTCCGAGACGACTCCAACCGCCAGCGCGACGACCTCGTGGCATGGTTCCGCACCGTACCCGGCCTCATCACCGGGGGGCTCGTCCTCGCCGGCGCCGCCGGGTGGTTCGTCGTGTCCTTCATCGTCGACCTCGTCAGCCAGGCCGGCGCGTGACCAGCATCGGCCGCGCGGGCGGCTCGCTCGAGAACGCGACCTTCGCCCCCGCCGCGACCGCCAAGGCAGGCCAGGTCGGTGAGGTCCGTACCGCGAAGGCCCTCGACGAGCTCGCCGTCAAGCGCGGGTTCACCGTCCTCCACGACCTCCGCATCCCCGGCTCCAAGGCGAACATCGACCACGTCGTCGTCGCCGGCAGCAAGGTGTGGGTCATCGACTCGAAGCTCTGGAAACCCGGCTTCTACTTCACCCTCGCCGGGCGCACCTTCCGAGGACTCGAACGGATCCCCCACGCCGACAAGCGCGGGCTCCCCCTCGGCCACAACCGACTCCGGCAGTACCTCGGGAACCTCGCGACCATGCAGCGCCCGCTCATGGTCATCCACCCCTCCCGCGGATCGGTCTCCATCTGGGCGTTCCGCCCCGCCGGCGACCCCGACGCGAAGCCCCGCGCGGTCCACCCCGCCCAGCTGCGGTTCCCCGCGAAGGCCGCGGACCCGCGCATAGTCACTGCACTCGCCCGACTCGCCTACTAGGAGCAGCCTGATGGCCCAGCGCGCAAGCTCGGCGAACCAGGCCCCCGCCAACCTCGCTCCGCTCATCGCGGCAGCCGCGGTCGTCGGCGGTCTCGTCGCCACCTACTTCCAGCTTCCCGGAGCGGTCATCATCGCCGTCGGTGTCGCTCTCGCATCGTTCCTGTTCAACGCGCCCCCGCAGGTGAACGCGAAGGAGCCGCACCCTGAACCCATCCAGATGCAGCAACGCCGGTGGATGGAGCTGCGCTGGCGGACCGTCTTCCCCTCCGGTGACTGGCTCGTCAACTCCCCCTCCCAGTTGAGCGGCTTCCGCGAGGGCGGCAAGAAGTTCTTCGGACGCCTCAGTCGGCGTCTCCCCGCCGCGGTTCAGCCGGTGTTCCCGCTGCTCGGCGAGCTCATCGGAGCGATCGCTTGGCTCGTCGTGCCGTCACGGTTTGCGACCTTCGTCGCCGTGGGCGCGGGCCTGGTCGTTCTCTCCCTCTCAGCCACCCTCGCCGCCATCAAGCAGTGGGTGCCCGACATCGACCCCACCCTGGACCTCGCGTGGCTGAACGCCCTGTACGCGTACGCGGTCATCATGGCCGTGGACGCCGTCATCCGCCGGCACGCTGCCATCGCTGACCCGAGCCCCGGCGTCACGGTTGCCTCCCTGTCGAAGAAGGCAGCCGCCGGTGACGGCGGTGCGTGGCGAGCGTTCATCGGCTTCACGCTTCTCGGTGTCGCCATCGCGGTCGCCGTCCCGCTGACCCTCTTGTCTCTCGAGGCGACGGACGTGTTCGTCTACCCGTGGCTGGTCGGCATCGGCGCAGCTCTCGCGGCCGCCGGCGGATGCCTGCACGGCGCCGCTCGCGCCGCCGGGCTCGAAGCCTGGCGCGACCAGGTCGCCGCCCGCGCGCAGTGGGTCCCCCGGTGGGAGGGCCTCAAGTACCCCGAGGTGCGGATGACCTCCCACGAGCGTGTCGGCAGCTTCGTCGTCGACACCTTCGAAGCGCCCCCGAGCCTGGGGTCGGCCAAAGCCATCAACCTCTACAACTCCGTCGTCCCCTACCTCGCCGCCGGCGGCGAGGTGAACACGGCGATGCTCACCGTCCCCGCCACCGACTCGCAGGGGCAGCCGGTCGCCGGGTCCGCGCACGCCACCCGGTTCCGGGTCATCGTCGCCCCCGGCGACGCGGAGGTGCAGACCCTCGACCCCTCCGTTGACGTGAAAGAGGTCAAGCTCGCCGCCGAGCTCGGAGCCTTCCACGCCGCACGAGAGCTCAACGCTCCCGTCCCGATCCTCCTCGACATGCAGGCAGCGCACACCCCCGACTCCACCGTCGCCGTGTGGGAGACGGCGTGGACGACGCCACTGGCATCCGCCATGACGGTCGCTTTTGCGCTCGGTGTGGACCCTGAGAACGGCATCTTCTCCGAGGGCCGCTCCACCTTCTTCGGCGACTTCGAGCAGGCCACTCTCCTTGACCGGTCACTGCCGGGCCGGATGGAGAAGGCCGCGTACGAAGCACGCTGGGCACAGCGCTGGACCGACGCGCTCAAGATGGGCGAGAAGCAGCCCCACCTGCAGTACGCAGCCATCAAGCACGAGCGCCTGAACGCCACGATCGAGCTCACCTTCGAGCCGTTCCTCGTCGGCCAGGGCCTCAGCCCCGCGCAGTTCTTCTCCAAGAACATGTGCGAGCGGATTCGCACGACCCTCAAGGCCGCACCCTTCCTCACGGTCGTCGGCATCACCGGTGCCCTTGCCGGCGGCATCGGCCCCGGCGTCCGACACGCCCAAGGGTTCGCCGTCGTCCACGCCGCCGCCCCCGTCCCCGCCAACCCCGCCGACATCGCCTCACCTGGCCCCCGAGCGAGGGAGGCCGCGAAGTGGGTCATGGGCGGACTCATCAACCGCGCGTTCGAGGACGCGAAGCTCCCCTACCCCGAGGTCATCACCGCGGAGGCTCTCACTCGGCCGACGTCCAAGGGGCACGTGTGGAAGGTGCACCTGCGTCTCTACGACGGTGTCACCGCAGCCACGCTCAAGCAGAACGCACCCAAGCTCATCCAGTCCCTCGGGGGCGTCCGCTGGCTCCGTTTCGAGGAGTCCGAGCACGGCTGCTACATCGTCATGGGCGCCCAGCCTCATGCCGATGGCGTGAAGTTCGCCAACCCGCAGGCCCTCGCGTACTGCGACAAGCTCGACTGGGCGCAGGCGTTCCAGAACGTCGGCATCCGCGCGGTCACTGACGGCGCGAGCCCGATGATGCTCGAGAACGGTCCGCACGAGACGAACCCGAAAATCACGCGCCTCGTGTTCGCGATGCCGGCCGGTCTGAACCTCGGGAAGATCCAGGAGGCCACCGACAAGCTCCGCTCGGAGACAGCGAACGACTACGTCGACATCCGCCCCGCGGCCACCCCCGCACAGTTCGTCATCCTCGCAGCCGAGGAGAACCCCATCCCCTTCCCCGCCGTCCTCGACTGGGAAGCCTCCGCCGACACCAGCGGCAAGGGTGAACACTCCATCCCGTTCGCGTACACGACCGACGGGTCCACCGTGTCCCTGAACTGGAAGAACGACTTCCACATGATGGTCCTCGGCGGCTCCGGATCCGGTAAGTCGTCGTTCATGCAGGTCCTCACCGTCGGCGCCATCCTCCGAGGCTCGGACATCTTCGTCATGGACCCCACCAAGGGCGCCGTCGACTTCGAGTTCGCCGCCCCCTGGATTCGCGGGTTCGCGCGTGAGGGCCAGCACCTCGGCGCGGGAGAGCTCACCCAGCTCATCGGCATGGAGATGAACGAGCGCAAGCGACTCAACGGCCAGTACGGGGTCGGCAACTACCGCGACCTCCCCGAGGACGTGCGCCCCCGCCACATGTTCGTCATCATCGACGAGTTCCAATCGCTCATCAAGGAAGTCTCCAAGGGCACCCTCAAGGCCCCGGACACCACTGACGAGGTGGAGCTCGCCCTCTTCGAGCAACGGAAGAACATCAACGACGGCGTCCGCAAGCTCGCCATGTGGGTCGGCAAGTTCGGCCGCGAAGCGCGCTCCGTCGGCATCACCGTCATCCTTGCCGGCCAGGGCATCAAGGCACCCGAGCTCGAAGCCGTGGGGCTGCAGGGCATGAAGACGAACTTCTCTCGCGTGGCGCTCGGCAAGATGACGTTCGGCGACATGGCCTCCGCATTCAAGGACGTCACCATCCTCCCGAACCTCGGCTCCACCATCCCCCAGGGTCGCGGCATCTTCGAGGGCACCTCCGGTGACCCGCTCGTCATTCAGTCCTGGTTCGAGCCCGGCGGTCAGGACGAGATGGCACGCAGGCTGATGGAGCTCGTCCCGCCGATCGACTCCGACACCCAGGTGGACATCGCCGCCCTCGAGGACCGGGTCCGCTCGGCCGCCCCTAAGGCGTTCGGTGCAGTCATGGAGGAGTTCGAGGTCGAAGAAGACGACGAGGAGACCATCGAGCTGAGCGCCGACGACCTCGGCCTGAGCTTCGACGACTTCGCCTTCGACGACGGCGACAGCGACGCCCTGACCCTGGACAAGGCGACGGACTCCGCGCCCGAAGCGCCTGCCACCCTCCCAGAGGTCGCCGGGGAGGACGCCGACGACATCGACGCCTTCACCCTGCTCGAGCCGCCCACCGACCTCCCCTTCGCCTCGGAGCCCGAGGACGTGGCGGAGGGTCCCGAGGACGCTCCGGTGGACCGTCCACTGTTCCACCCCGGCCAGTTCGCCGAGATGCCCACCGGGCTCACCGGAACGGTCATCATCGGCTCCGACATCATCTTCGGAGAGACCGCCCCCACCGGCGACGGGTTCGAGACCGGCTGGCCAGACGGCGACGCACTGCACCTGCTCCTGCGCGCAAACCCCGGCATCGACGAGGTCGTGTGGGTAGATGAAGCCCTCGCCGAGCTCGACGACATCGGGATCCCGCGCGAGGACATCGCCCGCGACATCGCGGACCAGCACGGCGTCACCCTGCATACCGAGATGCCGTCACTGGCGGACGCCGTCTCCGAGTCGGAGCCGGAGCCTCTCCCGGCGAAGGTCGAACCTCCTGCGCCGGTCCCGGTGGAGGCCGAAGCGCCGGCACAGGTCTCGGAGCCGGCACCGGTCGCCGCGGCCGCGGCTGAACCGGACGCCCCACGGCCGGCCGAGACGCTCTTCGACATCGAGGATTTCGCTGAGACCGCCCCGGCGGACCTGTTCGCTCCCGCCACGGGCAGGCCCGCGGACCTCACCGGCGCCGACGAGCTGTTCGCCCCGCCGCCTTCCAAGGCCCCGGTCGTCCAGGACGACATCTCCTTCTGACCACCGCGAGGGCGGTGCGGCGCTCGCCACGGCCGCACCGCCCTCGCGCATAGGGCGTCCATGCGCCAGAACCCCGCCCCCGGAGCCCGCTCATGATGGGCGCCCACCACGCTGGCACCGGTGCCGCCGCGTGGGTCGCTGTCACCGCCACCTCCCCCGTGCTCCACAAGCTCGAGGTCCTCGGCCAGCCCTTCGCCCTCCACCTCATCCCCTCGTTCTCTGTCATGCCGATGGATCCTGCCGCCGTCGCCATCGGAGGCCTCGTCGCCGCGGGCGCAGCGCTCCTGCCGGACGCTGACCACCACAATGCGACGATCGCCTACTCCATCCCCGGCGTCGGCAAGGCCGTCACCGCCGCAGTCGGAAAGGCCGCCGGCGGACACCGCCACGGCACCCACTCGGGTCTGTCCGCGATCGTCGTGTTCCTCCTCGCCTACATCCTGACCACCATCCCCGGCATCGTCAGCTCCACCCCGCTCAGCCCGTACGTCATCATCAGTGGCGTCGTCGCGGCCGCGATGCTGTGCTTCGCGCTCAAGGTCCTCAAGGTCGTGCGCTCCTGGGGCATGGCGTGGCTCGTGGGGCTCGCCTCCTCCGCCGCCATCACGTTCCTGCTCCCCGAGCAGTGGTCGTGGCTGCCGTGGGCTATCGCCATCGGGTGGGTCACCCACATGGCCGGCGACTTCCTCACCGTCGGCGGGCTGCCGCTGACCTGGCCGAAGAACTTCAAGCCGCCGCAGTGGGTGCAGAACACCCCCGTGCTCAAGCGCATCTGGATGAAGAACGGCTACTGGTCCTTGCCCATCCTCGGCCTCACCGGCAGCGCACGGGAATCCATGCTCGCCGTCCCACTGACCCTCTACGGCCTCTGGGGCATCGGGGCGTCCGCGTTCCTGCTGCTCCCCTTCATCTGACCGACCCCCGCCGCAGGGTATGGGACGCAACCGACCAAAGGAAACCACTCTCATGAGCACCCCCTCCTACTTCGAGGGCTCGAACAGCGAGCCCGTCCCCTCCATCGACAACGCCTTCGACCGGAGCCCGTGGCACGACCCTGACGTCGACGACGTCATCGACGCGGAAGACCAGCCGGCCGCCACCGAACGCGAAGACACCAGCAAGAAGACCCGCGCCCGCAAGCCCGCTCGGACGACCGCGAAGATCACCGCAGCGCAGGTCCGCCGCGTCCTGAAGCAGGCCGAGGACATCGAGGAGCTCTCCGGCCCCGCACGCGACCTCCTGGCCGCAGCCATCGGCAGCGGCACCACCGCCACCGAGGACCTCGTCGTCGCCACCCTCAGCGGCGCGAAGGGCGCAGCCGAAGCCATCGACGGGCTGCGCGAGCTCATCGGAGAGGACGACGTCTACAACGCCGTCGTCATCGGCACCGCAATCGCCAGCGACCGCGACACCGCTCGACGCACCTGGGGTCTGCTCACCGCACTCGACAAGGTGCAGGGCGCCATCCCGGCCAAGGAAGTTCAGGCCGGCGCGAAGATCGCCTCCGCCGCCAAGAGCTTCACCTCCGACGACATCGCAGGCCTGGACAAGGTCATCGCACTTCTCGGCTGAGGCCGACCATCCACCACACGCCTCTCGCCGCGCACCCGCGGCGAGGGGCATAGGAGACGACGCACATGGCGCTCACCCGCAAGACCAAGCCCGCCAAGGGCAAGAAGCAGGCCGCTCCGGAGCCGGATGCCACCACCGACGAGCCCCAGGACGACCTGCTGCGCGTGAACGAGGCCACCCCGGCCCACACCATTCACGAGTCGCGCAGCCGCCGCCGCCGCGTGCTCGTCTGGGTGTTCATCATCATCGGGTTCGGTTCGATGTTCTCTGCCCTCAGCGCCGCCACCGCGCCGCCCGAGCCTCCGGTCAAGCCCGTCGGGTCCACTGACGTCAACAGCTCCGTCGGCAAGTCGGTCGCCCACACCAAGATGACCGCGTGGCTCTCGGCCAAGCCCGGCCCGCTCCCCGGCGGCTACATCGTCTCCTGGGACGGGTTCACCCGCATCGCCGGCGGCGGGAAGGCGGAGAGCTCCTCCGACAGCCCCGCCAACGACGCCGAACTGCACCGCTTCACCCTGGCCAGCGACGTCAACGGGGTGCCCCTCTTCTACGACGCCACCGTCCTGGTGAGCGTCTCCGACTCCCTCGGCGCGATCGCGTCCGCCGAGCCGAGCCTGCTCCCCCGTGTCCCCTCCTCCTCGCAGGGCTGGTCGGGAGAGCTGTGGCCGAAGTACTCGACCACGCCGGCATCCGACGCGGTGTCCTCCACCGCCCTTCAGTGGGCGAAGGCGTTCACCGACTCCGGTGATGCACTCCGCCTGTACGTCGGTGATGAGAACCCCACCCACGCCTACATGCCGCTGCAAGGCGCTCGCATCCGTCAGGCCACCGTCCCCGCTGCCGGGTTCATCAAGGTCGACGGCGAGGAGGAGCCCAAGACCGTGATCGCCCGCGTCGAGCTCGTCATCGCGTGGAGCGACAACACGCAGAACGAGGGCTCCCGCACGCAGTACGACGTCCTCATCGAGCAGGCCCACACCGCCAGCCCGAAGATCGTCGCGTGGGGCCCAGCAGGCACCGGCCCGACGCTGAAGAAGTACGGCAACGCCGTCCCCGGCACCCAGATCTCCCCCGCCAACCCTGACTCGGTCCCCACCGAGCCTGAGCCCGAGGACGGTGAGAACTGATGGCCGCCGCCAACAGCGAGATCTCCCGCACACCCGTATTCGAGTCGCGCGCGAAGAAGCCCAAGCCGGACGGCCGAGTCACCGGCACCGACAACTCGGTGTGGCTGTACCGCACCGTCCCGCTCGGATCCATCCGTGACGCGAAGACCACCAGTGAGGCACTGAACATCAGCACCCCGCTCGCGCAGGCCTTCGGTGAGCTGGCGACGCTGGGCACCACTCGCGGCATCAACCGTCAGATGGCCCGGAAGAAGTACCGCGAGTTCCACCTCATCGAGACGAACTTCCCCCGCTGGTACGAGGCCCCCGAGTCGAGCCCCATCAAGGACGAGCTCAACGAGTGGTTCAAGGACCTCGAGGTCAACGACCGCCGGGTCCTCCTCGGCGTCCGCCTCGTCCCCACCACCGGTGACGGCTCCTTCCGAGGGTTCATGGACTCCGTCGAGCAGACCCTCTTCCACGGCGGGGTGCTCGAGACCGACTACGACAAGGATTACCAGCAGGTGTCCGCCGCGTTCGACCGCGCTGGCCTCGGCCACCCGGATGCTGCCGACTGGGCAGCGGTGGACGGCTGGTGGAACCTCGGCGACCCGCGCCCTGTCGCGGAGCTCCGCCACGCGGAGCACATCCACTTCTTCTCCCGCCGATCCTCCTGGGAGGCCGCCGAAGAGGAGGGCCTGCAGGAGTGCGACCCGTGGCTGGACCTCCCCGACCACCGCGCCGTCACCTTCGCCTCACTCGCTGAGTTCGACCTCGGCTACACCGCCGTCAGTGACCCGAGCACTTGGTGGGCCAGCGACCTCATCGGCCGCGGCGCACGCGTCATCTCCGTCCGCGGATTCGTCGAGCCGCCCACCATCACCCGGCAGGAGCTCAAGAGCACCAAGCGGAAGATGCGCACCGACCTGGAAGAGGGATACCAGAAGGGCAAGGACCAGGCTCGGCGCGAGGAGCGTGAAGCCGAAGTCGCCTCCATCGAGGGGCAGTACGACATCGGCAAGGACGCGATGCCTCCCACCCTCATCGACCTGAGCGTCATCGTCGGCATGGCTGGCATGTACTCCGATGAGGAGTCCATCCGTGTCCCCGGCGGCCAGCTGCACATCATGAGCAACCGGCAGCTGCAGGCGTGGCACGAGACGATGATCTGCTCCAACGTCCGCGGCAACCCGAACCTCCACGACGTCCCCGCCACCTCCGTCGCGTACGCAGGGTTCAGCAACCTCACCCGCGTCGGCGACAAGGACGGTGCGTTCATCGGCCTGACCGCCGACAAGCAGCCCGTCTACCTGTCCCCGAAGGCGGCATCCGCCGGCGACTCCGCCCCGCTGTGCCTGGTGGGAGCGGCGACCGGTTCCGGAAAGACGGTCCTGCTGCAGTGGATTGCGCGTCAGCACGGCCTCATGACCACCCCGACGGTCATCATCGACCCGAAGGAAGGTAGCGACCTGCGAGCCGCATTCATGGACATCCCCGGGTTCCAGGTCCGCAGCTTCGACGACTTCATCACCTCCGACGGCGGGCTGGACCCGCTCACCCTCTACCCGACCCCGGAGGAGGGCATCCCGCTGGCTGCGGACATGCTCTTCAACGTCAACCCGTGGGGCAACGACGATCGCCGGAAGTACGAGGCCGAGGTCGCTAACGCCATCCGCTACGGCGTCAGCCGCGGCGCGAAGGTCACCGGCCAGGCCCTCGCCCTGGCGTTCAAGGACGGGCAGGTCACCCGCGAGGCTATCGAGCCGGTCTTCCGAGTCGCGAACACCTTCCCGAAGTTCCGCGCGACGTTCGGGATGACACCGCCGGCAGAGGGCGCGTCGCTGGCGAAGTCCAACTCCATCACGCTGTTCATGCGTGGCAGCGCCCCGCTCACCCTCCCGCCGATGGGTCGCACCATCGCGCCGGAGGAGATGAGCTCGGAGATGCGGCAGTCCATCAACCTGCTCCGCATGCTGATGCGCGGATCCCTCATCGCCCTGCGCGGCCGCGGCGGCGTCCTCCACATGGACGAGGCGTGGGTGCTCGAGCGCGCGACCCCGGACGAGCTGAACGAGACGGGCCGCCTTGCTCGCTCGATGAACGTGCTGCCGATCTTCTACACGCAGACCCCCACAGGGCCACTGAACCTCGGGCTCAAGGGCTACTTCTCCCGCGGTCTCATCGGCCACATCTCCGACTCCACCGAAGCTGAGGCAGCGCTCGAACTGTTCGGCGCGTCCCGGCCGGAGACCCACTCGCGGGTCATCGCTCCCGACACCCTCGCCGGCGACCAGGGCGCGAACTGGAACTCGCTGAAGGCGCTGTGGTCCGAGCGGGACCGCATCACCGGCAAGCGTTCCCTGCTGCGCGGGTCGGAGTTCTACTACGGCGACCTGAAGCAGCGCTTCGCCGCCACCACGGTCATCATGCCGGCCTCGTTCCTCGCTCAGGCGTCGACGAACCCGGACGATGTCGCAGCCCGTCTACGCGAGGAAGCCGTGAGCGCGCAGGAGCACCTCGCGGTGTAGCGCCTCCGCCCCTATGGATCAGGCCGGTAGGTCGGACAGAAGTCCGGTTCTACCGGCCTTTTTCATGCCCTCATCAGGGCGGTGTCACGGTGCAAAAGAGGGACTGCGCGCATGCGACCGGCATGAACACCACCACCGCCATCGCCCCCTCCTCTTCGGTTTCTGCAGACGCCGCGTACATGCCCGGCATGAACACCTCTGCCATCGCGGCGATCGCTCGCGACGCCCTCCGCTCGTCCACCTCCACCCCGAACTACGACCGCCAGCACGAGCGCGTCAACGCCGTCGCCGTCGAGATCGCACGCACCGCTCTGGAGCTCTCCGGTGGCCGGTCGACCTACTCCTACGAGGGCAACGGCATCCGCCTGAGCTACACCGGCGACACCACGAACACGGAGGGTGAGTTCGCCTACGGCCCCACCATCCGCGAGTACCTCGTCGACGGCGAGTACAAGACCACGGCCCCGCTCCCCTCCCAGTCGGGCACCGGCCTGCTGAACCTCGCCCTCGACCACGTCAAGGACTGCAAGGACCCCATCGTCGAGGCCAAGCGCTACATCACGTGGCTGCTGCTGGACCCCTCGCTCGAGCTCGTGGACTACACGATGCGCGTCTCGACGGCCTGGCACGGTCTGATGCAGGAGCCGCACAAGATGCGGATGGCGCTGTCGGTCCGTCTCGCCGAGGTCATCGAGCAGAAGATCCTCGAGAACCCCGGCGGTGGCCTGGACCTCAAGGACCTGCTCGAGGGCACCAACGTCGTCGGCTACATGGTGAAGACCCTCGACGGCTCCATCTTCAACCTCATGAAGCGCATCAAGATCAACGAGGACAAGCACCGGACCACCTTCGACACCCCCAACGACGAGGGCGACGAGGGCTACCGCCGCCCCGAGGTCAAGCTCACCCCCGACCAGCTCCCCCAGTCGGCTGAGAACGCCGCCATCGAGAACGAGGCCGACACCCGCGCGTTCGCCATCATGGAGCTCATCGGCGCCGAAGAGGACGCCGTCGCCGCGGCGAAGGCCGAGAACAAGGCCGCCGAGGAGCGCGGCGAGCAGAAGACCGCCGGTGTGCGCTCGCGCCGCTCGGCGGAGAAGTCCGCCATCGTCGCTCGCACCTTCCTCGCCCAGACGCAGCTGCCGGCCCCGGTCATCCCCGACGTGGACACCCGCAAGCAGCTCATCAAGCAGCTGGACGAGGATGACACCCTCGCCGTCGCTTCCTTCATGGAGTGGGGCAACATCCTCGGCGCCGAGCTCGGCGAGCCGAACGACGCCATCTCGGACGCGTGGTTGAACATCTGGGCGACCTACACCCTCGACAACATCGAGACGATGATCGAAGCCCTCAACGGACGCTGGGACCGCCTCACGAAGGTCGTCGAAGGCGCTCTCGCTCTGCCCGAGCCGATGAGCGCCGCGACCAAGAAGCGCATCCGCGACATCATGGTCCGCACCTGTGACGGTGACGACCTCGCCGCCCTCCTCACCGCCGCCATCAAGGCGTACGACGAGCACCTGCAGACGGGTGAGACCGAGGCGTGGACCCTCGCCGCCGAGACGTTCCTGGATGCCCCCGGCGCCCCGGCCCTGGCCGAGCCCGCTCAGCTGGCTCTCGCCTTCGACGCTGCTGCCGCAGCACTCGTCTACTGACCCGCACGGCGAGCCACCCGCGTGGTGGTGGACGGCTCGCCCCGGACGTGAAGCGCCCCTCTCTTCTCGAGAGGGGCGCTTCTGCGCGCGCCGGGTACATGGTGGGCATGACCGACATGAACCCCGCGGCTGAGGCTGCACGCGAGACCCACCGCGAGAAGACCACCGGCCGCTTCGGCAACCAGGAGCACTCCGCCCCCGAACTGACGATCGCCGCGCCCTCCCAGCCGCAGAAGCAGTGGACGCCGGGTGAGGACGTTCGCATCGCCCGTGAGACGAACCCGTGGCTGCAGGTGGACGGCGAACCCGTCGACCTGACCGGAATCATGCTCGAGGGCGACCACGACTGCGAGTGCTACCAGCTCGCCGGCGTCCTCCCAGGCATGGACTCCCCCGACGGGATCCAGCGCTGCGACGCATGCGGGCGATTCGAGGGCGACCTCGACGCCGCGCAGCACCTCGCCACGGAGCTGACGAACCTCACCGGCAAGGAGCACACGGTCTGGTTCGAGCCGGCCGGCATCAAGGAGAGCGACCCGCGCTACGAGCCGGGCGTCTCCGACGTCGACGACGACATGACCGACGAGGAGTGGGTCGAGGCGTTCGGGGAGGCCCCGCCCGGCCCCTTCGTGTTCAACGGGAACTACGGCGACCACGAGCAGGTCCGCCCGTACATGGCCGACTACCTCGCCGCGTTCGACCAGCTGAAGCGACCCGGCTTCGACACGGTCTACAACGACAGGTTCAAGGGGCAGATCCCGTCCCTCGCCGGCACCGAGGACAAGGCTGAGGACGCGGCCATCTACATGCTGCAGAACCTCCGCGCTCTCGACGAGCTCGAGGTGACCAAGGCGGAGTTCATCGCGTCCGGAGGTCGGAAGCTCGACATCACCGAGCTCGCCGAGGGCGAGACGATTCGCGGCACCCTGGTTCACGCCGGCTTCTACATGGGCGGCACCGGCTGGGCTGTGCGCGAGGACGTCCGCGTCCGCCGGTGGGTGTCCCCCGCCGGGCAGGACTACGTCGAGTACATCGAGAAGGGCAAGCGCAACGGTCGGCGGACCCTCGCCAAGGAGGGCCAGTTCTACTTCCGGGAGGGCAAGTGAGCACCCCGCACGAGAACGTCGTCTGGCAGTCCGCGGACGGCACGTGGAGCCGCGGCTTCTACCGCGCCGACCGGTGGTACGACGGTGATGACGATGAGGGCCGCGTTGAGTTCGACATGAGCGAGTTCGAGTGGGTGAGCACCGGCCACGCCACCTACGACGAGGCCCACGACGCCTGGGACGGTGCGAACCCGGCCGGCTACTCGGTCGTCTCGCAGCCCGTCGCCGGCGAGGCCAGCCCGTTCGAGAGCGAGAACCCCGAGCACCTCGACGACCTCGCTGCGAAACTCTGGGTTCAGCACGAGAAGTCACCGCGCTTCGCGCGCGAGCGATACTCCTGGGAGCGCAGCGACTACTGCAACGGCGCCCCCAAGCGCCGCGTCCCCCGCTACCTTGCGGAAGACATCCGCCGTGGGCTTGTCTCGAACGCGCGGAACAAGCTCGCCGGCTACGCCAACGTTCCCACCGACGTGACCAGCGAGGTCGCCGAGCTCCGTGGTCGCATCGGTGAGCTGACCGCGGCGGAGCGCACCCACATCAGCCGCGAGCTCGAGAGCGGCGCCGAGCAGATCCTCGGCCTCATCACCGAGCACCGTCACCACTGGGGCAAGGCCGCCGTCGCCGCCGACGAGTACGCACACGCGCAGGCGGAGACCCTGACGAACCTCGTCAGCGAGGTCGCCGGCACCGAGCCCGGCGTGCTCTACAAGCCGGCGGCGATGCGTCGCAAGACCAGCGCGAAGAGCACGGCCGGGTCGTTCGCACCGCGGTCGCACAGTCGCCCCGAGATCGGGTTCTGAGGTCGCCGCGTACATCCGAGGCATGACCTTCGACAACGACTTCCTCCGCGAGAACGCGCGCCGCGCCGACGGCCGGTTCGGCGTCCAGCGGCACTCAGACCCAGAGCTGGGTCTCGGTGGCGACGAGGCGATCCCCGAGCGCGGAACGATGAGCTATGAGCTCTACGCCCACGGGCAGCGGCTCGATGCGTCTGCGGCTCTGGCCGAGGAGCGACTTGCGCACCTCCGGTCGCTGCCGGTCGAGGACAGTGCCGACGTGGCCTCCCGGTGGGCAGCGCGCGATGCCGAGCGAGCAGCCGCTGAGGTCGCCGAGGCAAAGGAGCAGCTCGACAAGGAGACCGCGGACTTCGACCGTGTTGCTCTCCCCGACGTCGCCGCCGCCGCGCGCAAGGTGCCGGGGCTCGCGTCCAAAGCCCGACGGGCGATCTTCGGTCGCTGAGCCGGCCGGGTACATGGTCTTCATGACTGCTTCGTTCAACGAGACCCTGCACCCCCGCGAGAGCACCACCGGCCAGTTCGCCACCAAGACGAACACCGCCCCGTCCATCACGCTCGGCTACTCCGAGACCTGCACCGAGGGGTGCGGGCAGCCGGCAGAATACCGGCTCGAGAACGTCACCCGCGGCTACCGCGCGCCGGGCTCTGAGCCCGCCCTGTGCGGCGTGCACGCGCTCGAGTACGCCGCCGAGGGCACGACCATCGAGCGGATGCCGGAGCCACAGGGCGAGGGCGAGAGCATCGTCTGGCTCATCGAGGGCGACGACCACGAGACCGAGCTCGTCGAGGCCGTGACCGAAGATGAGGCGCTCGACATCGCCGCGGAGCGCTTCGAGGACCGCTACGGCGCGGAGCGCGACGAGGACGATGAGGACGAGGACTACGACGTCCGCGACTACCTGAACATCGTCGGGACCTTCCGAGGCGACATCGACGACACCGACGAGCTCACCTTCGTCCCCTCCGAGCACAGCAGCGAGAACGAGGCGTACAACAAGCTCGACCAGCACATGTGACCTCGCCCGCGTACATCACAGACATGACCGACATCAACGCCGCCGACGCGGCTGCCCGCGAGAACCACCGCGACCGCACGAACGGCCAGTTCGGCAAGCAGGACCAGAGCGCCCCCGAGGTCGCTCTCGCCGATCGCGAGATCCAGTGGGGCGACGGGAAACCCCTCGTGATGGCCTCCACCGCGGACACCCTCACACCAGTCATCGCCCACAATCAGCCTCACAGCACACCTGGGGAAGACGCGGACGAGTGGCGCTACGCCACCGACGACGAGTACGCCCGGTACGAGGATTACTGGCACGCAGTGAACGATCAGGAGGATGGGATTGTCACCCCCGAGCAGCTCGACCTCCTCGCTGCCGTAGCGGCGGAGCGGTCCGCCCAGGCGGCCGCCGGCACCGGCGAACTTCTGTCGTTCGAGCCGGGCCAGCCGATCAAGGCCTCCATCACCCACCGGGAGTACCGCGACAACAATGACGATGAGGGCATCATCGTCGGCACCCAGGAGGTCGACATCGCCGGCGTCCTGGACGCCCTGCCGCTGGAGACCCTGGAGTTCATCGGCATCGACCCGTGGGCCGATAAGGACCACATCGTCCAGACGCTGCAGCCTCAGGGCGCACTCATCCACGGCGAGATGCCGTTCGACGCGCTCGACATCGACCAGGGCGACCTGGAGGCGTACATCGACTACCGCAAGCTCAACGGCCTCACAGAACCTGTCGCTGCGCAGCCAGCGCCGTCGGTCAAGAATCTCCTCGCCGTCGCCGCTGCTCGCAAGTCCGAGGCTGACTCGCTCCGCGAGCAGGCAGCCGCCCTGGATGCCGAGCGGGAGGAAGCAGAGGAAGGTGTCATCCGCGCGATCGTTGGCGACGCTGTCCCTGGCGCGGTCCGTGTGACCGTCCAGCACGACCACCACAAGTACCCGCTGGAGTTCTGGGACGCCGACGGACAGTACATCATCGTCGGCGAGCAGCTCGAGAAGCAGCTCGTGAAGAACATCACCGACACCCTCGGCCCGGAATCCGGCGTGCTCGGCGGCCGCGGCACGGCACATATTGTGGAGCTGAGCGCATGAGCGAGATCACACGCGTGGCGAAGGCCGCGCAGGACGCAGCCCGCCGGCACAACGGCCAGTTCGGGAACCAGGAGCACAGCATGCCGGAGCAGGAACTCGCAGCACCCCGCGAGATCCCCAACCCCCGGAAGGGGCTCCCGCTCGTGCGCACCGACACTGCGGACGGGGACCTGCCCATCATCGAGTTCAACCCCCGCGATCGGAAGTGGGCGGACGGCGAGCTCGCCGACTGGCAGTACGCCAGCGAGGGCGACGTCTCCCGCTACGACGCCTACTGGGCGGCGACGGAGGCGGCGGGCACGGGCGAAGAGACGAAGGCTCAGGCTGAGCTACTGCGCCGGGCCGACGCAGAGGAAGACGCGCGTCGTGCTGCCCTCATCGCGTCGCGCTACGACTTCGTGACCGGCGGGGGCACGCTGCCCACCTCTGACGAGGACCGCGACTGGACTGCACACTTCCCGGGCGTCGACCCTGAGCTCGTCAAGTTCGCCACGGCGGACAAGGAGTTGCCGAAGGCGTACGTGAGCGACCCGCGCGTGTACACCGGCTACGACATCAACATGGTCGAGGAGAAGGACCCGGACCCAGAGGTCGCCAAGGAAGCGAACGCCATCTGGGACGAGGCAATCGCCACCGGTGACCTGTGGGCCGGCAAGCCCGTCGTCACCAAGGCATGGAACCCTCGGTACCTCGAACTGCTCGCACAGGCGTGCCCGATCACCAGCAACCTCATCAACGAGCACTACGGGAACCTCGAAGGGTTCGCCGTCGCGATCGCCGCCGGGAAGGTCGACGGCAACGTCATCCGCTCCCTCGGCAAGAAGGTCAGCCCGTGGGAAGCGAACAACGAGGTGGACATCGTCGCCGTCCTCAAGGCGAACGGACACCTGCGCGCCGTCAACAGCGCGCCCGCCGGGACGTTCCGGCACGACAGCGACGAGGTCCGCGCTGCGGCCATCAGCTACCGCAACCTCCTGCACCGCGTCGCCATGCACAAGCTCCAAGGCGACGACGACTGGGAGCACGAGAGCTACCTGAACGACCTGGAACGAGTAGTAGCGATGCAGCTGCACGAACTGAACACACCGCGGCCCAGCCTCTGGCGCCGGCTGTTCTCCCGCCGACGCTCCTGAGAGCCCTCACGAAGCCCCCGCTAAGGCGGGGGCTTCGTCGTTCCCGCCGCAGGGTAACCGGCAACGGAAGGACTCACTCTCACCATGACCATGCAGACCCTCTCGCTGACCCCGCCAGCGGGGTTCGACCCGAACAACTCGCAGCATGTCGCGCGCATCTTCGAGAAGGTCGTCGAGGCTGAGAAGCGCAAGGCCGGCGGCTCCACCGTCTCCGAGGACATGGGCGACAACCGCTCCGACTGGAAGGTCCTCAGCTTCGACCCGAACACGAACAAGCTGACGATCTACCGGCAGTCCGCCATCACCCAGATCGACCAGGACCAGCGCGGCGTCCGCAGCGTTTCCATCCCCACCGGCGCGAAGGCGACCGAGGCTGAGGGCATCGCCGCCCGGCTGCAGGAGATGTACCCCGGCTACTACCTGAGCGAGTTCAACCCGCACCTCGGCAAGGCCCAGATCGCGAAGATGACCCTCGACGAGGTCCGCGTCCGTGAAGCGATCGCCACCGCCATCGGCGTGAAGGCTTGGGACCTGAAGGTCAAGGGCTCCCGCGCGAACGGGTACCAGGTGAAGCTCCCCGCCACCTACATGCAGTCCAAGCACGACGACAAGGTCCAGGAGGTCGCCGAGACCATCGCTGGCGAGTTCGGCTGGTACTGGGAGTCGGACCCCGTCGCGCTGAAGGGCAACATCGTCCCCTCCGTGCCACCGACCTTCCCCGGGTCCATCCCCTACCCGATGAACCTGCTTCCGAAAGCCAGCCCCGGGGTGGTCAACCCCATTCCGTTCGGCATGGCGCTCGCGACCCGCGGCGACGAGCAGAACGAGGTCATCTGGCTGCGGCTGGAGGACGCGCCACACAGCCAAGTCGGAGGCACGTCGGGGTCGGGAAAAAGTGTGACGCTGAACAGCATCGTCGCCGGCGCCATCGCCGCTGGCGCCGAACTCGCCGTCGTGGACGTTCCCGCGAAGGCGGTCGACTACGAACTGTGGCGACCGTTCGTCCGTCCCGGTGGGTGGGGATGCGAGTCGTACGAAGAGAACGCCGTCATGCTGCAGGAGCTCTACAACGAGGGCAACCGCCGCGCGGAGACACTCAAGCGCTACGGCGCCAAGAAGCTCACCGAGCTGCCCCCCGACGTCCTCGCCACGATGCCACCGGTCCTCATCGTCTGCGACGAGGTGACCGGCCTGTTCGCCCCGGCGAACGAGAAGCCCCCGCGCGGCCTGCCGTCTGACCACCCCCTCGTCATCGAGGCGGAGTCGAAGGCGACAGCCTCTGCACTCATCCAGTCCTACATCCAGAAAATTGCGGCTGAACAGCGGTTTGTCGGCTTCAAGCTCATTCTGGCCACCCAGGTCGCGTCGACTGCTACGGGCATCACCACTGCCCTCCGCACGAACCTCGGGAACAAGATGCTGCTGGGCGCCCGAGCGACCGACGGCAACCGGAAGCTCATCCTCGCCGACGTCACCGCCGCCCCGGAGATCCCGAAGCACATCCAGCAGGCGGAGGGCCTCATCCCCAAGGGTGTCGGCGTCTCCGAGCTCGAGGCGCAGCGACCAGCCGTCTTCAAGTCGTTCTACGCGTCCGAGAAGGACTTCATCAAGGAGCTCAACAAGCGCGGCATCCGCGGGCACAACCCCGACCAGCTGGACTCGATCACCCGGCCCAGCCCCGCGAAGGTGAAGGACGCGTTCCCCGAGGCCGCCGCTGCCGCTCAGTCCGCCGCACTCGAGGAGAAGAGGTTCGGCGCCGGCCCTCAGCAGCTCCAGGACTGGCAGATCGACCCGACCACCGGCGAGAAGCTCGACCCCCGCCAGGCCGCCAACCGCGCGAAGCACCTGCTGACCGTCCAGGCGAAGCAGGCCAAGGGTGGTGGGGAGTAGCAGTGAGAGTCTTGAAGATCGTGGGCATCGCGGCTGTCGCCATTCTCGCGGCCCTCATCGCGCTGACGATTGTCGGGGCGTCAATGGCACCAAAGCCCGCACCCGCCCCAACTGCGTCGCAAGTCCCGCTCTCTGCCGAGGAGATGGCCGACTTGGCGTTCCAGCTTGCCGTCGGCAGGAAGTATCCGGACGTTGACATTACCGCGGCGAAGACCTTTGCCGTGAAGCATTGCGAGAACGTCCGCGAGCACGGTTACGACCCTGCGGTACTGATCCTCATGATGGCGGCGGATAAGGCCGGCATCAGCCGAGAGCAGGCTGCTCACGTAGCCGGGGCTGGAATGGGAGCTTTCTGCCCCGAGGCGCTACCCGGGCGCTGACCTCGCGCATAGGCGGTCTCGTGTCCAGCGCCCGTGTCCCCATGACGATGAGTGGCTTCTGCCATGCTCCCGGCGTGGGTTCACACGAGTGGTGCCGGACACACGACCTGCGCTGCACCTGCATCTGTCACACGGATCCGAGTGCGGTCGCGGAGGAAGAGGAGCGCCTGGTGGCACTTGCCGCAGGGTACTCATCAGAGTCCGACAGCATCCCCGCCGGGGAGTCGGGCAAGGGCAAGGCACTTGAGAGTGGGCCTTCATTGAGCGCTTAGCGGAGCGCAAGAACCCGAAACCGCAGGGCGGGTCTCTTATCTGGGAGACCCGCCCTTTCTCATGCCCCGGGGGCCATGTCAGTTCTTTCCTCGTCCGCGCATAGGGCCCCCATGACGAAAGAACTCTCCCTGCCCCTCGTGACCCGCGTGGAGGTCATCGACCCCATCGACGGCCGCGCGTTCACCGGTCGCTACGGCACTGCTGGCGCGAGCGTCCACGTGCAGGACGAAGGCCGCACCATCAAGGTCTTTGCCGCTGAGTCGCAGGAGCTCGACCAGGACGCGCGCGTCGTAATCCGTGACGTCGTCGCGGACGCCCTGCGGGACGCACCTGCCCTCCTCGAGAACCCTGAGTACGGCGGTGATGTCGTGGACGTCGTCTCCGACCGCCTCTACGCCGCTGGCATCCGCCCCGGCGTCGTCCGAGGGGCTCAGTTCCCGAAGGGCACCGTCCCAGTGCGGTTCCGCACATTCCTGTTCACCGGAGTGCTCGCGTTTCTCGTCGCGGGGGTCATCACCTTCGACACCGCCGTCCGGGCCGTCATCGCGGTCATCGAGCTGGCCACGGCGCTCCTGTCCTCGGGAACCGCGGGAACGGGCCTCATCTGGCACACCGTCTTCTACGCCCTGTTCACGGTCGCGTGGGTGTCCATCCTGCACGACCTGATCCGTGGATTCCGCTTCTACCTCCGCAACCGAGTGAAGGGCTGAACATGACCCGCTTCTATCGTTCCACCGAGGGCCTGACCATCGTCATCGCCGTCTTCGTCGCCGCGATGTTCGGTCTCGTGCAGCTCGTCCACGCCGTCGGCGCACCGACCCTCGCGAACTCGCCCGTCGCCATCCTCGGGATCCTCCTCTCCACCGCAGGGGTCTTCCTCTGGGCTGACGCAGCGCAGCGCATCGTCGACGCCCTGTTGGACCACTTCGGCGGCTTCATCAACGAGGTGATGAGCCAGTGAGCCGGTGGCTTAGCGAGGGTCTCATCTTCCGCGCTGACTGGGACCGCTACCGGTCGGACTACGGGATCCTCGACCCCGAGGTGAAGGACGCCCTCGCACTCGTCGAAACCCAGCGAGCACGCACCGTGTCTGCGGACCGCCTCGACATGGCGAGCCTCAAGTGCTTCGTGACCGGGTTCCTGCTCGGTGTCGCGACTCTCTGTGTCTGGCATGCGAGCTTCGTCATCGGCATCATCGTCGGCTCCCTCGCGGCACTCGCTTTCGCAGCGAGCGCGGTGACCACGAACATCTCCGTGCACCGTATCAAGGCCGTGCACGAGACGTACCGTGCCTGGTTTGACGGTGGCGACGCGATCCGGCTTCGCGAGCTCGAGGGCTTCTCCCTGGACACGAGTCTCGACGACGCGACCATCTTCCGCGCGGCCAGCCTCATCCGCGATGCGAAGATCGCCGACCGCCGAATCGCCTGGGCGCGTGAAGCCCTCCCTGAGGGGCGCCTCGCCACCGGCGCTCACCTCACCTTCGCCGATGTGGACGCCGCGGCTATCGCGATGTACCAGGACGCAGCCGACCTCCTTGACCCCAACGGCGAGATCACCAACGCGTGGCTTCGCGAGCGCGTGAGCGCCTAACAGAACGGACCCCTCATGCCCGCACCCATCCTCATCGTCACCGGCACGAACCCTGACGATCGCGTCCTCGCCGGCCGTGTCATCGCCGCCGAGAACAACTGGCCGTTCATCGACATCGAAGCCCTCACCGGCACGCTCGCCGAGTGCCTCCTCGGCGAGGCGACCGGCGACAGTGGCAACCGCACCAGCCTGACGTACAAGAACGTCGTGCTCCCCGCACAGGTCGCCGCCGCCGGCGACGCCGCGTGGGCACAGGCAGAGGCCGGTGTCCCCGGCGCCGTCATCGTCAGCCCTCAGCGTCCTGACACCGACTGGGTGAACGACCTCAACGAGGGGTTCCAGGGCCTCGGCGCCGAGGCGAGCTTCGTGCACGTCCTGTCCGACGGGGAGCAGCGTCCCGCGCTCGACCCGGAGCACTTCGTCGTGCGCACCCCGACGACCGCGGAGGACCTGTTCGCCGCGGCCACCCTCATCGCCGTCGAGGTCGCGCAGGACTGACGGTCGCGTCGGGCAGCTGCCACCGCGCATGGAAGATCCATGAGCGTTACCGCAGCAACCCCCGCCCCGGCCGAAACGGTCACCCCCTTCCGCCTCACCGCGATGGACCGATGTGATGCCTGCCAGGCGCAGGCGTACGTCGAAGTGACCGGCCCGACCCTATCGTCGGAGCTGCTGTACTGCGCTCACCACTTCGTGAAGTACGAACAGAAGCTCCGCGCCATCGCCACGTCCATCCACGACGAACGCGCTCGCCTCCTGGAAGATCAGACCCGTGTCGGCATCAGCGCCTGACGTCGAGCGCCCGCGCCCCCTCACTGAGACCGGCGCGGACGGCAAGACCCTCAAGTTCATCGGCGACGTCCTCACGGCGAGCGCACGGCAGACTACCGCCGTCTACGACCGCGTCCTCGACAACTACGAGGAGGACCGCGCCACCTGGGCGGCGCGGTATCTGCGTGCCATCCAGGCCCTCGAGTCCATCGCCCGGACCACCTCGCCCCATGAGCGGGACACGGACCTGTTCGACCGAATCAACGACCTCCTCGCCGACCAGGGCTACTACCCGAGCAGCGCCAGCGATGTCCTCGAACGCTACGAGGAGCGCAAGCTCATGCGTGAGGCTGAGGACGCCAAGGCCAAGGCTGAGACTGAGGCTGGTCAGTGAGCGAGCCGTACAGCGAGGAAGTCGCTGCCCGCCGAGCGGACGACGCTGACCGCACACTCGACGCTGTCCGCGCGCGAGTTGCCGCCGCGATCGAAGCCTCACCGACCCGCACCGCGACCGTCGTCCCGCTCGGCCTTCTCCGCGACATCCTCGATGCGACGTCGGAGCGTGCGGTCAACGCGATTCGGGACGGAGCGTTCCACGAAGGCATCGAGTCGTTCACGTCCGGGCTCATGTCCTACGAATGGCACCCCCAGACCGTCGGCACCTCCCACCCGTACGCCCGACGCGACTGGGACGGCGGCTACGGAATCCGCATGTGACCTCACCGGAGCTCCCGGTGGCAGAGTGACACTCATGAAGCGACGACCGAACCTCACAGGGCGCGCGCCAGCGACCCTCGTGGGTGTCGCCCTGCTCGCGGCTCTTGTCGGGTGCACCCCGTCCGAGCCCGCGCCCGAGCGCACGCCGGCGCCACCGCCCGTGTCCACCGGCGAGCGCGGGCCGCAGCCGATCGTCGGCTGGTCGAACGGCGGCGACGTTCAGGTCGTCCACCTCCCCACGTGCAACGGAAACCCGATCGCAGAGGTCGAGGAGACCGCTGAGACGGTCACGATCACGGTCACCTCGACGCTGACATCGCCCGGCGACATGTGCCAGGACTACATTCGCGTTCAGCTGGAGTCGGACCTCGGCGACCGCGTAGTCATCGACGGCTCAACAGGAGAACCCCCACCGGGCATCGAGGGCTGAGCGCATAGGAGAGCCACCCAACGAGGAGGCTCCCTTGACCGAAATCACCACTGAGGTTCGGCTCTTTCCCGACGGCATGGAACTCGACGACGTCAACGCACCTCACTTCACTGTGAAGGTCGCCTGGCGAGGCGCTCGAAGCGAGACCGGCCGTGGCGGATATGCGGTCATTCAAGGCGGCGATCGCCACCTCTCCCGTGCGGGGAACTGGCGGTACAACCCGGAGCCGCGGCTGCAGCGTCACTACCGCTGGGAAACACTCGAGGAAGCCCTGGAGGTCGCCCGCTCCGTCGTGAACAGCATCAAGGTCATGGGGCGCACCTGGACCCAGTGGCAGAAGGAGAGCGCGGAAGGTGAGACGCGGAGGGCCGCAGAGGCCGCCTCGTGAGCCTCTGCACCTGCGACGGTCCCGCGCACCCGTACTCGGAAAGCTGGTGCCCGCCTCGGCTCGATGAGAATGGCCAGCCGGAACGCTCAACCATCATCTGCACGTGCGACGGCCCACCCCACCCATGGTCCGCGGACTGGTGTCACCCACGGAACGCTGCGGCCACCCCGCGCCGCATCCCAACCACGAACGGGCTCTGCTCCTGCGATGGGCCACCCCACACCTGGTCTCGCCGCTGGTGCCCACCGCGCATGTAGATGCCAGTTCGCCCGCTGACCCTTGGAGCACCCCGTGACCACGACCCCTCTCGACCTTGGTGTCGAAGCCGCCCGCATCGGCGCTGTCCACCGTCTCGCGTTCGCTCGCGAGCAGCACCCCGACCTCGTCCGGGCCGAGGCTCAGGCGCGCGTGGACCTCGCCGCGGCCATCATGAAGCTGGACGAGGCCGCGGACTCCGACGACGTCATCTGGGGCCGCCGGCACACCATGCAGGAACAGGCAGCCGTCGAGAGGGCGAAGAACGCGTACGCGCAGGCTCTCGCCGACCTCCTCCGCGGTGAGGCGTACGTGGAGCCCGTCCTCCGTATGCACAGCCGCGACCCCGAGCACCTCCAAGAGGATCTCGCCGCCGCCCTCACCTCCGCGTTCGTCTACGTCTTCGGCCGCAGTGGTCCTCCGGAGGGCGCGCGGAACACTGCCACGGGCATCATCGACTCCCTCAACTCGCACGACCAGTCGCAGGACGTGTTCCACCAGGTCCGCACGAAGCTCGGCACGGCCATGTTCGGCGCCGTCGCCCTCCACTGCATCCGCACCCAGAGCTCTCTCGCCGGCCAGGCGGAGACCCTGACCACGGTCCGGTCGCTGAAGGAGATCGGCCTCACGGTCGATGACCTTGGCTGGCCGAACAACGAACTTCACCCCGCGTACCAGCGCTGACCCGAAGGACCACCATGGCCATCACTGCCCAAGACCTCCGCCTCGACCAGACCGCACTACTGCGTGGCAAGGTCGTCACCCTCGACATGGCCGACGGGGACGACGGCCTCCTCCCGGACGGCGAGCTGTACGTCACGCTGCACGTCACGCTCGCTGACCAGCCGACCCCGCAGGTCGAACCCACACCGATCGGCGGCAGCACCTACTCGAAGGTCTACAGCGCGGCCCACGAGGTCGAGTCAGAGCGTCCCCTCGCCGAGCGCACCCGGTACGGGCACGACGTCGCAGCGGACGCTGTCGCATCGCACGCCCTCCTGGACCTCATCATCGCGATGGAGGAGTCCGACCCCGCCGAGCACCCGTTCGCGGGTCTTGATGAGATGGTCGCCTTCATCCGTGACCGCGCGCACCGCGTCGATGGTGCCCTCAGCTCCACCCTCGCTCGTCACGAGGCGACCCACGACGTCGTGAAGACGATGACGCCGGCGTACGCCGCATGGGTCAGCCGGAACTCCCCCGCCGTGAAGCGCCGCCTCGAGGACTTCGTAGACGAGCAACTCGCGCAGGTTCTGCTCGCCCACTTCCACATCAGCGAGAAGACCGGCTGATGGGCCTCGCTGGCCGGTTCTGCTACGCACCGGCTCCCCAAGCCGTCGACATCGGGAAGTGCGTCCTCGACTTCCCCCACCCAGGCCAGGACCACCGGACCTCCCGCGGTCGGACGTGGGAGCATGGCGGCCACGGTGCCGAGGGCGACATCATCGACGTGGCCTTCGACATGGGCGGGAACGAGCTCCTCCACCGCGTCGCCATCACGCTGATGGTGGCCTTCGGTCGCGCCGAACCCGGAAGCGACATCTCGAAGTACCCCGTCTCCGTCGTCGCGACGTTCGCCGACATGGCCCGCTCTGTCCTCGCCGAGTACAGGGTCGAGGACCGGCTCCCGGTGACCCACATCCCCTCTCCCGACGCATGCGCCATCTGCGGTGAGGGCTACCGGTTGCACGGCACCGCGCATGAGTTCACCGAACCGTCCGCGCAGCAACAGGACGAGCGACGCCGGTCACGGCGTCGCCAGAACCAGGAAAGGGCAGCCCTCAGTGCCTGACACGACCCCGAAGGTCACACTCACCGCGTTCCAGCGACGCGCTCTCGAAGCGATCGCCGCAGCCGGCGAGCGGGGCCACACCGGCCGCTCTCTCGCGCAGGAGCTGTGGCCGGACTCCCCGGCGTGGGACCGGCGCACCCGCGGCCGCAACGAACGCAACGGCGCCATCGGCGGGACGATGCCCATGAAGGGCGGCCGCGCCGCTCGCACCCTCGACGACCTCGGCCTGGTCCGTATCGAGGACACCGAGTGGCACCAGCCGTTCTTCAAGATCACCGCCCGCGGCCGCGAACTCCTCGCTGAGCGTTCCGATGACTGATGGGTTGACCCCGCGGCAGGAGCGAGACCTCATCCTCGCAACGAAGCACCTCGCGAACGCGATGAAGGCGTTTCAGCGCGCAGGGGTCCCCGCGGGGCAGAACGCCGAGAGCTGGCAGTTCCTCGTCGCGCAGGGCGAGCGTGCTGCGTGCGAGGCCTCCGACCGGCTCATCGACGGGCTCGAAGAGCACGACCGACGGCGAGCATCCGATGAGTGACGGGCATCTCACTGAGGGCCAGCGCTCCTACTTCGAGACGCTGCGGACGCTGGACCACGATGGGCGCCTCGAGCGACACATCGTCGCCGCGATCGCTGGCCTTGACCCCAACCGTCCCCCGCGAGCTCCTCGCGTGAGCTTCTGGCGTGCAGTGTGGCGCGGCCTGCGCCGTGGCGTCCGCCGTGGGCTCGGGATCCGGTGATGGCGAAACTCACCGCAGCGCAGAAGGCCGACGTCGAGCACCTGACGATGGTCTTTGCCCGTTCCTTCCCCGGCTGGAACGAGGACACCAGCGAGCCCGCCGTCGACGACCCCACCCACCGCGCGGCCCTCGAAGCGCACTGGGAGAAGGTGAACGCCACCTGTATCCGCGAGGGCCGGCGGCTCGCGAAACTCGCTGTCCGCGCTGGCTACGGCCGCGACCTTGGAACCTGACGATGAGGCGTGTTCGCTTACTCGAACACGGTGACGATGTTCGCTTCAGCGAACCTCGCAATGTGCCGTCTACCGCACAAGGCAGGATGTGACGTAGATCGCACAGGACCCGGGCGCGCCTCGTACATGGAGGGCATGGCAGCTTTGACCGCAGAGAACCGCAACGCACGCGAGAACGCGCGCTCACGCACGAACGGCCAGTTCGGGAAGCAGGACAACTCCGAGCCCGAAGTGTCCCTCGCCCCCGCCGCACGGCCTGTTCGTCCGTCCTGGGCGGACCCGTACCGCGTAGGCAGCCGCCACGGTCAGAACGACCTGTACATCGACCTGCACGAGCTTTCAGAGCGCGCCATCAACGGCGAGCTGCCGGCCGAGCAGCGGGCTATCGCGATCTCGAACCAGGCGTACACACTCCTGGACTACTCCCAGCTCGAGGAGCGTTGCGAGAGGTCCATCCAGACCCTCGGCGACCAGCGCGGCTGGGACGAGGAAGAACGCGAAGAAGCGCGGGGCGCGTGGTTCTCGGGTTACGCGCACCCGGAGTACGGCCCCCTCGCCTACTCCGGTTTCCCGGGCGACTTGGCCAAGCGTCCGGTGGCGCCCACCAAGAAGAAGCGTCGCTGACCCGATGGTCTGGCCGAGCTTGCGAGCGACCTCCCCCGAGTAAGGGCGGTGTCAGTCAGAGCCCGAACTTCGGGAACTCGGTGGTGATGACGCTATCGAAGGTGCGGTGGAGCTCGCTTTCACGATCGTCGTCCGTCAACTGGCTCATGGTGTCGCGGACGTTCGCCCACGCCCGAAGGACATTGTCCTCTGAACGCGCCTGCCGAAAGAGCACCGCCAGGTTGTAGTGCACCGCTGCCGAGAGACAGAGAATCCGCCCGAGGACAGCGCTGCGGTGATGGCTACCGTCGTACAGGCCCTGCAGCTCACCCAGGGTGCTGGCTGCCTCAACCAGGACCGTTTGAGCGTCGTGAACGCGCCCCTCATCTGTGAGGAGCGCCCCATAGCTCAACAGGTGACAGGCGAGTGCATCACCGGCTTGAATACGGCGCAAGTTCACGAGCTCTCGGGCGCGACCGATGTCCTCTCCAGGTCGTGCGTTCGCCTCCATCAGAGGCCCAAGGGCACTCACCTGGGAGCGCGCCATGGAGATGACGCTGACCCTGGACTGCTCACCCATCGAGTCTCGTCCGTGAACACGCACCAGACGGGACTGGAACGGGTCGGTCGCAATCGGGCTCGGAGTTTTCATGACTGGATGCTAATGGGCTAGGCACGCGTATAGCGCGGGCCGCCTGGGACCGCGCATAGCTATGAGGTGACCCCTACCGCTGACAGCCCTCACCGCGTCCACAACCACGGCCTTGACTGGTGCCCGGAGCACACCCTCCCGGGCGGCGAGATCCGCGGTGAGTGCGTCATAACCCCTGAGGAGCGTGCCCTCGTGGCTGCCAACAAGAACGACACCGATGTCATCGCCGACCAGCTGGTCGCCATCCTCGTCCCCGAACCCCCGGTCACCCCGGCTCGCAGCGCCGCGCACGGCGCCGTAGTGAGCGTCCTCGCGAGCATCCCCGCTGTCCGTATCGGGACCCCAGTCGCCGGTCGCTCGAAGGTGGACATGCTCGCCGCTACCGCCCTCGAGGAGGGTGTCATCACCGGTGAGGTCCTCATCCTCATCGCCGAGGCTGCGATCGCCGCTGCCCCGAAGTCGCCACAGGCCGAGCTCGACGCTCAGGACGCGCGGATGTACCGCAACGCACAGGACGCCATCGAGTCGGTCCACCACCACTTCGCCTGCTACACCCGCTCATCGCACAGCCTGACGAACCAGGCGCACCACCTCATCGAGCTCTCGAACGGTGTCGGGGACCTCGCGTCCTTCCACCACAGCTACGACGAGAACAACGGCACCCTCGGCTGGGAGCGCGAGGACGCGTGAGCGGCCCCGCCGAGTGCACGCACGAGGAACACTGGTACAGCCGGTCGTTCTGCGAGGAGCCCTGCGGCCAGCAGCACTACTACTGCCGGAACAACGACTGCGGCGCGATGCTCGGTGAGTGCGCCAACTTCGACAGCGTCCCCTTCCCGGCCCCGGCGATGTGCTCGGCCTGTGACGAGGAGTACGCCACGACGACGTGCGGCGTCCCCTCTCACGACTGCGCGCTCTGCGCGGGCTGCCGGGACGTTCTCGACGGCCGTGAGTACACCGGAGTTGGAGCGCTGTTCAACGCGGACCTACAGGCCGTCGACCCCGGCTATGCCTCACGCGAGGACTGGGTCATCCCGGACCCGCACACCATCGAGCACGTCCGCCCCGTCGGCCAGCGCTGACGCTCGTGTTCCGTCGGGCGGTGACGCTACTGTGACCAGCGGGGGTAGTTCATGAAGGAAACGTCCTACGGACTGGGGTTCGTCCAGGTCATGTTCATGATGGCGATCATCGCGATCGTCGCGTACATCGCCATGTGGGTGGCCGTCGGGCTCTGCGCCCTGTGGTTCCTCTGGTACCTCGGAGAGGCGTTCAGCTCACAGGCTCAGACGACCGCAGAACCTGCGCCGGCGGTGCAGGTCCCTGCGGTCTACGTCCCGCCACAGATGCCGGCCGGGGTCGCCCCGCCCTTGACGCCGCCACCGCCGCTTCCAGCCAGTCCTGCAGCGCCCGCGCTCGGTGCGGCGCCGCGGCCGCAGGTCAGCTGGCCCATGCTCATCGCGCCGCTAGCCGCCGGCGGCGCAATGCTCGCCATCCTGCTGGAATGGCCTCCCGGCGTGAGCCTGTGGCTCGGCCTCATCGCACTTGGGCTCGTGGCTGCTTCCTTCTTCATCCCGCGACCCGCGAGCAACGAGTTCCGTCTCGGTGTCAGGCTTGTCGCGGCGTCCGCAGCCGCCGCCGTCATCTTCACCGCGATCACGATGTACAGCGACCGCCCCGTGCCCGTGGTCTCCGAGGACTACGTCCACACCGGCTCGGCCACGACGATGGAGGAGGCATGGCTGAACGCCGAATGCCTCGAGGGGACCACCGCGGACCAGTACGAGATCCCATGGATCCTCGAACAGAGCGACGACGCCTTCCTCACCGGCGCCTGCATGATCGACGACGAGCAGGAGCAGATGACCGCGTTCATCCTGTTCGGCAGCGTCGATGACCTGAACCGGGCGATCGACAACGGCGACATCACGCTCGAGCGTGACGCCCTCGGCCAGCACCCGTCCTTCACCACGGACGGCCTGCTCCTGAGCATCAGCACCGACGTCTACGGCACCAACCACGCCTACGAAGACTTCCGCATCGACGACTGACCCCGCATAGGTGAGGTACCCCCTGCCGGGGCGCGCGCCTTGCCGTAATCCACGCGATGGATCGGCCCAGGTCGGAAAGCGCGCCGACCACACAAATCGTGCCCCGGCGGGGGCGTTCCAGCGCGCATAGGGCCTTCGCCCGGCCGACCGGTCCGGCACCCGCGACCTGAAGGCCTGCCCATGACCTCCGAGCTCCGCTTCGAGCTGCTCTCCCCCACCGCCACCGCCCCGTCCCGCGCACACGCGACCGACGCCGGGTTCGACCTCCACTCCGATGAGGACCTCATCATCGGCGCCGGCGAACGCACCCTCGTCCGCTGCGGCTTCGCGATGGCGCTCCCCGAGGGATACGCCGGTCTCGTCTGCCCGCGCTCGGGCCTGGCCGGCAAGAGCGGCATCACCGTCCTGAACGCCCCCGGTGTCATCGACGCCGGCTACCGCGGCGAGACGAAGGTCATCCTCGTCAACCACTCGCAGGTCCCGTTCCAGGTGAAGGTCGGCGACCGCATCGCGCAGCTCGTCATCACCCCGTTCATCGCGCCGACGTTCGTGGAGGCGAAGGTGACCGAGGACGAGACCGACCGGGGCCTGAACGGCTTCGGGTCGACCGGCGTAGCGACCGCCTGACGGCGACGCTCGACCCGTCTCCCTGCGACCTGCCCGACAATGTCGGGCAGGTCGCTTTGTTGTGGACCACGTTCAGGTCGGGGCCGCGCATGAGATGGGAGGACAATACAACTCGGTCGATGGAGAAGAATGAAGATTCTGAAAAGAAGTATGTAGCGGCGATCGCCGCCTTGGCCATCATGACGATGACGCTATTTAGCGTGACGCCGGCACACGCAGCACAACCCGACGGCACGGTGACGCTCGAGCGTCCCATCGTCAAATGCACGGAGCTTTCCTCTGAGGAAATCGACTACAGCACAATCCTTGGGCTGTTGCAGTCAGGGCCACTCGACGACATCAGAGACGTCATTAAAGCGCACCTCATCAAGGCGGCATCAAGCGGCGGAACGGCATTTACGCCTACTACTCACTTGAACGCGTTCGAAGCACAGCTTTCCTGGCCTGAGGTCGATGGAGCAACCGGCTATTTGGTTCGGGCGCCGTACGCGAGCGACACCGCTCCAGTCGATGCCTACCCGACTTGGTCTCCCTCCGGCGAGATCAGACACACGCTGGCACCTGATGGCGTCAGTCCAATGCCCCATTCCTACTGGTGGGACCAGGGCGGCTACACGCACCTTACATTCTACGTATTCGCGGTAAATCCGGCCAAGGGTCTCAGCTCCGAGCCCGCTATTGTCCACATTCGAGTGACCAGCAATGTGGCAAACCCCGACCTAGGGGACCCGTTGGCAAACAACTACGTCCGCATGCCAGCGGCAACCTGTGGACATGATGGTGCCGAACCAAGGCAGGTTGCACTCCCTGCTTCGGCCGAGCCCCCGTTCCCCACCATGGTGACACCTGAACCCGAACCTGTGCATGAGAATGTCATCTCTTGTGAGCCATCACCCAATGACCCAAATGCAGTCGACGTGCTTTTCCGGATGCCTGGGATATTGCCCGGTGAGCTTAACCCTATGGTGCGGGTAGAGGCAGACTACACATCGACAGAACCAGTAAGGTTTATATACGATAGGCGTAAACCGGAGATTGAGGCGCAAGCCCGATATACTCCCAACCCTTGGAATCATTATCCGCAAATTGCGGGGAATGTTCCGTTCGTGGTCACGATGAAACTCGTTTCGGGAGATAACCCTGCCCACGTCTACGGTCGAGTGACTCTTCGAATAACGCCATATTCCTTTGGCCAGGGTACCTTTATCCCGCCCGTGACGACCTGCCTCGGTTTCGCCCGGCCGGACTAGTCGGGGCACTGAGGGCCGGGGCACTTGCCGCAGGGTGGAGGGTGACGAACGCCACGTTCCACCTCTCACCCCCTGGAGTCATTCATGCCCCGGCCCACTCGCCTCGCTCTCGCCGCGATCGCCCTCAGCGTCGCGACCGCCGCACTGGTGGCCTGCACCGCGCAGCCTGGACCGGCTCCGTCGCCGACTCAGACAGCCAAGACCTACGGCGTCCCCAAAACCGCCGCCGAAGCTCAGGTCACCCTGCTCGAACTGCTCGACGAGGGCCTCGAACAGTTCGGGGGCGCGTTCACCGTCACCCAGGCCCGAGTCGTCGGCTGCACGACGAATAGCCTCGAGCCGGGCTTGAGCTTCATGCTGTCGGCCGCTGGGAAGACCCATCAGCCGAGCACGGAAGTCCTCGCGAACGTCGCATCCCGGTGGAACTCCCTCGGTATGCCTGCGTCGGTCAGCGAGATTCGCGGCTACCCGGAGGCGCAGAGCGTGAGCCGGATGAGCTTCGCAGCGGTTGGGCCACTGCTGGAGGCGAGCGCCAAGTGGGAGGCCACCGAGCCGGCCTCCGGGACCCCCGAGAACGCAGGGAAGTACACGATGTTCGGTGTGTCCACCTGCGCCGTCGGTGACTTCGAGGACCACAAAGAGTTCGAGAACCGACGCGGTGACAGCGAGCTTTCTCACGCAGAGTGACACCCGGCGCGCATAGGGGTGGTGTAGGACCCCGTCGATTGGAGCCCCGATGACCTCGCACACCGTCCGCCCGTTCGTCTCGCGCGCGAAGGACGCGGCCCGCTCCGCCTTGGTCTTCTGGTGCGCCGGTCTCGTTGGCACGACCGTCATCATCCTCGTCCTGACTATCGGGCTGGGGCTGCCGCTCGCGTTCATCATGGCAGTGAAGTCGCTTCCGCTACTGGTCGGTCTGTGGGTCTCATTCCTCGTGTACGCACCTCTCGTCGACGGATGGCTGGTCGATGCGAAGCGGAAGAAGCGAGTCGCGGTCACCGCGGTCACCGCAACCACGTTCACCGGCTTCGCGGCCTCCCTCATCTACATGCTGGGCGGCCCGCTCGGGTTCTTCGACCTCGTCGGCACTGTGTTCTTCATGACCGTCGCTCTCCTCGGTGGCCTGGCGTTCGAGCGTGGCGCGCGCCGACGCCGGAAGGCTCGGAAGGCGGAAGCTCGGCGGAAGGACGCGGCCGCCGCGTTCGAGAGTGAGCTCGCGCAGGCCGACGTCAATTCGGTAGCCGCCGCCCGCTGACGCCACGGCGCGCATAGGGCCGACATGTCCGGTCTCCCCCGCCCCACTGTCGTCCTCCGCAGCCGCCGTCTGGCGCTGGCCATGTCCTCAGGGTTCTGGTCCTTCGCGGTCACCTGGGCGCTGTTCATGGTGGTGGTCGTCACGCCGGTCATCGCAGCGCCCGTGGACGCGCTCGTGCAGATCGTCGCCCTCA
Source organism: Microbacterium sp. 77mftsu3.1 (assembly GCF_900100525.1). Classification (NCBI taxonomy): domain Bacteria; kingdom Bacillati; phylum Actinomycetota; class Actinomycetes; order Micrococcales; family Microbacteriaceae; genus Microbacterium; species Microbacterium sp. 77mftsu3.1. The sequence continues at coordinate 179,842 of NZ_FNCR01000006.1, read as the reverse complement.
TCACCGCGCTCATCGCCGTGCTGTTCCCGCTCGCTGTCGTGATGCATCTGCTGGCCACGGGTACATCGAAGCGGCTCATCCCGGAAGCGAAGCGACGGATCCTCGAGCCGCTGCTGAGTGCTGTGCTCCTCACCGGCTCCACCGCGCTGGGCGGCGCGTTCATCCTGGGCGCGCGCTACCCGCAATGGCAGTTCCCGGAGTTCGTGGCGTGCGTCGCCGCTGGTGCGATCGCCGGCTGGTACATCGCGAACGGCATCCGCCGGCGCCAGGAGCGCAAGGCCGCGCGCGCAGCGCGATGACCGCAGGGTAGAGGGCACATCCAGCCCTCGGAGTCTCCATACCCAGCGGTGCAAAACGTACCCCGATGCGGCTAGCTAGATACGTTTTGCACCGTCGGAACCTCACGCATGAGCACCCCTCGCCTGTTCAGCTACTCCACCCACGCCGGCACTCCCCTGCACCAGGCGACGACCATCTGGGCGGGCGGGCTCATCGGCACATCCGCGCTCCTGCTGCTGCTCACCTTCGGCTTCGGCTGGCCGTTCGTGGTCGTGCTCGGGCTCTGGGCGCTGCCGTTGCTGCCGCTCCTGTGGCTGGCGACGTACGCCGCCCGTCCCATCGCGATCAAAGCGATGCCAGGGTGCGACACACCGTCCCGCCGGCTCCTGACTCTCACGCTGACCGCCCTCATCGTCGGGCTGGTCACTGCGCTCGTGACGAGCTCGTTCGGGTTCATGCCCGGCACGTTCGGCGCCGCGCTGTACCTCACCATCGGGGTCCTTGCTGGCTGGGTGAGCGACGAGGCGACCAGGCGCCGGCAGGCCCGACGCGATGCTCTCGCACCACGTCCGCTCACGCTCTGACCGGACGTGCCGCAGGGTATGTGTCGTACACCAGGGAGGTCAGCCATGCGCAGCACGTATCGTCACCGCGTCGCGACGCTTCCTGGTGTCGTCCGCCCCTCGGCCACACCGGCGCGCACCCGGTAATCCCTTCCTCGACTGGGCTGCTTCCCTCAGCACGCGCAGCCGGTGTGGCCGAAGGGGCGTTGACCCCAAACGCCTGTGTCTACGCTGCCGCGGCTGCGGCTCGCACCTCGGCGAGCTTCTTGTCGAGCGCGCGGCGAGCGCGGACGAGCTCGTGGTGTTCCTCGTCGGCAATGACGGCGGCGAAGTGCGGGTTCGTGTCCTCGCCGGCCTTCGCCTTGACGAGGCGCTCGAGAGCAGTGTTGAACGTGCGCGAGGCGCGCTGAGCCCACTGCACCTGCTCGCTGACGGCGCCGGTCTCCTTGATCGTCATGTGAGGGATCGGCCGGGCGGCGTAAGCCTGTTCGATGAGCGGTGCGAGCATCTCAGCGCGCGCGTCGAGCAATGCGACCTCGTGTGCGTCGGTCTCACGCGAGTGGCGCTCGTGGTGCGGGAGGCGTTCGGCGCCGTGGCGGAGGAAGATGCGGCCTACGATGCCCTTCCTCGTCCGGAGGACGTGGATGTCAGCCGGGTGGTAGGCGGTAATGGTTACGTGCACGTGCTCTTCGAAGTCGTCCGTGCTGAACAGCACCGTCCCGGTCGCGAGCTCGTCCTCTGTGAGGAGGGTGTCGTTCACGTCGAAGGTGTCCTTGGCTTCGATGCCACCGGCACGCTTCTCTCGGACGATCGCGAGCCCGTCGCGCCGGTAGAGGCTGGCGGGAGTGTAGGCGATGACGTCGCCGGGGCGGAGGGAGGTCACGCTTCCTCGCCGGTCTCGATGGCGAACGGGTGGGAGATGGGCGACTGGATGCCGGTGGCGCGCTGCGCGGCGAGGGTGCGCGCTTCGATCTCCGCTCCGGCCTGGGTCACAGCCTGTTCAGCGGCTTCGGTGACGGCGGTGACGGCGAACGCGGCGTTCTTGGGTGCGTTCTCGATGCGGTTCTTCACGGTCGCCACCGCTTCACGGATGGCGACGGCACCCTTCTTCTCGGCGATGGCTTCGGCCAGCACTTGGACGGCTGCATCGACGTCGGCCAGGGTCTTCGCGACCGCCTCCTTCACCTCGTCGAGTGCGGTGGCGATGCGGGGCGTGTAGGGCAGGTCGGGGACCATGTAGTTGCTCTCGCTGGCGCGGAGGGTGACGGGAACCCCGGTGCCGAGTCCGACGGAGGAGACGAGCGCGCCGAACTGCGCCTCGGACATCTCGACCTCAGCGATGACCTTCTGGGGGTCCACCCAGTCCGTGTTGAGCTCACGGCGACGCACGGCGGTCTTGATCTGCAGCTTGACGGTGTGCTGGTGCTTGATGTCGCTCTGAAACAGCGGGCGCCCGTTGCCTTGGCTGCGGGTGACGACGGCCACGGCGAAGGCCGGGTGGTTCTCGACGACGTCCCCGTCGTTGCCTGTGACGGTGATGTTCTCGGTCTCGCGCATGGTGGTTCTCCTCTGGTCGGGGTGGTCTACCGGCTTCATGCGCGGTCCGCTCAGAAGTACGTCACGCTCTGTGAGTGCGCGGCCGCCAGTCGCGCCTGCGCCTGTCGGGTGCGTGCGAGCTGGTCGCTCCGCTCCTGGCGGAGGATCCCGTGCCCGGTCTTGTTGCCGGCGAGGTCGAGCCACCCCTCCATGTCGGCGACGTCCTGCTCCGTGATGCCGAACCGCCCACGGATGTGCTGAAACCGAGTCAGCGCCCGATCAGGGGCAGGTCGAGCGTCGACGAAGTCGAACATCGGCATCCGGTCGTCCACCCACAGGACGGGGCGGCCCTCGAACCCGCGGACGAGGTTGTAGAGCTTCCACTCCGCGGATCCGTACTGCCGACTCGGGCCAACGTGCACCATGGCGTTCGGCAGGGGCGGGATGCCGAAGACGTCGGCGAAGTAGGTGTTCGCGTGCTCCTGCCAGGTGGTCGCCCAGACGACGTCGAAGCCACGAGCGACGAGAGAGCGCACCCAGGCGATGCCGAAGAACGAGAAGGACTCGGTGGCGCGGTACTCGTCGCCCTCATCCCATGGCGGCTGCCCGTGGTAGGCCGTCGGGTAGGCATCGCGCCGGTAGGTGATGGGTGCCTCGATGAACACCGGCGCGGCCTCGTCCTCGAGTGGTCCGGCGACGCGGAGCACCCGGTCGATGTCGACGGCGACGACAGGACGGTACGGGTCGCGCGCGGGCAGGTGAATCGGCGCCGTGGGTGTGATGTCACAGCTCATGGGCGCCCTATGCGCATAGACCTCCCATGACCACCACCAGCCCCTCCCCTGCCCCGGCGGACGACCGCATCGTCGTGCGCTACAACACGAACGTCGACATGAGCCGCGGGAAGATGGCCGCGCACGTCGCCCACGCCGTCCTCACCGCCGCCGGCGTCCACCCCGGCGGGCCCATCATCGTCCTCGGCGGCAAGCCCCGCGACATCGAGCAGATGACCACCGTCATGCACGACGAGGGGCGCACCGAGCTCGAGCCTGGCACCCTCACCACCGGCACCGACTTCGTCTTCGCCTCCCGCGCCCGCCGCGAGCAGGCCACCCGCGACCTCATGCAGATCGTCGCCACGACCGACGACCCGACCATCGCGTCGCGGATCTCCGCCGCCGTCGAACTCTTGGGGGCCTGAGATGGCCGGCCAGTACAAGAGCATCCCTTCCGACCCGACGTCGGGCTACTACGAGATCGTGTCGAACCGTGAAGGCCAGCACCGGTGGGTGTGGCGCGAGGGAGGCCAAACCGAGGACACCGGTACGTGGGTCGATGACCTCCCGGCGGCCCTCCGAGAGGCTGCGCAGGACTGGGACGACAATGGCGAAGGCGGCCGACTCTCGGCCACGCTCCGCATCGCCGCCCGCCGCGCAGAGACGACCGGCGCCACCGTCGCGCCGACGCCTCCCACTGTGGAGGACGTCCGCGACCTCCTCCGCTCCGCCGCCTACGGAGAGGCCGACGGGAGCACTATCCCTGTACCGGTCGAAGACATACGCCTCATCATCGCGACCCTCGACCAGCTGCTCCCCGCATGATCGACCAGGACCAGACCCGAGAGTGGGGTCGCCGGTTCGCCGCGCACCTGTGCGCCGTCTGGGATTGGCTTCCCGACGAGCAGGAGGCGGAGATCCTCGGGATGAACGTCGCGTACGCCATGCACCACGCGGTCGCAGGTACCTACACCCGCCCTGAGTCGCTCGCCACAACGCTCCTTTGTGTCCCCACGGGGCAGGCACCTCACGAGGTATATGCACAGGCGATCGCCGACGCGCGCACCGCGGTCATCGCCGCGATGCCCGACGTCCCGGACGACGTGCTCGAAGCGCTGAACGTCACGAACCCGCACCCGGTGTACGTGCGCTAGCCGTACCGCGCATGGAGACGATGCCGGCACACTGCCGCGTTCGAGAGGACACACCATGACCATCGCCATCCCCACCATCATCGCGCTCAGCGACTTCGACGAGCCCGCTCACTCCGCAGACGAGATGTTCCGTGGCGTCGCCGCCGATTGGGGCATCTGGCCCGACGACCACCTGCCGAGCCTGTACGGCCCGGCGACGCTGAGCGAGCAGTTCGCGAGCCAGATCGGGCCCGACGAAGCGGTGGAGTACAACGAGGTGCTGGGTCTCGCCAAGCAGGTCGCCCGCTTCGCGTACGGCGATGGTGCCGGGTGGGACCCGAACTTCGACTTCGTCGTTTCCCCCGCCATTCACCGCGGGGACGCTTCTCTCCGCCAGGTCCTCGAGCGTCACGGTATCCCCACAGACCTCACCGGCGACCAGTTCGCCTCCTACCTCGGGGCGGGTAAGGCCATCGAGCTCGACCAGATGTTCGACTTCTGCCGTGAGGTCGCCCACGTCGCCTACGCCGCCGGAGAGGCCAATTACCGTGGCGACGACTGACCTCACGCACCGTCGCGCGCTGACCGCGTTCGACGTCGTCGAGCTTGCCGGCATGTTCGCCCTGACCATCGCTCGGGCGCTCACCCTCGTCGGGGCTCCTGCCGCTCTCCTGGTCGCACTCCTCGTCGGTGGGCCAAACACACTCTTCGACTCGACCTGGGCGACGGTCGCCATCGTCCTCGCCGCGGTGTACGTCACGTCGTCCGCCCTGTTCTTCGCCATGGCCCGATTCGCTGACCGCCGGATGAACCGGTGGCGTCAGCGCGCTCGCGGCAACACCACTCGCACCGCCCACTGATTGGAACCTTCATGCTCACCATCCCCCGCCCCGGACGCACGCCGCTTCGCATCTCCCTCCCCGACTTCAACAAGGGCTACCGCTGCCCCGGCTGGTCCGGCGAGGGGATGAAGTTCAACAAGGCCAACTGGTGCGACGACAACCTGCCTGACGGGCAGCGTCGCTGGGCACTCACCGTCCGTCGGGGAGCGACACCCATCGACGGCATCGACGACGCTTCCGACCTCCCCGGTTTCTGGTCCTGGCGCCTGCGCCGCACGAACTGCTGCGACACGATCGTCCTCCCCCAGGTGCTGTACATGTTCACCCCGGGCGCGTGGGTGTGGTGGGACCGCGCCTTCTACGTCGAGGGCCGGCGCTACCCCGGGCGTCTGCGTCTCGGTAGCGCGTGGCACAGCTTCCCGCTCACTCGTATCCGACTGCGCCTGCGCGCGCTCCTGAAGGGCAACATCTGATGGACTACCTCGACCTCCGCCCCCGCTTCCAGCAGGGCGAGCTGGTGATGTTCGCCGACATCGACATCTGGCTCCTCCGGGCCGGTGACCGCTTCGTCGAGTTCGACCGTGACGTCGTCCCTCGGAACCCGAGCGCCCCGCGGCGCGCCCTGTTCGGGGCGGTGCTCGACGGCGTCGAGGAGGTGCTCGAACGCCATGTCGCACAGGGTGGGTACTACGTCCTCGGCCAGACCTTCGAGCTGGGGTGGGTCGTGCTGCAGGGGCAGTCCCTCGACGTACAGTTCCTGGAATCGCCCTCTCACGAAGATTCCGGGGCTCACGTGACCGGCACCCTCGCTTTCGGCCGCAAGCGCACCTCGAAGCACGGCATCTGGGCAAGCCCCAACCGCCTCGCCCTCGAGCCCCGCAAGTGATGGTCACGGGCGGCGCCCGGCACCGCGCATGGACTCACCATGCAGACGACCTTCGCCCCTGACTCCACCGCGGAAGAACGCGAGATCGAGTACGAGCTGACGCTGGATGCCAGCGGCTCGGCCCACACCGATACCGTTCACGACGTCGCGGTCAACGCCATCTGTGGTGTGCTCGAACCGCGCGAGAGCGGACCCGCAGGCGACCTGATGGTCAACGCCGCGACCGCAGCCCTCATCGCTGGCAACGCGGCCCTGAACGCGCTCGACGACGCCGGCCACCTCATCGCGGAGGGCACGATCGTCCACAAGCGCTGGCAGGCGATGTCCGACGACGGCGAGGTCGTCACGGATGAGATGGACGAGGACCAGCTCCACGAGTGGATGACCACCCGTGGCCTCCGCGACGGCGAGCACATCGTCTACCTCCGCACCCTCTCCTCCGTCATCCCTCGGGAAGCGACCCGCCCTCAGCCGGCGCCGGTCTTCTCACCTGCGGTGCCCGGCGACATCGACGAGGTGAACTTCTGATGCCCACCCTCGATGAGCTCCGCGCCGCCGGCGAAGCACGCCTGTCCACCCTCCGACTCAACGTCGACGACGTCACCCAGGCCGACATCGACGTCATCGTCGGCTTCCTCGACTACTTCGACGCACAGCAGAAACAGGACGAGGAGGACGCCGCATTCTTGACCGACCTCCAAGCCCGCCGCGCCCGCGCTCACCTCGCCGCAGAGGACACCGCACGTGAAGCCGCGGCTGAGACGACCACCGGTGACGACATCGACCGGCTGAACACGATGACGCGCTCACGGGGCGACGTCATTGCGGCTCTCGTTGCCACACAGGCGGATGTATCGGCCGAGTTCACCGGCGGCCTGCGCTGCCCGGTGTGCGGGAACACCTCCGCCCAGTCCGACGCCCAGAACTACGACTGCACCACCGAGTGCTGACCAAGAAGGACACGAACATGAACAGCACCAGCCCCCTCCACGAGGAGGTCTCCATGTGGATGGCGACCTCGCAGGGCACGATCGAGGACCGCCGTGAACTCGAGCGCATCCTCGGCCGCTATCGCCGCCCGGACGCCGCGCTCGGCTACATCCTGGACCGCATCTCCCACGAGGACGTCCCCCTGCACGTCGCCGCCGACATCACCCAGTTCGTCTGGGAGCAGGACTATCTCGAGGCGACCCGCACCTTCGCGATCGCGACCGACCACCCCGAGGGGTGGGCACCGGCCGGCACGTTCGACACCGCCGAGGAAGCTCAGGCGCAGATCCAGCCGTGGATGCACGCGTACGTCATCGCGCGCACCATCATCGAGACCCGCGTCCCGGTCACCACCGCGCATGGAGAGATCGCGCCGTCCGTCGGCGTCTGACGAAGGGACCCCTCCATGAGCATGCTCGACACCGCCGCCGCCAACCGTTCTGCCATCGGTGAGTTCCTCGCCGCCCTAGACCGCGCCGCCGACGACCTCGGCTACGAGTACGTCGCCGAGATGGTGGACATCCCGGTGAACGACCTGCGCATGAAGCTCGACGGCGACAAGGACCTCACCCTCGCCGAGGCGAACCGCATCGCGATCGTCACCGGCGTGAACCTCCAGCTGTCCTTAGCCGAGGCGGTGCCGGCGTGACGGCGCCGCTGACCCCCGACGCACCCGCCGGGTACTTCTGGGGCACCTGCTACGCCGCCGACGACGCAACGATGTACCGTCACCGTCATCTCATCCGTATCGGCGGGCTCGATACCGCCTGCGGCGCATCCGGAACCTACCCGGAGGTGTGGGGCTCGAAGGCACGTCCGCCTAAGTGCCCGCGTTGCATCGAGAAGATGACTCCCGAGGAGCTCGGTGAGAACACGTACGCCGCTATGACAGCGCAGCGCACGGTGGACGCCCTCCGCATCCTCGCCCAGACCGTCGACATCCACCTCGGTGTGGCCGCTGCCAGCGACAACCCCGCACCCGTCCGCACCGCCGCGCTCCACTCCGCGAGGACGCTGCTGGTCGCGGCCGAGCACCCCGAGCGGGCGCGGTGGATCCTCGACCACCCGCACGACCTCTTGAACGCCTGGGTGGCGGGCAGCGCCGAGGACAAGGCGCTCCGCCGCGGCATGGAGCACCTCGCCAGCGCATAGGGCGCCCAGGAGGCATGACGATGAAGAAGACCGCCGCGTTGACCGCGTTCATGCGAGACCAGGGGTACACACCCTTCGACGACCCGGGATTCGACGCGTTCCGCAAAGGTGACGTCGAGGTCCGGTTCTTCTGGTGGAGCAATGCGAAGCACGCTGAACGACTCGGCGTCGCGCGCGCTTCCCTCATCGTCTGTCCCGGCACCGCCGAACGTGTCGACGTTTCTCTCGTCGTCTACCCGTCGCAGGCGCAACCGCCTCGCCCCTGGACAGAGGTGACCGCACAGGTCGCCGACATCCTCGCAACGCACGAAGCCACCCTTCACACCGCCTGATTGGAGATGACGTGGGCTACCCCGTCACCATCGACGAGCAGATGCTCGTCTCCGCCGTCCGCTACGCGCTCGGCCGTTCGACCTACATCACCAGCATGACCGCGGACGCTGTCCGGGCGGCCTGGGTCGACCTGTCTCGGAACGCCCGAGCGATCATCCAGCGCGACCTCTACACCGAACTCGAAAGCGCCAAGGCGCTCGAGACGACCGTCGGAATGGCGACGGACCATCGCGAATGGGCGACGCTCTACACCGACATCCTCCGCGGCGACCTGAACCCCGAGCGCCCCCGCCACCCCGCCCAGGACGACCCCGCCTCCTACGGGCTCCCGACCGACGCGGAGCTTGACCGGCTGCTGACCTTCCACGGGACGCCCCGGGAGCTCATCGAGTACGCACGGTCACTATGGAACGGTGGTGCCGGCTGCCAGATCGAGCACGTCGAACGCTTCCGGACGCCGTACGTGCGTGTCGCCTTCGTCACAGGTGGATTCAGCGGATGCGAGTCCGTCATCGACACGCTCAACCGCACACTCGCGTACATGTTCGCCTCCAAGTGGGAGAAGGGCGGGTACTGGGAGTTCGAGTTCTCCGAGACCTCATGGAACTCCGACAAGCCGTGGGACTGGGCGATCCTCCCGCGCGGCGTCGACACCCTCCCCGACCGCGGACCGTACGCCGAGGTTCGCGACCGGCTCGCGCGCGCCGAGCAGCAGCTCGCGGAGGTGACCGCGTGACCGGCCCCGGCCCCTTCGACAACCCGGTCGGCCTCAACTACCTTGGCGAGATCTCCGCGTTCGGCCCCTCCGAATCGGAGGCACTCGCTCTCCTCGACGCGAACGAGCCGAACGACTTGGAGCTCAGCCAGGAGCAGTACGTCCTGGCCACCGTCATCTCCGAGCTCGCCTTCCCCCACAACGCGCCGCCCGCGGCCACGGCCGTGGCGAGGTATCTCGCCGGCGCCGACGTCCCCTCGCTGCAGCGTGCCGCCTGGGCATGCATGGACAGGCTCGTGAAGAACCCGTTCGCCGCCCTGTGGCGCGGTCATCACGACGGTGGGGTCCAGATCCGGCGGCAAGCCCGCGCGCTCCGCGGCCGCCTCCACCGCGCGATCGAGCCGGACGCCGCCTGAACGTCGCACGTCAGCGCTCGCACCGCGCATGGGGAGGGCACACCACGATTTGAGGAGCCCGCCATGGTCAGCTACACCGCCTTCGATATCTTCGACTACGAGGTCGGCACGATCTTCGAATACAGCGCCGCGCGTGACTGGTGCCGTGACGGCCGGGCCGTCATCATCGAGCAGTACGGGTGCCACTTCCTGGTGGACACCTACTGGATGGACCGCGAGTCGCAGCTGACCGATGAGGAAGCCGGAGCGGCCAAGGTCGTCTTCGTCCCCTCCGAGCACCGCGAGATCCCGAGCCACCAGGTGCACGTGTACGGCGACGAGAAGGTCACCGTCATCACCCGGCAGCACGGCAGCTACACCTCCTACTTCGTCCGCGCCGACCAGCCCGAACTCACCGAGGCCGACCACTACCGTCAGATGCTCGCCGACGAGGAAGCACGCATCGAGGAGGCACGTCGCACCATCGCGGCATCCGAGCGCTCCATTGAGCGCTACCGTGCGCACCTGACGGAGCTCGAGGCGGCATCGTGAGCGTCTTCGAGCGACACGGGGTCACCATCACCCTCTCCGACCTCATCGAGATGGTTGAGGGCACCCCCGAGGACGCTTGGCAGGTGGACGTGGTCCGCTCTGAGGACGACTCCCGCAACTGTTTCTTCGGCCACCTCTACGCCTACGCCGAGAAGCAGGGCGCTCACCTGGATGTGAGCATCATCCCGGCGATCGTCCGTGAGCGCCGTCCGGAGCTGACAGCTGCCGAACACCTCGCCAACGGCGTCTGGGACTGGTTCGAGTCCGAGTGGGCATCGACGTACGCGATTTACCCCGTGAACGACGGGAAGCACCCTCGGTACCCGCAGCCGACCCCACGCCAGCGCGTTCTCGCCTACCTGCATGCGTTGGCGGCCGGTGACGAAATGACCACCATGCAGGCGATGGACTACGCAGACTGCCAGGAGTTACATAGCAACTAAGACACATAATGTGAAGAGGTTGCGCCTGTATTACTAGCCAGGTTAGAGAGATTTCTTCTCTGTTCAGCGTAGGTAGTCCCATGCCTACGCATACGGATGGCTCCATCTACGCAAAAGGCGGGGGAAACCTACGCGATTTGGGTGGCCGACCTACGCTATTCCACCGTTTTGGTCGATCAGGGGCAGATTAGAAGTGTCTAATGGTTCCTATGAGCGACACATCTTCTCTTGCCCGGGCAGTCATCCGGCGTGCAGTCGGCGCGGATTTCCCCGGCCTCGAGGAGCTCGTCGTTGACGTGATGCACCAGGTCATCCATGCGGTTCGCGAGAAGCAGATCCGCTCGGACCAGATCCGGCTCTACGCCCGCGAGACCGCCAAAGTGATGGCCACCCGTGCCTTCGCCTCGCAGCGTATGGCCGCAGTGAACGCGACAGGCCGTACCTCTACCGTAGCGGCCGTCACGGCCGCCGCCGCGCGCGTTCGCCAGGCGCACGCGATTGCGGAGCTCGATGCACTCCTCCGTGCACGTCAGCTCGCGGAAACACGGCCCATCCCCCTTCGGGAACTCGCGATCGCCTGACGATCAGCCCACACCCGCAACACGCAAGAGGTCGGCGCGCGTAGATACGCCCGCCCTCTTCATCGCCCGGCGCCCGATGCCCTCCACAGTTCGCTGCGAGAGGCTGAGGCGCCGGGCGATGGCCGGGTAGGTGTACCCGGCGATCAGGTAGCGGATGAGCTCAGACTCGCGTGGCGTCCACTTCGGGATGCCGCCGGAGAGCCGAGTGATGTCCGCCCGCGCCTCCGCCGCGTTCTCCCCTCGCTTGAGGGCACCTTCCGCGCGAGCGGTGTCCCCCACAGCCTCCCACTGGCGCGACATCCACTCCCACGCGTACGCGACGCCCACCTGCTTGCCGTGGGGCACCAGGCCGCCGAGGAATGTCTCGGCGGCGTCGAGGTCGCCGGCACTGACATGGGCGACCATCTCCCCGATCCACGAGATCGTCGGGGTGCCGTACGGGATGACGCGTTCGTGAAGCGCATCGAGGAGGGACGCGTTGGGGTGCAAGGTGCCAGCCAGCATGTACGCGCACAGCGACGAGAACCGGAACCCCTTCTCCCAGTGGGACTCGGCGAGCGCCGCAGCGACCTTGCTGCCCTCTGCCTTCCGCCCCGCTGCCGCTAGGTCGAGTGCACGCTGCCAGTCGGGGTGCATCCCCGGCAGCGGGGACTCGTAGGGCAAGCCCGCCTGGGGGATCTGGAACTCGGCGGGGATGCTGTGGCCTGCGCCCAGGTGGACGCTCGACCACCCGTTAGCGACGCCCTGCCAGATGAACGGCTCGTGGCAGGGCGCTCCGAGGTGGTGGAACTCGGTGAGCACCTGGTGGGCGCCGTTGTGGCCGCGGAGGATGAAGCTGGCGAAGCCGCACAGGTATGCCAGCGGAGCGAGGTCACCCCAGCGTTTCTCGTCCCTGGCCGCGAAGAAGCGCGTTGAGGCACGGTTGGCGACGCCCTCGAAATCGCCCTCTGCGCACTCGAGGAGGCTCACCATCACGAAGTGGTCGATGGAGGCGAGGGCGTCTTCTCCGAACGCGCCGACCATGCTGCGAGCCTCGGCGAACCGGCCGGCGCTGAGGAGGCCGTAGAAGCGAACGTGGTTGACCACGTCCGCGGTGTTCTCCATGGCGCCTTCGAGTCGCGTCGGGAGCTTGTCGATGTCGGCGGTCTTCCCTGTGACGATGCCGACGAGCGTCTCGGCGGCGACGTAGAGCGCTTCGGCGCTGGGGATCCGCATGCTGTGCTCGTGAAGTCGCTCGAGTGCGGGTTCGGGGTCGCCGGACTCGAACAGCCCGTGGAAGAGGTAGAGCTGGTCCCACCGGATGACGTCTTCATCGGAGCCTTCGAGCTCGGAGGACTCGGCGAAGAGGTCTGCGAGCTGGCCGCGGCGGGTGAGGGTCATCCCCATCGTCTCGATGAGGTCGGCGGCTGTGCCGATCGTCGGGCTCTCCTGGTACTCCTGCTGAGCCATGTCGAGGGCGCGTGCGGAGTGGAGGTAGGCCGAGCTGAGCGTCGCCGCGCCGGAGGTCGTAGAGGGCCCGGGGGCTGGTCGCGGTGCGCCTCCGAGGCCCTCCATGAGAGCGAAGCGGAGAGTGTCCTGCTGATGACGGAAGTACTCGTCCACCAGGGCGCTCCTGATGCTGACGGATGAGGAGCCCGGTTCGACACGGATGAGGTCGAGGTCTGCGAGCCGGGTGAGGTCTTCGCGGGGGACGTGCTTTGCCGCGTCGGTCACCTTCGTCGGCCCGAGGGCGGAGAGGACTTCGAGTGCGTGACGCTCCGAATCTGAGAGAGGCACGAGGATCGCCTCGACGGCCGTGAACGCAGACCTTGTCCACAGTAGATCTCCGGTCAAGCTGGCCTTATCGCCCCTCACGTCCAGCAGGTCCTCTTCGAGGGCGGCGGAGACGAGGGCGCTGGCAACGCCCACCGCCCCGCCACTCAAAGCGGCGAGGTGCACCAGGGCGGCGGGGTCCAGGGTGATGGCGAAGACGCTCTTGATGAGCTCGCGCAGGGCCGGGACGTCGAGCTCGGGGACGTCGACGGGGCGGGCCATCCGGAGCCCGGGAATCGCGAATGGCCCGGCGGCACGGCGGTCGATCCCTCGGGTGGTCAGCAGCGGCACCTCGATCTGCTGATGCACGTGCGCGAGAGCTGCCCATGTCTCGTGGTCGAGGTAGTCCCAGTCGTCCACGACGATGATGGCCGACTGGCCCTTGGCGCGCTTGGTGACCTCTTCCGCAACGCGGAAGGCGGACGTCTCTCCGAGGCCGGCGAGGCCTGCCGCTGCCAGTGGGGCGTTGCGGAGCATCGGGCGTCCGGGGACCTCCATCACCACCCATCCGATGGACTCGAAATGGCTGGCGACCCGCTTGGCGAGGGTGGATCGGCCGCTCATCCGCTGCCCGACGATGTCGACGTTCATCTGCGCGTCGATGGCAGTCAGGGCGGTGTAGAGCGGCTTGTCGTGTGTGGACATGTGTTGTGAAGCGCAGGTGCCGTCTGGGGAGGTGGGGAGTGCTGGGGCGAGCCTTACGACACCTGGCGGCGCGAGCCCCAAAGGATCCATCCAACCTCACTTTGGACATGCCCAAGGCCAACCTGGAGGGTGCGTCGGAAACGACGAAGGGCCCCGCCGAAGCGAGGCCCCACTGTCGTACGTCTCAGAAGGACTGAACCCACATGTGCCCTTGACCGAGCTTCTGCAGGGAGCCGAGGAAGGCCGCCTCGTTCGTCGGGTCGAGCCACAGCACTGCGCCCTCAGGCTTCTCCTGGTCCGTGTACGGCTGGTAGGCAGTGGTCATCAGTACGAGAGGCTCGCTGGGGTTCCAGCGTGAGATTCCCGCGTAGAGCTCCTTGTTCCGCATCGCTGCGGTCAGCTCGTCCTCCGAGAGTCGCACCCCTGCAGTAGCGAGGTCGGCCAGGATGAGCGTCTGCGCCTGTGCCGCCAGAGGTGCGAGAACGTCGATGCGGGCCTGCAGGTGCAGGTCGTCGGGGTGCTCGTCATCCAGGTCGTCGTACCCGTCGATGAGGACACCGACAACGTCGCTGAGCGAGTCGGCGAAGATGACGTCGCCGTCGGGTTTGAGCCAACCACAGATCCAGGCTCCGCCGTCCGGGTGCGCCGGCAGGCGGATGGCGTCGTGCGCAACTACTGCTACCAAAATGTCCTCCGCGGGTTCGAGTGTGAGTCCGCTATGCGTTCCGGTATACCCTGCGCTCGCTGATCCCCACATCAGCCAGACAGGGGTCGCGCGTTTGCTTCGGTCCCCAGTGCTCCGACAGTAACCGTAGCGGAAACCTCGTAGCAGCCACCTATGACACCGCCCCCTTGACGCGCGCCGCCCTCATCCTGTCGCGCATAGGCGCATCGGGTCCGACCTGAGGCCCACCCAGATTCGCCCGCCATGCGAGGGAGCCCCATGACCACGAACGACGCCACCGCCGCTGTCCCTCAGCGTCAGAAGCGCTTCACGAAGCGCGCGTGGATTGCCCTGGCTGCCGGCATCGGAGCCATCGTCGTCGGCGGCTCGCTGAGCGCCCCGGGGATCGTTGCTGACACCGCGCGCGAGCAGGCCGGCGAGAAGCTTGCTGTCGCCGAGAAGGCTCTCAGCGCCGCGCACGAGGACTACCTCACCGACCGGCAGGCCGAGACCGACGCGCGGGTGAACGCAGTGAACGTCTATTGGGATCTGCGCGACTTCGCCTCGAAGACGTCCGACAAGAAGCTCGCTGCGAGCATCGCCGAAGCGCTCCCCGACCTCGCCACGGCCGCGGACCTCGACATCAAGGGCGACGACGTCTCCGTGACCGAGCGTCCCGTCCTCGAGCTGCCCGAGGTGCCCAAGACCATCACCATCGAGGTTGTCCCCGAGCTCACCAAGACATACGAGGCTGCCGCAAAGAAGCATGTCGAAGCGAGCGCCGAGGCGAAGCGGATCGCCGAGGACATCACCGCCGAGCTCGACGCCCTCGAGCCTCTCCTGACGCAGCTCCCCAGCCAGAACTGACCGCTCGCGCATAGGGCCGTCATGACCACGACGATGCCGGCGTACAGCACCACCCACGAGATGGACGAGGAAGGCCACCCGGTGTCCCTCGTCTCCATCGACGCTCACGGCCACCTCGATTTCGAGGATGCCGAGGTGTTCCTCGCCGACGTCGTCGCCGACGAGCTCGCCACAGCAGGCTACGAGGAAGGCCCCACCTTCGGCCTGGAGGTCGAGCACCTCTGGCGCGGCACCCGACCTGTCCCAGGCTACGAGAGCGAGCAGGAGGGGTGGGTCGAGTACGTCTACTTCGCGTACGACGAAGTGGACACCATCGCCGTCACCCGCTTCCAGATCGCATCGCCCTGGGCGCGGGAAGCCACCTCACCCACCGCCCCGCGCGCGGAGCGCGACCGCAGGACCGGCAAGTTGCTGGAGGAAGGTGTGGACTCCTGGCCCGTCGTGTGTATCCACCACCCGGAGGAGCCTGCTGTCACTGGCATCCCCGAGAGCCGGTTCGTCGACCCCACCCCCGCGATCGATGGACACGTCCACTACTGCGCCCCCTGCTACGAGTTGTTCTCTAAGCGCCTGACCCTCGCCACCGCGAAGGCGCTGGCAGCCCTCCGTGCGGAGGAGTTCCTCTACGACTATGACGACGACGTCATCGCCCGTGCATTCGACTTCGCCCTCACCACCGACGACCTGCGCGCCGTCGCCGAAGGAACCGACCTCACCGGCCGGGGCCGTCGGGCGCTGACCGCGTTCTCCGAGGCGTGGAAGGGCGCGAACGGCCCCGCGATCGTAGCCACGGCCCTGCACGGCAACGGCACTCGGCAGAACCTTCACGCAGCAGACATCGCCCACCTCGTCGAGGACTACACGCCGGCGGCCTGAGGCGTCCCGCGCATAGAAGAGCATGACCTCTTCCACTGCGCGCCTGCTGCTCCTGCGCCTCGTCGGCGTCCTCGCCCAAGGCTTCCTCCTGGTAGCGGGCACCATCCTGTTCGTCTTCGGCATGCTGGACCTGTTCGTCCCGCTCGCCTTCATTGCGCTCGCGCTCGCGTGGGCAGTCTTCCGTCCCGCTACCGCCCGCGCGCTCGCTCGCAGCGAGTACGACGAGCACCGCCTGATCGACCTCGACCCGGAGGGCTCCCCCGCACGCGGCGCAGAGCGCCTGAACTCCGAACAGTACGCACGGTTGCGAAGCGCCAGTCTGCGCCGCCGGGTTCGACGTGACCGCTCCCTGCCCCGTGACAGGTTCGACACCACCGCCGCGGTCGCCACGACCATCGTGTGGCTGTCCTACGCCTCGTTCACCGCATCCGTGGCCGCCACCGCCGCCATCACCGCGGTCACCCGCTGATGTCACACGCGCCGGCCCAGACCGCGCATGGACAGGGCATGCCTGTCACTGCGCTCGACATCCTCCAGACCACCGTTCGCCTCACCGTCGGTGAACGCGCCGAGCCGCGCCCCGGTCAGGTCGCCCTCACCGCTCTCGCCTCCAACGCGATGAACGTGCGCGGTCACGCTGCCGCAGTCGCCCCCACCGGGTCCGGCAAGAGCTACTCCCTGGGCGCTCCGGCGTTCGAGCGCGCTGCCCTCTGGGGTGAGCGAGTGATGATCAGCACGGAATCCCTGACCCTGCAGAAGCAGATCTTCGAGAAGGACTTCCCCCGCCTGGCCGAGGCGACCCTGCAGCTGACGGGCGAGGAAGTGACCTTCGCCGTCGTCAAGGGGACCTCGAACTACATCGACCCCCGCAAGCTCACCTCCACCGCCGCGCTCATCACCGGGCTCGACGACGGCATCCGGAAGACCAAGGACTGGCAGGAAGCCTTGTTCCGCGCGAAGCCGACCCCGGAGATCATGGCCGCACTGGACGGTGCGGACTTCGAGGCTCTCCGCAAGCTCGTCATGTGGTGCTTCATCCAGTACGACGACGAGAACCTCGTCGGCGACCGTCACTCCTGCCCCATCAAGGTGAGCGAGGCCGAGTGGCGTCTTGTCTCCGCCTCGTCCGCCGAAGCGGCTGGTGAGAAGGACCACTACTACGTGCCGAAGGCGATTCTCGCGAAGGAGCGCGCGTCGGCCGCGGACATCGTCATCGTGAACCACACGCTCCTGGCCATCCAGGCCGCCAAGGGCATCAACATCGTCCTCGGCAACCGCACCTACGGCCACTTCGACCACCTGCTCATCGACGAGGCGCACGCCCTCCCGGCGGAGGTCCGAAAGCAGGGCGCGTCGGTGATCTCCGGCGGCGTCCTCATGAGCCTCATCTACAAGGTGGACAAGCTCGCCGCCAACGCCGGCCGGTGGAAGACCGCCGGTGAGCACCTCGCCGATGCGCTGGACCGTGAACTCCGCCAGTTCCTCGGGGGCCCGACGCAGAAGAAGGTCGAGAAGGACGACGACCCGCTCGGCGTCGTCGGAGTCATGCTCACCTCGTGGGTGAAGGACGCCCAGAAGCTCCTCAAGCCCGCCGCCGAGTCCACGAACGTGCGCACCATGCTCGATGGAAAGCGGACCGTGCAGCGCTGCGATGAACTGCTCGAGGCCATCGCCTCGTGCTCGAAGTTCCGTGCCGGTGACGCACGGTGGGTGGAAGTGCCCGAGGCTCCCGCGGGCGCGTCGCGCCGGTCGTGGGCGGCTGCGAACGCGAGTCCCGTCAACGTCGCGCAGAAGCTCCTGAACAACCTCTACACCATCGATCGCCTCACCGATGAGGGCGCTGGCGCCGATGACGAGACGGCGCCGGACGCCGATGACGTCATCAACCTCGGTGTCGTCGCTGTCTCCGCGACCCTCCCCGAAGGGTTCGTCCACCAGGCAGGCCTGCGGACCGCGGTCGTCGAGTACGCCTCACCGTTCGAGGACGCGTACGCCGGGTCGTGCCTGTTCATCCCGAACGGCGTGCCCCACATGATGGCTCTCACCACCCCCGGTTACAGCGGGCGGCGGAAGTTCGACACCGCTCAGCACCAGAAGTGGGCGGCGGAGATGGCGCGCCGGCTCATCGAAGCCAACGGTGGCTCAGCGCTCCTGCTGGCCGCGTCCGCACGCTCGGGCAAGTTCTACGTCGAGCAGCTGCGTCGTCAGTTCCCGGGCCTGCACATCTTCTCCCAGTGGGATGGGCCCACCGCCACCAGCACGGTGGACGACTGGAAGGCGGACCCGTCCTCCGTCCTGGTCGGAACGCGCTCGCTGATGACGGGACTGGACGCGCCGGGGAACACGAACAGCTTGGTCATCCTCGACCGCATCCCCCGTTCCCCCAGCAACGCGCAGGACGACGCCCGCGCGGAGGACATGATCTCCCGCGGCGTCGACAAGTTCAACGCGGAGCGTTTCGTCTACGCCGGTGATGCCGCACTCCTCGAGGCGCAGGCCGTCGGCCGGCTCATCCGCGCAGCCGCGGACCGTGGGATGGCCGCGGTCCTGGACCCCCGCCTCCTGAAGTACAAGCGGTCGCAGTTTCCCGGCTACGCCGAGGCGACCCGGCAGACGTACATGAAACCGCTGTCCGCGTTCGGGGTGAAGCTCTCCGACGAGGACACCGCACTCGGCTGGCTTCGCGCCCGCCGGGGTGCCCCCGTCGCGGCCTGAGAACGACGAAGCCCCCGCAGACCTGGTCTGCGGGGGCTTCGTCGTGCGTTCAGTCGTTGATGGTGAGGGCGTCGGCCTTCGCGGGGGTGACCGCTGCGAGTGCGCGGCGTTGCGATGCGGCCTCGTTCCAGGAGGGGGCGCTGCTGTTCATGCGGTTGTTGCGCTGCTCGCTCCACACCAGGGTGCCCTTGCCCTGCGAGGCCTGACGGCAGTTGTCGAGGAAGCGTGCCAGCGAACGCTCGTCGAGGTCGAGGGAGCGAGCTGACGGCCAGCGCTTGTGCTTCGCGCTGAAGCGGCCGAGCTTGGCTGCCCGGTCCTTGAACTCGCGCGATCCGGTCATGGGGCGCTCGCGCTTGCCGTCGTCCAGCCATCCGGGGACCTGCTCGTCCAGGTGCGAGCGGAGCTCGGCGTCCATCGTCTTGCCGCGAAGGCCCGCGGTCGCCAGGCGCCGGAACCCGTGGAGGATGTTCCCCGCGGTGCGCTCTTCCGTGGTGTCCTGCCCGGTCATCCGCGGCAGACGGCCGTGGGTGTCGCGGTACTGGCGCAGGACCTCGACGGGGTGGATCCAGGCGGGGGCGGGTGCATGGGGGTGCAAGGTGTTCACAACAGCTGTTCTTTCAGGTGGGCGCCGGGGCTCGGCTATGCAGGCTTGGGGGCCTTCGGGGTGGACCCGCCCTGTTGGGCGGTGGGGGCTTGCATAGCGGTTCGGGTTCCGTCTGCTCCACCTACATGCGCGGTGTCCCTATGGATCGTGACCATGTTGACAACGCGCACGGTCATCGTCTTAGATCCCGTCCTCAACGACGGTGAGGACTGCTCGACTGACGGCGGTCTGGTCCGTGCCGTTGAACTGGTCGTGCTCCTTGACGGTGGCGGTGACGGTGACCTTCTGCCCTACCTGGCTGTCGGTGAGGTTGCTGCGATCGCCGGATGCCCACCAGATGACCTGGTTGCCGGTCTCGTCGTCGCGGAACACTACGCGGGTGCTCGGACCGTGCTCCCCGGTGTGGCTGACCTCGCAGACGGTGACGGTCATCGGCCGGCCGCGGAACCGTTCCTTCACGGCCCCGATGTGTCCCGGGTTGTAGAGCTCATCCGCTTCGCTCTTGGCGGCGTCCTGCTCTGCTTTCCAGCGGAGAGCATTGCGGTACGCGGAGACGGCGGAGACGCCGATGCCGAAGTGACGGGTGCCGACCTGGCGATCCTGGCCGGCGAGGACGGTGCGAAGGTTGTCGATGTAGGGACTGTCACCCTCGGGCTGTTCGTTGACCCAGGCGAGGATCTTCCCTGCCATCTCCCGACGCTCCGGTTCCTCACCGAGGGCGAGGTAGCGGCGAAGTTCGACCAGCACCTTCTGCGCGGTGGACGGTTCTTCCGTGGTGGCCTTCGACTTCGGGACGAACTCTTCCCCGTCCCGGCTGGCGGCGAGCGCGGCGCCGACGAGCTCACGGGCGGGGATGACGATGTCCCCGGTCGCCTGTGCGAAGCGGTCCCGCTCCTCGGCCTCTTCCCGGTCATCGTCGAGGTCGAACGTCATCGACCAGAGCCCTTCGGGGCGGATGCCGAGGAAGGCGACCAGGCAGTTGCTGCCGACCACCTTCTCCTCACCGTCCTCGTTGACGACGGTGAACACCTTCCCGCGCCGGCGGGTGTGGCCGCAGTGGTCGCAGCGCATCTCGTCGATCTTCGCGGGGCCGAAGTTCAGGATGTGCCCGTCAGCGGTCATTTCGTGCGCGGCCGCGAACTTCCACCCCTGCACTTTCAGGGTCGGAGCGTTCAGGGTGAGGCGGACAGCGGCGACACCGACGGGGTCACCCTCTTCCCGGTGGATGTAGTCCTCGGTCTCGTAGGTGAACCGGTCTTCGACACCCGCGCGCTCGAGCCGCCGGTTCGCACGCACGATGCGCTTGATGGCCTCAGGGAGCATCGACTTCGGCATCGAGTAGACCGGGTTGTACGGCTCCTCTGGGGCGGCTTGGAGTGTCATTTCGGGGTCGGAGTGGGTCTGGTCGCCGAAGCGGCCGGTGGTCTTCTCGCGTGCCTCTTCACGTCGGGCGGTGGCGTCCTCG
Organism: Microbacterium sp. 77mftsu3.1; assembly: GCF_900100525.1. Classification (NCBI taxonomy): domain Bacteria; kingdom Bacillati; phylum Actinomycetota; class Actinomycetes; order Micrococcales; family Microbacteriaceae; genus Microbacterium; species Microbacterium sp. 77mftsu3.1. The sequence goes on along the minus strand of NZ_FNCR01000006.1, from coordinate 159,018 downwards.
CCTCGGGGTGTCGTCATGCATCCCATGTACGGGGCGCGCCGCGCACATGAACACCATGACCAAGATCAATGCTGCCGCCGAAGCTCGCCGCGAGAGTGCCCGCCACACGGATGGGGAGTTCGGTGAGCACGAGCACTCCGCCCCTGAGCTCGCCCTCACCGGAACCCAGTGGCCCGAGGACCTCGGCCGGAGCGAACCGCGCCGTACCGGCGACGAGTGGCTGGTGTCCAAGTGGGGCACCGTGGACGTCCCGTACGGCGCCCGCACCCCGTGGGGTCCGGCGCAGCACGCTTCTCGCGAAGCCGACGGCATCGTGTTCGTCCCCACCGCCGGGCACGGCGGCTACAAGCTCTCCAAGGAGCGCAACGCTGCCATCCCGCCCGCGTACCGGAACGCCTCTGGCTGGTACGACGAGGACGACGACCGCGCCATCGTCGATTTCTACCACCACGACGCGCTGTTCAATCGTCCGCAGGACGCAGGCACTCCCCGCGGGGAGCGTCTGACGTACCTCGACCAGGCTCTTCGCGACCGCTACCCCGCCCAGTGGGAGCGCGTGAACGGTCGGAAGCTCGAGGCGGGTGAGAGCCGCACGAAGGACGAGCAGACCTGGCGCGACGACAACGCCGACGAGTATGTCGTGGTCTCCCACCGGATCGTCAGCACAAGCCCCGACCTCGTCGAGGTGACCGCACGTCGCGAGTCGACGGGCGACGAGGACAAGTTCGTCCTCACGAAGGCTCAGTCGGATGTCGCGAAGGCAGAAGCCGAGCTCGAAGCAGGCGCAGGCTCCCGATACCGCATCCCCGAGGGTGTCACCCCGGAGCCGCGCCCGGAACCGGAGGTCGTCCCCGTCATCCCCGGCGTCACCGCCGTCCCCTCCACCGAGGGTCTGACCGCGGCCGCGGCAAAGAAGGTGCAGGCCGACCTCGACAAGCTGTGGCGACTGGACGACAGCCGCGTGCTGACGCTTCGCCAGCAGATCGAACAGGGCATCATCACGGGCAAGGAGGTCCGTGTCGACCCCACCTCAGGTGCTCGGAGCTTCTACCTCGTCGACGCGAACACGAACCAGCTCGTGAAGGTCTCGAAGGGGACTTTCGACGCGTACGAGGCTCCGGACACCCGCACCGAGCGTGACCTCGCCTTCGAGGAGTACCAGGTCGCCAGCGCGAAGTTCGACAAGGCCGAGCGCGCGGTGGACGCCGCATGGCGACCGACCCGCGAGCAGTACGACATCCTCCGGATGGCGCGCGAGCTCAAGGAAGCGGCGTACGCGAAGTACCAGGCGACCCCGGAAGCATGACCATCGACACTCAGGCCCGCGACCGGGTGGGCCGGTTCGCGGAGAGCACGAACCACGCTCCCGAGGTCACCCTCGCTCCCCCGGCCACCGACAGTGTGCTCGGGTCGCTGGTCTCGTACAACGGGATCCCGAGTCACCGCATCATCGAGGTCGGGGCCGGGTCACTGACCCTGCGCGCGCCCGACGGCAGCCGGGTGATGGCCACCGCTGATGAGGTGGAGCATCTGCCGGAGGATGCCGCGGCGCGCGAGGTGAACATCGCCGCTGAGGCGAACGTCGCCAGGCTCCTCATCTCCGTGCGTGGGCTCAGCAGGTACCGGAAGGATGACCTGGACGCGCCCACCGGCCGTGGCGAGCGGGAGGCACTGGACGCCCTGGCGACGCTGTACGTGTCGGGGCAGCTGCCGATGGAGCGGTACGTCTACGCGATGCGCGCGAGTGAGCGCGCACCGCTCGCGGCCCAGCACGCGGCCTTGTCCATCCTCGCGCGTCCTCACCTGACCACCGAGCACTACGACGCTCTCACCGAGCGTGTACGCCGCGCTGGCGGCGTTCTGCCGGACTAGAGCGAGGCGAAGAACTCGGCAGGTTCGACGAGTTCGACCTCTTCCTCGCGTGGCCGGAACAGCCCTGCGAACAGGACGGCGACCACCGTGGCGACCCCGCCGGCGGCGAGCCAGACGGCACCGTTCGGAACGCGTGCGAGTTGCGTGCGCCATGACTCGGCTTCTGCCGATGCGGCGGCCTTGTCCACGAGGGTGAGAGTGAACTCTCCCCCGCCCTGGTAGGTGGCGTTCTGCGGGCCGGCGTCCGTTTCGACGGTGATGGTCGCCGCCTGCTTGAGGATGTCGAGGTACTCGGTCCGGTACTTGCCGGTGGTGAGGGTGTAGTTGCCGCTGAGCAGCTGCGTCGTGGCCGAGGTCAGGAAGAAGGCGTTCGGGATGACGGCGTCGATGGTGCAGCCGTGAGCGCGGTTTTCGTACCCGCCGCACCAGATCTCCTGGTCGAGGTTCGCGGCGGAGATGAGCTGCGCGTAGTCGGCGTACTTCTCGCGGTCGTAGCTGTCGAACTCGATCGTCGCGTCGAGCTGGCTGTGATCGATAGCCAGGCGTGAGGTCGCACTGCGAGCGCTCTGGGCCTGGATGTCGCTGGTGAGTATCAGATGCCCGACCATCATGGTCGCACCCGCGAGAGCCCCGACTCCGAGGCCAATGGCCCAGCGGGTGAGATTGTCGGTCATGGTCAGTCCACCCCGGGGAAGCGCGCGAGGATGCGGGACTCGGGGACCTCGACAGTGTCGAAGGCGCCGCGGCAGGTCAGGAGGACGGTAACGACAGGCTCGTCGCCGTCGGCTGAACCGGTGACGATCGCGTCGTGGCGGCGCCCGAGCTCGTCTTCGATGACGACGGTCTGCCCTTCCACGAAGAGGGCGTGCTCGTTGATCGCGTCGATGTCTTCGAGCGTGGTGCGGGGGTCTTTCACGAGGTGCTCCGAGAGTGTGGTGTTCATGAGGGCGCTGTGCCCGGGAGCCCTATGCGCGAACGCGACGAGGGGCGGGTGCACCCTTCTGCACCCGCCCCTCGTGGTCTCCGTCTCAGGCGGCCAGCGGCACGGCCTCCGCCTCGCGCGCGGCGAGTGCCTTGAGGGCGGCGCCGTACTGCTCGATGACGTCGGCGCGGTTGCCGGCGACGGTGGTCGCCGTGAACAGCACCTCGTCGCCGAACGTGACGGCGGGGAACTGCAGGATGGGTGCGGAGGCCAGGCCCGCATTCTTGAACAGCTGCAGGTTGTCGGCGTTCTCGTCGGCGAGCAGCTCCTTGAACACGGGGGTGACGCCCTTGGCCTTGAGGCCGAGCTTCGCGCCGATGCACTGCGAGCACGACGGCTTCTGCCAGAGAGTCATCTCCTCGACGGCGGGCAGGGCGACCGGCTTGGGGGCAGCGGCCTCCGCGGCCTGCTCGGTCTCGATGGAGACATCGGCGTCCTCGTGGGGCTCGACGGTGACGGTGATGGTGGCGGAGTCGGTCTCGATGATGGTGGTCTCGCTCATGGTGGTTCCTCGTTTCGGGGGTGAGAGAACCCCGCCGGCGCCATGCCGGCGGGGTTCAGGGTGGGTCGGTCAGTCCTGACCGGGAAGTGCGTGGAGGGCGTAGGTGGCGAGCATGTCCAGGCGGACATGCTGGCGGGGGTACAGGTAGTCGTGAGCGTTCCGGATCGTCGAGAGCTCGGCGTGGAGCGCGGCGACCTTCTCGTCGCTGGTGCCAGCGTCACCGGAGTACGGCTGGACGGCGAACTCCGCCAGGCGGGGGAAGTCCACGATGGTCGTCGTGTCAGGGAGGCTAGCCAGGGCGTCCTCGGCGAACAGGCGTGCGACGTCGTCGGTGATCTCGGCTTCGGGCCCGACGGGCTCCCCGTCGTTCCACCGTGCGGTGACGTAGGAGCCGCGTGCTTCCGCCAGGTAGTCGCCGACACGGAGCTCGTCCGCATCGACGGCGGTGTACTCGATGTCGGAGTAGAACGACGGGCGGGTGTAGCGACCGCTCTGTGCGCGGTAGTAAGTGACTTCGAGGATCCGCTCGACGGTGTCCGCGTCGAGGTGCTTGTGCTGGGAGATGAGGTGTGGCTCGAGCTTCATGAGCCCCGCGGCGGGTCCGCCGGCGCCCTCCCAGACGTGGTTGCGTGCTTCGGTGAGCTCGATCCAGCCGAACCGGCCGGCGCCGATCGCGCGCTCGAGCGCCTCCCGTCCGCCGGTGACTGCCTCGACGTCGGCGAGCGCCTGGTCCTGAAGGCTCATTGGCGCTGTGAGGGCAACCTCGGGGGTCGTCTTGGGGGCGTCGGTGAAGCGTCCGGTGGCGGCTGTGCGGGGGTGCGCTGCGGTGTCGAAGGTCTGGTCGGTCATGTTCATCATGTACGGGGCGTGGCGCTGAGATGGTCGCGGTGGTCGAGGTTCAGTGCACCCCGGGCGAGTCCGCAATTGAGGCGTGGAAGGGCCGTATGCGCCGCACGTCTCGCGGGCTGCACCTTCGATAGGTCCGGCCCTGCGATGAGTGAGCGCGAAGCACCCATCGTCAGATGCGACCGAGCAGTTCGGACTTCTTCTTCGCGAACTCCTCCGGCGTTAGCGCCCCACGGTCTCGCAGATTGGCCAGCTTCTCGAGCTGGTCGGTGACGCTTGTGTACACCTCGGGGCCGCGCTGTTGAGCCTCGCGCACGGCGTCTCGTACCGCCGCGAAGTCGAGGTAGCTCTTCTTGGTGAAGATGACAGCGTTCTCGTCCTTCGCTGCTTCTTGATGCTTCGAGCCACCGATTGACTTCTTCGACGTCTCGCCCGAGATCGAGAACTGGATGAACCCGTTCACCAGCAGCGACGGTGGGGTGAACTGAAGCGCGCCAATTGCCCCTACCGGAATCGCCTTCTCCGAACGCCCGTGAGTGACACGCGCCAGAAACCCCTCCCGGGTGATGAGGACGGTCCGCCCATCAAAACTGACTTGCCCGTTCACGCCAGCGGCCTTCAACACGCTCATCTGAGCCTCCCGTTCGTCATAGCAACTCAACCTCTATGCGCGTCGCATGCGCGGGGCACCGCGCTGAGATGGTCGCGGTGGTCGAGGTTCAGTGCACCCCGGGCGAGTCCGTGATTCAGGCCCCGCTTCACCTCGGATCGGGCGATGCGGAGACGGGCTGCGACCGCGTCGAGCGCGGCATCCATGTGGAGGGTGAACGTGGGTTCGACGGCGTCGCCGAGCGCGTCAGAGAGCTCCTGCAAGCGCTGTTCTCGTGCGGCAGGGGGCAGGTTGGCGATGACGCCGAGCATGGGCTCTCCTCTGGCGTGGGAGACCTATGCGCGGCGTGGGGCCATCATGTCTTCGCTGTCGTCCTCGTGCTCGATCTGCGCGAACTGGCGGGCGTGCTGAACTGCGATGGGTGAGGTGAAGGTGACCGTGAAGCCCGGGGTCTCGGCATTGGGAGCGGCCATGGTCAACCGGCGTGGGAGGAGAGGAGGGATCCGACGAGCTGGGTGACAGCGGGATCCACGTCGTCCACGTCGAATCCGAACCCGGGGAGGGACCCCTCGAGGAAGTCGACGAGGGTGGCGTGGAGTGCATCCGCTTCGGGGCTGCGCTCAAGCGTTACGGTGGGTGCGCTGTGCGAGGTGGAGGCGAACTGCCCCAGACCGTCGCGGGCCTGGGGCATGCTCACTTCTGCTCCTTCGCCCACGCCTTGATCGCGCCCTGGTAGACGGCGGTGACGGTGTCCAGCTCGGCGTCGGTGATGCCGGTCTCCGGCTGGAAGTGGCGGAGAATGGCGGCTTGACCGGCGACGCGCACGAGGGTCGCGTCCTCGTCCTGGCTGCTGTTGGCGATGGCCCAGGCGCGCTGGTCGGCGTTGAGGATGCCGATGTAGGAGTACCTGTTCGGGCCGTCCGCCAGAGCGGTGAACGCGACGTCGATCGCGGCCTCCGCCTTGGCGTAGGCGGCGGCCTTCGTCTTGGCGAGCTTGCGGACGTGCCCGCCGAAGACGCGGTCACATTCGTCCAGACCGACGGCTTCCACCTCTGCGTCGATGGCGTCGTGCGCGTTTGCGGATGCAGCCATCCGGCGGCCGAGGTCACGGCCGGCCTCGAGGTTCGCCTTCGCGAGCTCGACGTCCTCTTCCTCGGCGACGCTCCACCCGTCGTAGGCGGTGAGGAGCTGTGCGCGTGCAGCCACGGAGGCGAGGGCCAGGCCGTCGATTCCGAGTCGTGCGGATGCGGCCTGCACCTTCTCGCCGCCTGCGGGCTTGGAGTCCTCGAACTCGATCGCGAAGGCGGCGTTGTCGGAGAGGATGTCGTTCTTGGTGAGATGGTCGACGGCGCGGTCAAGGGCGGTCGCGATGCGGGTGCGCTCAGCGTCCCAGTCGGAGCGTCCACCTACCTTGAGCATGTCGCGGACTCGCAGCGAGTCTTTGAAGGCGTCGATGCCGGCGATCTCCTCGTCGCTGGCCGAGCTGATGCTCTCCGCGAGGGTGTCCACTGCGGCCAGACCCTGACGCTGCAGACGAGTCGCCCCGGTGGGGAGGGTCTCGTCGGCGCGGAGGTAGCGGGGGTCGACCACGCGGGTGTCGCCGGTGTGCTCGTTGATGGTGCCTTCGGCTCGCTCGTCGATCTCCGGCCACCCGTCCGAGCTGAACCCGGTGACGGTGGCGTAGATGTCGGTGCCGTCGATGTCCGTGTAGATGACGGGCTGGTGGACCGTGAACGGTTCAGCAACCGTCGGCGGCTCCTGCATGAATGTGGCCATGTCGAAGTCGGACCCACCTGCCTCGTCGAGGGTGAGCTCGGGGGCGGACTGGTCCTTGCCGGTGAACTTGCCGGCGACGTCACGCTGGACGTCGTGTTCGCGGAATGCAGGGGCGATCGTGGTCATGACACCCATGTACGCGGGCGCCCCGCAGAGTCAGCGCGAGGGCAGCAGCCCGCTCAGGCGCTCGGCTCCGGTCTCGAGGCGGTACTGCTGCGCCGTGACCCGGAGACCGCGCCCCGTGTCCAGGTTCACCAGTTGCGCTCGGTTTCGGCCCTTCGCCGGTTTCGTGAGCGCGTACCGCTTGCTCTCGTATCCGGGGACAGTGACCCGGACGATGGGCTTGCCCTTGACCTCTTCGAGTGCTTCCTGCCGCATTGCGGCTTGCACCTCGCCGCGGGTGGGGCGCTTCCCGCCGTCAGGGTAGACGAGCGCTTTCGAGGCTCCACGGGTCAGCCCGTCGTCAGCGATGAGGGTGTAGGTCTTCGCATTCTCTCGCAGGATGCGGTAGCGGTCAGGCATGGAACGGTGTGCGACGCGCACGTACTCCTGGCCCTCCACCTGGGCGAGCTTGGGTGCGACGACTTCCTCGCTGGCGAGGTACGGGTTCGTTCCGCACGCCTTCGGCGTTGCGCCGAGGCGAGTAGCGACCGCCTTCCAGCGCAGACCGTGCTTGTCGCTGGGAGTGAGCACGTGTGCGATCTCGTGAAGCACCGTGTCACGCACCTCCGCTTCCGTGGCGTGCGCGGCGAAATGACGCGAGACGGTGATCTTGCGTTTGGTGTACTGGCAGGCTCCGAGGCGGCTTTTCGCGCTGTCGAGCGCGAACGTCCACCGGTGCCCTGCGGGGAGGTGCTGGTCCATGAGGGCGCGGGCAAGCGCAGGAACGTCGTTGATGTTCATATCGACGTCCATGCGCGGTCCACGCGCCTCATGGTGTCAGACGCAGGTGAACGAGCCGCAGGTGCCGGAGGCGGGGATCTCGGTGAAGCAGTTCTGGCAGACCTCAGCGACCTTCGGTGCACGGGCCGCGATCACGGCACGCTCGTCGCGCGCGGCGGCCGCGGCCAGGGCGAAGTTCTCCCGCGCTTCGGCGGTGACGCGGGACTCGTCGGCGACGTAGGACTGAGCGTCGATGGTCTTCGCCCAGGACGCGGCGGTGGCGGCGCGCCGGCCGATGGTCTCGTCTCCGAGTTCGGCGACCTCGGAGATCGCGTCGGCGGCTCCCTCTTCACCGTTCTCGCGGTAGCCGGCGACAGCGGGGGTGGACTCGGCGAGCTCTGCGAGGAGCGCGGCGCGTTCGTGGTCTTCCAGGCGGGTCATGTGCTCTCCCAGAGCGGTCAGGCGCCACGCTGCGGCACCTTCGAAGTCCGTGTCGTGCTCGACGAGGCCGAGGTAGCCCGCGGCGCCGAGGTAGTAGGCGCCCTGACGGTCATCGACGCCGAGGGCGAGGGCGACCGAGCGCGGCGTGGTCACGTCGGCGGCGACGGCGGAGACGGTTGCGGAGACCTTCTCGAGGCTGTTGGCCTGCGGGATCGGGTAGGCGTCGTTGATCGCCTCGGTGAGCGTGCCGGTGGGGGCGAGAAGGGCCGCCTCGGGGGCGGTGTGCGCCTTGTCGGTGAACCGGCCTGCGGCTTCGCGGGGGTGCTGGGCTTCGTCGAAGATGATCGTCGTCATGCCTCTCATGTGCGCGGCTCGGCGCTGAAGTGAGGGCATGAAGAAGCGCCCCCGCGAAACGGCGGGGGCGCCTCGTTCTTCAGCCCTGATCAGGCAAGCGTTGCGTCCAGCGGCAGGTCCTGACCTTCGAGGATGACCTGGACGGCGACCCCCGTGGTGGCGCTGACGACGATGGGGGCCAGCAGGTTCAGGCAGACACCTTCGGGCGTCGAGCGAGCCACCGACAGCAGGGTGACACCGTCCTGCGCGTTCAGGGCGTCGATGGTCTCGTCGGGCAGGACCGGTGCGTAGTCGGGGAACAGGACGGAGGGGTCCACGACGAACAGCCGCAGGTCCGGGTCTGCGACGGCGCGCAGGGTGAAGAGCGACTCGCTGCCATCGACGGGGGTCAGGTCGAAGGCGGTGTGAGCGCCGAGGCCGGAGATGGGGGCGAGGAAGGTGAGACGAGCGGTCATCGGAGGTACTCCATCAGGGTTGGGGGAAGGACACGGGCGGTTACGGCGAGGGCGGACTGGTAGACGAGCTCCGCGGATTGGAGCTGGACGATGACGTGGGCGGTGTCGACGTCTTCGACGGCGGCGCGCTGCTCTTCGAGGGAGACACCGTCGCTGAGGGCGACCTGCTTCGAACGTTCGATCGCGGCCTGGCTGGCTCCGACAGCACCCTGAGCGCCGAGCATGGACTGGCGGCGGTCGTCGATGGCGGCGATGTGCCCGCCGATGTTGTTTCCTGCGCGGAGGTCTGAGGCCATCCGGTCCACGAGCGCGAAGACGGAGTCGGCGCCGACACCGAACACGGCGACACCATCGGCGTCCACGCGGACGCTCTGCCCGTCGGCGACCTTGCGGGTGACCTCGGCTCCGGCGACGCCGCTGTGAGCGTAGGTGGTCCGGTCGAAGGCGGCGGTCCCGGAGGTTCCAGCGAAGACGGGGCGGCCGAGGTAGGTGCCGTTGGCCTGAGAGAGCAGCTCGTCACGGAGCGAGTCGAGTTCCTTCGCGATGGCGTTGCGGGCGACATCGTCGATGGCTCCTGTGTTGGAGCCCTGGATGGCGAGGTCTCGCACTCGGCCTAGCAGGGTGACGGAGCTGCTGATCGCACTGTCGGCGGTGGAGGTCCACCCGAGACCGTCGTTGATGTTGCGGGTGTACTGCTCGTTGCGTTCCTGCGCAGCGTGCAGGCTCATCGCCTTCGCCGCGGCGGAAGGGTCCTGGGATGCGGCGGTGAAGGTGCGCTGGCTGGTCGCCTTCTCCTGCAGTCGGGCGAGGTCCTGCATGTTGCCCTGAAGGTTGCGCAGGGCGGTGTTGGCCATCGAGTGCGATGTGACGCGGGTGATCATGGGGTGGCTCCGAGTCAGCGGCCGACGAGGCCGGTGCGGTTGATGAGGATGTCGAGGGCTTCGTCCACCGCGGTGAGCGCGCGAGCGGCGGCCTGGTAGGCCGTCTGGTGCTGCATGAGCTGCACGGTCTCCTCGTCGTTGTCCACGGAGGAGAGGGAAGCCTGCGCGCTGACGGCGGCAACGGTGGTGATCTCCGCCCGCTCTGCGCGGCCGAGGTCGGTGGAGACGATGCCACCGATGTCGGCGATGACCTTCCCCCACAGTTCGGAGGGCCCACCGATGCCGCGGCCTGCGTCTGCGATGGCCTCGGCGTTGCTGCCGTCCTTCGCGCCCGATCCCGGGCGCGCGACGGCGAGGTCGGCGAGGGAGGTGACGGCGACGCTGAGGCTGACGGCTGCGGGGCCGCCGGGGGCGATGGTGAAGAACTCGCCGCCTACCGCACCGGAGGAGGTGACCCCGGCCTGATGCTGAGTGTTGACGGTGTCCGCGAGGGAGCGGGCGAGGTCGTTGTAGGAGCCGGCGAGCTTGGCGAGCACGCCGTCAGGTGCGACCGCAGCGATCGCGCCGCCGAGCTCACCCCCGACCGCCTGGATGGGGACCCCGTCAGCCCATGACACGGTTGTCGGTGTGCCCTGCTCGAGCGAGGTGGGGTTGGTGACGCTCAGGTGCCGGGCGTTCGTCCCCGACACGAGGGCGTTACCGTCCACGCGGAGGGTCATTGTTCCGTCCTTCTCCACCGTGCCGGTCGCGCCCGACAGACGGGCGACCTTCTGGGCGAGGAGGTTCCGGGCGTCGACGAGTTCGTTGGCGGATCCGCCGGCGGCGAGGGTGTCGCGGATGGAGCGGTTCAGGTCCGCGACCTCATCGGCGGCCGCGTTCACCTGGGTGGCGATGATGCCGGTGGAGCGGTTGGCGTCATCCCACTGACCGGACACGGCGCGGTAGCCCTCACCGATCTGGGCGGTCAGCAGCTTCGCGTTGCTGAGGACAACCTCACCGGATGCAGCCGAGTCCGGGGTGTTGGAGAGGTCGCTCAGGCGGGACCAGAACTGGTTCATCTTCGTGGACAGTCCGTCCGGGCCGGGCTCGGCGAGGGTCTTCTCAGCGGTGACGGCGACGGCTGCTTTCGTGGACCAGAAGCCGCTGGCGGCGAGGGTGTCGCGCACCCGTGCGTCCAAGACGTTGTCGCCCAGGCGCGAGATGCCGGTCACATCGACACCGCCGCCGACCTTCGGGCCGAGGGTGAACCGGCTGCCGTCCACGGAGGCGCGGCCTGCCGTCTCGACCCGCTGGCGGGTGTAGCCCTCGGTCTTCTGGTTGGCGATGTTCTGTGTCGCCACGTTCATGCCCTGACGGGCGGCCTGGAGTGCGCTGGCGGCGCTACTGAGCCCACTGAAAGTCGACATCGTGTCCTTCGGGTCAGATCGTCTTGTCGACGATGCGGGCGAGGTCCTCGCGGACCCGCTCGCCGGTGGTGGAGTACTCGCCGGCATCATCGGTGACGCTCGCGAGGGTGTCCGCGATGGCACGGCTGGCGGTGCGCAGGTACGTCACGTTCACGCCCTTCGCGTGCTCGAGTTCGGACATCAGGGCCATGAGCGCGGAGCGGTGCTCGCCGAGGATCTCGCGCCACGCTTCCGACGGAGCGGCAGCGATGAGTTCGTTCAGCGTGGAGGCGTCTGGGGCACCCCACTGGGCACCGAGCGCCGCGATTTCCACGTCGCGCGACAGCGCGGCGCTTCGAACCAGGGCCAGGACGGATTCGACCTCACGGGTGGCGAAGTGCACGAAGCGCACGTTCTGGCTTTCGAGCAGCAGGCGCTGCACGTCCACCTTGAACAGCAGCAGCTCCAGGAGCTCACGCTCCCGCCACAGCTGCATGGATACCTCTGTGGCCCCCATGGTCTTCCCCTCGGTCGTTGTTGACAGCCCCTCGACTGGTGCCGCAGATGGCGGCTCGCCTTCCTCTATCGGGCGCTTCCTCCCATGCGTTACCCGCCTCTTCTCTGGCGGCCCCTCACGCATAGGCCTCTCGCAACCCCGAGGCCCACCTTCCTCGCGCCTCCCCAGCGGGCGTGAGGGTCACAGGAAGACACCACTCCCCCACATGCCTGACCTTGTTGAGCGCAATCAGCTCATCGAAGCCAACCTCCCTCTCGTCGGATACATCGCGCGCAAGGAGCACGCGGCCGCCAACCACCTCCCTTTGGAGGACCTGGCCGGCGCCGGAGCGCTCGCGCTCGTGAAGGCCGCTGACACCTTCGACCCCAGCCGTGGCGTCCCGTTCGGGGCGTACGCGCGCCAACTCATCACCTTCGCGATCAAGGAGGAGATGCGGTCGATGGACTGGGCGACCCGCGGTGTCCGCCAGCGCATCAAGAAGGTGACCGAGATGCGGGAACAGCTCTCAGCGAGCCTCGGCCGTACCGTCACCGCGGAGGAGATCTCCGACACGCTCGGGATGGCGCTGGATGAGGTGCAGGACGCGTTGCAGTCCACCTCGAAGGTCATCGACTTGGAAGGCTCGGCCGCCTACCAGGTGCACGCGGTCGTCGCACTCCCCGAGGAGAGCGCCGTGATGTCCGACCGGCGCGACGTTCTGCAGCGCGCCTTGGACGCTCTCCCCGAGCGAATGCGGGTCATCGTTCAGGGCGTCTACATCGAAGAGCGCCCTGTGAAGGACATCGCCGAGGAGCTCGGCGTCACCCACGGCGCCATCTCCCAGCAGCGCGGTGAGGCTATCCGCCTGCTGCGCGACGCGATGGAGAAGTTCCACCTCGACAGTGACGCCGAGCCCACCTCCACCCTCTCCCCCGCCACCCGCCGGGACTACCTCGCCCGTGTCGCGAAGTCCCGCTACGCGAGCGCGGACTAACCACCCGCCCGCACCTGCCGATAGGGAAAGCAAGGGGCTGCCGCCGCGCCCCCGCGAGCATCTGACCCTCCGCGGGTCACCAGCACAAGGAGTGTCATGGGTATCCAGTTCGACGGCCTGGCCTCGGGTCTGAAGACCGGCGAGATCATCGACGCGCTGATGAACGTGCAGAAGATTCCGCGGAACATGCTGAGCGCGAAGACGACCGAGAAGCAAACGCTCATCACGCAGTTCCAGTCGCTGAACACCTCCCTTCAGAACCTCTTCGAGACCTCGAAGAAGAACACCGGCGCCGACGCTCTCGCCCAGATGCAGACCTCCTCCTCAAACGAGGCGGTGAAGGTGACCGCAAAAGCGGGAACCGCCTCCTCGGCGACGTCAGTGCAGGTGGACAAGACCGCTGCCGCTCACTCGATCGTCACCGCGGCGGTGAAGGACTTCGGTGAGCAGCTGGGGTTCACCATCCGCAACTCCAAGGGGGAGCTCACCGAGCTCGCCCCCACCTCGAGCTCGCCTCAGGACCTCGCCCGCGCCATCAACGCCGCCGGCGCCGGTGTGAAGGCCTCGGCGATCGCTGCGGGCAAGGATGCCGACGGCAACAACCTCTACCGCCTGCAGGTCACCGCCGAGGAGACCGGCACGGCAAGCGAGTTCACCCTGTTCGCTGGCGACTCCCTGGCCGTTGGGGCCGACGGCGGCACTGACCTCGCTGCGGCCGTCGTGACCGAAGGCCGTGACGCACAGGTGCGCCTGTGGGCGGGGACGGACGCCGAGCAGGTGGTCACCTCGAAGACGAACACCTTCACCGACCTGCTCCCCGGTGTCGACATCACCATTTCGAAGGTGCCCGACGCAGCAGTGGACATCACGGTCGCCACGGACACCGCTGCGCGCACGACAGCAGCCGAGACCTACGTCAAGCAGATCCAGGCGCTCATGACGGGCCTGGCCAACGGCTCGAAGGCAACGACCGCCACCGCCCCTGGGGAGACGACCCGTCTGGGCGTGTTCACCGGCGACAGCACCATCCGGCAGCTCCGCACCTCGCTCGCCAACGCCGTCCAGTACCCCGTCGATGGTGTGTCCCCCTCCACCATCGGCATCTCGTTCGACAAGTTCGGTGCGCTGCAGTTCGACAAGGAGAAGTTCACCGCCGCCATCGAGAAGGACCCGGCCGCCGTGGACAAGGTCTTCAAGGGCATCTCCTCGCGCGTTCAGGGTGTCGCCGATGACTACTCGGACAAGTACGACGGCCTCATCACGTCGAAGATCACCGGTCAGGAGACCGAGGTCCGGGCGATGAAGAAGCAGGTCGAAAGCTGGGATGTGCGCCTCGAACAGCGCAAGGCCAGCCTCCAGCGGACGTACTCGTCGCTGGAAACGATGATGTCGCGGATGCAGTCCCAGTCCGGGTTCCTGTCCGCTCAGATGAACTCTCTGCCCGCCAACTCTCGAAACTGACGATGACCAACCTGAACCCTCTCAAGGCGCAGCAGCGCTACCGTGAAAACGCCATCCTCTCCGCCAGCCCCGAACGTCTCGTGACGATGCTCTACGACCGGCTCCTCCTCGACATCGAGCAGGCGCTGACTGCGCAGGAAGCCGAGAAGTGGCCCGAAGCGACCGAGAAGCTGATGCACGCTCAGGCGATCGTCGCCGAGCTGTCTGCAACCCTGACGAACGACTGGGACGGCTCCGCTGACCTCAAGTCGCTGTACGCGCACCTGACGGCAACGCTCATCACCGCCAACATCCGCAAGAGCGCGGAGGACACCCGGAACTGCCGGACCATCGTCGCCCCGCTGCGGGAGGCATTCCACCAGGCGGCCGACGAGCTGGCCGCGCGCTCGTGACCCTCGAAGCGCAGTGGGAGCTCCTCCTCGACCAGTTCGAGTCAGAGCTTGCCCGCTCCGAGCCGTCCGAGGGCGGCTGGCTCATCCCCGAGGGGCCCGTCCCGCCAGCACTCGCAGAACGGGCCGAGAACGTACTCCAGCGCTTCCAAGCCCGCATCAGGGAAGTCGCATCGGAGATGGAACAGACCCGCGCTCACCTGGACGCCCTCGACCGAGTACCTCAAGGCGGACTCGACGTGCCCCGGTACGTCGAAATCGACGGCTAACGACCCGCCGCAGGCGACCGATAGGTCTTTTCGAGCAGGGATCGCTCATCCATCTGGCCAGGGATCGGCCACGGTACACCGTCACTGGAAGCTGTCCTCTCGATGCTCGAATCTGTCACCACGGCAGCGCTCACCAGCGCCCTGGACGGTCTCTCCCAGCGTCAGCGCGCGATCGCCGACAACATCGCCAACGTCAACACCCCCGGGTACAAGGCGAAGGTCGTCGCCTTCGAGCGCGCGCTCGCATCCTCGGTCGCCGCCGGCGACGGACGTACCACCCCGACCACCACCGAGTCGCTCGCACCGACGCGCATGGACGGGAACAACGTCAACCTCGACATCGAGACGCTCACCAACATCGAGACGGTCCTGCGCTACCAGTTCGCCTCGCAGGCTGTCGGTGGGTCGTTCAAGGGTGTCCAGACCGCTTTGAGGACCTCATGACCTTCGACGCCATCGGCATCTCCGCCTCCGGCCTGACCACCCACCGCAAGTGGCTCGACGCCATCAGCGACAACATCGCCAACATCAACACCGTCGTCTCCGGTGATGACGCGGCGTTCGCTGAACGGTTCGTCGAGGTCCAAGCCGACCGAGGCCAGCTCGGCGTCACCGCCACCGCCGCCCGCTACGGCGAGACCGAGGGCCGACTGGTCCACGAGCCGAACAACCCCCTGGCCAACGCCGACGGCTACGTCCGCTACCCCGACATCGACCTCGGTGAGCAGATGGCCCACCTCATCTCCGCCCAGCGTGGCTTCGAGGCCAACGCCGCTGTCGTGGACCGCGCGAAGAGCTCCTACGAGGCCGCCCTCCAGATCGGACGCAACTGATGCCCCTCCCCATCTCCGGCGTCGAGTCGGTCTCCCCCGCCTTCACTGTCCCCACCTTGCCCTCTGTCTCGTTGAGCTCCGTCGATGAAGGCAAGTCCTTCGCGCATAGCGTCACCGGAGCGGTCGACGGCCTGCGCGAAATGCAGTCCGAATCGAACCGCCTCGCTGTCGCCGCAGTCACGGGCGACCTCAATGACATCCACTCCGCAATGATCGCCTCCACCCGCGCGTCCGTGACGCTCGAGCTGGTGGCGGCCGTCCGCAACAAGGGTGTCGAAGCGTTCAACGAGATCATGAGGATGCAAGCCTGATGCCCCCGGCACTCACCAACACTTTCGCGCGACTGCGCAAGACCATCGACGGGTTCACGCTCGCCCAGCGCACCATCGCCATCATCGGCATCGCCGCCGTGGTGTTGGGAGGTGTCGCCCTCACGAGCTTCCTCACCAAGCCGACGCTCACTCCCCTGTTCTCCGGCCTCGCCGCCGAGGACGCGAGTGCGATCGTCGACCAGCTGAGCTCCGCGAACGTCTCCTACGAGCTCACCGACGGTGGGACGACCATCATGGTGCCCCAGGACGCCGTCTACCCGCAGCGTCTGGCCGCGGCCGCCGCTGGTCTTCCGGCCGGCGACACCGATGGCTACTCCCTGCTGGACAGCATGGGCGTCACCTCCTCCGAGTTCCAGCAGACGGTCACCTACAAGCGCGCCATCGAAGGCGAACTCGCCCGCACGATCGGCGCGGTCAAGGGTGTGAAGACCGCCAGCGTGAAGCTCGCCATCCCCGAGGAGTCCGTCTTCACCTCGGAGAAGGTCAACCCCACCGCCTCCGTGTTCGTGGAGACCGCGCGTGGTCAGAAGCTCTCCCCCACCCAGGTGGAATCCATCGTTCACCTCACCTCCGCCTCGGTCAGTGGCATGACCCCCGCCGACGTCGCCGTCATCGACCAGGAGGGCGCAACCCTCTCCGCCATCGGCTCGGGGACCAGCGGCAACCTCAACCAGCAGTCCAGCGAGTACGAGCTGCGAGTGGCCGCGAGCGTCCAGAAGATGCTGGACAAGGTCGTCGGGGTCGGCAACGCCACCGTCACCGTCGCAGCCGAAGTCGGCAACGCCACCCGCGAGCGCCTCGACGAGTCCTACTCCCCGGCCGCAGAGGGCACCCCGCCGCAGAGCGAGTCCACGACCTCCGAAACCCAGAAGGGCGGCCAGCGTGAAGCGGGCGTGCTCGGGACGGAGAAGACCGAGGACGTCGCCGAGGACGGTGAGTACGAGAAGGTCCAGACGACCAAGAACAACGTCGTCAACAAGTCCGTCGAGTCCACCAACACGCCCGCCGGCGCCATCTCCCGCCAGACCATCGCTGTCGCCATCAACCAGGGCGAGGCCGCAGGTGTGGACCTCGACCAGGTGGAAGGGCTCGTCGCCTCCGCCGCCGGAATCGACACCCGCCGCGGTGACGCGGTGACCGTGGAGATGGTCACCTTCTCCACCGCAGGTGCCGCCGAAGCCGAGGAGGCGCTGGACGCCGCCCGCAAGGCCGAAGAGGAAGAACGCGCAGCCGAGACGATGCAGACCGTCATCACGGTAGGCGGTGTCGCCGTCGTCGCCCTCGGCGCGCTCGTCGCCTTCCTCATCCTTCGCCGTCGCCGCGCCGCAGCCGATGAGGTCGCAGCCCAGATCGCCGCTGTTCCTCCCATCGTGGCCGCCGAGGTGCCGGACGAGGACCCCGAACCCGTCCTCACCATCCCCACCACTGTCGCCGTGACCTACACCGACGACGAGGGTGACGGAGTCGAGCCCCTCCAGGTGACCTTGGACCGCCGCCGGAAGGACGTGGGCGACTTCGCCCGCCGGAACCCCGAGCGCACCGCAGAGCACCTTCGCACCATCATCCGGAACGGAAAAGACGCATGACCGCCCTCACCGGCATCCAGACGGCCGCCGTGGTCGTCATGAACCTCGACCAGGCGGACGCGGTGGAGGTGCTCAAGAGCCTCAACGAGCAGGAGACCGAGGGCATCGTCGCCGAGATCATGCGGATGCGTGACCTGGACCAGCAGACCGTAGCCGACGCCCTGTCCCAGTTCAACCGCATCGCCCTCGGCCACCACCTCCCCGTCAAGGGCGGCCGGGATATCGCCACCTCGCTCCTGGAAGCGACGTACGGGTCCGAGAAGGCTGCGGGCGTCATGGCCAAGGTCTCCGCGACCGGTTCGGCGTTCGAGTTCCTGATGGGGCTGGAAGCAGCCCACATCGCGAGCCTCATCGACAACGAGCAGCCGTCGATGGTCGCCCTCGTCCTCGCTCACCTGTCCGACGCGACAGCCGCCGCGGTCCTCGCTGAGCTTCCCGAGTCCATCCGCGCTGAGGTGTCCCTGGCTATCGCCCTCATGGGCACGGCCTCCCCGGACGCTGTCACGATCGTCGCTGAGACCCTCCGCGCTCGCACCGGAACGTTCGCATCCAGCAACGGTGTGCCCGAGACGATCGGTGGCGTCCAGCAGCTCGTCGACATCATCAACCGCTCTGACGCGTCGGTGGAGAAGGCTCTGCTCGCCGAGCTTGAAGCGTCCGACCCCGTCCTGGCCGAGGACATCCGCTCCCGCATGTTCACCTTTGCCGACATCACCATCCTCGAAGACCGTGACGCGCAGGTTGTCCTCCGCGGTATCGACGTGCGTGTTCTCGCCCTCGCCCTCAAGAACGCCAGCGAGCCGGTCACCGACGTCATCCGCCGGAACATGACCGAGCGCAACCGCGAGGGCCTCGACGAGGAATCGAACTTGCTCGGCCAGGTCCGCCTCTCGCAGGTGGAGGAGGCGCGGTCCGAGATTGTGCGCGCCATCCGCGAGCTCGAAGCCACCGGCGCCATCACCATCCATCGCGGGTCGGAGGACGAGTATGTCAGCTGAGGGCTTCACCTCCCTCGACCTGCCCGTACTCGACACCCGCCCGTCCGCGGCAGTCGAAGCTGAGCAGCGTCGCGGGTTCGCCGCGGGCTACGCTGCCGGTCAGCGTCAGGCCCACCAGGAGGCATCCGCTGCGCGCGAGGTCGCCGGCCGCGAGCACGAAGCGCTCCTGGTGGACACCCGCGCTCGCGCACACGTTGCTCTCGGCGTGCTCGGGGACGCGCACCAGCAGATGCTCGAGCGAACCGCCTCGCTCGCGCGACAGGACGAGGACCAGGTGTTCGCCCTGGCCATCGAACTCGCCGAGACACTGCTGAGTGCGGAGCTGTCCGACCCGGTTCGCTCGGCGCAGTATGCCCTCTCGCGCGCGGCGGCCGCCTGCGATGACCTGGCGGAGGTCACTGTCATGGTCAGCACCCGGGACTTCGAGACGATGCAGGCCCGGGGCGCCGAGCCGGAGGGCGTCACCGTCCACGCTGCCGCAGACCTTGCTCCCGGAGATGTCGTCGTCAGCCACCCCGACGGTCTCGTGAACCTGCGTGTAGCGGATGCGATCGCGCGGGTGCGCGCGGACCTGTTCGGAGCAGACGAATGAGCCGGTGGTCAAGCGCCCTGACCGCTGCGCGCCCCGAGCAGATCGGCAAGGTCTCCCGGGCCATCGGCCTCGCCGTGGAAGTGCGCGGCCTCACCGCAGCCGTCGGCGACGTCGTCACCATCGCAGGGGACATCCCCGCCGAGGTCGTCGCCATCGAGCGCGGCACTCTGCGCTGCATGCCACTGGCCAAAGCCGCGGGTCTGAGCATCGGGGACCGCGTCAAGCGACAGTCCGGGGGCACCACCGTCCCCATCGGCCGCGGGCTCCTCGGTCGTGTGCTCGACGGCCTCGGCCGGCCCATCGACGGCCGCGGTCCGCTTCACGCTCCGCGTGTCCCCGCCGCTGGCGACTCCCCCGCCCCGATGGAACGAGCTCGCATCACTGAACCCATCAGCCTCGGCGTCCGCACCATCGACACTCTCACCCCCATGGGCAAGGGCCAGCGGATGGGCCTGTTCGCCGGGTCCGGAGTCGGCAAGTCCTCACTCCTGTCGATGGTCGCCCGCGGCACCACCGCCGACGTGAACGTCATCGCCCTCGTCGGCGAGCGCGGACGCGAGGTGCGCGAGTTCCTCGAAGACGACCTCGGACCCGAGGGCCTTGCCCGGTCGGTCGTAGTCGTCGCCACCAGCGACCAGCCCGCGATGGCCAGGCTTCGTGCAGCGTTCACCGCCACCCGCATCGCCGAGTCGTTCCGCGAGCAGGGTGAGGACGTCATGCTCATGATGGACTCGCTCACCCGCGTGGCAATGGCCCAGCGGGAAATCGGCCTCGCTGCCGGGGAGCCGCCGGCGACCCGCGGGTACCCGCCCTCCACCTTCCCCGTCCTTGCTCAGCTTCTCGAGCGCGCCGGCACTGACAGCCGCGGCTCCATCACCGGGGTCTACACCGTCCTCGTCGACGGGGACGACCACAACGAGCCCGTCGCCGACACGGTCCGCTCCATCCTCGACGGGCACCTGGTCCTCGATCGGAAGCTCGCGATCACCGGCCACCACCCCGCGATCGACGTGCTCGGGTCCGTCTCCCGCCTCGAGGGGAAGATCGCCTCCCGCGACCAGCGCCAGCAGGCGACCCTTCTGCGCTCGGTGATGGCCTCCCACCGTGACGCGCAGGACCTCATCGGCATCGGCGCGTACCAGCCCGGCGCGGACAAGAAGGTGGACGCGGGTGTCGCCCACGCTGACGCCATCCGTTCCTTCCTCACCCAGTCGTTGGATGAGAGCCCCCATGCTGACGAGTCGTGGCAGCGCCTCGCTCAACTCGTCAGCGGATTCGGAGTGACCCTGTGACCAAGAAGTTCGGCCTCGCTGGCCTCCTGCGCCTGCGCGGCATCCAGGAGCGTGACGCGGCGCAGACTCTCTCCCGAGCCAACCGTGACGAGCAGCGCACACAGGCGCGAGACAGGCAGCTCCGTGACGCGCTCTCGGTCTCCGGTTCCACTGTCACCGACAGCGCCAGCCTTCGCGCCCTGTCGGCGTCCCGGAGCGCGGCCCGCGGGTTGCTGTCAGACCTTCACGTGCTCGCTGAAGCCCAGCAGGTAGTCACCGCTCAGGCGCGTGAGGCTCACACGACGGCGCGCATAGGCGAACTCGGACTCACCAAGCTCGCGGAGGCACACGCCGCACGCGAGCAGGAGCGGGAGCTTGCCGCCGAGCAAGCCGAGCTGGATGAGATCGCGATTCGACCCAAGACCGAGGAGACCTCTTGAACGCTGCCGCCCTTCTCGGACGGACCGACACCCTCGCGCGCCCTGCCGCGACGGGCTTCGGCGCCTCCGCGACCGACGGCACCACGGCGACCGCTTTCGCGGATGTCGTCGCAGGTCTCACCGCACCCGCCGGCGACGAGGGCGAGGACCCCGAGCCAGCACCCACAGAGGTGGACGTGCGGGACCTTCCTGCTGCCATCTCCCCGCCGGTCATCTTCCTTTCCGCTGCCCATGTCGCAGCGGCCGGTCTTCCCCGTGAGGAGGTCCCGTCCTTCGCGGACGCCACGCCCGTGGATCTCCTCCCGGCGGAAGCCCCCGCAGTCGATGTCGCCCCGGTCACCACGGAAGGGCCGCTCCCCACGCCGCGGTACCTCTCGAGCACGTCTGCACCCACCGCGGCCGCCCCGACTTCGGAGCCCACCGCCCTCGGCAAGGTACAGGCCACGCCGGAGAACATGCCGGTGGCCACTTCTTCGCCGGCGCCCACCACCGCTCTCCCCGCCCCGTCAGCCGGTGCGACAGCAGCGGCCCCGTTCATGGCATCCCCGGCCGCGCCCCAGCCCGCCGCGTCCGAGGCTGCTGTCACGCAGGTCGCCGCCACACCGGTCATCGTTCCGCGCGCCATCGGCGGCGCGTCGAGTGCACCCGCGACGGTCGTCACGGACGAGACCACCCAGCCAGCGCCTCCGCACGCCCTTCCCACACCCGCCGCATCGAGCGGGCCGCCGCTCAAGCAGGCCGCAGAGCCGCAGACGGTCACCCGACCCTCTCCCGCCGAACCGGCCACTCTGACCACCGCTGCCGGGGTCACCTCGGCGGTGGCCACGACCTCGGCACCAGCGGCCGCGAGCATGACCGACGTGAAGCCCGCTCTGGCCCCTGTCACGCAGACAGCCAGCGCAGCATCGGTGGAGGTGAGCGGCTCCGGCACTCCCGCACCCGTCGCTCCCCCGACAAGCACCCCCGTCGAGGCTCCCGCCACCGTGCACACCCCGGCGCCGTCCGCTCGCCCCGCGCTGACCCCGCAGATTCACGCTCCCGTGATGGCGATGGCCAAGGCCGGCGAGGGCAATCACACCCTCACCCTCAAGGTCACCCCCGAGTCGCTGGGCACGGTCACCGTCAAGGCACACATCGTCGGCGGCCAGGTTCGCATCGAGCTTGCCGGTGCTACCGACGCCGGACGCGACGCGCTCCGCGGGATCCTCACCGACCTCCGCCGCGACCTTGCCGCGATCGCCCCGTCATCCTCCCTCTCCCTCGCCACCGGCGACGCGTCCACGAGCAGCGGCGGGCAAAGCCAGCCTGGCACTGCGTTCACCTCCTCCGGCAACGGCTCGGGCGCGGGCACCGCATCCCGCGACGCCGCAGCTCACGGCGGCGAGCGCCGGCCGCCCGCACCGCAGCCCGAGCCCGCATCAACCCCTTCCCCCACCCCGGCCCTCGCCTCCCACGGCGTGGACCTGTTCGCCTGAGCTGAAAGAGAGCGAATGACCGCCATCACAGGTGTTGCCCCCGCAGCGGCATCCCTTCCCACCTCGCCACTGGCCCCGACCAAGGCGCCGAAGCAGACCCTCGACTCCGAGACCTTCCTGCACCTGCTGACCACCCAGCTGCGCAACCAGGACCCGTCCTCGCCGATGAACACGAACGAGATGATGGCTCAGACCACCCAGCTCGCGTCCATGGAGCAGCTCACCTCGATGAGCAAGACCCTGACCGAGAACTTCGCGCTCGGCATGCGCGACATCGCGACCAGCCTCATCGGCAAGAGCGCCTCCTACATCGACGCCGATGGGAAGACCCAGACCGGCAAGGTCACCAAGGTCTCCTTCGAGGAGGGCGTTCCCGCCCTCACCATCGGCGACAAGACCGTCTCCCTCGACGCCGTCTCCGGCGTGAACGCTTCCGACTCCTGACCCCATCCCCCGCTTGAAAGGCACCACCACCAGATGATTCGCTCCCTCGGCTCCGGCGTCTCCGGACTTCGCGC
The DNA here is from genome assembly GCF_900100525.1 of Microbacterium sp. 77mftsu3.1. NCBI lineage: Bacteria > Bacillati > Actinomycetota > Actinomycetes > Micrococcales > Microbacteriaceae > Microbacterium > Microbacterium sp. 77mftsu3.1. The sequence goes on along the minus strand of NZ_FNCR01000006.1, from coordinate 136,378 downwards.
ACACCAGCAGAAGCTCGACGTCGCCGGCAACAACATCGCCAACGTCAACACCATCGGGTTCAAGGGCGGCAGCGTCCAGTTCCAGGACACGCTGTCTCAGCTCGCCAAGGGAGGCTCGGGCCCCGGCGCCGCCGGCGGCCAGAACCCCTCCCAGGTCGGCCTCGGCGTGCAGGTCGCCGCGGTCAAGACGAACTTCGCGCAGGGCGCAGCACAGTCCACCGGAGTGCCCACTGACCTGATGATCGCCGGCGAGGGGTTCTTCGTCGTCAACAACGGCGCGGAGAACCTCTACACCCGCAACGGTGGGTTCACCTTCGACTCCGCTAACCGCCTCGTCACCGCCGACGGCTCGCTCGTGCAGGGCTGGATGGCTCAGGACGGTGTCGTCGGGACCGGCGGCCCGCTCACCGGCATCACCATCCCGCAGGGCGCAACCTCCGCCGCTGAGGCGACCACGCGCGCCACCGTCACCGGCAACCTCCCCTCGGGGACGGCAGTCGGGGGTGAGATCGTCCGGGACATCACCGTCTACGACGCTCAGGGCTCCACCCGCCAGCTCGCGCTGACCTTCACCCGCACCGCCGGCGGCTGGGACGTCACCGACGGCACCACGACCGCATCGCTGACCCTCACCAACGGGGCACTCACCGGCGGCAACCTCAATGCTGGCGGCATCGACGTCAACCTCGCCGGGCTGACCGGATTCGCTGACCTCAACACGGTCGCTGTGACCGAGCGTGACGGCCGCGGATCGGGTTCGCTCGTGTCGTACTCCATCAGCAAGACCGGTGAGGTCGTCGGGTCGTTCTCCAACGGCTCCAGCGAGACGCTCGCCCAGGTCGCCCTCGCGAACTTCGGCAACCCCGAGGGCCTCGAGAAGGCGGGGAACTCGCAGTACCGCGCGGCCGCGAACTCCGGCATACCCACCGTCGGCGCTGCGGGAACGAACGGGCTCGGCTCGCTGCAGGCCGGCGTTCTTGAGATGTCGAACGTGGACCTCTCGCAGGAGTTCACCGACCTCATCGTCGCCCAGCGCGGCTTCCAGGCCAACGCTCGCATCATCACCACCAGCGACGAGGTCCTGCAGGAGCTCACCAACCTCAAGCGCTGAGGTCACGTCGGTGGCCGCCCGCCCTAACGCTGGGCGGGCGGCTGCCGACAGTTCATGAGAGGGCCCACCCTCTCCCGCTCTTCTTCACTCTCACCGACGCCCTCAGGAGGGCATGAATGATCACCCTCACCCGCTTCAACGGCGATCGCTTCGCGGTGAACCCCGACCTCATCCAGCGCGTACAGGCCACCCCCGACACTCACCTTGTCCTCGTCGACGGCACCTCCGTTCCCGTCAAGGAGAAGGTGGACGACGTCATCGCACTCACCGTCGAGTTCCGCGGACGCGTCCTGGCCTCCGCCCTGACACAAGCCGCCACCGCCGCGCGCACGGAGGGTGAAAACTGATGGACCCGTCCCTCATCATCGGCATCATCCTGGCCTTCGCCGGGCTGGTCGCCATGGCGCTACTCGAAGGCGCCCACCTCGAATCCCTCGTCCTCATCGCACCGATGGTCCTCGTGTTCGGCGCGACCATCGCCATCGGCATCGCCGGTGGCACCCTCCGCGACTTCGTCGGAGCGATCAAGTCGATCCCCCGGGCGTTCATCGGCCTGCGTGGCCCGGCGACACCGGACCTCATCGAGAAGGTCGCCGGCTACGCCGAGATCGCCCGCACGCAGGGCCTACTCGCTCTCGAAAGTGCTGTCGCCGACGAGAAGAGCCAGTTCATCAAGGAAGCCCTTCAGGACATCGCAGACGGCGTCGATGGTGAAACCCTCCGCCAGCTCATGAACGACAAGGCGGACTCCGCCGACTCGGCCAACCGGGTCTCGTCGCGCTTCTTCATGTCGATGGGCGGGTACGCCCCCACCGTCGGCATCATCGGTACCGTCGTCTCCCTCACCCACGTGCTCGAGAACCTGAGCGAGCCGGACAAGCTCGGCCACATGATCGCCGCAGCGTTCATCGCGACCCTGTGGGGCCTGCTGTCGGCGAACTTCATCTGGCTGCCCATCGGCACTCGCCTGAACCGCCTGGCCGACATCGAAGCCGAGCAGTCCCTCATGCTCACCGAAGGCATGCTCGCCGTCCAGGCCGGTGAGACCCCCAACACCGTCCGCGAGCGTCTGCTCGCCATCGCCCCGGCCGGCGGCAAGGCGAAGAAGAAGGCACCCTCCGGAGAGCGATCCGCATGAGCGGAGCACGAGGCCGGCGCCGCGGCGGCGGAGGCGGGCACGGCGGAGGCCACGAAGGACCAGACGAACGCTGGATGGCGTCCTACATGGACATGGTCACCGTCCTCATGTGCATGTTCATCGTGCTCTACGCGATGTCGTCCGTGGACCAGGACAAGTACGACGCTCTCCGCGCGTCACTGGCCACCGGGTTCGGCACCCAGGAGACCCAGACCGTCGACGCCTCCAAGGGCGTCATCGTCCCCGAGGAACTCCTCGACAAGAGCGGCGAGGGCTTCACGGAGCTGCACGCGAAGTCTGCGCTTCGTGAGCACGCCGCCCTCGACAAGCTCCAGGCCGACATCGAGCAGGCTCTCGACAAGGTCGGGCTCGACGGCGCCGCAACGTTCACCATCGACGAGCGCGGCCTGACCGTCGGCCTGGTCTCCTCGGACACGTTCTTCGAACCCAACAGCACCCGCCTGAGCACCAAAGCGCGCCGTGCGCTGAGTGCGATCGGCAGGGTCGTCGCGCCCGACAGCCGAGACCTGTCCATCGAGGGCCACGCCGACTACCGCCGCCCCGGCGGCGCGTTCCCCACCAACTGGGAGCTCTCCGCCTCCCGCGCCACAGGAGTGCTCCGCTACCTGGTGGAGGCCAGCGGAGTGGGAAGCACCCGTGTTCAGTCCGTCGGCTTCGGCTCGTCACGACCCATTGCGAAGGGTTCGTCCTACCAGGCGCTCGCCCAGAACCGCCGGGTGGACATCGTCGTGCTCTCCGACGCGGACGAGGCCACACGGGCGCTGCTGCCGAAGATCGAGAAGCTCCAGCAGGCGGAGCATTGAGCGCCCCCGCGCATAGGGACCCAGTGAAGAAGAAGACCCGCACCGTGGAGCCTGCCGCAGAGGCCGAGGCCGCGACACCTGAGCCGGAGCTCTACGACTTCGGGCGCCCCGCCTCCCTCTCCCGCGAGCACTCCCGGGCGCTCTCCGGCGCGTTCGATGCGTTCGCACGGACATGGGCGATGCAGCTGGCAACGAAGATCCGACTCCGCGCACAGGTCTCCCTCGCCAAGGTGGGCCTCGAGACCTACGACGAGTACGTCGCATCCGTCCCAGCCCAGACCACCCTCGTCGTCTCTGGCCTCCCAGACTCCGAGGAGCGAGGCATCGTGGAGTTCCCCCTGCCGACCGCCCTGTCGTGGATCTCCAAAATGATCGGCGGCGATGGCAGCAAGGGTGACGACCGCCCCCTCACCACGGTCGAGCAGGCCCTCCTCCGTGGCCTGATGGACGAGACCCTCGCGAACCTGCGGACCTCCCTCGGCGGCCTGCTCCCCGAGGACTTCACCGTCCGGGCCCTCCAGTACAACGCGGCGTTCGCCCAGGTCGCCGGCGCCCACGACCTCATGGTCGTCGCCCGCTTCGACCTCAAGCTCGCCGACACCATCGAGCACGCGACCATCGCACTGCCGGCGGTGAGCCTGCTCGAGCGGCTCTCCCACACCGCGTCCACTCCCGACCCCGACAGTGACCCGGCTCACCTCATCGAGCACATCGCCAACGTCTTGGTCGAGGTGTCCCTTCGCATGAGCGAGCAGACCATCAGCCCGGACAAGATCGCCCACCTCGCCGTCGGCGACGTCATCCCGCTCGCGCATAGGACCAACCGTCCGCTGGACCTCACCGTCGGCGGCCACCCCTTCGCGACCGCGTCGCTGGGGCAGTCCGGCAAACGTCTGGCCTGCACCGTGACGTCCCCTGAATCTCCTACATCTCTCTCCGAGGAGTCGAAATGACCACCCCCGCCCACGAGTCCGCAGCCGCAGCGTTCGCAGACCGCCTTCCCACCGCCGCTCCCACCACTGTCCGCCCCGCAGGCGTGGCCAGCGAGACCGGCGACGCGGTCGTCATCAGCGCGATCGGTGAGACCAGCGCCGACATCGCCGTCATCATCCTCGACGAGGCGGCTCTCGCCGACGGGTCCGAAAGCAGCCCCATCAGCGAGCGACTGCACACCGCGCTCGAGGCGGCAGCCGGCGCCATCGGCCCCGGCACGTTCGGGGCCCCGCAGGTCACCGATGCCTCCGGCGTCTTCGCCGACCCCACCGCCAGCGTCTACGACCTCCTCGGCAAGGGCGACAAGCTCATCGGCCGCCTCGCCGTTCGCATCACCCGCACCGGCGCTACCTCCACGTCCGACCCGCGCTGGGACCGCATCAAGGGCGTCGAGCTCGACCTCACGGTCGAAGTCGGGCGCACCCGCATGACCATCGGCGACGTCAACGAACTCAAGGTGAAGGACGTCATCGAACTGGACCGTTCGGCCGGCGCCCCCGCAGACATCAAGATCAACAACCGCCTCGTCGCCCACGGGGAGATCGTCGTCGTGGACCAGGACTACGCCGTCCGCATCACCCGCATCATCGACCCGTCGGAGGGGTGACCTGGACGAGCTCTGGCTCGCCGCCCGCGTTGTCGTTGCCCTGGCGGCTGTGTTCGGAATCCTCTGGTTCCTGCACCGTCGCATCACGAAGTCGACGGCTCAACGCGCCACGGAAGAGCCCATCACCGTCATCGCCCGCAAAGGCATCGGCCCGAAGGCCCAGCTCGTCGTCGTCGAATCGGCGGCAGCGCGCTACGTCCTGGGTGTCGCTGAGAACGGCATCACCGTCGTCGATCGTCTCGCGGTGTCAGCACCCACGGAGCCGTTCCCCATCGAGCTCGACGCCGTCGCGCATAGCTGGGACATGAACACCGCCCTCACCGCGCCGGCACCCGCCGCCGACGCCGACTTCTCGCAGGCCCTCGCGGTCGCAGCCGAAAGCCCCGCACCACAGCACTCGATGCTGTCGCTGGGCACTTGGGTTGCCGCCGCGCGTCGTGCGCTGACCGGAAAGCCGTGACCGCCACGCTCCGAGCCCCCGGCTATGTCCTGGGGCTCGTCGGCGTCGCCGTCGTGCTCGCCGTCGCCTTCATCGCCTTCGGTGCGGCTCCCGCCCACGCCGCGTCCATCCCGGGGCCCACTCCGCCGGCTGAGCCGGGCACGGGCATCACCGTGGACATCAACGGCATCGACGGCACCCCGTCGAGCTCGATCCTGACGCTCCTGGGAATCACGGTCCTCTCAGTTGCCCCGGCGCTCCTGCTGATGATGTCGTCGTTCACGAAGATCTTCATCGTCCTGGCAATGACCCGGAACGCCCTCTCGCTCCCGTCCATCCCGCCGAACCAGGTGCTCGCAGGTCTCTCGCTGTTCCTGACGCTGTTCATCATGTGGCCGGTGCTCACCGACATCAACACGGTCGCCGTCGTCCCCTACACCGACGGGGCGATGACCTTCACCGACGCGATGGCCGCGGGGTCGGAGCCTCTTCGAACGTGGATGCTGCACTTCACGCGCGAGGAAGACCTCGCCCTCATGACCCGCTTCGCCGGGTTCGAGAATCCCGAGGACGCCTCGGCCGTCCCGCTGCAGACCCTCATCCCCGCCTTCATGCTGTCCGAGCTGCGCAGCGCGTTCATCATCGGCTTCGTCATCTTCATCCCCTTCCTCGTCATCGACCTGGTCGTCTCGGCCGCGCTGATGTCGATGGGCATGATGATGCTCCCGCCGGTGATGATCTCCCTCCCGTTCAAGATTCTGCTGTTCATCATGGTGGACGGGTGGGGCCTCATCCTGCGCACCCTCGTGCAGAGCTACGCAGGTGCCGGATGAGTCCCGAAGCGGTCCTCGACATCGCCCTGGCCGCGGTCACCCTCGCCGCCAAGCTCGCCGCTCCGCTGCTCATCACTGCGCTGGTGGTCGGCTTCGCCATCTCCCTCATCCAGTCGATTACCCAGATTCAGGAGGTGACCCTCTCCTTCGTTCCGAAAGCGGTCGCCGTCGCGGTCGTGCTCCTCATCTGCGGCCAGTGGATGATCGCGGAGACGGTGACCTTCACCGAGGAGATGTTCGACCGGATCCCGCAGCTACTGAACGGCTGACGTGTACATCCCCATCGACTTCGTCTGGCTCGAGGCGACAGCCCTGGCAGCCGTCCGCATCACTGCATTCCTGGTCATCGCACCCCCGTTCTCGTACGGCGCGTTCCCCATGCGCATCAAGGCGATGCTCGCCGTCGCCCTGTCGCTGACAGTCGGCCACGTCGTCGCGCCCGGCTACGAGAGCCTCGGCACGGCGGAGTTCATCGGCGCCCTGGTCATGCAGGTCATCATCGGAGCCCTCCTCGGGTTCCTAGTGATGGTGTGCTTCGCGGCCATCCAGTCCGCTGGCAACCTCATCGACACCTTCGGCGGCTTCCAGCTCGCCCAGGCGTTCGACCCGCAGATGAACACCAACGGAGCGCAGTTCACGAAGCTGTTCCAGCTGACAGCCCTCGTCCTGCTGTTCACTACGAACGGCTACCAGCTCATCCTCGCGGGCCTGTTCCGCAGCTTCGACGCGGTCTCCGTCACCGGCGCCATCGACATGTCCACCCCCGCGGCCTTGCTCATCGACACGTCCGCGCAGATGCTCGTCTCCTCCGTCCAGATCGCAGGGCCCCTTTGTCTGGTGCTGTTCCTCGCTGATGCGGGCCTTGGTCTCATCACGCGCGTCGCCCCGGCGCTGAACGCGTTCGCGATGGGCTTCCCCGTGAAGATCCTCCTCACCGTCCTCCTGGCGGCCACCGTCATCGCCGCCCTCCCCTCCATCGTCGCGGCCATCGTCGACGACGCGTTCGGCCTCATGCAGGGAGTGTTCCGATGAGCGACGACAGCGGAGAGCGGACCGAGAAGGCCACCGAGCAGAAGCTCAAGGACGCCTACAAGAAGGGCAAGGTCACCCGCAGCCAGGACTTCACCGCGTGGCTGGGAATCGGAGCGGCGTCCCTCATGATGCCTGGCGCAGTATCTGCCGGTGCGGACGCCGGTGGAGCCACCTTTGTAGGTATCGCCGGGGTCATCAAGAACCCCACGATCGACAACGCCAACGCTGTCTTCGCCCAGGCGGTCGGGGCAGTGCCGGCCATCCTCGGAGCGATGATGCTCGCGATCTGTGTCACCACGCTCCTGGTCGCCATCGCGCAAGGCGGCGTCCACCCCCGCGGCATCCCCGCGAAGTTCGAGCAGTTCAACGTCTGGAACGGCATCAAGCGCATCTTCAGCGTCCAGTCGCTCTGGGAGGGCGCGAAGTCCCTGCTCAAGACCGCAGCCATTGGCGGTGCGCTCTACCTCGTCATCTCCGGGCTCGTCCCCGTCCTCACTGCCAGCGGCGCGCACGCCATCGCCCGCCTGCTCGACATCGCAGCGGGAGGCATCTCCTCCCTGCTGGTCACCGCCATCGTCGTCGGCGTCCTCCTCGCGATCGCTGACGTGTTCGTGGTCATGAAGCGCAACCGGAAGCACACCCGGATGACGAAGAAGGAAGCCAAGGACGAGCACAAGAAGATGGAAGGCGACCCCCACGTGAAGGGCCAGCGGCGAGCGCGCCAGATGGAGATGAGCCGCAACCGGATGATCTCCTCCGTCGCTGATGCCGACGTTGTGATGGTCAACCCGACCCATATCGCCGTGGCGCTGAAGTACGAGGCCGGCAAGTCCGCCCCTCGCGTGGTGGCCAAGGGCAGCGGTTTCACGGCGGAGCGCATACGAGATAAGGCGGCTGAGGCCGGTGTCCCTCTCGTGAAGGACATCACCTTGGCCCGGGCACTGCACGCTGCATGTGACCTGGGGGCCGAGATCCCCGCCGAGCTGTACACCTCCGTCGCTCACGTTCTCGTCTTCGTAGACGGGCTCCGAAAGCGCGGTACACCCCGCGGCGTCCACACCCTCCCGCGGAGGAAGGCAACATGAAGACCTTGCTGAGCAAGACCGGCGTCCCCATCATGGTCGTCGGCATCCTGCTGCTGCTCATCGTGCCCGTCCCGGCGCCGCTGCTGGACCTGCTGATCATCGTCAACATCCTGCTGGCGCTGGTCATTTTGCTGACGACGATGTTCGTGAAGAAGCCGTTGGACTTCTCCGTCTTCCCGTCGCTGCTGCTGATCGCGACCCTGTTCCGTCTCGGGCTGAACGTGGCCTCCACCAAGCTCGTCCTCGGGGAAGCTCACGCCGGCCAGGTCATCGAAGCGTTCGGGCAGATCGCTGTCGGCGGCTCGCTCATTATCGGGTTCGTGGTGTTCCTCATCCTGGTGGTCATCCAGTTCGTCGTCGTCACCAAGGGCGCCGAGCGCGTCGCCGAGGTCGGTGCGCGCTTCACCCTCGATGCGATGCCAGGCAAGCAGATGGCGATCGACGCGGACCTGAACGCCGGCCTTATCTCCGACGAGGAGGCTCGCACCCGCCGAGCGGAGGTCGGCGCCGAAGCCGACTTCTACGGTGCGATGGACGGTGCCTCGAAGTTCGTGAAGGGCGACGCCATCGCCGGCATCGTCATCATCGCCATCAACCTCATCGGCGGCTTCGCCATCGGCATGATGATGCACGGGATGGACCCGGCCGAGTCGATGAACACCTACGCCATCCTCTCCATCGGAGATGGCCTGGTCACCCAGATTCCCGCCCTGCTGATGGCGGTCGCCACCGGCATGGTGGTCACCCGCTCGAACGCTGAAGCGGAGATCGGTGAGACCGCGAGCGCTCAGCTCGCCCAGTCCCGCAACGCCCTCCTCATCGCCGGGTTCGCCGCCGTCCTCATGGGCTTCATCCCGGGGATGCCGCTGCTGGCGTTCCTGGCTGTCGGCGCTGTCTTACTGTTCGCCGCCCAGCGCGTGAAGGCGAATGAGAAGGAGAAGCAGCGCACCGCTGACGCCCTGGAAGCGGACGCCGCCGCGGCCGCCGCACCCACGTCGGAGACACCGGAAGAGCTCATGGAGAAGATCCGGGTCACCCCACTGGAAATCCTCCTCTCCCCCGACATCATCGACCTCGTCACCGGCGGCCCCGATGACCTTCTCGGCCGAGTGAAAGCCCTGCGGCGCAAGACCGCCGGCGAGCTCGGAATGGTCGTCCCCAAGGTCCGCACCCGCGACAGCATCGACCTGCCACCCACCACCTACGTCATCCGCGTCGGCGGTGTGGAAGCAGGCCGTGGCACAGCGCCGCGTGGAGCGCTCCTCGCCCTCGGCCTGGACCTGGACACCCTGCCGGGCAACATCATCACCGACCCGGTGTTCGGCATGAGCGGCAAGTGGGTCCCCATCGAGCTTCGCCACCAGGCGGAGATGGCAGGGGCTACCGTCATCGACCGCGCGTCGGTCATCATCACCCATCTGTCGGCCATCATCCATTCCCACGCTGCCCGGCTGCTCTCCCGCGAGGACGTGCGCCTGATGACGGACAGCCTCCGTCAGGTGAGCCCGTCCGCCGTCGACGAGCTCACCCCGGCGCTCCTCACGCTCGCGGAGGTCCAGCGTGTCCTCCGCGGCCTGCTGGCCGAAGGTGTCCCCATCAACGACCTCGCCCGCATCTACGAGGCGCTCGCCCTCCGCGCGAAGACCTCCACCGACCCGGAGGGCCTCATCGAGGCCGCCCGGGGCGCGCTGGGGCCGGCGATCGCAGCGAAGCACGCTGAGGACGGGAAGCTGCGCATAGTGATGATCGCCCCCATGTTCGAGCAGAACATGCTCGAGAACCTCACGCGGACCGAGGAGGGCACCCACGTCCTCATCACCCCCGACCGCTTGGAGCACCTCATCCAGAACCTCACCGCCACCGTCAACGGGGCATCGCTGGGACCTGACCCGGTCCTGGTGTGCGCTCCGGCGCTGCGGCCCGCGGTTCGACGGCTGGTGTCTGCGCAGACGGACGGGTTGCCGGTCCTCTCCTACGACGAGGTGACGGCGGCGGGACTCTCCCTCGACACCATCGGTGTCCTCACAGACCGCGCCACGGCGCCCACGGAAGTAGGTTGACCCATGCTGGTTCTCACACGACGAGTCGGCGAGCGTGTGCTCGTCGGCGACGACATCGAGCTGGTGGTCGTTGAGGTGAAGGGCGACAGCATCCGTCTGGGCATCCAGGCCCCACGCTCAACGTCCATCCTGCGCGCCGAGGTCGCCACCGCTGTCGCCAACGAGAACGCCAGCGCAGCCGTCGCTCCCCCGGAGGTCGAGAAGTCGCTGCTCGAGGCGCTGAGCCGCCACGCCGCGGCTTCTCCCGTCCAGAAGTAGCCCACACGTGAGAGCGCCCCGCTGAGCTCTCAGCGGGGCGTTCAGCGCGTTCGGGGTCAGCGGGCGAGGACGGCCTGCATGTCGTCGATGGCCTTCGCGTAGATCGTCACGAGAGCGAGCTGCTCCTCGTCGCTCAGGTTCGCAACCCGCTCGGCGAGCTTCGCGGGCGCGATGCCACCCTCCTCGCGCATCGTCTTGAGGACCAGCGGGAGAATCGCCTCGCCACCGGGCGCGGTATTCATCGCGCGTCGAACTGCCACCTCGGCAGCGGCTCGCTCGGGGTCGGGAAGCTCGATCGTGTCGAAGTTCAGGACGAGAGTGTCGCGCTTTCCCTGGTCCTCGAAGCCATACTGAGCGGCGGCGAGGGCGTCGTCGATCTCGAAGTCGTAGATGTCGCCGGCCTCTTCGAAGATAGCGTCGCCGCCCTCGCTGATGAAGTGGTCGAAGAGGATGCGCTTGCTCCCGTCGTCCTGCCAGTTCCAGACGAACGTCGCCGCGACGGCTTCGGGGACCTCTTCCCGCGCCTCCGCGACGAAGGACTGCACGCGTGCGTGCATGGCCTGGTCGCTCGCTGTGGCCGCGGCTTCGCCACGGAGGTACTGCAGGCTGTCGAGGTCTGCGACGAGGGACGTCTCCGGAGCGCTGTGCTCCTGCTTGCCGAACTCACCTCCGGCCTGACGGTGGGCTTCGCGGGCGGCTTCGTGGGTGGGGTCGATGTGGGTCACAGGGTTGCTCCGGTCGTGTTGGGGGTGAGCGGGGTGATGTAGCCGTCGTCACCGGGGGTGAGCCCGCGTTCGGTGTTGTACCGGGCGACGATGCCTGCGTGCGGGTCACCCTTGGACCGGTAGGAGATGGCGCCGGTGGCGACGAGCTCCTTCACGAGCGAACCGGGGGCGACCTCCTGGCCGTCGACCTCGTAACCGGCGGTGGGGACGCGAGCGCCGGTCGGGAAGTGCACGTAGCGGCCGCCCTCGAGCTGCACCTTCGCGATGTCACCCCACGTGTCCGTGGCAGTGACGGTGTGCAGCTCGGCGGTGTCGAAGTCGATGTGCTCGCTCAGATGGGCAAGGCTGATCTGGTCACCGGCGCGAAGCTCGCGGATGTCAGTGAGGATGCCACCCATGCCGTGCGCGGCGCGACGGCTGAGCTCTGCGGCAGCGAGCTCACGCTCCGTCTCGAAGGACGGGTCGCCGTCGGGCAGCTCCTCCATATCGAACAGGCCAGCGGCGGCATCCAGCGGCATGTTCGAGGGGAACGTGTGCTCGAAGTCGGTGATGTACTCGTTGTCCCAGGTGGTCGCGAAAGCGCCGGCGGCCGTCATCTCGTCGTGGCGGTCCTTCTTCCACGTGTCGGTCTCCCGAGCGCGCGCGTCCCAGTCCACCAGGGAGGGCAGCACCGCGTCACGGAGCCAGGCGGGGGCTTCGTCGAGGGTGCACGCGATCTCGATCGTGTCGGCGACCTCCGCGGCCTGCTCGTCGGTGAGCGGGAGCGCGATGGGGTGGATGAGCGAATCGGGGGATGTTCGGACGCCCTCCCCATCGCCGAAGAGGATCTCGTGCGCGGTGACGGACCACTCGCCGTCGACCTGCACGGGGTACAGCTGGATGAGTGCCGGGTGGAGCCCGTTCTTGAGTACCGGGTACCGGTACTGACCGAGGGTGAGCTCGGGGTGGGTGTGGTGCTGCTTGCCGAACGTGCCGTCGGCGTGACGGTGGTGCTCGCGGACAGCTTCGGCGGTGGCGTCGAGGGTCATGCAACCTATGTGCGCGGCGCGGTCAACTGGTGAGCGTGGAGCGTGCCCAGATCTCGTCGTCGATGATGGTGACCAGTCGGGCGCGTCGGCGGAGCTCCGTGGTGACGACAGCCGCGGCGTCCGCGCGGCGGAGGCCCTCGGTGACGATGGGACGGCGGGTGAGGAGTGCGAGCACCTCGTCGTCCGGCGCGATCGCGGACAGGCCGGTGGGGACGTGTGCTTGGCCGTCCACGATGCGTTCGCCACGGTCCGGGTCGTCGACGGTCTGTGCGGCGCTCCGCCAGTCGAGGTTCACAACGACGTCGACCTCCTGCTGGGAGATGACGGGGCGGCGGAGGAAGTGGGGCTTGTCGGTGAAGTCCACCGTGACCTTCCCGCGGATGCCGCGGGTGGACGGGTGGATGTCGCCTTCGATGATGACCTCCGGGTCGGTGTGAGCGTGCGAACCGAACTCTCCGTTCGGTCGGCGGCGTGCTTCGAGCTCAGGGTCTACGACGGTCATACCGGTCATGTGCGCGGCTCAGCGGCGCCGGTAGCGGCGCTTGGGTGTGGCGGGGCGAACGGTGGCCCCTTCGGGCAGGCGCGTGATGTCTGCGGCGGGCTCACCTTCCTCCGTCCCGCGGACGTCTTCGATGCCAGCAGCGCCGCGCTCGGAGGCTTGGACGGCGAGGATGTCGGCCCACCCGTTGAGGATGTCGCCGGAGTGGCCCTTGACCTTCACGAGGATGACGTCGGGGAGACCGTGGGTGCGTCGCCAGTTCCGGGCCTCGAGGAGCTGCTTCATGATGTCCACGTTTGCGACAGGTGCGCCGGCGGCGGTAGTCCACCCGCGCTTCGCCCACCCGTCCATCCACTTGGAGTAGCTGTCGATCACGTACTGCGAGTCGACCTTGATCTGCAGGTCGCCGACGTACTGGAACTCGTCGATGGCGTTCAGGAGCGCGAGGAGCTCACCGATGTTGTTCGTTCCGGCGCGGAGGGAGCCGGACGCCCACGCGCCCTCGTCGTTCACCCACGCCCATCCGGCGGGACCGGGATTGCGCTTGCAGGCACCGTCGGTGGCAACGGTCATGGCCATGGGAATGCTCCTCGTGGGGTGGGTGGCGACGTCCGCGTGACGAAGATCTTGCCTGCCCGCGGCGATGGTGAGGTGCGCCATGCGCCTCGGGTGTCGCCGCTGCTCCTATGCGCCCCGTCAGGGCAGGGCGGGGCTCCACTTGGGCTCGGCGCTGGCGGCCGTGTTGATATCGCCGGTGGCGGTGTAGGTGGTCCCGTCGAGGTAGAGCTCGGCTGTGTAGCCGGTGACCTCGCTGATGCCGTTGAGCTTCTCCTGGGCGAGGGGTGCGTGGAGGGTGAGGTCTCCGGGCTGATCGCACGCCCAGTCGGGGATGGATAGTTCCGTCTCGACGCTCCCGGTGTCTCCGACGGCCGTGATGGTTGCCTTCACGGCGGTGAGAGGGGTGTCAACGTCGGAGAGACTGAGCGTGATGGACAGGCCATCCGCGTCACCGTAGGTGGTGATGTCGAGCGCGCTTGTGGCGGGAACGTCGAACGCGGTCTCGGTGGTCCACTCGACGTACGCCTGGGACGCGCCGACGGTCCCGCCCATCGGGAGGCCGGGGCCGCTGCCGGCGTGGAGCCACAGCGCATACGTGTCGGCTTCGGAGCGGTTCGTGACCTTCCACCATCCGTCACCGAGGTCGGTCACCTCGGGTTCGGCCAGGTCGGGGCCGCAGCCGACGACGTCTCCCCCGCGTTGTTCGGCGAACAGCATCCAGCCGTCCTGCCGGACGAACACGTAGAGCTCGTCGCCGGTGAGGGCAGGGGCGCCATCGGGCATGCCCTCGTACCCGGCTTCTTCGGGGAGCGATTCGAGCCGGAGCTCGGTGTCGGCGGTGCGGACGATCAGGTCGTCCGCGCCGGGAGCGCCAGCAGTCTTCGTCGCAGTCGGGTGGGGGACGCTTGCGGGAGCGTCGTTGATGTCCTTCGGGCCGAGGGAGATGCACCCGGCGAGCGCAATAGACCCGGAGACGAGCGCGACGACGGCCGCGGCCCTGCGTATGGTGCGGTGCGTCATCGCCGTCTCCCCCGGTCGTGGGCTCACCGTATCGCGGTGGCCCTGGTCACCTCATGCGCGGTTCAGAGGCGGTACGAGTCGATATCCCCTTCGGGGGTCATCGTGTACTTCCGAGCGGTCTCTCCGTCGACGATTGCGACGACGTCGATGTACCCGTCGCCGTTGTCGGCGCCGTGCTGAGGGACGAAGAGCCCGGGTTGCTCCGTGGAGATCTTCGCGAAGTCGTCCTCGATGGCTGTGGCGAGCTCTTGGGGGATGGCGTTCTTCGCCTGCTCCTGGGCGAGCTGACGTTCGAGCTCGTCGATGCGGTCCTTGGCCGCGTTGAGCATCTCGTACGCCTTCTCGGCGTTGTCGAGCTTGAAGTCCGCCCAGCGCTTGATCGCCCAGTCCTCGTGCGGGCCGCTATACCCGATCGGGACGAGAGCTTCTTGCGCACCCTCGTACTGGTTCACGTACTCCGCGATTTCGGACAGGAGCGGAGAACCCGACTGCAACGACGTCTCCGGGGCGCTGTGCTCCTGCTTGCCGAACTCGCCACCGGGCTGGCGGTGAGCTTCGCGAGCGGCTTCGTGGCGGGGGTCGATGTTGGTCATGTCAGGCCTTCCGGGTGATGACGTAGGGGGCGCGGTGGGTCTCGTGCAGCGCGGTCGCGTACCGGCCGATGCCGGGGGCGCGGCGGAGGACGGTGGCGTAGTCCACCCAGGCGGGGTCGTCCCGGTTGATGGGGATGTGCTGTCCGTCGGCGTCGTAGGCGGCGTCGATGGTGAACGGGCGGCCGGGGAGTGCGGCGATTTCCACCTCGTCGACCCACTCGGGCATGTTGCCCTGCAGGTAGGCGGCCGCCACTTCGTGGAGGTCGTAGTCGGCCTCGTGGAACCGGTCACTCGCCTCCGCGCGGAGGGCCTCGGCTTCGTCGGCAGTGAGGGCTCGCTGCTCGGCAGTGGGCGCCCACTCCCAGGTGTCGGTCTCCCCGTCGATGGGGCGGAGGTCTACGCAGTTCGCTCGGTTCTGGCCGAGGGCTTCGATGGTCCGGACGTCGTCGAGGACCTGGTTGGTGTTCTCGGTGGGAACCCCGGCGAGGGAGGGCATGAGGCGGATGGCGGTGAGCTGACCGTCGATGACGCGGAACCGGATCCCGGAGACGCTGTCGGGAAGGCGTGCGGCGACGCCGGCGACGAGGGTCGCTTGCACCTCGTCGCCGAGGACCTTCCGCGTCTCCCAGAGGTCTTCGATCGCGGCAACCGTGGCGGGCAGTCCCAGCTCGGGAGCGGTGTGCTCCTGCTTACCGAATCGGCCGGACTCCTTCTGGCGGTGAGACTCGCGGACAGCTTCGGAGGCAGCACTGATTGAGGTCATGTCGAAGATGTACCCGGCGGCGCGGAAAAGTGCGCGAGGAGGTCGATGTCGGAGACATCGACCTCCCACTCACGGAGCATCCCTGTGGCGGGGTCCGCGGCGAGGATGACGCCGTTGCTGCCTGCCACGCTCACACCTTCAGGCTCAGGGGTGCGTCCTTGTCACCGGTGCTCACCATGGCCTCGGTGGGGTGAGCGAACTCCTGCCCCTGCCCGACGATGAACATGTGGTCGCCGTCGGCGTCGTCGGGAGCGATGCGTCCGTGGTCGACGTGGTCGAACGCGACGACCTGGACGCCGGCGAGCTCTTCGGAGATCCCGAAGTAGATGTTCGTGATGCCGGCCTTGTGCGCGCGGGTGCGCATCGTGCGCTCTGTCCACGCGTCGAGCCCGTACCGCAGCTGCAGCGGAGCCAAGCCGCCGTCGTGCGTGTCGGAGTACAGGGCATCGCGGTAGTGCTGGGCGTGCAGAAGGGCGGTCCCTTCGTCGAGGTCGATTCGGTAGTAGACCTCTTCCTCTTCGTCACTGCCGTCGGTGTCGAGCCACTGGTCGGCGGCGTAGTCGCCGGGGCTCCCGAAGTCCCATGCGACGGTGTACAGGTGCGCGCTGACGGCCGGGTCGATGGAGACGTCGTTCGCTTCGTCCTCGGCGTGGTCGAAGAACAGCGAGTCGAGCGTGCCCTCTTCGTCGCGCTGGCCTCGGAAGACGATGACCTCGACGTCCGCGGGGGCGTACCTGGCCATCTCGATGAGGTGCTGCTCGCGGCGTTCGTCCTTCACCTTGTCCAGTGCGGCTTGCGCCTGTGCGACCTCTTGCTCGAGCCGGCGTCCGTGCTCGCTGGTGAACGTCGGCTCCTCGGGGGTCAGCGTCGCCTCCGGCTCGGTGTGGTCCTGCTTCCCGAACGTGCCGTCGCCGTGGCGGTGGTCTTCACGACGCTGCTCGACGGCGCTCACGCGGGAGCTCCCGCCTGGAGGGCGGCAGCCTTGGCGGCGCCGAAGGTGGTGTGCTCGCTGACGATGTCTCCGGTCGCGAGGTTGCGGACGGTGATCTTCGCCTTGTCACGGAAGTCTTCGATGATGACGGTGTTGCCGTACCGGCCGCCCATGAGCTGCGCGTCGTCGTCGTCGTACCAAGGCATCAGCGGTTCGCCGTCTTCGTCGTAGAGCTTGTCGACGATATACTCGCGGAGCTCGAAGCCGACGCGGTCGCGGTCCATCTTGGCCTCGCGGATCTTCTCGAGATCTTCGGTGGCGCGCTCGACATGGAACTCGGCGGAGTTGCCGTCGTCGTAGAACTCGCCGAGGTAGTCCAGTTCGAGGACCTCGTGGTCGGAGTTACCGCCGTGCGCGTGCCCTTCACCGTCCACGACGACGAGGGAGCGCTTCTGCTGCTGGTTGATGGCGTCGAGCATCAGGTCGCGGACCTCGTCGATGCCGATCTCGTCGCGACTCTGCCCGTCGAAGTACTCCGCGAGGATGCTGTTGACGAGGTCGCGCTTCGGGTCGGTGGGCAGGGTCGCCTCGGGCGCGGTGTGGTCGTGGTTGCCGAACTCGCCGTTGGTGCGGCGGGCGTTCTCGCGGTTGACGTCGTTCTGCGTGGTCATGGTCGTGGTCCTCAGCGTTCGAAGGTCAGGGTGAAGGGTGCGACGCCGTCGGTGCGGGTCATGCGGTCGGTGGGCCGGGCGAACTGGGTGGCGGCCCAGAGCGCTTCGTGGTCGTCGAGGTCGCCGGAGCCGGCACGGTAGGTCTTCCCGCCGGCGGTGATCTTCTTTGCGACGAGGCCTTCGCGGCCTTCGTCTTCCCAGTCGAGCTGGATGGAGTCCCATCCCTGCTCGGCGGCGACCTGGTTCAGGTACCGGGTGGCTGCGGCGTCGATGTCGTCGCCGATGCTTGCGGAGCTGCGGCCGGTGACACCCTTCCGCCACTCGTACTGCAGCGCCCCGATGCGCTCGCGGGTGGCGTCCTTCCCGACGCGGAGCTCGTAGCGGGTGCCGTGCTTGACGAGGCCTGCGGACTTCGCGTCCGCGTCTGCCCACTCGGCGAGGTCGCGGTAGTCGAGCCCTTCGCGGTGGACCCACTCGCCGTCCGCGTCGTACATGCCGAGGTAGCTCATCGAGTCGTACCCGCCACCGCCGGTGAAGACGATCTTGTCGGCATCGATCGGCGCGGTCTCGAACGCCTGGCCAGCGAACTCGGCAGCAAGGTCGCGCTGCGCGGCGAGCCACTGCCGGTGGATGCCCTTGAACCGCTGCTTCCCGTCCTCGATGCGCTGCTCGCGCGCGGACTTCGTCGGGGCTTCGGCGGTGAGGGTGGCTTCGGGGGCGGAATGGGTCTGCTTTCCGAACTCGCCGGACTTCTGGCGTGCGGATTCACGTGCGGCCTTATCGACGGCGCTGATGTCGGTCATGCAGATGATGTACGCGGCTACCGTGGAGAGGTGACCGCGAATGAGGGTGCCATGCCTGCATCTCCTCGCCCGCGCCCGTGCGCGTCCTGCCCGTACCGCCGCTCGGAGAGCAACTCGGGTGTCTGGCATGAGAGCGAGTACGAGAAGCTCCCCCGCTACGACGCGGAGACATTCGCGCAGCCGGTGGAGACATTCATGTGCCACCAGGGTGACAGCGAGCACGTCTGCTCCGGCTGGCTCGGCCACGCCGACCCGTCACGGCTGCTCGCTGTCCGCATCGGCATCATGCGAGGGCACCTAGACCCGTCATGTGCGGAGTACGCCACCGACGTTCCCCTGTTCTCATCCGGCCAGGAGGCTGCCGATCACGGGATGCGGGACCTTGAGTCGCCGAGCGCGGCCGCTCAGGCGACGATCGAGAAGGTCACGCGCGCCCGGGCGAACACGGGGAGCCCCGTCCAGCGCTGACCTCGCGCGGGGCGCGAGGTCAGCGGGCGACGCCGTGTTTGGCTGCGGCGGCGGCGAGAGCCTGGTCGGCGGCCTTCTTGGTGAGGTCCTTGTTCTTGACCTGCGCCTTGATCTCGAGCTCCTCGAGGACGAACTCGACCGGGCGGCTGTGCTTGGTGGCGATGGCCTCGGCGACGACCCGGATAGCGTCCTGCTTCGCCTTGGTGCGTGCGGGGTCCTGCTCGCGGTCGCCGTACCACTTCGCGTACATGAGCTGGTCGGTGGCCCAGATGACGGCGGCGCGTTCGGTCTTGAAGCTCTCGCCCCACTGCCGACGGCCGGACTCGGGCGGTTCCGGGTAGACGACGAGCTCGGAGCCGTCGGGGGTGAGGGCGTTGGCGATCTTCTTCGCTTCGCGCTCCGCCTTCGCCTTCTCCCGCTCGGCGCGCTCCTCCTGCTTGCGCTTCTCGTCGGGGGTGAACATCTTCGTCGGCTGATTCAGGATCGACACCGGCGCCGAGGGGTAGCAGGTTGTGCAGGCCCGCTCGCCAGCATCCCTGACGATCTGGTCCTCGTCCATGCCGGAGTAGTCGACCATCCACGCGAAGCTCGTCCGGCTCCCATCTCGGTTGCATGTACTGCAATGCATCGACGAATGGACGTGGCCGTTCGTGTTGTCGACGAGATAGGCGCGGGTCCACGGGCGGCGACGGAACTCCGCCTCGTACGGGCGTGCTTCGAGGGTCAGCGCGTCCACCTGCTCCCAGATCTTCCCGACCTTCTCCTCGGCGTCGGCGACGAGCCCGTCGTAGTAGTCGAGCTGCCCCTCCCAGTGCTCCCCGCCGTTCTTCTCGGCGTCGGCCTGGGCGCGTTCGAGGTCGCCCTGCTTGCGCTCGAGGTCGTACTCGGCGTACTTCAGCGGCTGAGCGGCCGTGGCGCGCTGGTTGTAGATGTCGGCGAGCTTGGTGTCCACTGCCAGCGGGGCCCAGGAGGAGAGGTCGATGCTCGCGCCGAGGGTGATCTCGGGGGCGGAGTGGCCCTGCGCGCCGAAGCGGCCTGTGGCCTTCTCGCGTGCGTTCTCACGGGAGGCTTCGACGTCGTTCGTGATGATGACCATGGTGGGCTCCTCGTCAACGGTGTGCTGGTGTCTTCATGCGCGGCGGCGCGGTCAGACGGTGACGGTCACGTCCGACCGGTAGGCGGGCATGTGGACGCCGGCGATCTTGTCGAGGGACCCGTAGCCGAGCTCGGAGTCCAGGCGGGCGGGGCGGTCGGTGTTGATGCTGGTCTTGTACGCGCCGGCGAGCTTGGCGTCGTAGCTGCGTCCGTTCCACGGGTCCACGAGCAGCAGGTACGGGTCCTCGATCGCGACCTCACGCTCAGCGTCACCGTGGGGGCCGTAGCCGGAGAGGGCGATGTCGGCCGGAGCGGTGTAGGAGACGAGCCGCAGTCGCCACTGCTCGGAGGACTGGGGACCGAAGTCGAGGGAGTTGTTGTCGATGATCTCCCGGACAGCCTTCTGATTCGCCTCGGTCATCTCGATGCCGGCGGCGGTGAGCGTGTCGGTGAAGACCTTCTCGATGGCGGCGTAGCGCTCGTCCTCACCTTCCACCTCGGATGCGGTCTGCAGCGCGCTGCCGAACGTGTCGTCTTCGGTGGCGGGGATCTGCACGAGAACGTCACCGTTGTGGCGGACCAGGTCAGGGACGGTCTCTGACTCGTCGAGCTCGCCAACCCAGGAGGTGAGCTCCTGGCGGGTGTCATCGTCGATGTCGAGGTCTTCGGGGTCTTCGCCGAGGATCTCCGCGAGGTACTCGTTCACGTTCTCCCAGTACGCCTCGCCGTCGCGGAAGTTGTCGTCGATCGCGTGCAGGCTCTCGTCGTCGTCACCGCGGAGGTACGCGTCGAGCTGCTCCGGCATGAGCTGATCGTCGTACTCGACATGCAGGAGCGTCGGCCGCCACCAGGTCGCGGGGCGTGCGTTCAGCACACCCTCCGCGTGGTCGATGAGCTCAGGGTGGCCGTCGAGGATACGACGGAGCTCCGTGAGTGCTGTGGCGCGGTCATCAGCGGGCGCTGCGAGCGCCGCCTCGGGGGCACTGTGGTGCTGCGAGCCGAACTCGCCGGACTTCTCGCGTGCGTTCTCGCGCGCAGTGACGGCGTTCATGTTCATGCTGCGATGTCCTTCTGGTGGTGCTTCTTGTACCAGGCGTTGAGCACGGCCGTGACGAGGTCGCGGTGCTCCTCGGGGAGGGACGACACCGTCTCGTCGACGGCGTACCCGCTGGTGAGGGTGGACTTGGCGTTGAACGCCCGAAGGACAGCGACCATCTCCGCGTCACTCGGCACGCGGCCTGCCAGCGCGGCGTAAGCCACCGGGCGCCCGTCGATGCCGCGGGAGGCCAGCAGCGCCTCGTCTGTGAGGATGATGCCCCGCTCTCGGACATCCTGGATTCGCTGGAGCGGGTTGATCGCGATGAGCCGCTCGTTGAGCTCCTGCTCAACGAGCCGCGGGGTGAACTGCTCGGGCCAGAACGTCGCGGACACCGGGATGTCGATCGTGCCGTCGTTCAGCTCCTCGACATCCCAGCCGCTTCGGCTGAGTCGCTCGTCCGCGTCGTACGCGTCGCTGACGATGCCGCCGAGAGCAGCGGTCTTGCCGGCGAAGCCCCAGACCTCGGGGTCGATGATGGCGTGGCCGCGGACCATGTAGCCGCTGCCGTCTTCGCGCCAGGTGTCCGCGTGGCCCTTCCAGGTGATGTCTCCGACGGGGTTGTACCACTCCTCGGTCGGGATGACGGCGTCGTCGCCGGGGTCTCCGTAGGTCGGCTCCTCGGACACGTAGGAGGGGTACTCCTGGTCGGGGGCAAGGAGGGTGAGGGTTGCCTCGAGGACCTCGTCGGATTCGTCGGCCGGGATCCCGAGGGACTCCTTCGCTGCCTTCATGCTGCGCGGGGTGTACTCGCCGTTCGTCTCATCCCAGAGGAGCACGATCTTCGTGGGCTCTCCGTCGAGCTGGACGACGGGCGTGCCGTGGAAGCTCACCTCGGGGGTGCTGTGCTCCTGCTGGCCGAAGCGGCCGGTGGTCTTCTCGCGGTGGTTCTCACGTGCGGTCTCGGCCGCGGGGTTCTTCGTCGTCATGCTCACCATGTACGAGGCGGCGGCGGGGAACGCAACAGCGCCGGGCACGATGGTCCCGGCGCTGTGGTTGCGGCGTGGCCGCGGTTGCTGATGAGGGCTGTCAGAACCCGTACTCATTCAGCACGGCGTAGGCGGCGGGGAAGAGGACCCCGTCGCGGGTGATGACGTAGGACGGCTGCCGCTCGAGGGCGTCGAAGGTGTTCGCAGTGTAGATGCCGCCCTGCTCATCGACGTCGTGGTCTGCGACGTGGCGGAACTCGACCTGGCCGTCCTCGAAGAAGACGTCGGTGTCGCCGAAGGTCTTCACGCGAACGTCGTTGCGGAGGGCGAACTTCATCTCGTCAGCGTCCTGCTCGCTGAGGTCGGAGAACGCCTCCTGGAAGCGCTCGTTGATGTCGTCGTCGGTGACCGTGTAGACGGTGCGGATGCCCTCGTCGGTGCGGCGGAAAGCGATGGTGTCCTCGCGCCACTCGTTCTCTTCGGGACGGCCGATGGCCGCCTCGGAGATGTTCATTTCGACGGCCTTGCCGGCGGGGATCCGAAGCCACAGGTTCGCGCGACGCTCGCCGACGACGGCGCTGTTGACGATGACTGCCTCATCGTCACCGCCCAGGGTCAGCTCGGGTGCGGACTGGTGCTTCTCGGAGAACTCGCCGGCGCCATTGCGGCGGACATCGGCTTCGTTGAACTGTGTGCTGCTCATCGTCATGTCAGCCATGTACGGGGCGGGCGCCAGAGATGCGCTCACGGATGATGGCGGCGTGCGGTTCGCCGAGCTCGAAGCTGATGCTCTGGCGGCCGAGGGTCTGGGCTGCGACGGCCGTGGAGCCGCTTCCTGCGAACGGGTCGAGAACGATCTGGCCGGGGAGGGTGGCCATGCCGACCAGCCACTCCATGACCGACTGGGGCTTCACCGTTAGGTGCGTCTCGCCGTCGATGGTGATGCGCTCGGACTGCGGGGTCCGCCCGGTGTGGAAGAACGACCGGAAGAAGCGGGTCTTGCCCTTGTGCTCGTGCTCGTAGATCCCGGCGCTGCAGTCGTACGCGCAGCCGTTCGTCTCGTCGCAGTCGGGCGTGTGGAGGAAGACCATGTTGTGGGGGTAGCGGCCGCCGGCGTGCGGGGTGGAGCGCTCCATGCCACCGCGGACGTAGTACATGACCCCGTCCTTGGAGGGGACCCCGGGGGTGCGGGAGAGGTCTTCGGAGGTGGGGGTGTACGCGTCGGCGAAGTTCAGGAACCCGACGCCGTGCTCGCGGATGTTGTCGAGCCGGGTCATGCCGTCGGCGAAGGGCTTGCGTGCCAGGACGATGGGCTCGTAGGCGGGCTTGAACATCGAGTGGCAGTCGGCGTAGGTCTCTGCCATCTCCGGCTCACCGCGCTTGGCGAACTCCTTGGCGACGTTGAGGTCCACGAGCTTCTTGTCGGCACGGGTCCAAGCGAGGATCGACTCTTCGATGGTGAACCCGGCGTCTTCGATGGCGACGGTCAGGCGGTGGACGGTGCGGGAGGCTCCGAAGGCGATGAGGACACCGCCAGGCTTGAGGGCGGCGTACGCGTCCTCCCAGAACTCGACGTCGAAGGCGGGGTTCGCGTCGGCGCGGTCCCACTTCTTCCCGGTCTGACGGCCGATGTCCAGGCCGTAGGGCGGGTCGGTGACGATGGCGTGGACGGACTCGGCGGGGATGGCTCGGATGTGCTCGCGGGCGTTGCCCTGCACGACGATGGGGGTCTCGGTGTCGAGGTCGAGGGTGCGCACCCGGTCGAGCTCGGAGGCGTTCAGAGAGGTCGCGGAAACGGCGGAGGTTGTCATGCAGAGCATGTACGCGGCGTCTCCGAAAAGTCCGCACGGTCAGCTCCGCCAGGGTGCTGCCAAGCGTGTTGCCAAGGAGAATTGAGGCCCAAATCCCAGGCCAACCGGCATTTTCGAGTGCGCTGCCAAGATAGCCAACCGCAGGTGGGTATCCATAAGAGGGGAAAGAGGGTGCTGAGGGCCCTTTTCCTCTACTACTTACTTTTCTTCTTCATGTACTACCACTACTACTTGGCAGCCTTGGTTTGACCCTCTTTTCCCGCGTGATTCCGCGGGTTTTCTCTGCCAACCTGCCCTTGGCAGAGCCTGGTCCACCTTGGCCAGAATGACCGTTTTCGGCTGTTCCAAGGCGCAGGAAGGTCTCGCGCCGCATAGCCAGCCGTATGAGACACGTTCGAATGCGCGCCGCTCTGAGCGTCGCGGCGGCCTTGCTCGCCACCATCACCCTCGGGTCCTCCCCCTCCGGTGTCGCCGCGGCACGGGAAGACCCGGGGTTCCTTCCAGGCGCCCAGCACTACGTCGCGCCGTCCCCGCCGGGTGCCGGCCCCGCCGTCTCGCTCGATCGCGGTGGCTACGAGGTCGTCGTCATCCCATCGTTGCGGATGCCCGTCGCTGACTCCCCCATCTCGTCCCGATTCGGGCACCGCGTCTGCTCGTACGGGCCCTGCCCGACCTTCCATAAGGGCATCGACTTCGCCCTCCCCTCCGGGTCTCCCGTGCGCTCCCTGGCGGCCGGCACGGTCACCTTCGCAGCCCCCGATGGGGACTACGGCAACAAGGTCGTCGTGGAGCACACCGTCCACGGCGAGCGCTTCTCCACCGTCTACGCTCACCTGCTCACCGGCTCCGCGCTCGTCCGCGCCGGGCAGCAGGTGCGGGTGGGGGAACCGATCGCGAAGGTCGGCAACACCGGCTTGAGCTACGGCTCCCACCTCCACTTCGAGGTCCGGACAGGTGACGTCCCCGTAGACCCCGAGCGCTGGCTGGCCTCCCGAAACGTCGCCCCGTTCCCCGGTTGACGGTCGCGTCGCACGTCCCGGAGAGGACCGCGCATGGAAGACGGGAGCCTCTGCAGTCGCAGCAGGCCACCGTTCCCGGAGGTACCCCATGACTGACACCGCGACCGTCCCCGACGTCGCCACGGGCCACAAGCCCGGCGCGGAGACGAAAGCGCACTCGGACGAGGAGATCCTCGCGGCGATCGCGCCGGCCGCATGGCTGGGGAAGTCCCTCGTCGTGGCTGACCGGGACCTCATCGACAAGCGCATCCGCCGGCGGAACCTGTCCGCGTCCACCTCGAAGTCCGTCTCGAGCTGTGCGGCGCGCTTTGCCATCGAGTCGATGCTGCCGCGAGTGGTGAACCCCCTCGGCCCCGCCGAGCTCGGTTCAGGGGCGCACGAGATTCTCGAGCACTTCTACCAGCGGGACGCCGAAAAGCGCACCCTCAAAGCGCTGCGTTCGCACGTGAGGCCGGTGACCATCGAGCAGCTGAAGCCGTTCGAGGGAACCCCGCAATACGAGGAGATCTTCGCCGAGGTGCACAAGACCATCGGCGCCTGGGCGGAGATGATCTTCGAGGTCGAGAACCCCTCCCAGGTGAACGTGTTCGCCACGGAGATGGAGTTCAAGGGCATCAAGCTCAGCAACGGTGTCCCCTTCGTCGGCTACCTCGACCGCATCTCCATCGACGGCGACCCCGACGACCTCGACAACGCGAAGCTCCTCATCGAGGACTACAAGTTCGGCAAGAAGGTCAAGCGCCCCAGCCAGCGTTTCGGCGACGACTACGGCGACCAGATGCGGATCTATGACGATGCCATCGAGGTGAAGTACGGAAAGCCCGCAGGCTCCGCCACCCTCATCTGGCCGCGTCAGAAGCAGCTGGTTCCCGCCGACCTCTCCCCCGCCGCCAAGCGCGCGACCCTGGCGACCTTCGCCCGCTCGTGGGACTACATGAACTCCACCGCTGATGCGGCCGTATTCCCCGCGACCCCGTCCGCGCTCTGCGGCTGGTGCCCCGCGGCCAACAGCTGCCCTGTCGCGAACGTGAAGAGCGAGAACGCGCGCAACAACGCCAAGAAGATGCACGGCGGCGAAGAGGGCCCCGTGGCCCTTGGAATCCCGACCATCCGCCAGTTCGGCGGAGCCACCCCCGGCGGTGTCATCGAAACCGATGCCGTACCGCGCATGGAGAAGATGGCCGGCGACCTGCCGGTCATCACGACCGCTCAGGAGAGCACGATGACCACCACGATCCAGTTCCCCACGAACAAGTGGGCGGCCATGGCGACGATGCAGCTCGCCGACACCGCCGCGACCCACCTCGACATCCACGGGCAGAAGCTCAGCCCCACGAACATCCAGAACCTCACGTACGCGTTCGCCGGCATCGTCCGCGCGGTCAACGATGACGTGTTCGGCAACGGCTTCGACTGGTCGTTCGATTCGGCCTCCCGCATCGTCCATTCGCTGAACGCCTCCATCCGCTCCCGGCCCGCCCCGTTCGGACAGGACCTGGACGCGTGGACGAAGTGGCGGACCACCATCATCGGCCTCACCGCGGCGAAGCTCCGCGTGGGTCTCCCGCTGGTGGACGTCACCGAGTTCGGCGCGCCGGACTTCACGGCCCTGGCCGCGGCGACCGTCCTCCCCGAGCCGAAGACCGCCGTCGTCGAGCGCGAGCCCGCGCTCGTCTGACCCCATCATCCCCGGGGCTCGCGCATAGAAGCCCCGGGGTATCCACCCCACCCGCCGAGGATGGCACCCGCCGCCGAAGCATCCACCGAAACACAGATACGGAACCAACATGAGTGCACAGAACCTTTCGGAAGACGTCAAGCAGCAGATCGTCCTCGCGGCGGCAACCGTCGCCGGCCCCACCGCCACCCCCGGCGATGTCGCCAAGCACGTCACCCGAATCGCTGGTTACCTCAACCCCAACAGCGAGGTCCAGCGCGCGTTCGCCCAGATCGACAAGGTCGCGGAGAACACGGTCAGCTCGGCCGGCTTCGTCGGCACCATCATCGGCATCGCCAAGGAGGAAAGCTCCAAGCGCGGCGTCGTGATGTTCTACACCGGCGAGTCCACGCACAACAAGGACGGCAAGGAGCACCTGCGCACCGAGATCCTCGAAGGCGATGAGGACGCTCGCGCGCTGATGAACCTCATCAAGGGCTCGAAGGGTGACCCCGAGAAGGGGATCGCTCCGACCCCGAGCCTCATCGGCCACAAGGTCGGTGTTTCCTTCGACCGCGTGAAGAAGGGCGACGGCTCGGGCCACCAGGTCCGCGTCCTCAAGAGCGTCAGCGACCGCGGTGCGGACTCGGAGTACAACTTCGAGAACCCGGCCTACCAGCCGGCCTACGACAAGGACGAGCAGAAGAAGAACGGCGCGTCGAAGCTGGTCTTCTACCCCCGCGTCCCGGCGCTCGTCTGACGAGAACCGAGAGCAACCAGCCCGCGCAGAACCGTCTGCGCGGGCTGGTCTCGTCTGAGGAGAACCCATGACATTCACCCCTGAGATCGGCCAGATGGTCTCCGGTGCCGCCTGGTCCCCGACACCCACGCCCGACTACGTCACCGACGGCCTCGAACGCCTCGATGCCGCGTACGCCCAGCGCCGGGAAGCGAACGTCAACCCCCACGCGCGCACCAGCAACTACGGCGGGAGCATCGAGACCGACACGTTCACCGTGACCGCGTACTGCTGGTGCGACGGCGAGCGCTCAGGCCACGAGGACGGTTGCCCGCCGAACTTCTCCCACCCCGCCAGCGGCTTCAATGCGACCTGGTACAAGCACGCCCGGCGCGGCCAGAGCTGCAACCGGCCCATCACCGAGGACGAGTGGGCGACCATCGAGGCGGACTGCCTCACCGCGATCGCCGCCCTCGAACCCGCGTACGTCGTCCTCATCACCGGCAGCCGGGAGTTCGGCCTCGACGTCTTCGACCGCAAGCGCCTACTCCCTGACTGGAAGACCGTCCCGTCCCCGCAACGTGACGCCATGGTCGCCGCGTTCCGAAGCGCACGCGATCGCGCGGGGTCTCGCCCCCTGGTCATCCGCCACGGTGCGGCCGCCGGCGCCGACAGCCTCGCCGGCGCCCTCGCATTCAACGCCGGGGTCATCACCGACGTGTGGCCAGCGCTCTGGCGTCGCCCCGACGGGGATGCCGGCACGGGCTACGACCTCGAGCTCGCTCGGCAGATGAAGAACGTCTACGACTCCTCCAAGCCGTACCGGCGGGAGGCTGGCCCCGAGCGGAACAGTGCGATGGTCGCCGCTGGCGCGGATGAGTGCCTCGCGTTCCTTGCTATCGGCGCGGGCAACCGAGGCACCCGGCACTGTGCATCCGCTGCCAGTCGCGCGGGGATCCCCGTGACATTGGTCGAGGCATAGGCCGCCTCGGGCGTCAGCACGTGAGAAGGCCCTCCGGCTTGATCGGAGGGCCTTCTTGCGTGATGGCGAACGTGGCGGGATATGCCGCCGTGACGTCCGTGACGGTGCAGTGCGCGACGAGATGCCGCGGGGAGGCGATGAGGGTGTGAGCGGGGCTGTGGGGCCCGGCCATCACTACGAATGCCCCCGGCATGTGCCGGGGGCATTCGAGGCGGGCGTGCGAGCGCAGCGAGGGCGCCCGGGGCACGCAGAGAGGGCCAGGAAGTTGCCTCCCCGGCCCTCTCAGAGGTCCGTTACCTGAGTGGCTCAGGTGTCAGACGTTGGCGTCAGAACTCGACGTCGTCCACAGCCGGGGCGGCGGGAGCCGTCGCCTGGGCGGCAGCCGCGACCGGGGCCTGAGCCTGGGCCGGGGCCTGCGCGGGGGCCGACTGCTCGACCTGCGGGCGCTCGGCCGGAGCCTGGGCGCCATCGCCCTTCGACGCGGTGCGCGTCAGGGCAGCCGTCGCGTAGCGGAGCGAGGGCCCGATCTCGTCGATCTCGAGCTCGATGGAAGTGCGGTTGTTGCCTTCCTTGTCCTGGTAGGAGCGCTGCTTCAGGCGGCCGGTCGCGATGACCGCCGTACCCTTCGTCAGCGAACCAGCCACGTGCTCCGCGTACTCACGCCAGATCGACGCGCGCATGAAGAGCGCCTCGCCGTCCTTCCACGAGTTCGACTCGCGGTCGAACGTGCGCGGGGTGGACGCGATCGTGAAGTTCGCGACGGGCAGGCCGTTCTGCGTGTACCGGAGCTCCGGGTCCGCGGTCAGGTTGCCCACGACAGTGATGATGGTTTCGCCAGCCATGATTGGTTCCGTATGTCTTTCCGTGTGTGCCCTTGCGGGCGGCGAGTCCGTCCGGGAAAGGTTCCCGTCCGGGGTGTTACAGGCCCCGGTTGAGGCCTGCAGGTCTTCTATGCGCGGTGCCGAACTTTTCGTGTGACACCTGCATCCCGTCCGCTTCTCGCGGTCGGTGATGCCTCTATGCGCGAGGGTTCGGGGTTAGTGAACGCCTCAGCGAACGTCCGCACTGGCTTCCAGGAGCGCCCCGCGGACCCCTGCGACGACGTCGGAGGGCAGCACGTCCTGGCTGGCTGCCAGCAGGCGCACGAGCTGCTCGGCCATGGACGCGAACCCGGCGACGACCTCGATGGCGGGGACGCCTTCCAGCAGGGACTGGATGACCTTCGGGGGCGCGACGGTGAGAACCTCGTCGCCATCGCCGTTGAGGAACGTGTCGTGCTGGATGTACTGCTCGGTGATGGCCAGGGCCAGCAGCTGCCGGGCGACGGGGTCGGTCGTGCCACCTTCGGTGATGGCGCCGGCGTAGAGGTTGTCGAATGCCCGCTGGTGACGGATGTCGTCCTCGACGTCGGCGATCGCACGGTGCGTCTTGGACGGCTTGGGCGGAACGATGGGCATGCCGACGATGTGCTGGTAGCGCTTGCGGGCCGAGGAGATGTCCTGCTCGTCGTAGGTGAGACGTGCGGCCAGGCGCTTCATCTGCACCTGCACCTGCGGCTTGTCGTAGCGGGCGACGCCGGTGCCGGCGATGGTGACTTTCTGGCCTTCCGGCAGGCGCTCGTCCAGCAGGGCGAGGACGCCTGCCTCTGCCTCGTCGAGGGTGGGGAGCAGGTGAGCGTCGGGGCCGGTGAGGACGTCGTACAGGCCGCTGGCCTTGTGCATGTCGAGGACGAACGGGATGGCGCGAAGCTCCTCGAGGGCTTCCTCCGTCGGACGCACCACCGTCTCGTATCGGCCGAGCTCCTGGCTGAGGTCTGCGGTCATGAGGATGGCACCCACCTCGAAGATGGCGGAGTTGGCGACCTCGGTCGGGCCGTCGGTGTCCTTGACGCCGGGGCCTTCGAAGTCGATGTAGAGGAGAGGGGTGCTCATGGGAGGGGTTCTTTCGTGTGGTTCGGGGGCAGGCTGACGCTCACCTTCGCGGGCGTCCTCCCCTACATGCGCGGGCGGGGGCGGGTGGAGTGACCATGCGGGTGCCGCCAGGGCGGAGTAGAGTCCGGCCATCACAACGACGTGATGTCGGGGACACGAGCTTGGGGGCTCAGATGGACGAGGTCATCGCAGAAGACAGTGGGCTGCGCACACGGCTGACGCCTGCGGACTGGGCGGCGTACGACCGGTGGAGTGCAGTGGCCGACTCGCCGCCCCGCGAGATGCTCCCGGGCTTCCTCCTGGCGCGGCAGATCGCATGGGTGATCGCGACGCTGTACGGGGCGGGGCTCGTCTTCAGCCTTGCGCTGGGCCTCACCGACGGGCTGAACGCGGAATGGGTTGCCGCAGTCTCAGCCGTCATCTTCGGAGGTGCGTGGCTGGTGCCTGAGTGGGTCCGCCACCGGGAAGAGAGCGCGGTTCGCGCTGGGGCCGAGATGCGGCGCGACGAGGTTGCGTCGGCGGCTGAGGCTGCGGGACCTTCGGAGCAAGAACAACGGGAGGAGCATCTTCGGCGCGTCCTGCCACGTCTGGCTGCCGACCCCGGTGAGCACGATCGCGGGCGAGGCCGCTTCTTCATGACCGGGGACTATGACCCCGGCCTGTACATGGCACGTGGAGGGCGACAGGAGCAGGACCGGCTGATGTCTCTCGGCTATTCCTCATACGACGAGTACGAGGCCAACCACCCCGATTGAACGGCGACGGGCACCTGTCCGGTGGATCAGGTGCCCGTCGTTTGAAGCAGGTATCAGGCGTGCTGGGCCTGACGTGGTGCGTTGTGCACGGACGGGCAGCGGTGCTCGGCGCCGGCGTAGAAGTAGTTGCCGCACTCTTCGTGCTGGGTCACCTCGAACTTGGGGGCGACCTTCTTCACGAGCGCGTTGTAGGCGGCGCCGATGGAGTACGACGACATCATGTCCTCGTACGTCTCCCGGTCCACGCGGTAGCCGTAGAACCGGCCCTGCAGGTTCATGACGAGCTGCTCGTCGTTGGGGTTGTAGCCCACGCCCTGGATCCAGGAAGAGTCCACCGCCTTCATGCGGACACCCTGGGAGGCGAGGCGTTCCCGGCGGCGGAGGAGGATGTCGCGAACGTCGCTGAGCGCGCGGGACGGCCGGCGAGCTTCGAGGGACGCGAGAACGGACTCGGCGACGTACTCGGCGTGCTCGGCGGGCATGCCGACGGCCGAGACGGAGTATCGGCCGTTGCCGTTATGGGTGACACGGACGTGGCCGGTGATCGGGCCGTGAGGCGTGACGGCTTCGACAGGGACGTCGAAGGTCTGGCCGCTCGCAGCATGACGGCGGACGGCGCTGACCGACGGCATCCGGACCTTGGTGTCGGTGCCCTCGTAGGTGCGAAGACGAGCGGATTTGCCTGTCTCGTCTCGACGCGGCATGAGGTCGTATCGGCCGCCTTCAGCGATGGACTCGGTGCGCTTCCACCACAGGTCTGCGCTTTCGGTGTCGGCGAGCTTCATCTGCGGCTGCGCGGGAACGAACCCGAGGGCTGCGAGCTGGGCCCGGCGGGACTCGAGGAGGGACTCGGTCGTGACGGGGAGCACGGCCTCGGGGGCGGAGTGCTGCTGCCCACCGAATCGTCCGGTGGCTCGGGAACGAGCAGCCTCGCGGGACTGCTCCGACTGCGCGCTGATGATGTGCGTCATGCCGTCCATGTACGCGGCGATGCGAAGAGATGGTGGGACGGGCCTCTCTCCTTGCCCGCCCCACCGGGTCACCTACACGACCTCGAACTGGGCGATGACGCGCCCGTCGGCCGCGGCGTAGGTGAAGTGGGTGTTCCCCTGGACTCGGCCGGGGGTGAACGTGGCGTTCTTTTCCTTCCACGATTCCGGCATCAGGAACAGCAGGTCGCTCTGCCTGCGGGCGTGACCGCGCTCGATAGTGAACGTGCGAGGGGCGTGCTGCTCCGTCTCCGGCGCCTCGTCGGCGTAAGGGTCGGCCGGGACGTCGAAGTCGGGCATCTCGTCCTGCGCAAGGAGCTCTTCGAGGGTGAGGGGCGCCTCAGGCACCGGCATGTCGAGCGCTTCCGGCGCGGCCGGCACCTCGAGCACGCGGTTGAGGACAGGGACGACGACATTGGCGGGAAGGCCCCCGGTGATGGGGTCGTCGAGCCGGATGGTGTCGATGCGGCGAACGGTGAGCTGGCGGACCTTGACGATGGTGATGTTGCCTTCGTCGTCTTCCTGCTCGTACTCGCGGATGCCGACCTTCGCGGTCACAGCGACCGGCCAGCCGATGGGCGGGATGCCGATCTCTCGCTGTTCGGTGAGCTCCTTGTCCCACATGATCCCGTCCACGCGCTCCTTCGAGCCTTCGAGGACGATGGACGCCTTGCGGCCGCCCTTGTAGGAGCCCTCGGAGAACGCGGCGAGCAGGCCGATGACGGTCACGACAGCGCCGGACTCGTTCGGGATACGGCCGATGGGGATGCCCTTCTCCTCGACGACGCCGTACGGGGTCTCTACGACCTTCGACCAGTTCTTGATCTGCCCAGCGAACACCACCAGCGGGTGGGTGCCCAGGCTCACGCCGAGGCGGTGACGCTGCCGTGCGGAGCGTTCGATGACACCCCACTCCATGGCAGGCACGGGCCCGGGCAAGGCGGGCGAGGCGAGGCGAGCGACGGTGGCAAGGCCCAGCCGGGGGCCGAACGCATCCATGGCGCCGGACTCGATGAGACCTGCGACCTGGTTGGCGGGCAGTCCCTTCCCCTCGACGTCGACCCGGCGGACGAGGTCGGTGATGTTGGCGAACTCCCCCGATTCCTTCCGCGCGCGCACGACGTACTCCCCGGATCCGGAGACCCCCGCGACCTCGGCCAGGCCGATGCGGACCTTGTCCATGCCCTCAGGCTTGGAGTGCACGTCGGAGAGGTTCACGTCCGGCGGGAGGACCTCGATGCCCTCTGCGGGCAGGGCCAGGAGCGCCTCGACGCGGCGGTCGTTCTCGGTGGTGTTGGCGAGGATGGCGGCACCGTACGCGCCGGGCCAGTTGGCCTTGAGGTATGCGGTGTAGTAGCCGATGTACGCGTAGGCCATCGAGTGCGACTTGTTGAACGCGTAGGAGGCCGCGCCCTCGAACATCGCCCAGATGCGCTCGGCGGTGTCCTGGCGGAAGACGGGGCTGATGAGCGTGCCGTGCTCGTCGTGGAACTCCTTGGGCGCTCCCTCGAGGAAGTCGCCCTTGATGGAGGCCATCTTCTCCTTGTCCTTCTTGCCGATGGCGCGGCGCAGGGTGGAGCGCTGGCCCGCGTCAAAGCCCGCGATCGTCGTGCCCAGGAGCATCATGGATTCCTGGTAGGCGAGGATGCCGTACGAGGCGCCGAGCCGGGTGGCCAGCCATTCCGCTTCGGTGGCGTCGGAGGTGTACAGGTCGTACGAAACCGCTTCCTTGCCGTTCTTGCGCAAGCCGTAGTGCTCGGGCATGCCGGCGGAGATGGGGCCGGGGCGGAAGAGGGCGTAGATGGCGCCGAGGTGCTCTTCGTTCTCAGGCTGCACGTCCTGGATGAGCTGGGTCATCGCCGCACCCTCTGCCTGGAAGATGCCAGCGGTCCGGCCGTCGCGCAGCAGCGCCCAGGCCTTCTGCACTCGCGGGTTCGTCAGGTCGGACGGGTCAGGAATCGACGTCATCGTGATGACCTCGCCGGTCTGCTCGGCGATGTAGTCGAACGCGGTGTGCATGATGTCGAGGTTGCGGAGAGCGAGGACGTCGAGCTTGAGGAGACCGAACTTCTCGCAGTCCTTCGAGTCCCACTGCGTGACCAGGCGCACACGCTCGGTCCCGTCGGGGAGGGTCTTCTTGTTCTGACGCAGCGGGATGAGGTCGGGGAGGTAGCGATCTGAGACGACAAGGCCGCAGGCGTGGATGGACGCGCCGTTGATGACCATGTCGAACTGCATCGCGAGCTCGACGACTTCGAGGGCTTCCGCGCCTCCCTTGTCGAGGATGCGACGGAACTCGGCCGACTGCGGGTTGTCGACGTCGAGGAGGTCGTTGAACCCCATGGGGTTACCCATCTCGACCGGGATGACCTTCGTCAGCTGAGCGCCGATGCGGCCGGCGCCCAGCAGGCGTGCGGCGTCCTTGACGGCGCGGCGGCTCTTGGAGACGCCGTAGCTACCGATCTGGGCGACGTGGCCGACGCCCCACTTGTACTCGAGGTAGTCGATGATGTCGTCACGGCGGTTGCGCTCGAAGTCGATGTCGAAGTCGGGCCAGTCGGAGCGACCACGCTCGATGAACCGCTCGAACAGCAGGTCGTGACGCAGCGGGTCAAGGCCCGTGATGCCGAGAGCGTACGCGACCATTGAGCCCGCTCCCGAGCCGCGGCCGGGGCCGACGAGGATGGGCGCTTTCGACCCGTCGCAGCCGTCCACGTCGCACGTGACGGGGCCGGCATCGCGGACCTTCATGTGGATGCAGGCAGTGGACTTCGCCCAGTCGCAGAGGTCCCAGACGATGAGGAAGTAGTCCTCGAAGCCCATGAACGCGATGACCTCCCACTCCTCGTTCAGGCGGTCACGGACCTCCTGCGGGAGCACGTCACCGTAGATGACCTTCGCTCCGTTCAGGACCTTCTGCTTGAGGTAGCGGCCACTGTCGGTGATGCCAGCGGGGAGGGGGTAGACAGGCAGGAGGGCGTTGCCGTCGGGGACGACGTCTTCGGCGACGCGGTCGGCGATGACCTGCGAGTTCGTGCACGCCTCCGCCCACCACTTGCGAGGGTGGTTCTCGGTAACGGCGGGGCGGCCGAACGTGTTCAGGTAGAACGCTTCGCGCTCGACGCGGAGGATGAACTCTTCCACGGCGGGGTCGTCGATGTCGCCACCCTTGAGTGCCCAGTTCAGGGCTACGGTGATGTGGTCGGGGTCGACCTCGGCCGGGGCGAGCATCTTGGGCAGCAGGGGGTTCTCGAGCGCGTCGCGGAGAGCGACCAGTTGCGTACCGCTCATGGTGAGCGTTCCGTGGCCGGGGCGGTCCGGCGCGAACAGCCCGTACATCTCCTCGGTGGTGCGCAGGTGGTACCCGGTGCCGGTGAAGCGGTAGCGCTTGGGGTCGTCGAGGGGGCGCACGCCCTCTTCGGCGGTGGCCTTGCCGCTGAGGGTGCGAAGCGCCAGCCACGCATCGTGGGCGTGCGCGTCGCAGTCGTTGGTGAAGTGGGAGTCGTTGGTGGCGACGAGGGCGACGCCGTGCTTCTTCCCCAGGTCGTACATCTTCGGGAGGGCGGCGGTTTCCACGCGGATGCCGTGCTCCATGACCTCGAGGAAGAGGTTGTCCTTGCCGAACGTCTCGACGAGCGTGGTGAGGTTGCGCTCCGCCAGGTCGATGTTGCCGCCGGCGACGGGTCCGAGGATGGGCCCCCCGAGGCAGCCGGAGAGGGCGATGATGCCCTCCGAGTGCTTGGCGAGGAGCGCGATGTCGGCCATGGGGTACTTCGACCAGCGCGTCTGCTCCGACGCGTTCGTGATCTTCACCAGGTTGTCCCATCCAGCGCGCGAGGTCGCCAGGAGGGTCAGGTGGTAGTAGTTTTTCCGCTTGACGGCGCCTTCGTTCTCGTCGGAGTCGTCTGCGAGGTCACCGCTGGTCTCCATGTAGGAGCGCTCGAAGCGGTTACCGAACGTGCCGTCCGCGGCGACGGAGAGGTAGATCTCCACGCCGGGGGCGAGCTTCACGCCTGCGGCCTTGGCTGCTTCCTTCGCCTTCCAGAGGCCACCCATCGAGCCGTGGTCGGTCACGGCGAGGGTGTTCTGTCCGTTGGCGGCCGCGACCTTGAAGATGTCCTTCAAGCGCGCGAGGCCGTCGAGCAGGCTCGCTTCGGTGTGCACGTGGAGGTGCGAGAACTGAGTGTTCATGGTCGTCATCCCATTCATCCGCGGAGGAGAGAGGTTCCGCGGGACAGTGCCTCTATGCGCGGTGGCTCGGAGTGCGAAGGACCGTGTACCCGCAGGCGACGAGGTCGGTGA
Source organism: Microbacterium sp. 77mftsu3.1 (assembly GCF_900100525.1). Taxonomy (NCBI): domain Bacteria; kingdom Bacillati; phylum Actinomycetota; class Actinomycetes; order Micrococcales; family Microbacteriaceae; genus Microbacterium; species Microbacterium sp. 77mftsu3.1. The sequence continues at coordinate 100,634 of NZ_FNCR01000006.1, read as the reverse complement.
GGGTGGCGTAGCCGCCGTAGGAGTTCGTCCAGAACACGTCCCCGAGCTCGCCGTCGTAGATGAACGACGGTGCGTACGTGAAGGTCTCAGGACCGTGCGGGCCGTTGAGGCGGATGACCGTTCCCTCTTCCAGTACGTCCTCGATGTCGAGGTCGGGGTCAGTGGCGGGGATGGTGTCGGCGAACAGTTCGGGGTTCGCGCCCAGGATCGCCTCGGCGGTGAAGATGTTCGCCTGGTCGTCCGGATGGTCGATGGTCGCCGATGCCCACACGGCGTCGTGGACGATGCCGGCGTCGTCGACGTGCCCGGCGATGAGGGTGGCGACAGCTCGGTAGCGGATCCCGTCGCTGTCCTCGGGGAGGTCGAAGGTGACGATCGCACCGAGGGAGGTGGGGAGCGTGTTCATGGGGTCAGGCCTTCAGGTCGCGGAGCGTGCGGGCCCTTCCCGTATGCGCGAGAACGCCCCACGTGATTCACGTGGGGCGTTCTGGTGTCGGAGTCAGGCTGCGCGGCGGCGCGCTTCCGTGGCGACGTTGTCCGCGTCTTCGAGCATGGCGACCAGCCGCTCAGCGGTGGAGGTGCTGTACTCGGCGATCGCTTCCTGCATCCCGGAGAACGACCCGAAGTGCTTGCGGACGACCATCTCTTCCAGCTCGCCCCGAAGGCGAACGGGGAGGACTGCCCGGAGCGGACCGCGGACCGCACCGACGTTCGTGGTCGCGGAGCGGACCCGGCTTTCGATGTAGCTCTCGAGCTCGTCGGCGTCAGCACTGTCGGTGCGGCCGAACTCGGCGGTCGCGATGGAACGCCAGCGCGCCTCCCCCGGCTTGGGCTGGTAGGCGAGCAGCTTCTCGGCGAAGGCGGCGTCCGCCTGCGTGCCGTGGTGGTCTCGGAAGTCCTTGTGGGCGTCGAGGGCGGCAGCGTGTTCCGATGTGCCACCGTTCTGGACCCGGCGCCGGCGGGTTCGCTCGGCCTCCAGGGGTGCGAGGTTGCCGGCGATCGTCTTGGCCAGGGCGTCGGCGTCTTCCATCTCTGCGACGTTCTGGGCGTACTCCGGACCGTATCGGTGAGAGCGCTTCTCTGCAGCACGTCGCCTGTCGGACTCGACATTCCACTGGGAGCGTGCCTCGTCGATGCACTCGTCCAGGTCCTCGTCGTAGAGGTACGGCGCGCCGTCTTCTACTTCCTGCGGGGTGAGCTCAGCGAGGGGCTTGGAGAAGTGGAGGAAGATGCCGTTCTGCGCGTCGGCGCGCTCGGCTTCGGCTGCAGCGAGGTCGAGGAGACCGCTGTCGGGTGCGCTGTGAGCCTGGTTGCCGAACTGGCCGTTGCGCCGGCGTGCGGCTTCGCGGTTCTGCTCGTCCAGGGCGTTGATGTCTGCCATGACCGCTATGTACGCGGCATGGCGCTTCAGACCCAATCGCGCCTGGTTAGCTCGGCGCGAAGCGCCCCGATGATGAAGCCGATGTGGTCCTGCCTGTCGCCGGTGGCGTCACGGTGAGCGGTGCTGGCTTCGTGGATGCAGTCGTGGATGTCCTCGACGGCAAGATTGCGCGCGATGGTCAGCACGTCCGCCACGGCGAGCTCGCTGAGGGGCTTGTCGAACCCGAGGAACACGTGGGGGTTGGCTCTGGGCTGCCCCCAGGCGTCGAAGGCGGCCGCACTGTCAGCGAGGAAGTCCGGGGTGCTCAGCTGGCTGCTCTCCTCGCTCATACCGTCAGATTATGCGACCTCAGCAATGTGAGCGGGGCCGCCATCGAGCCTGAGCCGTCGCGAAGTGGCACTGCCGCCCTCATCTCAACAGACGAGAGCACCCCGCGGATATCCGCGGGGTGCTCTCGTTTGGACGCTGTAGTCAGCGGACTTGAACAGCTGCCGAGCGCAGAACGATCGCCTGGAACGCCTTGTGACTGTAGCGGACATCGACCAGTACAGCCTTGCCCTTGTCGGCGTCTCGGCTCTTGTACGTGGCCGCGGTCGCTCCCTTGATCAGCTTGCCCCCGGAGTACCACTGGTAGGCCAGGTCGGTGCCCCCGGGCTGGGATGTCTTGGCCGACAGCACGCGGCCTGCCACGGCGGTACCTTCGATGCGCGGCGCCTCGGGGCGGAACGTGCCCTTCCCGATAGTGACCGCGGCGCTGGTCGTGGTTGAGACGTTGGAGTAGCCCGGGTGGCGGTGGCTGACCTTGACGGTGATCTTCTTCGTGAAGTGGGCGACCTGCGGGGTGAACTTCGCCCCGGTTGCACCGTCGATAGCCTTGCCGTCCGCGAACCACTGATACGAGTGCGTCATACCGGCGACCTTCGTCCGAGCCGTCGAGGTGAGGGTCTTCCCTACCGCGGGAACCCCGCTGACTGTGGGCGCTTCCGCCTGCAGTGTGCCCTGGCCGACGGCGACGGGTGCACTGGTGGCGTACGACGCGTTCACGTATGCCGGGTGCCCGTGGCGGACCTTTACCGTGACGGGCTTGCCGAAGTCGTTGAGCTTCGGAACGAAGGTCGCCGAGGTGGCCCCGGTGACGTCTCGCCCATCGACCTGCCACTGGTAGGCGTAGGTCATCCCGCTCATCTTCGTTCGGGGAGTGGCGCTGAGCGACTTTCCGACTGTCGCGGATCCCGCGACGACGGGTGCCTCGGCCTGCAGGTTGCCCTTGGCGACGTCGGACCCCGCTTTCACGCCCCTCTCATTCGGGAGCCACGCGCGGTTGCTCACGAGCACCCTAGCCGAGATGCGCTTGCCGAGGTGATCAGGGGTGAGACGAAGCCGCTCCCCCGTCCCGACCACCGTGGAGTTCGCGTACCAGGTGCGAGAGATGCTGCTTCCCGCGGGTGCGCCGGCGACCTCGATGCTGAGGTGTTCGCCGACCTTCATCGTTCCGACGAGCTTCGGGGCGTGGAAGCTCAGCGTCCCGTAGGTGATGTACTCCGTGGGTTCGGAGGTCACCGTGACGGGCCGCTTGCCAGGTTCTGCGACGGTGACGGCGACAGTCAGCCTCTTACCGGCATCCGCGTCGCGGGTCCGGTAGTCCTTGCCGTCGGCAAACGCGGTGACCTCGGTAGTGCCCGCAAACCATCGGTAGGTCACGAGAGCGTCGAGGGGCCACAGCCTGGTGATGGCGGTGAAGGTCCGATCGACCAGAGGAACGCCGTAGGTCTCGACGGCAAAAGCTGTGCCGGCTGCCTGTGTTGCCGGCGTGGCGGGCGTCGCGGCGTGGGCGATGGTCGGGACGGCGCTGAATGCGATCGCGCTGGCGGCGATAAGTGCGACGGCGCGCGCAGTGCGGGTGCGGGGGTGGACGATGGGACGTTCGGTCATGTGATGCCTCCGCATTCTCACCCTGCGGTCTGCGGGGTATGCAGAAGGGCCCGCCCCGGGTTATGACGACCGGTGGGGCGGGCCCTTCTGTGTTCTCTTACTTACTCATCCGCGCCGTGAACGGCAGCGAAGAGCTTCTCCGCGAGCACCGGGATGCCCGAGATGCGCTGCGAAACCTTGTCGGTCCCGGCGCTGTCGCCGAGCGTGGTGCGCAGCGCCAGCGAGTCCTTGCGTGCGGGCTTGCCCAGGGCGAGCTCCTCGGCGTACACCGACAGCCACGACTGCTGCGCGGTCTGGCCGTGCGGGATGAGCTCGGGGTACACGCGCTGGGCGGCCTTGAACGCTGCGGACGTCTCGAACAGAGCGATCTCCTGGTCGTCCTTCTTCCCGAAGTACCCGATGGCGTCACCACGCGGCACCCAGGTGGACTGGCGCAGGTCGTACTCCCAGCCGAGCGCCTGGTTGAGGCCGGCGACGTCGACACCGCCGACGTCGGCGGACCCGTCACGGACCGAGAACGGCGGAGCGCCGGGGGTCGTTGCGTTGCGCAGGTGCGCCTTGCCGGTGCCGAGCAGACCGCCGAGGGCCTTGAGCAGTGCGGAGCCGGGCGTGGTCGAACGGGCGCGGGTGATGCCTTCGGCTGCCAGGGCGTACAGCTCGCGGATGTAGCCGTCCTCGCCGCCGAGGCTGTCGAGGATGGAACTCGACTGGTCGATGCCAGCCCAGCGCGCGAGTTCGTACATGATGCTGAGCGTCAGCCCGAGCGAGGAGATCTGACCGACGAAGCGGCTGGCCTCCCCCGCGGGGATGTCGTGCTCGTCGCGCAGGACCGTGAGGGCGTTCTCGCGCTCTTCCTTCCAGGTGCGCTCGAGAGCGTCCTGGCGGTCGGCCCACGACCCACCGAAGCCGGTGTCGTCCTGGTGCCAGAAGCGGATCATCGCGGCCGACAGGCGGGCGGGGGCGCCGTCCTCATCGCAGAGGTCCACGAGCGCCTTCTCGCGCCACCGCTCGGCGGGGCCACCCTCCGCGGTGTCGTTGAACGCGCCCTTGGGGACGTTGAACACGAGCGTACGGTCCTGGATGGAGGGCACCGTCGGCGGGTTCTCCGCGGTGACGGCGAGCATCGCGATGGGGTTAGCGACCTCGCGCTGACCCATGGTGCGACCGTCCAGGCGGCGCTTGGCGGAGTTGTTGAACATGGCCCGGATGATGTTCTCCAGGTCCGATGCCTGCTGCTCGGCCTTGCGGCGGTCCGACTGCGGGGCGAGGTCGTCGATGATCCAGATGGGCGCCAGCGACACCGAGCTCTCGTGCGCACCGAAGGTGTCACCGGCCGAGCCGGGGAGGGCGGTGCCGGTCCACGTGCCCGGCTTCTGCTGCCAGGCGCGCATGATGAACGATGCGGAGTACGACTTGCCCGCACCCTTGGGGCCGACGAAGTACAGCGTCGTGCCGGGGTGCTTGGGGATAGTGGGTCGGTACATGGCGCAGAGGACGGCCACGGCGGTCGCGCGGTTGCGCCAGAAGCCGTTCTCGACGAACACCTGCAGCACGTCGGTGATGTCCTTGCGCACCTGTGCCTTGTAACCCTCGATGTCAGAGGCGTCGTAGTCGTCGATGACACCGAACTTCGTGGCTCCGGGGAGCACACGCTCGGTGACGCCGAGGCGGGTCTGCTTCGCGTCCTTCTCGTTGGCGGCGAGGATCTGGTTGCCGACGATGAAGGCGGGCTGGCCGTCGGGGACGGGCACCCATCCCATCGTGTTCCACGCGACGGCCGTCTCGACCTGGTCGCGCTTGTTCGCCTTGATGGCGCCCAGCCACTCGCGACCGTTGCGCGGGGGCCAGTCGGGGTGGGCAAGCACCTCGTTGGGCAGCTGCACCGCGTGGCGGGTCCAGTCACGGGGGTCTACGGCCATGAGGGTGGCGGGGCCGAACACCCGGTAGGTGGTGGGCTCGTCGTCGATGTCCTGGTTGCGGTCCAGGAGAGCGATTTCCACCTCGCAGGACGAGTCCTCGAGGAGGAGCTGCTGTCCGGCGTCCACGACCCCGTTGAGGATCTCGTTCTCGGTGGGGCGGCGGCTGGCGACGGTGGAGACCAGGCGTCCGCCGACGCGGGAGCGCGTGATCCAGTTGCCGCTGACGGAACCGGTGTTGGCGTTGGTGCTCTCGACGTACTCCTGCGCGATGGCGTCGTTGGAGGGGTGGATGCGCCAGTCGCCGTTGATGGCGTTGACCTCATCGGACTTCGGCTTCGCGGGCATCTGCGGGTTGGCGAGGTCGAGCAGGCTCTTCCAGTCGCCGATCTGGTCGAAGTAGTCGTCGATGCCGAGCTTGTCGTCGGGGTCCATCCCAGCCGCGAGCTGCGCCGTGGCGATCTCCGGACCGAACAGCGAGAGCAGCACCGGGGCGCCCTTGGATTCGCGGACGAACTTGAACATGTTGTTCGTCTCACGCCACACGTTCGCGTTGTCGGCGAGGTCACCGTCGAAGGCGACGACCACGCGCTTGTCGCGGAGGTTGATCTTGCGCCAGTCGGCGTCCTTGCCTGCCCAGGTGGTGACGGAGGCGGCGGACGCCACGACCGTGCGCGCCTTGGCGGGGACGCGGAGCATGAGCTGCTGGAGGCTATCTCGCGCCTCGTCGGTGGTCAGCACCCGGCCGTCGTCGTGGCGGATCTTCGAGAGCTGCTCGGTGGCATCGGCGCCGCCGTACGCGATGAGGTGGGCGGTCAGCGCGGAGTCACCCTTGAGCAGGCCCTCGGTGACGAGCACCTCCCCGGAGGACTCCATCCACTCGATGGGGGTGGCGGGGTGCACGTCGATGACCATGGGCTGGTTCGGGAAGAACTTGTACTTCGCCGGCTTCCCTCCCTCGGTGTAGACGGGGGTGGACGGGCGGTACTGGTAGACGGACGCCTTGACGGCGGACCCCTCATCGGCGACGGCTCGGGCGGAGAACCACGGCATCGCCAGCAGGTCCTCGTCCTCGGGGGCCACCAGGCGCACGAGCCCGTTCTTGATGGTCTGCACGCCGGCAGCGCCGCGGTACAGCATCGCGAAGGTTCCGGCGGATTCCTTGTCCGCGACAGTCCAGTAGCCGCGTGCGAGCGCGATGAGTGGGGCGACGCGTGAAGAGGTGAGCTTGCGGGCTCCGGAGCCGGTGATGCCTCCGTAGCTGGTCGCGTTCCAGGGGTTCGGGGTGTGGGTGTTGGTCGTCATGTGGCCGCCTATGCGCGAGCTCTGAGAGGTCTCTCGCGCGCGCGTACGTGCGCCCTGCGATGACAGGTGAGGGTCTGAGCACTTCGCGCATAGGGCGCGTATGTCCGCAACTCCCTCCCCCACCGTCGGTGTGGTCGGCGCGCCCGATGTCGCCGCCGCCCTCCGCGAGATCGGCTACACGGTCATCACCGGGGACACCTTCCGTGCCACGGCGATCGCCATCGCCAACGCCCTGAAGCAGTCCAAGTTCCACGTCGTCGTCGAGACGATGACCGAGCCGGGCCTGAGCCCCTGGGTTGCTGTCCAGCACACGAAGTCGCTCGGCGTGATCCTGCTGCCCACCGACCCGTCGGTCATCGGCCCCCAGATCCAGTCGGTCCCCCAGCTGGCCCTGCCGGCGAAGGTCAACGACCTGCTCGTGATGATGGGCGACGCGCCCGCGATGGCAGATGCCGGTGAGCGCGTCATCGCTGCTGGCATCAGCACTGCTCAGGCCCCGGTGGCCCCGGCTCCCCAGCCCGCCCCGGTCGTCTCGGCTGACCCGTTCGAGTCGCTCATCGCTCAGGCCTCCGGGTCGGGCGTCCCCGCGCCTGCTTCACCGGTCGCCCCCATCGCTCCGGTCGTCTCCGACCCGTTCGACGTCGCCGCTCCTGCAGCGGTGACGGACCCGTTCGAGGCCCCGGCCGTCTCGGATCCGTTCGACGCTGTCGCCGCCCCTGACCCCCTCGCGGTGGTCGCCGACGTCACTGACCCCTTCGACGGCCGTGACGACTTCACCTCGATGCTCGCCCAGGCGACCCTCCCGGACGCTACCCCCGGGGTAGAGGTCGCCGCGGACGCCCCACAGCTCGGCGCGCCGAACCCCGTCGCCGAGCGTGCGGAGGCGCCGGTCTTCGACCCGTTCGCCGCCGAGAGCATCACTGGCGCAGATGAGGGCGCCCCGGCCGGCGACCCCGACGTTCTGGCCGCGTTCCTCGGAGGTGCGGCCGAGCTTCCTCTCCTCGCTGTGGAGCCCGCCCCCGAACAGGTGACCGAAGCGGCGCCCGTTGAGGTGACTGCAGAGGACCCGGCCGCCCCGGAAGCCACGGACGACATCTTCGAGCTCGCTCGCGGCCTGGTCGCCACTGAGAAGCCCAAGTCGTTCGCCGGTCTGCTGCGCCGTCGCCGTCAGGTTGCCGAGCAACCCGAGACCACGGAGCCGGCAGCCGCGGATGTCCCGGAGCCAGAAGAGCCTCCCGCGCCGGCCGCTGCGCCCGTCACAGTCCCGGAGGTCATCTCCATGGCCCCCGCTGCCGTGGACGCGCTGGACGTCGCTGACCTGATGTTCAGCGTCCCGGCCGCTGAGGCTGCCCCGGCGACGCCTCCGCGGGAGCTGTTCTTCTGCGCGGCCACCGGTGGCGCCGGGACCACCACCCTCGCTCTCCTGACGGCTCAGACCGCAGCGGTCGCCGGCCTTCGTGTCCTGCTCATCGACGCGAACAGTCAGCAGGGCGACATCGCATCGGCGCTGCGAGTGTCCCGGGCGGGTTTCCCCGCCGTCGGGAAGGCCGAGGTCGGGAACCTCATCGTCTCCGCCGCTCAGCTCAACGCTGCACGCCCCGCATCCGCACCCGACGTCGCGTTCGACGTCATCCTCGCCCCCGCGCGCGGAGAGGTTGCCGTCGCGGCCTCCTCCGCTTACCGAGCCGCGATCGCTGACGCCCGCCAGGCATACGACCTCATCGTCGTGGACTCCCCCGTCCTCGTCGGCTCGGGTGAGTTCGAACGCGAGCTCATCCTGCCCGCCGTCACCGACGGCGCGTGGGCGGCAGGGCTCGTCGTCCACGACTACTCGGCCATCGCAGCCACCCGCTCCACCTTCGCGGCGCTGAACGCTCGCGGCCTGCCCGCAGAGCGCACCGTCATGCTCGGCTCCCGCTGGCCCGCCCGCGACCGCAACGCCGAGCAGTTCACCGCGATGTTCGGCGCCTACGGCATGCACGCCGGGTTCGCCTTCGACGACCCGAACGTGTCTGCGCAGAAGTCCGCCGGCAACCTCCTCGTCGGCTCACGCGCTCTCGCTCCCGCCCTCGCCGCGCTCCTGCGCCAGGTCACCGGCAAGGACGTCTTCACCGCGGGCGGTGAGGTATGAGGCACTCCGCGATGCTGACGCTGCCGCATCCCGACACCATGCGTGACCTCATCACCGAGGTCGCCTGGGGCGCCGCAGCCGCAGCCCACGAAGGCAACGGCCTGCTCATCGCCCTCCCCCACGCGGTGCAGATCAGCAAGTACGCCGCGGCGTATGTGCACTGGTCCCCGGGCATCGTCGTCACCCCCGGCACCGAGGTCACCTGGCACTACGTCGAGCGCAAGCAGAAGACCTCGGGGACCTTCATCGTCCACGACGTCGACGACATCGAAGGCGACTACCCCGCCGGCGCCGAAGCGCCCGTTGCCGCTACCCGCGGTCGCCTCATAGCGACGGGGAAGACCTCCCAGTTCACCCTCGTGCAGGCGCTCGAGAAGCACGTCACCCGTCTGCTCGAGGCCAGCAACCGTCTCGTCGCGCGCGAAATCGAAGGCCGCATCGGAGACGAAGCCGAGACGTGGGCGCCGACCCTCAACCACGGTGTCGCCGACGAGGTCGCCCTCGAGAGCCTGTCGACCGAGCTGCTGTGGGGCACCCCCGAACAGCCCGACTCCACCGTGCTGCGAATGGTCGAGCGCGCAGCGACCACCTCCATCAACAACCAGCCCCTCGGCTCGTGGTTCGACCGCAACCTCAGCGCACGCTGCGAGGAGGCCATCCGCCGGTACATCGACGACCCGCACATCGGTCGGAAGATCCGCCGACTGCAGCGCGAGCACCAGCCGGCCACCGTCGATGAGCTCATCGAGCTCTACCGCCGGGTGAACCCGAAGGAGTCCGTCGGCCGGGAGCGGGTGTTCAAGGCCCTCTCCGCGGACAAGACGCTCAACGCGGTCTCGCACTCGCTGTCGCTGGTCGTGAACGTCCGCGAAGGCGACGAGAGCGCCGATGTAGAGGTTTCCGACGAAGAGCAGGCCGCCGAGTGAGCCTCGCTTTGGCGAATGCCACGAAGAAGGAAGCTTCGCGCATCAGGGCGGAGCAACTGCTCTCTCTGCAATCGGGGCTCACCACGATCCCCGACCTCATCCTTGCGGCTTCCAGCGAGGACTCCCGCGCTCTCCGGCGCATCACCCTACGTCAGCTCCTGATCAGCCAGGAGGGCTGGGGCGAGGCCCGGGTTCACAGCGTCCTGTCCCGCACCTCCTCCCTTCTCGGACTCGATCCGACCAGCCGTCTCACCGTGGCGTGGCTCATCGACGCCCGCGCGGGTGGTCGGCGACTCCGAGCGTTCGCTGACGCGCGATCCGCGCGCGTCACGCCGTGGACCGGTTTTCCGTACGCCCCCCTGCCCGCAGGAGGGGGCAGCGCATGACCGATATCAACAACGCAGAGTTCAACGCCATCGTCATCCGTGCAATCGGATCTGACACCCCTGAGGCCAAGAAGCGGGCGGTGAACGAAGCGCTCGCGCTGCTGTACACGACCGACACGCTCAAGAAGTGGGCCCAGTCCATCTCCACCGGTCGCGGCTACCGCGACACGCACGGTGTCCACGACATCGAGCAGGTCATCGCCGAGAAGGTGCTCACGAGCCTGCGGGAAGCGACCCCGGACCGCAGCAACCGCATCACCGACTGGTTGCGGTTCCTGCACGGTCTGGCGGTGAACGCGGTGAAGGACTACCTCGCCTCGTCACAGATGACGGTGGCCTCGAAGATGAGCGGGCTGGTCAAGCGCCGCGACATCATCCGCCGCACCTCGAAGGAGCTGCTGGCCAAGACCGGGAGCGAGCCGACCCGACAGGAGATCATCGACGCCGCCAACGCGTGGGCGATCGAGCACCACAAGGACGCCCGCAAGCAGGGGCTCCTCATCAGCGAGGAGGACTTCGCTCCCGCTGGCATGCACGCGATGTCGCTGGACGAGGAGCCGTACGCCGGCCCCGCCACCGAAGGCGATGCCGAGTCCTCCGCCGAGGCGCAGCTGGCGCTGGACCGCGTCAGGAAAGTCGCCGAGGACCTCTTCCCCGGTGACATCTCGCTGCGAGCCGTCGTCGACGCGTGGGTGGGATGCATCGCGGCGGCCGAGCGCCCCTCGCAGGCCAACATCGTCAAGGTGACGGGCCTGTCGGCGACCGTCGTCCGTGGCGCGCTGGCGAACCTGAACGACGTCCTCGACGAGGTCCGCGACCTCTTCGCCTGAGGCCCATGAACGGCAACACCGCCGGCGCTCCTGCCCCGGCGGTGTTTGGTGCGCCTGCGGTCAGGTGCGAACGGGCTTGGCGAGGGCGTCGAACCAGTGCCCGTCGACCTCCACGAAGTTGCGGATGCCGTTGCCGCCCATGACCGCTTCGGTGGCGGCGTCCCAGTCGATGTGACGGTACGGCCAGCCGTCGAGCGGGATGTGCGGGGAGTCCATTCGAAACAGTGCACGAGCGAGGTCGCTGAGGGAGTCGAACTTGCCGAGGTAGCGATCCATGAGCTCGCCGTCGTCGGGGACGCGCGGGCCGATGGTCAGCTTCTCACGTGCCTTCTCGATGGTGGTGTCGTCAAGCAAAGTCGTGCACCTCCTGGGGCTGGCGGGTGGCCGGGGCGTCGAAGTCCGGCATGTCGTCGAGGTCGGGCTCCACCGTCGGCTGGACGGGGGTGACGTCGGGGAAGGAAGCAGGGGTGGGGTCCGGGGCGGGCTGATCCTCAGTGGCCAAGCCGCCGTCGTCTTCGTCCTCTTCGTCGCCTGCCATCGAGGGCAGCCCGAGCATCGCGCGGACGACGTGCTCGTCCTCTTCCGACCACTTGGAGCGGTCGCTGTTGAGGTAGGCGATGACGTTGGCGGTCTTCATGCTCTGCGCCTGCGCGAGCCGCGAGAAGATGGCGGCATTCGCGTCGTGACGTTCGGCTGCCAGAGGGTTGGCTCGACCGGCCTGGTCAAGCTCGGAGAGGGAACGGGCGACGAGGTCGGTGACCTTGATGGGGCTGCTCATGCTCGGACTCCTGCCGGGAGAAGAAGGCTGGTCGTGGGTCGGGGCGCGGGGGTCTCAATGACGGGCTCGGGCTCGGGCGTGACCTCGGGCTGAGCCGCGGCCTCGGTGGGCTCCGGTTCAGGGAGCGGGGGTGCCGCTGGGATGGGCTCCTCCTCCTCCTCCGCGAAGACGGACGGGCGCCCGAACAGCGCCTCGAGCTTCGGGTCGGGACCCTCCTCGTCTCCCGCTTCGGGGTGTGTGGCGCCGAGGGCGTCTGCGACGTCGGCCTGGGCGAACTGGTCGCCCTCTTCGTGGTTCATGAACACCAGGCGGGTGACCTCGTGGGCCGCCAGGAGCGCGCCGATGGGGGCGACTGCGGCCATGGCGATACCGCCGTAGACCTCCGGCATCCCCCACTGCCACTGCCATCCGCTGCCGACGTGAAGCGTGTTGACCGAGACAGACAGCCCGGTGAAGAAGATGAGCACTCGCATGGCGTGGTGAGCGAACTTGTCGATGCCGCGCCAGCGCCAGATGGCGTAGGAGGCTGTGTAGACGAGGATGGGCCCGTCGATGATGACGGGCGCGAGCCACCAGAAGTCCTGCGGGTTGTGGGTCCACTCGGCTGCCTCGTAGAGCGCGATGAAGCTGAATGCCATCGCGGCGAGCATGACGATGAGGACGAGGACGATGACGAGGTATCCCACGAACGGCCGGTCAGGGCTGACGCGGGCACCGCGGGGCGCAGGGGGCGCTGGAGTAGTCATACGAACCCTATGCGCGGTGCGGGGTCCGGGAATGTGACAGGCCCCGCCGAAGCGGGGCCTGTGGGTCAGCCGCGGGAGCTCATCCGAAGCTGCCGGATGAGGGCATTCTCGCGGGAGTAGAACATGTCCGGCATGAGTTCTTCCAGCTGGTAGCGGTCCCAGAAGTTGTGGGCCGTCCACCGTGAACCGTCCTGGCTCTCGTGGAGCTCAGTGTTGGCTACGGACTCACGGTCGTGCTGGTCTCGGAGGTGAATCCGGTTCTGCATGATCTGCGCCGCGCGCGCAACCTTGCGTACCAGCCCACCGGGGATGCGGTCTGGTCGACCCCGCCGGAGCTCGTCCATGAATCGGTCGTGCTCGGCGAGCCGTGCTTTCCTCAGTCGATCGTTGTCACCGGCGGCCTCAGCGATCGCGGCACGCCCCTCGTTGCTGTTTCCCCACAGCTCCAGATGCTCGCGAACGATCGGCACGGCCCACGAGTCCCACTCCTGGGCATAGCAAGAAGCGAAGTTGGTCAGCGCTTCGTCGGAGATGGGCTGAGTGGTCCAGAACTCGACGTACTGCGCGGCCCCTCCGGGCCACTCGCTCGGCGGGAAGAGGAATGAACCATCGACGGTTTCAGCCAAAACGACCTCCGGGTAGCTGTGGGGCTTCTCCCCATACTGCCCGTTGTTCTCGCGTGGCTGCATATCGCTCATGTTCAGGTGCCTCTTTCAGCGTCAGATGTCACTCGCGCGCAGAACCGGCGGCGCGGCGCTCGTCATGGATGTACTCGGCTTGTTCATCTTTCGCGACGCCACGCGGGCGGTGATGATGTCGTTGAGCTGAGCCTGCTTGGCCATCTTGCGGCTGGCGGCCTGCTCGCGTGCCTGAGTGACGCCTCGCTTGGCGGCCACGGCGACCACAGCGGTGCCTACGACCGGGTTGCCGAGGGCTGCCAGGGTGACACCGGCGGCGACGGCTGCGCCCTTGGTGACGGTGCGACCCTTCTCTGTGCGGGTCTTCGCGATCGCGGCGGCCGCGACCTCGCGGGCCCGAGCGGTGCCCTCAGCCGTGCGGTGGGTGGCCAGGCGCGCAGCGTCCACGGTGGCGTGCGCAGCCTTCTGCGCGGTGGCCTTTGTCGCCTCGGCTGCCCCGAGCGCAGTGGTCGCAGGGTCAGCTCGGAACTCGAGCACCTTGGTCTTCGCTTCGGCCCATGCGAGCTGAGCGCCCGCTGCGGTCTTCGCCTTCGCGTCACCGGCTGCGGCCACGGTGGCACGGCGAGCGTTGACGTGGGTGTCGCCGACCTTCTTCACTGCGCCGACGACGGTGGCCTTGGTGCGCTCAGCCAGCGGGGGCAGCTCAGCCTTGGCGGCCGCTCGTGCTTCATTCTTCTGGCGGGTGGCGGTCTGCTTCTCCGTCCGCGCGGTCACCTTGGCCTCGCGACGCTGCGCAGCGGCGAGCTTGGTGGCCTGGACCTTGCCCTCTGGGGACAGGTCCTTCCACTCAGCCATCGGGGTCGCCGCGCCCAGGGCGCCGGCGGTGTCGCCCGGGGCGACCATGAAGTCGTCCATGGTGGGCCGGTTGATGAATCCGACCTTCCCGCGGGCCTCGGGGGTGAGCATCGACTCGCTGTCGACCTCGCCGGAGGCGACGGCAGCCTGCAGCGCCTCAGCGCCGGCGGTGTGGCGGGCTTCGAGCTTCCCGCGCAGGTTCGCGATGCCGCGGTCCAGCGCGCTCGGGTTCTCCTCGCGCCACTGACGCTTCGCGTCACGCTGCAGCTGCCGCTTCGACTCCGCGGAGAGGTACTTCGTCGCTTCGTGAGCTCGCTCTGCGGACGCCTCAGCCTGCTCCGGGGAGAACGTCACCGACTGGCGGCCCGGGGCGAGCAGGCCACCCAGCAGGCCGCCGCCGGCACCGCCGGAGGCGAGGGTCCCTGCACCACCCGTAGCGGTGGGCGCCGAGGACGAGGCAGCCGCAGACAGGGGTGCACCGGCGTCGCCAGCACCCATCCGCGGGGCGTCGACCCCGGCCGCGGCGTCGGACGCGGTCAGCTGCGAGCTCAGGATGTCGTTGCCTGCCTCGGCGGTCTCGCTCTTCCGGTCCGAACGGGTACCGGCGTTACCTGCGCCCTTGCGCTGGGGGCCCTGGCCAGCGCCGCGCTGGAACTGCGGCGGGACCATCCAGCTAGTGAAGCGGTTGCTGCCGAGGGCCTTGTTGCCGGCTGCGGACATGGCCTTGTTCTGCAGGCGGTTCATGAGGCCAGCACCGACCGCGCCGCCGATGGCCCCGCCCGCGGTGCCCCAGGCGAGTGCGCCCTTCGGGGTGACCGGGGAGGGCATCTTGAACACCTTGGTGAACAGGAAGTGCACCGCGACAACCGCGATGATCGGGGACATCGAGACCCACATCATGGCGCCGATGGATCCAGCCGAACCCCAGATTGTCGCGAGCGACGAGATGATGAGAGCGACGGTGGCGAGGATGGCCAGCAGCAGCGTCGAACCGAACGCGAAGATCGTGACGCCGAGGAAGCGCTGCAGAGGGGAACGCATCGTGTCGCCGACCGAGTCGTTCTTGAACAGGCTGACCGTCAGCAGAATGAACATGCCAGCCACGAGGATGAGCATGAAGATCTTGCTCGCTGCCACGGCGAGGGCCATCAGGCCGAAGATGCCTGCGGCGATGACAGCACCGATGACGAAGACCATGCTCGAAGAGACCGAGCCGAGCGCTGCTCCCGCGTCCCGGCCGTGCAGGGAGCTGAAGAAGTTGAGGACGGCATCGTTGCTGGTCTTCGCTCGCGCGGCGTCCATGCCGTCGATGTTGAAGGCGCCGCCGGCGACCGACTTCATCTCGTCAGCGTTCTTCGCACCGAACGCCGCCTGGCACGCCTCGGGCGTAATCCACGTCTGGCCGTCCTTACCGGAGAAACCGTTGCGGACGGTGAAGCTGGTTGCGTTGGCGTTCGCCGGGGCGCAGGCGGCCCAGGCGACCATCGCGGCGTCGTTGGCGTCGTTGTCGGTGGTGTCCTGCAGCATCGGTACGTCGAGGGCTGCGAACGGCGTGTTCCGGCTGATGTCGTTCCACGGGATCGAGTACATGTCCCCGTGAACGCCCTGGGACATCAGTCGCGCGCGGCTGTAGGGGCTGGCCGAGGTGGTGCGCTCGAGCTGGCGGCAGGCGACTTCCTTCGCGTACGGGTTGGAGTCACCGAACTGGACGACGGCGTAGGTGTTGTACGCGGTGGAGATCCACATGGAGTTCATCGCGAGGGCCACGGCCTTCGCGCCGGCGGTGGGGACCGCTTCGTCCGCAGCGCGGAAGGTGCCGCTGATGAGGGCGGCGCACGACCAGGACTTGGTGGCCTTGGCGCTGTCGGTCGAGCTCGTGAGGATGGGGACCATGCCGTCCATGACGGCGGCAACGGCGGTGGAGGCCATCCCATCGACGGTGCCGGTGACTGCCCCGGCGATCCACACAGGCGACCCAGCTCGGGGCTTGTAGCTGTCGGTGGGAGCCCCGGCGGTCCCGGCGGCAGCCTGGGTTCCCATCATGGTGATGAGGCCGAACACGACGGCGGCCTGGAAGAGCTTGCCGAACGGCCGGGTGCCCGGGCGACGCATCGCGCGCCACATGACGACGACGATGAGGAACACGATGATGAGGGCGAACAGGACGGGCTGACCGGTGATGGCCTTGCCGATGACACCGGATACCTTGTCGATCTGGAATCCGAGCTGCGAGTCGAGGGGGCTGAAGCCCATGGCCTGTCGGGACCAGTCGGAGGCGAGCTTCCAGGCTTGGTTGCCGGAGTTCATCATGATGCCGGCGGTCGCGCGGGACATGGCCGCGTTGGAGGACTCGATCGGGTTCCACGCGTTCAGGCGCGAGTGGTAGTTCATCTCCGTCCACCGGTTGGTGGGGAGGTAGGTGCTCTCCGCGTACTTCTTGTCCCGCGCGTCAGGGTCCGTGTTGAAGCACCCGGCGTAGGAGCACTGGTCGTCGGGGATGGCGCGGACAATGTCACCGGCGACGATGCCAGCGGGGGCCGCAGCGGGGGCCGCAGCGCTGACGCTGACGGCGGCCGCCTGCGGCGCCGCGGTGCCGTACAGCGCGGAACCCATCGTCGTGAAGGCGACGATGGGCAGGAGCAGGAGGATGAGCAGCTTACGCATGTGCTGTGCTGGCCTTTCCGGAGCCACCGTTCACAGGGTGGCCGTCAGGAGCGGAGAGTGACTCGACGGGCGCGGCGAGCACGTACTGGGGCGTGAAGAAGCTGACCTGCGGCTTAGGGATGGGCTGGCCGCAGATGTAGAGGGTCCGCTTCTCCTCTTCGGCGGAGCGCCGGTCGAGGATGGCGCGGTAGTTCCGCAGTTGAAGACCGCGCTTGGAGCGCTGGTCGATGAGGTAGAGCCCGGCGGCGACGCAGATGACCGGCGCGACGAGGGATGCCAGCGCGTACGCGGGCAGGAACATCGCGATGATGGCCCACAGTGCCGCCGTCACGGGGAGGCTCACCACCAGAGATGCACCGATCACATAGGACGTGAAGAGGTTCAGCTCGTAGTTGCGAACGAAGAACACGCGTTCGGCGTTCTTCTTCCTCCCCGTGAAGGAGGTCAGGTCATACGCGGCAGGCGCGGTCGTTTCCTCGGGCATGGCACGACACCGCGCCTCAGCTGAGGGTCTGGGTGACCGTCTTGAGGATCGTGTCGACGAGGCCGATGATGGCCTGGATGACGCGCAGGACCGTCGGGATGAGGAACGCCGGCGCGGTCAGGAGCAGGCCAACGCCCATCGGCCACCAGGGGAAGCCCTGCATGGCGTTGCCACCGCCGCCACCGCCGCGGGTCTTCTTCCAGAACCACGAGAACAGGAACCACGCCATGATGGCGCCACCTGCGATGGCCAGGAGCGTGCTGACTCCGGCGGAGTTGGGGACGGCGTTCCAGAACTTGTTCCAGCCGTCTACGAGCTGATTTCCCATGTGAGTTTCCTTCCTCGGTGAGCGCAAGGGCGCTCAGCGGTTACCCTGCGGCGAATGGGTTGGGGTCAGGCGGCGTCGCTGTTGCGGGCCGTGGCGCGCGCTTCGCGGCGCTTGAGTGCGCGGAACTTCTGGACGTCGACGGCTGCGGTCATGGCGGAGTCCCAGACCTTGGCGGCGTAGTCGGGGTTGCGCAGCAGGAGGCTGGTGACGTCCTCGCGGTCCTTGTCGCTGAGGTTCCCGAACGGGGCGAACAGCGCGTCGTTGACCGGGTCGTCCTCAGCCGTTTCTGCGTTCTGCCACGCGAGGGCGACAGCTGCGGGACCGCCGAACTCCTCCACGGCCGCGCGGTGAGCACGATCGTCGGAGAGGCTGCCGATGGCGACGACGGGAGCGTTGCCGTCGGCGAGGATGTTCCAGATGTTCTTGCGGGCGTCTGCGGCCTTGAACGAGCCGCCCTCTTCGAGGGCGTCGTTGGCCGCTGCGGCCTTGGAGGTGGCGGTGGCGTAGCTGGATCCGCTCTCGTCCGCTGCGAGCAGGTCACCGAGAGTGGTGTCGCCGATCTCGCCGACGGGGAGGTCGAGGGAGATCGGGACGTTCTTGGTCTCGAAGCCGACCGACGGGCGGTTGCCAGGGGCGAACGACAGGCGGATTTCGTCTGCCAGTGCCTTGCGCTCCACGGGGTTCAGTGGGCGACCGAGCTCCTGCATGAGCTCTTCGGAGCGCTCGTTGAAGATGCGCCGGCCCTTGAGGGTCGTGTGGTGAGCGTCCTTGTCGATGTAGCGCGACGAGACGGCACGGGTCGTGAACTGCTTGAACGCACCATCGTTGATGTGCTTCGTGCCTCGCTTCTGCTGGGCGAGGATGTCGACGATGGTGTCCCCGACGATGTCGTCGCGGTCATTGAACTGTCCGCGACGGGTCGCGTACATGTTGGCCGCATCCTCAACTCCGGACAGGACCTCGCCGTAGAACTGGCGCTCCTGGCGGGCGACGGAGACGGCGTCTTCGCCGCGCTCGCGGAGGTCCTCGCGGGCGTTCAGGTCATCGACGGTGAGGAGGGCGGCCTCGGGAATAGTGTTCGCGTGCGCACCGAAACGGCCGGTGGTCTTCTCGCGGGCGTCCTCGCGGCGGGCGGTTGCAATGGTGCTGATGTCGCTCATGACCGCCATGTACGAGGCGGCCCGAAAAAGTGCGCGTGGGCGTCAGCGTGCGATGAGCGTGGCGGGGAAGGCGATGTCGGAGGTGGCCTTCTCGCCCACGAAACCGGCCTCCAGCCACCCGCTCTCGCTGCGAAGGTAGACGCTGCCTTCGTCGGTTCGGAGGACGCATCCGACCCAGAGCTTCTCGGCGTCCTCAGCGGACGCTATGTGCTCCCACGGATCAGTCAGCGAGAGCCGGTCGAGGCGTTCGACGAGCTGCTCGATGCCGGATGCTGCATCCGCCGCGGTGAAGGTGCCGCCTCGCATGCTGGGGCGGTCTTCGGTGACGCTGACGTAGATGCTCGCGTAGTGGTGCGAGGAGCAGACGCCGTAGTCACCGTCGCCGATGAGGTCCAGATGGTCGTCCTTCTCGCAGACGTGGCCGATGAGGATGCGATCGTCGGCGGTCATGCGGCAGCCTCCTGCCTCGGGGTGCGTTCCATGGCGACGTCCGTGCGGCCCACGGTGCAGACGATGGCGAATCCGTAGCGGCTGTAGAGCCCGATGAGTCGGCGGATGTCGGATCCGAAGTTCGGGGTGGCCTCGAGGGTGATGGTCTCGTCGTGGCGGTCTGCCCACGCGGTGATGATGTCCAGCGCCTGCCGCGCGCATCCTCTCCCCCGAAGGTCGGCAGGAACGGAGATGAGGTCGATGCTCACTGCACCGCTGTAGTCGTCACGGCTGAGGTGCACGGTGCCGCTCAGTGACGCGAGCTCTCTGCGAAGGTCTTCCAGGGGCATGCCCGGTCTATGCGGCGAGCTGCTCCTGCGATGCGGTGGCGCGCGCTTCTCGACGCTTCTTGGCTCGGAGCTTCGCCACATCGACGGCGGCCGTCATCGCCGAGTCCCAGATACGGTCGGCGTAGTCGGGGTTTCGGAGGAGGAGCGCAGTGACCTGCTCGCGTTCCTTCTCGCGCAGCGCCCCGAACGGCGCGAACAGTGCTTCGTTGACGGGGTCGTTCTCACTGGTCTCGCCCAGCTGCCAGGCGCGCGCGGACGCGGCAGCGCCGCCGTACTGCTTAACGTGGGCGCGGTGAGTGCGGTCGTCGTCGAGGGAGGCGACCGCAACGGAAGGTGCCTGGTCGCTGGCGAGGATGTTCCAGAGGTTCTTCCGAGCGTCGGCCGCCTTGAACGTGCCGCCCTCCTCGAGGGCGTCAACAGCGGCTGCGGCCTTGGACCGGTCGGCGCTGAATCCGCTGTCAGGGTCAGCCACGAGTGATCCTCGGATGTGTTCGTGCTGTTCGTCGTCGAGGGAGATGGTCTCGACGGGGTTCTCGTAACCGATTGTGGGACGCTGGCCCGCGGGCTGAGCGAGGCGAATCCGGTCCGCGGCCTCGGTGATCTCGCGCTGGGTGGGGTCTCGGTGCTCGGTCTGCAGGAATACGTCGTACCAGGCGTCAATCTTCTTCCGCGCGGCACGGTCGGTGTGGTGTCCCTCGCCTCCGACGCGCTGGGAGGCGACCTGGGAGACCTTCATGTATGCCAGCGCCGTGTCAAGGCTGATGCGCTTGTCCCGGGCTTGCTGGTCGAGGATGGACACGACCGCGTCGCCGACGATGTCGTCACGGACACCGCTCAAGCCGTTGCGCGACTCGAAGCTGTCCGCTGCCAGTTCGGCGGCGCGGAGGAACTGAGCCTCGCGTCGCCGGTTGCCTGCTGCTTCCTCCCGGCGAGCCTGCTCGGCGTCGAAGTCGGTGCTGCCGAGGGCGACCTCCGGGGCGGTCCGCGCGTGATCGCCGAAGCGCCCGGTGTCCTTCTTTCGGGCAGCTTCACGGCGGACGTCGGTTGCAGTCTGAATGGCCATGACCTGGATGTACGCGGCCCACCCGCGCGCATAGGGCTCTCGTGCCCACTGCCTCCATCTCCCTCACCGACGCGCTCGACGGCATCCGCGAGCTCCCCGACAACTCCGTCGACGCCGTCGTCACCGACCCGCCGTACGGGCTCACCGACATCTCGGACAAGAAGCTCGTCGAGGCGCTGACGAAGTGGGCGTCCGGTGACCGGGCGTTCGTGCCGGCCGGCCGCGGGTTCATGGGGAACCCGTGGGACAAGTTCGTTCCGCCGCCCGCGCTCTGGGACGAGGTGTTCCGCGTCCTCAAGCCCGGCGGCTACCTCGTCAGCTTCGCCGGCTCCCGAACCGTGGACCTCATGGGCCTGTCTATCCGGATGGCAGGGTTCCGCGTCAAGGACACGATCGCCTGGATCCGCAGTGACAGTTTCGCCAAGACCAAGCAGAGCTTGAAGCCCGGCCACGAGCCGATCGTCATGGCACAGAAGCCCCTCGCGGGCACCATCGACGAGAACATCGCCGCCCACGGGACCGGCGGCCTCAACATCGAGGACTCCCGCACCCCGTACCGGAGCGAGGCGGATGAGGCTGAGACGAAGACGAAAAACGCACACGGGAAGTTCGGCACCCGCCACGGCGGCAACGACGTCTTCGGCAACTTCGGCGATGCGCTCCGCGACGACTACAACCCGCCAGGACGCTGGCCCGCCAACACTCTTCTCTCCGCCGACGCCGCCGACGGCTTGGACGCCGCGTACCCGGCCTCGAGGTCCCGAGCAGGCAAGCCGCGCTCGGGCGCCGCCGGGGACGGGTGGGGTATGACCAAGGGCGGCACCGAGCACAACGACGTCGGTGGACCCTCCCGCTTCTTCCCCCTCATCGAGGAGACCTACGACGAGGTGGACGACGCGTTCGAGGAGCTCCGGTTCGCCTACGCCGGCCGCGCCCCGGTGAAGGAGCGTCCGGTCGCCGAAGACGGCACGAAGCACGTCACCGTGAAGCCACTGTCCGTGATGCGCTGGCTCATCCGGCTCGTCGTCCCCCACGGTGGCACGGTCCTCGAACCGTTCGCCGGGTCCGGCACGACGCTCGAAGCCGCCATCCTGGAAGGCCGCGACGTCATCGGGTTCGAGTCACACGCCCCGTACCTGCCGCTCATCGGCATCCGCCTGGACCGCTGCGGTGCCGAGCGCGTCACGGACGCGGCCTGACACTGCGCATGTCATCGGTAGCCAGCCACGAAGGAGCCCCGATGACCAGCCGCCTCGCTGACGGATCGACACTGCCCGACTACACACCGGGTGGGAGCCTGCACCGCCTCGAAGGGCGTGGGGTCTACTACCCGCCGGCTCCCGATGACCTCGGCACGACGCGGCTTCGTGGGACACTGCCCGATGCCGCAGCCGTGGGCGGACGCATCGAGTACACCGGACGCGTCAACACCTACGAGACGAACGACGCGGAGTTCCTGGCCGACATCTGGGGAGTACTCCACGACTATGAGCCGCTGACGCACGCTCTCGGCATCCGACTGCGCACGTTCATCGAAGACCATGTCGGAGCGGACGCCGTCGAAGCGCTCTCGCTCCGATCAAGCGCACGGTACGAGAACCGCGAGGCGTCCACTCGCGAGCAGGCCGACCCGCTCCACGTGAACCGGTACGCCTACGGGCACACCGGGGTGTGATGGGGCGTCACCAGCCGTAGGCGAACTCGATGCATGGGTCCGCGTCCCCGAGGACGCGAACCTGAATCGAGTGTCCCCGCACGACGTCCTCGGTGCCGGCTGGGCGCCCCTCGATACTGGCTGACCAGACCTCGGCACCTTCGGGGTTACCCTCGCCGTTGTCGTACTGGCTAAATGAGGGCTTCACACCGTCAGCTACCTCCAGCTGGCTGATCTCCTTGTCCGCGTTGCTCTCCGCAGTGTCCTCGCACCAGTTCGGCGTCTTCCCGTTCTTGACGTCGTCCATGAAGGACGTCAGCTCTGCCTCGACCTGCTCCTCGGGAGAGGCAGGGGCGCACCCGGCGAAGGTCAGGGCCGCGAGGGCGGCGATGGCGATGGCGGCGGTGGGGCGAGCGAGATGCAAGGTGGTTCCTCCAGGTAGTGGACCCCTCAGCGTATCCAGGGTTCCGACATCTCCCCTGCGGCGGGCCGCGCATAGGGAAGGCATGACGGACTCCACGGCATTCAGCACCATCATCCGCACCGCCGCGGGCACTGAGCTGCTCCTCGAGCAGCAGGACGGCCGGCTCTTCCTGACGCGCAAGCCCGGCATGGCCAAGCCCACCGGCGGCTACCGCGAGGAGCGCCTGCCGGGTGACTTCGAGCCCCTCCCCCTCGGGAAGGCCCCGACCGTTCCGAATGTCGGGCTCCCCGCGAAGTTCCACGTCATCGTTGGTGGGGAGACCGTGAAGCGGATCACCACACCCGTCACTGAGGTCGTGGCATCGTGAGCGCCCAGGAGCATCTCCTCCGCTCCACCTTCGCCGGGGACTACGACCTGCAGCGCGCGTACGACATCGCGAAGTACGCCCACGACGGGCAGAGCCGGTGGGCTGTCGGCGGCCGCATCCCCTACATCTACCACCCCGTCGACGTCTACTTCCGCCTGCTCACGTGGGGCGTCAAGGACAAGGCGACCCTCGTCTCAGCGCTCCTCCACGACTCGGTCGAGGACGCCCCCGAGCGCGTTTACGAGCGCGCTCACTCGCCGCTTCGGAACTGGATAGACCTGGGACCCACCCGGCAGGGGTCGTTGAACGCGCTCGGCGGCGTGTTCGGCGACGACGTGCAGCTCACCCTCGACGGGCTGACAAACGAAGACGGCGTCCCCTACCTCGACCACGTCATCCCCGCCGTCCAGAGCAACCCGCGCGTCCTCATCGCGAAGACCGCAGACGTCTGGGGCAACGGGATCCGCCTGTCGCCGAAGCACCCTCGCTACGCGCACCTGTCCACGAAGTACGTGCCCCTCTACCCGGTTCTCGCCGCAGGGTTTCGGCAGAGCGCAGAAGCACAGGCGCTCTGCCCGGCATGGCCGTCTATCGTCGAGGTGCTCGACCTGAGGGCGGCTCGCGCGTAACGGGCTCTGATCGTCAGGAGGCGACCCCCATGTCCACCATCCGCCGCCTCCCCCGGAGCATCTTCCGCATCGGTACGTGCCTGGCGCTTGCTGGCGCCCTGGCCATCCCCACCACGGTTGCCCACGCGGCACCGGCAGCGCCACCGACACAGCTGGCGGCGGCGGCCGCACGGCCGCAGCCCATGTCCGCGATCGCGGCAACAGGCGGGTCGTGGACCCCCAGCGGTTCCACTGTCACAATTTCCTGGCCGAAGGTGGCGGGTGCGACGCAGTACGAGGTCTTCACCGCGCTCGACTGGCATGGGATCACCTCTGTCACCACCCCGACGATGACGGTGACGGGCACCTCCGCGAAGCTCACCCGCCTCAGCCCGGGCACGGAGTACACGATCCGGGTCTTCCCGGTCAACGACGCCGGCCGCGGCACGGTATCCGGTCGCATCCGACACGTCACCCTGAAGCAGGGCGAGCGGTGGTACGCGGCCGCCCCACCGGTCACGGGGCAGGTCACCGTCGTAGATGCCGCCTGGACGAAGAGTGGGTCAAGCATGAAGCTCGACTGGGCAGACGTCGCACGCGCCAACTCCTACGACGTGTTCGTCAACACCGACCCGGATGCCGTGTTCACGATGCTGACCCCAACGAAGAACGTGGCCCGGTCATCAGCGCAGATCACCGGACTCAAACCGGGCGTGAAGTACACCGTCCGGGTCGCCGCCCGGAACAACATCGGCCGTGGCCCGAGCGCGAACCGCGTCCCCCACATCACCCGCACCCAGGCCGACATGAGGGACCCCTGGTACACGTCCCGGCCGGAGGCGACAGGCCTGGTGACCTTCGTCGGGGCGTCGCTCGAGCGTGACGGCGCGACCCTGACCATCGACTGGCCAAACGTGAAGCGAGCCACCGCCTACGACGTCTACGCCTCGACGTCGTTCGAGGGGGTGGCGAAGATGTCCAAGCCCACCATGACGGTGCGCGACTCGTCCGCGAAGATCTCCAAGCTCCGGAAGGGCCAGGACTACTTCGTGCGCGTCGTCGCGACCAACAACGCTGGCCGCGGGGTCGGGTCCGCCCGCGTCGCGCACAAGACCATCGCCGCAGAGACCACCGCCGGTAAGGCGAAGGCGTACTCGCTGATGACGTGGAACGTCTGCTCGAACGCATGCTCCGGAATCGCGAAGCGGAAGCCGATCATCGACTCCCGCATTCGCGAGCTCGCTCCCGGCATCGTGGGGCTGCAGGAGGCCTCGAAGTACACGAAGGCGCCCGCTGGCTACTCGTTCGCCGTCAACGGGCAGAACGACATCCTCGTCCGGAACGGGACATTCTCGAAGGTCACCGTCAAGGGCAAGGTGCAGACCAGCGGCAGCGGGAAGTTCCGGAGCCGGTACTCATCCGCCGGACAGGGCGTGGCATGGTCGGCACTTCGCCACAGTTCGGGGCAGCACGTCGTTGTGTTCAACACCCACCTCGTCGTCGGCAACTCTTCCGCCCGCACCCGGCAGCGTCAGTACGAAGCTGACCAGCTGGCGACCTACGTGAATCAGACGATGAGCCGCCTCGGGAAGACCTACCCCGCTCTTCGTAATGCCTCACCCGTCATCCTGGGCGACCTGAACGTCAGCAAGGGTCGGGAAGGGGACGCCACGGCATCCGTCCTCCTGCGGCGCGGATGGTCGGACGCGTTCGATCAGGCCCGAGCTCTCTCCGGCCAGCACCACAACTCCGCCAACCCGACGATGAGCACCAAGCCTGTGATCGCCGTGACGTGGGGCGCGCATGTCGACAAGGTCCTGGTCAAGCCCTCGCGCACCATCATCACGTCGTGGGCGAACGCCGGGAAGATGAAGAATGGCCGCTATGTCGCCCCGCTCGGGTCAGACCACCACCCGATTCTCGTGAAGGGCATCTTCCGCTGAGGTGGTCAGCCTCGGCGGCGGCGGGCGAGCTCGACGCGGAGGGCGGCAATCACCGCACCGATGTCCTCCTGTCGCTCCCCTGACGCCTCCCGGTGAGCGGTGCTGGCCTCATGGATGCAGTCGCGAATGTCTACCCCTGCCAGCTCCGGCACAGCGTTCAGCACGTCGATGACGCTGAGCTCGCTGAGCGGCTTGTCGAAGTGGATGAACACGTGCGGGTTGGCGCGCGGCTCACCCCATGCGTCGTACGCCGCCGCACTGTCTGCAAGGTAGTCAGCCATCGCATCCGCCCTGTCATCGCCCACGCAACCCGCCCCTCTCGTGCGCTGAAGCCTACGCGGACGACGCGCCGCGTACATCGAGGGCATGACGCAGCAGAACATCAGTGACGAGTCCGTCCAGCGCCGTGAGGCCGCCCGCATCCAGGGCCGGTTCGGCGCGCAGGAGCACACCTCCCCCGAGCTTGCGCTCGAGAACATCCACCTGACGGAGATGGCCGAGGGCACCACCCGGGTCATGCCACTGAACGGTGACGGTGACCGGGTCTGGTTCAGCGAGGTGATCCTCGACACAGCCGCAGCGATCGCAGAGCGCCACGATGTGCGCGGCATGGTCACCCGGCAGCACCTTCCCGAGGAGGTTGCTGACCCGGCAGCCCGTTACGCCGTGACCCTCAGCGCCAGTGAGGCCGGCGTCGGTTTCATCTACGAGACCGGCAACCAGGACTTCGAGCTCCAGACGCCCTCCGTCAACGAAGTGCTCGCGCAGGCAGGCTTCGAGGCGAACGCGCAGCGCGGCCGGGTCGGAGGCGACCCCGTCGAGACCTCCCTTGACCGTCTCATCCGCCTCGTCGGTGAGGATGACGCCCGCGAGCTCCTCGCCCTCAGCTACCTAGAGCACGGCGCCGATGCTTCGCAGCCGTCCTACGACGACACCTACACGGTGCGCACCGCCGGCGGCCACGAAGCGACGGGCATCCCCCGCTACGAGCTCGACGAACACCGTGGCGAAGGCGTGGTCATCTTCAACGAACGGACCCTCGCCTCCGCGTGACACCGCCGGGTAGTGACCCGTCGTCAGTGCACGTTGTGGCACGCTTCTGAGTGCGCACCGCGCATGGAAGAGACATGACAGGCATCGAATCGCGACTCACCGCTGGCTACCCGACCCTCATTGAGGACTACCAGGAGGCCGTCGCGACCGCACAAGCCGCTGCTGCGGCCTACTACACCGGCTCCGACTCGCCCCTCACGGACGCTGAGTACGACACGCTGCTCGACGCCATCTCCTCCGCGGAGATGGCGCTCATCCCGCCCGGCGACATCATCGAGCATGGCCTGTTCGACGCGGTCGCCGCCGGTGTCGTTGTCGCAGGCGACGTGCCGCACCCGACCCCGATGCTGTCGCTCGAGAAGGTGAAGACCGACGAGGACATCGAGAAGTTCCTCGCCCGCCTGGTCGCCGAAGGTGAGACCGAGGTCCTCGTCCAGCCGAAGCTCGACGGCCTCGCCCTCCGCGCCGTCTACCGTGACGGGAAGCTCGTCCAGGTCGTCACCCGTGGCGACGGTCGCGCCGGCGAGGACATCACCGACCGCATCACCCGCGCCCAGGTCACCGTCGCAGGTCTCCCGGAGTACGTCGAGAGCCGCTACGGCGTCCCGTCGCACAGCGACTTCGAGGTGCGCGGCGAACTGCTGATGAGCACCGACGACTTCCTCACCACGAACGCGAACCGCATCGCCTCCGGCAAGCCCGGCTTCGCGAACCCCCGCAACGCCACCGCCGGATCCGCGCGCGTCGAGACCCTCAACTACGAGGTCGAGATGTCGTTCGTCACCTACGACCACACCATCACGAACCCCGACGACACCGACGCGTTCGACTTCGCCGACGAGCTCACCGGCGCCGCCGTGGTGGACGCCCGCGACCCCGCCGCCGTGCTCGCCGCCATCGAAGCGTTCGGCGCCATGCGAGCCGACTACGAGTTCCCCACCGACGGCATCGTCCTCAAGGCCGCGACCGCCGCCGTCCGCGACGAACTCGGCACCGGGTCCCGCGCCCCGAAGTGGGCCGTCGCCTACAAGTACGAGGCCCAGACCGGTGAGACGGTCATCCGCAACATCGTCGTGGAGGTCGGCCGCACCGGCAACCTGTCCTTCACCGCGGTGTACGACCCGGTGAGCGTGGACGGGAGTGTCATCAGCCGCGCGTCGCTGCACAACACGTCCCTCATCGCCGAGAAGGACATCCGCATCGGGTCGAAGGCCGTCGTCTACAAGGCGGGCGACATCATCCCCCAGGTGCTCTCCGTCACCAACGACGAGACCACCTCCCCGTGGGTTCCGCCGACCGAGGACGCCGACGGCTACCCCTACGTCCAACGCGGCAAGTTCCTGACGTCCACGAACCCCGCCGACTCGGTCGGCGCACTCATCCGCTACGCCGCGTCCCGCGACGTGCTCGACATCGACGGGCTCGGTTCGGAGATCGCCGACGCGCTCGTCAACGAAGGCCTGGTCGGTGCGCTCGACGACCTCTTCCGCCTGGACGCCACCACGCTGACGGCTCTCCCGCTCGGCGAGACCTCGACCGGCGGCATCCGTCGCCTCGGCCAGAAGAACGCGCAGAAGCTCGTCGATGGCATCGAGGCGGCGAAGCGCCAGCCGCTCAACCGCATCATCACCGCTCTCGGCATCCGCCTCACCGGCCGCACGTTCGGTCGCCGCCTCGCCGCCCACTTCGGGTCGTTCGACGCGCTCCTGGCCGCCAGCCGCGACGACCTGCTCGCCGTCGAGGGCGTCGGCCCCGAGCGTGCAGACGTCATCCACGCGGGTGTCCAGCGCAACCGCGACGTCATCGAGAGCCTGATCGCTCTGGGTGTCACCAGCGAGGTCGAGCGTGACGAGAACGCGGGCGCCGCGGTCCTCGCGGGCATGTCGGTGGTCGTCACCGGTTCCACGAAGGGCACGAAGCTCGAGGCGTACGGCCGGAACGAGATGAACGAGCTCATCGAGCGTCACGGCGGCAAGGCGTCCGGGTCGGTGTCGAAGAACACGTCCCTGCTCGTCGCCGGTGACGGCGCTGGCTCCAAGCTCGCGAAGGCCACCGATCTCGGCATCGAGACCATCACGCCCGACGAGTTCGCGGAGCGGCTCGGCCTGTGAGCGACAGCGCGTACGACCACGCGGCATCCGAGCGCGCCACCCAGCGACTCCGAATTGAGCACCGCGCGGACATCGCGTGGCTTCCCGGCGAGGTCGCATGGTTCTGCTCCTGCGGGGCGCGCTCGGTCGTCAGCGGCAGCTACCGGACCGAACGTCAAGCCAACGCGTCACGTGACCGCCACCTGCGGGGTGAGCGGCGGCGGATCTACGACGAGGAACGCGGCATCTTCGTGCCGATCGCCATTCGACGCGATCGGACGTTCACCTACCGAGGGAAGCAGTACCGCGTCGCCCAGGACAGCACCCGCGGCACGAAGGAATGGGACGGCTACTCGATCGTCGCGGTCCTCTCTTGCCACCCAGGGCACGAGGCGGATATCCAGGAAGGCTTCTGGTCCATCGCCGACGTCCGCGCGTACCTCGCGCGGGCGCAGGCGGAGGGCTGGGAGTACCTGCCCGACGTCGACGGCGCGAATCCGCACACACGAGCGTGACCGGCCGGCGGGGGCGGACCGCGCATGGAGTAGCCATGACGACCACGGGACGCCTCCGCCGCTTCTTCTCGCGCCCTCGCCAAAGCCGCGAGCAACGCCTGTTGCACCTCGTCGGCGAGCTGTCACTGGCGCAGGGCGTGGTCGTCGGGTTCCCCGGCGAATGGCGGATCATCCCTCCCAAGGATGCGCCCGACCTCCTCTACTGCCAGAAGGCCGCTGAACACAACGTCGAGAAGATCGCCGAAACCATCCGAGAGGAGGGGTACCGGCGCGCCCGACAGGTCATCCGAAAGCTGCGACGTGAGAACACCCTCCTCGTCGCTCGCACCGCGGCTCTCGCCTCCATCGAGCAGAGCGTGCTGGCCGCTGAGCGTGGTGCCGCGCTGACCGAGCTCATCCGGCTCGACTTCGACGCGGATCCCGCGTTCACCGCCGTCGCCGCGGCGTCCACGCCCAATGAGGTCCGGCTGGCCCTTCTCGCCGCACGTCGGCGACTTCAAGAGCGCGAGCGCGCCAGTCTCATGCTGGACGCACCGTCGACGAGGTGACGACTACACGAGGCGCACCGCAGAGACGGTTTCCCGACGCTCACAGGCCGAAGCTGCATCCGTAGGACGTGTCAGCCGCCGGCGGCCGACGCTCAGTGTGTGCCGAGGCCGCGGAGGCGGTACTGCCCGGTGAGGTCGCTTCGGATCATCTCGCTGAGCCCCGGCTCGTTGATGTAGGCGGCGATGGTGTTGTAGCTGCCCCAGTCCTCGATGCAGGGCACCTCGCTGCGTCCGTCCTTTCGAATGATCGCTGCCAGGGACAGGGTGCGTGTCGCCTGGTCCCAGGCGAAGTCGAACGCTTCGATGTCCTTACCACCGTGGTTGCGGATCGCCTCGATCGCGACGCCCTGCCGCTTGGTGGCTGTCCGCTTCCACCTCTCGTACGCGATGGCCCGCTCGAGGCGTGCCTGGTTGTCGCGAAGCGGGTCGTATTCTTCCTCGCGCTCCCACCCGAAGACGTCGAGGCTGTTCATGACGAGGTCACCATCGAAGTCGACGTACGGCTCGCCGAGGAGCCGGAGCGACTCGCCGATGTGCTCGTAGCCGGTCTGCGGGATTTCGAGTCCGTAGTCTCCGAGCACCTCGCGGATGACGAGGTGGTTCGTGTCGTCCAGCTCGTAGTTGACGAAGTCGGCCTCAGCCGGCATCGTTGCGTCGATTTCGTGGACGATGGCCTCGTTCAGAGTCTGCAGCGCCTCCTCGGTGTCCACGATGAGTTCGAGGATCTCCTGGGGCACGAGGCCTGGGAGCTGCAGCTCCGGAGGTGTGCCGGGGTCGCTTCCGAAACGCCCGTCCTCCTGTCGCGCGATTTCCCGCCGTACTTCGACTTCACCGCTGCTGTCCATGCGTACGATGTACGCGGCTTAGCAACAAAGTGCTCACGACGCCAACTTCTGGCGTGTCGAATTGCTCAAATAGCGTAGGTGGGCCGGTCAGTACTGCAGGAGCGTGGCGTCCAGGAGGCGGCGGAGGGCGTCCTCCCCCTGGTCGCCGGCTTCGATTTCACGCATGGCTTTGACCGCCGGCCAGTTCGCCTCCAGCGGCACCTTCTGGACGCGGCTGCCGCCGGCCCACGCGGAGGTGACCGTTTTCCGGTGACCGGTGTAGGTGATCGTGATGGTGACGGCCACCTCGTACTCGACGTCGCCGTGACGGCCAAGCGGCGCGGTTGCGGCGAGTCGGGTTCCCGACGGTGTGCGAGCGGCTTGGAGATGGCCGGATTGGATGTGCCGCTGGAGTGTCGCGTTCAGGGTCACGACATCTCCTTCAGGAACTCGTCGAGCTGGTGAGCGCTGGCGTAGAAGGAGCCGTTGAACTTCTTCATCTGGTCTCGGAGGACAGCGTTGGTGGGCACGGACGCTGGCACGGCAGCGTGGGTGACGAAGTCGACGGTGGCGCGGCCAGGGAGGATGCGAACGGTGGCGGAGGAGTTGTGCTTCTCGCTGGCGACGTGGAACGTCGAGTCGTTCATCCGCTCGATGCGTCCGGTGCGTTCGTGCTTCTCGAGCACCACGTGGAGGTCCATGGTCGGCCTATGCGCGCGAGGTCACTGGGAGACGAGCTCGGCGACCCGCTCACGCTCCTCGTCGCGAGCTTCGACGCGGCGCCACACCTCGTTCATGACGTACGGGGAGCCGAAGGTGCCCGGGTCACTCTCGTTGGTGTGCTTCGCCAGGAGCGGGGCGATGTCCTCGAAGACGAGCGACTCGGTGAACCGCTCATACGGGACCGTGGTGCGGAGCGAGACGGAGGCGTAGCCCCAGTTCTCGGGAATGTCGATCTCAGCGTTGAACCATTCAAGGTACACCGCCCGGACGATGTCCTCGTTCTCGGTCAACCACGCGTCGTAGCGCTGTTCGGCGGCGGGGCGGTCATCGTGCGGGTCGAGGTCGCTGTCATCTTCGTACTCGTCGTCGGGGAACTGGGTGTCGGCGTTCCAGAGGAAGTTCTCATGGACGCTGACGTCCACGTGGCGTTCGCCGGTCTCCTCGTCGCGGGTGGCGTAGACGGTGGCCACGTTGTAGTCGGCGTCTCGTGCCCACTGGGCGACGTTGTTGAGGTCACCTTCGTTGTACGGGCCGAGGTCGATGAACGGCTCAACGCGAGGCGATTCAAGGTCGTCGAGGGTCAGGCCGCGCGCGTCGAGCTCCTCAGCGGCGACCGCGTCTCCGAGGTGATATCCGACGATGCGGCCCTGGTCCCCGTATGGGACGGTGACGGTCGTGCCTGCCTCGTCGGTGCGGATCTCGAACGTGGGCTTGGCCTTGTCCCGCTCGTAACGGGTCGTGTTCATGATGACGTGGGCCTGGTGCAGCGCGTCGGTCATCGTGGCGATACCAGTGGCACCGGACACGGCTGCGCCGTCCTTGAGCACGGTGTACGTGGCTGCGGGTGCATCCACCGTGGCGAGGGAGCATTCGGGTGCGCTGTGATCCTGCGTGCCGAACTGGCCGGTGGTCTTGCTGCGGGCGTTCTCGCGGGCGGCTTCGTCGGCCGGGTTCATGTGCGTCATGCCTCCCATGTACGAGGCACGCCCGAAAGGTTCGCAGCGGGAAGGTGATGCGGCACGGGAGAGCTGTGGGGCTGTCAGTCCTCTTCGGGGTCGTAGCTCTCGAAGCTGCTGGCGAGGTCGCCGAGGGCTTCCGCGACGACGCTCCGCGCCTGCATCTCGGCGTCGTTATCTCCGTAGTGGTCGTAGACGTTGGTGATGCTGTACGCAGCGTCGCGGAGCATCTTGGCGACCCGGCCGGCGGGGACGTACACCACCGGCTTAGACTCCTCGGGCTCGGCATTCTCGGGCTCGATAGTTACCGGCTCACCGGGCCACGCAGACTTCCGCACGGCGTCGCGTCGGACGAAGTACTCAACGCCGCCGCCCCGGTCGATCTCTCGCACGCTGTCGAAGGGGTACTTCGTGGACTCGACCACGTCGACCGCTCGATACTTGGAGGGCGCCACGACGGGGATGGCGCGCTCCCAGTCGTATGAGGGGACGTGCCTATCCATCCCGTCGAACAGGTCGCGGCTACCCTCCACCTCGCGAAGGGTTACGTGGGGCCAGCGGGGGTCCCGCGTGTGGATCCTGAAGATCGTGCCGACCTCGTACTGGTCGAACGGCGAGGTTGCGGGCATTCGGGCTCCTAGGTGTGCGGGCAGCGCCGCGGGCGCGGCCTAACCTACATGCGCGGCTTGGGTCAGGCGGCGGCCCGCGAACGTGACCAGTCACCTGACGCGACGCGCTCCTGGAGCTCGACGAGGGTGAACCAACCAGAGACCTGCTTGTGCCCGTGGGGTGAGTAGTTCAGCCAGAACCGGTCGACACCGTCGCGACGGTTCGGCGAGCTGAGCGCGAACAGGTACCCCTTAGCGGCGAGGGCCTTCCGGATGGGCTCGGCCTTCCGGTTCTGCTTGCGGGCGTACGCCGCGTGCGTGAGGGAAGCCTCGACGGTCTCGTTCGTGAGATCGCGCTCGTCGTAGATGGTCGCGCCGCGGTCGAAGGGGCTCGCGGAGCCGCCCATGCGAAGGTGTTTGCCGGAGCCGGCGAGGATGCGGAGGACAGCGGTGATGACGGGCCGAGCGGGCACCATGATGAGCACGTCCCCGTTGTGGAACTCCCCGATGTTCGACAGCGGGTGCTGCTCGCGGACGCGCTCAGCGAACAGGGCCTGCAGCTCGACCTTCGTGCGCGGCAGCGGCCCGGTGACGCCGGCATCGCGGAGGCCCTGGCGGAGCTCGGCGACCTTGAGGAACCGGTCCCGCCAGTGCTCGTCGCGTGCTTCCTCGCGGGAGCGGCGGAGAGCGGTCTCGATGACGCGGTAGTCGCGCTCATCCGGCTGCCAACGGCGTATGCCGCGGTCTGCGCGGAGGCCCAGGAACCAGACGCCGTCCCGCTCGCCGGAGAACACGCGGTCCTGCTCCTCGGCGCGGAGGGCTTTGGCGATCTCAGGGATGCCCCATTCCTCTTCGGCGCGGAAGTCACCGCCGTAGGAGACACCGACCAAGGGCAGGTCGCTGCCTTCCTGTCCGGCCAGCGACAGGCTGATGCGCCGGTTGTGGGCGTACTGGTCGTGCTCGGCTGCGATGTCCTCGGGAGTGAACCCGAGCGCGAGGAGCTGGTGATAGACCGTGCCGGCGCCCTGGCGGAGGTCGCGGAGGGTGCGCTGGGACTTCGAGATGTGACGGAACGGTGTCGGCATGTTCTCGCTATGCGTGGTCATCGTCCCCGTCCCGACATGAGGCGGCCTGTGATCTTCTCGAGGAGGTGCTGCTGGACGTCGCGGTTGACGGTGAGCCCATCGACCTGTCCGAGGCGGAACCGGTGGATGACCTTGGGGGTGCGGTCGGCCGTCTGGGGGTCGGTGATGAAGTCGAGCTCCCACACCCGGCCCTGACCGTCGGCGACGCCGGTGAGAGCGAGCCTGTGGGTGTGCACGCGGTGCATGAACGCCGCACGGACCAGCTGAGTCTCAGCCTTCGACCGGTAGCAAACGACCGGGCCGCTCTCCTCGTCGAACTCGAACCAGTCGGCGAACAGCTGCTCGGGTCGGGTTGCTGCGTTCAGCCACGCGTCGAACCGGGCGAAGACGGAGTCAGCGAAAGACCGGCCGATGTCCTCGCGCCAGTCCGCCTGACTGTCGGCGTAGAACGTCTCCGCGCGGTCCCCTGCGGTGACGGTGAAGTCCGTGGCGATCTCGCGCGTGTACGAGGAGTACCCGCCCTCCGTTGTCGTCTCTGTCATGGTGACGTTGTCGTCCGGCGCCGCACCGAGGCGCGCGCGAATGCGATCGGCGAGCTCGCCGGCCAACGTGTGAGTGATGACGGTGGGCTCGGGCGGCCAGGCGTCGCTGGTGTCGTAGCTGATGCGGGTGCGCTCGAACGACTCGTCGGCGTTCAGGCTCGGGTCGAGCTCGCTTGTCGGTGTGAACATGTCTCGTTCATGCGCGGTCCCAAGAATTGGCCAGCTCTTCCGCAGGGTACGGGGAGGTCGCGGGTCATCCGACACCGGCCTCCCGATCCACAGGAGATCTACGTGGCAAACCCGTACCTCGTCCTCGGCGGCATCGCTGTCGGCATCATCGTCGCCGTCTTCGGCGTCCTCGCTGTCCCCGGGTGGGTGAAGTCCGCACAGGACGCCTCTGCCGTGAACGACCTCTCCCATGTCTCCATCGGCGAGGCGGCCGCCAGCGCTAAGGGATTCGGGTACCTGAACGGTCCCGGTCTCATCGACCGCGCCTCCGACCTCGGGGTGCAGTTCACCCCGTCCAGCAACGTGAAGCTCTGCGTCACCGCCAGCACCGACGGGAAAGCGTACGCCGCCGTTGCCCTCTCCCCCAGCGGCGCGTTCTTCGCCCGTACGCACACCGCCACCAAGGCGATGGAGGCATCAACCAGCGCTGCCGCCCTCACCGCCGTCGGCGGGCTGCCCACCGGCGTCCCCAACCCCGTCGTCAGCGGCGACTGCGCGCCCGGCGCGCTCGTTCCCGGAAGTGGGACTGCCTCGGGGCCCGTCGGCCCGGCGCCCATCGTCGCGAAGCCCGCTGGCGCCGTGGTCGCCTTGAACGACCCCGCGTACGTGGCCTACACGAGCCACGGCCTGTACACGCTCGGTGCGGACAACCAGATCACGCGCATCGTCGATGGCGAGGCACGGCTCGTGTCATGGACCGGCGCCATCGAGAGCCGTTACAGCCCGATCAACTCCTCGGCGCAGATGGCTGTAGACGCGAAGGACAACCTCTACGTCGTTGCTGTCGGGCCTGACGGTGGCGGTGTCGCGCACCACACGGTCTACCGCCTCGCGCCCGACGGGACGTCAGAGGTCGCCACCCGCTTCCCGACGAGCGGCCCCCCTCCCCTCGTGGCCAGCAGTCCCGACGGCAACGTGTTCGTGGCGATGGCCGGCACGGTCTACCGGCTGGCGACAGATGGCACTCGAACAACCGTCGGGACCTACAGCGACTGGGGAGTCATCGCGATGACCGCCGACAACGCTGGTGTCGTCTACCTGAAGGGGTCGTCCGTGTACAAGGTCAAGGACGGCCAGCCTGCGGTGGCCATCCCCACGACTGCGACCATGCACACCATCGTCGCCACCCCTGATGGGACTCTGTTCGGCCAGAACAACACGGCTTGGATCGCCCGTATCTCTCCGTCCGGCGCCACGGATGAACAAGCCATCGAGAACCCGTTCGACGGAATCAAGGATCCGTACGGCCCGAGCGCTCCGCCGCGTCCGACCGCGGTCGGTCCTGACGGCACCCTGTACATGGTGTACCAGTTCACGACGGAGACGCCGATAGTCGCCTCGGTCGCCCCTGACGGGACGTTCGCCACGCTGACACCACGGAGCTGACCGCAACCTTGTAACTTTGCAAGTTGCAAGGTTGTCGGTGGGTCCCGCTGGTCACGCGGTCCGGGAGCACCGCGCATGGAAGGGCCATGACAGATGTTCTTGAGCCCACGCCCGCCGCGCCCACCCAGGGTGACCTGCCCGTGATGACAGAGCAGGAAGCCAACAGCTACCTCGACTCCGCCGTCGACACCATCATCCAGTTGCAGGACGAGCACGGCCAGTCGCTCGAGCTGACGGCCAAGGAAAAGCTCCGACGGGTGTTCGGTGACGTTGCTCCTCTGGTCGCTCACATCGCCATGTTCACCGCCGTTCACGCGTTCGAGGCCGGGCAGCTGTCCGTCGCGGCAAGCACGGACCGCACCGACATCCTGGTCAACGCGCTCCGAAAGGTGCACGTCCCCGAGATGTACGGCGACTGCGTCTCCGACGGCGACGTCTATCCCTGCACGACGGCGCGTGCACTCAACCTCGTCCAGGGGCACGACCCGCACCGGCCGTCGATTGACGACGAGCTGGCCGCGCTCCTGTCAGACGAGGTTCCGGAACTCGACGCGCCGGAGGACCCGGCGAAGGCCTGACGACGCGGCGGCCGCGGCCACCTCAGGATCGACGGGCAGCGGAGGCACGGGGACGTCCATCCCGTTTGCGGTGCAGAGTGCGTACGCGAACAGGTCGGCTCCGGCCTCTCCCCCGGCCGCTCGGCCAAGGTCTCGTGCGAGGCGCATCGCCTTGGTGCGATCGTCCTGCCCGTGGATGAGTGCGAACACTCGACGCTGCGCGGGTGCTTCGTCGCGTCGCGACTCGACGGCGTAGCCGATGGCGGCGGCGGCAGCTCGCATGTCGTCGATGAAACCATCTCGCGGCTCGATCTGCGCAATGGTCCAGGGCGTCTCCATGACGGCGCCGGCGGTCTGCGAGTAGTCGAACACGGTCGCGGGTCGGTGGCGCACTTCCTCTACGACGGGTCGCCCCCCATCCCAGACGGTCAGCCCGTTCACGCGCTTGTAGAGGACGCTGGGTCGGAGGATGGCGATGCCTCGCTCGACGGGTGTGCGCTGCAGGCATCCCCATCCGAAGTGGCTGTCGATTCGACGCGCGAGAGGGTGCTGGTCGAGGACGAGGAGCACGTTCGCTGGGCTCAGTGTCGGGAACTTCGCCAGCCCCGCCGCGAACGCCGCCCACGCGGCCGGTTCGGCAAGCCGAGCTGTCTCGGATGCGACGAGCGCGGTCATCGCGGCAAGGCGCTCGTAGCGGTCGGCGACGTCGTTGAACGAGTGCCGGGGGCGCGTGGAAAGATACTCCGCGCGCAGCGGAGAAGGGGAAATCGTCGCAGTCACATCGGTTCCGTATCACTCGTTCGTACCCTCTACCCTGCGGCGGAGGTGGTGAACGGTGATAGTAGACCGGGGTGACGACACCGTTCTCTCGCCGCCCGATTCTTCTCCGAGAAGAATTGCGCGGCGAGAGGAAAGTCAGGCTGCGGTCGGGGCGACGGCGACCTTCCCGTTCGGGAGGAAGACGGGACCGGCCTGGACGCGGTAGCTGTCGTAGCCCGCTGGCAGATGAAGCTCAGCCATCCGCATCGACGGGTACGGCTGTGCGTCCCGGTCTGTTGTGCGGGTGTTCACGATGTAGTGCCCGATGACGACGTCACCCTCGCCGCGCTCGCAGTACATCTGGGCGGCTTCCGCGGCGGTCTGCGGCGGGGTGATGAGGGGGTCTGTGGCGCCCTCGGCCAGGCGGACGTGCTCCCGAGCGAGCTCCGCCGCGTCGGCGCCGTACCTCGACTTCGTGTGCAGGTCCCAGGCGATGCGGTCTGCTCGCTCGACGAATCGTGTGGGGTCGGCGTACGCAGGCACGCGCGTGCAGAAGCTGAACGATTCGGGTTCCCCACCCTCGCGCTCCGGGTCGACCTCGATGCGGATCCGTGCGTACGGGGTGTCTTCCTCGTCAGTGGGGTCGTACTCGCCATCCTCCCCTTCGTCGAGGAAGGAGTAGTCGACGGCAACGCGACCGTGCTTCGAGTACGCGATCGTTTCGGCGAGGTAGATGGGTTCGGCGTGCTCGCCGGTCAGGGCCGTGTGCTCGCGGGCCGCGTCCTCCTCGCTACCTGCACGGACTCGGTGGACACCGGTGGCGGTGCGGAGGAAGTGGACGGGGAGCGTGAGGCTCATCTCGGGGTCGCTTTGAGGCTTGTCGGTGAACGTGCCAGACGCGGCGCGGGGGTGGTCGTCTTCGGTCCAGGTCATGAGGTCAGTCCTTTGGGGTGACGGTGGGTCAGGCCCAGCTGTCGCCGAGGTCCATGAGCTCGGACTCGTAGCCGGCCATGTACTCGTCGGCGTAGTAGCCGGGGCTCGGGGTGCGGAGCGCGCGAGCATCCGAGATGCCGCGGTCCTCGGCCTGCTCGCGGGTCTCACCGTCGGGTTCGAGTGCGAGCTCGGGCTCGGAGTGGTCGTGAGAGCCGAACTGACCCAGGTCGGTACGGTGGGCCTCACGGGTCGCGGCGGCATCAGAGATGGTCATGCTCGTCATGTACGCGGCGGTCGCTAGGTTGGCCGACGTGACGACTCCCCATCTTCCGTCAGCCGCAAACCCGTGGAGCACCTCCGGACTGTGGAAGGCGCTGGCTTACCAGGCCGTCAAGAACTCGCAGTCGACCGTGGGGGAGCTACGAAACGCGATACACGCCGCGGATGCCGGCGACCAGGACTTCCATTCGACGTTCGTGGGCCAACTCGTGTCCCGACCTGGGCTCGCTCGCGCGATCGTCGAGGGGAACGAGGACACTGCTCACCTAGTGGCGGACTCGATCAGCACGCACGGGACAGACGCCCAGTACGAAGCCATCATCAGGGACATCGAGATTGACGGCATCTGGCCGGACCTCCGCCTGCCCAGAGTGTGGCTGCGAGGCGCACTTCTCAGTTAGGCGTCGCGGTCCGCGTCGAGGATCTCGGCAACCTTCCGGAGCGCGGCGGTCGAGTAGTCACGCAGACGGCCGTAGTGGTTCTCGAACCCAAGGGTCGACAACCGCGCCAAGATGGCCTGACGCTCGAGCCGCTCCACCCAGGTCTCCTCGTTGTACATCTGGTCGGGGCTTCCGATGGCGGTTGCACGGCGGCGCTCGACGCCGGTGACGATGTCGAAGCGCATCTCCTTGCCGTGTCGCTCGATGATGGCTGACTCGCGCGTGACCTTGATGACGGTGTACCGCTGGGCGTCCTCGAGTGTCAGATTCGACCGACGCTCCATCTTGTAGCCCTCGAAGACGAAGACTTCCTGGCCGACGTGGAAACGGGGTGCGGGCTTGGCGGGCATGACGTGATCCTTTCAGGAGCGGTGTGGTTCCCCTCTCCCATGCGCGGCGGGTAGCCGCGACATGCACCACCGTCAGGCTCAGGCGTGTGCGAGCGCGGGTGTCGGGTAGAGCTCTCCGGCTCCCATCCACATCTGGCGGTCGCCGTTGCACTCTCCGTGGTGGTCGGCGTCGAGGATGCACCACTCGTCGATGGGGCAGTACAGGTCGTTGGCGTCGGGGTGGTCGGCGACTTCGCGGCGCCCGTCGTCGCGAAGGTGGGTGAGGCCGGAGAGGTCCTGTGGGCCGTACGCGCGGAGGGCGCGGATGAGTACCTCGCGGGCGAAGCGGATCTCCGGGGTGGTCCACTCCGGGTCGGGCGCCCAGCGGGGGTCGTTCTCCAACGCGGGGTTCCAGGCGGGGTGCCGGCGGACGCTCGCGGCGAACTCGTTGATCTCCTCGGACTCGGCGAACACCTGCAACGCGTCCGGGATGGGCATGTCGGGGACGAGACGGTAGCCGACGATGGCGGCGTTGACGGGGATGGCGGGGTTACCTCGGTGGTCGCTGCTGCGGAACATGGTGGGCCCTTCGTCGGGGGTGGTCACCGACTCCATGCGCGGTCAGGTCGCGCGCGGTGAACTCAGGCGCGGCCGAGGGTGAGCTGGACGTCGCAGTCGCAACCGAAGTCACCGCACGTGCCGCACATGTCGCTCTCGACGCCGGCGACCTGGTGGTCGATGCGAGCCTGCTCGCGGAGGGCCTCGATCGCGTGTTCGCTCCACGCGCGGGTGCGCTCACCCCAGTGGACAACGTCGCCGTGACCGTGCGGGGTGCCGATGATGTCGATGACCTGCTTGTAGACCTCGGGGTCGTTGATGGCTGACTCGGGGTCGTCGCTGACGCGTTCGATCGCGTCGGCCCAGGCCGCGGCCGTGTCTCCCCACTCAGCTTCGTTCTGTCGGAACGCGGCCATGAGCGGGTTGTCCTGCTCGCTGCGAGGCGCGAGGTCATCCAACGCCCGGAGATGCCACGGGGTGGCTTCGGCGAGGGTCGCCTCGGGAGCGCTCTGCTCCTTGACGGCGAAGCGGCCGGCGGACTCGCGGGGGTGGGCGTCAGCGTTCCAGGCGATGTCGGTCATGCCTCTCATGTACGAGGCGACCGGGCGCGCTCAGCGTGATGCTTCGGAGAGCTCGTCGAGGTACTCGGCCGCTTCGATGCCTGCGACGGCGCCGGATCCAGCAGCGGTGATGGCCTGCCGGTAGGAGTGGTCGATGACGTCGCCGGCGGCGAAGAACCCGGGGGTGCGATGCTGATCGCTCGGTACGCGTGCCGAGCGCCCGAGAGTGGCGATAGTGCCATGTTCAGTGAGCGACACCTGCCCACGGATGAGGTCGGTGCGGGGGTCGCTACCGATGGCGACGAACAGGCCGGTGACGTCCAGCCACTCGGGGTGGTCGTGCTCTGCGCTCTCGAACCGGACTGCTTCGAGGCGGCCTGCGGGTGCGACGAGCTCGATGGGGACGACGCTGTAGAGAATCTCGATGTTCGGGGTCTGCTCTGCCCGCGCGGCCATGGCCTTGGAGGCGCGGAGGGTCGCGCCGCGGACGAGGACGGTGACCTTCGCAGCGTGCTTGGCGAGGAAGATGGCCTCCTCCATCGCGGAGTCCCCTCCCCCGACGACGGCGACGTTCTCGTCCTTGAAGAACACGCCGTCGCAGGTCGCGCAGTAGGAGACACCCGAGCCGGTGAGCTCCGCTTCCTGGGCGAGTCCGAGCTTGCGGTGTTCGCTGCCGGTGGTGACGATGACCGCGTCGTAGGAGACCTCGTAGACGCCGTCCACGGTGATGGCCTGCCCCTCAACGTCGATGGCGGTGACGTCAGCGAACTCGAGCACGGCGCCGAAGCGGGCGGCCTGGGCCATCATGTTCTCGATGAGCTCGGGGCCCTGGATGCCTTCGGGGAAGCCGGGGAAGTTGTCGACCTCCGTGGTCGTGGTCAGGTCACCGCCGGGCTGGGCGGTACCGACGTAGACGACCGGGGTGTGACCGGCGCGGGCGGCGTAGATGGCGGCGGTGAGCGCGGCGGGGCCGCCCCCGATGATGACGAGCGCGTGCGAAGAGGACATGGTGCCCTCTATGCGCGAGCAGGTCAGGCCGCGACGTTCGCGTGACGCTCGATGGCGCGGAGGAGCTTCGGGAACCACTCGTCGAAGGAGACGCCTGGGACAGTGGGGGCCACGACGTACTGCTGTCGCCAGCGGCCCTCGTCGAGGCCCACGAGGCCATCAGCGACGAGCCGGGTGAGGACAGCGACGATGTCATCGGCGTCGTAGCGGGGGATGCTGACACCGCCGTGCGCGTAGAGGGCGCCGTCCCTCTCCTCGCCCATGAGCATGACAAGGCGCTGGACGCACTCCGCGCACACGAAGCCGCGGTACGTCCGCGCCTTGCGGTGCGTCGTCCGCCCGTCACGGCGGACGAACGCGGCCCCTCCCCTGCTGCGGAGGCGCCCGCCATGCGCACGGTTCAGGAGGCAGTACCGGCACTGGGTCATGCTGCTCCGCCGAACCGAGCACGGGCAGCGTCGATCGCGTTCTGGACCTCGGCGTAAGCGGGCAGTCGCGTGGCCCACTTCTCGAGCGAGTTCAGGAGCGCCGGCCACCACTGCTCGAACGTCTTCCACTCCTGCGCGGCGGGCGCGTACCTCTCGCGCCAACGGTCCTCGTTGAGGTCGCTCTCGCCGTACTTGATGAGGGCGGCAAGCGCATGGAGGAGGCTGCTGACGTCGTAGCGAGACTCGGTCACCCCTGTGTCGAGCTCGACGCCGTTCCGGATGCGGACGTAGCAGAGGGTCAGCTCGATGCAGTCGGCGCAGGTCTGCCCCCAATAGCGTCGCCCAGCGCGGCGATAGTTCCCGCCGCCACTTCGCAGGATGGAGATGGTGCTGGTCTCGAGGACGCGGTCGCCGCAGTCGCGGCAGACGATCTTGCGGCTCACGCGTCGTCCTCCTCGGCGAGGATGGCACGGATCGTGATGCGGGCGCGCTCGGCAGCCTGCTGATTCTCGGCCCGCTGGTCAGCGATCGAGGCGTTGAGCGCGGTCCAGAACTCCTCGAAGGGGAGGTCGTCGCGGTGGTACCGCGCGCGCCAGCGGCCCTCGTCGAGGTCGGTGACCTCGCGGTAGATGAAGGCCGTGAGGGCGCGGAGGAGACTGCTGACGCTCCACCGGTTCGAGGTGCGCGAGGTATCAAGGCGTCCGTCGCGGGTCATCGCGTGAATCAGTGCGCTCTCGACGCAGCCGACGCAGGTATGCCCACGGTAGAAGCGCCCGCCGCGGCGGTAGGTGCCGCCACCCTGCCGGGACGTGGCGTCCGCGAGGAAGTAGTGGACATGCGTCTTGCACTCACGGCAGGTGACCTTCGGTCCTCGGGGTAGCTCGCGCTCGCTCTTCGTCATGGTCCTTCCATGCGCGGCCGGCAGGTGGCGCCGTGACCAGCCTCAAGAGGAACGTCCTGGAACGACGATGAGGCCGGGCAGGTGCCCGGCCTCATCTCATGAGTGCGTGTCAGCGGATCTGGCCGCGGCGACGCTCTTCGGCGACCCAGCCGGGGTACTCGTCGAGCATCAGCTCGAACAGCTGCTCGTCGCTGAGACGGTCCACGTCACCGACCGGCTTGTAGTCCGCGTTGTCGATGTAGCGACCGTCGAGGTCATCGAGCTTCTCGAGGAACGGGATGGACTCCCGACCGATCGAGAGGAACTGCCAGAAGATGGGCGCGTACGACACGTCCGTGATGGCCTTGACGGCCGCGGCGGGGTTGTCGGGGACACCATCGGTGAGAAACAGCGCGTACACCGGCTCGCTGGCGGGTGCCGGCAGCGGCGAGACGGTGTCGACGGTCTTCTTGCCGAAGCCGAACAGGCCACGCTTCTCACCGGCGGGCGCCGTGATGTTGCCGTACCCGTAGTGGTCGGCGACGGCACGGAACGCGCCGGCGTAGTCAGTGGTGCCCATGCGGCGGCCGCGGGTGAGGCGGTCGATGCCGCCCTGGTAGTCGGCGAGGCCGAGCTCGCCGAGGTACTTCGCAGAGCTGTCGAAGACGAAGATGTCGATGGCGCCGTCGTCGTCGAACTGGGTGGCGAAAGCGAGAGCCTTCTCGGCCAGGCGCTGCACGGAACCGTTGCGGTACTGGCCGGACATCGAGCCGGAGAAGTCGAGCACCAGGGCTCCCTTCGCGGTCTGGCCGGTGAAGTTGCGCTTGGCGATGGCTTCCTGTGCGTGCTTTGCGAGGGAGAGGAGGGCCGGCGCTTCCTGCGCGACCTTTTCGAGGGAGAGACTCATTCGAGTCCGTTCTGTGAGAGGGACGGGACGGCTCCCCTATGCGCCCTGGTCAGCTGAGGGTGAACCCGAGGGCCGCGGTGTCGCCGGTGGGCTTCGCTCCGTCGGTGAGGAAGGAGATGGCTTCGGTGCCGGGGCGGCGGGCAGCGTTCATGAGCATGGTGCGGGTGCCGTGGACGGTGTACCCCGCGCGCTCGATGTTGGCGGCGGTGTCGAAGATGATGACGTCGAAGCGCGCGGCGAGCTCCCGAACCCGAGCCCAGTAGGCGTCGTAGTCGAACTGGCCGTTCTTCTGGTTGTACGGGGTGATGGTGCCCTCGTAGGGCGGGTCGAGGATGACGACGGGCCGCTCGCCCACCGCCGCGATCTGCTCGTCAGTGATGTCGGCGTACGAGCCGTGGACGATGGTGGGCGCGAGCTCACGCCACCGGGCGAGGGAGCGCTGGTAGTCCTCCTGCAGCCGCATGGCCTCGTGCGCGGGGCTGGTGCCGGGCTTGCCCTCACCGCCGCCCTTGTGGGTCGCGTTGAACCCCTTCTCGGAGTAGCGGAACAGGCCACTGAACGCCATCGCGGACAGGCAGTACGCGTACCGCCACCATTCCGGGTCACCCCGGTGGGCGTAGTAGTCGTCGCGGGTGAAGACCTCGGGGACGATGAGCTCGTCGTAGCGGGACGCGATCGTCGCGACCTGCGGGTCGAGCTCCACGAGGAGCGCCCGGTCAGCGAAGCTCATGGACACGGCTGCGGTACCGGCGAACAGCTCGACGATGTTGCGTCCGCGGAGGTGCTCGAGGCGGTGGACCCACCGGGACTTCGAGCCGTTGTAGGACGGGAGCAGGCGCGCGGGCTTGGGCGTGGGCATGCACGCCCTATGCGCCAACGACGAAGGC
Organism: Microbacterium sp. 77mftsu3.1; assembly: GCF_900100525.1. Taxonomy (NCBI): domain Bacteria; kingdom Bacillati; phylum Actinomycetota; class Actinomycetes; order Micrococcales; family Microbacteriaceae; genus Microbacterium; species Microbacterium sp. 77mftsu3.1. The sequence continues at coordinate 56,253 of NZ_FNCR01000006.1, read as the reverse complement.
CCCGCCGAAGCGGGGCCCTCAGGTCAGGCGTCGGTCAGTACTCGTCGTTCTCGTCGAGCTCGGCCTGGTCCTCGGCAGTCCAGCGGCGAACCTCCTCGGCCTCGTGACCGTAGCCAGCCCGCACCGCGGCGCGCGCCGCATCTGCCGTCGTAGCGGAGATGCAATGACCGTCGACCCACCAGTCCAGCTCGCGCGCAACGCCGTTGATGGCGGCGTCCTCTTCCTCCGTGCGTGCGTACAGTTCCGCCTTGGCCCACAGCTCATCGACGTCGCCGCCCTTGGAGGCGTAGAAGCGGACGATGTCCGCGATGGCGTCGGCGGCGTTGCTGATGAGCTCCTCGTCCTCGTGACCGAAGAGGTTGACGAGCGTCTCGCCCTTCTTTGCGGCAAGAGCCTCCGTAGCTTCATCGGAGTGGTCGGTCGGCTCCGGCGCCGTCGTGGTGCGAGCAGCAATGTCGCCGAGGACTTCCTTGTTCAGGACGGCGTACTTCGCGCGCTCGACCTCATCGTCCACTGCGGAACGCACGGCCTCGAGGTATTCGAGGACTGCGTCATCGGTCGCCGCATCGAACGCGTACTCTCCGAAGTCGAGCTCGTTCAGGGTGTTCCAGCGGTCGTCGTTCTGAGCCGAGCCGCCAAGCGAGATGCGGACCTCTTCGCCGCCGGTTGCCTCGGGACCGAAGGTGATGGAAACAAACGCCCGCCCGTTCATGTCTTCGATGTCGACCTCTACCTCGCCCCCGGGAGGGATATCGGTCGGGTACGGAACCGGCGCCACCGTCGAGGGCGTGTAGCGGCCGGTGAGGACGACAGGTCGCGGGCGCACGGCGATCGTGGCTTCCGGTGCGGTGTGGTGCTGCTGGCCGAACTGGCCGTTGGAGCGGTCGCGGTGGTCTTCGCGTGCGGCCTCAGCCGCGGTGTTGATGTCGGTCATACCGCTCATGTACGCGGCGGACGCTCCCGTATTGCCGGCGACGCGTACTGGGTGAGCACGTCGATGACCGACGCGGCGACCCGTGCGCGCTCATGTCCGTGGTGGCCGATTTCCCACCAGTCGTCACTCCCGCTGGCGAGTTTCGGTGCTCTCTGTTTCCACTGGGCGAGTCCACGGACCGCATATCGCCCGTTCGGGGATGGCTGTTTCGGGAGCCACATCTCAGTCTTCTTTACGACGCCCCAACTATCGCGAGAGATGACAGAGACATTCGCAGTGAATCGGACAAGGTCCCACAGGCTGGACGTCGAGGACTGAATGCCGATCTGAGCGAAATGGGTACGGTTCGGGATGCGAAATGTCCGCTCTGTCCCTGTCAACCCTTCGGCGCGAAGGGCGGGTGCGACGTCTTCACGAAGAAGAGCCCGAAGCTGCCCCTGTGATAACCGCGCAGGGGCAGCTTCGGGCTCTCGGAAAGTCGTTCAGCGTGCGTTGTACGCGTCCATCACGCTCTGGGGGATGCGACCGCGCGCGGGCACGTCGTGACCGTTCTTCGCGGCCCACTCACGGACGTCCTTGCTCTCGGTGTTCCGGCTACGAGCCGGCCGAGCGCCCTTCGTCTTCGGCTGCTTGCGTGCAGCTTCGATGAACGGGGCGAGAGCATCGTGAAGCTTGTTGACGTTGTGCGCTGCGAGGTCAATTTCGTAGCTGTCGCCGTCGAACGCGAACTCGATTGTCTTCGCGTCCTGGGTGCCGTCGATGTCGTCCACGGTAATGCTCTGCTTTGCCATGAGCCCAACTCTATTAGACGTGCCCAACATCCACGAATCGGCGTTTATCCCTGCGGCGAAGGATTAGTCGGAGTCGGGCTCGGCGTCATTCCCGGGGACTGCTCCTGCTCCGCATTGTCGCGGAGCGCGGCCTCGGCTTCTGCCTTTGCACGTTCAGCTTCCTCTTTCGCTTCGCGAGCAGCTTCCGCTTCCGCGCGAGCCTGCTCGACTGCATCCGCCGCGGCCTTACGTGCCTCTTCGAGCTCGACGAGCTCCTGAGCGCGGCGTTCGTCCTCAGCCTTCTTCGCGGCCTCTTCCGCCTTCTTGCGCTCCTCCTCGGCTTTCTCAGCCGCGACGACATCGTCGTGCGACTTCGCGAGCGCGGCGAGGGCCTTCTGGAACCCCCTGAACCGGGTGATGGCGTCGGCGCTCTTGTCCCCCAGGTCCTCGATAGCGTCGGCGTACTGCATCTTCACGAGCTGGTCGGCCTCGCCGTACCCGTTGATCGCGTCGGACAGCCCGTACTCTGCGGCGTCAGCGAGGACGGACTCTTTGAGGGACGCCGCAGTGCGCATGGACTGGTCGAGCTTTTCGGAGCGCTCTGTGATGAGGTCGGCGCCCGCTTCGTAGTCCTCAGCGACCGACTTGGACTTCGCGATCGCTGCATCCAACCCTCCCACCGTGGTCGGGTTCGTCCTCGCCGGCGTCCGCGGTGCGGGTGCGGTATCGAAGAGGGAGAGCCGGTTCACGCGCGGGTCACGCTGGTGGATGCCGGCATCCTCACGGATGGTGGTCCGCAGCTTCTTGAGCTTGTCGAGCGCGTCGGTGTCGATGAGGAGCTTCGGGTCGATGGCGGCGATGAACTCACCGATCGCGGCATCCCCATCGAAGGCCTCGCCTGCCAGCTTCTCGTACGCCTTCTGCTCCTCTGTCACGGCGCCGGAGGCTCCGTCGATGGCTCCGTACCGCTCGCCATGTTCGTTGAGGAGCGACTGGTAGCGGAGCGCGTCGAACACCGGGGGTGCAGCGAGAGCGCCAGCGATGACGATGACGGCGGTGACACCGGCGGCGGTCAGGCGGCGGTTGCGGGTGCGGGTCTTCCGGTGCTGTTCCAGCATGTCGGACACGGGCGAGCTCCTTGGGGCAGGTGATGAGCCACCCACCTCGGGGTAGCGCCTCGCCTATGCGCGCCGGTTAGAAGCCGCTGCTGCCGGACTGACCGAGGTCACCGACGGGTGCGGTCCGGGCGCGTTCGATCTCGTCGAGGAGCTGGCCTGCGGCTCCGGCGGAGCCTTCATCCCCCGCCTCGAGGTAGAGCGCCCGGGCGCCCTTTGCGAGACGGGTCGCCTCGGAGTACAGCCCCGCGGTCAGTGCCTCGCTGGCGCGAGCATGGAGCGCTACCGCATCGTTCGCGGCCTGCTCCCCCGGCTCCAGGGCCAGCGTGGGAGTCGGGGTGGGAGTCGCGGCTGCGGAGGGGGCGTCAGCGGTCAGCTTCGTAACGACGCCGACGGTCACCACCCCCAGCGCTCCTGCGAGGACGACGCAGGTGACGCTGAGGGCGATGACCCAAGCCCGGCGGGCGGTGGGGCGCATCAGTTGATCTTCACGTTCGGCGAGTACATCGGGCTGAAGTCGTGGCCGCCGATCTTCTCGCGGTCGGTGTCCGGGTTCACGCACTTGCGGACCTGGTACATCTTCGCCTTGGCGATGGTGAACCCCTTGTGCTGGCTGCCGTTGGTCCACGCAGATCCGGAGATCGGGTTCTGCCAGGTGCCCGGGTATCCCTTGAAGAAGGAGGTTCCCAGTCCCGGGTTCTTCTCGTTCGTCCAGTTGGAGATGATGGTCGAGTTGGAGTCGTTGCCGTTGTTCCACAGGTCACCGTCCAGGCGCAGCGCGCGAGGCACGGTGGTCGAGCCGGTGTAGAGCGAGAAGTCCGACCATGCGTCCTTCGCGACAGTGCCCGGTCCGCAGTTACCACCGGTGGGGTGGTCGATCTGGAAGCCGGTGCTGTTCTTGAGGTACCGCCACGAGAACGCGGTCGGTGCCTTCACGTTTCGCAGCGCCTTGATGGTCGAGCTGATGGCGGACAGCTCGCTGGTGTCGTGGACGGTCTTGCAGAGGTAGCGTGCCTGACCGGAGTATTCGTAGCCCTCCGAGGCGGTGTACTGAGTCCAGTCGCCGCTGGCGTACAGTCCGTTCCAGGCACGCCAGCCGGCGCCGTCATCCATGTGCCAGCGACGCTCGAAGCGGGGGTCCGTGTTCGCTGGGCACTTGTCAGCGATCGACCAGGTGGTCGTCTCCGCGGTGGCGCTCGGCTGAGTGATGGTGGGGGCCGCCGGGGTGGCGATCGGGAAGACGACCTTCGCTGCGGCTGTCAGTGCCGACAGCGTCCACGGGGAGTCCGTGTAGTAGCTGGTGCACCGGGCCTGCGACTGGAACTCATACAGCTTGCCCTGCTCACCGCCGTGGTCGCGGGTGCGGGTTGCCGAAGCAGTGTCCCATGCGGTGAACGTGGACGCGTCGATGGTCGCGTTGAACGTGCCGCGCAGGCGCGTCTGGTACTCAGCGGTCGTACCCGACGGGCAGGCCACGACGCTGGAGGTGCCCCGGACGTTCGGGCTGGACACGGTGGAGGAGACGGCCGGCGCCGCCGGAGCGTCGATGGGGACGACCTTCGCGGCCTCGTCGGACACCAGCCCCGAGGAGGCGGCGATGTCGGTAGCGCACCGTGCCTCGGCCTGCATGTTGAACTCGCGGCCCTGGCCGGCGGCATACGCGCGGCTGCGGGTCGTGTTGAACGCGTCCCACGCGCCGTAGCCGCCGACGGTGGCGGTGAGCTGGCTGCGGGCACGGATGCGGTACTCAGCGCGGGTGCCGGTCTCACAGGTGACGACGGTGGAGGTTCCCGTGATGTCGCCACCCGAGATGCTGAGGACAACCGACGGGGCCGCCGCCGGTGCGGCGATGGGTGCGATGACGTAGTCGGTCGCGGTGGCGGTGACCGGCGAGGTGGCGTACGGGGTCGAGCAGCGCGTCTGCGCCTGGTACTCGTACTTCACACCCGGGTTCGGCTCAGTGAAGTCGCGGGTGCGGACGCTGTCCCATGCGTCCCATCCGCTCCAGGTGCCGTCGACGTCGGTCTTGGTCTTCCGCGAGCGGAACGACCACTCGTTCGACAGCGGCGACGCGCAGGCGATGCCGGCGGTGGCGCGGACGTTGCCACTGCTCATCCCGACGACGAGGTTCGGGGCGTCGGGGGCAGCGATGGGGCTGATGGTGGAGTCTTCGTCGGAGGTGGTGACCGCACCGTCGACTCGGTACGTCGTGCAGCGGGCCTGCACCTGGCCACCCCAGCGGTGACCTTCGGCGACGCTTGAGACGAGCATGGCGCTGGTGGGAACCCAGCTGCCGTAGCTGCCCCATGTTCCGAGGTCGGAGGTCTTGGTGGAGCTCCGGTAGTGGAAGCGGTGCTGCAGGGTCTCACCCGGCTCGCAGGTGGCGCCGGTGGCAGCGGTGCGGAGGCTGGTGCCGGACATGGTGACGTTGGCCGTCAGCGCGCCGGGTGCCGCGATGGGAGTGTCGGTGGTCACCTCGTCGGAGCTGGCGATGTCGGAGGTCGTGGCGAACGTGGCGCACTGGGCGTACACGTTGCCGCCGTACAGCGCTCCGCGAGTGGCGGGGATCGTGGCCGTCCGGGTGGTCCCCCAGCTCTCCCAGGCGCCCCACGCACCTGCGGAGGAGGTCGTCGTGTAGCGGTAGCGGAAGCGGTACTGCGCGGTGGTGCCCGGCTCGCAGGTGATGGCTGTGGAGGTGATGATGATGTTGTCACCCGACGGGCGGATCGCCGCGGTCGGGGCGGTGGGCGTTGCGATCGGCACGAGGGCAGAGTCGGCGGCAGTGGTCGCCGTTGTCGACTCCGCGAACGGGGTGACGCACTTGATGCGCGCGTAGAAGCCGTACCGGACGCCGGCGGCCGCGCTGGTGACCTCGCGGTACGCGGTGGCGCTCCAGTCGTCCCACGCGCTCCACGCGCTGGTGCTGCCACCGGAGGTGTCGCGAGCGCGGAACGAGTACTGCTGGGTGGTCGGCGAAGCGCAAACCTTCGCGACGGTGGCGCGGACGGTCGTGCCCGTCTGCGACATCGTGAGGTCGGGGACGGACGGGTCGGAGATGGGGCTGATGACGACAGCTTCGGCGGAAGCTGCGCCCGGCGAGGAGGTGTGCGCGGTGGAGCACCGAGCTTCCGCGATGGAGCTGACGCGCGTTCCTTCCGTGACGCCGGTGAGGGTGTCCTGGGATGCGGTCCCCCAGCTGGTGAACGCACTCCACGTGCCCGGAACGGTCGACTTGAACGTCGAACGCCACTGGAAACGGTACTGGCGGGTCTCCCCCGGCTGGCAGGTGATGGCCGATGCCGTGGCGACCGCGTCCGAACCGTTCATCGCGATGGTGACGTCAGGGATCGTCGTGACGGGGATAGCGGTAACGGTCGTCGCTTCGGGGGTGGTGATGATGGGCGAGACGGTCAGTGCGTTGGAGCAGCGGATGTCGACAACCGCGCCGTAGCGTGCCCCGCGGGTGATGGGGGTCACCGTCCACGCGCGGCCGGATCCGAACGAGCCGGTGAGGTAGCTGCCCGAGCCGGAGGTCGCGAAGCGGTACCGCATGCGGTAGCTGGCGGTGGTGCCCGGGTCGCAGACGGTGGCTGCGGCGTTGATGCTGACCGTGGTGCTGTCTGCTGTGACCGTGGTGGTCGGAGTCGTCGGGGCGGCGATGCTCGTGAGGAACTCGGCCTCGTCGGAGGTGACCGTCTTCGACTTCTTCGTGCCGACCGCGCAGCGCGCTTCGACCTGGAACCCGTAGCGAGCGCCGGGGACGTGGTCGCTCTTGATGACGGCAGCTCCACTGGTCCACGCGCCGTACGCACCCCAGGTGGCGATGCTGGTAGTCGTGGAGTAGCGCTCACGGAAGCGGTACTCACCGAAGCCCATCTCGCACACGGCGTCGCTGCTGATAATGCGGAGCTCGTCACCGACTTCGGTGACCTCGAGGGTGGTGGGCCCGGCGATGGCAGGCGGGTTGCAGGTGGCGTCGGAGGCTTCGGCGGCGGTGTCGAACGCCTCGGTGGACTGGATCTTCGCTGACGCACCGAAGTACTTGCCGGTGGCACTCTTGACGGTCGCGCACCAGTTCGAGGAACCGATTTCCATGGAGACGAGCGAGACACCTCCGGAGAGCTGAACGTGAACGCCCCACACGTCGGAGTTGAGGTCCGCCATGTTGTCGGAGTAGCCGCCCTTGACGTCGAAGAGGACCGACTGGGCTTCACGGATCTTGGTGAGGTCACCGATGGCCTGAGCATCGTTGACGTTGTCGATCCACATGGGCACAGCGAAGACACTCGCGGCCGCGACGACGACGCCGGCCGCGATACCTCCCATCACAAGGATTGGATGAGCCATTCGCTGGTCCCCTATTCGAAATCGACACCCCACACCCTGCGGCGGAAGTGGTCCTGTTAGGGGCCATGTACGCGGGCAGTGAGGAAGACTCCCCGCCTATGCGTTCAGTTCGCCGCAGGTTGTTCCGAATCGTCACCGGGACCGTCGTCGAGAACTCGGCCTTCGGTGGACTTCTTCACGAGATCCAGAGCCTTCTGCTGCCGGTCGGGGTCCCCCGCTCGGACGTACGCGTCGTAGGCATTGCTGAACAGTTCCTCAGCGGCGAACAGGTCCCCGCCCTTGAGGGCGGCCTGCCCTTCCGCCAGGAGCCGGGCACCTGCCTGCTCGTCCGTCTCATCTGCTGCGGGCGCGCTGGATGTCGGGGTGGGCTTCGCGTTGCTGTCGGCGCCGGCGGTGGCCGAGCCTGCAAGGAACGCGGCGAGGGCGACGATCGCGAGAAGCAGCACAGCGTTCGTCGCGATGAGGGCGGTGAGCTTCTGGCGACGGGTGAGGTGGAGCGCTGGCATGCCCATCACCCTGCGGCATGCCCGCGTCGCAGGGTAGCGATCGCGAGCCCAGTAGGTTGGGAGGATCTGGGCCGTTCCGCCGTCTCACGGTGGGGTCGAAGGGAGATGGTCACGATTTCAAATCGGACCGCGCATGTAGGAGTTACAGAGGCTGAGGCCTCCCTTTGACGTACCCAGAAAACAAGGAGCACACCATGAACGCAACAGCCAAGAACATCGCCATCGCCATCTTCGTCGCTGGCACCATCGCCCTCGCTGGCTGCACGCCGGCGCAGGCCCCGACGGTCGAGCCGAGCAAGCCCGCCGCTGTCGAGACGGCAGCGCCGGTCGAGACCACGAAGCCGGCCGAGCCGGAGTCGGCAACGCCCGCTGGCGCCAAGACCGGCGATGTCGTCGATGACGCGACCGCCAAGGCCATCAACGGCACCTACATCGAGCCGATGCGCAAGGACCTCGCCGTCAAGCTCAGCTCCGGCGAGAATATCCTCGTCAAGGCGGCCGAGCCGCTGCCGGAGGTCGTCAAGGAGTCGATGGTCAAGGACATCAAGAAGTCGGTGCCCAGCATCTCGAACGCGGAGCCCAACGATCTCGCCGTCGCGACCTGGGGCCAGAAGCTGGCCATCGAGGAGTCGACGGGACGCCTCGTCGCGCCGGTCAGCTACATGCAGAGCTGGAACGACGCTACGGGTAGCTATGACAAGGGCTGGTTCGTCGGTGAGCCGGCGAGCGACATCCTGGGTGAGTACCCGTCGAAGGATGCCGCCGTCGCAGCGGTTCAGGAGTGGGTCGCCAAGAGCCCGGCGATGCGCGCGTACATCGTCCTTGCCGACTGACCGGCTGACTGACAGTCCATCAGCTAAGACAGATGGCCCCGGGTTTCCCCGGGGCCATCTGTTTTAGTTGATCCGCGAGCAGCCCATGACCTGACTGAGACCCTGTGTCACGGTGCGGGTTCCCGACCCATTCCGGGCGACCATCGTTGCCTGCGCGCGCACGCTCATCGCAGAGGGCCCGACATGGCTGATGCCACGGTCGAATCCGCTTACCGATCCGACGTTCTTCGAGGCGCGGCCTCCAGATGTAGTGGCCCAGGACAGGCTGAGCGTGTAGCTGTTCGCGTAGGAGGCAGCTGTCCACTTCACGCGACCGTTGAATCCCATGTTGTCGCAGATGCGATTGACCGAACCGCTGACGGAAAAGCTGTACGGGGCGGGGATGGGTCGGACGGAGGTGCGGTCGGTGGAGTACTTGCCGGTGCCGTTGTCGTAGTTGCTGCGGCAGAGGTAGTGAACCTGCACCTCGCCGCTGCTGTCGTAGGCGACGGTCCGGGCGTACTTGCTGCCGGCGCCGGAGTACCACGAGCCGGTGTTGGAGGTGCTGTGCGACCAAGCACCCCAGGAGCCGTAGCCCTGGCGGTCGTTGAAACGCCAGCGGAAGGTCGTGCCCGCCGGGCAGGAGCGGCTGCCGCCGATGTTCGCGTAGATGTCGCCGCCGTTGCGGGTGCCGATGGCGTACGCCGAGGGGACGGCCGTGATGGGCCGGATGGCGTAGCTGCTGTGCTTGACGTTCGTGACCGGTCCGTTGGTCCAGTGGGTGATGCAGCGGGCGTGGAAGGCCATGCGCCAGCGGGCACCCTGGTTGACGGTCTTCTTGCTGTCGAAGTACCGGCGGCCGGCGGCGGAGTTCGCCCACGCGTAGTCGGTCCACCCTTCACCGTTCAGCGTCTCGTGGGTCTGCATCCGGTAGGTCGTTCCGGCAGGGCATCCCGACAGGTCGACGCTTCCCTGGCCGCGGGAGCCGCTGATGACGGACTTCGCGTTGGCCAGCTTCGGGGTGGTCGTGATGGGGCGGGTCGCCGTCGCAGCGCCGGTCGGCGACCACCCGGTCTGGGTGTGCGCGGTGTAGCACTGCACGCGGCCCTGCATGTCGACGCGGTAGCCCTGGTTGATGCCACCCTCCACGCGGTAGCTCGCCTGCCACGCGCCCCAGTTGACTGCGGAGTTCGCGTTGCGGACGAGCAGCCGCTGCTGATAGCGGACGCTGACGCCGGAGACGCAGCTGTTACTGACGGTCGTGTAGCGGGTGCCGCCGGTGATGGTGGCCTTGGCGGTGGGTGCCTTCGGCGCGGTGAGGGCGATGACCCGGGTGGGGGCGTTCGTGGTGCCCCATGGGGAGTTTGCGAGCGGGGTGATGCAGCGGGCGCGTCCCTCAGCGCCGTACTTCGCGCCGGCGTTGGGGTTGGCGACGTCGAAGGTGAGGGCGGTGCGCACGGACGACCAGCCGGTCCACGTGCCGAGGGCGGTGCTGCGGGAGTTGCGGGTGCGGTACTGGACCTCGCGGGTGGTGCCGGCAGCGCAGGTGACGCCTGTCATTGTGGCGCGGAGGTTCGTGCCACTCATCGCGAGCGACAGGCTCGGGGTGGGGGCGGCGATCGCGCGGACGATGGCGGTGGTGTCCTTCCAACCGTCGTTCCCGCCGTTGCGATAGGCGGTGTAGCACTCGGCGCGGAACCCGCCCTGCCACGAGACGCCCTGGCCGACGGCGAGGGAGCCAGCGCGGCTGACGGACGGGTTGGTGCTGTCGGTCCATCCGCGCGATGTCCAGCTACCGGATCCGGTGCGCTCGTGGAACTCGTAGCGCTTCGTGGTCCCGGCGGGGCAGGCGGCGATGGTCGCTGTGGCAGTGCCCTTGTCGTTCGTGAGGGTGCGGCCAAGCCCGGTGATGGCGGGGCGAGTGGTGATGTCGCGGATGACGTTCGCGGATGCGGCCGCCGACCACGCGGTGGTGTTGAACTCGGTCGAGCAGCGGATCCGCCCCTGCACGTCGAGGCGAGCACCCTCGCCGAGTGGGCCGGTGGCGGTCTGACCGCCAGCCCACGGCCCGTAGGCGAGCGCGGTGGAGGTGGTGCGGATGTCGCGGCGCTGGCTCCACTCGGGAGTGGTGCCGGGGGCGCAGGTGTTGCTGACGGTGGTCGTGTAGACCCCACCGGTCTCGGTCGCCGTGACCGTCGGGCGGGCGGGCGGGGCGAGGGGAACGATGATGGTGCGCTCGGCGGAGGTGCCCACCGAGGACTGCCCGTGGGCGGTGATGCAGCGTGCGCGCACCTCGAACCCGTACCGCGCTCCCCACTCGGGCGGGGAGACGGTGAAGGTCTTGTCGGTGGCGAGTGCGCTCCATCCACTCCACGAGCCCGCGGTCTCAGTGGTGGTCGAACGGTAACGGAACCCGTAGCGCGCCGACGTCCCGGGGGCACAGGAGGCAGCTGCGGTGGCGGTCAGGTCGGTGCCGTCAAGGTCGAGCGTGATGGTCGGCGACGGCGCAGCGATGGGGGTCACCAGGGACGCTTCCATCGAGGGGGTCGCGCCCGACTCCTGTGCGCCGCGGGCACACATGGCTTCGGCGCGGAAACCGTACCGGGTGCCCTGGGCGGCTCCGGTGACATCCCGCTTGAGAGCGGTGGACCAGGAGGTGTAGTCACCCCACGATCCGTTTGCGGTGGTGCTCGAGCGGTACTGAATGCGGTACCGCACGGTGCCCCGCGCGCAGACGGCGGCGGTGCTGATGCTTCCCGTGACGGTGGTCCCGGACTGGGATGCGCTCACGCCCGGGATGGAAGGTGCGGGGAGGGCGACGGCGCCGGCGCAGACGATGCCCATGACCTCTCCGGAGGTGTCACCTCGGACGATGCGGCTGGCCTTGCTGGAGGTCCCGAAGAACCGGCCGGATTCGGACTTGACGGTTCCGCACCAGCCGGTGCTCGCCGCGTCGAGGTCGGCGAGCTTCACACCCTTGGAGAGGGTGACCTTCAGGCCCCACTTCCCGTCGGTGTCCAGGCCCGCGAGGGTGTTGTAGTAGGTGCCGTTGACGTCGTACGCGGCGGACTGGGCGGTCTTGATGCGCCCGAGGTCGCCGATGGCCTGCGCGTCCTGTGCGTCAGCGACCCACCCGGGGACGAGAACGAACCCGAAGAGCGCAGCGATACCCGCCGCAGCGATGCCGCCGAGCGTGAGATACGGATTCGCCACGGTGTCCCCTCAATCTGGTGTGTCCTTTGACTCACACCCTGCGGCGACTATGCGGCGGGTAGGGCGATTGCGAGCTGCTTGCGCGCCTCGATGACCAGGCCCTTCATGACCTCTCCCAGGTTCATGAGGTCACGGTCCATGTTCTGTCCGACTGCGACGGAGTTGGAGTCGTCACCGAGGATCACTTCGAGGGTCTCCCCCTTCTTGGCGAGAGTTCCCTGGATGTGCTCGTCGAGGGTGCCGAGGGCGAGGAGGATCTCCGCGTGGACGTCCTTGGTCTGCCCGATGCGGTGCTGACGGTCCATGGCCTGCAGCATGAGCGCGGGCGTCCAGTCGCTCTCGACGAAGATGGCGTTCGAGCCGCGGGTGAGGGTGATGCCGACGCCGGCGGCGGTGATGGAGCAGATGAGGACGGGGATGGTCCCGGCCTGGAAACCGTCCACGAGACGGTCGCGTTCGTTGGCGGAGATACCGCCTGCGATGACACCGGTGGCGACGTTCGCTTTGATGGCGGTCTCGTGTAGGGCAGCGATGACTTCCTTGTGGTGGGCCCAGACGAGCACGGGCTCATCGGGGTTGCCCTTGACCCATTCGGTGACCATCTCAATGGCGACGGGGACCTTCGTCATGCCCGCAGCGCTTCGCAGCTTGCTGGCGTAGCGGAGGTTGTCCTGCTCGAACTCCTCGATTTCCGCTTCGTTCGGCCAGCGTCCTTCCTGCTGGCGGAACGCCTGGAACCACTCGACGATCTCCTCCACGACCTCCCGGTGGGTGCGCCGGTAGTCCTTGAGGTCGACGTCGAGCTCGACGGAGGTGATGTGCTTCTCGGGGAGGAACGGGAGGACGTCCTTCTTCGTCCGCCGCATCCAGACGTGCTGGTTGAGCTTGCGGTGAAGGTCGGGGAGGGCTGCCTTCTTCGGGTGGAACGCTCCGAACCGGTCGCGGCGGCAGTACGTCTCGAGGAAGGGTCCAGCGCCGCCGAAGACGGGGCCGAGGTGGCCGGTGAACTCGAGGATGGGGACGAGCTCGTGGGGGCCAGCGAGAACGGGGGTGCCGGTGATGGCGATGCGGACCGCGTGTGGGGACAGCGCCACCATGTCGAGGACCGACTCGGAACGCTTTGACCCCATCGTCTTCGCGCGGTGCGCTTCGTCGTACGCGACGACGACGTTGGCTTTCGTGTTCATCCAGATCGCGAGGTGGTGGATCAGGTGGGGGCGGGCGGCGAGGGTGGAGTCGGCGATGATGACGACCTTCGCGTCCGTCAGGACCGGTTCCTTCCGGCCCGTCTTGAACGTCGCGATCTCATCCGCGCGGAAGATGCCGGACTTCTCGACCTCGCGCGCCCAGTTCGTCGTGACGACCGGCGGGCAGATGATGAGGAGCGCGTCGGAGCGGAGCGCCGCGGTGGCCGCGAGGCTCTGGAAGGTCTTGCCCACGCCGGGGCTGTCGGCGAGGAGGCGGTGTCCGCCGGCGACGCCGTACGCACCGACGATCTGGTACGGGAACAGGTCCACGCCGAACTTCCCGACGGGACCGCCGAGGTGGGCTTGGATGGCCTTGATGTGGGTGGCGACCGCTCGGGGTTCGAGCGCGTTGGCGAGGGCGGCGACGTGCGGGCCGAGCTCGGGTGAGAGCAGGGGACTGTTGGCGTGAACCTCGATGGAGCGTTCGATCGCTCGGGGGTCCCAGATGATGCCGGGGCGCGGCGAGGCGCCCTTCACGACATCGACGACCGACATCTTGAGGAGCTCGGTCTTCTTGTCCCAGACGCCGGCGTTGTCGATGAGCTTCTGGGTGCCCTCGTACCCGCAGAAGCGGGTGCGGATGAGGACGGTTCGCTCGTTCTTGGCGAGCAGGGTCATCGGGACGTACAGCTCTTCGAGACGCTGGATACCCGCGAGGTCGCCCTCGGTGGGGAGGATGAGCTCGAACCCGGCGGCGGCGAGCACCCGGTCGGGGTTCTGACCGAGGGAGGTGACCTCCCACGCGCTGACGTCAGGGTTCCACCGGCGGCCAGGGAGCCCCTTCGCCCAGGAGACGAGGTCCTGCCCGTTCTGGGCGTGCTTCATTCCGAAGCCGAACCGCATGATGAGTTTCGGCTGCCGGATGGTTCCGACGAGCTCGGCGGTGCCGACGTAGGTCATCAGGGCAGCAGTGGTCACCCTGTGTCTATGCGCGGTGGCCGCCCTGCGGCGTGACGCTAGTTGAGCTTGGCCCGCTTCCCGGCGCGCGCGGCGAACCGGTCGAGGGCTTCGAGGGTGTCGTCGGCTCGGTAGAGCGGTCCGGAGCCGAACCCGTGCTCGGCCTTCTTGCGGAGGACGCCGGCTTCGAGGAGTCGGTTCAGTGCGGGGTGGATGTTCGGGGGTTGGACACCGAGCTCGGCAGCGGCGGCAGAGGAGGTGAGAACGGGTCGGCGGGCGAGGACGTCCAGGAGTCGCCACACGTTGCTGTCGCTGCGCGCGGTGACCTTGCTCTTCCACCCGGCGACGACGTCGTCGATGTCCCGCACGAGGAGGCGGCTGTTGTCGACGGCGCGGATGGATGCTGTCGCGAACGTGCGAACGAGCGGGCTGAGCTCCCCCTGACGGTACGCGTCGAGGGCGCCGTGGTAGTCGTCGAGGTCGGCGAGGATCCCGGCGGAGACGGGGATGACGATGCCTCGGGTGATGCCGGCGTGCCGGAGCTGCGCCTGGGCGATCGCGCGGCCGGTGCGGCCGTTGCCGTCGGAGAACGGGTGGATGCTCTCGAACTGGCCGTGGGTGATCACCACCTGGGTGAAGGAGGGGACGTCTCGGCGGGCGGTGAAGCTGGTGAGGTCGCCCATCAGCTCCTGGATGCGGGAGTGGTGCGGTGCAACGTAGTGCGCCTCCACGGGTGTGCTCCCTCCGATCCACACGGGCTCGTCGCGATACACCCCCGGGGTGTGCTGCGGCTCGCCGGCCATGAGCACCGCGTGGAGCCTGAGGATGGTGTCCGAGCTGAGATCATCCGTATGGCGGAGTGCCTCGGTCATCGCGTTCGTGTTGGAGACGATCCGGGACGCGTTGCTCCCCTCGCGGCCAGCACCGAGCTCGGCGGTGAAGATGGCGCGTGCGCTTGCGGTGAGCCGTTCTACCTGCGAGGAGGAGGCTGACTCTGAGCGAAGGAAGACGGGAGCGAACTGTTCGACGCGCTCCCCCATCTCGGCGTCGAAGCGCGCGAGCTCCTGGGTTGCTTCCGCGGCGGCGGCCGCGGCGTCCGGCTCAACGGTGACGGCGAGGTCAGCGATCGCGGGTGGGACTGCGGCGTAGTAGGTCCCGCGGGGCGCCCGATCGCGGGTGGCCGCCGGGCCGTGGGTGGCGAGGATGGAGGTCCACGGGTGCGGTTCCCACTCGAAGGGTGGAAGCTCAGCGCTTCCAAGGGGGACCTCAGGGTCGCTGTTGCGGTAGGCGGCGTACGTGCCGTCGTCGTGCCGTGGCTGCCGCGTCGAACTCATAACCAGCTACCCCCTTCCTTATGGACTAAGACCGTAGCCCATAATCCGACGTGTGTCGTCCTATGGGCTACGGCCTATGCGGTCAGGTCACTTCGCGCGTGCCGCCCACTTTCCGTTCGCGACGAGGGTCGAGGCGATGCGGGTGAGGTCGTTGGCGTAGGTGGCGTAGCCGTTCCGGTGGATGGTGACGTGCCCGTGCTCGTTCCGGCCGCCGTTCTCGACGGTGGCGAACCGGTACAGGCCCTGCGGGATTTCTCGCGGGGTGGACCGGTCGTTCGGGTCGAAGTCGATGCCCTCGTCCTTGAACGCCTTGATGAGCAGGGCGTTCGCCTCGTTCACGGTGTCGTCGGAGAACTCCCGCTGGCAGAACACGTAGTCCGGTCCGTAGCTGACGCTGACGGGGACGCTGTCCTCGTCGAACTCGGCGGACGAGACGTAGCTCTTGAGGTCGATCATCCCGTCAAACGTCGCGCCGGCGTACGACTTTGCGATCGACTCAACCTGATCCAGCGGCGGGCCGTCCACGTAGTCGATGTGCGTGGATGCGCCGCCTGCGTACTTGTCGCCACGAACGGAGAACTTCTGCGTCCCGAAGTGCTCCTTGAAGTCCTTCCGGATGAGCGCGTTGGTCTCCTTCAGCGGGACGTGCTGGGTCCGGCGAAGCTTACGGATCTGCTGCGCGGCGCGCAGCCGGTCCTCTTCCTGCGCCTCAGCCCACACGTCGTCGGTGAGCTCTCCGAGGTGCGCGATCTGGCTTTCGCGATTTTCCCGCTCGCGCTCGTCGCGCTCGTCGCGTGAGCGCTTGACCTCGGCAGCGAGAGACTCATCGAGCGTGCCTGCCTTCTGCTCGTTCTTCACGTGGGCGAAGAGGTAGTCCAGGGACTCCTGGTGGTACATGAACGGCTCGTCGCCGCGTGCGGCGATGATGGCGCGGACAGCCTCGTCGGCTTCGAGGCCGGCGGCCGTCGTCACGACGGGGAAGACGGGTCCGGGCTCATCTTCGGGGAGCTGACGCGCCTTCCACTCTTCGTGAGTCCGACGCTCGATCTGCTTGCGCTCGATGCCGTCGTAGATCTCCCCCACGGTCTTTTCGGGGATGGTGTCCGCGTCGAGGCCCGCGCGGCGGATGAGGTCGTGGAAGGTGGCCTTCCGCTCCTCCGCGGCGCGCTCTTCGGGAGTGCCGGTGTAGGTGTCGGTCGTTTCAGCGGCGAGGGCGGTGACGGCGTCCTTCTCCTCCTGAGTGACCCCTTCCATCTCGTCCAGTTCGTCGACGATCTGGGCGATGGTGAGGGTCATCTCCGGCTCGGAGTGGACCTGCTCGCCGAACTCGCCGTTGGTGCGGCGGGCTTCCTCGCGGCGGGCGGCGAAGCGTGCGGTGGCGTCGATGAGTGCCATGTCAGGCCTCCTTCGTGGTGAGGGCGGCCTTGGCCTGCTTGCGGAGCTCGGCGGCGAGCTTGGTGGAGTCGATGCCGCTGACCTTCTCGACGCCGGCGGGAGCGGTGCTCTGGTGGAGCTCGAAGTAGTCGCGGCGGCCTTCGATGGCGGTGATGTTCAGGTCGTCGGTGTTGCGGATGTCGCTGGCGGCCTGGTCGATGCTGTCCCAGTCGATGTCCCGGTCCCACGCCTCCTCGTCGTCCAACTCGGTCCCGTCGGCGAGGATGACGGTCTCGGCGCTCAGGTAGTCCGGCCCGCCCTGGTCACCCCAGGTCAGGACGAGGCGAGAGCCTTCCGGGAGGAGGCGGCGGATGGCGGTGATGGCACCGGCCTGGGACTGGGCTGCGAGCTCACGTCGCTCGTCGACGAGGAGGTCGATGCCTGCGCGAGTGGTGGCCGCGGCTTCGTCTGCAGCCTCGGCGGTGGTCTCCTCGGTCCGGGTCCACTCGAAGGTGTCGCCGTCGGCGCCGGTGAGCACCTCGTGGATGCGTCGGTTGTCGTCGGGGTGCCCGAGGTAGCTGATGACGTCGTCGACGTCAGACCAGCGGTCGTAGTCCTCTTCGGTGTCGATCTCCGCACCGTCCGCGTCGAAGGCTCGGCTGACAGTGAGGTAGTCGCCCTGGTCGCTCGGCTCGAAAACGACCCGGTGGGCTCCGGCGGGCATCCCGTGCAGGAGGAAGTCGGCAACCTCCTCGTGGAGGCGCTCCGTGTTCTGCCAGTACGCCTCATTGGCGGTGTTCAGCTCGTCGCGGAAGTTGAGTTCCGCTTCGGGGGCGGTGTGGGCCTGAACGCCGAATCGTCCGGTCGTGGTCTCGCGGTGGGTCTCGCGTGCGGCTTCGGCCGCGGGGTTCATGTCCGTCATGCCAGCCATGTACGAGGCGCGCCCGCAGACTCAGCGGGTCGCGGGAGGGAGTTCCCAGAAGCCCCCGTAGCTGTCGGTTTCGACGAAGTCGGGGTGCTCGGATCCGCGGATGTTGGAGGCCGCGCATTCGATGGTCTCCCAGTCCACCCCGAGGTCTTCGGCATCGGCGGCGCCCACTCGGGTGCCGTCCTCGAAGCGCAGGCCGATGGGGTTCAGCCAGCGGCCGCCCTGGTCGGTCTCCTCGAACAGGACGGTCGTGCCCTGGATGGTGGTCGCGCGGAGGGTGGCCACGAGCTCGGTGGGGCTCTGGTCGTCGATGGACTTCACTGCGGGCGCGGCCGCTTCGGCCTGGCGTTCGACCCACGCGTCGACCTCGCCGTTGTCGTTGGAGTAGACGCCGTCGAGCGCGAGGTCGCGGTACGTCTTCGTGGTGCCCGCGACGATGATGTCCATGTCGGAGTTGTAGTCGCGGTGGCCGGGGTCGGTGATGAGCGCTTCGCGGTGCAGGCGTTCCGCGTTCGTCTCGGCCTTGACGGCGTAGGTGCCGGCGGCGATGCCTGCAGCGTTGACCTCGAGGTTCCACCGGCCGGGACCGTAGCCGACAGTCGTGCTCTTGTAGTCGGGGTGGCCGGGACCTTCAGCCTCACGCTGGACGATGACGGCGTACTCCTGGCCGTCGAGGGTGACGAGTGCACTCGCGCCGGGGCGGAGCTCGGACATGATCTGCCGCGCTTCGAGAAGTGTCGGGGGTCCTGACGGGGCGAGTGTGGCCTCAGGGGCGGTGTGGGTCTGCACTCCGAAACGGCCAGTCGCGCTCTCTCGGTGGTTCTCGCGGGCGGCCTCGGCCGCGGCGTTGATGTCGGTCATGCCTCGCATGTACGAGGCCTCACGCGAAGATGGCCCACCACGCCCGGCGGAAAATGCTCGGCTTCGGTCGACGCGTGGCGGCTTGCCCGCCGTCTTCGGGGTAGCCGTCGAGTCGGAAGGGATTCCACCGGCAGCGCGCCCAGGCGTCGCGGTGCCACTTCTGGTTGCTGACGACCCAGTTGTGCCGACGCTTGCGAATCCAGATGCTCAGGCGGGTGTACTCGCCGGGCGAGCAGCTGAACCCCTGGTCGCAGACCGCACAGCCACCGACACCGTAGTTCCTGTCGAGCGCGCGGTAGATGGCCGCGAGGATGAGACCCCCAACGACGAAGCTGACGGGAACGGCAACGACACCGAGCCAGAACGAACCCCATTCGACAGTCATGGTGCAGCTATGCGCGGGCGCATAGCCCCGGCATGACTGTCTACGTCGATGACGCCTTCATCTCCGCCTCCGTGCGCAACGGCGGCCGCGTGGTGACAAGCCGCTGGTGCCACATGGCCGCGGACACCCGCGAGGAGCTCGACGCGCTGGCCGCCCGCATCGGCCTGCGGCCCAGCTGGATTCAGCACGCGGGCACGTGGAAGGAGCACTATGACGTCACCGAACCTCGCCGTGTTGCCGCGATCGCCGCGGGTGCTCAGGCGATGGGCCGCTCGGAGATGGTCAGGTGGATGGCCGCCCGGGCGGGGATCGAGGACTGACCTTCGCGTCAGGCGTACCGGAGTGCCCGGTTCAGAATCTGACGTCCCCACAGGTAGGTCTTGTCGCGCTGGGTGAGCCGGGCCTCATCGGTGGATTCCTCCCAGTGCGTCTCGATGCCACTCGTGACCTCGTCGATGATTGCCGCCCCTTCCGCTGCGGAGAGGCCATAGTCCTCGGCGCGTTCAGCGAGGAGGACGTGCGAGGAGCGCTTCATCCCGTCTCGCCCGTAGGCGATGGACTGTGACGCGCTCTCCCCCTCTCGGCGCCCTGGCGCCAGGTCGTATGCAGGGGTGAGGGAGAGGTCCGTGCCGTCCCAGAAGGCTGCGTGGTTGCGTGCGTGGTCGTCGCTGTTGCTGATGGCCATGTTGAACGCGACCCGTCGGAACAGTCGCCGGCCGGCGGTGCGGTCACCGCTCTCCCGGAGGACGTCGTACAGGCCGGGGTAGGTGACGTAGTGCCCTGTCATTTCGTGTTCGCGCGCGAGGGTGAGTCCGCTCAGGACGTGTCGCCGCGTTCCGCCGCCGGGGCGGTCGAAGCGTTCGATGAGCAGGACGTCCTTGCCGTCGGCCGTTACGATCTTCCAGTCGGGGACGTCGATTCCGACGCGCCGCGCGAGGGCGAGCATCGCTGCCTCGGTGTTCACGTAGGCGAATAGACGGTCCGATGAGGAGGGGAACTTCGCCAGGTACTCCGTTCCGGACTCGTCGATGACCGTCGCCTTCGGGCGAGCACCACCGATGGACGAGCCGTGCACCAGTGCCGCTTCCAGTGCGGGAGTGAGGGTCTCCCCCGCTTCCAACGCTTCGGCGGCCCGGAGCAGGTCGGCCAGCGGGGCGTCATCCTGTCGCGGGGCGTAGACCCGGCGGTCTGCTTGGAAGTCGAGGGCGCCGAAGCGGTTGGAGCCGGAGCGCAGCATGTACTGGATGATGCTCAGGTCATCGTCCTCGCCCATACCCAGGCGGTGACGGATAACGCCCTGCCCCCACCCATCCGGGGCTCCGTCACGCAGCGCCCCGGCGACATCAAGCCCTGCATCCGGCTCCTGCAGCCCACGCCCCAGTGGGAGCTCCGGGCCCAGTGCGATCGCGTTGTCGCGCTCGAGGTAGCTCTGCGCGTACGCGAACCGGAGGGGTTTGCCGTCGCCTTCGACGTACCCCGCGACGACCGGGGTGGTCTTCCCCGGGAGCCAGGTCCACACGTACGCGCGCTCAGAAGTCATCGTCAACCTCCACGCGCGCGGGGTACACGCGGGAGGGAAGAAGGGCGAGCTTTTCCTCGCCGCGCCGACGCATGCGCGCCATTTCGGCCGCGTCCTCCACGCCGAACGGTGAGGTGCCCGTGAGTCGGAGCATCTCGAGAACGGTGGCGAAGGAGGTCCCGGGTGCTCCCTCTTCGACAGCGCGGACTGTTCGCGGTGACACGTCTGCGCGCGCGGCGAGTTCAGCGACTGTCCACTGGCGTTCGCGCCTGCCGGTTTCGACCAGCTGGCCGGTGACCCGGAGCGCGTCTGCCACCATCGGTGACGTGTTGGCGATGGTCTTCTTCACTGTTCCTCCATAAAGTGCATCTTGTGGGACGCTATGTGCACTTTATGCGCGGTACCAGACTTGGGCAAGACCGCGCATGGAGAGGTCATGAAGCACACGACCAGCCCGCTCGAGTACGCGCCGATGACCCTCGACGAGATCCAGGCACTCCCCGCCGGCACGATCCTTGCGATGACGTGGCCGCACAACGACGAGCCCGAACTGTTCCAGCGGGCAAGCTCCTGGCACTTCGCGGGCGAGAACTGGCTTGTCCTCACTGCCGCGCCGCGCGATTACGAGTACGAGCGCTGGACTGACGCCGCCGTCCACTCTGAGCACGCGCTGTACTCGGTCGTCTACCAGCCGGAGGCGACGTCGTGACCGAGCATGAGCAGACCCCCGAGGGCGCGATCGCGCGCGTCGGCGACCTGGCCGCGGCCGCTGCGGACCTCGCCGCCCAGCCCGGCACCGCTGTCGTCCCCTCCGGTACGGCGCAGGCCGAAGCCGTCAAGGCAGGCATGGTCGAGCAGCGTGCCGCACTCCTTCACCAGAAGCAGGCCGTGGAGGCCGCTGCCGCCGAGGCGAAAGCTCTCGTGGAGGCGAAGGTGAAGGAGATGCAGCGTCAGCTCCAGGATCAGCTCGCACTTCTCGAACCCGCGATGAAGCAGCTCGCCATCCTCAGCGACGGCGTCGACGCACTGAACATCTACCTCGGCCGAGACGAGGAGATCATCCCCCTCGTCGAGGGTGATCGCGCCCCCGAGGGGACCGTTATCACCGTCCGCCAGCTCGTCCTCGCCATGGACGAGGAGAGCCTGTTGATGACGGACCGTGACGGGATGGACTTCCATGACGTCGACAAGTTCGCCGACTGGATCTCTCGCGACCCCTCCCACCTTGACCAGCTCCTCCCTGAGCCCAAGGGGATCACCGCGGTCATCCCCCGCCGGGCCCGGAAGGACTACGGCGACCCGTGGACACAGCAGCAGGCCGACGCAGAAAATGGGCGCACCTTCTGGCTGATCAGGAACGGGCAGAACGCGTGGTTGACCACGACGCAGTTCACCGTCGGAAAGCACACGGTCCCGGAGCCGCGGGAGTTCACCGACCTGTTCATCGAGAAGGGCCGCTTCGGTGAGCCTGATCGCCCGCTCGTTCCCGGCTCCCCCGCCTGGGTGAAGGCTGAGGAGACCAGCGACCGACGCACCCGCCACTACATGAAGGTCGCCCTCCTCCTCCAGGGCCTCCTTGACCGGACCGCCATCCTCCACCCGCACGCGGGTGTCTCCTTCCTTGACCAGTCGCACTACGACCAGGGGCTCGTGAAGGTCATCCTCGACGGTGAGAACGCGCTCACCGACGGCCGGCTGCCGTTCCGCGAGTGGCGTCAGGAGCGCGTGAAAGCCATGCACGCCGGCATGCGCGTCATCGGGGCGTTTGCAACGAAGATGCGCCAGTTCTCCACCCGCGA
The DNA here is from genome assembly GCF_900100525.1 of Microbacterium sp. 77mftsu3.1. Taxonomy (NCBI): domain Bacteria; kingdom Bacillati; phylum Actinomycetota; class Actinomycetes; order Micrococcales; family Microbacteriaceae; genus Microbacterium; species Microbacterium sp. 77mftsu3.1. The sequence continues at coordinate 34,212 of NZ_FNCR01000006.1, read as the reverse complement.
CGCTCCCGCCGACGTCCGCCCTCAGGGGGCAACGCCCGCCAACAACGTGCCCTACAACGTGCGCGCCAGCACCCGCGCGTACATCGACTGGGAGTTCGTTTTCGAGCGTCACGAGGAGATCTGGGACGAGGAGACCTGGACCCGTCGCCTGCCGAAGACGAAGGGCACCGGGTACCTCTCCAACAACGACAAGTGGTGGCTGCCGTTGGACACCATCACCGAGGACGAGATCCGCTACTACATGAACTCGCGGACCAACCGCCACGAGTACATCGACATGATTCCCGTCCTCCAGGTCGCCCTGGCCGTGAAGGTCGCCGAGCGCGAGGCCGAGGCACCCTTCCGCGCAGCACTCGTCGACGCACTCGGGCGCGAGGCCGGACTCGAGGGCACCGACGAGCTCGCCGGCGAACTCATCCACTGGTACAAGACCGCCAACCAGCACCACCGCGCGCTGACCGCTGACGACGCGAAGGCATCCCGCCTCATCCTGACCGAGGCTCGCCGTCGAGCACGGGGTGACTCGAAGGACGCCGACCAGGTCGCGAAGCTTCGCGGCCTGCACCCGGACGCCATGGTCATCGCGCGCCGTTCTGCTGACTTCGTCGTCGCTGTCCCTGAGCGCCGGGAGTACCCGGCGGAGGATGCGACCATCTTCGCTCGACTGCACTTCTACACCCCCGCCGGCAAGCACACCGAGACCCGCGAGTGGGTCGCGATCACCCGCGCGCAGACCGCCCGGTGGACTGTGCTTCACGAGACGGCGACCTGGGCGGGGTGGACGTTCAACCCCGACATGCAGCAGCACTACCGAGATGACGAGCTCACCGCGGTCGTCGACCATGTGCGGAACCTCCACGAGGATGCTTTCCTCATCCGGGTGGAACCGGCCACGAGCCTGCTCAGCGCCTACGGCGCCGTGTTCGCGTGGAACCAGGACGACGGCCTCCGGCGCGGGCGGTTCTACGTCTCTCGCGACAAGGGCGGTGTCGCGGTGAACTTCACCTACCGCACGCTGGTGGAAGAGACGTCCATCCGCAGCGAACCCTACTGGGAGACCAACTGGGGCGGAGAGCCGCACCCGGCGCACGACCTGTGGCGCAACCCCGACATTCTGACGAAGGCGTACGCACAGTGGGCTGACCAGAACGCTCGCGCGAAGCTCGCGAGGGACTCACGCGACCGCGCCATCAAGATCGCCAACCTGCTCGAAAGGGCCTGGGAGGTGCAGGCCGAGGAGCAGGTGAAGGCCCGTTTCGTCGAAGACTTCGGTGACATCTCCTTGTGGGAGGGTCACCGGAAGACGATCAAGCTCCCGACCTACCCGTTCCGGTGGCGGGATGCGGGCGACAAGGCGTTCCGTGAGGCACTCACCGAGCTGTACGTCGCCGAGCCCGACTTCGACGCCACCGGGATGACCGTCGCGGAGATCCTGGACGCCACTCAGACCGGGCACGCCGGGACGGACGAGACGCTGCTGCATCTCATCCCGGTCCCGCGGGAGGGCTGAGCGTCACCGGGCGGGCCACACGTCGATGACGTAGAGCTCCTCACCGTCGTCGAGGAACTCGTTGTGGTCCTCCCGAGCTCGCCTGTTCCATGCCGCCCGCACGGTGTACTCCCCCGGCGCCGGCAGCGTCCTCTCGATGGTGTCGTGGCCACCGCCGATGTTGATGGCGTGGAACTCTGTGCTCTGCAGGAACAGGGTCACCTGGTCGTGGTGTGGCCACTGCGCCTCGTCCAGTGGCGGCTCGGTGTCGTGCACGGTGAACCGGACGCCGATGTCACCGGTGTGGACGCCGGTATGAAGCCACACGCCCAGCGGCGGCCGCGCAGACAACACCGCATCGTGATCACCGAACGCGGGCCAATCGGGTGCGTCCACGTCTGCAAGGAGGATCGTGTGGTGGTCGGTCAGGAGGGGTTCGAACTCACCTGTCATGCCCTCATCATGGCGGCCTCCTCCCCCACCGGGCTCAGTGACGCTGGCGGGTCCTGCTGACAATCGTGTCGCGTTCGTGGGAGGTGAGAACAGTCTCGAACACAGTGTTCGCGCGGAGCCAGTTGCCCTCGTCGTCCTCGGCAGTCAGCATCCTGTGGAGCTGGCGAAGGTCGCCGGAGCGGCAGGTCCGCGCCCACCGGTCGACGGCGGCGTGGTCGCGGCCGCGGTACTTGCTCTCGAGGCGTTGCAGTCCGCGAGCGAGGACATAGACAGGTTCGGTGTTCAGAAGGTCGGCGATCGCCTGGTGCAGGGCAAGGGACATCGTGTCGCTATGGTTCATGACGCCGGGGAGCCTACGTGGCCTGCCCCTCCCCCACCAACCCGGAGGTCAGGCGGACCCGGCGTACGTGCCGCCCTTGAGCCGCCCGCCGATGTACCGGGTGGCTCGGTGCCGGTGAATCTCGATGCGGGAGACGATGCCGGCTGTCATATCGCCCGGCTCGCCGCGGAGCGTGTACTGGGTGGGGATGCCGAGGATGGTGGCCGCTGCGGTGAAGCACCCGTCAGGGGTGCGCTCGTCACCGTCGAAGAGGGAGATCTCCGTCGTGGACGCGCGGGAGATGTCGGCGAGCGTCTGCGTCATGGTCAGCATCCCGTCAGCGTGCGGTTCAGAGCTGCGGCGTCGGCCGGCTCGGCGTTCAGGTCGTACTTGTCGAGGATGTGCTGGTAGGCGGTTGCGTAGTCGCAGTCGTAGGCGGGGTTCCCGGCGTCGGAGGGCATCCAGGTGGCCGGCCCGTGGTCGCTCTTCTTGTTGTTGGCGGGGCCGTCGACGGCGAGAAGGTTCTCGGGGTCATTGGCCAAGGCGACGCGGGTGTCCTCGTCCCAGTTCCATGCACCGCCCTGCCAGGCAGCGCTGAGGCTGACGATGTGGTCGATCTGGACAGCCTGGGACGACTGCGCGCCGAAGGTGAAGCGGATGGTCTTGCCGGTGTAGGGGTCTGCGAGAGTTCCGGTGAGGACCTTGCACCCGTCGGCGGTGGTCACCTGGGTCAGGTCACGGGCGAGGATGTCGTCGCGGGCGCGGCAGCCGTTGCCGTCGGGGTCGGCCCATCCGCCGAACAGGTCGCGGTCGTAGGCGGGGATCTCCTCGGGGGTGGCCTCAGCGGGCTCCTCCGTCATGGTCGGCTCGGGGGTCTCGACCGTCTCGGTGGGCTCCGCGGGCGGGGTGAGGTCGGGAACGTACGTCGGCGACTGCGTCGAGGTGGTCGGCGCGGAGGCCGCGGTCGTGTCGTCCTTCTGCCCGAACAGGACGTTGAAGGCGACGATGACGAGGACGACGGCCACGACGATCGAGGTGAACGAGGTCTTCTTGCTGCTCTTGCGCTTCATGGTTCCTTCATGCGCGGTCCGGGGCCTCGCCTGAACCATCCTCACCGAGTCAGGACGCGGCTGCCGCCAGCTCCTTCGCCTTCTCGGCGTCGGGGTCCTTGGGGAGGGGTTCCTGGGTGGACTTCGCCTTGACGGGGATGCCTTCGCAGGCGAGCTTCATCGAGCACTTCTTCGGCGCGGTGCCTTGAGCCATGAACATGACGCGTCCGCAGGCAGGGCAGGCGACGATGGAGCGGAGGGTGCCGTCGTAGCCACCTCGGGTGAGGTAAGGGAGGATGCCACGGTGCTCCTCGAGGAGAGCCTGCTGCTCATCGGTGAGCTCCACACGCTCGAAGAGGGTCTCGTCAGCGACGACGCCGTTCCAGTTGTCCGTCTTCGCCGTGGTCATCAGGACGAGCGCGATCTGCGCGGCCTGCACGGGCCCGGGGGCGTTGGGGTTATGCCGGATGGTCTTCCGGGTCGGCACCTTCTTCGTCATACCCCCGTCTATGCGCGGTGTGCGCTTAGAACGAGTACCGGAAGGTCCACTCGTCATCGGGGTCTCGCCGGATGCCCGGGAATACCTCCAAGTCAAGGCGGGCGGTGACGTAGGTGTTCACTGCGTCCAGCAGTGCGGTCTCTTCGATCTCGTCCCCTTCGGGGCTCACGAGGGTCACGCGGCGGTTGTCGTCGCTGTCGACGTAGCGGAAGACGAGCTCATCCCACCCGAGGCGGGCGAGTGTCTCGTCGGCGATGGGCTTCACGAGTGCGCGGGAGTCGTCGAACTTCTGCCACGCGGATTGGGTCGCGGCGTCGAACTGCTGAGCCTTGAGGCCCTTGCCCTTGATCACCTCGAGGTCGAACACGAACTGGTCGAAGCCGTTCTTGACGCAGCTCATGTCGTAGAGCCGCTGGTGGTGGTTCCCGTAGCAGGCGAGCGCGTCCGCAGCGTCTTCGTACTCCTCGTTGACGTCCAGCCCATCGACCTCGACGACGTCGACGAACGAGTTGCCCTCTCCGTCGTAGGTCACGCTGACGACAGCCTGCTGCGCGTCGGGCCACTGCTCGCGGACAAGGTCACGGAAGCGCCGTTCGACGATGGGGATGAACGCCTGCAGGTCGGCCTCGGCCTCCGCGTGGGCTGCTTTCCACGCCTGCTCGGCCTCGGCTTCTGCCTGCTCTGCTGCGCTGGGGGTGAGGGCCGTGTCGGGTGCGGAGTGCTCGTGCCGCCCGAACTGTCCGTTGTCGGTGTTCCGGTGGGTTTCGCGAGTCTTGGCTGCGGCGGCGCTGATGTCGGTCATGTCAGTGATGTGCGCGGCGTCAGCGGAGGTTCGCGATCGTCGGGAAGCTCTCGGCCACCTTCGCGACCGTGCCGCCCTTCGCATCGTCGACGTAGACGTCCACGTACCCGCCGGCGACGTTGTTGGAGCCGGTGCCATCCACCTGCCGGTAGCTGGCGGTGACGTTCAAGCTGACCCGGTAGTGCAGCAGGCCGCTCTCACGTCCAACGAACAGTGCTCGGGTGGGGTTGTCCGGGGTGGAGGTGCCGGTGAGGGAGGACAGGCTCGTATCGCGGCGTTCGAAGACCGATGCCTGGGTGAGCACGTCGCCGGTGGCACCGGCGGCCGCGAGGCGCTTCGTTCGAGCTGCCTGCTTCTCGCTCATGTCAGTGGTGGCCCAGACCGTCACGAACGCGAGCGCACGGCTCCGGTACTTCTGTGCCGCAGCGTCGTCAGCGGGGTCGGTGGTGGTGTTTGCGTTGCCGGTGTCGTCGCAGGTGATGAACGGGTCGTTCTCGCAGTCGTCTTCGACGTGGTCGTGCGCGTCACCCTCCTCGTGTGCGTGCTCACCGTCCTGGTCGCCACCTGCTTCGCCTTCGTCCGCTCCCCCGGCCTCTGGGCTTTGGGCAGGGGCGGTCTCGGTGGGCGTGGGAGCCGGCTGGCCAGGTGCCCCGGGTTCGATCGTCACCACCGGTGTGGGGGTGGGTTCCTCTTCGGGCTGCGAGCTTGCGGAGAGGGCGAAGATTCCGGCGATGAGTGCCCCGATGACGCCGATGGCGGCAAGGATGAGCCAGGTGGTGCGTGTCATGGTGGTCCTGTTCAGGCGAAGGTGAGCTTGATGCCCATGTCGGCGAGGACGCGGGCGGGGTCGATTCGCTTGCCGTCCATGATGGTTTCGAGGTGGAGGTGGCAGCCGGTCGAACGTCCAGTGGAGCCGACCGCGCCGATCTGCTGCCCAGCGGGAACGACGTCGCCGAGGGCGACCTGGAACGCGCCGGGCGGCATGTGAGCGTAGCGGGTCATGAGCCCGCCGCCGTGGTCGATGACGATGTGCCATCCCCAGTCGTCACGGTAGTCGGCGTAAACGACCTCGCCTCCGGAGACGGCGTAGATGGGGGTGTCGCAGGCGGTGGCGAAGTCGATTCCGTTGTGCATCGTGTGCGCGAGTGCCGCGCTCTTGTACGTGTAGCCGTACCCAGCTGTTACGGGGTACTTCTCGCTGTCCCCAAGGGGGTGCCCGGCTTCACCAGCGAAGGTGAGAGATCCGTTGCAGAAGTTGATGCCGGACGAGAACTGCTGCACGAGAGCGGCGGCGAGGGTTTCGAATGCCTGGTACCGGTCGGGGTGGGCGGAGACTTCGACCTTCTGGGCGGCTTCGCCCTTGGTCATCGTCTCCCACCCTTCGATGTCGAATAGACCCCGGGGGCTTCCGCCGTTGGGACCTTCGGGGCCACCGAAGAATGCCTTCACCTGGTAGTCGATGTCCATGAGCTCGGCGGTTGTTCCCCACCCTTGGCGCATCTGCCAGAACCCGACGGAGTCATGGTCGCTGCCGACAGCATCGTGGGGGTAGTCGAGGGACTCGGGGACGCCGCTGTTGGCGTAGTTCTTGAAGCTGGACTCGGCCATCGCGGCCATGAGTGCGACCATGATGGCGTCGGTGGTGATGCCGGGGACGGACGCGGCGCTCTTGATGATCTTCTGGATGTTGCCGACCTGGATGTCGCTGAGGTTGTACTTCTTGCCGTCGCTGGTCTTGACGGTCTGCGCGCCAAGTACGGGCGCGTCGGTAGCTGCGGGCGTCGGCGCGTCCGCGGGAGCGATGGTCGGGGTGGCTGTCGGCGCCGGTGCGGGTTCCTCAGCGGAGTCGCGGCCGCTGGTGGTGCACTGGTCGACCTCTCCGAACGCCCATTTGAGGGCGATCATGTACACGCGTTCCGAGTCGGTGGCGTTCAGTCCGTAGTGCTCCAGCGCGGAGACGTAGTGCTTCTTCTCCTTCTCGGCGTCCTTCTTCTCGCTCTCTGTGGCACCTGCTGTCAGGCCCTTGCCGTCGGTGTAGACGCCGCCGACTCCGAGGGTGCGGACGTTTCCGGAATTGAGGGAGTCGGCGAGCTTCTTGGCGTCGATCTCGTCTTCGGGCTGAACGACGGTGAGTGCAAGGTAGACGGGCCATTGGATGCCGTAGCGCTTGGCGATGTTGACGGCACTGTTGACGTCTTCGCGCTCCTGTCCGGATGAGACGGCCGAGTCTGCGGAGCGGGCTGTGTCGCCGTAGTTCCCGGCGGCCTGGAACATGCTCATCCCTGCCACAAGAGCCAGGGGCAGGGTGAAGAGCGCGAGGAGGCAGAAGGCCAGGACGATGGCGATGACTCGGCGGCCGGCGGCGGTCTGCAGGAAGGCGACGGCTGCCCCCCGCGCGGCACCAGCCAGGCCACCTGTGGCGGCGCCCTTAGCTGCGCCCTTCGCGAGCGCGACGGTGGTGCCCTTGGCGCCTTCGGCGGTGGGGGTGGTCAGGGTCTTCTTGACGTTGACGGCACGGCGGAGGTTCTCAGGTGTCATCCCGGACACGGTCGCTCCCCTTTCGGCTCAGTCAGAACGGTGTCTTCTCCCATGCGCGAGGGTCCGCGGGGGTGTCGGTGAGGGCGGGGTCTGGCCGGTCGAAGACCATGTCCATCTCGGCGATGTCGCGATGGGCGCGGTCTTCTTCGAGCCACTCCGCGTAGGCGGCTTCCCGGTCCTCGGCGTTCTCGCCGTCGTGGAAGGCGTGGATGTCGAAGTCGGATCCGTCGCTGGTGTCTGCGAGGTAAGCGGCGAGGTCGACCTCAGGCACGGTGGCGGGGTGCGCCGTGAAGCGTCCCTGGGTGTCCCGGCGTGGCTCGCGTGATGTCGTGGTCATGACGATCATGTGCGCGGCCCGCCGGGACGATGGGTCACGCTGCTTGGAGCTCTGTCTCCAGCTGGTAGATCGCGCCTGCGTAGTCGCGAACGATGGACTCGAACGCGGCGACGACGCTCGGCCCGTACACCGTGGGGTCTCCCCCACCTCGGAGCTGCTCGGCTGCGTCGTGCAGCTGGTCGGGGGCGTCGCCGGGCTCGGCGGAGAGCATCGCTGCACCGAGGGTGGCATAGAGCGCGGCGGCTTCACGGTCTGCTTCGAGTGCCACCAGGAGACTGGCTGCGGTGTAGCCCCACTGGGCGGCCATGATCAGCGGGTAGAGGTCCTGGGCGGCGAGGAAGTTCTCGTGGTTGACGCCGAAGGTCACGTGGTCCCGCAGGTCGATGCTGTCCAGGCGCTCGTCGGGCAGGCCGGCCTGCCATGCCTGGATGGCTTCGAGGTCGTTGGGGTCTTCGGGGTTGATCCCGTAGAGGGCGAACACGTCCACCCATCCGGTCTCGGCGTCGTACAGCCCACTCGAGCTGACCTCGAGGGCGATTCGAAGCGCCCACTCCGCGTCCTGTTCGGGGCGGGGTTCAGCGTTCGGGGTCTCCTGGATGCGGATGCGGAGGGCGATGTCCTCGGGGAGCCAGAACAGCGGGTTCCACAGCGCGTGGGGGAAGACGTCATCGAATCGCTGGCCGCGGTTGTGGATGGGCAGCGGGATGGTGACGGGGTCTGCGACGACGAGGTCGGGATCGATGCCGGTCTCGGTGACGAACGTGTTGAAACGCTCTGCGGCGTCCAGGGCGTCACGGGTGACGAGCAGCTGCTCGCCCTCGTCGGTGAGGAAGTGGCGGCGGGGAAGCTCGGTGGCTACGGCGGTCATGGCGTGTGGGCTCCTAGGCGGTGGGACTGCTGTGCCCGTTACCCTGCGGCCAGTCCCCCTCACCTCGTCCGCCAAGGCCGTGCCAAGCACACTGCCAAGGTGAAAATGCGGGTTCCGACCTGGTCAGTGGCCATTTCTCATCGCGCTGCCAAGATGCCAGGCGCGGGAAAGGTATCCATAAGAGGAAAAAGGGGAGAAAAGAGGCCCCCTCTCACTACTACTTACTATTTTCCTTCCATGTAATACAACTACTACTTGGCAGCCTTGGCAGGGGGCCCCTCTGCCGCATGATTCCGCGGCTCGACACTGCCAAGGAGTGCTTGGCAGCCCTTGGCTTCCCTTGGTTCCGTGTTGGCAGTTTCACTCCGCCTGTGTGATTTCTGCCATTTCGATGCATCACCAGCTCGATGTGGCGCATGGAGGTATTGCCCCACTCCCCCGACCATCGGAGGCTTCATGTTCGCCGTCATCGCCACCGCCCTCGGCGCTTTAGCCGTCGCGGCGGTTTCAGTCGCCCACCACGCTGACCTCCGAACCTACGCCGACGACCCCGCCCTCCCGCGAGTATCGACCGCAACGGTGCTGAGCGCACTCGCGCTGTTCATGGCCGGGATCTTCGCGTTCGTTGATCCCGCAGCGTTCGACATCGCCGCGATCGCGGTGAGCATCGCCGCCATCGGCCCTCTTGCTGCGACCGCCGTCGTCACCATCCGTCTGCTCCGGATCCCCTCGTACGACTCCTGCGCGTCCACTGGCCCGAGCGCCTAGGCGGGCGCCAGGCGGCGGCGCGGCCCCTACATCCTCCCCCAGGCCACTCTGGCTTCGTTCGTTCGCTGATGCCCCCGCTGCGCGTCCGACAGCTCCCATAGCTTGCCACCAGCGCCGCCCACCTACGGCAGCCATTGCGACTTGGTAGGTTGTAACTTTGTAAGTTGTGACTTAGTAGGTTGCAACTTACAACGTTGGCAGTGACAAGGTTGGAACTGTCAACCTTGTCACTTGCTCAGTTGCAAACTTGCAAGGTTGTTAGTTCGTACTTTGACAGTTCAAAACTTGCAACGTTGTCACTGTCAAGGTTGGAACTGATAACGTTGCAACTAAGTAAGTACCAACTGGCAACCTTGGAACTGTGGACGTTGACAGTTACAAGGTTCAAACTGTCAAGGTTGTAAGTCGAGACACGCCGTTGTAGTTCCCGGTGGGGGAGCTGCACAAGGGATTGGATGCACTCATGCACATCGTGGCGATCGTCAACCAGAAGGGCGGCGTGGGTAAGACCACGACCACCATGAACCTCGCTGCTGTCATGGCCAAGCATGCTCGCGTGCTGATGGTCGACGTCGACCCGCAGCAGTCCGCAACCGAGTGGGCCGAGACGGCGGGGGAGAGGCTGCCATTCGACTTCGCCCCGAACATCAACCCTCAGAGTCTCAGCCGGCTCAAAGAACTCGGCGACGAGTACGACTACGTGTTCGTGGACACCCCCGGCAACCTCGAGACGGAGTCCATCCTCAAGGCTGTCCTCGAGGTGACCGACTTCGCTGTGCTGCCGCTGAACCCTGAGCCTCTGGTGACGAAGGCGCTCAAGCGCACCTACGAGCGCTACATCGAGCCCATGGGCATCGAGTACCGAGTGCTCCTCAGCAAGATCGACCGCCGCCGAGCTGGTCAGCTCGAGGACTGGCAGGTCGTCGTGGACACCGGCCTCAAGCTCGCCCGCTTCCAGGACAGCATCCGCCTGTACGCCGCCCACACCGACGCACCCATCGACGGGCGAGTCGTGACGCAGTACCCCGACACTCGACAGAACGCGAACGCCATCTTCGACTACATGATGGTCGCCAACGAGCTCCGTTCCATCCTCAACGGAGAGACCGCACGCGGCGGAAGCTTCAAGCCGCGCCAAGTCTCGCTTGAGCAGGCCGCGAAGGGGGCATGATGGCCCGCGCTGACATCGAATCGCTCCTGGGGAACATCAACACCCCGGACACAGCACCAAAGGCTTCTGAGGTCGCAGAGATTGCCCTGGGCACGGTGACCCCGATGCCGGCCCGCGAGGGGCAGGCGTCGAAGAAGCCGGCGGAGAAGCCGAAGCGGGGGAGTGGGGCTAAGAAGGCGGTGACACCGCAGCGCGCGGCCGCAAAACGCGAAGAGGCCGTGAACACAGACGACGTGCCGCTGTATCTGACCTTCGAGCGGAAGATCGTCCGGCTCCGGGCTGACCAGTACGAAGAGCTCATCGTGAACTCTCGCCGCCTCAACAAGGCGAAAGGGACCGGGGGAGTGCGCATCACCGAGAACACCCTGGCCCGTGTCGCCTTCGACCTGCTGATCAGTCGAATGGACGAGCTTCACGGAGCAACGGAAGAAGAACTGCGCAGATCGCTGGGCCTGCCGGGCTAAGTAGCTGCGCAACTTACTACTTACAAAGTTGCAAGTTACAAAGTAGTCGTCACCTGAGCGTGTCGACGAGCATGGCCCACCCCGCGATGAACAGCACGGGGAAGACGGCGAACAGGCCGATGGTCACCCAGCCGCGGGCTTTCCCGCGGACGCTGTAGCGCAGGGCGAGGATCGCCGGAACCCAACCGAAGAGCCAGAAGAAGCCGGCGCCGAGGTTGATGAACGGGGCGAGCGCCACGAGGTCGACGACGACGGCGTAGAGCAGTACCCACCACCGCGGGCTACCGTCCCTGCCGACGAAGAGGCTCTTGAACTCAGCGTCACTTCGCCGTTGCCGGGCTTCCATGGCGAGGTTGTGACTGTCCCTGTGCATCGACATCGTCTCAATAGCCGTTCAGGAGCGTGTTTATGCTCACCCAGATCGGGATGAGGCACGATGCGATGAGGAACAGCCAGCTGACACCGTCGCGCCACCTCTTCCCAGTTGAACCGTGCGAGCTCAGCCAGATCGTGATGAGGACAATGCCCATCGGCACGGCGAGGAAGAAGTTCGCCAAACCCAGGCCCGGGACGAAAGATCCCAGCAACATGAGTGTGGTGATGACGAGCGGCCACGCACGGCGATCGTTCGACCCCGTCGTAACCCAGTCACCTCGCTCCTCTGAATAGCGGCCAACCATGCTTCCCCCTTGGTACGGTTCCCCCCGTGAGCACCGTTTCGCCAGCATATCGGTGCGCTGTGACACGTCTCGACAGCGGGGGAGAGGTGGCTCCGGGCAGCCTGTCGGCATCCCGGAGCATGACGCCTCACTGGACGTTGCCGTCGAGTTACCCGCGCTACCTCGGCCAGTACCCTGCGGTCATGCAGCGAGGACGAGCTCCCGGTCGAGGATCCCGTCGAGAACGAGCTCTCGAGCTCGACGGTGGTCGCCACGTTTGCTGGGGCCTCGTGGATATGCAACGAAGTCTGGACGGTCGTTTCCGACGAAGATGGCCTTCGCGCCCTTGCGCTTCTTGAAGCGTCGCTCCATCCAGACGACCTCGGCCTGCCACCACGCCCACACAGCGCGCTCGAGTTCGTAGCGCTTGCGACGCTCCTCGAGGTAGCCGTCGACGCCTAGTCGTTTCGCGATGAGATCCCTTGTGCCGGGGGAGTAGCGACGCCAGCCGCCTCGGATCCGTTCGATGAGGCCAGATGCATGGAGTCGGCGGAGCCTGCGTCGCAAGAGGTCTGCGTCGATCCCGGTTTCCTTCATCAGCTCGGCCGTGCTCAGCGTTCCGTCTTCGGGTAGGTGCTGGAAGATCAGACCGCTGGTGCGCCCGAGGGAGTGTGGGGCGGTGAAGACGTCGTGTCTCAGAAGTTCCAGTCGGGTTCCGATTTCGTGGATGAGGTTCTGCTGGAGGGGGAGGGTGGGCTTGTGTTCGGCGCGCATACGCGCTTGTGTCCGGCTTGTGCCTTCTTCCCCTGGGGAAAATCGTTCGGCGAGTGCGTAACGGGCGGCGTGCACACCTTCGGCCTCGGCTACCCGGGTGATCCAGGTGCCGCAGAGGGCGCGCAGGGCGTCGCTGACGGTGGTGCGTCCGTAGCCGGTGTCGGCGGACAGGCGGCGAACGTCGGCTTCGACGATGTGGCGCGAGCTCTGCAGCATGTAGAGGCAGAGGGCATCCAGGACTGCCCGCTGGCTGCGGGTACCGCCGACGCGCGGGTTGCGGGCAGCCCAGAGCCCTGGGACGGCATCCGCGGCGGCCAGGGCCTGCTGGACGACGGTCGTGACGTCTGCGATTCGCTCCCGGTACTCGGGGTCATCCCCAGTCGCGTTCAGGGGGTGGGTAGCGACGAACCGGACGGCGTAGTTCCAGATGTTGCGCAGGACCTTGGCGGTGGATGCCGGTGTGCGCTTCACGCGCTTGTCGCCGACGCGTCGGGTGCGTGCGTGCTCGAGGCCCGCGGCGCCGGTGGCGACAGCCTCGACGATGTCGTCGTACGACCAGCGGGCGTTGGCGGCGGCGATGAGGACGCGGGAGAGGGTGTGGGAGGCGTCTGGCCCCGCGGGGCCGCGCAGAGTGTCCTCCATCGCCATGCTGAGGCGGCGCTTCACGCCCATGATCTTCGGATTGCCGGCGGCGTCGGTGATGGCGCCCTTGGGGAGCTCCGTCTCGGTAGCGGGTAGCTCCGCCCCGAGGTCGATGAGGAGGGCCGTGAGCTGCTTGACGGTGTCTGCGGGGGCCTCGTGCGAGCTGATGAGCCCGAGGTCCCCCTGGGGGTCTGAGAAGCCGCTCTCGCGGTGGGGCGCGTAGGGCGGGCGAACGCATCCGGCTGCGGCGTTCTGGAGGGGCTTCGTGTCGAGGGTGGGGAGGATGCTGTGGGCGTAGTCTGCGAGGTCCCGCACGGCGGCGGCGTCGGCGGGGGCGGACAGGCGCACCCAGACGTGGCGGCCGCCGCTGGGGCCGGAGATGCATGTCAGGTGCGGGATGTTCAGCTCGTCGAGCCAGTACGCCATCCGCAGTGCGTCCCGGGCGGCGTTGCCCTGGGAGGTGTCGAAGTCGAAGCAGAGGTAGCGGAAGAGCTGGTCATCGCCGGCCAGGAGCATCGCCCACGTGGTGGAGGGTGCGGGCCCGTCGAGCGGCACGAGGCGGTGGTAGTCGTTCAAGACCTCGCCCGATGCAGCGCGAGCGGCGACACGGATGGTGTCCCTGGGCGAGAGGCTGCGCGCGATCGCCCACGCTTCATCGCGTGTGTAGGGCGACACGCCAGACGTCCGGCGTGTCGTTTCTTCCAAGCTGGAGTGCATGCGTGTAGACATGACTCATCCACCTCCCCTCGAGGTGCGTATGAAGGCCCCGGCGCCAACCGGGACGTTCGACTGCTGTTTCTCTCGACCTGACCGCCGTGTCGCCAAACTCTTCGGACGGGTCGAGCAATGAGCTCTACGGGCCCCGCACTCGCCAAAGTGCAGGGGCCCGCTCTCGTTTACGGCGACATGCCGCGGCCTCCGTCCATGACGGGCGTGCGACGGCCGCAGAGCGCGACGGTCGAGTTCGAGGTGTGCGTGAGCGCACGGGCAGTGGGGGAGTCGCAGGTCTGCGTCGAGATCACGCCGGCGGGGCTTAGCCACGCACGCCGGGCGTTGAGGGTCTCTTGCGAGGGCGTGGTCCGGGATTCGGACGACGACACGCTCGCGTTGCGCGAGAGAACACTTCTCTCGCGCGTGTCTTCGGCTATGATGAAGACACCTCCCAATCTGGTGAACGGGTGGTAGTACGGACCGGGGTTTGGCGACTAGGTCCGACTCAAATCTGATGTGGGGCCCCGTCTTAGGACGGGGCCCTTACTCATTCAGCTCGCTATCTGCTGGTCGCTGAGCTCCTTCGAGTTCGAGAGGCTGCTCGGCGCCGAGCCGATGGGCACGACAGTGGACGGAAGCAGCGGGCTTTCGCCGATGAGCTCGAGAGCTTCGAGCGCTTCCGTGGAGCGGCCGGGCTTGGGAGCCTGGTCCGGCATGCCCAGTGCGTGGGCCGCCAGAGCGACCATGTACTCGCCGGGCGTCATGTCCAGCATCTGCGCATTGCGCCGGAGGACTTCACCCAACGGTAGGTACGGCTTCGCGATGATTGCGTCGCGTTCACCCTTTGATGGCCTGCCCATGGGCACAAGCATGGAGGGTTTTTCGTTTCTGTCGCGGAAACCCGTTCGGCGTGTCTGGCATTCAGGAACCCAAAACGTTCGTCGCTCCGACGATTACCCCACCAGTAGGGTTGCGCCATGCGCCTGCTGCCCATCCCGGACGCCGACGGCAACCCGACCATGTGGATCAACGCTGACCACCTCGTCAGCGTACAAGCCCTCACCCACGGGGGCGAGAAGGGCATCGTCCTCACCGTTGAGCTGAAGGTTGACGGGATGCCCCTTCACCGAGTGAGACTGGGGGAGTACCTCGAGAAGGCGGACGCCGACGCGGCGTTCGCGCGGTTCCTCGACACCTTGCAGGGTAAGGCGGGGGAGTAGGGGAGTGGCTGGTCAGGCCTTCGACAGCTCTGCCCACTCGGTGCCGGTCCAGTAGAGAGTCCGCTCGTTGACGGCACCCTGCTTCAGGAACTGCGCGTAGACCTTTGCGGCGTCGTCGAGCGCGCGGGTGACCTTCGTGTACTGGAGCACCTGGTCGTCCTCTTCGACTGCGGCGAGGTCGGCGTCCGCGAGGAGGATGAGCGTCCCGGCCTTGACGGCTCGAGCCAGGGTGCGGCGGAGGTCGAACTCGCTGAACAGGGCGTCCGCGAACGATGCGACATCGTGCGGTGTCGATGACGGGTAGTTGCCGCCATAGGTGAGGTCGAAGTCCCAGTGTTCGGCGACGTACGCCTCGAGCTCTTCGCGAGCCTCGCGGCTGGCGGGGGAGACGAAGGTCTCACCTCCGTTGCCGTCCTGGTGGATGTCGGCGATGGCTGTGCGTCCGCGTTTGATGGTGGCGCTGTACGCCTCGCCCTCTCTGCCGTTCATCTTCTTGATGTTCGACACTGAATAGGGGCCGAACTCACCGCGGCTGAGCGTGGCGGTTGTGCGGATGCGGTCGGTGTGCGCGTTCGAGGTGTTCGTCATGGCCTCTTCATGCGCGGTGTGCCGGTCAGATGAGCGTCAGGCTCCTCGAGGTCGGCATGCCGGCAACTCGGAACCCGGCGTCCAGACACGCCTGCCGCCCGTCCTTGACCTTCACCTCTGTGTACGCGGGGTCGGGCACCGGACCTGGGGGACCGAAGAGCGCCCAGGAGTTCCTGGCCCCGGTGGTGAACGCGGAGCCGTAGCGGACCCCCTCGAACATCGCCGCGAAGAAAGCGGCCGCCCAGGCCTGGGGGACGGTGTAGTCGTCCATCGTCGTGAGCGCCCGCACGACGCCGAACTGGGCCGCCGCATCATCTCCCGTGTCTGCGCACCGATAACTCCGCGGCGCCGTGAGCTTCGACACGACGAAACCGTCCGCGATCACGGGCTCCACGATCGAGCCCGCCTCCTCCCGCACCTTCTCCCGGACCGCGGTGTCTTCGCCCTCGGCCACGTAGCAGGTGCCGTCGGGGGAGGGGAGGTCGAACCGGCCAGTCAGGCTCGAGGAGAAGTACCACGCCCCGTACGACGCGCCGTGGGCGCGGTAGACGGCTTCGCCGGCGGGGAGGGTGGATGGGGGGAAGCGTGCGGTGACCGCACCGGCCTTCGGTGGGGCCTGAACTGCCGTCGTCATGCAGCCCAGGCCGCCGCCGTGTTGCGCGCTTCGAGCACGAGATCTTCGATACGTCCGCTGGGGCGCTCGTCGGTAACGCTCAGAGCGCGGGTGTCGGCGAGCTCGTCGATGCGACGCCGGATCTCCCCATCCGGGCGCTTGCGCGGCTTGTTCAGCCACTGCGCCCACATCAGCGGAGCGTCGGGGCCTTTGGCGAGTTCGGCGAGCACGCGGTCCAGACCCGGGACGAGGTGACCATTCTGGACCTGGAAAGCCGGGTAGACACTCAGGTTGTCCGCCGTCGTCAGGCGCAAGACGCGGTGCGCGGCAACTGCCTTCCAGAGCGCCTGCCGGCTGATGCCGAGCTCGCGCTGCAGACTGCCGCTGGTGTAGCAGGGGCCGATGACATCAGGCCATGGGTTCCGCTCCGGCAGCCGAGAGGTGAGCACCCTCGTGATGTCGTCCGCGTTGCTGTCTTCGAGTCCGGGGTATCCCAGAAGGATCTCCCTGAGCCGGTCTGCGACCTCGTCCGCGACCTTGTGGCGGCGGGCGGACACGTCCGCTGGCGCCCCACGGCGGCGGCCACGTTCGGGCTCTTTCACTGCGTGTGCCATGTTCACTCCCAAGTCAACCGCGTCAACCATTCTCGCGCGGTGGGGAGCTGATGTCAACCACGTCAACCTGGAGACTGGCGATGTTCTAGGACTGAGCGGCGGGGGAGTGGTGCACCACCCGGCGCCGCGTACATCGAGGATATGAGTGTGACGACCGATGCGGAACGTGACCGCAACCGACGCCAGAACGGCCAGTTCGGCGCTGGCTCCAACACCGAGCCCGAGGTCGCCCTCGCGCCCGCCGAGCGGCCGAAGTCGGCAGCGCGGATCCGGAAGGAAGAGCGCCTTCGCGAGCGCGCCGGCGACGGCCCGTACGCGGACCTGCTGTTCAGCATCGAGGGTGAGCCTGTCACCGTCCCCACCCGCGTGAACGGCAAGGACGTCGTCGGTGCCTCGCCACTGTCCATCGGCATGATGGGCCCGCTCGACGGACGCCGGACAGTCGCCTACGCCGACGGCACGACCCAGTACGTCGACGAGAAGAGCATCGAGCGCGACCTCCCGCCGCTCCCGCAGCCCGGCCAGCCGGTGACGATCGTGGACGTCAAGGCGATGGACCTGCGCCCCGGCGACATCATCGTCACCATCGCCGATGACGGGCCCAGCTACCGGCAGGTGCACACCGCCGGCGAGTACATCAACATGGAACGCAACCGCCGCGAGGTCGCCCTGTGCTTCACCGACGCGCCCGAGCAACAGGTCACGTACATGAACGTCGATGTGGAGATCGTCGAGCGGCCCAGCTGAACGCCCGAGAGACAGTAGACACGCATGAGCAACCTTCCCGACCGAGGCAAGACCACCTCGAAGTCGAACACGAAGTCCTTCGCGCCCAAGGTGAACTCAGCGCCTGAGGTCGGCCTCGAGCCGACCGGCGCGTCGGCCACGGTCGAGCTCTACGAGTCTTCCGACGGCAGTGTCTCGTTGCCGATGCGCGTCGAGGACGACACCGTGTGGGCGACCCAGGCACAGATGGCGGAACTGTTCGGCACGTCGCGACGCAACGTGGGGCTCCACCTGGACAACGCCTACCGGGAACAGGAGCTCGACGAGTCAACTAGGAAGGATTTCTTCCAGGTTCGGCAGGAGGGGGCGCGCGAGGTGAAGCGTGCCGTCGCGCACTACGACCTCGACGCCATCATCTCCGTCGGCTATCGGGTCCACTCACCTGAGGGCGTGCGCTTCCGACGTTGGGCCACCGGTGTCCTTCGCCAGCGGATCCTCGACGAGAACGCCGCCCGCCTCCGCCACATGGACCAGGTCACCGAGCTCCTCGCCACCTCGAGCGACGAGCAACTCGCCAGCATCGGGCGCATCATGCAGCGCTACAACGGGGACCTGGACCGCCTGGCCGACTACGACCGTGGCGAGCTCGAAACGCCCACGGAGGCACCGGCGAGCACTCGGATCGCCATCGACGACGTCGAGCGCATCGTCGCCGAGCTCCGCGACCGGTACCCCGGAGATGAGCGTCTCGGCATCGCGAAGGACGACTCGATTCACGGTGTCCTCGGCCAGATCGACCAGACGTTCGCCGGCGAAGCCCTGTACCCGACCGCGCAGGAGAAGGCCGCCAACCTGCTTTACATGGTCGTCAAGGACCACCCCTTCGGCGACGGCAACAAGCGCACCGGTGCCGCCCTGTTCGCCTACTTCCTCGACCGGAACGGCATCGAGGTCGAGAAGGCGATCCCAGGGAACATGCTGACCGCACTGACGCTCATCGCCGCCGCCAGCGACCCGACGAAGAAGGACGAGACCGTCGCCCTCATCCGGAGCCTGCTCAGCGCGGACTGAAGCCCGCAGCTGCGCGACATGGCCCACCAGCGGAACACCGGCGACTACGGTGCCTATTACCCGGGGCTCAGCGGTGATTGCACTGCGGAATGCCCTCGCGAGTGGTGACACCGCTGCAGAAAGCCCAGATCGAGGTTCGGCGTGCCGGGCGATCGCGCTCAACCCCCTCTCGAACGTTCGCCGATAATGAATCTTATGTCAACTCGACCATCCATTATTGCATCGGATGAAACCCTGTTCCCCATCACTCAGTAGGCGCAACGGTACAGCACTCCCCAGATTGAGCGGCATGATTCCGCGCTGATTGGGGCGCTCCCCAGATCGCTCGTGCCACACACGCACTCCCGGCGGAGGTGCGACCTGGCCTTTACCCGCTTTCAACGAGGATGGTTGCGCGGATGTTTCATCTGATGCAAGATACCGTCATCTGACGAAAGGGGTCGCCGTGCCAATCGACATCATGGAGTACGCGAGGAGGACGCCGGGGATCACGCTCCTCCACCCTGAGGAGCAGATGTTCGACGAGATGCTGCTCGGCTGGCGACGGCAGCAACTCGCGCGGAATCTGTCGATCAACACGATCGACGGGCGGGAGAAGGCTGTGCGGCGATTCATGAAATCGACGAACACCTATCCCTGGTTGTGGACTCTTGAACAGGTTGACGAGTTCTTTGGCGACCGCCGGGAAATCCACGGAAATCAGCGCACGACGGTACGGAGTTACCAGGATGCGCTGAAGCTTTTTACGGACTACATCTGCTCCCCCGCGTACGCCTGGGCGGAGCGCTGTACCGATTTGTTCGGAACCCATCCTGTTCGGGTTATTCATCAATGGAATATGGCGAGGCACATCCAGGAGGCAGAGCACGGAGGGCGGCGCCGACCGTTTCGGCATGCGGAGCTGCAACTGTTCTTCGACCGCGCGGACGATGAGGCGGACATCATCGCCCGGCGCGGCAGAAAGGGCTGGGCGGCCGCGTTCAGGGACAGCACCCTATTCAAGCTTGCGTACTGTTTTGGGCTACGAAGGAACGAGATTCGTCATCTGGAAACATTCGACTTCAGTCGCAATCCGCATGCTCCGGAGTTCGGAAAGTACGGTCACCTCAATGTTCGATTCGGAAAAGCTATGAGAGGTTCGGACTACAAACAACGAAATGTGTTGGCCGTCTTTCCATGGGGATCAGACATCCTCGCCGAGTGGATCGAACGCGGACTACCCCTGTTCGGTCCGCAGACCGCCCTCTTTCCTACAGAGCGAAACACTCTCGTCTCAGAGTCCGCCCTGAATGATCGATTCCGGACATACCGCGACGACCTGGGTCTGGGCACCGAACTCAAGTTCCACTCGTTCCGTCATTCATATATCACGCACCTCATTGAGGCGGGATTTGATCCCCTCTTCGTGCAACAACAGGTCGGTCATGAGTACGCTTCCACCACCGCTCTGTACACCGGGGTATCGAGCAACTACAGGATCAAGACGCTTCGGGATGCTCTTGACGGCACGATCGGCCAAGCTCTCAAGCTCGGAGTGGAGAACTGAAATGCGCCGGAAAGCTGATTACACCTGGAATTTGGCAGAGCTCATGGCTCGGAACTCCATGCACAACTCAACCGACCTGGCCCCACACCTGGTCAACCGAGGCATCGACCTCTCCCCCGCGCAGATATGGCGGCTTGTCACTCAGCGGCCAGAACGTCTCTCCCTTCCGCTTCTGGCGGCGCTCTGCGACATCTTCAACTGCAGTCCAGCCGAGCTCATATCCGTGCACTCTGAGGACGCGTCCACCATTAGGAAGGCAGTGAACGAGGTAGCGAACCTGCGCTCGACCCCCGGGAAGGCTCGTCCTCGACGAGCGCGAGTACTTCGGGATGATGTTGAGTAGCGAATCTCGTCGGCCAAAAGGTCGGCCGCGAGCGTCCGGCGATGCCGTGTGCGCCCGATGCGGGGAACGTGGCTCTGACTCAACAACCAAATATTCGTTCCCTGAAGGGATCATTTGTGGACGCTGCTACGAGAAGGCCGTTCACACCCATGGGCCGTGCGCCACCTGTGGTTCAGACCGTCTACTCCCCGGCCTGAATGAGTATCGTGAGCCGATTTGCGTGACATGCGCGGGACTAGATCGCGACTTCCGTTGCACCCGGTGCGCGACCGAAGGTGCAATCTTCCGCAAGGGTCTTTGCGAGAGATGCGCTCTAAGCGACGACCTCAATGCCCTCCTCGGGCACCCGTCACACAGCAGCCGCACTGATCTAGCTCACCTCAGAGACTATCTTCTTCGGGTGGAGCGCCCCGCCAGCACGCTCACCTGGCTCCGCTCAGCAAAGGTCAAAGCTCTTCTCCGTTGGCTCGCCGAAAACCCCGAGCCAGTGACACACGCGGCACTCGATGCACTCCCCCAGTCTCCCGCTGTGCGGCACTTGCGGTCGCTCCTCACCGGGACAGGCGTACTGGGACACCGAGATGAGTCGCTGACCCGTTTCGAAGTCTGGGTTCGGGCGAAAGTTGCGCTGTTCGCCGGCGAACATCGACGGGCCATCGAACGGTATGCCATCTGGTACCACCTGCGCCGAGTCAGGCAACTGAGTAGCCTCGGTCAGGACACGCATCCGGCGGTGCACAACGCGAAGCAACAAGTCACAGCTGCAGTCAACTTTCTCGTATGGCTCCAGGAAAGGCACGTGCCGCTGGCGCACTGCGAGCAGACGGATGTCGACACTTGGCTCACTGAGGGAAATACGAGTCGATATACCGTTCGCGGCTTTCTGGAGTTCACGAGAGAGGCGCGGATAGCCCCTCCGCTTTTTGTACCAACACGACATGCACGCGCACGGACGAGGCGGATCACAAGTGAAGAGAGACTCGCTCGGATTCGGTATTACCTCACCGACGAGTCGCTCACCTTGTCGGCCCGGTCTGTCGCACTCCTTCTGCTGCTGTACGGGCAGCCGCTCAGCCGTGTCGCGGCCATGAGGTTGGATGCGATTCGTGACAGTCCTGAGGAGGGCATGTCGATCACGTTCAGTGACGATCCCGTCCCTGTGCCGCCTCCGTTCGACGACGTTCTGCGTCGACACATCGTGTCGCGGGCGCGCACACGCACAGTGTCTGTGAGCGCCAACCCCTTCCTGTTCCCGGGCTTACGTGCCAGCAGCCATATCTCCCGTGAGCAACTCAAAGCAGAACTCAACATGGCGGGGGTGGATGTACTGGCTGCGAAGAACACCTCGCTCGACGAACTGGTTGCTGCGATGCCGGCTCCGGTCGTCGCGGACGCGCTTGGCTATAGCTACGGTGCGCTGAGCAAACACGAAGAGTATGGCGGGCTGCGCTATCGGCGCTACGTGCACGGAATGCACCCCGGGGATGGCGCTGACGAGTCTTGAAGAGGTCGTGCGCGCGACAGCCTCGACATCAACGAGAGCGTAGGTCTGGCGGATCGGCCGGGAGCAGATCTGCCAGTTCTGCCTGTAGAACTTGAGCGAGTGCAAGAAGAGCACGGAGGCGGGGGTTCATCGGCTCGCCAGGCTTGGAGAGGCCTCGCTCATACTTTTGGTACGTCCAGCGGGACAGCCCAGCCCCGTAAGCTACGTCCTCCTGGCTCAGCCCGCGCGCGATCCGGGCTGCGTGCAGATTCAGCCCGAGTTGGCGGCCATACGCGGCCCACTGCTCCGACGCCTCTGATCCACCCTGCTGCACACTTCAAGGCTCCTCACATGCCTAACTTGTGTGGCCTAACTGGTGTGGCATAATCGTCAAGCCATACGAAACAATCTGTCCTCGCTGCGGCGCCGGTGCGCCCTCGAACTGCACGTGTGATGCCGTAGACGACAGTCGGGTCGAGTCGTCGAGCGGCTCCGTGTCAGAGTCGGCCCTGATTGTTGAGATGTTGTGACCGTCGACACGCGACCAATATGGTGGCGAGCTATCGAGGGAAACCCGCCCACTGAATGGGACCTCGCCTTCGAAGGCCTGACCGGCGACGAGCTGGCGGACGAGTGGGGTCTTGCCGCCGCAGTTCTCATCGCACGTGTGCGCCGCAAGACCGGTCAGGGACCCACCTTCGCCGAGCTCTTCGAAGCCCTACTGCCCGAGACCAGTTACATCCACCCGAGGTGGCCCAGTGGCGTCACCCGGTCCGCTCGAGCTCAGACGATGCGGCTCTTCCGACTTCATGTCGCGATCGAGTGGAAGCGTCGAGGGTGGATCAACTTCGACACCAACGTGTCCCGAAGCTTGCGAGTCGGGCGCGCGTTCCGCCAGCAGTCACGTCAGCGCCAGGCTGATCGTCGGGACCGTGCCAAGAAACAATCGAGCGGGCTGCGCGGAGGCGACCCCTCATGAAGGTGCAGGGTACCGCGGCCGCGATCGACCTCCCTGATCGCCGCGTTGCGGTGTGCGGAGACTGGCACGGTCAATGTGGCTGGGCCCGGCTGGTACTCAGGGGCCTCTCGCGGATCGCGCCGGACGTGTCCACCGTGATCCATGTCGGCGACTGGTCGATGAACCTCAGCAAGAGTGACGAGATCTGCGCCGCGTTCGGGATCGAGCGTGTTCTGGTGGTTCCGGGCAACCACGACTATCCCGCCCTATCGAATGTGCTGAATACGCACCCCGGTGTGGCCGTTCGTGTGAGTCGAAGCTCCTGGCTATTGCCCAGGCCCTTCAGGATGAGCGTGGGCGGTCGGACCGTGCTCGCCCTCTCTGGTGCCACCTCGGTCGACCGGTACTGGCGGCTCCCGAATGAGTGGTCGTCGGACGAGACCATCAGGGATGAGGATGTGGCCGCGGCTATCAGCGGGGGGCCTGCGGACATCATGGTCACCCACGAATCCCCGTCCGACACCCCGGTCCGCGCAGTCCGTCACATCCTCCGCACGAACCCTCTCGGTTTCCCCCGCGAGTCAATCGTCGAGTCGGCCGCGTCGCGCGTGCGTGTCCGTCAGGTGTGGGATGCCGTCAACCCGAAGCTCGCGTTCCACGGGCATATGCACGCCACCGGTGGGGGCACCACCCCGGATGGCCGTCGGCTGATCAGCCTGGGCTGCAACGGGCAGGAAGGCAATGTCGCGATCGTGGACTTGCGTGATCTGTCCACCGAGGTGCCGTCGCTGCGTGAGCTCCGCGCTCACGAGGCAGAGACGGAGAAGTAGCGGTGGGTGCGGGCACGGAGAGCGAACCAGTCGATGACCGGCACCGACCCGTCGTCGCAATCGAGCTGGAAGGTCTGCTCGCCGTCGACAAGGACCCCCCACCGCGCTTCGCGGCGATGAAGTATCCCCGCGAGGCCGAGACGCCCGATGACGCCGCCGGGGAGACGGAGTGCAGTGAGGGTGATGAGCCCGGTCGGGGGGACCGGTGGGGGTGGCTGTCCCATGACGGCCGATCGTGGGTGCTCAGCCTTCTCGCTCGCGGTATCGAGGTTGTCTGGTGGTCACGGTGGCACGACTCTGGGTACGAGTACTTCGGTCACGCCCCGGGCCTGCCGCGGATGCCTTCCGCGCGACATCCCGACAAGTCCGGCGACCCGTCGCCTAGCGAGTTCGTGGAGTCACCGCTCCATATGCGGGCCAAGGGACGCCCGTTGCTGATCGTCACCAACCTCCGGCTACAGAAGGTCGAGGAGGACTACATCCGCTCGCGCCGTCCCGCAGACCGGGCGATCACTGCGCTGAGGACGATCACACGGTCCGACGGACACGCCCTCACCACGATGGCGGAGATGGATGGGTGGCTCGCGCTCGCACGCACTGCCCCGGGCCAGGAGGCTCTGCGACGTCACCGGCGGAGGATGCGCGCGCGGCCTCCCCGCGACGCGCCACGGACCGTGCCGATCGGAGGACGGCTTCCCCCGAGGGCTGAGGTCGACTTACTAAACGAACGGTTCCCGATTGTGGACGCGTGGGTCACGCAACTCATCGGCGGGATCCGAGGTGTACTCCAGGAGCGAGGCTACGACCTGGCTGACCTCGGCTCCGTCAAGGAGATCGTGGGACTGATCGAGGCCGTGATCAAGCAAGCCGATAGTGCCCGCAAGACTGACCCGAACAGGAAGACAGACGCATGAACGAATCGAACCGCCCCATCATCGCCTTCGACTTCGACGGCGTGATCCGCATCCCAAACGCGAGACCCGGCATGGAGTACCGCGACAACATCCTCACCGCCGAGATCGCGATCAGTGAAGACGCGTTCCCGACCGAGCACCACATGCCACCCCTCTGGGACGAGCACGGCCTCTGGCGCGAAAGGCATTCCTTCTCAGGCGCCGCCGTCGACTGGATCCGCAGCCTCCTGGCGCGCGACGTCGAAGTCGTCTGGGCGACCACCTGGGTCCAGTACGTCAACCAGCACTTCAGCCGCCCTCTCGGTCTTCCATCCCTGCCCGTCGCTGTTGTCAACGACGGCATCCACGACGAGGACGCGATCATCTGGAAGGCGAGGCAGCTGGCCGAGTACCGACCAGGCCACCCGCTGCTCTGGATCGACGACGAGATCCAACCCACCTGGGCAGGCGCGTTCCACTTCGCCCGACGAAAGGGTGGAAGCGACGCCACCCGCTATCACCGCGTCACCGACCGCGAGAGAGGGTTCACCTCCGCCGATGCGGACGCGTGCGAGCAGTGGGTGGCTCGACGGTTGTGATCAGCCACCTCCTCGAGGCGCACATCGGTATTTCGGGGTGATCGCGTCGAGCCACCACGACGACGCACATCAAGCTGGCAGTGAATGCCCCCACTCCAGGATCGAACCCGAACCCGCGTCACGAATCGCAGCAATACCTGCAAGCCGCCTTGCAGAGAAGCATGCATTGGATATCCCTGCCGTGAAGGGGAATGAGCTGGTCTGAAGAACCCTCGCGGACGCGGCACTCGGTGGCCGGTGCCGGTGCCGGTGCCGGTGGGCAAGTGTCGGGGAGCTCGCGGACGAGGCAGGTGTCCCGTCGCGAACCGGTTATCTCGCTCTCGAGAAACTCATCCAGGTCGGCGCCGTTGACACGCGGTCACCGGGGATCTCCACGACGAACCCGGGAAGCTCCTCACCATCCTCGCGGCGCATCTGGAGTCGACGGCCCGAAGCCGACCGAGCCGCGCGAATCTGCCTCAGGTCATCGCCTGATCGAATAAGAACAGTGCTAGAAACAGGCCGGCGACAATCATGGCACTGCTCAAAAGAGGCAGCCAGGCGAGATCGATCTGTTTGCGCCAAGCCACCACGACGCCGACGGCCGTAACGACGAAACTGCCGACCGTGAAGGCGAAGAACAGCATGCCGGCTCGGTCAGCCCCTGCCCAATCACAGTCGGGCGAACAAGCGTTACCGGCGAAGATGGTGTGCCACACCCAGATCCCCGTTGTGACGACGGCTGTTACGACCTGCAGCACTGCGACGGCAGCGACTGCCCCTCCAGCTGTTCGCCCTGATTTCGCCACACGGACAGTATTCCGCGTCATGGTCAGTTGAAGTTGTCGGTTACGTACATGTACCAGTTGAAGACGTCCTGGGTCTTGCCGGTGTACGAGTTGTGAGCCGTGTCACTCCACGCCCCCGTGTACGGGCTGCGACATGCCCAGTCGCCAACGTTGCAATAGGCGCGGACACGAGGAAAGTACCCCGACGTCGTGCTCGACAGGTTGTCGTAGTTCCAGCCGTAGAACCGGTAACCGTTGTTGATTGCGGTCGTCCTGGCATCGGTCCGCTTAAGGAAGCCATTCGATGCCGATACGCCTTTCGCGTTCCACTTTTGGTTCTGATTCGTTGAGGGATCGCCGTAGACAGCTGCTGCGTCGATGAAGGCCGCCGTGCTAGTCCCTGCGAGATTCCAAAGAGTTCTAGTGACAACATCGGCGCCGCCTGAGTGGCCAGCCAGAAGAATCTTCGGCACCCTCGGGCAGGCGATGATCGACTTGATCTCATCCGACAGAAGCCGCACGCCCTCATTGACCTGCGCTTCGTAAAAGTTGTCCGACCCTGACGACGCAGTCCATGCCAGGCTCTCCGTCCAAACCGGGAAACCCGCGCCGAAGTCCGACCGCATCTTGGTGACCAGCGGTACGAGCTGATCTCCGTGACCCCCGCTGAGCCAGACTCTGCCGTCGCGAAGATTGCTGCCTTTCGACGCATCAACTCCTCGGGCTGTGATCAAGACCGCGTAAGCGGAGCACTTACTAGTTGCGACCTCGGCGTTCGCTGGCGGCCCAACGACGAGGGCGGCGATCAAGCCGAGGAAGGCCGCGATGGTCGTGAGGAGGCGGCGTCGTGACCCGCCTGCGATGTGATTACTACTTCCCCGAACGTCACTTCGTCGCATCAACGGCACCCTTGTCGTCAGTTTTTTGAGGTCTTCGAATCGGCTTTGAGCGCGCCCCATGCTCGCCGTTGCTCAAGCTAGCGGGAGTTGATCCCGCTATCAAGGATTAAATCCTCCAGGTGGATGAAAAGATCGGCGCTGTCGTTTGGAACTCCCCTCCGTCAGGTATCACGGCTGCCGAAATCGATCAATTCCGGCGCGGCCCCGAGAGTGAGTGGTGGGCTCCACCAGTGGGTCTGTCTTCGACTACGGCGCGCAACTTGTTCCGGGGAATTGGTCGCCGTCAAAGCCAACGAAGCGCGTGAGCGTCTCGTCAACTCCTCCACGGCGCTTAAGGCGAGGCTGACACACCGCGCATGCTCTGGGGCTGACGCCCGCTGACTTCACTCGGAGCCGGGCATGGGGTGAAGCGTTCGACTCGAGAGCGACTTCCTCGCTGTGCGGAGCCGGCTGCCGAGAGCAGAGGTTCCGAACATCACGGTTGCACCACCTCCCACGATAAGGAAGCTTGTCGAGACGCCCACTAGCATCGCGGCGGATTCGAGCTCCGCCGTGGAGAGCTCCGCAGAAGAATCACGGAACACCAGTGACAGAACGAACAAGAGGATTCCCAACCCCACCATCGAGAATCCGATGATCTTCGCTGCCGTTTTAGACCGACGCGGGCCCACGTAGGTGTCCCGCCAAGAAACGAAATCGGTATCCATAGGTGCGTCTTTCAAGCGCAGGGAAGGCTTGCCGTCAGTCAGGAATGTCCATCTGGCGGCCATGCCGCGCCGCACAACCGATGGATGTATCAGAACGGTTCCGTTTGTGTAGCTCACCTCTAGAAGCGTCTCGTCGGCGCTCGCGACCCGATGTTCCAACTGGCTTACGATCGGTACGTTCAGCTCGACCCGAGCGTCCCGGCCGTTGAATACGTTCGTAGGGATATCCCGTCTGCCGTTCGCCCAGACGTCCACCGTCACCTCGTACGGGTCCTTTACGACGGTTCCGTTGATGACGTACTGCAAATGGTCGCCGCCGCGCCCTATTTCAGGCTTGGTCAAGCTTTCGCTCGTCGCCCAAACCCACAACTCGAAGTCGCCGCGGGCGCCCCTGCGACGTTCCACCATGATTGTCGCCACGATGCCCAGCGCGAAGAACACGAGGCCCTGAATCCACGGGTAGGCCGCCGCCCAGAAATCGAACTCGGTGCCCTGTGCGTCCATAGCGAGAAACTATCAGGCACCCCCAGTTCTCCGTGGCGGCGGGCTCCTAGGTGGATTCTGCATCCCAAATCCGATGGTTTTCGGCAGGGGCAAGCGACTGTGTCGGCGGTGACACCGGACGCGAACCCGGAGGAGTATGTGGGGCGTGAGTGCCAAAGCTCCCGGCGCGGCCGACTGACTCGGCCTCTTACGTCTGCCCGCACGTTCTCGATCGCACCCGCCCAATACTCCTCGTCATCCGAGAGTGTGACGGCGACTGGATCGCCGCGTGCGGCGGCGAAGACCAGGAACAGTCGACCGCGTCCTGGTTTGTCGTTGGCTGGGACCAAGTATTCGAACGGGATCCCGCAGTCGGAGGTATAGAAGGTCTAGAGCGCGGTGAAGCAGGGCAGTCCGAATTGACCGCCCGTGGGTGATCAGCCGCCCTTCATGAAGCGGCTGATGAATGACGCGGTTACAGTCTGCATCGACGAGGTGGAGCTCACATGAGAAGTTGTCGCCGACCGACCACTTCGTCCGCGCGGCTGTGGCCTCCTCAGCATGAAGGACGGTTATCTGATTGTCGACTGCAATGATCCGCTACGCGCCAGACGCTGTGAGGTTCGTTGGCTCAGCGCTTTGGCGATTCGTTCGGACATCTGGGCTTCGTGCCACAAGACCACACAGACGGTTCACTTTCATCGAGCGGGCCCTGAAACGGGTGCCGTTGCTCCGCCTCATCTACTTCGATGTCCGGCTCGATCTATAGATCACCGAGTCCCGTCCCCGGGACGGCGACCTGCCCAATCGATGCCGTACGACCAGAACGATCGATCGTGGGTCACCGGAGGAGCGCCGCGCCCCCGACTCGAGAGCCTGTGGAGAGACGCAGCATCTCGTGGTTCACCGCGCTAGCGTCGCCAGGAATGATGGCGGACGACGGATTCGATGACGGGCAGCAACCCCGATGTTCTCACTGCGGCACGCTGATGCGAGATGCGGCTGGCGGCTACGAGTGCTTGGGGTGCGGCCTCGTCGTTCTTCGTACTGCGACTCATCCGACATCCTGGTGATCGCACCCATTAGTCATCATGCTGCCGAAAAGGGTTGAGGATCCCGGTCAGGTCGGGATACACCCCTCCCGGCGGCAGGATCGGGTGAGAGCGTCGAGATGTAGGCGCGATGAACTCGCATCGTCGCGGCGCGTAGCGAGGTGGCGGGTGTGAGCTCGATCTCCCCGAACCAGCAGCGATAGAAAACGGCGCTGCCTGACAGCCGGATCTCCACATGCCCATAAGGTTCACCGTCAGGCGTCCCAAGCTCCCACCAACCCGGGCGATCCTCCCATGTAGCGAGTAGGGGGTGCCACGACGCCATAGCTCCGAGTTTCACACATTTGTTCTTTAAGCCGAGTGGCTGATCGAAAGTGCTCTGCTAGGCCTGCTGAGCCCGAACAAGTACTCGAGCAACCTACTAATCCACGCAGAAGCGCCGCAGCCGCGTCGAAAGCGGCCGCGCGATCCGTTCCTCGGCAAGTGCTGAAAGCTCAGCGTGGATAAGCTCGCCAGCATGGCAGATGATGTGCTCGCGGAATTCGAGCCGTTCCCAGACCCCGCGCTCCAGGAAGTAGCGGACGCGCTTCTCGAGCTCGACCCAACGGGTGCTCGATGGGCAGCTATCGTGCGACACACATACGACATGATCTACAACGGTCAGGAGACGGGCCGATTCCGGTGGGATCAGCTCATGAAGACTGAGAAGACCCACTTCGGCACGCTCTTCGAAATAAACGCGCAGCGCGAGTTCGAGTTCGATGGCGGCGATGCCACCGACTTCCGAATCGCGGGGCACCAAGTTGATGCCAAGTGGAGTCAATCGATGGGCGGGTGGATGTTACCGCCCGAAGTATTTGGCGAGCTTGCTCTCGTCGCGACAGGTGACGACGCAGAGTCGCGATGGTCGCTTGGGCTCGTCAGAGTGCGACAGGAGTATCGGCGCGAGGGGGGAAATCGCGACAAGAAAAGTCAGCTCAATGCCGCCGGCAGGAGCGCCGTCCGCTGGTTGTGGCGCGAGGCGCCACTGCGCCCGAACGTACTCTTGCAGCTGCCACGCCCGACCATCGACCACATCTTTGGCCACCGCGCCGGAACTCAACGCACCAACCGACTTTTCCGGGCCGCAGAGGGGATGATTGTGCACCGTAACGCCGTCGCCACAGTCAGCCGTCAGCTCGACCACCAGAAGCGCGTGCGCTACAACGGAGGTGCCCGTTCAGCGTTGAAGGGCGAGGGAATCATCATTCTGAGCGGCGCCTTCTACCCGCATCTGGCGGAATGGCTCGGCGTTCCCATTCCTCAGCGCGACGAGTACGTTTCGGTTCGAATTGTCCCAACCGAGAACGGCGACGGCGTGCCAATCGGCGCCGGCCGTTGGCGCAGAGCACAACCTGGGGAGGCGTCGACAGTACCCGCTCCGAGACTTCCGAAGGTCGGTTCTCGAGACGAGTGACTACGCGACGACGGAAAGTGCACGCCGCTTCGTTGCTTCTGCACCGATCGCGCGCTTGATCGCGCTGCCAACACCTTGCGCCACGGGCGGCGGGAACGCATTGCCGATCTGCCGGTAGACGGCGGTCTTCCGCCCGGAGAACTTCCACGACTCATCGAAGCCCTGAACACGAGCGACCATCTCGTTCGTCAATCGGGGAATATGACGGATTGGGTGATCCGCGGATGGCGCCTCATCGGCGACGCCCTTGCCATCGACGCCAAGCGCGAGCCACGCAGCCTTCGCACGAGTAGGCCCGAGATCAGCGCCACCGTGCTTCTTCGAACCGCCGACGATCGTCGGAGCGATCGCGTTCGCGCGCTTGGCCCACGCAGTCGCCCCCGCCCAGCCGTTGACACTCATGAGTGGCAGTAGAGTTTCGCCGACCACTCGCGGTGTACCGACGGCCCCGGGCCACTCGAACTGCTTGAACTTCGCTCCTTTGATGGCCACGAGGATGAAACGCGGACGTAGCTGCGGGACACCAAACTCCGAACTCAAGAGAAGTTGCCAGTCCGTCTGATAGCCGAGCTTTTCCAGCTCGCCCCGGATCGAGTCACGGTAAGTCTGGAATCGAGCGGACGCCAGTCCCTTCACGTTCTCAAGCATGACCGCAGCAGGTTTCGCCTCACGGACGAGCCTGATCGCCTCGGGGAATAGATCACGTTCGTCCTCGGCACCAAGCTGCTTACCCGCGACGCTGAACGGGGGGCACGGCACGCCTCCCGCAAGTAGATCCACACCGCGGTAGTCGCGCCCGTTGACCTCGCGTACGTCCCCCTCGTGTACGCGCCACTCAGGCCGATTCAGCCGCAATGTTGCTGCGGCATCGCGGTCGATCTCCACCGCCAGCTCGTGCCCGAACCCTGCCTGCTCCAGGCCATACGACTGCCCGCCGGCCCCCGCGCAGATCTCGAGGACGCTGAGGTCAGAGGAGGCCATATTGAGGTCCTTTCGGTTGCCGTACTGCCACCACAATGCCAGGGGCGTCTGACACTGTACCTTCCGCGTTAGTTGACCTGGACGAGCTGCCCCGGCGAGCCTCCGCGAGGCCGACGTTCGGCTACGGAAAGGACGGCTTCAGTTGCCAGCCCTAGGCCGTGTTGATCAAGGGGTTCGGGGACTTCTCGGCGGATGTTGAACGGTGACGCGTCGCTAGGTGCTGCGAGTATGGGCGAATGGTCCTGCCCGAACCGATTGACCTCGAAACGTGGACGCGCCGCGAGACGTTCGAGTACTACCGCGAGAAGGTGCCCTGCACCTACGCCATCACCGTCGAGATCGACGTGACCCAGCTCCTCGCTGCGCTGCGACGCACAGGGCGCAAGACCTACCTCGCGCAGGTCTGGGCGATAGCGAACGCTGTGAATCGTCGCCGTGAGTTCCGGATGGCGCTCACCGAGGATGGCGCGCCCGCGACGTGGCCCGTATTGCATCCAGCGTTCACCGTGTTCAACGCGGAACGCGAAACGTTCGCCGTGGTCTGGTCGCAGTACGACGGGGACTTCGTCGCTTTCCACGAGCGCACTGCCGAGGTGGTCGCGGATGCGGCATCCGCGACCACAATGTTCCCGCAGGGCGAGCTACCGCCCGACGTATTCGACGTCTCGAGCGTGCCGTGGACGCACTTCACCGGGTTCTCGCTTCAGATCGACGGTGGCCCCCGGCATCTGCTGCCCATCTTTACGATCGGCCGGCACCTCGAACGCGGCGGGCGCACGTTCATGCCGCTGGCCGTCCAGGCGCACCACGCCTCGGCCGACGGGTTCCATACGGCGCGGCTCGTCGACGACATCCGGGAACTGATGGCGATGCCGGAATGGGTGGAGCGCTCAGCCCTTAGGCCGTACCGATCAAGTCAGTCTTGATCCAGATCAGCGTGGAAGCGAGGCTGATCGCGGCCGGGTAGTTGCGAGCGGTCTTGTCTGAGCGCGGCGCGATGCCGCGCCATTGCTTGAGCCGGTTGAAGCAGCGCTCGACGACGTTCCGGCCGCGTTAGCGGGTCTTTTGCTGGTCGCCGAAGTCGATCGGCCGGCCCTGCTTCTTGCGACGGTGCGCGATCTGATCGTGCCGCTCAGGAATCGTCGCGGCGATCCCGCGGTCCTGGAGCCATGCGCAGTTCGCCTTCGACGGGTATCCCTTGTCGGCGAGCACCCGGTCGGGACGGGTGCGGGGTCTGCCCTTCCCGGCGCGGGGCACGCCGATGTCCTCGAGCACAGCGGTCGTCATCGTCGTGTCGTTGACATTCCCGCCGGTGACCATCATCCCCAGAGGTCTACCGCGGCCGTCGCAGACCAGATGCAGCTTGGTCGTCAGCCCGCCACGGGAGCGGCCGATGCCGTGATCAGGCGGCTCGAGCCACGGATTCTTGTGATTCGGCAAGGCCCCCTGTGTCCCGCTTCAGGGTCGCACCGTGCTGATGCACGCGCGCGATGGTCGAGCCGATGGAGACAACCCAGTCGATCTTCCCCGCAGCGTCGGCCTGCTTCTGCACCTCGGCAAGCAGCTTCTCCCAGGTGCCGTCCTCGGCCCACCGATTGAACCGCTTGTAGATCGAGTTCCACTTCCCGAACCGCTCCGGCACGTCCCGCCACGGCACCCCGGTGCGGTACTTCCACGCCATCCTTTCGACAGCGAGTCGATGATCTGTCCACGGCCGCGACCGCCCGGTCACCGTCGGCATCAACGCTCCTATAACCGACCACACCTCATCAGAGATTTCCTGCCGCGTCACCGTTCAAGACTCACCCAGCCAGTGGCGGAAGCACTTGATCACCACGGCCTAGGGGGACGTGTTCCCAAACGCGCACCACTATCCACCCAGCGGTGACCAGCGCGGCCGTGGCCGCTGCATCGCGCTCGACGGTGCGCGCAAGCTTGGGCAGCCAGTAATCTGCGTTCTTCGTCGGCCGCGACCCGTGCTCGGCGCAGGAGTGCCAGAAGCACCCGGCGACGAAGACGGCTAGCCGTTTGGCAGTTAACACAATGTCCGGTCGAACGCGCGCCCCTTCAAGGTCGAGGCAGAGGTCTTTCCGGAACCGGACCCCACGAGCGTGGAGCGCAGAACGCAGTGGGATCTCGGGTTTCGTGTCCGCGCGCCGAATAGCTGCCATGTTCCGACTGCGGCCCGGCGTCGTCGGGTCGACTCCAACACCGTCGGAGCAAGATAGGCCGTCCTTTGTCACTAGCTGACTACCGAGACGCCCACCGGCTTCAAGAAATCCCCCACCAACCACTCGTAAACCGCCTTGCAGAGTCGGCGATAACGTTCGGGATCAAGCTTCTGCCCGCCAGCAGTATCACCGTGTGCAATAGGATTTCGGATCGCAGATAGGTCATTGAGGCTGTCGCGCAGCGTGACGGTCAGGAAGACTCCAAACCGAGCCGCGTGATCGTCTCCGAAACGAGCCATGAGCTTCGCGAACGACTCTGCGTTCAGGTTCGGGGTTGTCCGGTAGAAGGACTTCGCGAACTCAAGCGCTGGGCCGGATGACTTTTCTTCCAGATACCGAAGGACACACTCATGCACCAGCCGCTCGAGGAACCCCGCACAGCGTAGGCAGAGGTAGCGGCGCAGATCGTCCTGAATACGGGTCTGGTCGATCGGGATGTAACCGATCGCGCTGTGATAACGCTCAAACTCAGCCTCCAGGCGAGACCACAGCTCGTACGCCTCTTTGTGAGCGATCGGTGTCGATTGCGTCGCGCTCATGGTGGCTTCAACCGATGAGTGCTTCGACCGCCGCGCGGAGCCGCCCAACGACACTGTCTCGGTGGGAGGT
>NZ_FNCR01000010.1:0-1654 GCF_900100525.1 Microbacterium sp. 77mftsu3.1 | reverse complement strand
CTCGCTGCTTCGGCCTATTCCGGTCGTTGTCAGTATTTTTCTTTTACGGAGAGTTTGATCCTGGCTCAGGATGAACGCTGGCGGCGTGCTTAACACATGCAAGTCGAACGGTGAAGCAGAGCTTGCTCTGTGGATCAGTGGCGAACGGGTGAGTAACACGTGAGCAACCTGCCCCTGACTCTGGGATAAGCGCTGGAAACGGCGTCTAATACTGGATATGAGCTGCGACCGCATGGTCAGCAGTTGGAAAGATTTTTCGGTCTGGGATGGGCTCACGGCCTATCAGCTTGTTGGTGAGGTAATGGCTCACCAAGGCGTCGACGGGTAGCCGGCCTGAGAGGGTGACCGGCCACACTGGGACTGAGACACGGCCCAGACTCCTACGGGAGGCAGCAGTGGGGAATATTGCACAATGGGCGAAAGCCTGATGCAGCAACGCCGCGTGAGGGATGACGGCCTTCGGGTTGTAAACCTCTTTTAGCAGGGAAGAAGCGAAAGTGACGGTACCTGCAGAAAAAGCGCCGGCTAACTACGTGCCAGCAGCCGCGGTAATACGTAGGGCGCAAGCGTTATCCGGAATTATTGGGCGTAAAGAGCTCGTAGGCGGTTTGTCGCGTCTGCTGTGAAATCCCGAGGCTCAACCTCGGGTCTGCAGTGGGTACGGGCAGACTAGAGTGCGGTAGGGGAGATTGGAATTCCTGGTGTAGCGGTGGAATGCGCAGATATCAGGAGGAACACCGATGGCGAAGGCAGATCTCTGGGCCGTTACTGACGCTGAGGAGCGAAAGGGTGGGGAGCAAACAGGCTTAGATACCCTGGTAGTCCACCCCGTAAACGTTGGGAACTAGTTGTGGGGTCCATTCCACGGATTCCGTGACGCAGCTAACGCATTAAGTTCCCCGCCTGGGGAGTACGGCCGCAAGGCTAAAACTCAAAGGAATTGACGGGGACCCGCACAAGCGGCGGAGCATGCGGATTAATTCGATGCAACGCGAAGAACCTTACCAAGGCTTGACATATACGAGAACGGGCCAGAAATGGTCAACTCTTTGGACACTCGTAAACAGGTGGTGCATGGTTGTCGTCAGCTCGTGTCGTGAGATGTTGGGTTAAGTCCCGCAACGAGCGCAACCCTCGTTCTATGTTGCCAGCACGTAATGGTGGGAACTCATGGGATACTGCCGGGGTCAACTCGGAGGAAGGTGGGGATGACGTCAAATCATCATGCCCCTTATGTCTTGGGCTTCACGCATGCTACAATGGCCGGTACAAAGGGCTGCAATACCGTGAGGTGGAGCGAATCCCAAAAAGCCGGTCCCAGTTCGGATTGAGGTCTGCAACTCGACCTCATGAAGTCGGAGTCGCTAGTAATCGCAGATCAGCAACGCTGCGGTGAATACGTTCCCGGGTCTTGTACACACCGCCCGTCAAGTCATGAAAGTCGGTAACACCTGAAGCCGGTGGCCCAACCCTTGTGGAGGGAGCCGTCGAAGGTGGGATTGGTAATTAGGACTAAGTCGTAACAAGGTAGCCGTACCGGAAGGTGCGGCTGGATCACCTCCTTTCTAAGGAGCACTGCACTCTTCGGAGTGACAGAGCCGGTTTCGAGACGAATGTTCTCGGCCGGAGCTCATGGGTGGAACATTTGACAAGG